>NZ_JAXCIP010000008.1:0-234137 GCF_046540435.1 Pseudomonas sp. W5-01
TGCATCGCCGATGGTAGTGTGGGGTTTCCCCATGTGAGAGTAGGTCATCGTCAAGATTAAATTCCAGAACCCCATTTGCGAAAGCAGATGGGGTTTTGTTTTTGCGCGCGATAAAAGAATAGAGCAAAAAAAACCACCCCGTAGGGTGGTCTCCATTTCCAACGCTGATCAGTCACCACGATAGACGCAACCGCTAGTACAGGTTTCGTGAATCCGTATAGCGGACAACTCTGGCAGCAGCGGCTTAAGCTCTTTCCAAATCCACTTCACCAGCACTTCACTGGTCGGATTTTCGAGGCCGGGGATGTCATTCAGGTAGTTATGGTCCAGGCGCTCGTACAGAGGCTTGAAGATTGTCTTGATCTCGGAGAAATCGCGAATCCAGCCGGTATGCGGATCCGGTTCGCCCTGCAGATAGATCGCTACACGGAACGAGTGACCGTGCAGACGTCCGCACTTGTGTCCGTCCGGCACGTGAGGGAGCCGGTGAGCGGACTCGAACGTAAATTCTTTAAAAATTTCCACGGTGATATAAGCCTTGAGAAGTGGCGATCGCCTGCGCGATAAATGCAAGCTGCGAGTTTATCAGCAATGGTTTGGCGAGTGACAGGCTGAACCTGACCACGTGGTTAAACCAGAGGCTCCAGCCGTTCGGCGAGACGGCCCGTGTCTACGAGCTCCAGAAACTCATCCCCCAGCCGCTGGCTGCTTTCCATTGCAGTGCGCCAGTACCGTTGCCGATCTGCATCCCTCCCGACGAACCGTTTGAAATCGCTTCTATCAGGCAGCTTGCGGTAGGGCAGCGTAGCCACGTACGCGTGTGAGGGAGCCAGCAGCACCACGTCTTGAAGCCGAGTCTGGTCGCCTCTGCGCCATGGCAGTGCCTTGTCAAACCAACCCGGAATGATTTTGTCGGTGAAGTGCGGATACAGCACAATGTCGCTTCCGCTGTACGGAAGGTCCAGATGGTAGTCGAGCAGGCCGCCGTCGCGGAACATCCCTGCGCCAACACCGGGTATCTCTCCAACGCCCTCCATGACCATCGGAATGGAGCCAGACGCCAGCAATGCCTGGCGCAGGTTCAGTGTGTCCAGCGGCAAGCAACACGATGGGAAGTCAGTCAATGGCAGCAGGGGAGGGACGAGGCGTGGGTCGTGCATGACCAGTCGTTCGAAATGTCGCGACAGGCGTGCGCGCCCGATCAGGTTATCAGCGACGACAGCCCCTAGCCCCAGGCTTAACCCTGCGCGATGATCCCGGGCAAGCAAGCCCCGACTTCTGACGATCATCACGTTAAGACGGTAATGAGCATTCGCCAGAACGTGTGCATCATTCGCCTGCAAAAGCGCATCAAGCATCGTCACGCAGCTTCGGGTGACCTGTGCCATCGTCACGCCTTTGGCGAAACTCTGCTCGTTGTACAGGTGGCCAAGTCGCCGGATACCTGCAACCGGGTCCGGCAGGCAGGCGCTAGCAAATCGCCACGAACCGATAGAGGCGCCAATCAACGATCGCTCCCGTTGAGCCCGGGGCAGCCATTCACCGAACAGCGCCAGATCCAGGCCCTGAATGCCCAATGCTTTCGGACCACCCGCGGCGCCAGGGATGATGCCGACATCTATCGGCGATAGGCCTTGCTCCCTGATCCGCGTCATCGCACGCCTACCGGCCTTGATAGTCAATGCCGGGTATTTGATGTGAATGTTGCTCATGGCCCCTCCGGGTTGGACAGGGGCGAAGTATATCGTGGGTCCCGCTTTCATCCACTGGAGGCTCGACGGGTAGTGGCACGTAGCCAGATAAATTCAGCTTCAATTAAGTTCGCCCGTTTATGGTGGGTTCCGTGAACAACCAGACCCCTACGGAGATCCACCATGAAAATCCTGACTGCCTTTATCGCTGCCACTGCACTCACTGTCACAGCCGGTTATGTCCAGGCCCGGGATTTAGGTCCTGATGAGGCGCTGAAACTGCGCGATGCAGGTACTATTCAGTCTTTTGAAAAACTCAACGCTGTCGCCTTGGCCAAGCACCCTAAATCCACCATTACTGATACCGAGCTGGAACAGGAATATGGCAAGTACGTTTACCAGATCGAACTGCGCGATGCGCAAGGTGTGGAGTGGGACGTTGAAGTGGACGCCATCAGCGGGCAGATTCTCAAAGATCATCAGGACGCCTGATGATCGCCAGTAAGCGTCCCGCCAAGCGTTTCGTTTACTGTCTGGTGGCCGTATGTGCGGTCACCTCGAGCCTGGAGTGCCTGGCTCGGGACCTGAATCAGGACGAGGTGCTTGAGCTGCGAAGGAAAGGCGTGATTCTGCCGCTTGAGCAGTTCATTGATCAGGCATTGGGGCGTTACCCCGGCTCTAAGTTGCTTGAGGCCGAACTTGAGGAAAAACACGGTGTGTTGGTGTATGAGATTGAGCTTCTCACTGCCGATCATGTGGTACGCGAGCTGAAATTCGATGCCGGTGACAGCCGCCTGTTGCAAGACAAGGAAGACGATTGATGCGTTTGTTATTGGTTGAGGACCACGTTCCTTTGGCGGACGAGCTCATCAGTACGCTGGGCCGGCAGGGCTACGCGATCGACTGGCTGACCGACGGCCGCGACGCCATTCATCAAGGTGCCACCGAGCCCTACGACCTGATCGTGCTTGACCTCGGTCTGCCGGGGGTTCCGGGGCTTGAGGTCCTGCAGAAATGGCGCTCCGGCGGGCTGTCCACGCCTGTCCTCATTCTGACCGCGCGGGCCTCTTGGGCCGAGCGTATCGAGGGCCTCAAGGCCGGCGCCGACGACTACCTGACCAAACCCTTCCATCCCGAGGAACTGCAGTTGCGCATCCAGGCGCTGCTTCGCCGTGTCCGAGGTCTGGCCAACCAACCGAAACTCGAAGCCGCAGGCCTGCACCTGGACGAGGGGCGCCAGTGCGTCAGTCGCGGTGAGGAGGACATTCAACTGACGGCGGCGGAATTTCGCCTGCTCCGTTATTTCATGCTGCACCCCGGGCAGATACTCTCCAAGAGCCACTTGGCAGAGCACCTTTATGATGGGGAGAACGAACGGGACTCGAACGTCATCGAGGTCCATGTCAATCATTTGCGTCGCAAGCTTGGCCGCGCCGTTGTCGAGACGCGGCGTGGACAGGGCTATCGTTTTGCCGGGACGGGCGAGTGAGGTCCATTCAGCGACGGTTGAGTCTGGGCCTGATCAGCGTGCTGTTGATTGTCGGGTTGGTCTTGGCGCAGATCAGCCTGTGGCTGTTTGAAGTGGGCTTGCAGCGATACCTCGAGTCTGGCCTGCGCAATGAAAGCGAACTGCTGCTGGTGGCACTGGTTCGCGGTCCGGACGGCTTGCAGCTCGACGAGCATCGGCTGTCGCCCGGCTACCAACGACCTTATTCCGGCCATTATTTCCGGATTGATTTCGACCAGGGTCATTGGCGGTCGCGCTCGTTGTGGGATCTGGAGTTGCCGCATCCCGGACAGCCCGGCCTGCATGCCGATCTTGCCCTGGAAAAGACCGATCAATCGCTGTTGTTGCTGCACACCGATTACCGCAAGTTCGGCCAGACCATCTCCATCACCGTCGCTCAGGACTACACCCCGGTGCGAGACAGTTTTGCACTGGTCCAGCGCATCGGTCTCGGGTTAGGGCTGATGGCCCTGATCTTGATTCTGGTGTTGCAGCGCGTCACCGTTCGCCGCGCCTTGCGCCCCTTGGAAAGGGCCAGAGAACAGATTTTCCAGCTGCAACAAGGGCAGCGATCGCAACTTGATGAGCGAGTGCCGGTGGAACTCGAGCCCTTGGTCGCGCAGATCAATCATCTGCTGGCCCACACCGAGGACAGTCTCAAACGTTCTCGCAATGCCCTTGGCAACCTGGGCCACGCGCTGAAGACGCCGCTCGCGGTCCTGATGAGCCTGGCCGAAGGCGACAAGCTGGCCGGCCACCCGCATGTGCGCGACACCCTGCGCGATCAGTTGCAGCACATTCAGCAGCGTCTTGAGCGTGAGCTTAATCGTGCGCGGTTGTCAGGCGATGCCTTGCCGGGCTCGCGGTTTGATTGCGCTGCGGAGATTCCCGGGCTGTTCTCCACCTTGCGGATGATTCATGGCGAGCACCTTGAGCTCAGCAGTGAAATCGGTGCGGGTCTGTTTCTGCCGTGGGACCGTGAGGACATCCTCGAATTGCTCGGCAACATCATGGACAACGCCTGCAAGTGGGCCGACAGCCAGGTCAGCCTGACCATTGCCAAGCACGCTGACGGCTACTGCCTGCTGATCGACGACGACGGCCCGGGCATCCCCGTGGAGCATCGCGATGACGTCATCGGCCGTGGCAATCGCCTGGACGAGCAAGTGACCGGCCACGGTCTGGGACTCGGCATCGTCAAGGACATCGTCGAGGCGTGGGGCGGGCGCATTCAGTTGCTGGACAGCCCCATGGGCGGGTTGCAAGTGCGCATCGATTTGCCCGAGCGAATCAGCCCGCAACTGCCGGGGAGCGAAAGCGCACGTCAATCTTCATGACCTCAACTTTTTGCGCGCCGGGCCGTTAACCGTAAAGGAACCCCAACGGCTCAACGCACAAAAACAAAGGGTCATGACTGCTATGCGGCTAAATCTCAAAGCCAAAGTACTTTCGCTCGCGGTGCTCCCGGTATTGGTGTTCGCACTGATCATCAGCGCCAGCACCGTCATCATGCTGCGTGAACAGGGCAAGCGCGAAGTCGAGGAAACCCGCCAGCACCTGCTCGCGGAGGCCAAAGCCACGTTACAAAGTTACGTGGCTGTCGCGCTGGGCACCATCAAACCGCTGTATGACGCCTCGGCCCCGGGTGACATGGAGGCCCGCGCGCAAGTCATCAAAATGCTCTCTCAGGTCAACTACGCCAAGGACGGATACTTCTTCGGTTACGATTCTCAGGCGGTGCGGCTGTTCAAGGGCAATAGTCCGGACGGCATCGGCAAGAGCTTCAAAGACGCCCGCGATCCGAACGGTGTTTTCGTCAATGCTGGTCTCGTTGACGTCGCGAAAGCAGGTACTCATTACCTGGAATATTCCTCGGCGCTGCCCGGTTCGAGCGAACTGGTGCCCAAACTGGGGTATACCGAATACCTGCCCAAATGGGACATGGCATTCGGGTCGTCGATCAACCTGGACAACATCGATGCCAAAGTCATGGAGCTGCAGAAGAATGTCTCCGAGCGCCGGCAGAGCATGCTTGTCAGCATCATCGGAATCACGCTGCTGGTACTGGTGATCATCGCGGCGGCGGGTTTCTGGATCGCGGGCGGTATCCTGCGGCCCCTGCGCCTGATGAAAGCCAACCTCGATGACATCGCCGCCGGTGAGGGTGATCTGACCCGGCGTCTGGCGGTGACCTCCCAGGACGAACTTGGCGATCTGGCGGGTTCGTTCAACCGCTTCGTCGACAAGATTCACGGGCTGGTCCGGCAGATCGCCGAAATGACCTCTCAATTGACCGGGCTTGTGGGTGAAGTGACCGATCAGGCGCAGCGTTCCGAGCAGGCCATGGAGCGTCAGCGTCACGAGACCGATCAGGTGGCTACGGCGATTAATCAGATGTCGGCCGCGGCCCAGGAAGTCGCGAAGAGCGCGCAGGGTGCCTCGGTGGCTGCGCAGCAAACCGATGCCGAGGGTCAGGCCGCCAAGCGAGTGGTCGACGGCAGCATTCAGCAGATTCACGCGTTGGTGAACGACATCCGCGACAGCGGTACGTCACTGGACAGCCTGCAGAATGACGTGTCGTCCATCGTCGGCGTGCTCGGGGTGATTCGTTCCATCGCCGATCAGACCAATCTCCTGGCGCTCAACGCCGCGATCGAAGCCGCGCGTGCCGGGGAAGCGGGTCGCGGGTTCGCAGTGGTAGCGGATGAGGTGCGTGCGTTGGCCAGCCGCACGCAGCAAAGCACTCAGGAAATTCAAGGCATGATCGACCGTTTGCAGCAGGGCACCCACGGCGCGGTGCAGGCCATGAAACGTTCGAGCGAGGCGGGCGACGGGACTTCCGCTCGCGCCAACGAAGCCGGCGCGTCGCTGGACACCATCGGTCAACTGATCGGCACTATCAACGCGATGAACGCGCAGATTGCCAGCGCTGCAGAAGAGCAGACGGCCGTGGCGGAAGAGATCAATCGCAGCGTCCACCAGATCGCCGTGGCGGTCGAAAGCGTGGCCGATGAAACCCGCCACAGCGCCTCCACGTCACGTAACCTCACGGCGCTTAACCAACGCCTCGGCCAGTTGGTTCGGCAGTTCAGAATCTAAACGGGGCGGCGGGCCTCGCTCGGGGCCCGCTGTCAGCGCTTCCTCCACTGAACGTGCACTTCAGGCGCGGCACTCCTGCGGCGATTGACTGACTAAGCATCAGGCCGTGTGCTTGGCGCGGTGTAATGACATGGAAGAAACATGAACGAAACCGCGCTGCAAAAGAAAACCCTCCTGCTGTTATTGATACTGGTCACCATCGCGTTTATCTGGATTCTGCTGCCGTTCTACGGCGCGGTGTTCTGGGCGGTGATCCTCGGTATCATCTTCGCGCCGCTGCAACGCCGTCTGTTGGCCCGCTTCGGCTGGCAGCGCAACCTGACGTCCCTTTGTACGCTGATGATCTGTCTGGTCATCGCGATTCTGCCGGTCATCGTCATTGCGGCGTTGATGGTTCAGGAGGGGGCGACGCTCTACAAGAATGTGGAAAGTGGTCAGCTCGACATCGCCAAGTACCTGGCTGAATTCAAAGTGCTGCTGCCGCCTTATGTGCAGCATTGGCTTGATCGTCTGGGCATGGGAGATTTCAACGGGCTGCGCGACAAGATTGCCAAAAGCGCGATGCAGGGCAGCAATTACCTGGCGACCCAGGCGTTCAGCTTCGGGCAGGGTACGTTCGATTTCGTGGTCAGTTTTTTCTTCATGCTCTACCTGCTGTTCTTTTTCCTGCGTGACGGACAGGACCTTACCCGCAAGATCCGCATCGCGATTCCGTTGGCCGAGCCTCAGAAACGCCGATTGCAGTTGAAATTCACGCGTGTTGTGCGTGCAACGGTGAAGGGCAATATTGTCGTGGCCGTGACGCAAGGCGCGTTGGGCGGGTTTATTTTCTGGGCACTGGATATCCCGAGCGCTTTGCTGTGGGCGGTGATGATGGCGTTTCTGTCGCTGCTGCCGGCGGTGGGGGCGGGGATTGTCTGGGCGCCGGTTGCGCTGTATTTCCTGCTCAGCGGGATGATCTGGCAGGGTGTGGTGTTGGGGCTGTTTGGGGTGTTTGTGATCGGGCTGGTGGATAACGTTTTGCGTCCGATCCTGGTGGGCAAGGATACGCGGATGCCCGATTATCTGATTCTGATTTCGACGCTGGGCGGTATGGCGGTGTTCGGGTTGAACGGGTTCGTGATCGGGCCGATGGTGGCGGCGTTGTTTATGTCGACGTGGGCGTTGTTTACCGGCGACAAGAAAACCGTTCGATTGCCTGGTTAACCTTTAAAGGTATCTGCCTAGGGGCAGATTATTTCGCCTTCGGCGAGTTACTTGGAAAAGTCGAAAGTCGCACCATCCCCAAGTAACCAAGGGTGCTTGCTCCTGGCTAGGCCCCTCGTTCCTCGGGGTTCCTTCACTCCGGTCTCGCTCCGTGGGCCCGCGCCGAACGGACATCCATGTCCTGACGGCGCTCTCGCCGCATCCATGCGGCTCGGCCCACTGCGCGAGACCTCCGTTCAGCCTGCACCCAAGTCGCGATTGGCGGTGTTTGAGCCTTTTGCGTGTGAAGATCAAAAGCACATCTAAAGCAGATCAAGGGCTTCCCGGCTAAAGCCAGTCCTACAGGTATTCGCGCACGGTCAGTAGGACCGGCTTTAGCCGGGAAGCTGTTGATCTTGATCTTCATACAAAGCCAGTCCAGACGACATCCATCGCGACTTGGGTGCAGGCCGAACGCAGACGACGCGGAGCGGGCCGAGCGGCATGGATGCCGCGAGAGCGCCGTTAGGACATGGATGTCCGTTCGGCGCGGGCCCACGGAGCGTCGTCGAAGTGAGGGAACCCTGACGAAGGAAGGGCCTAACCGAGAGCAAGCACCCTTGGTTACTTGGGGTGCTTTTCCAAGTAACTCGCCGAAGGCGAAACCGAGGCCGTTAGGCCGACGCTCTTGATCCTCGGCTCTTCCAAAGTACTAAAGCCAAAGCCATAAAAAACCCTGCTCGAAAGCAGGGTTTTTTGTGCATCACTCAATCATCACAAACCCGCATGGCCCACCAGGGTCAGCAGCGGTTGCGGGTACACGCCCAAGAAGAACGCCAGCAGCGTAATCCCCAACAGCATCACGCCACCTGCACGCTGTGCCCAGTTGAATGGGGCGTCGTGGCGCTGGATCTTCGAGTCTTGCAGATACAACGTAACCATCACACGCAGGTAGTAGAACACGCCGATGGCGCTGCCCACGACCAGCGAACCGGTCAGCCACCACAGGTGCGCTTCGACGCCCGTCGCGATGATGTAGAACTTGCCGATGAAGCCTGTCGTCAGCGGGATACCGGCCAGGGACAGCATCATCACGGTCAGCACCGCCGTCAGGTACGGACGACGCCAGAACAGGCCGCGGTATTCGAACATTGCGTCGGCATCGCGGCCGCTGTACGGCGACGACATCAACGTGACCACGCCGAACGCGCCCAGGCTGGTCAGCACGTAGGTGACCAGATAAACGTTGATCGCCTCGACCGCCATGCCTTTGCTCGCCACCATCGCGATCATCAGGTAACCGAAGTGCGCAATCGACGAATAGCCCAGCAGACGCTTGAGGTTGTTCTGCGTCAGGGCCAGCAGGTTACCGACCAGGATCGACGCCACGGCAATGACCGACATCACGTCGGTCAGCACACCACTGGTGGCCGCCGGAGATATCTGGAACAGGCGAACCAGCACGCCGAACACCGCGACCTTACTGGCCGTGGCAAGGAAAGCCGCCACCGGGGCAGGGGCGCCTTCGTACACGTCCGGTGTCCACAGGTGGAACGGCACCAGCGACAGCTTGAAGCCCAGACCCACCAGCATCATGCCCAGACCCAGGCTGGCGATCGGGCTTGGCATACCGGTGGCCGCGATAGCCTTGCCGATCTCGCTGAAACCCAGGCTGCCGGATTCGGCATACAGCAGCGCCATACCGAACAGCAAGAAAGCCGAACCGGCGGCTGACAGCACCATGTACTTGATGCCGCCTTCCAGCGAACGCTTGTTAAAGAAGGCGTAAGCGACCAGACCGTAGACCGGCACCGACAGCAGTTCCAGACCGATGAACAGGCTTGCCAAGTGTTGTGCAGCGACCAGTACCAAGCCACCGGCCGCGGCCATCAGGATCAGCAGGTAAAGTTCTTCGCGGTTACCCGGATAGCCCGCCTTGCCTTCACCCAGGTAAGCGTGAGCCAGGGTGACGCAAGCCAGCGTGGACACCAGGATGATGCCCATGTAGAGGCAGGCGAAGCTGTCGATTTGCAGCAATGGCGTGACAACCAGCGGCGCAACTTTCAGCGCCGGGTAGATGGACAGCAAAGCCAGGTTGAGTCCCGCTACCGTCAGCAGGAATGATTGCGAGTGATTGCGACGCCATGCGATGCCCAGCATCACCACCACAATGGTGATGCTGGTAATCAGCAGCGGCGCCAGCGCAATAAAGTGTTGAATCGTCAGGTCCATAGCGCTCTTACCGGGCCGAAGCGAGTTGAGTGAAGGCGGTGCCGAGCCATTGCTGCACGCCATGCATGGTCGCCGAGGAGGTGTCGAGGATCGGTTGCGGGTAGACGCCCAGCAGAATCAACAACACCGCCAGACCCAGCACCATGATCAATTCCCGACCGTCCATGCCTTTATAGACCGCGTCGGATTTGGCCGGGCCGAAGTAGGCGCGGTGGATCATGATCAGCGAGTAGACAGAACCGAACACCAGGCCGGAGGTGGCGATGGCGGTGATCCATGGCGAGCTGACAAAGCTGCCAATCAGGATCAGGAATTCGCCAACGAAGTTACCGGTGCCTGGCAGGCCCAGCGAGGCGGCAGCGAAGAACAGGCTGATGGCCGGCAGGTACGCGATCTTGTTCCAGAGACCACCCATTTCGCGCATGTCGCGGGTGTGCAGGCGCTCGTACAGCTGGCCGCTGAGGATAAACAGCGCGGCAGCCGACAGACCGTGAGCGAGCATCTGAACGACGACACCTTGCAACGCCTGCTGGCTGCCGGAGTAGATGCCGATCAGCACGAAGCCCATGTGGGAAACGCTGGAAAACGCGATCAGGCGCTTGATGTCGGTCTGGGCGAAGGCCAGGAAGGCACCGTAGAAGATACCGATCAGGCCCAGCACCATCGCGATTGGTGCGAACTCGGCCGAAGCATTCGGGAACAGTGGCAGGGCAAAACGCAGCAGACCATACGCAGCGGTCTTCAACAGGATGCCCGCCAGGTCCACGGAACCGGCGGTCGGCGCCTGGGCGTGAGCGTCAGGCAACCAGGAGTGCAGCGGCACGATCGGCAGCTTCACCGCGAAAGCGATGAAAAAGCCCAGCATCAGGATGTATTCGGTGCCGTGGGACAGCTTGGTTTTCAACAGGTCCGCGTAACCGAAGGTGATCACGCCGGTCTGGTTGAAGTGCACCAGCACCAGACCCAGGATCGCCACCAACATGATCAGACCGCTGGCCTGAGTGAAGATGAAGAACTTGGTCGCTGCGTAGATCCGGGTCTTCTTGCCATCTGCCGAGCTGTGACCCCAGAGCGCGATGAGGAAGTACATCGGCACCAGCATCATTTCCCAGAAGAAGAAGAACATGAACAGGTCGATGGCGAGGAACACGCCAACGACCCCGCCCAGGATCCACATCAGGTTCAGGTGGAAGAAGCCGACGTTACGTTGAATCTCTTTCCACGAGCAGAGTACCGAGAGGATACCCAGCAGGCCGGTCAGCAGAATCATCAGCAGGGACAGGCCATCGAGGGCCAGGTGCACGCTGATGCCGAAGCGCTGGATCCACTGAAGCTTGAATTCAAGGGCCCAGGTCGGATCGGCGCCCGGAGCGGGAGCATAGGTAAACGTACCGGTGCTCCAGACCCACAGGCCCAGAATCGTCTCGAGAGACATGGTCAACAGCGCAATCCAGCGCGGCAGGGTAGGGCCGAAGCGCTCACCTTGCCAGCACAGCAGGCCGCCAATGAAGGGGATCAGGATTAGCCAAGGCAGAATCATGACGGGCTCAATTCCTTTTCGTAAGTCGCAAGGTTCATGTCAGATCGACTCATCAGACCAGCACAATCGCGCCGAGTACCAGTACGGCACCTGCGGCGATCGAAGCGGCGTACCAACGGAGCTGACCGGTTTCGGTGCGGGTCATCAAGCCGTTACCGGCTTTGACCAGACGCGGAATCAGGCCGATTGTGTGGTCGAGCGGGTCGGCACGCAGGAGGCGACTGATTGCCAGGTAAGGTTTGACGAACAGCACGTCGTATACCCAGTCGAAGCCCCAGGCCGCAAACCACCATGCCGACAGGAAACGACCCGGACCGCTGTTGGCGATGGCAGTGGCCAGACGACGCTTGCCGAGGAACAGCACCGCCGCCAGCAGAATACCGGCCAGAGCGATGGCGCCCGAGGCGATTTCCAGACTGTGCTTGGCTTCGCCGCCCGCATGGCCCGCGCTTTCCGGAAGCACGCCGGCCAGTGGCGGATGAATCCAGGCACCGATGAACGTCGACAGCACGATCAGCACACCCAGCGGCAGCCAGTGGGAAATCCCGTGGCCGGCGTGGGCTTCGGTCTTCGCTTCGCCGTGGAAGGCGATGAAGATCAGGCGGAAAGTGTAAAGCGAGGTCATGAACGCACCGACCAGACCTGCATACAGCAGGTACTGATGGCCGCTGGCGAAGGCTTCCCAGAGGATTTCGTCCTTGGAGTAGAAGCCCGCGGTGACCAGCGGCAAGGCCGACAGCGCAGCGCCGCCGACGATGAAGCTGGCGTAGGCCAGTGGCAGTTTCTTCCACAGGCCGCCCATCTTGAAGATGTTCTGCTCGTGGTGGCACGCAACGATCACCGCACCGGACGCGAGGAACAGCAGCGCCTTGAAGAAGGCGTGGGTCATCAGGTGGAAAATCGCGCCGTCCCAGGCGCCCACGCCCAACGCCAGGAACATGTAGCCAATCTGGCTCATGGTCGAGTAGGCGAGGATACGTTTGATGTCGGTCTGCACCAGTGCGGCGAAACCCGCCAGTACCAGGGTCACGCCGCCGACAATCCCGACCAGATGCAGGATGTCCGGAGCGAGGATGAACAGGCCGTGGGTCCGTGCGATCAGGTAAACGCCTGCGGTTACCATGGTCGCGGCGTGGATCAGTGCCGACACCGGGGTAGGACCGGCCATTGCGTCTGCCAGCCAGGTTTGCAGCGGCAGTTGCGCGGATTTACCGACCGCACCGCCCAGCAGCATCAGCGTGGCCAGCACGATCCAGAAATCACCGACCTTGAAGTGCTGTGGCGCACGAACCAGCAATTCCTGAATGTTCAGCGTGCCCAGTTGCTGGAACAGAATGAACAGGCCGATGGCCATGAACACGTCGCCGATGCGGGTCACGATGAAGGCTTTTAGTGCGGCGTTGCCGTTGTTGCGGTTGCTGTAATAGAAACCGATCAACAGGTACGAGCACAGGCCCACGCCTTCCCAACCGAAGTAGATGAACAGCAGGTTGTCGCCCAAGATCAGGAACAACATGCTGGCAATGAACAGGTTGGTGTAGGCGAAGAAGCGCGAGTAGCCGTCTTCACCGCGCATGTACCACGAGGCGAACAGGTGAATGAGGAAGCCGACGCCGACCACCACACCGAGCATGGTGATGGACAGGCCATCGACATACAGGGCGAAGTTGGGCTCGAAGCCGTCCACCGACATCCAGCGCCACAGCACCATGGTCAGATGACCGCCTTCCGGTGGTGAGACGTTGAATTGCCAGATCACGTACGCGGCAACGATGGCCGACAGGCCAATGGAACCTACGCCGATCAGGGCTGAAAGGTTTTCCGACCATTTGCCGCGCGAGAACGACAGCAGCAGGAAACCGATCAGGGGGAATACGAAAGTCAGAAAGAGTAGGTTCATCCGCGCATCTCGCTGGCAGCGTCGATATCGAGCGTGTGGAAGCGGCGATACAGTTGCAGCAGGATCGCCAGGCCGATACTGGCCTCGGCTGCGGCAAGGCTGATCACCAGAATGAACATGATCTGGCCGTCAGGCTGTGCCCAGCGGCTGCCCGCGACCACAAAGGCCAGCGCGGCTGCGTTCATCATGATTTCCAGGCTCATTAACACGAACAGTATGTTGCGGCGTACCAACAGGCCCGCCAGGCCGAGGCAGAACAGGATGCCGGCGACCGCCAGACCATGTTCCAGAGGAATTGCTGAGTTCATGGCTTTACTCCTTCGCCTCGTTGCGGCCGACATGGAACGCCGTCACGGCTGCCGCAAGCAGCAGCATCGAGGCGAGTTCGACAACCAGCAGGTAAGGGCCGAACAGGCTGATGCCGACCGCTTTGGCGTCCACCGTGGTGTGCCCGATGGAAGCGCCGGTGGAGTTGGCGAACAGCACGTAGATCAACTCCGCCAGCAGCAGGCCGCCCAGCAGAATCGGACCGAGCCAGATGCCGGGTTTGAGCCAGGCGCGTTCTTGTTGAACCGAGGCCGGGCCCAGGTTCAGCATCATCACCACGAAGACGAACAGCACCATGATGGCGCCCGCGTAAGCGATGACTTCCAGGGCGCCAGCAAACGGCGCGCCGAGGCTGAAGAAGGTCATGGCCACGGCGATCAGCGAAATGATCAGGTAGAGCAGGGCGTGCACCGGGTTCGTGTTGGTGATCACCCGAAGGGTGGCCACCACAGCGATGCCGGATGCGAAATAGAAAGCGAATTCCATCTTTCTTCCTTAAGGCAGCAAGCTCTTGACGTTGATGGGCTGGGCTTCGTTCTGGGCATCGCCTTTCGGCTTGCCGGCGATGGCCATCCCTGCAACGCGGTAGAAGTTGTAATCAGGGTTCTTGCCGGGGCCGGAGATCAGCAGATCTTCCTTCTCGTACACCAGATCCTGACGTTTGAACTCGGCCATCTCGAAATCCGGTGTCAGCTGGATCGCGGTGGTCGGGCAAGCTTCCTCACACATGCCGCAGAAGATGCAACGCGAGAAATTGATGCGGAAGAACTCCGGGTACCAACGACCGTCGTCGGTCTCGGCCTTCTGCAGCGAGATGCAGCCCACTGGGCACGCCACGGCGCACAGGTTGCAGGCCACGCAGCGCTCTTCGCCGTCGGGGTCGCGGGTGAGGACGATGCGGCCACGGTAACGTGGCGGCAGATAGACCTGCTCTTCCGGATATTGCAGGGTGTCACGCTTACGGAAACCATGGCCGAAGACCATGATCAGGCTGCGCAGCTGGGTACCCGTACCCTTAACGATGTCGCCAATATATTTGAACATGGGTCAAATCCTCACTGAGCCGCCAGGACGACCGCAGCGGTCACCAGCAAATTGATCAGGGTCAGTGGCAAGCAGAACTTCCAGCTGAAATCCATCACCTGGTCATAACGCGGACGAGGGATCGAAGCACGCAACAGGATGAACAGCATGATGAAGAACGCGGTTTTCAGGGCAAACCACATGAACGACAGTTGCGGCAGGATATCGAACGGGCCGTGCCAGCCACCGAAGAACAGGGTCACCAGCAGCGCCGAGATCAGGATGATGCCGATGTACTCACCGACGAAGAACATGCCCCATTTCATGCCGGCGTATTCAATGTGGTAACCGTCGGCCAGTTCCTGTTCCGCTTCCGGCTGGTCGAACGGGTGACGGTGAGTCACGGCAACGCCAGCGATGAAGAAGGTACAGAAGCCGAAGAACTGCGGAATGATGAACCACAGGTGATCGGCCTGGTACTTGACGATGTCGCCCATGTTGAACGAACCGACCTGCACCACGATGCCCATCAGCGACAGGCCGAGGAACACTTCGTAGGACACGGTCTGCGCCGAGGCACGCAAGCTGCCCAGCAGGGCGTACTTGTTGTTCGATGACCAGCCGGCGAACAGCACCGCATAGACCGACAGACCGGCCATGGCGAAGAAGAACAGCAGGCCGATGTTCAGGTCGGCGACCACCCAGGTCTGGGTCACCGGGATAACCGAGAACGCGATCAACAGCGCGCTCATGGCCACCACCGGCGCCAGGGTGAAGATCACCCGGTCGACGAAGGGCGGGTTCCAGTCCTCTTTAAAGAACATTTTCAGCATGTCGGCAGCAATCTGGAACATGCCGAACGGCCCGACGCGGTTCGGCCCGTAACGGTCCTGCCACCAGCCCAGCAGACGGCGCTCGACGAAGCTGAGCAGCGCGCCGCAGACCACCACGGCGAGCAGCACCACGATGGCCTTGACGACAGCGATGATCGAGTCGATCACTTCAGGGGTGAACCAGGTCATTGAGCGGCCTCCTGCACTGCATCAACGGTTTTGCCGAACAGCGCCGGAGGAATACCGGCCAGACCGGACGGCAGCGCCACCAGGCCTGCGCCCAGTTCCTCGCTGATGCGCAGCGGCAGACGCAGGGTCTGGCCGGCAACACTCAGGCTGAGCAAGGCACCTTCGTTGACACCCAGACGGTCCGCTTCGGACTTGGCCAGCGCAACATAGGCCTGGGGAATACGCTCTTGAACCGGCGCGGCTTTGGAGGAGGTTTCTTCGCTGCCGAACAGGTGATAGAACGGCACAACCTGCCAGGTCCCTTGTGCAGGGGAGAAGGCACGCGGCACGTTGGCGAACCAGCCCAGCTTGTCGCCGCTGCTTTCGATCAGGCGTACGCCTGGATCGCCAGCACGCAAGTGACCGCCGACTTCGTCCTGAAACTTGTTCCACGCTTGTGGCGAGTTCCAGCCCGGCGACCAGGCAAATGGCACCTGAGAACGCGGTTCGGCAGAGCCCGAATAACCTTCCATCGAGAAGGCGAACGCGGTGTCGATGTCCTGCGGCATACGGGGTTCGTGCACGCTGATGTTGGCGCGCATGGCGGTCCGGCCGCTGTAACGCAGCGGCTCGCGAGCCAGTTTCAGGCCCTTGATGCGAAACGCGGCAGACGGCGCGGCACCGACGATGCCCGCCAGTTGCGGATTGCTCGCGGCGCAGGCAGCGGTGACGTGGTCGAGCTGGGTCCAGTCAACCGGCTGATTCAACAGGGTGGCGCGCAGGGCATGCAGCCAGCGCCAGCCTTCGTGAACCAGAATGCTCGCGTCCAGATACGTCGGATCAAAGACCTGGAAGAAGCGCTGGGCGCGGCCTTCCTGGCTGACCAGCGTACCGTCGCCTTCGGCAAAGCTTGCGGCCGGCAGTACCAGGTGCGCGCGGTCGGTGGTCGCGGTCTTCTGATGATCGGCAACGATCACCACTTTGGCGGCCTTCAGTGCAGCCTCGACCGTCGCAGCGTCAACGCGGGTGAACAGATCGTTTTCCAGCACGACGATGGCGTCGGCCTGGCCCGAAATCACGGCCTGCAGCGCAGCGTCGACCGAGTCGCCACCGAACAGGGTCAAGCCCATGCTGTTGGCTTCCGGCACGATCAGGCTCAGCGAACCCTGCTTGTCGCGCAGCTTCAAGGCCTTGGCGATGTTCGCCGCCGCTTCGATCAGCGCGTTCGAGCCCAGCGAGGCGCCGGACACGATCAGTGGGCGCTTGGCTTCAAGCAACGCAGCAGCAATGCGCTCGGCCAGTTCCAGCGCTTCGCTGTCCAGACCAACAACGGCCGGGGCGCTCGGGTCGATGGCGTGGGCCACGGCGAAACCGATGCGCGCCAGATCATCGGGCGCCGCGTGTACGCACTCTTCGGCGATGTCGTCGAGGCGGGTGTCGGTCAGGCTGGCGATGAACAGCGGGTTCAGCTCGTGCTGACCGATGTTTTTGACCGCAGCGTCCAGCCACGGTTGGACTTTCATCGCAGCGGCCATGTCTTCGGCTTTGTTCTTCACCGACTGACGCAGGCCGAGGGCCATGCGCGCAGCGGTCTGGGTGACGTCTTCGCCAAGGATGAACACGGCGTCGTGCTCCTCGACTTCACGCAGCGTCGGGATCGGCAGCGGGCTGTCTTTCAGCACCTGAGCGATCAGGCGCAGACGCTCCAGCTCACCGGCTTCGATGCCCGAGTAGAAGTGCTCGGCACCGACCAGCTCGCGCAGGGCGAAGTTGCTTTCCAGGCTGGCGCGCGGCGAACCGATGCCGACGATGTTGCGCCCGCGCAGCAGGTCAGCGGCTTTGTCCAGCGCAGCGTCCAGGCCCAGCTTGATGCCTTCGGCCAGCGGCTGGCGCGGACGGTCCGTGCGGTTGACGTAGCCATAACCGAAACGGCCACGGTCGCAGAGGAAATACTGGTTCACCGAACCGTTGTAGCGGTTCTCGATACGGCGGATTTCGCCATAGCGCTCGCCCGGGCTGATGTTGCAGCCGCTTGAGCAGCCGTGGCAGATGCTCGGCGAGAACTGCATGTCCCATTTCCGGTTGTAGCGCTCGGAGTGGGTCTTGTCGGTGAACACACCGGTCGGGCAGACCTCGGTGAGGTTGCCTGAGAACTCGCTTTCCAGGGTGCCGTCTTCAACGCGACCGAAGTACACGTTGTCATGGGCGCCGAACACGCCGAGGTCAGTACCGCCGGCGTAGTCCTTATAGAAGCGCACGCAGCGATAGCAGGCGATGCAGCGGTTCATCTCGTGTGCGATGAACGGCCCCAGTTCCTGATTCTGGTGGGTGCGTTTGGTGAAGCGATAGCGGCGCTCGTTGTGGCCGGTCATCACCGTCATGTCCTGCAAATGACAGTGACCGCCTTCCTCGCAGACCGGGCAGTCGTGCGGGTGGTTGGTCATCAGCCATTCGACGACGCTGGCGCGAAACGCCTTGGATTCGTCGTCTTCGATGGAGATCCAGGTGTTGTCAGTGGCGGGCGTCATGCAGGACATGACGATACGACCACGGGTGTCGTTCTCGTCGGTGTACTGCTTGACCGCGCACTGGCGACAGGCGCCAACACTGCCAAGTGCCGGATGCCAGCAGAAATAAGGGATGTCGAGGCCCAGCGACAGACATGCCTGTAACAGGTTGTCTGCGCCATCGACTTCGAGCGCTTTGCCGTCTACGTGGATAGTGGCCATGGTTCAAAGTTCTTCGTTGGCCCGGTGTCAGCGGGCGTGGCTAATGGAATCTCGGTGCCATCCGACTCAAACAGCCTCGCGGCGTCGTCGGATGCAGGGAAGGCGACCTTGTGAGCCGCCAACCGTTTATCGTGTTATGCGCCGACCACGGTCGGACTGATGACCTGATTGAGGTCGCCCGCACGTGCCGGTGCGATGCCTGCCTCGAATTCCGGCCGGAAATACTTGATCGCGCTGCCCAGAGGTTCCACGGCGCCCGGTGCGTGGGCGCAGAAGGTTTTGCCTGGGCCGAGGAAGTTGACCAACCCCAGCAGCGTCTCGATATCGCCCGGTTGACCCTGGCCATTCTCGAGGGCGCGCAGCATTTTCACGCTCCACGGCAAGCCATCGCGGCACGGCGTGCAGAAACCGCACGACTCCTGGGCGAAGAACTCTTCCATGTTGCGCAGCAGCGAAACCATGTTGACCTTGTCGTCCACCGCCATCGCCAGACCGGTACCCATCCGGGTGCCGACCTTGGCCACGCCGCCGGCGTAGAACTGGCAATCGAGGTGTTCCGGCAACAGGAAACCGGTACCGGCGCCGCCGGGCTGCCAGCACTTGAGCTTGAAGCCGTCGCGCATGCCACCGGCGTAGTCTTCGAACAGCTCGCGAGCGGGGAGGCCGAACGGCAGTTCCCACAGGCCAGGGTTCTTCACCTTGCCGGAGAAGCCCATCAGCTTGGTGCCGTGGTCTTCGCTGCCTTCGCGGGCGAGGGACTTGTACCAGTCGTTACCGTTGTTAACGATGGCCGGGACGTTGCACAGGGTTTCGACGTTGTTCACGCAGGTCGGCTTGCCCCATACGCCCACCGCAGCGGGGAAGGGCGGCTTGGAGCGCGGATTGGCGCGACGGCCTTCGAGGGAGTTGATCAGCGCGGTTTCTTCACCGCAGATGTAACGCCCTGCACCGGTGTGCACGATCAGCTCGAAATCAAAACCGCTCCCGAGGATGTTCTTGCCCAGCAGGCCGGCGGCTTCGGCTTCTTTCACCGCGCGGCGCAGGTGCACCGCCGCAGTGGTGTATTCGCCGCGCAGGAAGATGTAACCGCGGTAGGCCTTCAGCGCGCGCGCACTGATCAGCATGCCCTCGATCAGCAGATGGGGCTGTTGCTCCATCAGCATGCGGTCTTTCCAGGTGTTCGGCTCCATCTCATCGGCGTTACACAGCAGGTAACGGATGTTCATGGATTCGTCTTTGGGCATCAGCCCCCACTTCACGCCCGTGGGAAAACCTGCACCGCCGCGGCCTTTAAGGCCGGAGTCTTTGACAGCCTGGACGATTTCGTCCGGCGACAGCGTCGCAAACGCTTTGCGCGCCGCGGCGTAGCCGTCTTTCTTCTGGTATTCATCGAGCCATACCGGCTCGCCGTCATCGCGCAGACGCCAGGTCAGCGGATGGGTTTCCGGGGCGCGAGTGATGAGGTTGGCGGGGCCGAAGGAAGTGATGGTCATACGTAACCCTCCAGCAGCGGGGCGACGCCCGCGGGCTGCAGATTGCCGAAAGTATCGTCGTCGATCATGACCGCCGGCGCCTTGTCACAGTTGCCCAGGCAGCAGGCCGGCAACAGCGTGAAGCGGCCGTCGGCGGTGGTCTGACCCAGGCCGATGCCCAGCTTGCTCTGAATCTCGCTGACGATGTCTTCGTGACCGGCGATGAAACAGACCATGCTGTTGCAGACGCGAATGATGTGGCGGCCCACCGGCTGACGGAAGATCTGGCTATAGAATGTCGCCACGCCTTCAACGTCGCTGGCAGGGATGCCCAGCACTTCACCGATGGCGTAGATGGCGCCGTCCGGCACCCAGCCGCGTTCTTTCTGGACGATTTTCAGGGCTTCGATGGACGCCGCGCGCGGGTCCTCGTAGTGATGCATTTCGTGCTCGATGGCCGAGCGCTCGGATTCGCTCAGGGCGAAACGGTCTGTCTGGATAAGCGTGCTGTTCATGCTTAGCGGTCCACGTCGGCCATAACGAAGTCGATACTACCCAGGTACGCGATCAAGTCCGCGACCATGCTGCCTTTGATCACCGAAGGGATCTGCTGCAGGTGCGGGTAGCTTGGGGTGCGAATCCGGGTACGGTAGCTCATGGTGCCGCCGTCGCTCGTCAGGTAATAACTGTTGATGCCCTTGGTCGCCTCGATCATCTGGAAGGATTCGTTGGCCGGCATGACCGGGCCCCACGAAACCTGCAGGAAGTGCGTGATCAGGGTTTCGATGTGCTGCAGGGTGCGTTCTTTCGGCGGCGGCGTGGTCAGCGGGTGATCCGCCTTGTACGGCCCGGCCGGCATGTTGCGCATGCACTGCTCGATGATCTTCAGGCTCTGGCGCATCTCTTCGACACGCACGATGCAGCGATCGTAGGCGTCGCCATCGTGGGCCAGGGGCACTTCGAACTCGAAGTTCTCGTAACCCGAATACGGACGCGCCTTGCGCAGGTCGAAGTCCAGACCGGTCGCCCGCAGGCTAGGTCCGGTGACGCCCCATTCCAGCGCTTCCTTGGTGTTGTACGCGGCAACGCCGACGGTACGACCTTTGAGGATGCTGTTTTGCAGTGCCGCTTTGGTGTACTCGTCCAGACGCTTGGGCATCCAGTCGATGAAGTCCTTGACCAGTTTCTCCCAGCCGCGGGGCAGGTCGTGGGCAACGCCGCCGATACGGAACCAGGCCGGGTGCAGGCGGAAACCGGTGACGGCTTCGATCACGGTGTAGGCGCGCTGACGGTCAGTGAACGTGAAGAACACCGGGGTCATGGCGCCGACGTCCTGGATGTAGGTCCCCAGGAACAGCAGGTGGCTGGTGATGCGGAAGAACTCGGACATCATGATGCGGATGACGTTGACCCGATCCGGCACGGTGATGCCGGCCAGTTTCTCGACCGAGAGCACGTACGGCAGGTTGTTCATCACGCCGCCGAGGTAATCGATGCGGTCGGTGTACGGAATGTAGCTGTGCCAGGACTGGCGCTCGGCCATCTTCTCGGCGCCACGGTGGTGGTAACCGATGTCCGGCACGCAGTCGACGATCTCTTCGCCGTCCAGCTGCAGGATGATGCGGAATGCACCGTGGGCCGAAGGGTGGTTCGGGCCCAGGTTGAGGAACATGTAGTCCTCGTTGGTGCCGGAACGCTTCATGCCCCAGTCTTCCGGACGAAAGCGCGCGGCTTCCTCTTCCAGCTGCTGCTTGGCGAGGGTCAGGCTGTAGGGGTCGAATTCGGTGGCACGGGCCGGGAAATCCTTGCGCAGCGGGTGACCTTCCCAGGTCGGCGGCATCATGATGCGGGTCAGGTGCGGGTGGCCCGGGAAGTCGATCCCGAACATGTCCCACACTTCACGCTCGTACCAGTTGGCGTTTGGCCAGATGCCGGTCACGGTCGGCATGCTCAGGTCGCTTTCGGAAAGCGCAACCTTGATCATCACGTCACTGTTACGTTCTATCGACATCAGGTGATAGAACACGGTGAAGTCGGCGTCCGGCAGGCCACGTCGCTTGGTCCGCAGGCGTTCGTCGACGCCGTGCAGGTCGTACAGCATCACGTACGGCTTGGGCATCTGACGCAGGAAGGTCAGGATCTCGATCAGCCGGGCGCGTTGCACCCACAGCACGGGCATGCCAGTGACGGTGGACTGGGCGCTGAAGGCTTCAGCGCCAAAACGGTTATGGAGTTCAACGACGACCTCTTGGTCGTCAGCCTTGTGAGGCGGGATGTACAGAGCGGTGTCTGCAGTCATAGGTCTCGATCGCTATCGGTCAACGTACAGAATGAACCCAGGTTCAGGCTTCTTTTTGTAAAAGAAAAACTGGATCAGACTTCGTCGGGGCTGCGCAGGTTGGTCACCGCAATACGCTGTTCGCGGCGCTGTTCCTTCTGCGACGGCATCTCGGCGCGATAAACGCCCTGGTCACCGACGACCCAGGAAAGAGGACGACGCTCCTGTCCAATGGATTCCTGCAACAGCATCAAGCCTTGCAGAAATGCCTCTGGGCGGGGCGGGCAGCCGGGCACGTAAACATCCACGGGGAGGAATTTATCCACGCCCTGAACCACTGAGTAGATGTCGTACATGCCACCGGAGTTGGCACAGGCGCCCATGGAGATCACCCACTTGGGCTCCAGCATCTGCTCGTAGAGGCGCTGGATGATCGGGGCCATCTTCAGAAACGGTGTACCGGCGATCACCATGAAATCCGCCTGACGCGGCGATGCCCGGATGACTTCGGCGCCGAAGCGCGCGATGTCGTGGGGGGCAGTGAAGGCGGTGGTCATTTCCACATAGCAGCACGACAGACCGAAGTTGTACGGCCAAAGGGAGTTCTTGCGACCCCAGTTGACGGCACCATTCAGTACGTCTTCGAGCTTGCCCATGTAGATGTTTTTGTGGACTTGATCTTCTAACGGATCGGAAACGACTTCGCGTTCGCCGATGGGGTACTGCTCGTTAGGAGCATCCGGGTCGATCCTGGTGAGATTATATTGCATTGCCAAAGCCTCATTGTTTTAGCTTCGCCTGCCGGTTACGACGACCAACGGGAGCCCAATCGAGCGCCCCTACCCGCCATAGGTAGACAAGACCTGCCAACAGAATTGCTATGAAAACGAGCGCTTCGGCGAAGCCGGTCCAGCCGCTTTCGCGGACGGACACAGACCAGGCGTACAGAAAGAGGGCTTCAATGTCGAAAATCACGAACAGCATCGCGACCAGATAGAATTTTGCCGAGAGGCGCAGACGGGCGCCGCCGGTGGGCAGCATGCCGGATTCAAACGGTTCGTTTTTGCTGCGGCCCCAGGCTTTGGAACCCAGCAGGCTGGAAAGGCCGAGCATGAAGGCGCAGAGGCCGACGACACCAAGGAGAAACACGGCGAAGCCCCAATTGTGGGCAATCAATCCTGTCGAGTCGGGCATGCTGGCAGTCCTTAACAGAGAGCAAAGGTCTCTGGGCTTGAAAGAAGTAGAAGCAGTGACGATATGTCGCAGTGCGATCAATCCCGGGATTTTATGTGCAAAAGGAGGGCAAGTAAATTTTCTGCATCAAATTTATTCGCAGGATTAATGAGATAGGTCACGGTTTTCATGCTTAGCCCCAGCAGGGGCGGGCGTCGAAGGCGCTTTGGAGAAATATTTATCGTAGGGCAGGCCGGCAATTAGCCACGACTTAAATGATAATAAATATCATTTGGAGAGGGTGATTATCATGTGTCACTGCGACGTGACGAAGTTCCCGTTAATTATCGCGGGGAAGTTATCCGGTTATTGATGGCCTGATTAATTAACTTTTATCGGCTGATGAGAGTTGTCTATCGTTAATAGTTGACTGTCAACGTAGGTTAATTCCGGACAGTCAGCAGAAAGCCGCCCGAAGGCGGCTCCTGTATTCGGTAGGACCGTCGTTCACCGCGAAGCAGGGGCTTCGAACAGTGTTAATGAAACTGCTCTTCTTCCGTCGAGCCGGTCAATGCGGTCACCGAAGACTTGCCGCCCTGAATGACCGTGGTCATGTCATCAAAGTACCCGGTGCCCACTTCCTGCTGGTGCGCCACGAACGTGTAGCCCTTGGCGGCGTCGGCGAACTCCTGTTCTTGCAGCTTCACGTAGGCAGTCATGTCGTTGCGGGCGTAGTCATGGGCCAGGTTGAACATGCTGTGCCACATATTGTGGATACCGGCCAGGGTGATGAACTGATGCTTGTAGCCCATTGCTGACAGCTCGCGCTGAAATTTCGCGATGGTCGCGTCGTCCAGGTTCTTCTTCCAGTTGAAGGAAGGCGAGCAGTTGTACGACAGCAGCTGATCCGGGTATTCCTTCTTGATCGCTTCGGCGAAGCGACGGGCCTCGTCCAGATCCGGCTTGGCGGTTTCACACCAGATGAGATCGGCATACGGCGCGTACGCCAGGCCGCGGGCAATGGCCTGGTCCAGGCCGGCACGTACTTTGTAGAAGCCTTCCGGCGTGCGGGTGCCGGTGACGAACGGCTGGTCGTACGGATCGCAGTCCGACGTCAGCAGGTCCGCCGCGTTGGCGTCGGTGCGCGCCAGAATGATGGTCGGCACGCCGGCAACGTCAGCCGCCAGACGTGCGGCCACCAGTTTCTGTACCGCCTCCTGGGTGGGGACCAGAACCTTGCCGCCCATGTGACCGCATTTTTTCACGGACGCCAGTTGGTCTTCGAAGTGCACGCCGGCAGCGCCTGCCTCGATCATGCTCTTCATCAGCTCGTAGGCATTGAGCACGCCGCCGAAACCGGCTTCGGCGTCGGCCACGATCGGCGCGAAATAATCGATATAGCCTTCGTCGCCCGGGTTCTTGCCGGCTTTCCACTGGATCTGGTCCGCGCGGCGAAACGAGTTATTGATGCGCTTGACCACGGTCGGCACCGAATCCACCGGGTACAGCGACTGATCGGGGTACATCGATTCGGCGGAGTTGTTGTCCGCCGCGACTTGCCAGCCAGACAGGTAGATCGCCTGGATACCGGCTTTGACTTGTTGCACGGCCTGACCGCCAGTGAGAGCGCCCATGCAGTTGACGAAATCCTTGTCGGGACGAAAGGACGGCTTGGCGCCCTGGGTCACCAGGTTCCACAGCTTTTCAGCGCCCAGCTTTGCAAACGTGTGTTCAGGCTGAACCGAGCCACGCAGGCGGACGACGTCAGCAGCGGAGTAGGTGCGGGTGACGCCTTTCCAGCGTGGATTCTCGGCCCAGTCTTTCTCGATGGCTGCAATGTGTTGTTCGCGTGTCAGTGCCATGGGGTAAACCTCGTTGCTTGATGTTGTGGGTCTTGAGGTGAAGCGCCTTGCTTCGCCGCCGCCGGTCTTTCTTCAAGGCGCGCGGATGGCTGCTCGCTGATCCGGGGAGCATTGTTTCAGTCAGATTTATTCGCCATCGAGATGATGAGGCGATGAAACAGCCTTGTGGGCGTAAATGACGCTAATCGGCGCGAACGTGTTGAGTCCGAGCGCGATCAGGGAGAGTTCTGTACAACCCTTGATCAGCGGGAGCGAGGCCATCATGCCTCGGCAATTTTGCCTCGTCAAACAATTTGTAGTGCTTTTTTTGCTGCACTACATCTTTCGCATAATGGGACTTGTGGGTCAGTTTCAGGCGTGTGGGTGCTGGGAAGGGGAAGTCAGCGTGGATACTGGGTGGATACGGGAGTGGGGGCAAGATGTAGTGCCGGATCGGGCACTACATAATTAGCGGTATAACCGAAGCGGCACAGATGGACACGGTCCGTGTGGGAGCGACCGGGGTGGCGCTCCACCTTGCTCGCGAAGAGGCCACTACATCCGCTGAATCTTCATTGGCTGAGATAGAGCCTTCCTGAGCAAGCTCACTCCCACAAGATGCGCGCAGTAACTCGCGATCACATCATGTCAATCCAGGCTGTCGACCTTCACCCGCAGTTGCATGTCGTTGCTGCCCTGAGTCGAGTAGCGCCGGGCCACGCCGTGCTCATCGGCGTGGGACTGACCGCTGGCGCCCGCCAGCGTGATCCACTCGCCCAGCCGACCACTGACTTGCGTGTCGGTGCTCTGCACCTTGATCGCGTCAGCCTGTTGCTGGCTCATGCGGTCGTTGTTGGTGCTGATGCTCAGATGGACGATATCGCCGGTGACCGTCGCCGTGACATAGAAGCCCTGGGTCACGTTGCGGTATTGAGTATTGGTCTGCGGGTAGCCATAGCCATCGGACTGCACCGAGGTGATCGGTATGCTCTGGCCCATCTGGATCAGCGCCGGCGTCCCTTCGCTGGCCTGAACCTGCTGCACGCCGCCGTCGCGGCTCGCGGTGCCGTAATTCTGGATGCGCGTCCGGCCGTCGGCACTGAGGCGTCCGTCCTGCGAACGCACGGTGCCGTTGACCGAGTAGCCCTGGTCGCTCTGCACCGTGCTGTCGCTGGTGTCGACGCTGATCATCAGACGCTTGGGCGCAGTGTCGAGCTGGCCGAGGAGGTCGCGCAGTTCGCTGATCTTGTCCGGCTCGGCGTTGACGATCAGTTTGTTGCCGTAGGCATTGACGCTGCCTTCGTTGCCCAGGAACGACTTCACAGTGGGTAGCAAATCGTCGCTGGTGCGGTAATTCAGGGGGATGACTTCAGTGGCGGCCGCGGCCGTGAAGCTGCAAGCCAACAGCAGTGAAGCGAGCAGGGTGCGTAATGACATCGGTGTGGTCTCCGCGAGGGGCGCGTCTGAACGACGAGTTTGCCAGTGTGTCGGCCTGGGCAGCACCAAGTTGAATCGCAGACAGCAAAACGCCCCGGTGCTTTTGTTTCAGCTTAGGCAGCTGAAGCGCGAACGCCGGGGCGCAAATGTCGCCAGGTGCAGTCAGTGCGAGTTGCGCACCATGTCCACGTGGGGCAGGCCGGCTTCAAGAAACTCGTCGCTCACCACGGTAAAGCCAAAGCGCTCATACAGCGCCGTGGCATGAACCTGTGCGCTGAGCCGCGTCTGTTTCAGGTCGCGGCGCTCTGCTTCGGCGAGGATCGCGGTGATCAACGCCTCACCCACGTTCAGGCCGCGCCAGTCCTTGAGCACGGACAATCGGCCGAATTCACCATCGGGCAGCAAGCGCGCGGTGCCCACGGCGTAATCCCCTTCAAGCGCCAGAAAGTGCAGGGCGCCTGCATCTTCCGAGTCCCATTCCAGTTCGGGTGGAACCGACTGTTCAAACACGAACACGGCGTCACGAATTCGCCGAATGTCGGCGTTGTCTTTCTGCCAGTCGGCTACCCGTACGTGGATCTTATTCATCAGCAAACCCCAGACTTCCTTGTTTGACCAGCTCACAGAGCAGGTTACGTCCATCATCATCTGCCAGCCATTGGCCCAGATTGTCGATGTGCAGCGCATCGGCCGCGCAGATCATTTTCAGCAGTTCACGCAGATGGCCCGGCAACAGACGGCTCTGACCGCTGGCGAACAGCAGCAGGTCGTCGTCGACTTCCGACCACGCCAGTCGCGCGCTCGGGTTGCGGATCAGCACGGCGCCCTGTTCCAGGCTGTCGAGTAACTCGCTCTCGGCCAGTTCCGGGCCGACCACCAGTTCAGGATAGCGCGGTTCGGTCATGAACTGGCCGAACCAGGTCAACAGCAGGCGCTCGTCACCCATGTGCTCGGCGAGCAAGCCCTTCAGGCGGTCAAGGGCGTCGTGTTGAATCTGGTGCGGATCGCTGACCGGTTGCGCGTCGGCGTCGGTGTAACGCTCTTCTTCAGGCATGAACTGGCTGAGGAAGTCCGTGAAGTGGGTCAGCACTTCGGCGGCGCTTGGCGCGCGGAACCCGACGGAGTAGGTCAGGCACTCATCCACCGCGACGCCGCAGTGGGCGAGGCGCGGCGGCAGGTAGAGCATGTCGCCCGGTTCCAGCGTCCACTCGTCGGTACCCTGGAAGTCGGCAAGGATGCGCAGGTCGGCGTGCTCGAGTAGCTTGCTTTCGGAGTCGCACATCTGGCCGATCTGCCAGTGACGCTTACCATGGCCCTGCAGCAGGAACACGTCGTAGTTGTCGAAATGCGGACCCACGCTGCCGCCCGGCGCGGCGTAGCTGATCATCACGTCATCGATGCGCCAGCTCGGCAGGAAGCGGAAGTTTTCCAACAATTCGCTGACTTCGGGAACGAACTGATCAACCGCCTGGACCAGCAGGGTCCACTCGCGCTCTGGCAAGGTGCTGAAGTCGTCCTCGGCGAACGGGCCGCGACGCAGCTCCCACGGGCGCTCGCCTTTCTCGAGGACCAGGCGCGATTCAACTTCTTCTTCCAGTGCCAGGCCGGCCAATTCGTCAGCATCGATCGGGCTCTGGAAATCCGGAATGGCCTGACGGATCAGCAAAGGTTTCTTCTGCCAGTAGTCACGCAGGAACTCGCGCGCTGTGATGCCACCTAGGAGCTGAAGAGGGATGTCAGGATTCATGTGTAACCTATTGAAAAAACGGATTTTTACGACGGGAATAAAAACGCCCGGCTCAGCCGGGCGTTCAGAGCGGGTGCAGTGCGGTCAGATGCGCTTGGCTTGCGCCACGGCGTTGCCGATATAGTTCGCCGGGGTGAGCTTCTTCAGCTCGGCCTTGGCTTCGGCAGGCATGTCCAGGCCGTCGATGAAGGTCAGCAGCGCTTCAGGGCCGATGCCCTTGCCGCGCGTCAATTCCTTGAGCTTCTCGTACGGGTTTTCGATGTCGTAGCGACGCATGACCGTCTGGATCGGCTCGGCCAGGACTTCCCAGCAAGCGTCCAGATCGGCGGCGATCTTCTGCTCGTTGAGCTCCAGCTTGCCGATGCCTTTGAGGCTCGCTTCGTAGGCAATCACGCTGTGAGCAAAGCCCACGCCGAGGTTGCGCAGCACGGTGGAGTCGGTCAGGTCACGCTGCCAGCGGGAGATCGGCAACTTGCTGGCCAGATGCTGGAACAGCGCGTTGGCGATGCCGAGGTTGCCTTCGGAGTTTTCGAAGTCGATCGGGTTGACCTTGTGCGGCATGGTCGACGAACCGATTTCACCGGCGATGGTGCGCTGCTTGAAATAGCCCAGAGAGATGTAGCCCCAGATGTCGCGGTCGAAGTCGATCAGGATCGTGTTGTAGCGGGCGATCGCGTCGAACAGCTCGGCGATGTAGTCGTGGGGTTCGATCTGCGTGGTGTAGGGGTTGAAACCCAGACCCAGCTCGTCTTCGATGAAGGCGCGGGCGTTGGCTTCCCAGTCAATGTCCGGGTAGGCCGACAGGTGCGCGTTGTAGTTGCCGACGGCGCCGTTGATCTTGCCCAGCAGCGGCACGGCAGCGACTTGAGCGATCTGACGCTCCAGGCGGTAGACGACGTTCGCCAGTTCCTTGCCCAGGGTGGTCGGCGAGGCCGGCTGCCCGTGGGTGCGCGACAGCATCGGCACGGCGGCGAAACGGATCGCCAGCTCGCGGATGGACTCGGCGATCTGGCGCATCAGCGGCAGCAGCACGGTGTCACGGCCTTCGCGCAGCATCAGCGCGTGGGACAGGTTGTTGATGTCTTCGCTGGTGCAGGCGAAGTGGATGAACTCGCTGACCTTGGCCAGCTCCGGCAACTTGGCAGCCTGCTCCTTGAGCAGGTACTCGATGGCCTTGACGTCGTGATTGGTGGTGCGCTCGATCTCTTTGACACGCTCGGCGTGCTCGAGAGCGAAATCGTTGGCCAGGGCATCGAGGATGGCGTTGGCTTCGGCGGAGAAGGCCGGGACTTCAGGGATTTGCGGGTGAGCCGCCAGGCGTTGCAGCCAGCGCACTTCCACCAGGGCGCGGAAACGGATCAGGCCGTATTCGCTGAAAATCGGGCGCAGGGCCTGGGTTTTGCCGGCGTAGCGGCCATCTACAGGGGAAACCGCAGTGAGCGAAGAAAGCTGCATAGGGTGTTCTCGGACTGTCGGGCAACGAAAAGGGGCGCGTATCATACATGAAAATTCCGGTCAGCCGAGGCTGGCTGACCGTTATGAGTCGCGCGATGTCGGGTCGGAAGCGAGCTGAAGGGCGTTGGCCCCTCAGCGGTGAAGCAATGGATACAGTTCTTTCAATAACTTGCGGCGGCTGATGACCAGTTGCCAGCGGTGACCGCCCACTTGTCGCCAAAGTCGCGCGCAACGAATCCCGGCCAGCAAAAGCGCGCGGATTTTCGACGCATTGTTGGGTTGCTGCAGATTGCGCATGTCGCCGTGGACCTGAATCCGCTGGCGCAAGGTGCTCAGGGTGTCCTGATACAGCGCGCCGCTGGCGGCAATGACGTTCTCGTGAGCAATACCGAAATGCTCGACCTGGGATTTGATCTGCGGCAGGCGCTTGCCGATGGTGTCGAGCATGTCGTCGCGCTTGGACAGTTGACGCTCCAGGCCCAGCATCGCCAGGGCATAACGCAATGGTTCCCGTTGCAACGTGGCCGGATCGCGTTCCAGGGCGCTGGCGAGGGCGCGGTAGCCCTCGTGCAGATTCAGGTCGTCGCCACCGAACACGTCCAGCGTGTCTTTCGGGTCCATGACCAGCAGGGTGCCCATCATACAGCCCACGGCGGCTTCACCGGCCTGACCGGTCTTGGCGATGCGATCGACCAGCACGGCGGCCTGAAAGACCCCCGCCAGGGCGACGAGTTGTTCCTGAATCGGGGTCATCAACGTGCGTCCCTGGTGTGCCACGGCTCGGCGATTTCGATGACGCCGCCGCCCAGGCAGACCTCGCCGTCGTAAAACACGACGGACTGGCCGGGCGTGACCGCGCGTTGCGGCTCGTCGAAGGTGGCGCGGTAACCGCTTTCAGTGCGTTCCAGGGTGCAGCGCTGGTCGCTTTGGCGGTACCGCACTTTGGCGGTCAGCTGGCGCGGACTGCTCAGGTCGATCGGGTTGACCCAGTAGATCTCAGAGGCGAGCAGGGCGCGGGAAAACAGCCACGGATGCTCGTTGCCCTGGCCGACGATCAGCTCGTTGTGCTCCAGGTCCTTGACCAGTACGTACCACGGCTCATCACCGGCATCTTTCAGCCCGCCGATGCCCAGGCCCTGGCGCTGGCCGATGGTGTGGTACATCAGGCCGGCGTGGCGACCGATGACTTCGCCTTCGGTGGTCTTGATTTCGCCGGGCTGCGCAGGCAGATATTGCTTGAGGAAGTCGGTGAAGCGACGCTCGCCGATGAAGCAAATGCCGGTCGAGTCCTTCTTCTTCGCGGTCGCCAGCTGGTATTTCTCGGCGATGGCGCGCACCTGGGGCTTCTCCAGTTCGCCGACCGGGAACAGCGTCTTGGCGATCTGCTCGCCGCCGACGGCATGCAGGAAGTAGCTCTGGTCCTTGTTCGGGTCCAGGCCCTTGAGCAGTTCGGTGCGGCCGTCGATGTCGCGGCGACGCACGTAGTGACCGGTCGCGATCAGGTCGGCGCCGAGCATGAAGGCGTAGTCGAGGAAGGCTTTGAACTTGATTTCGCGGTTGCACAGGATGTCCGGGTTCGGCGTGCGCCCGGCTTTGTATTCCTCGAGGAAGTGTTCGAAGACGTGGTCCCAGTACTCGGCCGCGAAGTTCACGGTGTGCAGTTTGATACCGATCTTGTCGCACACGGCCTGGGCGTCCGCGAGGTCGTCCATGGCGGTGCAGTATTCCGTTCCGTCGTCTTCTTCCCAGTTCTTCATGAACAGGCCTTCCACCTGGTACCCCTGCTCCATGAGCAGAAGGGCGGAGACCGAAGAATCCACGCCGCCGGACATGCCGACAATGACGCGCTTCTTTTCTGTATCGGAAAAGGCTGAATCAGACATAGGAATTCGATTGGGTAGCAGCAGGAAAGGGCGCGATTCTAACAGGGAGTCGGCGCCAAGGCTAAAAGCTATTCAGTTGCGCTGGGCGGCCGGTCAGTCGCGCACAACCTCGATGCTGTGAATCGGACCTGTCAGGTAGTCGTCCACGCAGCGCAATACCAGCTCGCTGCGCCAGCGCTCCGGTTGGCTGGCGAGTTCGTCGCGGCTGAACCAGGGGGCGCCGACGATGCCGGTGTCCAGCGCACGCTCGGGGTGGTGTCGCGTCGCTTTGGCCGAAAAACACACACGCTGATAGGTCACGCCATTGCTTGGCGCAGTGTACAGGTAGATGCCGACGACGCCCGTCAGCTCGACGTCCCAGCCGGTTTCTTCAAGGGTTTCGCGGATGGCCGCTTCACGCAACGTCTCATCAGGCTCCAGGTGCCCGGCCGGCTGATTGAGCACCAGCTTGCCGTTTTTCAGTTCTTCAACGAACAGGAAACGGCCGTTGTCTTCGATGACGGTTGCGACGGTGATGTGGGGGTGCCAGGTCATGGATAGTTCGCTCATGCGGCAGGTGTCAAAGATAGGTCGTGTATTCAGATTGCAGTACTGCGCACAAACACAAACCCCGGCACGGGGCCGGGGTCTGTGGTCGAGCACTACAACCTTACTTCAACGCGTTGATCGCGTCGTTCAGGGTCTTGCTTGGGCGCATGGCGTTGCTGGCCAGTTCCGGGGTAGGGAAGTAGTAGCCGCCGATGTCCAATGGCTTGCCCTGTACGCTGTTCAGCTCGGCGACGATGGTCGCTTCATTGTCAGCCAGGGTTTTTGCAAGCTCGGTGAACTTGGCTTGCAGCGCCGTATCTTCGGTCTGTGCCGCCAGAGCCTGAGCCCAGTAGGTGGCCAGGTAGAAGTGGCTGCCACGGTTGTCGATACCGCCGACCTTGCGCGATGGCGACTTGTTGTTGTCCAGGAACTGGCCGGTGGCCTTGTCCAGGGCGGTGGCAAGTACCAGCGCTTTCGGGTTGTCGTAGACGTTGCCCAAGTGCTCGAGAGACGCGGCCAGCGCCAGGAATTCACCCAGCGAATCCCAGCGCAGGAAATTCTCTTCGTTCAGCTGTTGAACGTGCTTCGGCGCCGAACCGCCTGCGCCGGTTTCGAACAGACCACCGCCGCTCATCAGCGGCACGATGGACAGCATCTTGGCGCTGGTGCCCAGTTCCATGATCGGGAACAGGTCGGTCAGGTAGTCGCGCAGCACGTTGCCGGTCACCGAAATGGTGTCCTTGCCCGCGCGGATACGCTCCAACGAAACCTTCATCGCGTCGACGGGCGACTGGATGCTGATGTCCAGGCCTGCCGTGTCGTGATCCTTCAGGTAGTGCTCGACCTTCTTGATCATCGCCGCGTCGTGGGCGCGCTCAGGGTCCAGCCAGAAAATGGCCGGGGTGCCGCTCAGGCGCGAACGGTTGACGGCCAGTTTGACCCAGTCCTGAATCGGCGCGTCTTTGGTCTGGCACATGCGCCAGATGTCGCCGGCTTCAACGGTCTGCTCCATCAAGACCTGACCTTTGTCGTCGGTCACACGGACCACGCCATCGGTGTCGATCTGGAAGGTTTTGTTGTGCGAGCCGTACTCTTCGGCTTTCTGCGCCATCAGGCCAACGTTTGGCACGCTGCCCATGGTGGTCGGGTCGAAGGCGCCGTGTTGCTTGCAGTCTTCGATTACTGCCTGGTAAATGGTCGCGTAGCAACGATCCGGGATCACGGCCTTGGTGTCCTGCAGAACGCCGTCGTTGTTCCACATCTTGCCGGAATCACGAATCATCGCCGGCATCGAGGCGTCGACAATGACGTCGCTCGGCACGTGCAGGTTGGTGATGCCTTTGTCGGAGTTGACCATCGCCAGAGCAGGGCGGGTCGCGTAAACGGCTTTGACGTCCGCTTCGATCTGCGCTTGCTGGTCGGCCGGCAGGTCTTTGATGCGGGCGTACAGGTCGCCAATGCCGTTGTGCAGGTTGAAGCCGATTTCTTTCAGGACGTCAGCGTGCTTGCTCAGCGCTTCCTGATAGTACTCAGCGACGAACTCACCAAACATGATTGGGTCCGAGACCTTCATCATGGTGGCTTTCAAGTGCACGGAGAACAGCACGCCGAGCTTCTTGGCGTCTTCGATTTCACGGGCCACGAAAGCGCGCAGGGCTTTCTTGCTCATGACCGCGCAGTCGATGATCTCGCCGGCCAGTACTGAGGTCTTGTCCTTCAGCACGGTGGTGCTGCCGTCTTTGCCGATCAGCTCGATCTTCACGGCGCCAGCGGCTTCGATCAGCGAGGATTTTTCGCTGCCGTAGAAGTCACCGTTGTCCATGTGCGCCACGTGGGACTTGGAGTCCGCCGACCAGGCGCCCATCTTGTGCGGGTGCTTGCGCGCGTAGTTCTTGACGGAGAGCGGCGCTCGACGATCAGAGTTACCTTCACGCAGAACCGGGTTCACGGCGCTGCCTTTCACTTTGTCGTAGCCCGCCTGGGCAACCTTGTCGGCTTCGGTCACGACTTCATCGGGGTAGTTCGGGATGTCGTAGCCCTTGGCTTGCAGTTCCTTGATCGCGGCCTTCAGTTGTGGAACCGAGGCGCTGATGTTCGGCAGCTTGATGATGTTGGCTTCCGGCGTGGTCGCCAGTTGGCCCAGCTCTGCCAGATCGTCGGACACCTTCTTGTCACCCAGGCGCTCGGGAAAGCTGGCGAGGATGCGGGCTGCAAGCGAGATGTCGCGGGTTTCAACGGCGATGTCAGCGGAGGCGGTGAACGCTTCGATGATAGGCAGCAGTGAGTAGGTGGCGAGGGCTGGCGCTTCGTCAGTGAAGGTGTAGATGATCTTCGAGCGGTTGGACATATTCGGGATAACTCTCTTCTTTGCTGAGCGTACACAAAATTTCGAGATGCGCAGGGTAGGCACTTTCGCCCAAGGTATCGATGAGCCGAAAGTCGAGAATTTCGTCGCGTGATAGGGGGTGCATCTGTCGAGCGTCAAACGGTCGGACCCGGGTAGCGGTCTGGCCTGTCGAGGGCTGAAAGCCTGGTCTCAGGTGGTTCGGCCCCCAATGACCCAACGGTCACCGGCGCTGAGTATATCACTGCACCCGGCCATTACTACGGTACTCGTGTGACGGCTTTGCGGTGCCCGGGGTGGTCGCGCGGATTCAGGCAAGCGTCATGATTTCCCCGGAAAACCCTTCAGCCCTTGTACAGCGGGGCCTGCGGCAAGCTGTCGCAGTGGTCTGAAGGCGATGTGCCCGGTTCGGTCGCTCAAGGGATTTCGACTAAAGGCGCATCCCCATCACGGCAGCGTTTCTCACGGCTATATAGATGCACGTCCCGAGAGGGGAGCGGCAAAAAAAAAGCCGGTCAACCCTGAACGGATTGACCGGCTTTTCGAATCTCGCGCTTGAACGGTCCGGCTCAGGCGTGATTGTTACGCTATGCCCGCTGCTTCTCTTCCTGTCTCTGGTGTTGAGTGACGGCTTCATGGGCAGCAGCGGGGACCTGCGCAATGATCCCCACGGCGTGAAGACCTTTTGGACCCTGGATGATCTCGAACTGGACCGGCTGTCCGGCCTTCAGCGTTTTATAGCCGTCCATAGCGATCGCCGAGTAATGAGCGAACAGGTCTTCAGACTTGCCGTCTTCAACGATGAAGCCATACCCCTTGGCGTTGTTGAACCACTTGACCTTACCGCTGTGCATAGTCACATCCCTCTGCAAAGGACTCCGATGGGAGTATCATCACCTCTCATCCGCCGGACCTAAAAAATTTTGGTTGACTGCGCGGACCCTTTTTACCCAATGTGGGTTCTATTGTTTGTAACACCGATTGGCCGATAGTCAAGGTCAAGCGGCGGTCCAGTTGAAAACCGGTATCACCGCCACCACTTATTTCAATCACGTCCTCTGTGAACCTTCTTTACCATGCATGCATTCAGCAAGATTCGACTAACATTCAATCAGGATGACCCGCAGCCCCATGAGGACGATGCGTCGGGCATCGCTGTACAAGAAGCCAAGCCGACATTGCAGGTGCCGCCTATGTATAAGGTGGTTTTATTCAATGATGACTACACCCCGATGGATTTCGTTGTCGAAGTGCTCGAGGTGTTTTTCAACCTGAATCGTGAGCTGGCGACCAAGGTCATGCTGGCCGTCCATACAGAGGGACGGGCCGTTTGCGGATTGTTTACCCGCGACATCGCCGAGACCAAGGCTATGCAGGTCAACCAGTACGCCAGGGAAAGCCAGCATCCGCTACTCTGTGAAATCGAGAAGGACGGTTAACCGCCGGACACTTGGGTATGAGGTGAAGCTATGTTAAACCGTGAGCTCGAAGTCACCCTCAATCTGGCTTTCAAGGAGGCCCGCTCGAAACGTCATGAGTTCATGACCGTCGAGCACCTCCTGCTGGCCTTATTGGACAATGAGGCTGCCGCCACCGTACTGCGTGCCTGCGGCGCAAACCTCGACAAACTCAAACACGACCTCCAGGAGTTCATCGACTCCACCACGCCGCTGATTCCCGTCCACGACGAGGATCGCGAGACCCAACCTACACTCGGCTTCCAGCGCGTTCTACAGCGTGCGGTTTTTCATGTGCAGAGTTCCGGCAAGCGGGAAGTCACGGGCGCAAACGTGCTGGTGGCGATTTTCAGCGAGCAGGAAAGCCAGGCAGTGTTTCTGCTCAAGCAGCAGAGCGTTGCCCGTATCGATGTCGTCAACTACATCGCCCACGGCATTTCGAAAGTGCCCGGGCATGGCGATCAATCTGAAGGTGAGCAAGATATGCAGGATGACGAGGGCGGTGAGTCTTCTTCCTCAGGCAATCCTCTGGATGCCTATGCGAGCAACCTGAATGAGCTGGCCCGTCAAGGCCGCATCGATCCGCTGGTAGGGCGCGAGATGGAAGTCGAGCGCGTCGCTCAGATTCTCGCGCGGCGTCGCAAGAACAACCCGCTGCTGGTGGGCGAGGCCGGGGTGGGTAAAACCGCCATTGCCGAAGGCCTGGCCAAACGCATCGTCGACAACCAGGTGCCGGATCTGCTTGCCAACAGCGTCGTCTACTCCCTCGACCTGGGTGCACTGCTGGCCGGTACCAAGTACCGTGGCGATTTCGAGAAGCGCTTCAAGGCGTTGCTCGGCGAGTTGAAGAAACGTCCGCACGCGATCCTGTTCATCGACGAAATCCACACCATCATTGGTGCGGGCGCTGCGTCAGGTGGCGTGATGGACGCTTCCAACCTGCTCAAGCCGCTGCTGTCTTCGGGTGATATCCGTTGCATCGGCTCGACCACGTTCCAGGAATTCCGCGGCATCTTCGAGAAAGACCGTGCGCTGGCCCGCCGCTTCCAGAAAGTCGACGTGTCCGAGCCCTCCGTCGAAGACACCATCGGCATTCTGCGTGGCCTGAAAGGTCGTTTCGAACAGCATCACAATATCGAATACAGCGACGAAGCCCTGCGTGCCGCTGCCGAGCTGGCATCGCGCTACATCAATGATCGTCATATGCCCGACAAGGCCATTGACGTGATTGACGAGGCCGGCGCCTATCAGCGGCTGCAGCCTGTGGAAATGCGCGTCAAGCGCATTGAAGTGCCACAGGTCGAAGACATCGTGGCGAAGATCGCGCGGATTCCGCCAAAACACGTCAACAGCTCCGACAAGGAGTTGCTGCGTAACCTGGAGCGCGACCTGAAGCTGACCGTGTTCGGTCAGGATGCCGCCATCGACTCGCTGTCGACCGCGATCAAGCTGTCCCGTGCCGGCCTCAAGTCGCCGGACAAGCCTGTCGGTTCGTTCCTGTTCGCAGGTCCCACCGGTGTCGGCAAGACCGAGGCTGCGCGTCAGTTGGCCAAGGCGCTGGGTATCGAGCTGGTGCGTTTCGACATGTCCGAGTACATGGAGCGTCACACCGTATCGCGTCTGATCGGTGCGCCGCCGGGCTATGTCGGTTTTGATCAGGGCGGCCTGCTCACTGAAGCCGTCACCAAGCAACCGCATTGCGTGCTGCTGCTCGATGAAATCGAGAAGGCGCACCCGGAAGTCTTCAACCTGCTGCTGCAGGTGATGGACCACGGGACGCTGACCGACAACAACGGACGCAAGGCTGACTTCCGCAATGTGATCGTGATCATGACCACCAACGCCGGTGCTGAAACGGCGGCGCGTGCTTCGATCGGTTTCACCCATCAGGATCACTCCTCTGATGCGATGGAAGTGATCAAGAAGAGCTTTACGCCGGAATTCCGCAACCGTCTGGACACCATCATTCAATTCGGTCGCCTCAGCCATGAGGTTATCAAGAGCGTGGTGGACAAGTTCCTTACCGAGCTTCAGGCGCAGCTGGAAGACAAGCGCGTACTGCTGGAAGTGACCGAAGCGGCGAGAGGTTATCTGGCCGAAGGTGGTTACGACGCGGCGATGGGCGCACGTCCGATGGCACGACTGATCCAGGACAAGATCAAGCGTCCGCTGGCCGAGGAAATCCTCTTTGGCGAGTTGTCCGAGCATGGCGGTGTGGTACACATCGACTTCAAGGACGGCGAGATCACGTTCGATTACGAGACCACGGCTGAAATGGCCTGAGGTTTTGGCTATCGCAATAACCCTCAAAGGCGCCGAAAGGCGCCTTTTTTGTGTCTGGCTGGCTCGGGACTAAACCCGCGCACACAAAAACGCCCGGCATGTGCCGGGCGTTTTTGTTAAGACCTGTTAGCGGGCGCGGTAAGTGATGCGACCTTTGCTCAAGTCGTAGGGCGTCAGCTCAACGCGGACCTTGTCGCCGGTAAGAATGCGGATGTAGTTCTTGCGCATCTTGCCGGAGATGTGCGCGGTTACGACGTGCCCATTTTCCAACTCCACACGGAACATGGTGTTGGGCAGGGTGTCGACGACAGTGCCTTCCATTTCGAAGCTGTCTTCTTTCGACATGCAGTAAAGCCCTCGGTATCCAATGAATGGCCCGGTGCAAACGGCAGCCAGGCAAAAGCGGGCTGCATTGTGCCCGAAAACTGAGGTTTAAGCCAAGGGCTTCAGTAAAGAGTGACCCATCTTTGATTGGTGAGCAGTTCGATGGGGCGATATTGGGTCTTGTAATTCATCTTTTTGCAGTTCTTTATCCAGTAGCCGAGGTATACCGCGTGCAATTGCATGCGTGCGGCTTCGGCGATCTGCCAGAGAATCGCGTACCGCCCAAGGCTGCGGCGCTCCTCCGATGGCTCGTAGAAGGTGTAAACGGCAGAAAGACCGTTGGGCAGCAGGTCGGTGACGGCCACGGCGAGCAGTCGGCCTTCCAGACGGAATTCGTAAAAACGCGAAAACGGCAGGTCCCGGACCAGGAAGGTGGAAAACTGGTCGCGGCTCGGCGGAAACATATCCCCATCGGCATGGCGCTGTTCGATGTAGCGCTGATACAGATCGAAGTACTCCTCACTGAAATGCGGCTTAGTGCTCGTCACTTCGAGGTCGGCGTTCCTTTTGAAAATACGTTTTTGCTGACGATCGGGCACGAACAGTCCCACAGGAATGCGCGCAGGCACACAAGCGCTGCAGTTCTGGCAGTGCGGACGGTAAAGATGATCGCCACTTCGGCGAAACCCCATGTCCGAGAGATCGGCATAGACCTGGACATCCATTGGCTGGCTGGGGTCGAGAAACAGCGTAGTGGCTTGTTCCTCGGGCAGGTAGCTACAGGAGTGGGGTTGAGTGGCATAGAACTTCAGCCGCGCCAGCTCGGTCATGATCAACCCTCGAGAAAAACTGTAGACATGAGTGTATGCCAGGCCAATCAAACTCGCCTAGGTGACCAATCGGCTGAATGGCTCCCGTCGAGGTGTTTGTGCAGATAGTCGGCGAAGGTCTGGCGCGCAATCGAGCGCGCGCCAAGGCTTAGCAGGTGCTGGGTAGGCATCTGGCAATCAATGAGAACAAAACCCGATTCTTTCAGGTATTCGACCAACGTTGCGAAACCGACCTTGGAAGCGTTGTCGGCGCGGCTGAACATCGATTCGCCGAAGAACAGCTGGCCCATTGCCAATCCGTACAGGCCGCCCACCAGCGCGTCGCCGTCCCGGACTTCGACGCTGTGGGCGAAGCCGCGGGCGTGCAGTTCAATGTAGGCTGCCTGCATGGAGCCGGTGATCCACGTGCCGTCGGCGTAGGCCCGGGGTTCGGCGCACGCTTGAATGACCGCCGCGAAATCCTGGTCGAAGGTGACCCGATAACGCCCCTGACGCAGCAACTTGCCCAGGCTGCGGGATACATGCAGCTCTTCCGGAAACAGCACGGTGCGCGGGTCCGGCGACCACCAGAGAATAGGCTGGCCCTGCTGATACCATGGAAAGCAGCCATGCCGGTACGCAGCGATCAGGCGATCAGCGGACAAATCGCCGCCGCCGGCGAGCAGTCCGTTGGGCTCGCGCATGGCTTTTTCCAGCGGAGGGAAATCGAAGGTGTCGCGTTGTAACCAGGTCAGCATGGCATCCAGACTTTACGAGAGGGGAGGGGAGTCAACGCGGTGTGCAACTCCGTAGTGCAAATGCGGTCACAAGCCGCTTGATCGCGCCTGGAAACTGGAACAGTTGGCTTTTTCATCCAGGCATGGCCTTTTGATAGTTCAAGCGAGTCGCAAAAACCCGTCATAAGCCTTTGTCGGCAAAGAAAATGCGTGCTCAAATTGTCAGCGGCCGGCGAAGCTTGAACATCTGCAAGCACCGCGCCAGACTAACGTAGCGCGCGGCGCGCAAATCCGTACAATGCCGATGTTGTTTAACCTCATTTCAAGTCACCTGTCGAGCGTGCGTTATCGCAGGCGCGGTTTTCCCTGTTGCCAGGATGCTCTTCTGGCCGATGTTCGGGAAAGCCACTGCCATTTCGCCCAGGCAGTCGTACACAGTCAATCATCAGATGTTCGCGCTTGCGCGCAGGAATTGAAGCGTTTTGAAGAAATCCACCATAGCACCCACCCCCGTTCCGCTCTGGCGGCAGCACCTGCACTACCGGCTCAAGGAAGGTGCACTGATCGCGTTCGGCGCGCTGTGTCTGTATCTGATCATGGCGCTGTTGACCTACGATCAGGCCGATCCGGGCTGGAGCCACACAAGCAGCTCGAGCAATTCGGCGCAGATCCAGAACGCCGCAGGCTTCGCCGGTGCTTATTCTGCCGACATCCTGTTCATGATCCTCGGCTACTTCGCCTACATCTTCCCGTTGCTGCTGGGCGTCAAGGCCTATCAGGTGTTCCGCCAGCGCCATGAGCCATGGCAATGGAGCGGCTGGCTGTTTTCCTGGCGCATGATCGGGCTGGTGTTTCTCGTGCTGGCGGGCGCTTCGCTGGCGCACTTGCACTTTCATTCGGCGTCGGGCCTGCCGGGTTCGGCCGGTGGCGTGCTGGGCGAAGTGCTGGGCGATCTGGCCAAGCGTGCGCTGAATGTTCAGGGCAGCACGCTGCTGTTCATCGCCTTGTTTCTGTTCGGCCTGACCGTGTTCACCGATCTGTCCTGGTTCAAGGTGATGGACAACACCGGCAAGATCACCCTGGATCTGATCGAACTCTTCACCGGCTCCCTCAATCGCTGGTGGGCCGCCCGCAATGAGCGCAAGCAGATGGTGGCTCAGTTGCGTGAAGTCGACATGCGTGTCGACGAAGTGGTCGCGCCGGTGGCCCCGGATCGACGTGAGCAGGCCAAGGCCAAAGAACGCCTCATCGAGCGCGAGCAGGCGCTGACTGAGCACATGGTCGCCCGTGAGAAGCACGTGCCCGCGGTCATCGCCCCGGCACCGCCACGCGCGCCTGAGCCGAGCAAGCGCGTGCAGAAAGAGAAGCAGGCGCCGTTGTTCGTCGACAGCGCCGTGGAAGGCACTTTGCCGCCCATCTCGATCCTCGATCCGGCCGAGAAAAAGCAGCTCAACTATTCGCCTGAATCGCTGGCGGCGGTGGGCCATTTGCTGGAGATCAAGCTCAAGGAATTCGGCGTCGAGGTCACGGTAGATTCGATCCATCCCGGCCCGGTCATTACCCGTTACGAAATCCAGCCGGCTGCCGGCGTGAAAGTCAGCCGTATCTCGAACCTGGCCAAAGACCTTGCGCGTTCCCTGGCAGTGACCAGCGTCCGTGTGGTCGAGGTCATTCCCGGCAAGACCACCGTCGGTATCGAAATTCCCAACGAAGATCGCCAGATCGTGCGCTTCTCCGAGGTCCTGTCGACGCCGGAATACGATGACGCGAAATCGCCGGTCACCCTGGCGCTGGGTCACGACATTGGCGGCAAACCGGTCATCACCGACCTCGCCAAGATGCCGCACCTGCTGGTCGCCGGTACCACCGGTTCCGGTAAGTCGGTGGGCGTGAACGCCATGATCCTGTCGATCCTGTTCAAGTCCGGCCCGGAAGACGCCAAGCTGATCATGATCGACCCGAAAATGCTCGAGCTGTCGATCTACGAAGGCATCCCGCATTTGCTGTGTCCGGTGGTGACCGACATGAAGGACGCCGCCAACGCCTTGCGCTGGTCGGTGGCTGAAATGGAACGCCGCTACAAACTGATGGCCAAGATGGGCGTGCGTAACCTGTCGGGCTTCAACCAGAAGGTGCGTGAAGCGGAGGAGGCCGGCACGCCGCTGTCCGATCCGCTGTACCACCGCGAAAGCATTCACGACGAAGCGCCGCTGCTGACCAAGCTGCCGACCATCGTTGTGGTGGTTGACGAATTCGCGGACATGATGATGATCGTCGGCAAGAAGGTCGAAGAACTCATCGCCCGTATCGCCCAGAAGGCCCGTGCCGCAGGTATCCACCTGATCCTCGCGACCCAGCGACCGTCGGTGGACGTGATCACCGGTCTGATCAAGGCCAACATCCCGACGCGCATGGCGTTCCAGGTGTCGAGCAAGATCGACTCCCGGACCATCATCGACCAGGGTGGCGCCGAACAACTGCTCGGTCACGGCGACATGCTCTACATGCCGCCGGGCACCAGCCTGCCGATTCGTGTGCACGGCGCGTTCGTCTCGGACGAAGAAGTTCACCGCGTGGTTGAGGCGTGGAAGCTGCGGGGTACGCCGAACTACAACGACGACATCCTGGCCGGCGTTGAAGAGCCGGGCAGCGGCTTCGACGGTGGCGGTGGCGGCGGTGATGGCGAAGACAGCGAAAGCGATGCGCTGTACGACGAAGCGGTCAAGTTCGTACTGGAAAGCCGTCGCGCGTCGATCTCTGCGGTACAGCGCAAGCTGAAGATTGGCTACAACCGCGCCGCGCGGATGATCGAAACCATGGAAAACGCCGGCGTCGTAACACCCATGAACACCAACGGCTCGCGCGAAGTGATTGCGCCAGCCCCTGTGCGTGACTGACACTTCCCGGTCACGCGTTACCGAGCGTCGCCATCGCGACGGCGCCCGGCTTCAACCACACTCAAAGAGGAATCCCATGCGTCTTATCCGCATGCTGTTGGTATCTGCACTGGCTTTTTCTGCTGTCTCGGCCCACGCCGACAGCAAGGACGTGGCACGCCTGACCCAACTGCTGGAAAACTCGAAAACCCTGAGCGGGCGCTTCTCCCAGCTCACCCTCGACGGTGGCGGCACGCAGTTGCAGGAAACCTCCGGTCAAATGACTTTGCAGCGCCCGGGCCTGTTCTACTGGCACACCGACGCGCCGCAAGAGCAACTGATGGTGTCCGATGGCAAGAAGGTTTCCCTGTGGGACCCTGACCTGGAGCAGGTCACCATCAAGACCCTCGACCAGCGCCTGACCCAGACCCCGGCGCTGCTGCTGTCCGGCGACGTGTCGAAAATCAGCGAGAGCTTCGACATCAGTGCCAAGGAGGCGGGCGGCGTGATCGACTTCGTGCTCAAGCCCAAGTCTCGGGACACCCTGTTCGACAGCCTGCGCCTGTCCTTTCGCAACGGCATGATCAACGACATGCAACTGATCGACAGTGTCGGCCAGCGCACCAATATCCTGTTCACCGGCGTCAAGGCCAACGAGCCTGTCGCCGCGAGCAAATTCCAGTTCCAGATCCCGAAGGGCGCTGACGTCATTCAGGAATAAAAGGGGTTCGCCTGTTTCATGGACCTGTTCAGCACTGAACCGATCGCGCAACCGTTGGCCGCGCGCCTGCGAGCGACCAATCTGGACGAGTACGTCGGCCAGCAGCACCTGCTCGCCCACGGCAAGCCCCTGCGTGAAGCGCTTGAGCAGGGTGCGCTGCATTCGATGATTTTCTGGGGACCGCCCGGCGTGGGCAAAACCACGCTGGCGCGGTTGCTGGCGAAAGTCTCCGACGCGCATTTTGAAACGGTGTCGGCGGTGCTGGCGGGGGTCAAAGAGATCCGCCAGGCGGTGGAGGTCGCCAAGCAGCAGGCGGGTCAGTACGGCCGCCGCACCATTCTGTTCGTCGACGAAGTGCACCGTTTCAACAAGTCCCAGCAGGATGCGTTTCTGCCCTACGTGGAAGACGGCACGCTGATCTTCATCGGCGCCACCACCGAAAACCCTTCTTTCGAACTCAACAACGCGCTGTTGTCTCGCGCCCGGGTCTATGTGCTCAAGAGCCTGGACGAAGGGGCGCTGCGCCAGTTGGTAAACCGCGCGCTGAACGAAGAACGCGGGCTGGGCAATCGCCATCTGACCTTGGGCGACGAGGCGTTCAAGACGCTTCTGGCTGCAGCGGATGGCGACGGCCGGCGGATGCTCAATCTGCTGGAGAACGCCTCGGACCTGGCGGAAGACGGCAGCGAAATCGATCCCGAGTTGCTGCAAAGCCTGCTGGGTGACAGTCGCCGTCGCTTCGACAAGGGTGGCGAAGCGTTCTACGACCAGATTTCCGCGCTGCACAAATCCATTCGCGGCTCCAACCCCGACGCCGCGCTGTACTGGTTCGCGCGAATGATCGACGGTGGCTGTGATCCGTTATACCTGGCGCGGCGCGTGGTGCGCATGGCCAGCGAAGACATCGGTAACGCCGATCCGCGCGCCTTGCCGCTGTGCATGTCGGCGTGGGATGTGCAGGAACGCCTCGGCAGCCCGGAAGGCGAGTTGGCCGTCGCCCAGGCCATCGTGTATCTGGCTTGCGCGCCGAAGAGCAACGCCGTGTACATGGGTTTCAAAATGGCCATGCGCGAAGCCACCGAGCACGGTTCGCTGGAAGTGCCCTTGCACCTGCGCAACGCGCCGACCAAGCTGATGAAACAGCTCGGCTACGGCGAAGAGTACCGCTACGCCCATGATGAGCCGGATGCCTACGCGGCCGGCGAAGACTACTTCCCCGACGAACTCGAACCGCGTCAGTATTATCAGCCGGTCCCCCGCGGCCTTGAGCTGAAGATCGGCGAAAAACTCAAACACCTGTCGGCGCTCGACCGCGCCAGCCCTCGTCAACGGAGAAAATAGTGATTCAGTTGATTCTTGCCGTGTCCGCCGGTGGCGTCGCTGGTACATTACTGCGTTTCGCCACGGCTAACGTCGTGGCCGCGAACTGGCCGCGCTACTTTTACACAGCAACGCTGGCGGTGAATCTGGTCGGCTGCCTGCTGATCGGTCTGCTCTACGGGCTGTTTCTGATTCGCCCGGAAGTCCCGATCGAGTTGCGCGCCGGATTGATGGTGGGATTCCTCGGTGGTTTGACGACGTTTTCGTCTTTCTCACTAGACACGATTCGTCTGCTTGAGAGCGGCCAGGCTCCTCTGGCCATTGGCTACGCCCTCATCAGCGTACTGGGCGGGCTGCTCGCAACGTGGGCTGGCCTGTCTTTGACCCGAATTTAATATACGAGAGACCGATATGCTCGACTCCAAACTGTTACGTACCCAACTTCAGGACGTAGCGGATCGCCTGGCTTCCCGTGGCTTCACACTGGACGTGGCCCGCATCGAAGCGCTGGAAGCCCAGCGCAAGACGGTGCAGACCCGCACCGAACAGCTTCAGGCCGAGCGTAACGCCCGTTCCAAATCCATCGGTCAGGCCAAGCAGCGCGGCGAAGACATCGCGCCGCTGATGGCTGACATCGATCGCATGGCCGAAGAGCTGACCACCGGCAAGAAAGAACTGGACGCCATTCAGTCCGAGCTCGATGCCATGGCCCTGAGCATGCCGAACCTGCCCCACGAATCGGTGCCGGTGGGCGCTGACGAAGAACAAAACGTCGAAGTGCGTACCTGGGGCACACCGGCTTCATTCGACTTCGCGGTTCAGGACCATGTCGCCCTGGGCGAGAAGTTCGGCTGGCTGGACTTCGAAACCGCCGCCAAGCTGTCCGGGGCCCGTTTCGCGTTGTTGCGTGGCCCGATTGCGCGCCTGCACCGTGCGTTGGCACAGTTCATGATCACGCTGCACATCAATGAGCATGGTTACGAAGAGACCTACACGCCGTATCTGGTCCAGGCGCCCGCATTGCAGGGCACCGGCCAGCTGCCGAAATTCGAAGAAGACCTGTTCAGGATCTCCCGCGAAGGCGAGGCCGATCTGTACCTGATCCCGACCGCCGAAGTGTCGCTGACCAACATCGTCTCTGGCGAAATCATCGACGCCAAGCAGCTGCCGCTGAAGTTCGTCGCCCACACCCCGTGCTTCCGCAGCGAAGCCGGCGCGTCGGGTCGCGATACCCGCGGCATGATCCGTCAGCACCAGTTCGACAAGGTCGAGATGGTGCAGATCGTCGAGCCGGAAAAATCCATGGAAGCGCTGGAGAGCCTGACCGGTCACGCCGAACGCGTTCTGCAACTGCTCGAATTGCCGTACCGCGTACTGGCGTTGTGCACAGGCGACATGGGTTTCAGTGCGGTGAAAACCTACGATCTGGAAGTGTGGATTCCAAGCCAGGACAAATACCGTGAAATCTCGTCGTGCTCCAACTGCGGCGACTTCCAGGCGCGTCGCATGCAGGCGCGCTGGCGCAACCCGGAAACCGGCAAGCCGGAACTGGTTCACACGCTGAACGGTTCGGGCCTCGCGGTGGGTCGCACGCTGGTGGCGGTGCTGGAAAACTACCAGCAGGCCGACGGCTCGATCCGCGTGCCGGACGTTCTCAAGCCATGGATGGGCGGCATCGAGGTGATCGGCTAAATGGAATTTCTGCCGCTGTTCCATAACCTTCGGGGCGCTCAAGTGCTGGTGGTCGGCGGCGGCGAGATTGCCCTGCGCAAGTCTCGCTTGCTGGCTGAGGCCGGGGCGGTGCTGCGCGTGGTTGCCCCCGAGATCGGAGCGGAAGTGCGCGAGCTGATCGAGCGCAGCGGAGGGGAACAAATTCTGCGCGGCTACACCGAGTCGGACCTCAACGGCTGCGTGCTGATCATCGCTGCCACCGACGACGAGCCGCTCAATGCGCAGGTGTCTGCCGATGCACGCCAGCGCGGCGTGCCGGTCAACGTGGTGGATGCGCCTGCGCTGTGCAGCGTGATCTTCCCGGCGATCGTCGACCGGTCGCCGCTGGTGATCGCGGTGTCCAGCGGTGGCGATGCGCCGGTGCTGGCGCGTCTGATCCGCGCCAAGCTGGAAACCTGGATTCCGCCCACTTACGGGCATCTGGCCGGTCTGGCCGCGCGCTTTCGTCATCAGGTGAAAGGGCTGTTTCCCAACGTTCAGCAGCGTCGGGCGTTCTGGGAGGATGTATTCCAGGGGCCCATCGCTGACCGGCAGCTGGCCGGACAGGGCGCCGAAGCCGAGCGGTTGCTGCGAGCGAAGATCGACGGCGAGGCGCCGCCCACGACCGGTGAGGTGTACCTCGTCGGCGCGGGGCCGGGCGATCCTGATCTGCTGACCTTTCGCGCACTGCGTCTGATGCAGCAGGCGGACGTTGTGCTTTACGACCGCCTAGTAGCGCCGGCGATCCTGGACTTGTGCCGCCGCGACGCTGACCGGGTCTACGTCGGCAAGCAGCGCGCCGACCACGCCTTGCCCCAGGATCAGATCAACCAGCAGTTGGTGGACCTGGCCAAGCAGGGCAAACGCGTGGTGCGCCTCAAGGGCGGCGATCCGTTCATCTTCGGCCGTGGCGGCGAAGAAATCGAAGAGCTGGCCGCCCATGGCATTCCGTTCCAGGTCGTGCCGGGCATCACGGCGGCCAGTGGTTGCGCGGCCTACGCCGGTATTCCGCTGACCCATCGCGATCACGCGCAGTCCGTGCGTTTCGTGACCGGCCACCTGAAGAACGGCTCTACCGACCTGCCGTGGAAGGATCTGGTGTCGCCATCGCAGACGTTGGTACTCTACATGGGCCTGATCGGGCTGCCGGTTATTTGCGAGCAGTTGATCCGGCACGGCCGGTCGGCCGATACGCCGGCTGCGCTGATCCAGCAGGGCACCACGGTTAACCAGCGCGTCTTCACCGGCACGCTGGCCAATCTGCCGCAGTTGGTTGCCGAGCACGAAGTCCATGCGCCGACGCTGGTGATTGTGGGGGAAGTGGTGAAGCTGCGGGAGAAGCTGGCATGGTTCGAAGGGGCTCAGGCGAGCGTCTGATTCCACCGCAGTCTTTCAAAGGTTCTGCGGTGGAGAGCCAGGCGGGGTTTCAGTGTTAACTGAAACCCTTCAGCCGTTCTGCAAGATCCCTTTTCCGTTCAAACGCCCGCGATCATGCTCGCCGCTGAAGTCCTGCTGCGGCCCTTTTGGCACGATACCGGTCGGGTTGATGGTGGCGTGGCTCCCGTAGTAGTGATGCTTGATGTGCACGAAGTCCACCGTCTCGGCAACACCCGGCAACTGATACATCTCGCGCACCCAGTTGCTCAGGTTCGGGTAGTCGGCAATGCGTCGCAGGTTGCACTTGAAGTGCCCGTGGTACACCGCGTCAAAGCGAATCAGCGTGGTGAACAGGCGCACGTCCGCTTCAGTCAGGTACTCGCCCGCCAGATAGCGTTTCTCGCGGAGCAGCGTTTCCAGTGCATCCAGCTCGGCGAACACTCCATCGAAAGCCTCTTCGTACGCACCTTGCGACGTCGCGAATCCGGCGCGATAGACGCCGTTGTTCACGGCCGGGTAAATCCGGTCGTTCAGCCGGTCGATCTCGTTGCGCAGCGGCTCTGGATAGAGATCCAGGTGATTGCCGGTCAGTTCGTCGAACGCCGAATTGAACATCCGGATGATTTCCGACGACTCATTGCTGACAATGCGATTCAGCTGCGTGTCCCACAGCACCGGTACCGTAACCCGACCGGTGTAATCGGCGGTGTCGGCGAGGTAGCGCTGGTACATAAAGGTATGGCCATCCAGCGCATCGCCGGTAGAACCGGTCTGCTTGTCGAATGTCCAGCCGTTCTCGCGCATCAGCCAACTGACCACCGAGACGTCGATCAGGCTTTCCAGCCCTTTGAGCTTGCGCACGATCAACGTGCGATGGGCCCACGGGCAGGCTAGGGAAACGTACAAATGGTAGCGGCCGGCCTCCGCCTTGAAGCCGCCTTCACCGGACGGGCCGGGGCTGCCATCAGCAGTCACCCAGTTCCGGCGCTTGGCTTGCTCGCGCTGAAACGCGCCGTCTTTGCTGCTTTCGTACCACTGGTCTTGCCAGCGTCCTTCAACGAGAAGGCCCATGCCTGACTCCAAATTGAGCTGTACCGAAGTACGTTGGAGATCAGTCTAAAGGCAATCGTTCGAACGAATGGCGCAAAGACTGGGGAGTAGCTATCGGCTAAATCGATCTGTTCCGGTTTGCCCAATACTGCTCCGCCTGGGCGAAGGCTTCAGCCCGCGGCATCCCGAGGCCCCGCAGTGCCAGCGCCATGGTTGCGATCAGCGCCAGCTGCGGGTAGCTGTCCTCGATATCGCCTTTCCAGATCGCGACCAGATGCAGCGGGTCGAGGGTGGCAGGCTTCACGTGGCGACGATCCGACAATGCCGGCCATTCCTCATCCCACGGCTGGCCATCGGTGGTGCCGTACAAATGGCTGATGGTGTCGGGATTGATCTCGACCTCACCACCGTCGCCCTTGATCACGATGGCGTGGTCGCCGAGCAGGCTGCTGGCGTCGCGGTGCACGCCCTGATAGCCAGGATGGAAAATACTCTGCAGCCCGCACCGCGCGCCCAGTGGGTTGAGGATGCGCGCCAGCGAATGGATCGGCGAGCGCAGCCCCAGCGTGTTGCGCAGATCGATCATGCGCTGAAGCTGCGGCGCCCAGTCGCCGAGGGGGAAGAACGCAATGTTCTGCTGCTCCAGCGCTTCACCCACCGCTTGCCAGTTGCGACACAGCGGAATCCCCAACAACTCTAGCAACTGCTCGCTGTACAACCGGCCGGCGGTATGGGCGCCGCCGCCGTGCATCAATACGCGCACGCCGTTCTGCGCCAGGCACTTGGCCGCCAACAGATACCACGGCAGGTGACGCTTCTTGCCGGCGTAGGTCGGCCAGTCGATATCGACCGTCAGTTCCGGCGCATGCAGACGCTCGCGCACCGCTTCGGTGAAGCCTGCGAGTTCATCCGGGCTCTCTTCCTTGTGCCGCAGCAGCATCAGGAAAGCGCCGAGCTGGGTGTCTTCGACTTTTTCATCGAGCACCATGCCCATGGCTTCCCGGGCTTCGGCGCGGGTCATGTTGCGCGCACCACGCTTGCCCTTGCCGAGAATACGAACGAAGGGCGCGAAGGGATGCTCGGCAGGGGTTTCGGTGACGAGGGGGGTGAAGTCAGTCATAGGCAATTGGTCGGCTTGGGCAGGCCCGCCAGCTTGGCGGCAAGTTTGGCGGGAGTGCCGTTGAACAGACGATTCAGGTGCAAGCTGTTGCCTTTGTCGGCGCCCAGTTTCAGCGCGGTGTACTTGACCAGCGGCCGTGTGGCCGGGGTCAGCTGAAATTCTGCATAGAACGCGCGCAGCAATTCGAGAACTTCCCAATGCTCCGGCGTCAGGGCGATGTCTGCCTCAAGGGCCAAGGCTTCAGCGACCTCGCTGGACCAGTCGTGCAGGTCCTCTAGATAGCCGTCTTTGTCCAGCTGAATATCGCGCCCGTCGACGATGAGCTGTTTCATAGCCAGGTGTTGACCTTGTCGTAGTGCACCGAGAGCGTCACGAAGCCGGCATAGTCGACGCTTTGTGCCCAGTCAGGCAGCACGATGTGTCGAGCGGTGGCGTCTTCATCGAGCACGAACACCTTCAGGCTGCCGGTTTTCGCGTTCAGCGACTGGGCGGCAGCGGTGTCTGCGCGCAACGCATAGGTCGCGTCGCCGCAGAGCAGGATCGCGTCTTCGCTTCCTAGCACGCGCAGGCAACTGCTCAGGCGCGAGTCGGTGAAAGGGGAATGAGAGAGTACGTGCAGGGTAGCCATCAGATCGTAATCACTTGGTCGTAACGGTCAATGAGCGCGGCGATCTGCGGGTCGTCCAGCACCCGAAGCGGTTCGACGCTTAACCCGGTTGGCGGCATCCCGCGCTGATTCAGGCTGGTGCGGCAGGCGAACAGGTCTTCCACGCCGAACATCGACAACGCCTGCAGGTTGGCGCTCAGGTCTTTCTGCTGCACCTGGCTGGCGTTCTGCGCCGTGGCCAACTGAAGCACACCGTCGTCCATGAACAGCATGGCGACCGGCAGATCGAACGCGCCGCCGGCCAGGGCAATGTCCAAGGCCTCGCGGGCATCCGGACCCGACCAGGGCGCCTGACGGCTGATGATCAATAACGACTTCGCCACGTTACGGCCCTCCAAAACAGATCAAGCGATCGGCCGTCTGTACTGCGTCGTGCAGCTGACCCAGCCCCGACAATTCCCACGGTGCCGACAGGTTTGCCGCAGGTCGCGAATACCGCTCCGCCTCTTCAGCATTCAACACCCCCCGGCGCAGGGCCGCTGCAATGCAGACCACGCCGTCCAGCTGGTGGGTGGTGACAAAATCACGCCATTGCGCGGCGGTGTCCGACTCGTCCTGGGGCGACACCACATTGCTGGACGCGCTGTGCACGCCGTCCTGATAGAAGAACAGGCGCACGATTTCATGGCCCTGCGCCAAAGCCGCTTTGGCGAACAGCAATGCACGCCGGGAGGAGGGCGCGTGGGCGGGCGAATGCAGGGCAATGGCGAACTTCATGGGCGGCTCGGTCGGGCGCTGACAGGGAACATGGGCGCAATGATAAAGAATTCACGAACGCCGGACAGCAAAAAGCCCGCAGAAGCGGGCTTTTTGTTAAAGCGGGCAAACGGATCAGTCTTTGCTGCCCATGATGCCGAAGATCTGCAACAGGCTGATGAACAGGTTGTAGATCGATACATACAGGCTGATGGTCGCCATGATGTAGTTGCGTTCACCGCCGTGGATGATCGCGCTGGTCTGGAACAGAATGCAGACCGACGAGAACAGCACGAAGCCGGCGCTGATCGCCAGTTGCAGGCCGCTGATCTGGAAGAACATGCTGGCTACTACGGCCCCGAGCAACACGAAAAAGCCTGCGGTGATGAAGCCGCCGAGGAAGCTCATGTCCTTGCGCGTGATCAGCACATAGGCCGACAGACCACCGAAGACCAGGGCCGTCATCGCGAACGCGGAGGCAACGACTTCAGCGCCGCCCTGCATGCCGATGTAGCGGTTGAGAATCGGGCCGAGGATGAACCCCATGAAGCCCGTCAGCGCGAACGCCGAGACCAGACCCCACGCCGAATCGCGCAATTTGTTGGTGAGGAAAAACAGACCGTAGAAGCCGATCAGCACAACGAAGACGTTCGGGTAACGGAAGTTCATCTGTTGGGAGACGAACGCCATGACGCCGCTGAAGGCGAGGGTGAGGGCCAGAAGGCCGTAAGTGTTGCCCAGGACGCGGCTAACCTCTAGCTGCTCGACCTGCACGCGGTTGTTGACTGCGTAATCCTGTTCGCGCATGGCGCTACTCCTGGTGGTGAAAACGAAGGGTTTGAAACCTCAAGTTGCAAAGATCATAACAGAGGCGAGGCAGCGCGCTAGCCGGAGAGTTTGACAGCTTGTTTCATTACGGTATTATGGCGCCCGCAAAGCGACGGAGGGGTGGAAACCTTCGACGCCAAATGCTTCGGGGAATTGGCAGAGTGGTTGAATGCACCGGTCTTGAAAACCGGCGAACGTTAATAGCGTTTCTAGGGTTCGAATCCCTAGTTCCCCGCCAAACACAGTAAGAAGCCCTGCATATGCGGGGCTTTTTTCGTTTTCGGGGTCTGGTTTTCGCTGGGCTGCATTTGATCTTCATCTTTCGGATCATCCTGCCCGGCTTGCATGAGCATTAGCAAAGGCTAACCATGTGACTGATAGCAGACCGTAATTTACTGTATGCTAACCGGAAGCGATGATGGGACATGGACATTAACAAGCTTAGAGCCGACGCCCTGAAAGCCCTGATGGCCGGGGCCTCCCAGAAAGATTTCGCCAATAGGCACGGCCTTGATGCGTCGTATCTGTCCCAGATTCTTAACGGGCACAGAAACCTCGGCGAGAAAGCTGCTGCGAATTTGGAAGAGAAGATCGGCCTTCCTTCGGGAAGCCTGGTCAGCCCTGCTGCGTCCGAGACTTCCGCGACAGCAGTGAAGGCCGGGCTTTCGGCACTGGAACAGCTCAAGCAGTCCCTCGCCAAGGTGAAAGGCTTTTCAAATGAGGCGCGGGACCGGATTGTGGCGGCGGCTGCCGACCCGGATGACCAGAGCACAGACGTGCTTCCGGCCAATTACGCCGCGCTTCGTCCTACCCAGGAAGAGATTGTCATTCGCCAGTACGACATACGTGCAGCGATGGGTCACGGACAAGTGCCGCCTGATTACAATGAGGTAGTGCGCAACTTGGTTGTCAGAGAGGAGATTCTTCGCGAGAAAGGTGTGACCTACACCTCGAAGACAGCTCTGGCCATGATCAGTGGCTGGGGTCAGAGCATGGAAGGAACCATCAACGATAAAGACTTGGTGATCGTCGATAAAGGCGTGCAGGACTTCATCGGTGAGGGCATCTACGTACTGACTTGGCACCAAGAGCTGTACATCAAGCGCGTGATGCGACTGGACGAAGAGAATTACAGGCTTATTTCAGACAATCAGCATTATGAGAACCAGACGGCAAGGATCGACGACGTGACGATCCATGCTAAGGTTTTATTGATCTGGAACGCAAGGAAGGCCTAGTTGCGCTGACCGATCTGGCCGGCTAGTGACCGGCACAGGCGGTTTGTTGAAGCTACAGACGCCCGCTTATCAAGCGGGCTTTTTTGTGCACTCAGAAAGGCGCGGTTTCCTCCAGTGCTTCGAATTCGTCCCGCACTTGGACGCGGGGATCTTCATCTGACGGCGCTTCCCACTTCAGCGTGACCGAACTGTCTTCATCGTTGAAAACCATCTCTATCCCATCCACTTCCGCAATAGCCCCCATCACTTCGTCCCACTCTCGCTCGCCGTCGGTCTCCAGCTTATGGATCGTGACCCACATCTGATCCTGGGCGATCGGGTGGTTGATCATGCCCGCCACCCTTAGGTTCAGGCGCTCCAGGCCGGACATGGGCTCGCGCTCTTGAGACTTTTTCTTCTCTGGTAGGGACATCAGTTTCTCCTTGATTACTGTATATGCGTACAGTTCTCGTAAGCATAACGGCAGTCAGCTGTTTGCAAAACCCCTGTCAGAAATATCGACCTGCCTCGAGCGACCAGCACCCATTACAGGTACGGAAATAATTTAGCATTAGCTATTGACGTTAAATTTAGCGCTTGCTAACTTACATCCATCGCAGCGACATACCGCAGCGATACATGACTGGTGAAGCCGCCAGATAGCCAGTGACCAGCGAAGTGGTCTCCCAGCCCCGACAAGGGACCGACTGGATCAAAGCTCTTTAGCAGGACGGAATCACCGATTTCGCTGGCTGGCCTTGGCAACAGGGCCAGACGGGAAATCAACGAAGAAAGAGAGGGCAGTCAGGCGGGTGCACTAACACCCACAGGGATCGCCAGATCGCAGGCTGTACCTGCAAACCAGCCGAGGCCCTTACTCTCCGCGCGAGCGGGGCGGAGCCTGGCAGAATCCAAAAGGCTTCGCGGAATGTTGAAAGATTGCAGATGTGGAAAGTGCAAAAGACTTCTCGCCCGTATCGGTGAGATGACGGAGCTCCAGATCAAGTGTTCCCGGTGCGGGACGTTGAATCATGTGAGGGCCACGTGCCCCGAGCTATCGCCTCTGAGCGACATGAATGCGGAATTCTCCGCTAAAAATCATTCGACTCAAGGTAATCAAAATGTCCAATAGCAGCTCAGTAATCGCCCAGCTCAAAAACATTCCTCTGGTAGGAATCAACCTGGGCTCGGTCGCCAATGCGGGTCAAATCCTTCCAGGTTCGGCCGGCACTCATTATCAATGGCCCACTCGGGACACCATCACTCACTGGGTGAAGAACCTCGGTGTGCGCCTTATCCGTTTTCCGTTCGAACTGCAGCGCGCCATTGAGCTGTCGACAATCGACGGTCTGCCAGGTCAAGGCGCGAACTTGAAGCAGGAGTTCGTGGACAAGTGGAAGGTAATGCTGAAGGCGATCAGCGATGACTCTAACGGTGAAGCCAGGATCATCCCCGATCCGCATCACTACATGCGCCTGCATCGCTACCAGACCGATGCGAACGGCCAACTGACCGGCAAGCTTTACCCCAGTAAAGAGGCGGGCAATCAAGACGGCTGGAAAATTACGGAGCAGGTTCTGATCCAGGAGGGTAACTCCGCCGGTGGTGGCTCCTGGAGTGCGGTCCACTTGGCGAACTTCCACCAGAAGTTGGTTGTTGCGTGCGACGACCCCATGGTGCTTGGTTGGGGGCTCGGCAACGAACCCTACGCGAGTAACAGTGCTGGCGCGAAAGATAACATCACAGCGCCTGCGTTGGAGACGCTTTACATCAACACGATGAATACCGTGCTGAAGGCGCTGCGCAACAGCTCCAAAAAGCCAGTCTTCATCTGTGGCCTGCAATACGCTAGCGCCAAGGACTGGGCGACTGCCTCGATCAATCTACAGTCCAAAATTGTGGACCCGGCAAATTCCATTGTTTGGGAAGCGCACGCCTATGCTGACGTCGATGGCGGATCGAGCGGTGCCTACAACGGCGACAACACCCAAATTTCGCCAACGGCGCTGCGCGACCAAATCGTGGGTCCGTTTCTGACTTACGCCAAAGCCAACAAGATGGCAGCATTCATCGGCGAGACTGGCATTCCACCAACGGATGCTGGCCGCACCGCGCTGAAGAATCTGCTCGACAAAGCCAAGGCTGAGAAAATACCCGTCACCCTATGGGTCGCGGGTCCGGGCACTGACGGCGAGAAGATGAGCCTTGAAGCGAGTAACCAGGCGGCAACGGTTACGATGGTGAAGCCATACTTCGCTGAGCGCATCACTCAGTGGGGTTACGCGCAAGCGTAGGTCTGGCTGGCAGAGCCTGAGCCTCCCATTCCGGGAGGCTTTCCTTCCCATTCTTTCAGCGACCGCGGGTGTGAACACCCGATCCGGAACGCTACTTAACAGTACCCGCGCTGCTCCGACGGGCAGCGTGAACGACATGCACTTATTCAGAGCCTCGGCATTTGCCGGGGCTTTTTCGTATTCAGCCCCGCCACATTCATCGCTCCAAGTAGGGATTGCCGAGGGGCTGGCCCATTCCCGAGCCCGAGGGGGCGGACTGTCGGAGGTCGACGAAGATGCCGGAAAAAACACCTGACTTCTGGGCGCACGTCTGGCTGATCATCACGACGCCGCTCTGGCAGGGAGCGATCATGGCCGCCGCCACTTCTCTGTTGCGCGTGCTCTATGAAGGCAAAGAAGCCAACAAATGGCGCGTCGTGCTTGAGGCGCTGATCTGTGGTGCGTTGAGCCTGTCAGCCAGCAGCGTCATCGAATGGATGGCCTGGCCGTCGAGTCTGTCCGTCGCCGCCGGCGGCACCATAGGGTTCATCGGCGTGACGGCGATCCGCGAGCTGATCATCCGGTTCCTCGGACGCAAGGCGGATTCGTTATGAGCCTTGGGGCCATTGTCGCCGTAGCCAAAGCGGGTTCCACATTGCGAGCCATTGCAGCCGCCGTGGTCATTGCAATCGTGCTGGGACTGCTGATTGCGCTCCAGCAGATTCGCGTTGTCAGTCTGCAGGGCGCCATCGCCCTCGAGCGTGACGCGCGGCAGACCGCCCCCAAAAGCACATCCGGTCGTCTAGCCCGCCGCTGAGCGGGTTTTTTGTCTGGAGAATAGCCATGACCGTCACTGATAGAGATCGCGACGTGCTCGCCCGCACGCTGTATGGCGAAGCTCGTGGGGAAGGGCTTGCCGGAATGCTGGCCGTGGCCTGGACGATCCGCAACCGCGTGAACGATGGACAAGAAAGGTCATGGTGGGGCGAGGGCTATGCCGGGGTGTGCCAGAAGCCCTATCAGTTCAGTTGCTGGAACAAGGGCGACCCGAACTATCCGTCCGTGAGCGGCGCGCGACAGATTCCGTTCCGCGAGTTGGCGCAGTGCCAAATCGCTGCCGACCAGGTAATCAACGGGAACGTGCCAGACCCCACCGGCGGGGCGACTCACTATTACGCGACCATTTTGTCGAGGGCTCCGGCGTGGGCAGCCAGCGCCAAGCCGACTCTGAAACTCGGGAGCCACATGTTTTTCAAGGACGTGTCGTGATCTGCGGCACATCGTTCAGCAAGTTGTTAGGCCGCGCTCGTCTGCAAGCGCCCGGTCCTTCAGCGTATCGCTTCGCCATTTCGCGAGCCTACTAATCTATCCACCCATAAAAACACCCGCTTCGGCGGTTTTTGCATCTATGGAGTAATGAAATTGACCGTATCGACGACCGACATACCTTACGACAGCGGTACCCTGTCTGATTATCTGCGCTTTGGCATAAGTCGAACCGTGGATGCTATAGCTGTCCTGCGCACGCTAGCCTCTTCGCTGAACCAGCGGGCTCTCGTCCTGGGTTACTACACCAAGGGCGATGGCGGCGGCGGCGTGTATTTCATCGACACAGCCGACACTACCAGCTCGGAAAACGGCGGCACTATCATCGTGGCTGCGGACGGTGCCCGATGGAAGCTGGCACGCCAAACGGCAATATCGGTAAAACAGTTCGGCGCCAAGGGCGATGGCACTACTGATGATACCGCGCGCATAAATGCTTGCCTGGCCGCAGCGCAATCCACCTACGTACCGTCCACTCCTGGCGGGTATCTGATTACCAGCAGCCTGGTGATGCCTAACTCAGGCACCAACCTGTTTGGGGATGGCGGTAGTTTCTCCAGCTTTCTGGCCATCAAGAATCAGACCTTCGACCTCATCAACGTAACAGCTACGTCTGATGTGGAGATTAGAAACCTCTATGCGATTGACTCGGCTAACAGGGGCTCGACGTCTGGGCAATTGTACTTTGCCCGCTTCAACACCACTTCTCGGTTCAACGTCTTGAACATCGGCGGCACTAACATTCACTCGGGCATCCTGGCGGGCGCTGATGGTTCGACGGGCGGGGGGGCCAATAGCCGCATTGAAGGTTGCAAGTTCAGCCGCCTTGGCGCGGGAACTGGTGTCGGCGTGCATTACGGGGGTAGTGGGGAGATCCGTGAGCTTATCAACTGCACCTTCGCGGGACCAGGGTCGGGCTCGAATGGTGCGGTGAACGCCTTGGCCGGCGTCCGCATAACAGGTGGCACGGCGATCGTGATCGATGATGTCGAAGCCCCAGGCTGTGGCACGCCGCTGCTCGTTCAGCCTATAGCCGGGTCACAGGTTGCCCATACCAAGGTTAGCAAATTTTGGTGTGACTCCAGTAGCAGCGTCGGCATGTGGCTGGATGGCAGCCTTGGCAGGATTATCAACTTCAGCATTGACCAAAGCTGGTTCTCCAGCAACGGTGTGGGCATTCGGATTAGCGGCTATGCGCACGACGTAGTAGTCATGCAAGCCGAGATTTATCAGAATCGATCCGACGCCATAATCATCGATTCAAATGCCGACGTCCTAGGATTGATCATCGGTGGCGGTACCAGGATCGGGGGCAATGCGGGTAGCGGCATTTCGGTAGGACTTAACGTAGCAGGGTTTCGGGTGCTTAATTGCAACATCGGGTCGAGTTCGCACTTCGGAGCTAACGCAAACGGTATCTACCTGAACGGCGGCAACGATAGCTACGACATCAGCCATAACTCAATCTTGGGAAATACCGGGTCGCAGATCGCTGGCCATATGATGGGAACAGCTACACGTATCGTTAAAGAGAACATCGGATACTCAACTGTTGTGGAAGGTAAATTCGCCGGCAGTACTGACGCGAGTGGGCTGATCACTGTCGCCCACAACTTGGGACGCGTACCAAATATGGTGTTCCCTAGCATCTTTGCAGGGGCTAACCCTAATGCCATTGTGATTCAGCTCGTTTCATACGATGCTAACAATGCCGTATTCAAGGTGTTATCAAACAATGTCGTGTTAGGGGCTGCGTCGGTAACTGTGTATTTCCGCGTAGTTTATTAGTCAGGCGATTTATGAACCGCGGCAAATACAGTTCTGTATTTGTGGCGGCATTAGTAGCCAGTATGACAACCCTAGCCAAGGGGGGATGATCATTTCCGGTATTGAGCAGACCGGTGAGGCATTTTCTTTTCAGTCCCACTGGTGCAGCTTTGAATGACGAAATGGATCAGACCACCTGGATATTCACTGCACAGCTCCTGAGCATTCGGGCGCCTGGCACCTACCTGGTAAAGGTTGAAGGCGACAGGATGGAGGAGGGCGCAGATATTTTCTACGGTGATTTGCTGATCGTGGAGAGAGGGCTCAAGCAGGTCGGGTCATCACCGAAGTCCGCAACCAGCAACCACTGTTCAAGTACCTCGCCTTCGTGGGATATCACACGGTGCTGTGCTGGCCAACCGCAAGTATCCCGACCACTTGATCATGGGAGGGGCTATTTCGATATTTGGGGTTTGGTCGCACACAGCATCCGTGATCACGCTAGGAACTGAGCATGGACTTCAAATAGCGCGATATCGGAATCCGGCACGACTCAGCGGAAATCGCCGTGCGGCGTCAGTCCGCCGTTGAGCGCTGGTCCCGCTACGCCGAAGCGTTGAACCGTGTACGTGCTTGATAAGGGGAATACGCCGAGGCGGCTTACGGGCTCGTGGCGTAAGAGCTGACGTGCCGGATCGGTTCGAGCCTGGTGGAGCTAGAAACGATAGAAGTTTGTGCCGTCGGCAGGACGCGGTTATGGTTGAAAACCGGCGAACGTTAATAGCGTTTCTAGGGTTCGAATCCCTTCCCCGCCAAGCACAGTGTAAAGCCCCGCACATGCGGGGCTTTTTTTCGTTTCTGGGGTTTGGTTGGCATGGGTCCTGAAGCCGGCTTCAGGGCGTCAAAGCAGCCATGGGCTAAAGCCGGAACTTGCCGACCATGTCGTTGAGTCGGACCGCGAGCGTCGACAGTTCGCTGCTTGCCTCCAACGTCTGTCTCGCGCCCTCGGTGCTTTGCATGGCCAAATCCCGAATGCTCACCAGGTTTCTGTCCACATCGCGGGCAACATGGGCTTGTTGCTCCGAAGCCGTCGCGATCTGCATGTTTCGTTCGTTGATTTCAAGGACTGCGTCGGTGATCAGGCGCAGGGACGAGCCTGCGTCTTTCGCAGAGGTCAGCGTGCTGTGAACCTCCTGCCTGCTTTTGTCCATCGATTCCACCGCCGCGGCGGACCCTGACTGGACCTTGGTGATCATCTGCTCGATTTCCTGAGTAGACAGCTGGGTCCGGTGCGCCAGGGCTCGTACCTCATCTGCCACTACGGCAAAGCCGCGTCCTTGTTCCCCGGCGCGCGCCGCTTCAATTGCCGCGTTCAACGCGAGCAGGTTTGTCTGCTCGGCGATGGCGCGGATGACGCTCAGCACTTTCGTAATATCGTCAGCCTGACTGGCCAAGGCCTTGACCTGTACCACAGAGTTGTCCACGAGGTCGGCGAGGTTCGTCATGGCCGTCACCGTGTTGACGACCCGGCGGTTGCCCTCTTCGGCAGATGTGCTGGATGACTGCGCGGCCTCGGACGTCGAGTTCGCGTTTCTTGCGACTTCTTCCACCGCCGCACTCATCTCGGTGACCGCCGTGGCCGCCTGTTCGATCTCACTGTTCTGTCTTTGAAGTGTCCGGTCTGCGTTTTCGGTGATCGATGTCATTTCGACGGACGCGGTGCTCAGTTGGTCGGCCGCTCCCGATATTTCAGTCAGCGTGGTCTTCAAATTGCCGGCCATGAGATTGAGCGCAATCATCAGACTGGATATCTCATCCCGCCCTGTCACGGCGAGGACGCCGGAGAGGTCGCCCGTTGCGATTTTCTCCGCGAAGGTCAACGAACTGCCGACCGGCTTCACGATGCTTCGGGTCAGGGCATAAGCCAGGCCTATGGTGAGCACCGATGCACCCAGAACAACGGAGATAAGAACCATGATGCTGTGGTTGTAAACCTCTGCAGCGCGATGCCCGGCGTTGACGGCGTTCTGTGAATTAAGGTCGCGCAGCTTTGTGAGCTCTGCCTGATACTGCGTCGCGGTCTGCGCCTGTTCGTTGTTGGCGTAGTCCAGCGCGCTTTGATGGTCGGTTTTATTCAGCGAAATAATGTTTTTGACGCCAGCTATGTATTTCTCCATCAGGCCGTTCGCGGTCTGAAACTGCTTGTTATCTTCTTCGTCAGTAATCAGGTGTGCTCGGTAGTAGCCCGTCTTGTCTTCGAGCGTGGCGATGTCTTGAAAAATATTATCGGTGACTTTGCGTTGTGCGTCTGAGCCCGACACCGCCAGCGATCGTATGCTTTCCAGCCGGGTATGCAGCAGAGCGATCTGGATATCGTCAATCACCTGAATGCTGGGCACCACGTCGGTTTCCAGCTTTTGTTCAGTGGCACGCATTTCATCAATTTGAACGTAAGCGAACACGCCAAGGCCTAGCAGGATCAGCGTGATCAGACCGAAGCAGAGCAGCGCTCTGGTCGCAATTCTAAAGTTTTGTAGTTGCATGTGAGTTTCTCCGGAGCTCCAAAGGAAGGCGCTGAGGTCCGTTCCAGCGATCAGCGTGTCTGCCGGATTTTTGAATACTTAAGGTGCGTTCGGCGGATGGGCAGGCCTATGGCTAGCATGTCCGTGGGTTTGCTCAGTGCTAAATAATCAATTAACTAATTCTTCATTCAACGGTGCCAAGGCGTTTGCAAATGCAGCAGGCACGAGGCGATTATTGTTTCATCGGGCTCTCCCCAACTACCTGCCAACTCTTAAGGAACACCATGCCGTTTAAAGACCTTTGCCTGGCATTGCTGGTCATCATCGCGTGGGGTTTGAATTTCATTGTGATCAAATACGGGCTGGATGGCCTGCCGCCGATGCTGCTGGGCGCGTTGCGGTTCACGCTGGTTGCGATTCCTGCCGTGTTTTTCATCCGTCGTCCGCAGTTGCCCTGGTTCTGGCTGCTTGCGTACGGAGCGACCATTTCCTTCGGTCAGTTCGCCTTTCTGTTCGAGAGCATGGCCCATGGCATGCCACCGGGGCTGGCCTCCCTGCTGCTGCAGGCGCAGGCGTTCTTCACGCTGCTGTTCGCGGCGATCTTCATCGGTGAGAAATTACGAGTCTATAGCGTGGCGGGTTTGCTCATCGCCGCGGGCGGGCTGACCCTTATCGGCATGGGCACAGGGGCTGCGACACCGCTGCTGGCGGTGTTGCTGGTGTTGTGCGCGGCCTCGATGTGGGCGTTGGGCAACATCATCACGCGCCGGTTCGGCAACGTCGATCTGGTTGCGCTGGTGGTCTGGGGAGCGATCGTTCCGCCGCTACCGTTTCTCGCCATGTCGCTGTGGCTGGAGGGGCCGGCGCTCATTGAGCATTCATTGCTCAACCTGAGTTGGAGCTCGGTGCTGTCGCTGGCTTATCTGGCCTTCGTCGCCGCGCTCTTCGGCTACATCAGCTGGAGCAAGCTGCTGTCTCGCTACCCGGCGGGCAAGGTCGCGCCGTTTTCCCTGCTGGTGCCGGTGGTCGGCCTTAGCTCCTCGGCTTTGGTGCTGGGCGAGCGACTCAGCGTGCTGCAATGCGCGGGGGGTGTGCTTGTGATGTTGGGTCTGACAGTCAATTTGTTGGGCCCCAAACTCTTCGCTAGAGGACGACGCGCGGTGGCTTGATGACGGGCGACGCCGGATCACTTTCGCAAACCACGCGTATCCATTGCAGCGCTGCGTCTCTGCGCAGCGCAAGCCGTTGCCAAGCCTTCCCGGCGTCACTGCTGACCGTTTTGCTGCGGTCAGTGCCCCATTGGCGTCTCTAAACCGTCCGGTTTGTCATGAATGCCGAAGCGATCCACGAGGGTTGCGCTGGCCTGGTTCATCCCGATGACATCCACCTGGACCCCCAGTCGACGAAGCTTGAGTACGACTTTGTCCAATGCCGCAACCGCCGTAATGTCCCAGAAGTGGGCTTCGCGAAGGTCAATGGCCAGCGTCTCGAGGGGCTCTTTGAGATCAAAGGATCGGATAAACCTGTCCGCTGATCCGAAGAACACCTGACCGGTTACCTCATACGTGCGGTGAGGGTGCTCGGGATCACGGGTTGAGCTCACCTCGAGCTGATGGCCGATCTTGTTTGCGAAGAACATTGCCGCCAGCAAGGTACCCGCCACAACGCCGAAGGCCAGGTTGTCGGTGGCGACCACGACCACGACCGTCACCACCATAACGATGTTGGTTGAAAGCGGGTACTTGTTGAGGTTGCGGATCGAGTCCCAGCTGAACGTACTGATCGACACCATGATCATCACGGCCACCAGCGCCGCCATCGGGATTCTCGCAAGCCAGTCGCCGAGAAACACCATCATGACCAGCAGCGACACCCCGGCGCTCAGCGTCGACAGTCGGGTGCGGCCGCCGGATTTCACATTGATCATTGACTGGCCGATCATTGCGCAACCTGCCATGCCGCCTATCAGGCTGGACGCGATGTTCGCGATGCCTTGCCCCTTGCACTCGCGGTTCTTGTTGCTGGAGGTGTCTGTCAGGTCGTCGACGATGGTCGCGGTCATCATCGACTCCAGCAGCCCTACGATCGCCAGGGCGGCAGAGTAGGGCAAAACGATCAGCAGGGTGTCGAGGTTCAGCGGTACATCCGGCCATAGAAATATCGGCAGGCTGTCAGGCAACGATCCCATGTCGCCTACGGTGTGTACGGTCAGTCCCATCGAGATTGAAATCGCGGTGAGTACGATAATGCACACCAGCGGCGAGGGGAGCAGTTTCCCCAGCACCGGCAGTCGTGGAAACAGGTAAATGATGGCCAGCCCGCCCGCCGTCAGGGCATAAACCGGCCAGGTCACTCCTGTGAGTTCCGGCAGTTGGGCCATGAAAATCAGGATCGCCAAGGCGTTCACGAACCCGGTCACGACGGAGCGGGAGACGAAACGCATCAGCTCACCCAGGCGCAGATAGCCGGCGATGATCTGAAGCACTCCGCACAGCAACGAAGCTGCCAGAAGGTATTGAAGGCCATGGTCCCTGACCAGATTGACCATGAGCAGGGCCATCGCTCCGGTCGCCGCCGACACCATCGCCGGGCGGCCGCCGACGAAAGCGATGACGGTGCAGATGCAGAAAGAGGCATACAGGCCGACCTTAGGGTCGACGCCTGCAATGATGGAGAAGGCGATCGCCTCGGGGATGAGGGCCAGCGCAACAACGAGTCCAGCGAGTACGTTCGCTCTGGCGTCGGACAGCCAGGCGGTTCTGATGTTTTCAAACATTAATTCACCCAGGGCAGGCACGGCATGACGCACAGCGGCGGGCGCTGGGCGATACACGCGTGTCTGTTTCAATTGAGTTGTGGATTAGCCGCGGACAGAAAATCAGGCGCAGCAGGATTCGACCGCAGTCAGGTGGCGGTCAGGGTCAAGCGAGGGGGGCGTAGCGCTAAGGCGGCGTAGGCAGCCAGTTGGAACGGGGCAAGGTAGTACCTTTGGTTATTCATCGTGAGACATGGGCATGATAGTTGTGATCTCGCCGCCCGGTCCAGACTGAATTCGCCCGAGCCGACTGATGGACGTAAGAGCAGTAAAAACAAATCACACGCTTTAACAAATGGAAACGGTTTGCATTAACAATTTATAAAAAGGTTGTTACGATCGGCGCCCTCATAGCTTTTCGCCATGTGGAACGTCGCTCATCAGGGTGATGGGCCGCAGATCAGCTCTCGTCCTTTCCAGGAAGCACCCGATGCTACGTCCCGCCCTGCCAGCCTTGTCGGCACTTGTTGCCCTTGGTTTCTCCAGCCATTCCTTCGCAGCGCCGACGCAGCAGAATTTGCCGGATCAGCCACCGGCAACATCGCTCGCTCAACCGGGCAGTGCCAGCAGCAATTTGGCGTCGGGCGCCGTCGCGCTGGAAGGCTTGAGCATCAACGCCGATTACGGCATTGCGGGGCAGGCGACCACGGAGAATTCGGGCTCTTACACAACGGGTTCCATGAACACGGCAACCAAGCTGCCGCTGTCGATTCGCGAGACGCCGCAGTCGGTGAGTGTGATCACCCGCCAGCGCATGGACGATCAGGGCATGAATGACCTGAACGATGTGGTGAAATACGCGCCCGGCGTGACGTTGCACCGAACGGCGTCGGACCGTCAGGAGTTTCTGGCGCGCGGTTTCAAGATCGACAACATCATGTACGACGGCCTGCCGAGCAGCATCAGCGCCTACACCCAGGACGTGATTTCTGGCGCGGATCTGGCCATGTATGACCGCGTCGAAGTGGTTCGCGGGGCGACGGGCCTGATGACCGGCGCGGGCAGCCCGGCGGCGACGTTGAACCTGGTGCGCAAGCGCCAGACCGCCGTGCCGCAGGTCAGTGTCACCACCAGCGCCGGCAGTTGGGACCGTTACCGCACCGAGGTCGATGCGTCGAACAAGCTCAACGACTCCGGCACCGTTCGCGGCCGCGTGGTGGCGGCGTACGAAGATGACAAGAGCTTCTCCGATATCCGCAAAAATCAGCGGCAGACCTTTTACGGGATTCTCGAAGCCGACCTGAGCGACTCGACCACCTGGACCGTCGGCGCGTCCAAACAGCGTGACGACAACACCTCGGACTGGGGCGGTCTGCCCAGCGGCCCGAACGGCGAAGACCTGCACCTCAAGCGTTCGACGTTCCTCAGCAACGACTGGTCGTACTGGAACAAAGACAACATCATGTTCTTCACCGACGTCACCCACCGTTTCGACAACGGCTGGTCGGCCAAGCTGGCGGGACAGAAGATCTGGGCTGAAGCGGACACCTTCTCCAGCTACATCGGCAACTACGACGGTCTGGGTTTTCAGCAGTACCACGGCAAGTACCGCGACGACGATGACCAGACCAACCTCGACGCCTCCCTCAGCGGGCCGTTTCAGATGTTCGGTCGCGAGCATGAACTGGTCGTGGGCGTGAGCCACCGGCAGGAGAAATTTCACCAGTGGGGCGGCTGGACCGACGGCACGCCCATTGACCTCTACAACCCGACCCATTCACTGCCCAAACCTGACGTCGACACCAGCCTGTACGAAACCCGCAATGCCGCTACCGAAGAAGGGGTTTACGCCGTCGTGCGCTTGAACCCGATCGACCCCCTGCACGTCATCCTCGGCAGCCGCGTCAGCTGGTATGACTTCGACAACCGCGCCGGCAGCGGCGATTACAAGGTGGTCCGCGAAGTCACGCCCTACGCCGGCGTCATCTATGACCTGAACGACACGTACTCGGCCTACGCCAGCTACACCGAAATCTTCAAGCCGCAGACCGAGATGGATTCAGCGCGCTCGGTGTTGAAGCCAATGACGGGCAAGAACTACGAGATCGGCCTGAAGGGCGAATACTTCGACGGCGCGCTGAATACCTCGGTGGCGCTCTTTGAAATGGAGCAGGAAAACCGGGCGTACCTGGTGCAGGACCAGAACTCCACCAATTGCCCGAGCTTCCCGGCGTCCAGCTGCTACGGTGCAGCGGGCAAAGTGCGCAGCCGCGGGATTGATACCGAACTGAGCGGCGCGCTGACGCCGGACTGGCAGTTCTCGGCGTCGTACACCTACGTGCTGAGCCAGTTTGTCGAAGACGGCACCAAAAGCAACGAAGGCAAACTGTTCGCCCCCGAGCAGCCGAAACATCTGTTCAAAGCCGCGACCAGCTACACATTGCCCGGCGAGCTGCACAAATGGCGAGTGGGGGCGGACGTGCTGGCCCAGAGCAAGACCTTCAACCGCGTTGGCGACGGCCAGGCCGATCAGGACGCTTACGGCATCGTCGGCCTGATGGCCGGCTACAAGCTGAACGAGCACTGGGACGGCCGGGTCAACGTCAACAACCTGTTCGACACACGCTACTGGCAGGGCATTCCGATCGCGTCGGGTACCGGCGTTTACGGCGATCCGCGCAACCTGATGTTCTCGGTGAAGTGGACGCTCTGATCACTCCAAACCTGCCCCATTGAGTGCCGCGTGATCGCCATGTGCAGCGATCAAACGTTCTCGTCCTGATCCTCCGTCAGCAAATCGAGCCCGGCCAAGGGCTCGATCAACTGCGCACCCTCGTTGCGCACATTTCCGACCTCTTTGCCCACGGCATGCCAGTGAAAATCGCTGACCGGCCGGCAGCCTTCCTGGGCGATTTGCGCGAGCCGTGAGGCCGGTGTCTGCGGGTCGACCCATTCCCGTGCGAGCTCGGGCGTCAGCACCAGGGGGCGGCGGTCGTGGATGTCGAGCATGCCCGCGTCGCTCGCTGCGGTGATGATGACGAAGCCGTCGCGCTCATCCGGCTCAAGCCCAGGCCTGACCTGTCCCAAGGCGGCGAAGTACATCGGCCCCTGGTCTTTCAGATGAATGAAGTACGGCTGCTTGCGCTTCGAGTCGTTCGGGTCTTTCACCCATTCGTACCAGCCATTGGCCGGGGCCAGGGTGCGACCGTTCGGCCACAGATCCTTGAAGAACTTGCCTGTCATGACCGTTTCGACCCGCGCATTGATCGGGTCGGGCCGTTTACCTTTGGCCCAGTGGGGCGACCAGCCCCAGCGCACTTTGTCGACGCTCAGGCCGTCAGTCACCGGCCGGATGATTTCGACGCGGGTGGTCGGCGCCACGTTGTAACGCTCGATGGGCCAGAGATCGTAGCCGTTGATCACCAACTGCTCTGGCGCAAGCGTCTTGAGGTAATGGTCCATTGGCTCGTAGATCGAGTAGCGTCCGCACATGTGTCACCCGTCGAATTTTCCTGCTTACAACATTGACCGCGCACGGCTGAGAACGTTAACTGTATATACGTACAGTTAACAAACACAAGGTCAGTCCCATGAGTGTCACCATCCTTGGCCGGTTGTCAGCGGCGGGCGAGCGGTTCCCCCTTTATGCCTTTCAAGTACCGGCGGGTTTTCCCTCGCCAGCGGCCGATCACATCGAGCGGCACATCTCGCTGGACGAGCTCTTCGACATCCGCGCGCCCCATGTCTATCTGGTCAAAATAGAAGGCGACAGCATGCAGGGCGCGGGCATCTATTGCGGCGATCTGGTGATTGTCGACCGCAGCCTGTATGCCGAGCATGGCGACATCGTCATCGCCGCGCTGAATACCGAGCCCGTCTGCAAGCGCCTGCACATGCGTGGCAACGAGGTCATCCTCAAGTCCGAGAACACCAAATACCCGCCGCGCTACGTTATGGAGGGCGACGAGCTGCTGATCTGGGGCGTGGTGAAATACAGCGTTCGCGATCACGACAAGGTGATGCACTCGTGATGCAGAGGCTTTCTATATAAGGAAGGCGCGCAGGAGGGGTGTGACAGCACGGGCGTATTGGAACCATTCAAGCGCCCGTGCCACACAGCATAAACCTCTCAGGATGACCTCCCATGCCGCCTGCCTTCCGCCCGTATTCGGGCGTTTTGCGTGTCGTTCGACCGATGCGCATCGCTTCACTGACCGTCGCGGTGCTGTGTGCCGGGTGCCAGTCCTACGGCCCTCCCGAGGCGAGTACCGAACGCACGCCGCGCCTGGTGGCGGGGCTCCATCGCAGCGAAGAGCCGTTGGCTTACTCGCGGCCGACGCAACCCTACGACGGCAGTGATATCTGGCAGCGAATGGGGCAGGATTTCCGCCTGGCCGACGACAATGGCGTCAATGAACGCATCGTGCGTCAGCGCAACTGGCTGCTGGGCAATGCAGGGTTCATCCGCAACGCCAGCCAGCGGGCCAGCCCATATTTGCACTTCATCGTCGAAACCCTCGACCAGCGCGCGATGCCGGCGGAACTGGCCCTATTGCCGATCATCGAGAGCGCCTACAACCCCAAGGCCAATTCGATCCGTGATGCGGCCGGGCTGTGGCAGTTCATGGCGGCCACCGGGCGCGATTTTGACCTGCGCCAGACCGCCTGGTACGACGGCCGCCGGGACGTCGTGGCGTCCAGCAAAGCGGCGATGGATTACCTGACGCGTCTGCATGGCCAGTTCGGTGGCGACTGGCTGTTAGCGATGGCGGCCTATAACGCAGGGGAGGGCACGGTGAGCCGGGCCATCGACGCGAATCAACGGCGAGGGCTACCCACCGATTACTGGCACCTGAGCCTGCCGAAAGAAACCCAGGATTACGTGCCGCGCCTGCTGGCGCTGTCGTTGCTGGTGCGCGAACCCGAGACCTATGGTGTGAAACTCAGCCCGGTGGCCAACGCGCCGTATTTCACGGAGCTGGAGCTGGCGCGGCCGGTGGATCTGGAGCGCCTCGCTGTCAGCGCCGGCATCGATCGCTCGGTGCTGTTGAACCTCAACCCGGCATTTCTGCGCAAAAAAACAGCCGACGGACCCTCTCGCCTGCTCGTGCCTCGCGACCAGTTCGAGCAGCTTTCCGCCACTCTGGACAAAATGACCGACGACGTCGTGCACGGTAACGAGGCACTGGCGGTCACGACTGCCACGGCGTCAGCGGGAATTGTGCGCCCCTGAGGCGACGCCTCAGCCGTGAGGTTGTCCGCTTCGGGCCCACTTTTGGCAGCAATGGGCTCGCCGTGTACCGGCGCAGACACACATCCGCCCGCCTGCTTTGCACGTCCCATCGACCCGGATGAGCCGGGTCAGACTTATTCACACAATGAATTAACGAAAATTTCAGCGAACTTTGCCGGCGTTTTGTAAAAACGCCGATACATCATGGCCAGTCGCCTTCGAAGACACAATTCGAAACATCCACTGCCCTAGGTTGATGAGCCTTTTGGCTCGTTGAGCAGTGCCTCGCAGATCATCCTGCGCGGCGAGGAATAGTTGGATCCCATTACCGAATCGTTATTGATCCGCAAACCTTTGCTTCGCTGTTAATAGTTAAAATCACGATAGTCGGTATGTCCGACCCGCTAAACGCAAGGGGTTTGGACCTATACGCGAGAGTACAGTAAAGCGTGTTCGGAAAACCGACTTGGCTCAGTCGGATTTCCGAACGGAGTTAAACTAGCCTTCCTTGAAACTAATAATTCAGGTGTCAATGATAGGGTCGCTTTAAATAGGTGCGTGACGTTATATAAGTTATAAAGGGGCGGGATATATAAGTCAGGCGATCAAGTAAGTTCGCATTACTTGTCCGGGACGAGCGAATATTAAATACGCGGTGGTCGAGCGCGCGCGGGGAATGACAATAAGTTTGAAACGGCATGAGTCAGCGTGCTGGCTTGTCAACCGCTTCGCCGCCGCCGTAGCGATGAGGGGAAGACAGAGGGGACGCACCATGGCAGAGCATAACCTGATGATTGTTAAGCTATTGTGATGCAGGCGCCAGGCCGGCCGGGCCGTTGGACGCCTCCGACGCTTCATCGTCCAGTCGGGGGCAACGGATGATTTTAAATAGTCGTTTGAATGTTTTGCGGATAATTAGTTGTCTTCGTCAATAAAGTCAAAGTGCTATCACTGGTCGCGTGTGAAGTAGGTCTCGCGACGTCGGGGAACTAAATTTAATTGTGGGTGCCTTTGTAATGCGTGGTATTAATAAATCGCTTGCTCCCACTACGAGAGGTATCGATGAAAGAAGAAATCGATGTAAGCGACTGTTCCTGTCCGCCAGAAAATGTGGCGCTGGATATCCAGCAGATAGCATTGAATACCGCAAACCTGAGTATGGATTTGCTGCTGTGCGGGGAGACAGGAACAGGCAAAGACACGCTGGCCAAACGTATTCATGACTTGTCCGGTCGGACAGGTTCTTTCATCGGTATGAACTGCGCGGCTATTCCGGAATCTCTCGCGGAAAGTCAGCTGTTCGGGGTCGTGAACGGCGCCTATACCGGTGTCAGTCGGTCTCGGGAGGGGTACATCGAAGCGGCCTGCGGCGGCACGCTGTACCTGGACGAGATCGACAGCATGCCGCTGAGCCTGCAGGCCAAGCTGCTGCGGATTCTGGAAACCCGGGGCATCGAGCGCCTGGGGTCGACCGATTTCATTCCGGTGGACCTTCGGGTCATCGCTTCGGCGCAGCGCCCTCTGGATGAACTCGTGGAACAAGGGCTTTTTCGTCGCGACCTGTTTTTCCGGCTCAATGTGCTGACTATTCAAATGCCAGCCTTGCGCAAGCGTCGCGAGCAGATCCTGCCATTGTTCGACCAGTTCACCCAGCAAGTCGCCGCCGATTTTGGCTGCCCGGTTGCCGAGCTGGACAATCGCCTGGTGCAGGTCCTGCTCAGCCATTCATGGCCCGGCAACATTCGCGAGCTGAAGTCGGCCGCCAAGCGGTTTGTGCTGGGGTTCCCGCTGCTGGGCGGCGATGCACCTGCGGACCGTGACCTGGAAACCGGCCTGAAGACCCAACTGCGCGTTATCGAAAGGATGCTCATCGAAGACGCACTCAAGCGTCACAAACACAGCCTGGAAGCGGTGGTGCAGGAGCTCGAAATTCCTCGGCGCACCTTGTACCACCGGATGAAGGAGCTGGGGATGAATGATGCTGAAGAAGCGGTGATTTCGTAGGACCGGCTTCAGCCGGGAAGAGGCCGGTGTGAAAGGCATGAGATGTGTGGTGTGACGCCTGACGCCTTCCCGGCTAAAGCCGGTCCTACAAACGCGAGTTCCGCCCTGAAGCCCCACAAATACCTGCCTCACCAAGCGCGCTGTTTCGCAATGGACGCCTCGCAGCCAATCTCGCGCAGCCAATGTCGCGTAACCCTGAGATACCAGAGGTCGTGGATGAGTGTGTACGAGTTATTCGATGAGCAACTGGAGGACGACCATCAGGTGCCGAACCTGCGGGTGGTGGCCCGCAGTCTCGGCCAGTTGGGGATCGACCTGCTGCTGTCAGGCGAAACCGGGACTGGCAAGGACACCGTCGCCAGCCGGATTCATGCGCTGTCCGGTCGTAAGGGCCGGCTGGTGGCGATGAACTGCGCGGCCATCCCGGAATCCCTGGCCGAGAGCGAACTGTTCGGCGTGGTCAGCGGCGCCTACACCGGTGCCGATCGGGCCCGGGTTGGCTACATCGAAGCGGCCCAGGGCGGCACGTTGTACCTCGACGAGATCGACAGCATGCCCTTGGCCCTGCAAGCCAAACTCCTGCGGGTGCTGGAAACGCGCTCCATCGAACGCCTCGGCTCGACATCACCGATTGCCCTGGACGTGTGCGTCATCGCCTCGGCTCAGCGCTCCCTTGACGAGATGGTCGAACAGGGACGTTTTCGCCGGGACCTGTATTTCCGCCTGAACGTCTTGACCGTGACCCTGGCGCCTTTGCGCGAGCAGAGGGCGCGCATCCTGCCGTTGTTCGCGCGTTTTGCTGAAGCCGCGGCGCAGGAATCGGGTGTTCCGATGCCCGAGACCACTGGCGTGCTGCGCCACGTCCTGCTCAACCACGACTGGCCGGGCAATATCCGCGAACTGAAATCAGCCGCCAAGCGTCACGTCATGGGCTTTCCGCTGCTGGGCGGGGAGGCCAGCGAAGAGGGCGAATCATCGGGCCTGAGATCGCAGTTGCGGGTCATCGAAAAAGCGCTGATTCAAGCCGCGCTCAAGCGCCACAACAACAGCGTCGATGCCGTGAGTCAGGAGCTCGAAATTCCCCGTCGGACGCTCTACCACCGCATGAAAGAGCTCGACGTCTGACCTCCGTTTATCCCGCTTTCTCTGGCGACACACCCTGCGTTCAAACGGCCAGATCCGCAGCGTCCCCGCCTGCTACGAACTTTATTGAGCGACATGGGAACCGATCCTGAGGTCCGGGCCACCCATTGGCACCAAGCACTTTCGCTGGTGATGACTCAGGAGTGTTCGACATGCCAAATCCAATAGCAATGGTCGGTGGCCTCGCCAACAGCTTTATCACTGGCGCTGGGCAGGCGACTCAGCAGGGCGCCAACGCTGTGACCAAAGTCCAGCAGGAAGGCCAGATCACTGATTCCGCTGCCCCTTCCAAGGCCGAAGCGGCACAAAACGCCGCCACCGAAAAGGCCGATGCCAGCCAGGCGCGCCTGATTGCCATGCAGACCGAAGCCGACATCCGCAAGCAGACCAACGATGTCCTCAGCGCCATCCGTTCCGGCAAGGAAGACAGCGCCAACAAGGCGATCAGTGCCGAAGCGCAGAACGCCAAGGGCATCAGCTACTGATCGGTCCGAGCGCCCCCTGAAAAGGGGGGCATCCACCTAAGGATGGAGGTTTCATGCTAAGTCTCAATGCCAATACCAATCCGCTGCAAAACCTGCACATCGGCACCGTGGCTTCCCAGCCGACGTCAGGCGGCGACAAGACCCCGCAGTCGCTGAAGGACGTCATTGATCAGCTGGCTCAGGCGCTGACCAAGGACGGGCACCTGGACAAGGAATCGCCGCTGGGCCAGATGGTCGGCAAGCAGATGGAGAAGAACAATCCGTTGGCGTCCCTGATCGGCGGCAATCCGGACATGATCAAGGCGGCGCTGGGCGACCTGATCAAAGACAAGCTGGGCGACAATTTTGGTGCTGCCGCCGATGCAGGCCAGGCGGGTGCCGGCGCGCCGGACCTGATGTCAAAGACCCTCAACGGTCTGGCCAAGGCCTCACTGGACGACCTCCTGACCAAGACGGACAAAGGCACCACCTTCTCCAAGGGCGACATGCCGCTGCTGGAAAAAATCGCTGAATTCATGGACCAGCGCACGGCCCAGGATCCGGTCAAATTCCCGGCACCGGACTCGGGCTCCTGGAAGAATGAGCTCACGGCTGAGGGCGACAACTTCCTCGACGGCAAAGAGACCGCTGATTTCCGTTCTGCGCTCGACTCTCTGGGCGGTCAACTCGATCAGCAACAGAACGGCCTCAGTGATGCCGGCGGCGGATCGCAGCTGAGCAGCCTTTCTCCCGCCGATCCATCGGGCGGCGCTATGCAAACCCCCGGCAGCGTGAATCAGGACCTCGGCCAACTGCTGGGCGATCTGCTGCAGAAGGGCGTCAATGCCAGCGTCGGCGGCGGCCTCGGTACGCCGATGAACGACGCGTCTCAGTCGGGCGGTGCCACCCAGAGCGTGACCCAGGACCTGGGGCAACTGCTCAGCGGCCTGATCAAGAAAGGGCTTGAAGCTGAACAGAACGGTGCCGGCGTCAACGGCGCAGGCGGGCAAAACCCGTTCGCCCAACAGGATCAGCAAAACACCCTGGCCCAGGCCGCTGCTGCCCTTGTCTCGGCATTGGTGGGCGGTGGCAACAGCAGCAATAGCAACAGCCTGTCCTGAACCGAGCTGCGCCCCTCGACACCGTCTGCCGGAGAACCCCCGTGACCCTTTCCAATGTCAACCAACTCAAATCGCCGTCCACCGATCTTGAGCCTCGCCTGGATCAGGGATTGGTCAGCGGGCCTTCGCAGGCGGACGTCGATCTGTTCAACGCCGCCATGCGTCCCGAGCTGTCGATGCAGCAAAGCCATTTGTCCGAACAGATCGCCAGCGCGCTGTCGGACCGTCTTGGCGCCACCGACAAGCTCTCGCAGCAAGCGGCGCGCAAGATGAAACGGGCGTCCACCACCGACGACCCGCTGGAAATTTCCCAGATGAGCCGGTCGCTGTCGCAGTATTCGCTGCAAATGGCGCTGACCACCAAAGTCGTCAGCAAGAGCGCCCAGGCCCTCGATAAACTGACCAACCTGCAGTAGAGGCATGCCGTGAAATACCTGACTGCAGGACTGATCTGCCTGATGCTGCTGCTCAGCGGGTGCAGCGATGACACGGACCTGTTCACCGGGATGTCCGAGCAGGATTCCAACGACGTGATCGCCAGCCTCGCCGACCAGCACATCGACGCGCGCAAGCGCAGCGAGAAGACCGGTGTGGTCATCAGCGTGCCGACCGCCGAGATCAACCGTGCCGTGCGGATCCTCGATGCGGCCGGCCTGCCGCGTCGTTCGCGCACCAGCCTGGGTGAAATCTTCAAGAAAGAAGGGGTGATTTCCACGCCGCTGGAAGAGCGCGCGCGGTACATCTATGCCTTGTCCCAGGAGCTGGAAGCGACGCTGTCGCAGATCGACGGCGTGATCGTCGCCCGCGTGCATGTGGTACTGCCTGAACGCATCGCGCCGGGCGAGCCGGTGCAGCCGGCTTCAGCGGCGGTGTTCATCAAACACACCTCGGCCCTCGACCCCGACAGCGTGCGCGGGCGTATTCAGCAGATGGTCGCCAGCAGCATTCCCGGCATGTCCGGCGAGCCCCTGGATTCGAAGAAATTCGCCATCGTGTTCGTGCCGGCGGCGGAGTTTCAGGACACCGAACGGCTGGTGAGTTTCGGGCCGTTTCTGGTCGACAGCGCCAACCTCGATTTCTGGAACCGCATGCTGTGGCTCGCGCCGTTTGCCGCGCTGCTGCTGATTGCCCTGATCGTGTTGGCCCTGCGCGGTGACTGGCGCGATGCGCTGTTGCAACGCATCGGCCTGCGCCGCAGTGCCCGGACGAGCATGCCGGTGAGGGCGTAATGCTCAGCGCCGAGGAGCACTGGATTCGCTGGTGGTGTGCGCCATGGGAATGGGCCCATGCCGACTGGATCGACGTGTTTGCGGACCACTGTGGCGTGACGCGCGAGGATGGCACCGAGTTGCTCGGCACGCGGCACGACGTCTTTCTGCACAGCGTCGGCGTGGTCCCGAGCCAACCGCCGCCGCCCGTTGACTCGATGATGCAATGGCTGCAACTGGACGAAGCGCAGCAGCAGCAGGCGCTGTCGTTGGCCGGCCGCATCTGTTTCGGCCAGGGCGGGCAGGCGAGCGCTGATCACGCCGGGCACGTGCATGAGCCCTGGTGCCGCGCCGTGGCCAAGGCGTTGCGGCCCGGTTTATGGCTGGACGCCTCGGTGAGCGATGCGCGCGTATTGCTGGCGGCGTGGGCGGGCGAGCCTTGCTGGTCACGGCTGCGCCTGTCGTGGGCGCCGGATGTGTTGCCGACGGCGTGCGCCGAGCTGCCCGAGAACAAGCTGCAAACCCTCTGGCACTCGGTGTTGTGGCGAGTGACGACGCCTTGATGATTGCCGTTACCTCATTGTATTTCAGGAGCTGAACATGCTCGCCAAGCGTCGTCTCGTGTTGTCTTCCTCCGCCGTGCTGGTCACCGACATCCTGCGTCGCGAAGACCTGGCCGGTACCGTGCTCGCCGCTGAGGTGCTGGACAATGCCCGGGCAGAAGCCGAGCAGATTCTGGCCGCCGCCCACGCCCAGGCGCAGCACGAAAAGGATCAGGCGCTGGCGCAATTCTGGGACAGCGCCAACGGTTTTCTGCAGCACCTGGAGCAGCAGCGACTGGCCTTGGCCGAGGCGTCGATGGAGGCCGTGGAAGCCCTGCTCAATGAGGCCCTTGCCGAGTTGCTCGACCAGACCACACTCGCTGAACGCAGCCGCGCCCTGATGCGCAATCTGGCTGCCGGACAGTCCGTTGAAACCACCGCCGTGCTCAGCGCCCATCCCGACATGCTCGACAGCCTCGGCGAGTGGCTGTCGGCCAGTCGATTCGCCGGTCACTGGCAGCTCAAGCCCGACCCTGCCCTGGCGCCGCAGACCCTGCGCCTGAGCGACGCCAACGGCGCGTTCGACATCGACTGGGACAGCCTGCGCCGCGGGCTGGTGGGGTCTTCGGCGCCTTCATGAGATTTTCTTGACCCGGTTGTGACGGTTCATGGAACCGGAGCGGCCGCAGGTTCCACTCAGGGGTTGAATCCCTCAGTTGGAGCCACCGGCATGATCAGTTTCAAATCCCTGCAAAACCACCTCGATCACTCCTATTCCCGCGCCCAGGACGACATGCAGGAGGCCGCCGAAACCGCCTCGGAAAGCGGCACCATGGAAGACTTCCAGGCGTTCAGCGATGCCTCGCAGCAGACCAACGTCGCCAACATGATCCTCAACGAAGGGCTGCGCGCCAAACACGGCATCACCAAAGCGATCATCGATGGAATTCAGTGAATTCAGCACGATCCTCGCTCAGTGGTGGGAGCGACGTCCGCTCGCACCACTGGACTGCTGGATCGACGATGCCAACGCGCGACTGGCGGTGTCGGGCAACGGCATTCGCCTGAGCCTCGATGTGCTTGATCCCTACGACGGCAGCGACCCGCAACGCCTCGACGCGGTACTCGCCCAGGGCGGTGCCGGCGTGGCCTGTGCCTGTGAGGGCGGACTGGCGATCGACCCCGACACCCGCTGCGTGGTGTTGGTCAGCTGGATTCCCGACCCCTGCAATCCCACGCAACTGCTCGAACGTCTGGAGCGCCTGGCCAATCAGCGCGCCGCGATGCTCAGCCTCATGCAAACCTCGATTCGCAGCGCGACCGCCTCGTCGTCCCGCTCGACCCTCAAAACCTGGCAACCGGGAGTGTGAAATGCGCAAGGCCTTAATGTGGTTGCCTTTGCTGATGATCGGCATCGGCGCGCCGGCGCTGGCAGCGGTGCCTGACGCCTGGAAACACACCGCCTACGCCTACGATGCGCGGCAGACCGAGCTGGCCACTGCGCTGGCAGACTTCGCCAAGGAGTTCGGCATCGGTCTGGACATGCCGGCGATGCCGGGCACGCTGGACGGGCGCATTCGTGCGCAGAACCCTCAGGAATTCCTCGACCGGCTGGGTCAGGAGCATCACTTCCAGTGGTTCGTCTACAACGAGACCCTGTACATCAGCCCGACCAGCGAACAGACCTCGGCGCGGATCGAAGTGTCGCCGGAAGCGGTCGATGACCTGCAGCAGGCGCTGTCCGATGTCGGCCTGCTGGACAAGCGTTTCGGCTGGGGCGCCTTGCCCGACGAAGGGGTGGTGCTGGTGCGCGGTCCGGCCAAGTACGTCGACTTCGTGCGCAGTTACAGCAAGAAGGTCGAGGCACCGGAAAAAGCCGAGAAGCAGGACGTCGTGGTCCTGCCGCTGAAGTACGCCAACGCCGCCGACCGCACCATTCGTTATCGCGATCAACAGCTCACCGTCGCCGGCGTCGCGAGCATTCTTCAGGAGCTGCTGGAAAGCCGCTCCCGTGGCGAATCCATCAACGGTGTCAATCTGCTGCAAGGGCAGGGTGGTACAGCCGGATCCGGAGGCGGCACCACGTCGTCGGGCCTGAATTACGGCGGCATGGAAGGCCAGGGTTTCGACACCGGCGCCATCGAACAGGGGCTGGACCGAGTGCTGGGTTCCCGTGGCAAGCGCGGCGGGTCCTCCAATGAAGAGAAGGGCCGTTCGAAGATCCGCGTCAGCGCCGACGTGCGCAACAACTCGGTGCTGATCTATGACCTGCCCAAACGCCGGGCGATGTACGAGAAGCTGGTCAAGCAACTGGACACGCCGCGTAACCTGATCGAGATCGACGCGGTGATTCTCGACATCGACCGCAACGAACTGGCGCAGCTGTCCAGCCGTTGGAATTTCAAGGGCGGCAGCGTGAGCGGCGGCGCCAACCTGTTCGAGCAGGGCACCAGCACCACGCTGTTTATCCAGGATGCCGGTAAATTTTCGGCCGATCTGCATGCCCTCGAAGGCAACGGCGCGGCGTCGGTGATCGGCAATCCGTCGATTTTGACCCTGGAAAACCAGCCGGCGGTGATCGACTTCAGCCGCACCGAATACCTCACTGCCACTTCCGAACGCGTCGCCGACATTCAGGCCATCACGGCGGGCACCAGCTTGCAGGTGATTCCGCGCTCCCTGGACCAGAACGGCAAATCCCAGGTGCAACTGATCGTCGACATCGAAGACGGCCAGATAGACACCTCGCAAATCAACGAAGATCAGCCGGCGGTGCGCAAGGGCAACGTCAGCACCCAGGCGGTGATCGCGGAGCATGGTTCGCTGGTGATCGGCGGATTCCACGGGCTGGAAACCACCGACAAGGTCAACAAAATCCCGCTGCTGGGCGACATCCCGGTGATCGGCAAGCTGCTGTTCCAGTCCCGCAGTCGCGAGCTGAACCAGCGTGAGCGCCTGTTCATCCTCACGCCTCGGCTGATCGGCGATCAGATCAATCCGGCGCGCTACGTGCAGAACGGCAACCCCCACGATGTCGATGACCAGATGAAGCGCATCAAGGAACGTCGCGACGGTGGTGAACAACCGACCCGCAGCGATGTGCAGAACGCCTTCACCCAGTTGCTCGACGGCGTGACCCCGGTGGGCTTCAACAGCGGCGAGACCCTGCCGTTCGAAGCCGACAGCCTGTGTGATCCGGGCGTCGGCCTGAGCATGGATCGCCAGCGTTCCCAGTGGTTTACCCGCAAGGACTGGGGCATCGCGGTGGTCGTGGCGCGCAACACCACCAGCAAGCCGGTGCGCATCGACGAAAGCCGCTGTGGCGGTCGCTGGGTGATGGGTGTCAGCGCCTGGCCCCATGCGTGGCTGCAGCCGGGGGCGGAGAGTGAAATCTACATCGCCCTGCGTCAGCCGCAGGTGTCGAGCAAGGCCAAACAGAACCGACCTTCGCTGCTCAAGGGGGCTACACGATGAACCTGCGCGGTTTGCTTTTGCTTTTTCTGGTCACTGCCACGTTGGCGGGGTGTGCCACCCATGGGTGCTCGGGTTATTCGTGCAAGCGGCCAGATTCCAATGAGCGGGAGTTGGTGATCTGGTGGCCGCCGGACATGCGTCAGGGGATTGATGAGCGTGACCATGAGCAGGATTTTACTGTGGTGCCATTAAAGGACTGAGCATGATTCGGGTATCGGAAAAAGCAGCGTTTTATGCCCACGTCGCCGCTGAGCGTGCGGCGATCTGGCCGGTGGCGACGGGCGTGGCGTTTGTCAGTCGACGTGAGCATCGGGACTGGGGCATTGCGTTGCATATCGAGGGCCGGGCCTTGCGTCCGGAGCAGTTGCGCGATGCATTGGAGCGGCGGTTTTCGCAGGCGGAGTTGTTTAACGATTTCTTTTTGTTTTTGGATGTTCAGCGGGATTTTGTGGTCTGGCATGCGGTGCCCGATGCGCAGGGGGCGGCGGTGAGTCTGGACAGTATTCGCCGGCAGGAGCTGGAGCTGGCGGGGTTGGGGCATCTTAGCGATGTTTTGCAGTAGCGCCCTCGCGGGGGCCTTGTTTTCAAGATCAAGATCACGGGCGTCTGCCTGGGGGCAGACTGTTTCGCCTTCGGCGAGTTACTTGGAAAAGCACCCCAAGTAACCAAGGGTGCTTGCTCCTGGCTAGGTTCCTCCTTCGTCGGAATACCCTCACTTCGACGACGCTCCGTGGGCCCGCGCCGAACGGACATCCATGTCCTGACGGCGCTCTCGCCGCATCCATGCGGCTCGGCCCACTGCGCGTCGTCTACGTTCGGCCTGCACCCAAGTCGCGATTGGCGGTGACTGAGCCTTTCGCGTAGGAAGATCAAAAGCGCGCTTACGCTTAGTAGGACCGGCTTTAGCCGGGAAGAGGCCAGTGCGGCCACCACCCATTTCACTGGATGCACGCGCTGCTTTTTTGTGGGACCGGCTTTAGCCGGGAAGAGGCCCGCTCAGGCGCTGATATTTGATCGTTCCCACGCTCCAAGTGGGAACGATCAAAAGTGGCCGCAACCTCGACCGTAGGACCGGCTTTAGCCGGGAAGCCTTTGCTTTTGCTTTTGCTTTTGATCTTCTACGCAAGAAGTCCAAACGACACAAAACGCGACTTGGGTGCAGGCTGAACGCAGGTCTCGCGCAGTGGGTCGAGCCGCATGGATGCGGCGAGAGCGCCGTCAGGACATGGATGTCCGTTCGGCGCGGGCCCACGGAGCGGGACCGGAGTGAGGGTACTCCGACGAAGGAGGAGCCCAACCAGGAGCACAAGCCCTTGGTTACTTGGGGCTTTATCAAGTAACTCGCCGAAGGCGAAACAGTCTGCCCCCAGGCAGACGCTCTTGATCTTGCTTTAGATCGTGATCTGGATCTTGCCAGACGCAAGTCAAACATCTTCTATTCGAATGACTTCGTCGGTCACCTCTTCCAACTGCCGCACGATCTGATAAATATTCGCCACCGCCAACAGCGTCGTCCGCGGGATGTACTTGCCTGCCTTGACCTTATAAAGCGTCCGCGCCAGCCAGATACTCTGCACCACCGGAATCCCCGCCTTCTTCGCCCGCGCGATCAACGCCAGCGCCTCATCATCCTCACCCTTGCAATGAATCTGCGGCAGCGGCGTCGTGCCCGGCCGGTAATACAACGCCACCGCATAATGCGTCGGATTCACCACCACCATGTCCGCATCCTCCACCGGCTTGGCCGGCGCAGTCGGTGCCTGGTTCAACAACTCATGGGCCAGCTGCCGACGATGCCCCTTCACGTGCGGGTCACCCTCGGCCTGCTTGTACTCCTTCTTGATGTCCTCGTGGCTCATCCGCAGCTTCTTCGCGTGGAAATACTTCTGCAGCGCAAAGTCCACCGCGCCGATGACCAACAGCAACCCCAGCGTCGCCCGCAAAATGTGCCGGAACACCTGCAACAGCGCATGCCAATACGTCGTCAGGTCCGTGCTCGGCAGCAAAATCAGCGTGCCCAGCGACGGCTTCACCACCACGTACAGCGTCACGGCGATGGCCGTGGCTTTCAAAATGCTGAGCAGCAAGGTCGTCAGGCTCTGCGCCGAGAACATCTGCTTGGCGTGGGCGAAGGGGTTGAGCTTGTTGAAGTCCAGCTTCAATGCCTTGGGCGCAAACAGGAACCCGATCTGTATCCAGCTGCCCACCAGCCGCATCAGCATCGCGATGCCGACACTGCTCAGGATGAAGCCGATCAACACGCTTGCGCCCTCGCTGGCGACCTGCTCGACGGTGTGCATGAAGGGCTGGCCAACCCCCTTAAACGACAGGTTCAGCAAGTTCAGCAAGCGCGCGACGCTTTCATCCGCCAGGCCCAGGGTCACTTCGCTGACGACCAGCAGCACCAGCAGTTTGCTCAGGTCCTGGCTTTGCCCGACCTGACCCTTTTCGCGGGCGTCGCGCACCTGTTTGGGCGTGGCTTTTTCGGTTTTTTCGCTCACGGCATATGCACCAGTTGACCGAGCAAATGCTTCAGGTCGGCGAGTTGCATGATCTGGCCGTTGCCCAGTTCCAGCAGCGTCGGCAGGTAGATGAGCAGGAACGCGATGCCCGCCATGCTCTTGGCCGGCATGGCCAGGATCGACACGTTCAGTTGCTGCGCGTACAGGCCGATGATCGCCAGCGCGGCCTCGATCAACAGCAGCAAACCAATGAACGGCGCGGCGTAGAGCATCATGTGCTGGAGGGTCTGGTTGAGTTGTTCGAGAAACAGGTCCAGGCCGTCGACAGTCATGCCGGGCAGCCAGGCGGTGGGCGGCCAGACCTGATAGCTGTCCCAGATCACCTGCGTGATCAGCGACAACCCGCCGGACAGGATCACCAGCATGATCAACGTTTCCTGAAACAGCTCGCCCAGCGGCGTCGCGTCAGGCCCCAGCGCCGGGTTCAGCTGACCGCCGCTCAAGGCGCCGCGCTGGCTGTCGAGCAGCGCGCCCACCGAGGCGAACATCCAGAACGGCGCGTACAGCAACAGGCCGAGGAGGGTGCCGAGTACGGCCTCTTTGAGCAGCAGCGCGCCGATGGAAAACCAGTCGTCATTCATCCCCGACAGCGCGCGGCTGATGCTCGGCGCCGGCACCATCGACACCACCAGCACCACCGCGTAACGCAGCGGGCCCTTGAGGTATTTGAAGCAGAATGCCGGCACCAGAATCATGCACGGCAGGATGCGCGCCGCCGCCAGGCCCATGCCCAGCATCAGTTCGAACAGGCCTTGGGCGTCGAAGGGCATCTAGTGCGCGCCGCCGGACCGGGCGATCAGGTCGAAGGCCAGGTTGATGAACTGGATCAACTCGACACCGATCCAGCGCCCGGTCATGGCCAGGGTCAGGCCGACGGCGGCGAGCTTGATGCCGAAGGGCAGGGTCTGGTCCTGGATCTGCATCAACGCCTGCAACAGCGAAGTGATGACGCCGACCAGCACGGCGACCCCCAACGGCGGCGCCGTGAGAATCACCACCAGAAACATGCCCTGCTTGAACAACGCCAGCGCTTCCATCACCGCCTCACATGTACGAGTAGAAAAGGCTGTCGAGCAGGCGCGTCCAGCCTTGCACCAGCACGAACAGCAGCAGTTTGAGCGGCAGCGAAATGGTCATCGGCGAGACCATCTGCATGCCCAGCGCCAGCAGCAGGTTGGAGACAATCAGGTCGATGACGATGAACGGGATGTAGATCAGAAAGCCGATCTGAAAACCGGCCTGCAACTCGGACAGGACGAAGGCGGGGACGGCCAGCAGCAGGTCGCTTTTGCTGGCCTGATCGGCCATGTCCTTGGGCCACATGCGCTGGGTGTTGTCGAGCAGATGGGCAACGACTTCCGGGTCGGTGTTGCGGCTCATGAACCGTTGCAACGGCTCGATGACGGTGTTGGCGCTGGCCTGCAATTTCTCGGTGCTGCCCATCTCCAGCGGGCGGTCGTGAACCCGCTGCTGGATTTCGTGGGCGACGGGGGCCATGACGAACATGGTCGCGGCCAGGGCGATGCCGTAGAGCGCCATGTTCGGCGGCACTTGCTGCACGCCGATGGCGTTGCGGGTAATCAGCAGGGTCATGGAGATCTTGAGAAAGGCCGTGCAGACGATCAACAGAAACGGAATCAACGACAGGGCGCCGAGAAACAGCGCCAGCATCACCGGGCTCATCCCGTCCATGATCATGGGCGGGACGCCATGCGGGTGATCTGCAGACCGAGCCGGCCCTCGACGCTGACCAGCTCGCCCTCCGCGACGATGCGATCGCCATGGCACAGGGTGGCGAAGCCCGGCGTGACGCCGTTGACCGGTAATACGGTGCCGGCAGCGACGCGGCGCAGGTCGCCGAAGGTCAGTTCGAGGCTGCCGCAGCGCAGGGTCAGGGCCAGCGGCAGTTGATCGAGGGAATCGAGGGAGGGGTGGGTTTCTGTTGATTGAGGCTCGTAAGAATCGTCCGCGTAGCCACCGGCGGCGGTTTCATCCTGCCACTCGTTTTCAGTGGATTGATGCTCGGGGACGCCATGATGTCCAGGGTCCTCAAAAGCTTCCCGGCTGAAGCCGGTCCCACTCTGATCCGGCGCCTGATTCAGCGGTGGCTCAATTGACTCATCGTCGGCAAGATCCTCGATCTCGTCTTCGTACAATTCTTCATTGACCATGTCCCAAGTCTTCCTCGTGGCTGAACCGTACATACAGCTGCTCTGCGCGGCTGTCCGTCTGCACTGCCCATTGCCGACCCGCCAGTTGCAGGCGCCCGCCGCCTTCCTCGTCGAAATGACACAACGACGGCAGCAGCACGTCCCCCGGTTGCAACGACGCCAACTGGTCGAGGCTCAACGACAGCTCGCCCAGCACCAGCGGCTGGCGGATGGGCCAGTCCTGCGCGACGTTCTGCCGGTGTGGCTGCCAGTGGTGGCCGCCGAGCAGTTGCAGCATGACCCGCGCGTCGGCGCAGAGCTGTGCGTGCAACACCTGCGAACCCAGCCGCAGGTGCAATCGGCAGGTCATCGGCGCGGTAGCCGGGCGTTGGCCATCAACGGACAGCGCAGTGATATCGCTGAGTGGCCGCAAGGGGCAAAGCAGTTCCGCCAGTTCGGTATTCAGGCGTTGATTCACCAATTGCCAGTACCAAGGCTGGTGCTCGCCGCCGAGGGTAACCGGCAGTTCGCCCAGCAAACTGAGCACTGCTTCGGCGTCGCTCAGGGCGAAGGGGCCGATGGCGCTGTCGAACCAGGTCAGCGATGACGCGTTCCCGGCTAAAGCCGGTCCTACGAAGGGCGAGCCATCCCGGTTTGCATCGTCGGGTATCAATCGCAGGGTCAGTTCGCCGCGCTGGCCCTGGGCGGTGTAGCTGCAGCTCACGCCGGCGCCCAGCAAACGCGAGGCCTCGGCGACGTCGGCGCTGACTTCCCGCAGTGTCAGCGGGCTGAACGACGGGTTCCCGGCTAAAGCCAGTCCTACAGGGTTCGGGCGGCTGATGTTCAGGGGGTTCACGTCCAATCCAGCCATGTCCACGTTGTTCACGTCCGAATTTATATCCGGGTTCATGTTGCCGCCTCCTCGTGCAACGACAAATCAACGTCACAGCCCAGCGCCTGTTCCAGCGCGCTTTCACAGTTGCGTTGATGGGGCTGCAAGCGTTTCAGCACGCCCCGTCGGGCGAAACCCAGTTCGATGCTCCACTGGTTGTCGCGCTTGTTCGCGTTGACCTGCACCTTGCCCAGATTGGGCATTAGCAAGGTCAGGCTCAACGGGCCGTCCGGCTGTTGGGGCAGGCGTTGGGCGAGCTCGTCGATGAGCTGCGTCGGCACGCCTTCAGCGGGGAACAACGTGCTGAAACTGCTGCCGGTAAAACCCGATTCGCTTTGATCTTCCGTCACCGGCGGCACCAGCAGTTGGGAGAAAAACATCCCGTCTGCACTCAACGACGCAGGCGAAGCGGATTCATCGCACAGCCGGCGCAGGCGTTCGGCATCGGCGCGACGCACGTTGGGCTGCGGCTGGCGCGTTTCACTTGGGGAAGCCGGAGAGGGCGTACGGGGCGGTTCAGCGCGTTGTTGCGGTTGCGGGCGAGGCGGGTGTTGCACCGGGCTGTTCATGACGATTCACCTTGTTCGTTGAGGGCCTCGGCCAGACAGGCAAGTTTTTCCACGGCGCGTTGGGACGCTTTCGCCGCGTCTTTTGCCTGGGCGAGGCGCTGCTGTTGTTCCTCGATGCTCAACGCTTGGCGGGCCATGTCTTGGCGGATATAGGCGAGCCGGTCGAGCATGCGGTTTTCCTTCTCGTGCCAGCGTTCGAGGTCGTCCAGCGACATTGCTTTGTTGACGTGGGCGTTGCTCAATACCTGCCGGCGTTCACGCTGGTTATGGCGTTCCTGCGCGTAGGAATCGCGAGTCTGTTGCAGGTGTTCGTGCATCTGCTCCAGGGTTTTCTGCGCCTGCCGCTGCGCCCGTTCGGCGCTGGCCTGGCGATGCTGACGCAAAGGCGTGAGCACGCTGATGACCTGCTCCATGGCGAGGGTTTGCGGATCGACTTCGAGCGCTTCTTCCACGCGACTACTCCGGCAGTTGCGAGGTGAGTTGCATCAGTGCGGCCAGGGTCTCTTGCAGCGGCACCGGTTCGCGCAGGTCCTGGCGCAGAAACGCGTTGATCGGCTCGTTCAGCCGCACGGCGCAATCGGTCACCGGGTCGCTGCCGGGCTGGTATTCGCCCAGGCGCAGGAGCATTTCCACCTGCTTGTACGCGGCCATCAAGCGACGCAACCGGTTGTTCGCCTGCTGGTGCTCGCGGCCGGTGACGTTGCTGATGATCCGGCTGATGCTGGCCTGCACGTCGATGGCCGGGTAATGCCCGCGCTCGGCCAGTTTGCGCGACAGCACGATGTGGCCGTCGAGCAGCGAACGCACCTCGTCGGCGACCGGGTCGTTCATGGAATCCTGTTCGATCAGCACGGTATAGAGCGCCGTGATCGAGCCTTTTTCGCTCATGCCGGCCCGTTCAACCAGGCGCGGCAGCAGGGTGTAGACCGAAGGCGGCAGGCCGCCACGCCCGAGGGGTTCGCCGGCGGCAATACCGATCTCGCGCTGGGCCCGGGCGAACCGGGTCAGGGAGTCGAGCAGCAACAACACCTTCAGGCCGCGCTCACGAAAGGCTTCAGCGATGGCGGTGGCGGTGAAGGCCGCGCGGGCGCGCTCCATGCTGGAACGGTCGGAGGTGGCGCAGACCAGCACCGAGCGTGCGCGCAAGGTGGCGTCCAGTTCGTGGTCGAGAAACTCGCGCAGCTCACGGCCCCGCTCGCCGATCAGGCCGAAGACGATGACGTCGCAGTCCATGTTGCGCGCCAGTTCGGCCATCAAGGTGGTCTTGCCGCAACCGGCGCCGGCGAACAAGCCGACGCGCTGGCCTTCGCCGAGCAGAATCGCGCTGTCGATGGCGCGCACGCCCGTGGGCAATGCCCGGCTGATCCGCGGCCGCTGGGTCGGCGGCAGGGCGTCGGCGATCACCGGCAGGGTCACGCGCCGATCACCCGGCCCGGCGAACGCGCCTTCCGAATCCCCCAACAGCGGGCGACCGAAACCGTCGAGCACGCTGCCCAGCAAACGGTCATCGACGCCGATGCGGTGGGCCATGCCCAGGGGCCGAATGTGCGCGCCGACCTGAATCCCGTCCGGGGTGCCGAGGGCACTGAGCAACGTGCAGTCCCGGGTGAAACCGACGATTTCCGCGAGCATGGTGCTGCTGTCGGATTTGCTCACTTCACACAAGTCACCGACCTTGGCTGCGGGAATCTGGCACTCCAGCAAGATGCCGCTGACGGCGCTGACACGGCCGCTGACTTTCACCGCAGAAAAGCCCTTCAGGCGCTGAAGGTGAGCGGATTTCCATTGATCCAGCGCCGCGTTCACCAGCTCACCTCGTAGTGGCGGTCGCCGTCGAACTGGATGCGGTTGTCATCGATGCGGGTCAGGCGCAGCCCGGCCAGTTCGTCGCCGACGTACAGCCGGCGACCGTCCGCCGTGACCAGGTGGGCGTGGGGACCGGACATGATCTGCACGATGGTGAACGGCAGGCCACTGGTGCCGGCGGCGACGTTGTCGATCAACGCGACCGGCGTGTCATAGCGGTCCTTGAAACGCTGCAGCATGCGCTGATACACCAACTGCGATTCCGGCTTGAGATTGCCGCTCAACGCCAGGCCCTCGGGCGTCTGCTCCAGGGTGACGTCGCTCAGCAGGCGTTCGCTGAGCATGGTGTTGAGCTGGCGTTTGACGTCATCGACGCTGGTCAGCCGGATGCGCTTTTTGGCGGCCGCTTCGGTCGGTTTGCTCTTCTCGCTCGAAGGCCTGGCCTGCTGTGCGAGCTGCTGCGCCGGGGAGCTGATCGCCAGTTGCTCCGAAGCGGGTGCGGCGCTGCGGCTCAGGCTCCAGGCGCTGCCGGCGATGCCCAGCAACAGGCCGATGACCACGCCCGTGGTGCGGTTGAAAAACCGCGAGCGCGACTCGACCTTCTCCAGCGGCGCGCTGGCCGGCGCTTCGGTCTGTGCCGTCTGTTCGGACTGCGCTTGAGGAATTACCGCCGGCATCGAAGGCCAGGGGTCTTGCGCCGGAGACACGCACAACCACACCGAACCCAGCACAAAAGCGGTGTTGGGGGTGAGCAGGGTGCTCCCGTGAAGGTGGCCCTCTTCATCGGCAACGGCGCCGTCGGCCGCGTCGAGCCGCCAGTCTTCGCCCTGGCGTTGCAGGCGGCAGTGCAGCTGTTCGACGCCGGGATCGTGCAGCGCCAGATCCTGATCGGCGTCAGCGCCAATGCCCCATTGCTCACCCACCAGCGGCAGCGCGGCGCCCTGGTGCAGGCCGGTCAATACGCGTAATTCAAACATGTGACGCTCTCCAGGCACTCAAGCGGCGTACTCGTTATCCAGCGCGTGCGGGTCGTCTTCGTGATCGCTCTCGAAGTCGTCTTCCAGGTCGAAGCGCCCGAGCACCTTGACCTGCGCCGCGTTGCTGATCTCGGCAAACGACAGCACCGGCACGTGATAGAACTCCTCCTGCAGCAGGGTGCGCAGCGGGCTGCGCAAATCCTGGGCGACCAGCAACACCGCGCGCTGGGCGCTGCGCAGGGGGAAGGCGATGTGCAGCTGCTGCACCAGCAGCTGGCTGGTTTCGTTGTCCAGCGCGAAGAAGGTTTCGGTCTGGGTCTGGCGCAGGCCGTCGCGCAGAATGCCTTCGCTTTCCGGCGTCAGGACCCAGACCAGCAAACCCTCGGGGCCGGAGTACTGGTGGTAGATCTGCGACTTCAGGGCGATGCGCACGTAGTCGGCGAGCACCGTGACTTCACGCTCGTGCTGTCCGTGCTCGATCAGGGTTTCGGCGATCACCCGGATCGCCCGCAGCGGCACGCACTCCGAGGCCAGGCGTTGCAGCACCGCCGAGAAGCGCGCCAGTGGCAGCACGCGCTGCATTTCCTGGGCAAGCTCCGGCTGCTCCGATTCCAGCCAGCCGAGGATCGCCTTGGTTTCCTGCAGGCCGATGAACTGCGGCCCGCACGACTGCAGCGCGCGTTCCATGCGCTCAATGATCAGCGTGGTCGCGTCGATACGCTCGACGTCCCCATGCTGCAATTGCGGCGAATCGGTCGGCAGCCACAACCACTGAGCTTCTTCGCGCTCAACGCTGCCGTGCACGGCCGATTCCAGCGAGGCCGACTCCGACAAGCCTACTACCGAGCGCGCGTCCACCGCGACGTGGGTCTGGCTGAGCGTGGCGCGGAGCAGCGGCACTTCGTAAACCGAAAAACGAAACTCGTCCGGCGGCAGCAGCTCGCTGGTTTCGATGATGAAGGAGGGCAGGGTCAGGCCGTATTGCACCACCAGCCGGTTGCGTCGCTGACGGATTTCGCTGACCAGCGCTTCGATCTGCGCCGGGTTCTGGCTGGGGTGAAAATGCAGCACGAACTGGCGGCTGGGAGAGAAGGTGCGCAGGTCTTCGCGGCCGTTCATTTCCGGCGCGACGGCCACGGCCTGGGCCTGCTCGGCCTTGGGCTTGGCGCGGTGCAGCTGGAGCAGGCCGCCGACCCCGCAGATGATCGAGATGACCACGAACACCGCCGTCGGCATGCCCGGTAGTGCGGCGAATCCCAGCATGGCCACCGCCGCGATGATCCACGCCTTCGGCTGGCTGGTGATCTGCTCGGCGATCTCTCGGCCGATGTTGGCTTCGACGCCGTTTTCGCCGCTGGGCACGCGGGTGATGATCATGCCGCAGGTGACCGAAATCAGCAGCGCCGGGATCTGCGCGATCAGGCCGTCGCCGATGGTCAGCACGGTGTAGACCTGCAAGGCGTCGCCGGCGGTCATGTTGTGCTGCACCACGCCGATGGCGATGCCGCCGATCATGTTGATCGCGACGATGATCAGGCTGGCGATGGCATCGCCGTTGACGAACTTCATGGCCCCGTCCATGGCGCCGAACAGCTGGCTTTCCTTGCCCAGTTCGGCGCGGCGTTTGCGCGCTTCGTGGACGCTGATCAGGTTGGCGCGCAGGTCACTGTCGATGGACATCTGCTTGCCGGGCATCGCGTCGAGGGTGAACCGCGCGCCGACTTCCGCCACCCGCTCCGAGCCCTTGGTGATCACCAGAAAGTTGACCACGGTGAGGATCAGGAAGATCACCAGGCCCACCGCCAGATTGCCGCCGACCACGAACTGGCCGAACGCTTCGACGATGTGCCCGGCGTCCTGGTTGAGCAGGATCAGGCGCGTGGTGGAGATCGACAGCGCCAGCCGAAACATCGTCGTCAGCAGCAGCACCGCCGGAAACGTCGAGAACGCCAACGGGCGCGGCAGGTGCATCGCCAGCATGATCAACAGGCACGAGATGCAGATGTTGATGGCGATCAGCACGTCCACCAGTCCGGTGGGCAGCGGCGTGATCATCATGAACACGATGGCGATGACCACGAACGCACCGACGATTTCCGAGCGGCGCATGGCGGCGTGCGCGATCGAATTGAGCAGGTTAATGACACGATCCATCAGGCGAGGCCCCCCTGGAGCTGGTTCTGTTCCTGCCGAGTCAGTTCGGCCATGAGAATGAGCAGGTTGCCCAAGGCGTTCTGGCGGCTTTTCAGGTCGCGCCAGAGCAGAATCGGCAGCTGTTGCAGCATGGGCCGCAGCCCGTTGAGAAACGCCAGTTGATGCTTGAGCTGCTTGCCGCCGATGTGTTGCGTCAGTTGCAGGGTTTCACCCAGGTTCATGCCCTTGCCCGACAGCGCCAGCAGGTGTTTGAGAAAAGCCGCTGCATCCACTTGCAGCGCGGGGTTCTTGTTGCGCATGCGGCCCAGCAGATGCTCGCAACTGCGCAGCAGGGTGGTGACGTGCCGGGCAGTGTTCAGGCCGTGCATCAAGGTGCGCAGTTGCTGCGGCGACGTAGACGGCGTGAGCGATGAAAGATCGTCGGCGAGGGCGCTGCGCATGTCCCGCAGGTTCAGCTCGAATTCGCCGGGTTCTTCCTGCTCGTTGATCAGCGCGTCGATCAGCCCGGTGATGTTCTGCTGCCCGGCCACCGCCACGCTGTAGAGGTTGCGCAGGGCACCGCGGCGCTTTTCCGAGGTCGGCCGGGAAAACGCCTTGGCGCTGTTGATGCCCGCGCGGGTGCGTTTGCCGTATTGACGGCGCAGTTGCTTGAGCTGCTGACTCAGCACCACGTGTTCGCCCATTTCGCCGTCGGCCTGGGCCTGCTTTCTCGCTGCTTGCAGCATCACATGGGCCTTGGCCGGGTCGCCGTCTGTGTAACTCAGAATCTGCGCGAGGCTCGACGCGTTCTGCTTTTGCAGCTGCTTGCGCAGGTTACGCGCGGCATCGTCGAGGCCTTTGTCCTGACTGCCCATCAACAGCTGATACAGCTCGCCCAGTTTCACCGCCCGCGATTGCAGGGCGTTCCCGCTGGCGAGCAGCTCCCGCTGGCTGAGGCTGCGGCTCTGCTGAACCAGCGCCGACGCGAAGCGCGCGACCTGTTGCGGCGAGGTGCCGTTGACGTTCGGCGGATTGACATGCAGCGGCGCGGGCGCCTGCGTTTTTGCCGGCGTGATCGCAGGGGGTTGCAATGCCTGTGGGGCAACGGGGGCGGCGATCTTCATAAGTCGGCTCTGGATGGCTCGGTTCGGGGCCTGGTCATGGGTCCTGAGTGGAGCGCGGCGGCAAACGGTTCCATCTATTTGTGCGCAGATGTGGGAGCAGACCGATCTGTGCCAAATCTCGTCCGAGAAACAGCGTGTTCGCGCAAAGATTTGCACAGTGCCGTGCCTGAAGATTTATTTATTTATTTAAATTCAATAGGTTATGGGTTTTTTAGGGGTGGCACGCATATCGCTATAGGGCTAATACACTCAAAACAAGGAAGAGCCCTGATGTTTTCCAACCTTGCGATTCTCGACATTGACTCCCCAGTGCGCCGTCCCGCCCAAGGGATACGTCACCTGACCAGTGATCAGATCAAGATGATTCGCGGCTTCATTCAGAAGCGAGTCATGAACCCGGAAGATGTCGACGACATTCTGCAGAGCACCTTTCTGGAAGCGCTGCGCAGCGAACACAAGTTTCAACACGCGAGCAAACCCCAGACCTGGCTGTGTGGTATCGCGCTCAACCTGATCCGCAACCACTTCCGCAAAATGTATCGCCAGCCGTACCAGGAAAGCTGGGAAGACCACACCCATTCCGAACCCGATAGCCATGGCGACATCGGCCATCAGGTCGACGGCCATCGTCAGTTGATGCAGGCCGTCAGGGCGATCGGCACGCTGCCGTCGAACATGCAGCGGGTGATTGAGGTGTCGCTGGAAATGGACGGCAATTATCAGGAAACCGCTTCGTCCCTCGGCGTGCCGATCGGCACCGTTCGCTCACGCCTGTCCCGGGCGAGGGAACAACTCAAGCGGCAGATGGACCCGTTTGGCTGAGTGCCGAGTGGGACTGACGGAACGCGGACTTTGTGGGACCGGCTTCAGCCGGGAAGGCGTCGGGCGCCACGCCGCAGGGTTGATGGTGTTCACACAGGCCTCTTCCCGGCTGAAGCCGGTCCTACGCAAAGCATTGCGCGTATCCAGTGAGACTGGCTGCCCACTCGGTGGTTGGGAAACAAACTGCAACATTTATCGGAACCGACGCGGCGCGTCAGCCACACAGTCGCTATCCCTCATGCCCGGATGACGACTTCATGCGTATCTCAAGCACACCCTACAACGGCGTTGCCCCTCAACCCGCCGGCGCCGATGCCGCCCTGGGATCGCCGCTGACCGACCCCAAATCGGCGCTGTTGCTGAAGGGCGGGGTCGATCCGAATGTGCGCTTCGGCGCCTCGACCCAGCCGTCCCCGGCGAACGGTGCATTTGCCGGCGGTAGCCCGTCAGGCAAGGCTCAAAGCACTGAACAGCAGCTGCTTTCATTGCTGAACCAGCTCACTCAGCTCTTCAAGGGCCAGGCGCAATCGTCGCCCGAGTCCGCCACCTCGTCGCCCGACGCACCCGCGCAGAACGCGCCCACCGGCGGTGCCGTTGCCACTGGCAACCCCCAGCCCGTGGCTCAAGTCAACGCCCCAGCCCCCGCAGCCCCCGTCGAGGCGGCGAAACCCGCCGAAGAGCCGAAATCCACCGAAGCAGCGTTTCTCGATGACTCGAAATACTCGTCGCCCAAGGAGCTTGAGCGTTGGGCGCCAATGGTCGCCAACCTGCCGGCGGATCAACGCGATCAGGCCGCCAAAGAGCTGAACCGGCCCATCGCTGCTGCACGCATGGCCGCGGAAAAAGGCCCGGACGCGGCCAAGGCCATGGACTTCATCAACGCCAACCCGTCGCTGAAAACGGCGGTCGATACCGGCAAGCACGGCGGCAAAGCGGACGGCAAGATCACCGACGGCGACCTCAAGGCCTTTGCCAAGAACATGCAGAAAGCCGCCGACAGCGCGGACAAGGACATCTCCAACTACCAGAAAGACCATCCGGACGCCGACCCTCAATCCCTGGAAATGGTCCGCAGCGCGGCGATGATGCGGGCCAACGAACCCCTGACCAAAGCCGCCGACCCCAAGCATGCGCTGGGCGCCGACGGCAAAACCAAGGTCGACGGCCTGACCAGCGCCGACGGTCTCAAGGCGATTCAGAACGACAACCCCGGCCTGGGCGGGCCCTTGAAGCAGGCAGCGAAAACCTGGTCGCAGCCCGGCTTTCTCACCCAGATCGATCAGGGTGGCCTGAGCGGTCGCTCGCTGGCGGCTCACAGCCCGGATAAGTTGTTCAATGCCAAGAACATCAGCGACTGGATCAAGAAGCAGGCCCCCACCAACGGCGGCGAATTTGCCAGCGTGCTCAGCGATGCGGCCACGCTCAACTCAGTGGCCAACGTCGATATCTCCAAACTGGGCAAGGACGTTTTCGACAACCCGTCGGCCTACAGCGGCGAGCAGAAAGCCGCAGTCATGGTCAAGTTGCAACAGACCCAGCAGAGCGTCGTCGCCGGCCAGGACCTGCGCAAGACCGGCAAGACCGAAGATGCGCTGAACGAAAAGATCGGCCAATTACAGGCCGATCCCGACGTGCAGGCATTTCTCGACAAACAGATACCGCAGCAGTCGCGGGCGCTGGTCGACAGTACGCCGTCGTTGCAGGAAGCCGTCACCCGGCAGATGCAGAGGGTCAACAGTGGCGAGGCCCTGCAAGCGGACCTGAGCACGGCCGACAAGGCCACCAAAAAAGACAAGCCGAACGCCGATTACAGCAGCGCCCTGGGTGGGTTGTCGGCGCAGTTGCAGATGCAGAAAGACCTGCTCGGCGACGACGCGAACGTGCCGACCGAGCAGCAGGTACTCGGCCAGCGGCCTGATCTGCAGGGCAAGATTCAGGATTCGTACGTGCGCAACTTCAGTGAAGGCGGCGCCGTCAGGCAGTTGCTCGATCAGAAGAAAGCCGATGGCGAAGAGGCGCTGCAGACCGCCGACGCGCAGAAGGCCGCCTACGACAGCGTACTGCCGGGCACCTTCGTGCAGAGCCAGCAATCGCGCTATGTGGATTCGACCTTCCACCATCTGGAAGACACCAAGAGTGGTCGCAAGGTGCTGGAAAACGCCAAGGGCGACAAAGACCATGCGCCGTCGATGGCGGCTCAAGTGGCCTCAAACATGGGGCCTTCAGCGCTGCGCTCGGTAGCAGGCTTTACCTCGGTCTCGGACATGCTCGCCCGCGGCGACAAGACCGATGCCGCCAAGACGATTTACGACAGTACCAAGTCAGGCCTTTCGGCCGCCAAGACCGGTTATGACGCCGTGGCCAAGTCCGCCGGACGTGCGGGGCTGGGCGAGGTGGCGGCGAAAGTCGGCGGACGCGTTGCCGGCATGGTCGTGGGTGAAGCAGCGGGCCTGGCGGCCGGTGCGGCCATTGGCGCATCCATTCCGGTGGTCGGCTGGATCGCCGACGCGGCCATGGCCCTGGGTTTCGGCATCTCCGCCATCATCGAAGCCGTCAAGAAGCACAAAGCCCAGAAGGCCTTCGATCACAACGTCGACCCGGTCCTCGATCAGTTCGGCATCCCCAAAGCCCATTGATGTTTCCTGACCCGAAAGAGGTAAGTGATCATGAGTATCGGTATTTCCCAGAATCAGCCATTGAGCAATCCCGCCGCCCACGCGGATTTTTCGTCCCTGAGCGGCAAGCCTGGCCAGAGCAATTCGCTGGGCGGTGGCGGCGGCGCCGGTCAGGCCCTCGACGCCAGCTCGATTCTGTTTGCCCATGCCGGGCAGTCCCAGGTTAACTTCGGATCGCCTGGAAACCAGGACACGAAAACCGACGCCGCCAACCCCCTCGCCAGCGGTGCGGATCAGAATGGCATTGCTCAGCAGCTCATGGCGTTGCTCCTGCAGTTGATGCAAATGCTGATGCAGAACAACCCCAATCAAACCGGTAATCCCGCTGCGCAGAACAATGCGGTGACTGGCGGCGGCGGGGGAGGCGGTGGTGGCGCGACCGAGGGGGCTGGCGGCGGGGGCGGCGCTGCGCAAGGGGCGGGCGGTGGTGCAGAAGGCGCAGGTGCCGGCACGGGTGCTGCTCAAGCCGCCGCTTCACCCGCCGCCAGCACTGGCGCGGTGTCGAGCGACACCTCCCTCAGCGGCTCGGGGGATTTGCACTTGCCGCCCCAGCTTGAAGACTACCGCAAGGACATCATGGAGGCCTCCAGCGCCACCGGCGTGCCGCCGAGCATTCTGGCCGGGCAGATCTGGGCCGAGTCACGGGGTCAGTTGGGCCAGGACACCACCAACGTCAACGGCAAGACCGATGCCGGCGTGATGCAGGTCAACGCCGACACCTTCGCCGCCCTCAAGCGAGACAACCCCAAAGAGCTCGGCAACGCCGACGTCAACAACGCCCACGACAACATCATGGCCGGCGCGCTGTACATGCGCGACCAGAAGAAGGAGTTCGGTGACTGGGATTCGGCACTGCGTGCCTACAACTCGGGCCCGGACAAGGTCAACAAGGGCAACCTCGCGGACGCCGGCGGCATAGGCGATCCGAAGTACGTGGAGAACGTCATGAACTTCGCAAAAATCATTGAAAGCGGCCAGGGGCAATTGCCGGCCTGATGCAGGTCTTCGATCCACTGGGGGCGGGCGAGCAATCGCGCCCCTCTTGCCCCTCTTACAGGGGGAGGAGTTTTTCCATGAACACGCTGTTGGGATCATCCTGGTAATCACCAAAGGGACCCCGACGCTGATACCCGTTGCGCTCGTAAAACGAGAGGGCTTCGTGTTGCAGGTACCCGGTCTCAAGCATGACTCGCATGCAGCCTCGTCTCCGAGCCTCTTCTTCCAGAACAGCCAGAATTCTGCCGGCCAGACCCTGCCCGCGTGAGGCCGGTTGGGTGAACATCCGCTTCAGCTCGGCGTAGGTCGGGTGCACCACCAGCGCTCCGCACGCCACGGCTTGTCCATCACTTGAACGTGCGACGGCGAAGCCGGTATTAGCCGAAGCCAGCGCGTTTATGTCGATGCCATGGTGACTTTCCGCCGGATAGAGCGGTATTTGGTAGGCGTCCAGCGCTTCAATGAGCGCGATGATTTCCGGCTGGTCCGGTGATTCAAGGGAGACGGTGGGTGAGTTCAAAAGCCTGCACTCCGTTGGCCAGATGTCAGATCAATGGGTTACGACGAATATTCGCCCTGTTACGTCCCATGAATCAACCTGCGCCATTGGTGCGGTAACGGCCTTTTGTGCATTCCAGGCAGGATTGCCCTGCCCGGAATCGGTCCTCATCGATTGCGAGTGACCCGCCACACGGTGTTCGCCAGGTCGTCGGCGATGATCAGTGCACCGCGAGGGTCCACGGTGACGCCGACTGGCCGGCCGCGGGTTTTGCCGTCGGCACCCCGAAAGCCGGTCGCGAAGTCAATCGGCGCACCGTTCGGACGGCCATTGCTGAAGGGTACGAACACAACTTTGTAGCCCACCGGATTCTCCCGGTTCCAACTGCCGTGTTCGCCGATGAACACCCCTTCGGCGTACTTGTCGCCCATCGCCGGGATGGAAAAATCCACGCCCAGCGCAGCGGCGTGGGACCCGAGGCTGTAGTCGGGTTTGATGGCGGCAGCGACCATTTTCGGGTTCTGCGGCTGGGCCCGCGTGTCGACGTTCTGACCCCAATAGCTGTAGGGCCACCCATAAAACCCGCCCTCGCGAACCGAGGTCAGGTAATCCGGTACCAGATCTGGGCCCAGTTCATCGCGCTCATTGACGACTGCCCATAACTGCCCGGTTTTCGGCTGGATGGTTAAGGCCGTCGGGTTACGGATGCCGGTCGCATACGCCTTATGAGCCCCGGTCTCGGCATCGACCTGCCAGACCCGCGCCCGGTCAAGTTCGACCTCCATGCCGCGCTCGGTGACATTGCTGTTCGAACCGATGCCGACGTACAAGGTGCGCCCGTCATCGCTGACGGCCAGTGACTTGGTCCAGTGGTGGTTGATTTCAGCGGGAAGGTCGGTGACCTTGATCGGCGGGCCGCTGGCCTTGGTCTGACCCTCTGCATAATCGAAACGCACCAGTTCGTCCTGGCTGGCCACGTACAGTTTGCCGTTCGCAAACGCCAGGCCGTAGGGCGCGTTAAGGTTCTCCGCGAACACCGTCTTCGTCTCGTAGACGCCGTCACCGTCAGCATCGCGCAGCAAGGTCAGACGGTTGCCGCCTTTGACCTTGGTGTTGCCTTGGGCCTTGATGTACCCCGCGATCACGTCCTTGGGTTTGAGCTTCGCGGCGCTTCCGCCACGGCCTTCAGCGACGAGAATATCGCCGTTGGGCAGCACGAGGGTCTGGCGAGGAATCCGCAGGTCGGCGGCGATGGCCGTCACGCTGTAACCATCAGGGACTGTCGGCTTTTGATCGCCCCACAAGACCGGTTCGGCAATCTTCATGTTGGGCAGAAGGCCGCGCTGGGGGGCCGGCATTTTTGGATCAGGCCCCAGGGCCTGGGTGGCATCCCCTCCGTCACCGCAGCCGCTTAACAGCAGCGCCATGCTGATCGCGGTCAGTTTGATCGAGTGGCTCATTGTCCTTCTCCCGAACGGATGCTGGTGAGTCCCAGCCACGCCGTCACGCCAATCAACAGCGTGGTCAGTGCGGAGAGAATGAGGCCCGACGGCATGGTGGCGAAGGCATCCTTGGCGTGTTCGAAGGCGTTGACGAGTCCCAGTGCCCAGGTCACCACCAACAACACGAGGTACACCACAGGGCGCCCGGCTTTGCGATCGGCCCGGATCAGATTGACCAGCGCGAACAGCACGGCGAGTCCGCAGAACACGAGCCCCCCGGCGATAAGCCAGGAGGCGAAGTTGCTCCATTGAATCTGGTAGGTCTGAAAGTAGGTGATGTCGCTCAGCAATGCGCCGAGAAACAGCGGGACGGTGCCGGCAAGCAAGATCGCGTGTAGCGGGCCTGGCGGGCTTCGGTAGTCAAGATGGGCGGTAGTGTTCACGACGGCTCCCTATTTTACTGACGCTTATGCTGTGCAGATGAACTGACCCATCAGGGCCGCGCAGGGTGCGCATGGTTTGGGATCAACTCCCAAGGAACATAGTTCACCGCATTTAGGCGTCATGCATATGCAGTTACAACTGCCGTTCTGGTGGCCAGCTGAGGTGAACCGGACGTTACCCGTACGGCCACTGATGCTTAGCGATACGGCCGTCCCGCGCCAAACGCCTCATCGACCCGCGCCAGCTGCTCGGCGGTCAAGGTGCCGGCGTAGTAATGCAGCTTGATCCAGGCCATCAAGTACTCATATCGAGTCTTCGCCAGGTCCTGACGGGTGCTGTAAAGCTGTTGTTGCGCATTCAGTTCGTCCAGGTTGACCCGCTCGCCGCCCTTGATGCTGTATTGCGTGGAGACCACCAATGCCTCCGCCGACGCCAACGCCTTGTCGTAAGCGCGAATCTTCCGTACGCCCGTAGCACAAGCGTTGAACTGGCGGCGCAACTGGATCAGCGTCTCACGGGTTTTGCCCTCAAGGTCATACTCCGCTTGCTCCAGGCTACGACTGGCCTGGCGGCTGGAGGCGCTGACGCCACCCCCGGCGTACAGCGGCAGGCTGATTTCAAGGCCAATGGTGTTGGTGTCGTAACGCTGGTTGTAGGTGTTGCCGCTGTCGGATTCCATGCTGCGCACCGTGGCGTAGGCGTTGAGCTTGGGCAGATGCCCGGCGACGTTGCGTTTCACCTCCTGGTGCGCGACTTCCAGCAGCTGGCGCTGGGAGGCGAGGTCGGCGTTCTCACTCAAGGCGATGGCATTCCACGCCTCGTACGTGGTGGGCGTCAGGGCCAGGAAGTTGAACGGCGTCCGCAGGGGCGCCAGTTCGTCGATGCGCACCTCGGCCACGCCGATCAAGGCCCCCAGCTCACGCAACGCAGCGTCTTGCTCATTCTGCGCTTCGATTTCCTCGGCACTGGCCAGTTCGTAACGGGATTCGGCTTCCAGGATGTCGGTTCGGGTGCCTTCGCCTTGATCGAACATCTGTCGGTTTTGCTCGAACTGCCGCTCGAACGCTTTCTTCTTTGCCTCGGCAATCTCGATCTGGTCGCGACTGAACAGCGCCTGGCTGTAAGCGGACAACACCCGCACCAGCAACTCCTGACTCTTGCCTCGAAAGGCCTGGTCGGCAAACAACGCCTGTGCCACACCCTTGCGATAGTTGGCGTAGGCCTCGTAGTCGATGATCGGCTGCTGCACGCTCAGGGTTGAACCGAAACTGTTGTAGTGACGGTCCTCGCGGGAGCTGGGGCGATCGTCGCTTTTGTACGTGGCCCTGGAGTCGTTGCGTCCCTTGTTGTAATTCCAGGCCACTTGAGGCAACAGCCCGGCACGGCCGATATTCCGATTCTCCAGCCCCGCGTCACGCTCCTTCATGGCGCCGAGAAAGACCGGGTCGTTACGCAAGGCCTGCTCATAAACGTCAAACAAACCCATTGCCTGGGCCTGCATGTTGGCGCTGATCCACAGCAGCGCTGCCAGCCAGATTTTCATGTACCGAAACATCCTATTCCTCGGTCAGTGCCATGCCTGCGCGATCCATCAAAGGCTTGAACAGGTAATTGAGAAGAGAGCGCTCGCCCGTGCGGACGAACATCTGTGCCGGCATGCCGGGTTTGATCACCAAGCCCTTGAGTGTGGCCAGCGCCTGGTCGGTGACGGTGCTGCGCACGATGTAATAGGGCTGGCCACTGCGCTCGTCGAGTAACTGGTCGGCGGAAATCAGGCTCACCGTGGCGTTCACCCGGGGCGTACGACTCTGATTGAACGCGGTGAAGAGCACATCCACCGGCAGCTGTTCGGCCACCTTGTCGACCATGTTCACCGGGAGGTGGCCTTCGATCTCAAGGCCCTCGCCCTGGGGCACGATTTCCAACAGCGATTCACCGGCATGCACCACCGCGCCTTCGGTGTGCACCGAGAGGTTCACAGCGATGCCATCGGCCGGGGCGTTAATTTCACTGTGGGTCAGACTGAATTGTGCCGAGGCCAGTTGCTGGCTCAGCGTGATGCTTTTCAGCTCGGCATCGGCCAGTTGCCCGCGCACCTCCTTTTGGTACTCCTCGACACCTTGCTGCAGGCTCAGCCGCGATTGCTCGATCTGCTGAGCGACCCGCCCTGTGTCGCCGGTGTTCTGTGCCAGATCCCGTTGCACCTGGGACAGTTGCCGGTCGTAGTCCATCAAGCGGTTGCGGGCGATGTAGCCGCGCTCGGCCAGCGGCCGTAGGTTCTCCAGCTGCTGGCGCAACGACTCGGCCTGGGCCTGAAGGTCATTGCGCGCCTGGCGCATCCCGGCGAGTTGGGCAATGCCACCTTCGATGGTTGCATGGATGCCTGCCTGGGATCGCTGAAACGCCTGGTGCCGGCTGCTGAACAACTGCCGCTGGCCTTCCAGCACACCGAGCAGCTGTGCAGACGCTTGCTGTAAGAGGGCCTCGGGAAAGCGCACCTGCACACTGCCGTCGCGTTCGGCCTGGAGCCTGGCGATGCTGGCCTGGGCCAGTTCGTACTGGGCGCGCAACGATTGCACGTCGGCCTGCACCTGGGTGTGGTCAAGCTGGAACAGCGGTTGGCCCTGATGCACCAATTGGCCCTCGCGCACCAGGATGCGACTGACCACGCCGCTGTCCACCGATTGCACGGCTTTGCGCTTGCCCGAGACCACCACGGTGCCAGGCACTGCAATGCCTTGGTCGAGCGGGGCAAGTGCAGCCCAGAGGAAAAAGCTCCCGGCACCGAGCAGGGCCAGCCACCAGCCTGCGCTGACGAAAAACTGTGCGCTGCGTTCGGGTTTGAGGACGTGTTCATTCATGGCGCTGACCTCCTTGCTGCGCGCCGAGCTGGCGACTGGTACTGACCCCTTGCATCCCGTGCGGCCGTTCAGGCGCAGGCGGGGCACCGGAGAGCGCCCTCAAGACATCACCCGCGGGACCGAACAATTGCAGACGTCCGTCGTTGAGCACCAGCAGGCGGTCTGCCTGATTCAGTACGGCTGAGCCATGGGTAATCAGAATCACCGTGCAACCGCGGGCCTTGAGCTGCGCGATGGCAGCGGCCAGTGCGGCCTCGCCGTTGCTGTCGAGGTTGGAGTTGGGCTCGTCGAGCACCACCAGTTTCGGCTCGCCGTACAGCGCACGGGCCAGCGCCACGCGCTGCTTCTGACCGCCGGACAACCCGGAGCCGCCGTCGCCCAATTGCGTGTCATAGCCTTGGGGCAGACGCAGGATCATTTCGTGCACCCCTGCCAGTCGTGCGGCGGTCACCACCTGGTGCGGATCGGCGTCGGTAAAGCGTGCGATGTTGTCGGCGATGCTGCCGCTGAACAGTTCGATGTCCTGGGGCAGATAACCGACATGGGCGCCCAGCGCGTTGCGGTCCCATCGGTGCAGCTCTGCACCGTCCAGACGCACCACCCCGGCCAGGGGTTGCCAGACCCCGATCAACACCCGGGCCAAGGTTGATTTGCCGGAGCCGGATGCACCCAGCACACCCAGGGTTTCTCCGGCATTCACGGTGAAACTCAGTTGCTGCAGCGTCACGGTGGTCCGCCCCGGTGGGGCTGCACTGATTTGCTCGACACTGATGTGCCCGGTGGGAGCGGGCAGGGGCATGGGCGCTGTACGCTCGGGATGGGCGATCAGCAGGGCATCGAGCCGCTGCCAGGCCAGCCGCGCGGAACTCCACTGTTTCCAGACCGCGATGAGCTGATCAATTGGGGCCAGCGCACGACCCATCAGGATGGAGCCGGCGATCATCATGCCGCCGCTCATCTGGCCTTCGATGACCAGCAGTGCACCCAGCCCCAGCACCAGCGATTGCAGGCACAAACGCAGGCATTTGCTGAACGAACCGATCAGCGCGCCGATGTCGCTCGCGCGGTTTTGCCGCTCCAGAAAACGGCTGTGCAAGGCGAACCAGCGCTGGCGCAACGGCACCAGCATGCCCATGGCCTGGATCGCTTCGGCATTGTTCAGGTGGCTGCCGGACAACTGGCTCGATGCCACGGAAAAGTGCCCGGCCTGGGCCAGCGGCTTGCGGGTCAGCGTTTCATTCAGCCAGGCGAGGGCGATCAGTACCAGCGCACCCACCGTGGCAAACACGCCCAGCCAGGGGTTGAACAGAAAGATCACCGCCAGGTAGATGGGGAACCACGGCGCATCGAAGAAGGCGAACAATGCCGGGCCGGTTGCGAACTGCCGGACCAGGGTCAAATCGCCCAGCGCCTGTGCGGCATTGCCTTCGCCCTGGCTGAGGTTGCGTTCGAAAGCCGCCTGGTACACCTGCAGGTTCAGGCGCCGCTCCATATCGCTGCCGGTACGGATCACCACAAAGCTGCGTATGGCTTCCATGAGCCCGATGAACATGAAAAAGGCGACCACCATCACGGTCAGCATCGCCAGTGTGGTTTCGTTTTGCGATGACAGCACCCGGTCGTAAACCTGCAGCATGTAGACCGAGGGCACCAGCATTAACACGTTGATCAGCGCGGTGAAGGCGCCGATGCTGAGCAGGATGCCTTTATAGGCCTTGAGCGTGGCCCACATGGGCGCGCGCGGCAGGGGGCTTGGCCGGCCTTGGGTCATGGGGGTTCATCCTTGAAAAAGAGTCAGGAGCGTGGGGTGGCGCTGGCGGGTTCGCGTTGCAGTAAAAGGGTGCGGCCATCGGGCAGTTGGGCCATGTACAACCCTTCTCGCTGGCGACCCATGTGCACCAGGAGTTCGTCGTGGTCGTCGACCAGCGCGATGCCATCAGGCGTCGGGTACCAGGTTGCCGCTGTGCCGCCCAGCCAGTGACCGGCGCAGGCCAGATCTCCGGCGAGCCGCCCGTCCTGTTCCTGCAGAATCAACGTGCAGGGTTTCTGCGCATCGTCCTTGGGGTAAAACTGCCAGGGACCGGCCAGTTCGGCGGGGCTCGCGAGACGTAGGCTGCTGGCCATGAGGGGTGCTCCGCTTAAGGTGAAAAGCGTCGTGAACAGACACGCCGCGGTCTTCCAATTCATTGATCTGCTCCGGGTATAGGGACGGCGCTCGCACGCCGCCCCCTCAGGCTTAAACCACGATGTCAGTCGTGGCGGCCTGGCCTACGGTGTTCACCATGAAATCGGCCGCACGGTCGCCCGTGAGGTCGATCGACAAGGTGCTGCCAGTGCTGATCTGGGACAGCATCGCCTGACCTGCCGTACCGCTGAACGCACTGACGAACGTCAGCGGGATGTGGCTTGTCGCAAACTCCGGCATGGCCGACAGATCGATTTTGTCCTGACCGCTGACAAAGTCCATGAGCTGATCCGGCGCCGACGGGCGTGAGTCACTGCTGGCCGCGAATACAAACGTATCCGCGCCCGTACCACCCCACAGTTTATCGGCACCGCCGCCAACGAAGATGATGTCGTTGCCGGCACCGCCACGGAGTTCGTTGGCTGCGCTGTTGCCAATGATCAGGTCATTGCCCGAGCCGCCGATGGCGTTCTCGATGACCACACCTTTGGCAATGGACACGTTGCCCACCAGGCCGCCGACATCCGAAAACGAAGCCTCGTTGAGGTTGATTTTCTGGCTGCTGGTGTAGCCGGAGAAGTCCAGAGTGTCCTTGCCACCGCCATCCCATACCGCGAACACCAGCTTGGACGACGAGGACGTCGCCGAGTAGTAGTCACGATCTGCTGTGGAGTTGAAGCCGTAGGTGGTGTCTGCGGCACGTGTCGCGAGATTGGCACCGTACAGCTTTTGTACGGCGGCAATATCGTCGAGCAAGGGTGCCGAGGCGTAAGCCCCTTTGGCGTTCTGCCCGGTGTTGGTTTCGCTCCAGTAGCTCATCACGCTGTAGCCGCGAGTGTCCTGGGCATAGGTGGCATCGGCATAGGTCGGGTTGCCGTTGCCGGCGTTGTAATCGCCGGGGTGCGACAGGCCCAGGGTATGGCCGATTTCGTGGGTCAGGGTCTGGCGCCCGTAGTTGCTGGTGCCAGGGTTGGCGTTGACCTGATAGCTGTTGTTGATCATGTACCAGGACTGACCTGCATACGAGCCGCTATCAGGGAGGTAGGCAAACGCCGCGCCGCCGTTGTCACCGCTGTAGTTGCCGAACGTCATGTGCCCGTCACCGCCGGAATTGGCTTGGGTGAAGGTGACTTTCGCGACATCGGCCCAGGACTGCATCGACAGCTTGGCCTGGGATTGTTGCAGCGCCGAAAAGGCGCTGAACGTGCCCAGGGTGCGATCGAAATCGGCGGGTCGGCTGGTCAGGAAGGTGTAGGTCAACTCGATGGTGCCGCTCTTGTTCGAGTCTGCCCATGCGGCATGGTCGCGCAAGATGTAGTCGGCTGCCTTGTCCACCGTGTACGACGGTTTTCCGTTGATCGGGTTTCCGCCTCGATCGTATTGGTGGCTGAACGTGTTGATCTGGTTGTAGGCAGAGCTTGGACCCTGCGGCGTGACGCCGAGGGCATTGAGTTTAAGTTTCGACATTCAGACATATCCTTGTCTGCGTGAAAAAAAACGACCGAATGACCTCAGGTGCGAGGTCATCCAATCACTCGCTTGGTGCATGAAGCGAGGAAAAATTGGCACAGGGTTGGGACGATCGTCCAGCGATTTAGTTAAAAATGTATCAAGATTTCTCAAATATGTAACAAATTCGACAAACATTTGCCATCAAGTGACACGCTGGCGTTACACATGAGGCGGGGTAGGAGGGTTGCAAGCTCAGCGAGACCGCTTTGTTGGTGATGGCACATTGGGGGTGGTTGAACCGGTCTTTCCCTGACAGTTTTGAAGGGGAAAATGAGTGAGGGGCGGCCAGGCCTCTGTTGGTCTGAACTTTGCTACAGCCCTGTTACAGGCGGCCTTGATCACCGAAAATTGGCGCGAAGGCACTCCTGACATCACCTTTCGTTTTGAATCGGCATGCGCCACGACGCGCACGCCCAGGAGCCGGCCATGAGTACTCTCTCGGAAATTGCAGCAAACCTCCTGAAACGCGAAGACAGTCCCGAGATATCCGCTGCACAGGCTGGCCCCCGTGGGCCGATGGGCTGGGAACAACTGATGATGCTCTCGAAAGAGAAAGACATATTGAAGTGGCAAGCCGCATTGTCCCGCCTCATCGCCGACAACCCGGGCCAGCGTCGGGTGACCGTGATGCGCGTGATTCAGGGCGGACTGTCCTGACATAACCCGGGTTATCGCTGATCCGCTTGTCGACGCAATGTCTGGCAAGCGGCTCCCCCTGCGTCTGGTGGGACCGGCTTTAGCCGGGAATAGGTACTCGGTAGGTCCAGATCGGCCGAGGTGTCCGTTAGGCGCTATTGATCGACTTATTGGCGTTAGTCGGCACGTGCATTGCGCGCTAAAGTGACGGGCATGTTCCTGGCACCTTCGGATGACGCAGATGACCCGCCCCCGCTTTCTCCCCGACAACTTTACCCTCATGTTGATCACCGTGGTGATCATCGCCAGCTTCCTGCCGGCCACCGGGCAAGTGGCCGTTGGCTTCGGCTGGCTGACCAACATTGCCATTGCGCTGCTGTTCTTTCTCCACGGCGCCAAACTGTCCCGCGAATCGATCATCGCCGGGGCAGGGCACTGGCGCCTGCATCTGCTGGTATTCGGGCTGACATTCGTCCTGTTTCCCTTGCTCGGTCTGGCACTCAAACCCGTGCTGTCGCCCCTGATTGGCAAGGACCTGTACATGGGCATCCTGTACCTGTGTGCGCTGCCCGCGACGGTACAGTCGGCGATTGCCTTCACCTCACTGGCGCGAGGCAATATTCCGGCGGCGATCTGCAGCGCGGCGGCCTCCAGCCTGTTCGGGATATTCTTGACGCCGCTGCTGGTCACGCTGTTGCTGAACGTTCACGGCGAAGGCGGCTCGACCCTCGATGCGATCATCAAGATCAGCGTGCAGTTGCTGCTGCCGTTCATTGCCGGCCAGATCATGCGGCGCTGGATTGGCGCCTGGGTCGGACGCAACAAGAACTGGCTGAAATTCGTCGATCAAGGCTCGATCCTGCTGGTGGTCTACGGCGCGTTCAGTGAAGCGGTCAACGAAGGCATCTGGCAGAAAACACCGATCTGGGACCTGGCCGGGCTGGTAGGAGTGTGCTGCCTGCTGCTGACACTGGTGCTCGTGGCTGCGACCCTGCTGTCCAAGCTGTTCGGCTTCAATCAGGAAGACCGCATCACCATCCTGTTCTGCGGCTCGAAGAAAAGCCTGGCCACCGGCGTGCCGATGGCCCAGGTGCTGTTTGCGGGAAGCACGATTGGGTTGCTGATCTTGCCGCTGATGCTGTTTCACCAGATTCAGCTGATGGTGTGCGCGGTCGTGGCTCAGCGGTATGCGAAGCGGACGGAGCCGGTGGTGGAGTTGATGGCGCAGGTTGATCCTTGATTCTGGGGATCAACTCACTGGCGTGATGGAAAAGCCCCGATGATTCGGGGCTTTTTGCATTTGGAGCGGGGGGGGTACGCCCAAAACGGATCTAATCATACTTGCCCGTATTAACGATTTAAGCATCGGAAGGGAAGGCCCTACAAAATCCGACTAGAAGGTTTTTTGCCGTTAACTATCAGCGCCTTGATGACCTGCTGATAAGCTGCCCCCCGGTACCGTCTCCTCAGAGAGGAGGATGTCAATTCAAGCTCGTGAAAATCCATAGTGAGTTTTATAGCGTCAGTCGCGATTTTTTTTAATGCCCCTATTTCATCGTAGTCACGTTCCAGCGTCACGACCTGATACCCATCCCTCCGGTTTCTATGGCTGAATCGCACTGCCAGCGAATCATCAAAAATTATAGCGCCGTCTTTATTGTCATGAAAAAAATAGAATGTCATGCGTTTGGCAACTTCAGGGTGGTGTTGACCATATCTGATATATTCTTTTAATAGTGATGTGAGCCTCACTCCTTTTAAAACTCTGAAGCCGCTAGCTACCTGCTGGTCCTGAAAAAAATAGGGCTTCAACACCACACCTACACTTCTATTGTGGTGACTTACATTGTAAAGCTTCTCAAAAAAGTGATAGTCATCGACTTTGCCTGCTAGCTCGAAGTCTTGAGAAATAAGTTCGTTTGGTGAAAAATTTTCGAGTCCAAATACCTCAGGGTGTCTTAGTGTTGCACCCGTTAAAAACTGGATGAAAATCTCAAAAAATGATGATGCCAATACGTTCATATTGCATTCCGGTGTTATCTACTGGTCGTGAGTCAAAGTGGGGACTCGCTTTAAGTATTAAAGGAGTCCGTCCCCTTTAACCCAAAGGTTGTAGCCCGACCCGCATTTGCAGTGGGCATGCCACTGACTGTGTGGCACGTCCTGCTCTGGCGGGTCAATCCGAGTGATGTCAGTCGTAGAGCTAAAGGGGTCCGTCCCCTTTTACTAATTATGCGATCTCCGGACATATCGACATCGGCTTGATGGTTCGCTATCAAGCATACAAGCTCCCATGCACTATCGCCCACGACCAGCTATATCCACTTACGAAATTTCTCTGGGAGTCAAAGGGGCGTTCCCTTTAACTCTCCAGATCAGTTCCGTTTCGTGATTGCGGCGCCTACATGCAAGTTTGACTATTGAGACCTAATCCATTTACACATTTGTTTTTTGATTTCATCCAGTAAGGCCACTTTTCCTACTAGGACGAGTTCACAGTTCATTTCTTTGTCATGATACGACACCAACGTATCGATATCCTCATCAAGCACTATTCTTAGAATTTGACCATTGCTTTCATTTCTTGCAGAGAATATTGGATTGCCGTCTTGACACGGCGTCCCATCCGAAAATTTCGTATTGCAGTACGGCACTTTAAATTTGCCGGCGTCCAGTCCGTGCGCCTGCCCCTCCGAATAAAATAACTCATATAAATGTCGTTCCAGTCCAACGTAGGATTGCGCGTTATCTAGGTAGCTGTTGAACATATATTTACTCCACGAAAGCCTTGCCGGTTATAACCTCAATGTCGACCCGCTCATGTTTGGTGTCCTTCACCATAAACGTGCGGTTGATATAGGAATCTGCTCCACCACCTTTGGCCGCATTATCAATGTACTTAGTTGCCTTTTTGAAAGCGTCCTCTCGAGCGGCGAGATCTCTCTTATTAAGTTTATCCTTAAGCTCACACAGCTTTTGCTTGGCCTCACTCACGGTCAGGGGCTTATCCTGATTCCAAGCGACCGACTCCTCGAGCTTGGCGCCTTGAGCCTGGATCCGGCCACGGTGAGCCGCCAACCCCAAGGGATCAGTCCAACCCAGTGGGTTCGGGGCATATTGGTAGACATTAATGCCACCCTCATACCCGATCGGATCCTTGCTGATGAACCGCCCGATCCTTGGATCATAGTACCGATGCCGGTTGTAGTGCAGGCCGGTCTCGTGGTCGTGGTATTGGCCCTGGAAGCGGATCGGGTTGGTCAGGCCGACTTGTTGGGCGAATTCAGAACGCTGTTCTTTCGCTTCGCCCCACGCTTTGTATTGCGCGCTCCAGGCGGTGTTGCCGTTTTGGTCGGTGATTTCCTGCGGGGTGCCGAGGTGGTCGCATTGGTACCAAGCGAGGGCGTCGATGGGCAGTACGGCCGGCTTGCAGTTCCAGAGCGGGTCTTCTTTGAAGTTGTAGCGACCTTTGTAGGTCGGTTGGCTGACGAGTCGGATGGTTTCGTGCCGGATGGCTTGGGCCACGGGCACGAAGGTGCCGGGCTCGTGGATGTAGTGGACGGTTCGGCCCAGGGCACCGGCGTATGGCGGAGGACTGCTTTCCCACGCCAGGTTGTCGCCGTCCCAGCCATACAGGGTGAAGCCGCAGCCGAGCTCGCGCTCTTTACGGGCGTGTTCGTTTTCGTTCCAGCCGGTACCGGCTTCGGGGCGCGGTCGGTAGTGAGCCTTGGAGAGTTTGTAGAGGCGACGTCCGAGTGGGTCGTAGCCGAAGTCGACGGTGAGGCGCGGATCTCGGAAATGCGCGAGGCGATCAAAGAGATCCCAGTGCAGTTCACTGCTCAGCCCATTAGTCCAGCGCTCGGTCTGGTTCCCACGTTCGTCGTATTCGTAGTGGTTGCCGACGTAGTCGCGGAGCAGGTTGTCGACGAGTTTGTTTTGAGTCGGCTTGGGGTCAAGTGGGCGGCGGACCGGCGCGGCGGTTTCGTTGAGCAGGTTGCTCGCGGGGTCGAAGGCGAAATTTTCGATGCCGAGGCGGCTGGTGGCGCTGAGCAGGCGGCTAACGGGATCATATTTATAAGCGAGAGGACCGCGGCGACTGTCGTTGATGTCAGTGAGTTGGCCGGCGGCATCGTAGGTGTACGCGCGTTTGATGAGCGTGGATCTGTCGTCTGCTCGGCCCAACAGTTGTTCCTGGAGGCGTCCCGCCGGGTCCCATTGTTGGGTTTGCAGCAGTTTATTGCCTTGGTGGCGGGCGACTTCGCGATGCAGATCATCGCGCTCGTAACTGAGGAGTTCGTGCTCGTCCAGTTTCAGCCCCAGCAGATGACCACTGCCATAGGTCAGCCAGCTAACGCGATGGCCGTCGGGGCGAATGGTCGCGATGCGATTATTGAGCGCGTCGTACTCGTGCTGCCAGACGGCAACCAGCGGTTTATCCAGATTCGAGTAGTGCTGGTGCTCTCGCAGCAGGTTGCCAGCCGGGTCGTGAAACCATTGCAAGCGACTCACGGCGTTGGTTGCCATGACCAGATGGCCATTGCCGTCGTAGGCAAAGGTTTCGCTCTGGGACTGTTCGCCGAGGGTGGCGCGGCGTTCGGTCAGGCGGCCCATGGGGTCGAAGGTCAAAGCAATGGAGCGCTGGCCGTTGATGGTCTCGGCAAGGCGTCCGGTTTCGGGATCGTACTGATAGCGGGTCGAGCGCCCGTCGAAGCCGCGCTCTTCCAAAAGTCTTCCGACCGGGTCGTAGTGAAAGTGGGCGCGGCGTTCGTTTTCGTTTTCCAGCGCCACCAGCCGCCCAAGCTTGTCCCAGCGGTAACGCAGGGTTTGCTCGGCGGCGTCGAAGCGTTCGGCGATAAATCCGGCGGCGGTGTAGCGCCAGGTGGTGCAGCGTTCCAGGCCATCGGAGTGAGCAAGCAAGTGGCCTTCAGCGTCTCGGCTAAAGCGTTCTTCGGTCTTGTCCGGGTGCTTGATCAGCACTAACTGGCCTGACTTGTACTCGTAGGTCGTGCTGTGCCCGGCCGGATCGGTAAAGCGGATCATATGGCCGCATTCGTCGTACTCCCAAACACTGACCTTGCCCGAGCAGTCGGTGTACTTAACGAGTTGTCCGGCGTCGTTGTAGGCCAACGCTTTTGTATTGCCGTTGGCGTCCTTGATCGCCGTAGGAAGACCAAACGTGTTGTAGGCGTATTCGGTAACATTCTCTAGCGGGTCGATCGCCTCGATCAGATTTCCACGAAGGTCGTAATCCCGTTTCCACAGCCCGCCCTCGCCATCGCTGATCTTAATCAGATGGCTTTTGTCGTCGTAGGCGTAATTGATGACGCTGTGATCAGCGCGAGTGTGTTCGGTCAGATTGCTGAGCTTGTCGTAGCGATACTGGTCGGTGCTGCCATCGGTGTGGACGTGGCGGGTGATGTTCTTGGCGGCGTCGCGGAAGAACCACTCGGAACGCCCGTCGGCGTGGCAAATGCGATAGGTGTAACCCAGGCTGTCGTAGTAATGCCGGGTTTCATGACCCAAAGCGTCAGTAACGTAGGTCAGACGGATGTTTTCATCCCACGCCAATCGCGTGTCAAAACTGCCGTCGTCAGCCCATTCGCGGATGGCCTTCGCGTCGGGGCCGGATCCTTGCCATTGCAGGTTCAAACCGCGATTCGTACGGTCGGTGTAGCGAGTGATCAGGTGATTTTGATACTGATAACGCCAGGCCGAGCCGTTCGCGTCTTGGGCCAAAACAAGATCGCCGAGACCATCGTACTGATACGCACACAGTTGGCGTTTGACGTCGCCGTCACGTATTTCCCAAAGGCCGGTCAACCGCCCCTGATCATCAATCAAAGTGCCCAGGCGAAGATGGACTTTGTTTAGATCTTTCTCCGAGTAAGTCACCAACTCGGAGAGCACCAGCCGCCCAGCATGACGGTGCTCATGGTGCAGCATGACCCCGGCGCCGTTGGGCAGCATCTTGTTGATCAGAACAAAGCGCTTGCCCCGCCGAACATAGGTTTCCCTATGCTCAAGCCCTCGCATCAGCAACAGCCGATCCTTGCTGAGTCGAATAACGGTCAGATTTTCAATGGCGTCGAAGTGAAAAAGTTTGACCTTTGGAAGAGGGAATTCATGACTGCGCCCATCGGCGTCATGAAACACCAAACCATCGCCGACGAGATCAAAGCGTGTCGTAAACGGCGTAATCCAGCGTGCGCCGATAACGTCCTGATCGTAGGCATCGAGGCTCGAGCAATAAGTCCGAGTCCACTCAATGGGAAACGGCCCCGGCAGACTGAAATCGGTGTGACTGACCGACTCCGAGCCCATCGCAAAACTGATGCTGTTCCGCGTCGCCGCACACGCACACTCACAAGGACACGGGCACGCACATTTCTTCCGCTCGTTAGGCCGCCCCTTCGCAGGCCGCTCATGCTGAACAGCCTCCAGCTTGCCTTCACCCGCCTGGCGCTTGGCCTGATTGGTAACGCCAGGCTTGATGTTGAAAGACTGCCCATGCCCATTGCGCGAACGCCAACTGACAACCGCGCCGGCCAGTGTCTGCAGCAACGAACCGATGGAGTTCTGAACCTCTGGATCCGCCAGACGATTTATCTGAGTCCTGAGGTCTTTGCCCATAGCACGCAACGAGTCGGCGTGACCTTGGACTTTGGTTTCCAGCGCCTCGGGCAGCAGAGTCTCGACAACGTCATTGACCTTGTCTTTGCCTGCGGCGATGTAGAGTTCGGCAACCGCAGCGAACATGTTGCCAATCGAAGCTTTGTGGTCGTACGCCCACTGATCGCGGGAGACGCTGATCAGGTGTACCGCTTCATTTAGGTTGCTTTCGGCGTCAAGCTTGCCGACGACCTTCCTCGCGCCGTGGGCAACCTTGGCCACCTTCTCAAGGCCATCGGCGATCTCGATAAACACGCTTTCGCCCAGTGCCACGGCGCCATCGAGAATCCCGGGAAGCTTGCCCTGCGCCTGACGCACAAAGTCATCAAGGGTCCCGACAATGGTGGCATTGAGGTGCCCGATCAGAATCTCGATCAGCGCATCGCCCAACACAACCTTGCCCGACCGACGCATTTCCTGACGCACCAGAAACAGCATCGGACGAAGGCTCATCCGCGCTGCTGCCATGGTGGGCGGGATTGGCATCATCCCGATCAGATTAATGCCGAGGCTTACCCAATCCAGAAGCTCACGCTCCGGACTTTTCGAGAGGGTGGCGATGTCATTCAGCGCATCAACCAGCGCCATGACGTTGCCCACCACCGGCAGAAACCCGGCCGCGCTTTTGATTCGCTCGAGCGTGACAACCCCGCCACTGATCTCCTGCAGCCAGGCGTCAACGTTGGCCGCACCGGCGCCAACGTCTTCTAGCTGAATCTGATCAAGCGGAACGATCGCCACTTGGGGTTCGCGTTTCTCACCACCAACGGGCAGATTTAAGGGGGTCGCCAAGGATGCTCTCCGTGCTCAAAAAACCACCCGGCGGGCGTGTTTGCCGAGCCGGGGGCCACGGAGATATCAAGGGCTGTGCCAGCCACGAATTAGCCAATTAAAATCAATGACTTAAGAGAGGAAAAAGCAGGTATTAGTGAACGCCGCACCTAAAGACAAAGAAATAGTGCGCAAGAAGTTGCGCACCCCTGTGCAACTTCTTGCTCACTCGCCTGCACGCCACAAACGACGTGGCCTCCCGCCGGTCAATCACCCCATTTCCAACAAACGGGTGCGCAACTTCCTGCGCACACCGCCAAGACAGCACCCAGCCGGTCTTCACCAGAAACACCGCATCGCGAACAAGAACACGCGGCAGAAAACGCAGCCAAAAAAAAGCCCCGAAGAATCGGGGCTTTCAGCATTCAGAGCGGCTCAGGCTTCAGCCAGTTGCTCCTCGTACTCCTTCTGATACTCACTGGCCAGCGACTCTTTCTGCTTGTCGTCCAGCAGCTTACCCGCCGACTGGAAGAACTTCTGCTCTTCTTCCTTGAGGTGGTGGTGGACTTTCTCCGACAGCTTCTTGGCCGTGGCCAGCCATGAGGGGCTGGACATATCGGTCTCGTCGAGTTCTTCCATCATTTCGTCCATTTCATGGTGCTCGGAAATGGCATGGCGGCTGAGGTCGATGCCGTTGTCGAACTGCATCAACGGGATATAAAAGAAGCGCTCTTCGGCGGTTTCATGGGCCTGCAGCTCCGCTTTCAGCTGTTTGTAGGCTTCGACGCGTTCTTTGCTGTCGCCATGGGTTTGGATCAAGGCATCGGCATAGCCGCGTTGCCGGTCATGACTTTCTCTCAGGGCTTCAAAAATATTCACGGGTGCTCCTTGGTTCGGCGACGGGCTGATGTGCTTATCCCTAGACCGCAGCGGGTATTCGGCCGTTCCGTTGTACTTCGAGCCTGAACGTATTGCCCATCCCCGGCCAAGATGAAAAACCGCTCCCATACAGCCCGCCGACAGCTCTGATCGAACACTGACGGGCTGACATTCGCGACATGCTGCGTATGATGAGCCCGACGTTTTTCGCAAAAAAGGCTCACCCCCATGATGAAATTTTTCGCCGCGCTGCTGTGCATGTTCACTGGCATGGCCCACGCAGAACCTGCGCTGCTCACCGATCTGGCGCTGCCGTACGTGGCAGCGGCGCCCGCTGAATCCAAAGACAAACCCCTGATCATTTTCCTGCACGGCTACGGCAGCGACGAGCGCGACTTGCTCGATATCAAAAACGATCTCTCCCCGAGCTACACCTACCTCTCCGTGCGTGCGCCGCAGGAAGTCGACGGCGGCGGCTACAAGTGGTTCACCCAGGACACCGATCAGGCCGAATACGAAGGCGTGACCAGCGACGTCGACAAAAGCACCGATCTGCTGCGGACCTTTATCGAACAGGCCACCGAGAAATACCAGACCCAGCCCGATAAAGTGATCCTGGTCGGCTTCAGCCAGGGCGCGATGATGAGCTACCAGATCGGCCTGCAATACCCGGAACTGGTGCACGGCATCGCGCCCTTGAGCGGCAAGATTCTCGCGTCCCTCCATTCACGTTTGAAACCTGATGAGCGCCTGAAATCGCTGAAAGTGTTTATCGGCCACGGCTCGGCCGACACCCGAGTGGCTTACTCTGGCGCGACGGATGCCAAGGCCGTGCTGGAGAATCTGCTGATCGTTCCGGAATTTCATTCCTACGCCGGGGCGGGGCATACGATTACAACGGCTGAGGTGGCGGACTTGAAACGCTGGCTGGAACGCGAGTTGAGGGTCAAGGGGGCTGATTAGCCGGGGAGCCAAGCGTGCAGAGAGCCGCGTTGCGGTTGATGTGTGATGTGGTCGCGAAAAATGCATTCGCTATAGATAAATAGTTACCGCACAGAGGCGCGGCGCTACCGCCATAATCTGCGCTATGGATGTATGGCGAGAGGGCACGTTATGAACATCAAAAAACGCAAGGCCAAGATTCGGGAAATGACGGAATTCAGTGCCAAATCGCACAGGCGCGCTGCGGAATATGCTCAGGCTCAATTGCACTTTCTGCGCTTAGCGCTGGAGATCGGCAGAGACCTTGAACCCACTGGCCCCATGGCTGGGTTCAGGGGCTGAACCTTCACAAGAAAACCGCCGAATCGGCGGTTTTTTCTTGGGCGGCGAGCAGCGCCTCACTCCTTTGGTCTAAGCATCCTCCGCGTGCCGTGCTCCGTTCTTCATGGCCGTGAGTTCCTCAAAAAACCCAACAACGCCAACACCGGAAACACGCTCCCCACGATCACAATCCAGACCCAGCCACCATGGTCATACAGCGCGCTCGCCACCACCGAACCAATCGCGCCGCCGATAAAGATGCTGGTCATATACAGCGCGTTGAGCCGGCTGCGGCTTTTGGCGTCGAGGGCGTAGACCGCACGCTGGCCGAGGACCATGTTCATCTGCACGCAGAAATCGAGGATGACCCCGGTCACTGCCATGCCAATCACGGCGTATGCCGGTTCGATCAGGCTCGGCAGAAAGCTCAATGCGGCGAATAGCATCGCGCACAGGCTGGCGACCCGGGTGTGTCCGGCATCGGCCAGGCGGCCGGCGATGGGGGCGGCGATAGCGCCAATGGCGCCGACCAGGGCGAAGAGGGCGATCTGGCTTTGCGACAGGCCGTGGTTGCCTGCCAGTTCCAGCGGCGCGGCGGTCCAGAACAGGCTGAAGGTGGCAAACATGCAGGCCTGATAGAACGCGCGCTGGCGCAGGACCGGCTGTTTGCGCAGCAGGGTCCATAATGATTTGAGCAACTGGCCATAGGTGGCCGTGTGCGTCGGCTGATGTTTGGGAATGGTGGTCGCCAGCACCACGCTGATCAGCAGCATCACCGCGGCCGCCGTGCCAAACACCGCGCGCCAGCCGAAGTGGTCGGCGATCAGACTGGCAGCGGGCCTGGCCAGCAGAATCCCCAGCAGCAGGCCGCCCATGATGCTGCCGACCACGCGCCCGCGTGTTTCTTCCGGCGCCAGGTTGGCGGCCAGTGGCACCAGAATCTGCACCGCCACCGAGCTGAAACCCACCAGCAGCGAGGCGATCAGGAACAGATTGGGCGTTTGCGCGAACGCGGCGCTGAGCAGACTGAGAATGGCGACGCCGGTGGTGACGATCATCAGGCGACGGTTTTCCAGCAAGTCGCCCAGCGGCACGAGGAAGAACAGGCCGAGGGCGTAGCCGATCTGGGTGAGCGACACGATGAAGCTGGCCAGGGTGCCGGACAGCCCGATGTCCGGCGCAATCAGGCCAATGATGGGCTGGGCGTAATACAGGTTGGCAACGATCGCGCCGCAGCAGAAGGCGAACAGCATCGCCAGGCCCTTGGTCATCGTGGCGCCGTGGATTGCGGGGGAACTGGAGGTCATGGGGATACCGGTGAGGTCGCAGGCCTGACAGAGACGGCTCTGGTACGGCGTGCAGAATAGAGTGGCGCGAGGTTAACGCTTTTTCATTGCGTTAAGAAGGGGCCGCTGGGCAATCGCGCAGCGTTGGTCAGCGCGGCTTGCGGCCCGAGATCATGACTGCCCATAAGCCGGGCACCCCCCTGATAAGAGTGACGCTCCGGTCGTTCGGCCGAAACTTTTCCGCGTGCGCTTCGGTCACTGCTTAAACATACCCCCTCACACCCCATCGGAAACACAAACTATGCCTCGGGCAATCTGGAAAGGCGCGATCAGTTTTGGGCTGGTGCATATTCCTGTGGCGCTGGTGTCGGCGACGTCCCGGCAAGGTGTCGATTTCGACTGGCTGGACAAGCGCAGCATGGATCCTGTCGGTTACAAGCGCATCAACAAGGTCTCCGGCAAGGAGATCAATAAAGAAAACATCGTCAAGGGCGTGCAGTACGAGAAGGGGCGCTACGTCGTCATCAGCGAGGACGAGATTCGCTCGGCGCACCCGAAATCGACCCAGACCATCGACATTTTCGGTTTCGTCGACAGCGATCAGATTCCGCTCCAGCACATCGACACGCCTTATTTCCTGGCCCCCGACAAGCGCGGCGAAAAGGTTTACGCGCTGTTGCGCCAGTCGCTGGTCGACACCGGCAAGGTGGCGCTGGCCCATGTGGTGATTCGCACCAGTCAGCACCTGGCGGCGGTGATGCCGCTGGAATCGGCAATCGTGCTCGTGCTGCTGCGCTGGCCTTCGGAAGTGCGCGGGCTGGACAGCCTCGAACTCCCCAAGGAGGCCACCGACGTCAAGCTCAGCAAGAGCGAACTGGACATGGCCAAGCGCCTGATCAAAGACATGAGCACCGAGTGGACGCCGGACGCCGACGAGTACCGCGACACCTTCCAGGATCAGATCATGTCGCTGGTGGAAACCAAGGCCCGCGAAGGCAAGATCGAGAACGTCGAGACTGACGCCGGCGACACCGAGCGCAAGTCGGCTGATGTCATCGACCTGACCGAGCTGCTCAAGCGCAGTCTGGGCGGTCGCAGCGGCGCAGCCAAGGCACCTGCAAAAGCCAAACCGGCCAGCAAAAGTAAAGCCGAGTCCAAGGACGATGCGCCGGCAAAGCGCCGTGCACCGCCCCGGAAGAAGACCACCAAGGCCTCTTGAACGCGAGTCGTGTTGTAGCGTTAAAAGATGCAGCGTTCCAATGCGCAGAGGTTCATCGTCATGGCAAAACCTGTGAGTGAATACACCCGCAAGCGCAACTTCGATGTCACGTCCGAGCCGGCCGAAGGCGAGGGCAAGGCAAGAAGCAAGAAAGGCAAGGCGCTGAGTTTCGTCATTCACAAGCACGATGCGCGCAATCTGCATTACGACTTTCGCCTTGAGCTGGAGGGCACGCTGAAAAGCTGGGCGGTGCCGAAGGGGCCGAGTCTGGACCCGAAAAACAAGCGCCTGGCGGTGCACGTTGAAGACCACCCGCTGGACTACGGCAGCTTTGAGGGCAGCATTCCCGAGGGCGAATACGGCGCCGGCGACGTGATCGTCTGGGATCGCGGCATCTGGCAGCCCCACGGCGACCCGCAGGAAACCTACAAGGCGGGCAAGCTCAAATTCACCCTGATCGGCGAAAAACTCACCGGTGACTGGGCGCTGGTACGGACCCGTTTGCCGGGCAACAGCGACAAGGAGCAGTGGCTGTTGATCAAGGAAAAGGACGACGCCGTGCGCGCGGGCGAAGACTACGACATCGTTGTCGACAAACCTGAGAGCGTGGTCAGTGGCGCAACGGTGGGCGAGGGACGTAACCCGGCCAAGAACGCCAAACGTCAATCGGCGGCGTCTGAACCCGCCAGTAAAACTTCGGCCAGTAAGAAGGCCGCAAAAAAACCAGTGGAAAAGAAAGCCAGAGCACCGTCGCCCAAACAGAACGGCGTGCCTGCCAAACTCTCGCCGCAGTTGGCGACGCTGATGGACGCGCCCCCCGAAGGCAAATGGTTCTACGAGATCAAGTACGACGGCTACCGGATCCTGACCCGCATCATCGATGGCGAGGTGAAGTTCTTTACCCGCAACGGCAACGACTGGACCGAGCGCCTGCCGCTGCAGGCCAAGGCCATTGGCGGTCTGAAGCTGGACAACACCTGGCTGGACGGCGAAGTCGTGGTCCTCAATGACGCCGGGTTACCGGATTTTCAGGCGTTGCAGAATGCGTTCGACATCGACCGCAGCATGGACATCATTTATTACCTGTTTGACGTGCCTTTCCTGAACGGGGAAGACCTGCGCGAGACACCCGTCGAAGACCGTCGCGCGGCGCTGAAGAAAGTCCTTGGGCGACAGAAAAAAGGCCTGCTGCGGTTCTCCGAAGCCTTCTCGGCAGGCCATCGCGATATCATCGAGAGCGCCAGTCTGATGTCCCTCGAAGGCGTCATTGGCAAGCGTGCCGGTAGCGTGTATCAGTCCAGTCGCAATGCCGACTGGATCAAGCTCAAGTGCAAGTTACGGCAGGAGTTCGTCATTGTCGGCTTCACTAAACCCCAGGGCGCGCGCAACGGTTTTGGCGCGCTGCTGTTGGCGGTGAACGAGGAGGGCGCCGGCCTGGTGTATGCCGGCCGGGTCGGCACCGGGTTCAACCAGCAGATGCTCGGCGACTTGCTCGAGCAGATGAAGCCGCTGGAACAGGACACATCGCCCCTGGAGAAAAAAGTGACGAGCGCCCAGGCCCGGGGCGTGCACTGGATAAAGCCGACCTTGGTGGCGGAAGTCGAGTTCGGCGAATGGACCCGCGACGGCATCATTCGTCATTCGGCGTTTGTCTCGTTGCGCAGCGACAAGCCGGCCAGCGAAGTGGTCCACGAGCACCCGATACCGCAGAAGGACATTAAAGCGCCGTTCAAGCCCCGTGCCGCCAAGGCCAAAGCGCCAAGCAATAAATCCGCCGCCAGCGACAGTGCTGAAGCCGAGAAATCCAAACCGGCCAGTAAACGCGCTGGCAAAGACCGCATGGAGGTGGCCGGCGTGGTGGTCAGCCATCCCGAACGGGTGATCGATGCGCAGAGCGGCTTGCACAAGATCGAGCTGGCGCAGTATTACGAGTCGGTGGCCGACTGGATTCTGCCGCACCTCGACCACCGTCCCGTGGCGCTGCTGCGTTGCCCCGAGGGCGTGGAAGGCGAGCAGTTTTTCCAGAAGCATTCCGAGCGCATGGCGATCCCCAATATCAAGCAGCTAGACCCCAAGCTCGACCCCGGCCACGCGCGGTTGATGGAGATCGACAGCGTCAAAGCACTTGTCGGCGCGGCGCAGATGGGCACCATCGAGCTGCACACCTGGGGCGCGACCTATGATCAGATCGAGCTGCCGGACCACTTCGTTCTCGACCTCGACCCGGACGACCAGTTGCCTTGGCGCAGCATGATCGAAGCCACGCAACTGACGCTGTCGACCCTTGATGAGCTGGGCCTGGACGCGTACGTCAAGACCAGTGGCGGCAAGGGTATGCACATCGTCGTGCCACTGGCGCGTCGGGCCGATTGGGAGTCGGTAAAAGCCTTCGCCAAGGCGCTGGCGCAATTCATGTCGCGGGAGTTGCCGGACCGATTTACCGCCACGTCCGGGCCGAAGAACCGGGTCGGCAAGATTTTTATCGATTACCTGCGTAACAGCCGGGGCGCCAGCACCGTGGTGGCCTATTCAGCGAGGGCGCGCCCGGGGTTGCCGGTGTCGGTGCCGATTAGCCGTGACGAGCTGACTGAGGTGAAGTCCTCGGCGCAGTGGAACATCGCCAATCTGCAGCAGCGGTTGCGCAAGCTGAAGGCGGATCCGTGGGCCGGTTACAAGCACACCCAGCGCCTGACCAAACCGATGTGGAAACGCCTGGGCGCAACGCCGCCAGCTTGAGGCATCGGATCAGGCGTCGATATGGTTGGTCACGCTGCGGCGCAAGTCACCACCGCGCCGTTAAATCACTTGACCCCGTCGATCCTTTCGCCCACTTCCGCTGGATAAAACTCTCCCTCAAGCCCGGCAGTCAGCAGGCGTTCACGCACTTGGGTTTCGACCTCCAGGACTTGGTCGGGGTTATCAATGTTGTCGACGACGAGCCAGACGGGCATCACGTTCTGGCCATGGGTGCCTTCGCTGAGCATGTCGTGGGAGAAGACTTGATTGGCGCGCCACAGGCACAGTTCGTCATCGGTGTGGTGGGGTTCGCGCACGGCGGTTGGCGAGGTGAGCCAGATTTCGGTGTAGGGGCGAAGGTCGGCGTTGGCGAGTTCGTTCAGGGTGATGACGGTTTTCATTTCGTGTGCTCCAGTGTTCAAGATGCAGTTGTGACGCATCAGGCCGAGCAGCGTTCCCGCTATTTGCTTCGATGGTCGCGGTATTCGGCGAGATCGAGCGCGTCTGCCTGACGGCAGACTGTGAAGACCAAAAGCGCTGCGCAGATCAAGAGCTTCCCGGCTGAAGCCGGTCCTACGCCGCCGGGGTGCCTCTGGATGCACGCGCTGCTTTTTAGTGGGACCGGCTTTAGCCGGGAAGAGGCCAGTGCAGGCGCTGATGGTCCTGCGGATTTGAACCGAGGCCGGCCGCGTGGGGTCGATCAATCACTGTGCGTTCACGTCAGCCCGACCCGGAGAGATGCCCGTGACCGACCCACACCCGCTCACCCGCAGAAGACTGCTCACCCTGGCAGCCGGTGCCTCGGCGGCGCTGGTGTTTGACGCCGTCAGTCGCCATGCGCAGGCATCCGAAGCCCCGCAACCCGGTCCTTCGCCCGGCCAACCTGGAGAACGGAACATGCTCACGCGAGACATTCCATCCAGCGGCGAAGCATTGCCGATGATCGGCCTCGGCACGTATCGCGGGTTCGATGCCGAGCCCGGCAGCGACGCGTACAAACTGCTGCCCGCCGTGGTGGACCAGCTGTTCCACGCCGGCGGCACGGTGATCGACAGTTCGCCGATGTACGGCCGCGCCGAGGAAACCACCGGCGAGTTGCTGGCGATCCATCAGCCGTCGTCGCCGGCTTTTCTGGCGACCAAGGTCTGGACCCGGGGACGCGACCAAGGCATCGCCCAGATGGAAGCCTCGTTCCGGCTGCTGCGGACTGAGCGCATCGACCTCATGCAGATCCACAACCTGCTGGACTGGAAAACCCACTTGCCGACGTTGCGCCAGTGGAAAGAACAAGGGCGCATTCGCTACATCGGCCTGACGCACTACACCCCGTCGGCCTACGCCGAGGTGGAAGCTGCGCTGAAGGCCGAGGCATTCGATTTCCTGCAGATCAATTACGCCCTGGACGATCGCGCCGTCGAAGCGCGGTTGTTGCCGCTGTGTCGTGAGCGCGGGGTGGCGGTGATCTGCAATCGGCCTTTTGGTGGCGGCAGTCTGCTCGGCCGCTTGCGCAACAAAACCCTGCCGGGCTGGGCGGGGGAAGTGCAGGCCAGGAGCTGGGCGCAGCTGGCGCTGAAGTTTTTGATCTCTCACCCGGCGGTGACGTGCGCGATTCCGGGTACGGGCAATCCGAAATACATGAAGGAAAACGCCGAGGCAGCCAGAGGGCCTTTGCTCACCGATGCCCAGCGCCAGCAGCTGATTGCCCTGATCGGCTGATTTTACCTACCGCCGGTTGGGCCGTTTCATATCATCGGCGCGAAATGAGGCGATCAGCGTTTGACCGGCGCAGGCAAAGTGACCAGATCTACGTAGGCGTCCCAGAACTTTTTCTGGTCCACGGCGTACACCACTTTCGCCTTCTGCGTGCCGACGGGCGCGCCCTTCTTGTAGCCCATGGAGCGGCCGTAATCCGGTCCGAAGTGGGCGTCGACGTCGACCCACAGGTCTTTCGACTCAGTGACCAGTTCCGGATGCACCAGGTACAGCGCGGGCAGGCTGTCCCAGGTGAAGCTGTGATGGTTCGGGTCCTTGTCGAACTCAGGCCCAAGCACCGTTTTGTACAGGTCCGGAATCACGCCTTTGCTGGCGACGATGCGTGTGTAGACCGAGGCGTCGAAGATGACCTTTTCGCAGACATCATTGGGGAAAATCACGTGCTCGATGGGCGAGCGCAGGACGATTTTTGCCGCCTCGGGGTCGAACCACCAGTTGAATTCCGCTGCTGGCGTCGTGTTGCCGGGGATCTCGATGGCGCCGCCCATGTACACGATGCGTTTGATCAGCGGCACGATTTCCGGCGCGCTGCGAATCGCCAGCGCGATGTTGGTCAATGGGCCAACGGCCAGGAGGGTCACTTCGTGAGGGTTTTCCTTCACGCTGTCGACGATGAACTGCGCGGCGGATTTACTGCGCAATGCAGTGTGCGTAGCCAGCCCGTCCGGCGGCGAAACCAATTGTGAGGCCGAGGTCGGGCGCGGGGTCTTGAACGCCCCCGGCCAGCCTGCGCCGAACAGGGCTTTTTCCTGTTCATAGGTGGCGAAGTCGTGCAGCAGCGGGTAGGCCGCGCCGGAGTACACGCCGATGTCCTTTTCCAGGCCCATGCGCTCGACCGCCTTCAGCGCATCGACCTGCTCCTGATCGACCCACGCGTTGCCACTGACAAGGGTCATGCCCAGCAGATCGATGCGCTGTTGCGCGTGCAGTTGCGCCAGCATGATGAAGGCCTGGCCGTCGTCGTTGAGCACGTTGAAATCGGTGTCGAAGATGACCTTTTCCGCGGCCTGCAAGGAGGTCGCGGACAGTCCCAGCGTCAGGGCCAGGGCACAGCTTTTCACAAACGCCTGCATGAGCGGTTTCCACCGTTGTTATTGGATGAATGCGATTAGCAGTGTAGGAGCGTGGCTTGTCCCGCGATCGGCTGCGCAGCAGTCGTAAAGTCAGACGCCCTTTGCACCTGATACACCGCATCTACCGGATACACGACGACTGCGTCGCCGATCGCGGGACAAGCCACGCGCCTACAGGATTTAGATCTGATTATCTGTTCACCAGCTTCGCCGGCAACGCCACCACCAGAAAACTGCTCAGAATCAGGCACCCGGCAAAGAACCACAACGCCCCGGCGCTGCTGCCGGTGACATCGATGGCGATGCCCATCATCGAGTTGCTCACCAATCCCGCAACGTTCGCCAGCGAGCAGGCCAACGCAAACCCTGTCGCTGCCGCCCGGCCTTTGAGGAATGTGGCCGGCAGGCTGAAGAACACCGGCACGGCGCCAATGATCGCGGCCGACGCCACGGCGAACAGCGCGACGGTCGCGACCAGGTTATGGGTGAAGAACGGGCTGGCGGCCATGGCCACGGCGCCGATCCAGAACGGCACGATGATGTGCCAGCGACGTTCACGACGACGGTCGGAGCTGGCGCCGATCATCAGCATGCCGATCAGCGCCGCCACGCTGGGCAATGCCGTCAACACACCGATGTGGAAGGTGTCGGTGACCCCGGCGTTCTTGATGAACGTCGGCATCCAGAAGCCCATGGCGTAGGCGCTGAGCAAGATCGAGAAATCGATGCCGCCCAGCATCCACACTTTCAGATTGAAAAACCCGTCGCGAAAGCTGTGCTTACTGTCCTTGCCCTCGGCATCGTCCAGGCGCAGTTCGCCTTCCAGCAAGGTTCGCTCGGCGCCGTTCAGCCATTTGGCTTCTTTCGGGTTATTCGGCAGCGCCCAGAACGTCATCACCCCCAGCAGCACGCTGGGAATGCCCTCGATCAAGAACAGCCACTGCCAGCCGCGCAGCCCGGCCGTCTGGTCGAAATGGCCCATGATCCAGCCCGACAGCGGGCCGCCGATGACGCTGGAAAGCGGCAGGCCGATCATGAACAGCGCGATGATGCGACCCCGGCGATAGGTCGGGAACCAGGTGGTCAGGTAAAACAGCACCCCCGGCAGAAAGCCCGCTTCAGCGGCGCCGAGCAAAAAGCGCAGCACGTAGAACTGCGTCGGCGTGCTGACGAACAGCGTGCAGGACGACAGCAAGCCCCAGGTGATCATGATCCGCGCGATCCAGATTTTCGCGCCGACCTTTTCCAGCACCAGGTTGCTCGGCACTTCGAACAGGATATAACCGACGAAAAACAGCCCGGCGCCGAGCCCGAACGCGGTCTCGCTGAAGTGCAACTGGTCGAGCATCTGCAGCTTGGCGAAGCCGATGTTGATGCGGTCCAGGTACGCGGCCAGGTAGCAGAAACACAGGAAGGGGATGAGCTTCCAGGTGATCTTGGTGTACAGCGCTTTGATCGGGTCCGCGGTTAAGTTCGCGGAGGTTTCTACATTCGCAGAGGGCATGGGTGTCTCCTGGCGGTTCTTCGACCGGTGAGCGCGGCGGCGGCTGATTTTGCCTGTGTTTGCGGTGTTCTGATATGGGTGAGGCAGGCTGCGAACTTCAGCGGCAAGCCACAAGCTTCAAGCTGCAAGAGGGGAACGCGTGCGCTTCACTTGCAGCTTGCAGCTTGCGGCTTAACGCTTGGAGCTCACGGCCCGCAACTGCTCTATGGCTGCCTGCTTACCAACCACATCCCCGTACTTGCTGTCGATGTCGAACAGGTTCGCTTCGTGGGGATCGGGGTGACGGTCGCCCACGCATTCGCGCACGACGATGGTCCGGAAACCGTGCTGCACGGCATCCACCGCAGTCGCCCGGATACAGCCGCTGGTGGAGCAACCGGCCAGCACGACGGTATCGATGCCTTGGGCGTGCAGCATTGATGCCAGTGAGGTGCCGAAGAACGAACTGGCGTACTGCTTACTGATGACGACCTCTTCGGCCAATGGCTGCACGGCCTCGCAGAACGCGGCCAGCGGATTGCCTTCGACCATGTCCTTCATCACCGGCGCTTTTCTCACCCACATGCCGCCGTCCGCGAAATGCGTGGGGTGGTAGCGGATATTGGTGTGCACCACCGGGATGCCGTGTTCCCGCGCGCAGGCCAGCAGCTCGACGCTTTCGGCCACGGCGCTGACCACGCCCGGCGCATATAAAGGTGCACCGGGTTGGGTGTATCCCTGCATGAAGTCGATCATCAGCAAGGCCGGTTTCGCACCAAAACCGATGCGATTGCCCCAGACGCCCTGATAGTTGGCGTCCGCGCTTTGTGAATCGGTCATTGGGTTCTCCTGTTCATCGTTATAAGCCAGGACCGTTAGTTAAGCGGCGTGCCCAGGAAATCGCCGAACGCGGCGAAAAATCCCGGCAGGTTGTCCCACGGGATCATGTGCCCGGCGTTTTCCACTCGCGCGATCAGAATGTTCGGCTGCAACTGTCGGATTTCGGCTTCGTCTTCCGCCTGAATCACACCCCCACGCTCAGCGACGATGAGCAGGGCAGGGACCGGAAGATTCGGCAGGTCCTGATGGAAGTCCACGTCATGGAAGTCGTTGAAGGCGCGGACGATGGCCGGTTCGTAGCAGGTGTGCAGCCACTCGGCACGCAACTGCAACTGCTCCTCGGTCCAGGTCGGGCAGAACGTGCGGATGTCCTCGGCGCTCATGCCCTGTTGCGACTGGCGGATGGAGTCGACGTACCACGGCAACTTCGCCGGGTATTCACGACGCCCCGGACCGGACACCGGTGGATCGATCAGCACCAGGCTTTTCAGTCCTTGGGAACAACGAATCGACGCCCGTACGGCGAAACGTGCGCCCATCGAGTGACCGGCCAGGTGGTAGCTGTGGATGCCCATGGCCGCGGCGAACGCACCGATGTCATCGGCGCAGGTGTCGACGCTGTAATCCAGATCCGGCCCCGTGGAAGAAAGCCCGCGACCCCTGGCGTCCAGCACGTAGGTGTCGAAGAACTGGCCCAGGTGCTCGGCAACGAACCCCCAGGTGATCGCCGGGCTGGTGATGCCCGGAATCAGAATCAACGCCGGTTTGCCCGAATGTGTGTCGCCGCCGTAGCGCAGGTAATGCTGACGGATACCGTTGGCCTGGACGTTGCCGCCATGAATGAATGTGCTCACGCCGCCACCCCCGATTTCAGTGCCTGGCCGTACAAGTCATAGCCGTAGACCCAGGCCGGATCTTCCTGGGTGCGCAGCCAGGTGTTGGCGTTGGAAACCGCTTGCACGCGAGAGGCGCGTTCTTTGCGATTGGCTTCGTACAGCTGGAACGCGGTGCGGTAGTCGCTGAGGCCGGTTTCCTGCAGGCAGCGGGTGAGCATCGCGGCGTCTTCGATGGCCATGCCGGCGCCCTGGGCCATGTGCGGCTTCATCGGGTGGCAGGCATCGCCGAGCAAAACGAGGCGGCCGCGACTCCACAGGGGCAGCGGGTTCCGGTTGAGCAGCGGCCACTTGGTCACGCTGTCGGTGGACTCGATCAGGGCCTGCACGATGGGGTGGTAGCCGGCGAAGGCTTCGTACATTTCGTCCCGGCTGCTGTCGACCCAGTTGCCCTCGAAATCCCACGCCGCATGGGGCACGCCGGTGACGTAGTAGTACTCATCGCGCTTGCCGGTGGTGTGATAAACCATCATGTGACGGTCCTCGCTCCACCATTTCACGCAGTTCTCGAACTCCAGGTTGTACTTGGTGAGTACCTCGCTGGGGATCAGCGCACGGTGGGCGACCCAGCCGCTGTACAGCGGTTTCTCATGCCCCAGCAGCTCTTCGCGGATCTTCGAATTGATGCCGTCGGCGCCGATCACGATGTCCGCATCGGCGTGGGTGCCGTCGGCAAAGTTCAGGCGCACGCCGTTGTCGCGTTCCTCCAGCGTGGTCAGGCATTTGCTGAAGTGCACGCTGCCGGGCGCCAGCGTCGACATTTGCAGCGCATGCAAGTCCCCGCGGTGCACGGTGATGTAGGCCGCGCCGTACTCTTTGAGGGAGAACTCGCCCAGGGCGATGCGCGACAGGTAGTTGCCGGTCGCACCGTCGCGGCTGAACCAGAAATCCGGGTGCGAACCCATGTCGCTCAGCTGTTGCTCGATGCCCATGCGCCGGAAGATTTTCATGATGTTCGGGCCCATGTGGATCCCGGCACCGATGCGTGAAAACGCGGGGGCCTGCTCGTAGATGTCGACGTGGAAACCGGCTTTCTGCAACAGCGTTGCAGCCGCAGCGCCCCCCAGACCGGATCCGACGATGGCGATTTTTTGCGTGGTTGGCATGGCGCGCATTCCTTTGTGTTTCATGAGCTCTGAATGACAGGAGCTCTGGATGACGGCGAGGCGAAGAAGGGCTGTCGCGTCGCTGGGTTTTTAAAGTGTATACGCTGATATTTTTAAAAGTGAACCGATATTTCCAGAAACGGCCGGAGGTGTCGCAAACAGACATGTCACTCGCTGTAACCCGTATATGCGGGTATCTGTGTGGTTAGGTAACAGAGTGGCGTGCCTATTGCAGCGGCGTCCGGATTGATGTCTTATCTCTTTAAACAAGTGTGTACGCTTTAAAAAATGCACTGGTCTGATGCGCGACGCCTTGCAATGGTGCATCCGACCGGTCATCCCCCGAGAGGAGAGAAGAGATGCCGGTTAGCGATTGCGAATTGACCCAGATGTTCGAACACGTGCTGAAGCTGTCGAAAGTGGACGCGACCCAGAGCGTGGCGGTGCTCAAGAGCCACTACTCCGAAGGGCGCACGGTGCGCGCGGCCATGGACGCCGCCCAACGCCTTGGCGCGAAGGTGTATGCGGTCGAGCTGCCGTCGTTTAATCACCCCAAAGCCATGGGCAATGACATGACCGCCTACTGCGGCGACACCGCGCTGACCGGCAACATCGCGGCGCAACGTGCCCTGGAGGCGGCTGACCTGATCGTCGACACGATGATGCTGCTGCACTCGCCGGAGCAGGAGCAGATCCTCAAGACCGGCACGCGGATTCTGCTGGCGGTGGAGCCCCCGGAAGTGCTGGCGCGCATGCTGCCGACAGTGGCCGACAAGGAGCGGGTGCTGGCCGCCGAACAGGTGCTGAAGGCGGCGCGGTCGATTCAGGTGAAGTCCCGCGCCGGCAGCGATTTCCGTGCGCAACTGGGGCAATACCCGTCCGTCACCGAATACGGTTTCGCCGACGAGCCAGGCCGTTGGGATCACTGGCCCAGCGGTTTTCTGTTCTCCTGGCCCAATGAAGAGACCGCCGAGGGCACGCTGGTCATTGATGTGGGCGACATTGTGCTGCCGTTCAAAACCTATTCCCGCGAGCAGATCACCCTCGAGATCGACAAGGGTTTTATCACCGGGATTCACGGTGGATTCGAGGCGGAGTACCTGCGCGAATACCTGAAGTACTTCAATGATCCGGAGGTCTACGGCATTTCCCACATCGGCTGGGGCCTGCAACCCCGCGCCCAATGGACGGCCATGGGCCTGCACGACAAGAACGACGGCATGTGCATGGACGCCCGAGCGTTCTACGGCAATTTCCTGTTTTCCACGGGGCCGAATACCGAGGTCGGCGGCACCCGCAAAACCCCGTGTCACCTGGATATCCCGCTGCGCCGTTGTGACATATATCTGGACGACCAGGCCGTGGTGCTGGCGGGGGAAGTGGTGGCCCCCGAGGCTTCAAGGGCCTGAGGCAGATATACATCCCACCGCGGACCTGTAGGAGCGTGGCTTGTCCCGCGATCGGCTGCGCAGCAGCCGTAAACCCGACAATCGCGCTCTTACTGACGCACCGCGTTGGCAATATCACTGCCGCTGCGCGCCAGATCGCGGGACAAGCCACGCTCCTACAGTCGATATCGCCTTATCCATACGCGCATCTCTGGCGCGATAAAACACGCTCATCCCGAAGATTCCCCTCAACCCCCGCAAACGTTACTGTAGCCACCATTTCTCCGATCCTGCCGAACGAGCCATCCGTGTCCACTGACAACCCTTCCAACAATAACTCGTCCTACACCTTCTCCGAGCAAGTGGGCCATCTGCTGCGCAAGGCCTATCAGCGGCATCTGGCGATCTTCCAGCAGAACGTCGGTGATTCTCAGCTCACGGCGGTGCAATTCGTGACGTTGTGCGCGCTGCGCGATCACGGCCCCAGCTCCCAGACCGAGCTGGTCAAGGCCACCGCCGTGGACCAGGCCACCATTCGCGGCATCGTCGATCGCCTGAAAGCCCGGGACCTGATTAGCCTTGAGCCGGACCCGCAGGATCGCCGCAAAGTCATCTGCAGCCTGACCGACAGTGGCCTGCATCTAGTGCAGGAAACCGTGCCCCGCGCCGCGCAGATCAGTGAGCTGACCCTGAGCAAACTCAATCCTGCCGAGCGTGTGGCTGTGCTGTTTCTGCTGCGCAAACTGATCGACCAGGGCGATGAGTAACACCGCCTGACCCCCATCATCAGGCGATATATCTACGTCGGAAACTCCAACGTCCTACAGCCTTTTCTTCGCTGGCATGCTTCCTGCTCTCGTTTCATGAAGTAATCACTTCATCAAATGCAAGCTACAGCGGGTAACACATGAAGGCTGACACGAGCGAGCTGCAGCGGGCGGCGGAGAAGACCGTGACCCTGAACGTCAACGGTCAGGCCACACGCGTCACGGCAATGCCTGACACGCCGCTGTTACTGATCCTGCGCAATGACCTGCACCTCAATGGGCCCAAATACGGCTGCGGCCTGGGCGAGTGCGGCGCCTGCACGGTGATCATCGACGGCGTCGCCGCACGTTCCTGTGTGTTTCCGCTGGCGGGCGCACAAGGGCGTGAGATCACCACGCTGGAAGGCATCGGCTCGCGAAACCGCCCCCACCCGGTGCAGCAAGCCTTCATCGACGAACAGGCCGCGCAATGCGGCTACTGCATGAACGGCATGATCATGACCGCCAAAGCCTTGCTCGACCGCAACCCGCACCCCACCGAAGCGCAGATCCGCAACGAACTGTCGGCCAACCTGTGCCGCTGCGGCACGCACCTGGAAATCCTCCGCGCGGTCATGCGTGCCGCGCGTCATCAGCCCAGCCCGGATCCCGTCCAATGACCCAGAATTTGCCCACGCGCGATGAATTGCTCGCCCAAAACGGCGTGCTGTTGATCGTCGACGACATCCTGCCGCCGTCCGGTCCGGTGGCCAAAGGCGGCATGCCCACGGTCCGGCCCATGGAGCTGGGGCTGTTCATCGCCATCGATCAGAACAGCCGCGTCTACGCTTTCAACGGCCACGTCGACCTCGGCACCGGCATCCGCACCTCGCTGACACAGATCGTCGCCGAAGAGCTGGACCTGCAGATGGATCAGGTGACGATGATTCTGGGGGACACCGAGCGTGCGCCGAATCAGGGCGCGACCATCGCCAGCGCCACGCTGCAGATATCGGCCATCCCCCTGCGCAATGCCGCCGCTGAGGCGCGGCGCTATCTGCTGCAACAGGCCGCGCAGCGCTGGGCGGTCGCTGTGGATTCGTTGGTGATTGAAAGCGGGGCGATCAAGTCGCAGGACGGGCGCGAGCTGACCTTTGGCCAACTGCTGGTCGATCAGCGTGTCGAACTGCGCATCTCCGGCAATGCGCCACTCAAGCGGCTGGAGGACTACAAGCTGGTGGGGCAGGGCGCCGCCCGTGTGGACATTCCGGGCAAGGCCACTGGCGAATTGACCTACGTGCACGACATGCGTTTGCCGGACATGCTCCATGGCCGCGTCGTACGTCCGCCCTACGCCGGTTACGACACCGGCGAATTCGTCGGCACCAGCCTGCTGGACGTCGACGAATCTTCGATCGCGCACATTCCCGGCATCGTCCGCGTGGTGGTCATTCGCGACTTCGTCGGCATCGTGGCGATGCGTGAAGAGCAGGCGGCCAAGGCGGCGCGCGAGCTCAAGGTCACCTGGAAGCCGTGGCAGCATCAGTCGCCGGACATGAGCAACATCGAGCAAGCGATTCGCGACAACCCGAGCATTGAGCGGGTGGTGCTCGATCAGGGCAATGTCGAAGAGGCGTTGGCTCAGGCCAGCGAGCGGATGACGCGAACCTATCTGTGGCCCTATCAGATTCACGGCTCCATCGGACCTTCGTGCGGGCTGGCGGACTACAGCGAAGATGGCATTCGGGTCTGGTCCGGCACGCAGAACCCTCACATGCTGCGCGCCGATCTGGCCTGGCTGCTGGAATACCCGGAAGAGCGCATCGACATCATCCGCATGGAAGCGGCGGGCTGTTACGGGCGCAACTGCGCTGACGACGTTTGCGCCGACGCGGTGCTGCTGTCCCGCGCCGTGGGCCGGCCGGTGCGCGTGCAACTGACCCGTGAGCAGGAACATGCCTGGGAGCCGAAAGGCACCGCTCAATTGATGGAAGTCGACGGCGGGCTGAACGCCGACGGCGGCATCGCCGGTTACGACTTCAGCACCCGCTACCCGTCGAACAACTCGCCGACTCTGGCCCTGCTGCTGACCGGGCGCGTGGAACCGGTGGCGACGATGTTCGAAATGGGCGATCGCACCTCGATCCCGCCCTACGACATCGAGCACATGCGCGTCACCATTCACGACATGGCGCCGATTATGCGGGCCTCGTGGATGCGCGGCGTGTCGGCGCTTCCCAATACCTTTGCACACGAGTCCTACATCGACGAGTTGGCGTTCGCCGCCGGCGTGGACCCCATCGAGTACCGGCTTCGTTATCTGCACGACGAGCGTGCCGCCGAACTGGTTCGTGCCACCGCCGCCCGGGCCGACTGGGCGCCGCGCACCCAACCGATGCAGATCCCGGAAGAAGACGGCGTCTTGCGCGGGCGCGGTTTTGCCTACGCGCGCTACATCCACAGCAAGTTTCCCGGCTTCGGCGCGGCCTGGGCGGCATGGGTCGCGGACGTGGCGATCGACAAGCACACCGGCGATGTGTCGGTGACCCGCGTGGTGCTCGGCCACGACGCCGGCATGATGGTCAACCCCGCGGGCGTGCAGCACCAGATTCACGGCAACGTCATTCAGTCCACCAGCCGCGTGCTCAAGGAACGGGTGACGTTCGAGGAGTCCACGGTGGCGAGCAAGGAGTGGGGCGGCTACCCGATTCTGACGTTCCCGGAAGTGCCGAAGGTCGACGTCATGATGATGCCGCGCCAGGCCGAGCCGCCCATGGGCGCCGGGGAGTCAGCGTCGGTGCCGAGCGCGGCGGCCATTGCCAATGCCGTGTATGACGCGACCGGGATTCGCTTTCGCGAGCTGCCGATCACGGCGGAACGCATTCTTTCCGCGCTGAACAGCGCAGGCACGCAGGCCAATAGCCAACCCCCGCAATCGCCGAAAGCCAAACGTTCGAAATGGCTGTTCGGTTCGTTGTTCGCAGCGTTCGGTGCGCTGCTGGGCATGGCCGCGACCGCATTACCCTGGCGTGGGGAAATCGCGCCGATCACGCCGCCTTCATCGGGCACCTGGTCGTCGGCGACCCTGGAGCGCGGGCGTTTGCTGGCAGCGGTCGGCGATTGCGCGGTCTGCCACACCGCCCCGAATGGCGCCAGCAATGCCGGCGGGCTGGCGATGCAGACGCCTTTCGGCACTTTATACAGCAGCAACATCACCCCGGACCCGGAGACCGGCATCGGCAACTGGTCCTATCCGGCGTTCGAAAGGGCGATGCGTGACGGCATTAGTCGCGGTGGCAAACACCTTTATCCGGCGTTTCCCTACACGGCTTTCAGAAATATCGAAGACGCCGACATGCAGGCGCTGTACGCGTACCTGATGTCGCAGACACCGGTGAAACAGGTACAGCCCGCCAATGACATGCGCTTCCCCTTCAATGTGCGACCGTTGATGGCCGGTTGGAATGCCTTGTACCTGCGCAAAGGCGAGGTGCAGACGCAGCCCCAGCAAAGCGCGCAGTGGAATCGCGGTCAGTATCTGGTCAATGGATTGGGCCATTGCGCAGCGTGTCATTCACCCCGGGATCTGCTGGGAGCGGAGAAGGGCGGCACGTCGTTTCTTGCGGGCGGCACGGTGGACGGCTGGGAAGCGCCGGCGCTCAACAGCCTGTCGAAAGCGCCGACGCCGTGGACCGAGGATCAGTTGTTCAACTACCTGAGCAGCGGGTATTCCGATGCCCACGGTGTGGCCGCTGGGCCGATGGGGCCGGTGGTCTCGGAACTGGCGAAACTGCCGAAGAGCGATGTGCGGGCGATTGCGGTGTATCTGGCGGCGTTGAATGAGCTGGCGTCCGGCAGCGCTGATGCCCGTCCGGCGACGGCGACTCGTCTGGCAGAGATGCCCGCCGCTTCGCCCCAGTCGTTGAGCAATGGCCAGCGGGTGTTCGAAGGCTCGTGCCAGGGGTGTCATGCCGACGGTCTGGGGCCGAAGCTGTTTGGCGTGAGCCCTTCGCTGGCAACCAACACCAACGTTCACAGCGCGCTGCCGGACAATCTGATCAAGGTGATTCAGCAGGGAATAGACAAACCGGCGACGGCAGATCTGGGCTACATGCCGGGCTTCAAGGACAGCCTGTCCGACACCCAGATCAGCGACCTGGCGGCGTACCTGCGCAGCCGATTTGCGCCGAATGAGCCGCAGTGGACGGGGTTGTCAGAGAAGGTGGCGCATTTGAAAGCCAATCCCGGAACGCACTGATTGGGTAAGCCTGAGGGATTTACTTACTCTTCAGGGACTGCGCTGGACCTGTGCTGAATAAAGTCCGTGTGGGAGTGAGCTTGCTCACGAAGACTGCATTTCGACCGCTAAATATCTGGCGGATGTACTGGCTTTTGTGGGAGTGAGCTTGCTCACGAAGACTGCATTTCGACCGCTAAATATCTGGCGGATGTACTGACCCCTGTGGGAGTGAGCTTGCTCACGAAGACTGCATTTCAATCGCTAAATATCTGGCGGATGTACTGGCCCCTGTGGGAGTGAGCTTGCTCACGAAAGCGGTATCTCAGCCACAGAATATTCAGCGGATGTACCGGCGCCTTCGCGAGCAAGCTCGCTCCCACAGACTGCATTTCAACCGCTAAATATCTGGCGGATGTACTGGCCCCTGTGGGAGTGAGCTTGCTCACGAAGACTGCATTTCAACCGCTAAATATCTGGCGGATGTACTGGCCCCTGTGGGAGTGAGCTTGCTCACGAAGACTGCATTTCGACCGCTAAATATCTGGCGGATGTACTGGCCTCTTCGCGAGCAAGCTCGCTCCCACAATTCAGATGTGTGGCGTCTGAGCGGCCTTTGCCACCCCGCGCATCACCAGGTCCTGAATAAACGCCAACCAGTCCGTGCGCTCTCCTTCCGCGGCCATGTCCTGACCCAGGAACGAGCTGAGGGTGTGCAGGTTGGAGTTATAGAAGTAGCACAGCGACGCGATCATCAAATACACGTGCTTGATGTCGAGGTCCTGCCGAAACAGCCCCTGCGCCTGACCGGCATCAATGATCGGTCTGAGCACGCCGACGGCTTCGCCTGACAGGCGTCGCAGCTCGCCGGACTGGCGCGCGTGCTTGCCTTTGTGCAGGTTCTCGATGCTGAGGATGGCAACGAATTCCGGGTGGCTGACGTAATAGTCCCAGACGAAGGCCACCAACTGGCGCAGCGTCTCCACCGGCGTCGACGGGTCCAGTGACAGCAGGCTTTCGGCGCGGTTGAACTGCTCGTAGGTGTGCTCAAGCACCTTGACGAACAGCTTCTCCTTGCTGCCGAAATAGTAATAAATCATCCGGTCGTTGGACTCGGCTTCGGCGGAGATCTTCTCGATGCGCCCGCCGGAATAGCCGTCGCGGGTGAACACCGTGATCGCCGCCTGGAGAATGCGCGCCCGGGTCTGATCGGCCTGTTGCGCACGCACGCCGGCGCTTTTGCCCATGGGCTTACAGAATCCGGTAGAGCAGGCGCTCGACGCGGACCCGGCTGACACGGCGCAGGAAGGTGCGCACGCCGACCGGGTATTCGCTCAGCGTATCGAGCTCGTCGAACTTGCCGACCCGATGGGTATCGCGCATCAGCAGCGCGATCTCTTGCGCGCGTGGCTTCAGCCATTCGCCCTTGGGGTCATCGATCAGCACGGCGTTTTCCAGGTCCAGCTGAAAGGCCCGCGGGTTCAGGTTATTCCCGGTCAGCAGGGTATAACGGTCGTCCGACCACAGACCCTTGAGGTGATAGGTGTTGTCGCCGTCTTTCCACAAATGAATATTCAACTGGTGCTTGGCGATCGCCGTCTGATGCTTCTGCATGAAGCGACGCAGGCTGATCTCGTACAGATACGGCAGCGCGGAGATCACCTTGAACGGCTCCTCCGGCGAAATGAAAAAGTCGTTGGCGGTCTTGTCGCCGATGATGATGTCGACCTTCACGCCTCGCTTCAGCGCGCGGTTGATCTCGCGCTTCACCACCAGCGGCATGTTGAAGTACGGCGTGCACAGCGTCAGTTGCTCGTTCGTCGCGGCGATCAGGTCGCAGAGGGTTTTGCTCAGCGGGTTCTTGTTGCCGATGCCCAGCAGCGGAATGACCCGGAACCCACCGTTGTCTCGCACGCCGTCGTTGACGTCATAGCTGGCGCGCTTGAGGTGCTGACGGAACTGACGAATCTCCCCGCGCAGGCTGCGTGAGCTGGGCGGCGAGGGCAGGTCGAGGCGATGCACCGCGTCAGACGGCAGAATATACTGCTGCACCAAGCGCTGGAACGAGTCCGCCAGGCCTTTGCTGTCGATCAGGTGATAGCGATCGAGCCGGTATTTGCCGAGCTTGTGCAGATAGACGTTATTGATGCTGGCGCCGCTGTAAATCACACAGTCGTCGATGACGCAGCCCTTGAGGTGCAGCACGCCGAACAGCTCGCGGGTTTGCACCGGCACGCCATACACCGGCACTTCCTGGTCGTGTTCCAGGTTCTGCGCCTGATACCACGCCGAGTTCCCGGCCTGTTTGCCGGCGCCGATCAGGCCGCGTTGTGCGCGGAACCAGTCGACCAGCACCACGACGTCCAGCGCCGGCCGCGCAGCCTTGGCGGCATACAACGCATCGAGAATTTCCTGGCCGGCTTCATCTTGCTGCAAGTACAGGGCAACGATGTAAATCCGCCGGGTGGCGGCGGCAATCTTTGCCAGCAGCGTCTGCCGGTAATCGGCGGCACTCGGCAGAATCGTGATCGCCGTGCCGGAGGATTCAAAACCGCACAGCGCTGCAAGGGTAGAACGTCGGAAGGGAGCCCGCATAAGCCTCTCGATGGGTCGGATCAACAGCGCACGAGCTTACACCAGAGTGCGCCCTCTGGTGGTTTTGGCAGCGTTATCCGTGAGTTGTTCAGCGGATTATCAGTGACGGCTCACCCCTTGAGGTCTCGCCTTAACCTCATACCTTCAAAACCAGCTTGCCACTGTTTTCGCCCTTGAACAGCATCTGCAGGGTTTCGGGGAAAGTTTCCAGGCCTTCGACGATGTGCTCTTTGCTCTTCAGCTTGCCCTGGGCCAGCCAGCCGGCCATTTCCATCCCGGCTTTGGCGAAGTGTTCCGCATGGTCCATGACCACGAAACCTTCCATGCGTGCGCGGTTGACCAGCAGCGACAGGTAGTTGGCCGGGCCTTTGACGGCTTCTTTGTTGTTGTACTGGCTGATGGCGCCGCAGATCACCACCCGCGCCTTCAACGCCAGGCGCGTCAGGACCGCATCGAGGATGTCGCCGCCGACGTTGTCGAAATACACGTCCACGCCCTTGGGGCATTCGCGTTTCAGGGCGGCGTGGATGTCCTCGTTCTTATAATCGATGGCGCCGTCGAAGCCGAACTCATCCATCAGCGTTTGGCACTTTTCCTTGCCGCCGGCGATGCCGATGACCCGGCAGCCTTTGATTTTGGCGATCTGACCGGCAATGCTGCCCACCGCACCGGCCGCGCCGGAAATCACCACGGTGTCACCGGCCTTGGGCTGGCCGACTTCGAGCAGGGCGAAATACGCCGACATGCCGGTCATGCCCAGCGCCGCCAGGTACACCGGCAACGGCACGAGCTTGGGATCGACCTTGTTGAAGCCCTTGGGCTCGCCGACGAAATAATCCTGCACCCCCAGCACGCCCTGAACGTAATCGCCCACCGCGAATTTCGGGTGCTGCGACTCGATCACCTTGCCCGCACCCAACGCGCGCATCACCGCTCCCAGCTCGACCGGTGCGATGTACGACTTGCCCTCGTTCATCCAGCCGCGCATGGCCGGGTCCAGGGACAGGTATTCACTTTTCACCATGATCTGTCCCGGGGCGAGCTCCGCAACGGGCACGGTCTGGAAGGTGAAATCCTCCCGGCTGGCAGCACCCACCGGGCGGCGTGCGAGGAGGAATTGGCGGTTGTTCAAGGCAGTCATGACAGGCTCTCGTTTGCGGTGGCTGAAGGTTTACGGATCGCAGCATTGATAGACCGTAACGGTCCGGACAGCAAGGAATGCCACTGTACCGAATGCCCGCCGATCCATGCTGCTGATGGCGCACTTCGCGGATCATCATCGCCACCAATGGCCCGGCAACCGGCCTCCTGATAGTGCTGACGCCGATTGTGTCGCGACCGCTAAGCTGCGGCTCACCACGGCATGTGCCGAGCCTCCTATTAATACGTACAAAAAAAGGACGATCCCATGAGCATGACGTTTTCCGGCCAGGTTGCGTTGGTCACCGGCGCCGCTGCAGGCATTGGCCGAGCGACCGCGCTGGCGTTCGCCGAACACGGCCTGAAAGTGCTGGTGGTGGATCTGGACAGCGCGGGCGGCGAGGGCACGGCCCAGTTGATTCGGCAGGCGGGAGGCGAAGCGCTGTTTCTGCCGTGTGACGTGACCAAGGACGCCCAGGTGCAGCAGATGATGGCCCAGGCCGTGGACGCTTACGGCCGTGTCGATTACGCCTTCAACAACGCCGGCATCGAAATCGAGAAGGGCCGCCTCGCCGAAGGCAGTGAAGCCGAGTTCGACGCGATCATGGGCGTCAACGTCAAAGGCGTCTGGCTGTGCATGAAACACCAGTTGCCGCTGATGCTGGCCCAGGGCGGCGGGGCAATCGTCAACACCGCATCGGTCGCCGGACTGGGCGCGGCGCCCAAGATGAGCATCTACAGCGCGTCCAAGCACGCGGTAATCGGCCTGACCAAGTCGGCCGCCATCGAGTACGCCAAGAAACACATCCGGGTCAACGCCGTGTGCCCGGCGGTGATCGACACCGACATGTTCCGCCGCGCCCACGAAGCCGACCCGCGCAAGGCCGAATTCGCCGCGACCATGCACCCGGTCGGCCGCATCGGCAAAGTCGAAGAAATCGCCGCCGCCGTGCTCTACCTGTGCAGCGACGGCGCCGCGTTCACCACCGGTCACTCGCTGGCAGTGGACGGGGGCGTCACGGCGTTCTGATCGATCAGACCCTTTCAGCAAAAAAGCACACTGGCGCTCCCTGCGAGGTATTCAGCTAAGCTCCACGGGCTGTCCACCCTCAGGGAACGTCGATGGATCATTTGTGGTTCGCCTATCCGCTGATCAGCGCTGCCGTGCTGCTGGTCATCGACCTCACGCTCTGGCAGTGGCTGCACCCGCGCTGGCTGCGGCGCAAGCTTGTGTGCCGCCTTGTGCTGTTCGTGCTGTTCAGCATGGCGCTGCTCGATGGCGGGCTCAGTCCGCTGTATCCGGTGCCCGCCGACTGGTCCGTTCCCCGCCATGTGCTGGCCACCATTCTGACCATCGCCTGGTGGCTGTTTGGCGCGCGGACCCTGACGGTGCTCGCGGTCGTGGTCATGGAGCCACGGATCGGCGGCAAGGGTCATCTGCTGCAAGACGTCATGGGCGCGATCATCTTCCTCGTCGCATCAGTGGCGGCGGCCGGCTACGTGCTCGACCTGCCGGTCAAAGGCCTGCTGGCCACCTCCGGCGCCGTGGCGATCATCTTCGGCCTCGCTGTGCAAAGCACCCTGGGTGATGTGTTCTCCGGCATCGTCCTCAACGCGACCAAGCCGTTTCGGGTGGACGACTGGATTCGCGTCGATGACATCGAAGGCAAGGTCATCGAAATCGATTGGCGCTCCACCCACCTGCTGACCGCCGAAGGCAGCATGGCCGTGATCCCCAACGCCATGGCCGCCAAGACCCGCATCGTCAACTTCAGCCGACCGGACCATTTCCACTCCGTCACCCTGTCCATCGAGCAGTCCATCCGTCTCCGCCCCAGCCTGGTGCTGGACTCCCTGGAGAAAGCGCTGCTCGGTTGCCGTGAATTACTCGCCCAGCCCGCGCCATCGGCAGTGGTGGTCAAATCCGGCCTGCGCATCGTCGAGTATGAAGTCACCGGCTACGTGAAGTCCCGGGACCGGCGTTCAGCAGTGCGCAATCAACTGTTCGACCTCATTCACCGGCAGCTCGCGTCCACCGAAACCCGCCAGGACCAGCAACGCCCCGCAACGCGACAGTCTGCCGTGCTCAACACCGTCAATGCGCTGCGCATGCTCAGCGACGCCGACCGTGCGCAGCTGGAACAGCACATGCGCCTCGGCGCTTATCCGGCGAAAGACATCGTGCCGGCCGAGGGCGTGGTGCCTGATGCGCTGTTCATTATTGAGTCCGGGGTAGTGTCGGCTTCGCTGCAACGGCCGGATGGCTGGCTGGAGGTAGGGCGCATGGGGCCGGGTGAGCTGCTGGGTGAGACGGGTTTCCTGGACGCGACCCCGACGGTGGCGCGTTTTTGCGCGTACACCGACTGCATGATTTACCGGATTGACAGAGCGGATCTGGAGCCGTGGTTGGCGGAGCATCCGGAATTGATTGGGGCGTTGGCGGGGTTGGCGAAGTTTCGGGCGAAGGCGCGGGCGGCGATGTTGGAGGCTAAGCCTGTGGTGGCTGATGCCAATGGGTTTCTGGGTTGGTTGCGTAAGAATGTCAGGCGGTTTGAGGTGACGCGGGGGCAGGGGGCTGATGATAGAAAAGCAGGGAAGAATGGCTGATAAGCCTGCTGGTTGCTGAGAAGTAACACTGTCGCGGTCAATCGGCGTTTGGCGAAAGCCACTCGATGAAGTCGCCAAACGAGGCTGACGGTGGATCTGGAATCACAAGACCTGCTACACGTTATCGATGCCCAAGGTGATTTCACCGAGTATTCGCACAAGGGGATAAGGGCTCTGGGCAAGCTGGCGTTTGCGCTCAAGTACCTTCATTGTCCGTAGCTGACTCTGTTGAGGGAACTGATGGTATCTGGGGTGGCGCAGGCCGTTAAATGGGTAAAACGAGGCACCTATATTGGGACAGCGCTTGATGTAGGCGCCACCGCACTGGCAATTCGAAATGCTTGCGCGGTGGGACGCGAGGAGCAGTGTACAAGAGCAAAATATGTTGAAAGCAGCTCTCTCCTTGGAAGTTTAGCAGGAGCTGGTTTCATGGGATATGTGGGCGGTTTTGCTGCAGGAGCTGCTTGCGTAATCATTGGTGTTCCCACTGGCGGAATGGGTACACTCGCGTGCGGAGTTGTCGGAGGGGCATTAGGAGGAATGGGCGGTGGAGCCTTAGGTGGAGCGGGCGGCGAAGCATTTGGTGATGTTTTATACGGTAAATTCGGAAAATGAATAGCATTCAGATTGGCTTGGCTAACGGGATCGTATTGTTGCTTTTGTCGTTAGTGTGTTTTTCAATAGCGTCTATTGCCCATAAGTATATTGACGCTATCGAGAGTCGTCTGACCAACTGCTCTTATGTGAGTGATACGCGAAAAGTGTGGGGTAATGCTGGTTTGATTGGAAAAGTCATGAGGGGTGGAGTTATTGCTGCCGTAGTAATGATGCCAAAGATCCATGCTAAACGAGGTTTGGTCGATGCTGGAGAGGTTGGACGCCTCCCTAGTTACTATAAAAAACTTCTGGTTGTTCCCATCGCTTTGGGTTCTGTATTGATTCTTTGTCTCATCGCTCTTAATCTAGCGTCGCGTCTGATCAGTCAATAATTATGCCTCCCCACTAGCCACATTTGCGCGCGCCGGGAACTGTCGCAGCGTGGAACCCCGCGTTGCGACCATTGGCCATTCGCGATGTTGTAAAGGGGAACGGATTTATTTGCTGGGTGAAGTAAATCCGTCTCATATTGAGGGATCGAAAGCGATCTCTCACCAGCAGTTGCTTCGATCCGATCACTGAGGCGAAACAAAGACCAATTTTGAGTCTCGCCAACCTAATGATGTCTTCGTGTGGCAGCCAGATCACTTTCGGGAACCTTCGATCCACCAGCTTTCGTCCTGGCTACAGGCAGCTTCGGATCGAAATCTACCAGCGGCGAATGACGCCCGCCGCCGCAGCGCTTAGGCACTCTGCGTAGGACTCGCCCACTGCCCAATAAAGTCGCCAATTCTCCGCTCGATGTCACTCTCAACTGTCCGCAGCCGAAGAATCGGAATACCAATTCTGGCCAAAATCTCATTTTTCATGGCGTCCCGAGCTGCCTGGACGGGTTGGTCGTGGTAACCCCCATCAACCTCAATTACTCCTATCGGTTTCTTGCCTACTTTGAAATAGATCACGAAATCGCAACTGGCGCGCCTCATGAACGCCCGCTGGCGCTCCGTCCAGTCGAGGCTACCCGGCGATGCAAGCTGATCCAGCTGGATCTGGGTGTGATATTTCAGTGCCTGATAGGGCGGGGCTGACAGCGCCTCGCGCAGTAACTGAGCAATGATCTGCTCGGACTTGTAGCGCGAATCCTCAGCCCTAAGGCGGGCGTCCAGGCGGGCGAGCGACTGGTCGTACTCGCGGTACAGCAAGTCGAATGCCGATACCACGGGCGCGCGCACGATATGCTCGCCTTGCGCGTAATAGCTGATGTAGCGGATCAGCGCAGCGATGTGGCCATTGTTGTCAGTAAATACCTCATCGCCGGTCACCAGGGTGAAGCGATGTTTGGCCCGCGAAACTGCCACGTTGATCATGCGTGGATCGTCGACGAAATCCAGGCGTTTTTGCATTTGGTTGTAGCGCTTCTTGTCTAGGACGGTAGAGAAGACAATTTCGTCGCATTCGCGGCCCTGAAACTTGTGCACGGTGTCCTTCACGAAATCCGTCGGTAAGTGCGTGCCGGAAAGGCTGACCTGCGCCCGAAACGGAGCGATGTACCCGCGGCCTTCGCTGTCCACTCCGACGGGCTCCCCCTCGTCCTCAAGCACCTTCAGCAGAGAGTCCAATTCCCGAAGGTTGGTGTTAGTCCTGGCGTGGTTACCCTTGGCTGTAACTACCAGGCGCAGGGGATCTTCGCCCTTGTCTTGTGTCATTGGCACTAGCGCGTTGTCGTAGAACTGCTGGTTGCAGAACTGAATGATCCTGGGGTGGCAGCGGTAATGTTCTTTCAGCAGAGTTCTGGGCAGCGCGTCCTGGAACACGGCAATGCACGAATCCAGCAAGCTGTAGCGCTCGCAATCGTAGACATCGGCGGGCGCTTGAAGCCCGAGTGACACAGGTATATGCGGCAACTGTCGGTTGTCTCCAACAACGATCAGATTCTTTGCGCAGCCTAGCGGCAGGATGCCTGGCACGATGTCTTGCAAAGAAGCTTCGTCAATGATCACGTAGTCGAGAACTGCTCCCGGCGCGATGGAGTTCACGATCGAGTGCGTGCCGCTGCCAAGGATAGGGAAGCGCTTCACAAAGACGTCGAAATGCTTGCAGTAAGTTTTGGCATCAAAGCTATCCGACGGCGGCACCTGAAGTTGCAGATGCTGCTTCAGATGGTGCATGGACGCTGATGTAAGTTCGTTCAGCAAGGCTGTGAAGTTCGCACGTGCCAACGATTCACGGCACGCCCGGAGCTCCGCTTCCTTGTGCCGAAGCGACTCATCGTAGTAATGCATCTGCAATGCTTGGAAAACAGCCATGCGCGCTTCGCTATTGGCGAATGGCTTGGTGCGAAAGATTCTAAATTTGAACAGCAGCTCGACTCGGTCTTTGAGATGAATGCGCTGTTCGCCGAGGTAAGCCAGGTAGGCCATGAGGTCAGTAGTCTTGCGCGGTGTCAGGCCGTACTTGTCGAGAGAGCCTGTGAGCCGCACATCGCTTTCTGCTTGCCACTGCTGCAAGTGGCGTCGCTCAATGACCAGCTCGTCCAGCTCAATTTGCAGTTGTGCCGCCCTGTTGTGCTCTTGCAGGTGCTGCTTCAAGCGGGTCAGCAACGCTTGGATATCCTCCAGGGACGGCGCAGGCTCGTGCGCGCATGTTGGCCAAGCAGGCAGGTCAGCGAAGAAGGCCTCACGTTTTTTCTGGTTCCCGAGTTGGGCGACCAAGTGGCCCAGGCCGTACTTCTCCAGCTTTTCATAGACGTTTTCTACGGCAGCATTGTTGTTCGACAGCACTGCTACCGTCTGCCCACGTAACAAAATATTGGCCAGGATATTGAGGATTGTCTGGGTCTTGCCGGTCCCTGGCGGGCCCTCGATCACGCTCACTTGCGCGCTGAACGCTCGCTCGACCGCCTGAAGCTGACTCTCGTTAAGCCCGAACGGGTAAATAAGCCCTTGACCCGGCGTCAGCGTGCCGTTGCGGCCCGTACAATAGGCATCCAACGCCGTACCGGCGATGGCGGGAAGTTTGTTTAGCTGGCGCACCACATTGTCGGCAATGTCGCGATCAGTCTTGGACTCAGCCTGATCCCGCCGGGCATTCGCAACGACGGTGATATAGCGGAAGACCGGCGTTTCCTTCATCGCTGTCGGCGCGGTCAAACCGATGCTGTCCATCTTGTAGACATAAGGCTTTTTGACGCCCGGGTAGTGCACTACGGCGTATCGCTCGTCGTAAATCGTAGCCTTGGCAATGGGCGTAGCTATCATGCTGCCGGGCTTTTGCAGCAATACGTTGGTCAAGTCGCGGCTGGGCGAAACTTGGCAATTACTGAGCGGGCGGGTGTATTTTTTTTTGGAAGGAAAGTGACAGGTCAGTTCCAGGGCTTCGTACTGGTCGCTCCAGCGAATCGTCCAATCGCTGATCTTTCCGGTCTTGTCCTCACCATCCATCTTTATCGAAGCCATCTTCCCTGTCCCTATGCGCATGACGTCCGGCTTGCTTTGCGCCGAACGTTACCTTTCTCCTAAGGGGGTCATAGTGCCATCGTTGCATCCAAGGTCGATAGCCGGTTCATGCGTTTATTCATCTTGCGTATTCCGACCTGGCTAGAAACCTATTGCCTGCGACAGCTGTCGACCTACAGCTGCCTGTTGCGAAGTGCGGGAACCAGCCAGAAGCGATCTGTCGCGAATACTCGGTCTTTGGGATGGTGGGCGATGCGAGCAGCAGTTGCGGTTCGCCGCTGATACCAAACATTGTGGTGCTGGATGGCTGCGGTAGGCCGCCGTGAATTTGCCACAGCAACGGCGCGGCGACGGCGAGTCAGGACAAACCGAAATCAATGCTCACCGATAAGGTTAAGCGATATACCCGCTGAGGGACGGAACATGACCCTGATTACTAAACTTCAATCAATGTTGGCGAGTGCTGTAGGTCTCAGCACTTGGGTATCGTGGCCGGCTACAGCATTGTATGGGAGCTGTTTGCACTGCTGCGGCAGCTTCGAGGTTAATCATCGCCTGCCCATAGGCGTACTTGCCTTAGACTGAGTCCGCTGCTCCTTACACTGCCGTTTGCCCCAGATTCATTCGTTTACTGTTCTTCCTGTTTTCACAATCACGTGAAAAACTACGCGCTGTTTGCGCTCATTTTTGATTGAACCACGGATGGATATCATGGATACCCAGCAAGAAAACACCCTCGAACAATCACTCAGGATGGCGGCGGATGAACCGGCCCATCGACCTGACTTTTTCACGACGCTGTTGAATTCCACCGTCTACGTGCTTGGCACTGCCGGGACCGGCAAAGGTCATGTCACGCTCGAAGCGGGTAGCGACATCAGCATCGCGAATTGGCACAAAGCTGACGGCTCCCCGGTCATCCCGTTTTTCTCTTCATTGCAAACACTCCAGGCATCCATAGAGAGCGAAGAGTCCTACGTAGAGATCCCGGCAAGATCGCTGTTTGAAATCACACTGGGCGCGCCGCTTTTCCTCAATCCAAAGTCTCCTTACGGTAAAGAGTTCTTGCCGGAGGAAGTGCGCCATTTGCTCTCCGACGGGATCGGCCAGAAGCCGGCGCAGCGCACGGTCGAAAAAAACACGAACGTACTGCTCGGACAGCCGTCGCAATACCCGTCAAGGATGGTCAATTCGCTCACGCAGTTACTCGCCAAACATCGCAACGTAAAACGTGCATTTCTGGCGTTGATGCATGACGCATCGGTTGATCAAAAGCCTCATCTGATCATTGGTATTGAAGCGGACGGAGACATTGAACGAGTCATGCGCGAAGCCGGTAGTGTTGCCGGAGATACCGCTCCGGATGGCGAACCCGTTGACCTCTATCGCGTGACCAAGGGGGGGAAGGCCTTAGCGACTACTTCCTCAAGGAAACCACGCCTTTCTATGAAAGGAAGTCGGCAGGGTGGCTGCGATCATTGCTTGGCTTTGTTAAAGCGTGAAAGAGATCGAACCAAGACAATGTCACAGTCTTTCTACCAGATGTGAGATCCGAATCAGTTCGCCAAATCGAATGTAGCGGCCTGTCGTTTTCGACCACACAAATTTACCAGCGCGTTCTTGCTACAAAGCGCTCAACTTGAGGTTTAACCTTGGGACTGTTCTCCAAAATATTCGGAAAGCCATCCGGACCTGTTCTCTACACTCTGTTTTCGGTTCGCCCCTCAAGCGATCTGGGCGCGTGGGCCGCCAGCTTCCCGAACCACACAGAGGTTGTGGGTTACTCAAGCCTCGGCCATTTCTTTCTTCGCAACCCTCACGACTCAGAGTACCTCGTGCTGCACCCTTTCAAGTGCGCGGCAAAGTCGTACGGAAGCCACCCGTCAGTCGAAGACTTTGAAGCGGAGGTACTAAAAGAGCCGGGGTTCGAGCTGTATGTGTTGGATTCGGACCACGTTGCCGATCTATTCCGACATCTGGGCCCCCTTGCCGAAGATCAGGTCTACATCCCGCAGCCGTACCCGTTTCTCGGCGGTAGCGAAGCACTGGAGACGTACGACAAGGGGGATGCCTGGGTCTTTATGAACATAGTGGCCCAAATGCACGACCTCGACGGCGGCGCCTGAAAGGCCGCCCAATGACGCCGAACGACGGTGGAATCACGTACGGCAGGGCATCCCATCCTGTGTGACTGGTCGGACGACGCCTTGTGAGCTAGATAGGTCTGCACTCTATCAAGGAAGACACATGAGCCAAGTCGACATTCAACTGGTCACCCATCTGCCCACACAGATTCGGGCGCTGGAGAAAGAGGCGGTGCGCGAGGGCTTCAGGTTCCTTACCCGCCTGATTGACGAATGGAACTCAGGAGCAAACCGCTTCGATGCCCCCGGCGAGTGTCTGATGGCTGCGTATCGAAACCAGCAGCTGATAGGCATCGGAGGCCTTTCAGTTGATCCCTATGCCAAAGAGAACATGGCCAGGCTGAGACGGGTCTATGTCAGCGCTTCATCAAGAGGGCATCACGTTGGAAGAATGCTGGTAACGGAGCTTGTTGCACATGCCGCTCTGCGCTTTCAGAGCGTGTGCCTTTTCACGGATACCGCTGAAGGCGACGCGTTTTATCTGAAGTGTGGCTTCACGCGAACAGATCATGACCATGCGACCCACGTAATGTGCTTAAGCAACAGCTAACTCAGACCAGCAAAAAGGGGACGGGTTGATTTTCAAGCGAAATAAATCAGTCCCCTTATCTCCGATAATAGTTCGGCCTGAGCTGGCCTTTTCATGAAGTATTACGGCTTCGAGTCCCAGTTTTTCAATAAATCTTGCAGCCTTATTCTGGGCTGTTTCATCATGACCATGAACAATGAAAACCTTCGCGGACGCAGTGACGCTCTTCGCTGCTTTCTGGGTTTTTAGCGTTTGTTTAGATTTCTTATATCCGACTGGACCTTCAATGTAATCATCTGTCACGTCTTTTGCGCGACCTATTGCAAGGTAAGAGTAAGAGGGGCCGCCTATGAATGCTACAGATGATCGATCATGTTCGTATTTTATCTGCGCTACAAAGGATTCAATTGTCTTTTCACTTTCGGAGATTTTAATTCTGTCGAGATCCTCGGGTTGTACTGTCTTGCCATTAATTATAATTGGCAGACCTTGCTCGTATGGCTCCACGAATCTCGATATCAACTGCTCTCTAGTTAGATCGGTTTTATACTCGCCATAGCCTTTGTCGGATTTTGGCTGGATAATCACGTGATAATACATTCTATTGATTTCCTCATAATGGAACGCTGGCGAAAATTGTCGTGATTAAAGCTTGTTTAGGTCTACACCGAGCCCTGCGCCTTTAAGCTCTTTGGCAAGCGAATAGCGCCAGGCTCCGCCATTGTCTAGCTCAATGTAAGCGACCCCGTAGTAGTCCGAAGGTAACTCAACTCCTCTTTCGTAGATCACGCAGACGCGTCTGCGGTTGATTTTACCCATGAAGTATCCTAGTTCTAGGACAACATTCTGTCTCGCACGATCTCGAAGCGTTCGATCTGCTGCATTTTTTTGGCCCCCTACGTCATCAGCCGTCATGAGCACTACAGCAAAGTGAACATTGGCGTATCGCTCTAACTTTTCTATGAGAGTGTCGCTAGCGCCAGCTTGCTCATTCAAAATTATGACGGTCAGGCCGAGCTTTTCGAGCAACCTGGCCGACATCTCGCGGATAGCCTCGTTGTGTCCGTGAACCAAGAACACTGTGTTCGGACCGCCCACTTGCGTTGATGGCTGCCCTATGGACAGGTCGTCGCGAACGACATTTTTCAAAACCTCGATTTCTATAATTGGCGAGTTTTGTGTGACCTCGTCGCCAATTTTTGCGTACATCCGCACAACTCGGCCTGAGACAGGTGACGGCAAATCTATCGACGCCTTGTCGCACTCCAGTGTAATGTAAGTATCTCCGTGCACAAGAAAATCCCCATTAATGACGGGAGTTTCGATCACTATGAGATTACCTAGGCTAAAACTTTCTCCGGGCGCACAGTTTGGCTCAAAGTTAGGGCATAAAATGATCTGGGTGTTATTGTTCACCGCTAGCCCTCGTTGATTTAAAATATTTTGCGCATGAACCCAATGGTTTTAGCCGTTTTGAATAGGCCTAATAAGTTGGTATAAGGTGTCACCAGAATATTTGATCTTCATCATATGATTTAATAGTGTCTGGTGATTGAGGGAGCCAACCAAACTCTTCCAGCACCTCGGAGCGAAGACCTTTGTACCATTCAGTAGCAACTAGATGTGGAACTAGACCTTCATTCTCCTTTAGGACGCTGATCACGCTGCGGACGATAAAGATCGAGTTCATCTTGGTGCCTAAGACATGGGTCATGTCAAGCAGTTCTCCTACCCTCGGAACATAGTCGGTGTTGAATGAATATGGATCGCCAATATGTGAATAATTCTTAGTCTTAAGCTGGATTTTTATTGTTGGCATGAATAGCTCCTAATTGAATCCGTGATTAAAATACCAGTGAGGTGGAACTTACCTTATTAGTCTGGTGAATCTCGTTAATCTGCTGAGTACGGTATGCTAGAGACCATTTTGGGATTGCAATCAACGCCGTAGCTTCAGACGGCGTTGCGGGGTGCGAATCGGTCAGGTCGCTCATATCACTGACTCCGTTCAATGGTAATGAAGACTGCTCCATCACGACCACCGATGCTGGATGCAGGGCCGAGATAGCGGCATCTTGAAAGCATTTCGGGAAGTGGTTAAGACGCGTCACTTTATTCGGACTGAACGTTATCTCGAGTTCAACGGCACTGGGGCGTATTCGGCGTTTCACGGCAATAGCTCTTGGCTAGTAGTGGTCTGTCCAGTGGCAACTACAGGCAGGGAGCTGCCACTCACATGATCACGAAGCTGCCACGCCCATGCGTCAGCTAGCATTCATAAGGCACCGTTGTACGTTAGTCGTCTGACAGGCAGACGCGTTTGAAGAAATCCGTCACTCCACCGCATATCCCGCGATAGAGCGCTGCCGTGAATCTTCATTTCACGCTGCGAAGGCTTTGATTATCAAAATCCATCACAATTCACACGCCAATTTACGATTACTTCTTCCGCGGATCTCGCACAATACGCTCAATCCCCCACTGGATTCACTCCCCCCACTGCTCTACATTGCACCCATCACCAAACACCCGCCGAGCCTCCAAAAATGCCTGCCTCCCGCCCAACCCTCCACCCCCAAGTCCTTTGCGCTGGCGACGCCGTAGCGCTGGTATCCCCAGCCGGCCCGGTCGCCGAAGCCCGGGTGGAAGCAGCCGTGCGTGAACTCACGGCCTGGGGATTACGCCCCCGCGTCTACCCCCACGCTCTGGACAACATCGGGTTCCTGGCAGGCACCGACGCCAATCGCATTTCCGATCTAAACGACGCCCTGGCCGACCCTGAAATCCGCGCTGTCCTGTGCAACCGTGGCGGCTACGGCGTTCAACGCATCCTCGGGCAACTCGACTACGACGCCGTGCTCCGCGACCCGAAACTGGTAGTCGGTTTCTCGGACATCACCGCCTTGCACGCCGCACTCTGGACCCACACAGGCCTCGCCACAGTTCACGGCCCAATCGCCGCGCAGCTGGAAAAAGGCGGCATCTTTGCCAGCACGCTCAAGCACGCATTGATGAGCACCGAGCCTTCCATCATTCATGCCGACCCGGCCGAACCCACTTTCACCGTGCGTACGTCGGGGACGGTGGAGGGCGTCTTGCTTGGCGGTAACTTGAGCATGCTGAGCACCTGCATCGGCACGCCGTTCATGCCCGACTTGGAGGGCGCGATCCTGCTGCTCGAAGACGTTGGCGAGCTGGCGTATCGGGTTGACCGCAATATCACTCACCTGCTCAATTGCGGGATTCTGCAACGGCTCGGCGGTATCGCGTTGGGTCAGTTCAGCGAGCCGGGTCACGGCAATAACCCGATCCGGCCGCCCGATGTCTTGATCGAGCGTCTGGGTGATCTGGGCATTCCGGTGCTCGGCGGTCTGTCCATCGGCCATGGCGACCCCAATCTGGCGGTGGCGTTGGGCAGTCGTGCGGTGCTGGACACCGAGGCGGGCACGCTGACGGTGGCTCCGGCCACGCGCTAGTACGACGATCACCGTTCTGGAAGCGACTTCGATCTAGCTTTTTGCCATCATTCTGCCGTCAAGACCTTGTTTTGCCCCGTGGGCATTGCGAATCTTCACGGATATTGATTGGCCGTGCGCGGGTGGCCTTGCCATGTGCGCCCTCAAGCTGTGGAGCGGAAACTGATGATGTCGGCCGTGAAGACGCGTTTCGCCAATCTGGGGATGGCCAAGAAGCTGGGCATCGGGTTCGTGCTGGTGCTGCTGTTGACGGCGCTGGTCGCGGCCATCGGGGTCTGGTCGTTGCGGTCCATCAGCGCGCATTTCGACAGCCTGAAGGCGATGACGGCACTCAACGGCGACGCGAATCGCGTGCGGTTGCTGGAGCAGGATTACGCCTTGCACGGCGATCCGAAGGTGGTCGATCAGGTTCACACCGGGCTCGATGGCTTGAATGCCCAAGCGGAGCAGCTCAAGGCGGGCGCGCCGATCAACGCGCAGGTGATGGGCGAGGTGCAGCAAGCGCTGGCGGCCTATCGTGCGTCGTTCGACGAGTTCGTCAGTATCAGTCAGAGCAAGGACCTGGCGCTGGAAATGGCCAGTTGGTCGGTGTCCAGCGTCGCCAATAACCTGGACGTGTTGCAGGCGGGGCTGGCCGACGACGGTGCCTACACGCTGAAGGATTCCCAGGGCCAGCAGGGCGCGGAATTCATTGAGCAGGCCGGTCAGGTCAGCCAGGTGTCGAAACTGATGATGCAGGCCATGGATGAAGCCCGGGTGCGCCTCGACAAGAGCCGCAAGACGGGCTCGGGCGAGGAGGTCAAGACCGGCAAGATCGAGCAGGCGGTGCAGGCCCAGGGACTGGCCGAGCAGCTCAAGGGCGTGATCAAGGACGCCGGTTACCTCACGGTGCTGACCGAAGTGGGCGGGCACATCAGCAATTTCAGCGACAAGCTCAACGAATACACCGGGCTGCTGGAGTCGGAAGCGAAGGTCTCGCAACAACTGGCGAGCAACGCCAAAGCCGTGGTGCAGCAGGTCAATCAGGCCTATGACGCGGAAGGCCAGTCGATGCAGAGGGAGTTGCAGGCCAACGCGATGATGATCATCGGCTCGTCCTTGTTGGCGCTGCTGGTCGGGCTGATCGCGGCGTTGGTGATAACGCGCCTGATCGTCGCGCCGTTGCGCAGCGTGATTGCCACGGCCCAGCGGATTGCGGCCGGGGACCTGAGCCGCACCGTGAACGTCACCCGCAAAGATGAAATCGGCCAGTTGATGCAAGCGATGCAGCAGATGGGCGCGGGCTTGAGCACCATCGTCAGCGGCCTGCAGGCGGGCATCGAGCAGTTGGCGACGTCCGCCCATTCCCTGTCGGCCGTGACCGAGCAGACCAATCTGGAAGTCAGCAGCCAGAAGGAGGAAACCGAGCAGGTGGCGACGGCGATGAACCAGATGACCGCTACCGTTCACGACGTCGCACGCAACGCGGAGGAAGCGGCGCTCGCGGCGCAGACTGCCGACACCAAGGTCGATTCCGGCCAGGCCGTGGTGCGCCAGAGCATGCAGCGGATTGAACAGTTGGCGTCGTCGTCCCGTTCCGCCAGCGATTCGATCGAGAACCTCAGCGCGGAAATCCACAACATCGGCACAGTGCTCGGCGTGATCAAAAGCGTCGCCGAGCAGACTAACCTGCTGGCACTGAACGCGGCCATCGAAGCGGCGCGGGCGGGGGAGCAGGGCAGGGGCTTTGCGGTGGTGGCCGATGAAGTTCGCGCGTTGGCCAAGCGCACGCAACAATCCACCGAAGAAATCGAGCGGCTGGTTACCCGCCTGCAAAGCGGCGCCCAGGCGTCAGTGGCGCAGATTCAGAGCAGTGGCGAGCTGGTCAAACTGGCGGTGAGCGACGCCCTCCAAACCGAGAGCGCGCTGGGCAGCATTGCCGCGGCCGTGTCGATGATCCAACAGATGAACCAGCAGATTGCTGCGGCGGCGGAAGAGCAGAGTTCGGTGGCGGAAGAGATCAACCGCAGCGTCACCAGCATCCGTGCCAGTGCCGATCACTCCGCGCTGGCGATGCAGGGCAACGCGGCGTCAAGCATCGAACTGGCATCACTGGGGTTGGAGCTGAAAGGCATGGTCGGGCACTTCAAGCTGTGAATTCGGCGGCCCGTTTCTTGGGCCGCTCTAAATAAGACTCAGGCCTTGCGGCCGTTCAATATCACCAGCGTCAACACCCCCGCGACAATCCCCCAGAACGCCGAACCGATGGAAAACAGCGTCAGCCCCGACGCGGTGACCATGAAGGTGATCAGCGCGGCTTCGCGTTCCTTGGGCTCGTTCATGGCCACGGTCAGACCGTTGATGATCGAGCCGAACAGGGCCAATGCGGCAATCGACAACACCAGTTCCTTGGGAAATGCCGCGAACAATGCCGCCAGCGTCGCGCCGAATACCCCCGCGATGGCGTAGAAAATCCCGCACCAGATCGCCGCCGTGTAGCGTTTGTCACGGTCTTCGTGGGCGTGGGGGCCGGTGCAGATGGCGGCGCTGATGGCCGCGAGGTTGATGCCGTGGGCGCCAAACGGAGCAGTGATCAGCGAGAGTATGCCGGTGGCCGTGATCAGGGGCGAGGCGGGGACCTGATAACCGTCTGCGCGCAGCACTGCGACGCCCGGCATGTTCTGCGAGGTCATGGCGACGACGAACAGCGGGATGCCGATGCTGACGGTCGCAGCGATGGAGAATGAAGGCGTGGTCCACACCGGCATCGCCACTTCGAGGGCGAAGCCGCTGAAGTTCAGCAGACCCAGCATGCCGGACAACGCCACACCGACCAGCAAGGTGACCAACACGGCGTAGCGTGGCGAATAGCGTTTGACGATGAGATAGGTGAAGAACATGCCCAGCACCAGGCCGGTGCGGTGTTGCGCGGCGACGAAGATTTCGCTGCCGATCTTGAACAGAATGCCCGCCAGCAGGGCCGCCGCCAGTGACGTCGGCAGACGCTTGACCAGCCGTTCGAAGCTGCCGGTGATGCCGCAGATGATCACCAATACCGCGCAGGTGATGAACGCGCCGATCGCTTCAGGGTAGGCGACGCCGCCCAGGCTGGTGATCAGCAATGCCGCGCCCGGCGTCGACCATGCCACGGTAATCGGCGAGCGATAGCGCAGCGACAGGCCGATGCTGCACACCGCCATGCCCATGAACAGCGCCCAGATCCACGAGGAAATCTGCGCCGAGGTCAGCCCGGCAGCCTGACCGGCCTGAAACATCAGCACCAGCGAACTGGTGACACCGGTCATCATGGCGATGAAGCCGGCGACGATGGCGGAGGGCGAAGAGTCGGTCAGCGGTCGCAATGGCGCGAGGGGCTCGTCAGTCATGCGGGTCTATCCTTGGCGCGGCGGTTGAACAGAGCAGCCAGCCTATACGCAGTGGTCATGCCCCGTTGCAATACAGCCATCGGCGCAATGGTCGGCACAGTTTCGGCAGTGCCCTGTAACGCGGCCGATCAGCCGCGGGTCATCGTGTTGCCCAGCGCCTGATTCACCGCCATCCAGCCATCCACCGCTTCACGCCCGGCTTCGGCGAACACCCGTTGCAACAGCTTGACCTGCTCGCGGCGCAACGACTCTTCAAACGTGCGGCCCTCGGCGGTCAGCTCCAGCAGGCGCTTACGTTTGTCGTCCTCGGGTGCGACGCTGAGCACCAGTTCCATCTCGATCAACTGCCGCAGCGGTGTGTTCAGCGCCTGCTTGCTCACCCCCAGTTTGCCGAGCAGTTCCTTGACGCTCAGGCCCGGATAGCGGGCGATGAAAAACACAATGCGCTGGTGCACCCGACTCAGGCCACGGCGGTCGAGCATTTCATCGGCTTTGGCAGTGAACGCCTGGTAGCCGAAGAAAAACGCTTCCATGGCAATTTGCTGGGTCGATGAATTTTTAAGGTCAAGCATATTGACGTATCCGTGCGCGGCATCGTAATTTCGGTCAAGCAGTTTGACGTATTCCCCTTTCTTTCCGCCAGCGGTGATCCGATGCCATTTTCCGAACGCGTTACCCGTTTGAAGAGTTCACTGATTCGCGAAATCCTCGCCGCCGCCCAGCGCCCGGAGATGATGTCGTTCGCGGGCGGATTGCCGGCCGAAGCCATGTTGCCGAACAGTGAATGGTCTGACATGCCGCGCAGCGTCGGCCAGTACGGCATGAGCGAAGGCGAGCCGCAGTTGCGTGAAGCGCTGGCCGCCCAGGCGCGGGCGTTGGGCATCGACTGCGACGCGAGTCAGGTGATGATCGTCAGCGGTTCCCAGCAGACGCTGGACCTGGCCGCCAAGCTGTACATCGACAAGGGCACCGAAATCCTCCTCGAAGCGCCGACCTATCTGGCCGCGCTGCAGATCTTCCAGCTGTTCGGCGCCGACTGCCTGACCGTCCCGTTGCTCGCCGAAGGCCCGGACCTTGCAGCGCTGCGTCAGCGACTGGAGCAGCACTCGCCGTCGTTCGCGTACCTGATTCCCACATTCCAGAATCCGTCGGCGGTGCGTTACAGCGAAACCGCGCGGGATGCGGTGGCGGCGTTGCTCGACGAATTCGGCGTCACCCTGATCGAAGACGAGCCTTACCGCGAGCTGACGTTCGACGGCGGCAGCGCGCGGCCCATCGCCAGCCGCCTGAAAACAGCCAGCTGGATCTACACCGGCACCGTGTCGAAAACCCTGATGCCGGGCTTGCGCGTCGGCTACCTGATCGCCACGCCTGACCTGTTTCCGCATCTGCTCAAGCTCAAGCAATCGGCGGATCTGCACACCAATCGCGTGGGGCAATGGCAGGCGTTGCAGTGGATCGGCAGCGAGCACTACGAGCAGCATCTGCTGGAGCTGCGCAGCTTCTATCGGACCCGTCGCGATGCCTTCGAAGCCGCGCTGCAGCGGCACTTCGCGGATCTCGCTGAGTGGAACAGCCCTCAAGGTGGACTGTTCTTCTGGCTGACCCTCAAGCACAAGCTCGACACCCGCACCTTGCTCGACAGCGCGCTGGCGCAGAATGTGGCGTTCATGCCGGGCGAGCCGTTCTTTGCCGACCCGGACGCCAACCCGGGGTATCTGCGGCTGAACTTCAGTCACATCGACCCCGAGCGCCTGGACGAAGGTTTGAAGCGGCTGGCCGACGTCATTCGGCAAACACAGCTTTCACAGGCGGCCTGATACATTACGCACACGCACGACCGGCAAGACTGACGGCACACGATTGAGGGGAGAGGGTTGATGTACAAGGTTTACGGCGATTACAACTCGGGCAACTGCTACAAGATCAAGCTGATGCTCAACCTGCTCGGCGCGGAATACGAGTGGGTGCCGGTGGACATTCTCAAGGGCGAGACCGAAACCGAGGCGTTTCTGGCGAAGAACCCGAACGGCAAGATTCCGGTCCTTGAGCTTGAAGACGGCACCTGCCTGTGGGAGTCCAACGCGATTCTCAACTTCCTCGCCGAAGGCACGCCTTACCTGCTCACCGAACCGCGGCTGCGCACGCAAATGCTGCAGTGGCAATTCTTCGAGCAGTACAGCCACGAGCCAACCCTGGCGGTGGCGCGTTTCATTCAGTTTTATCTGGGGATGCCAGAGGAGCGGATGGAGGAATACCACTCGCTGCACCGGCGCGGTAACAAGGCCCTGAAAGTCATGGAGCAGCAGTTGCTGCGCACGCCGTTTCTGGTGGGCGACAGTTTCTCCATCGCCGACATCGCGCTGTACGCTTACACCCACGTCGCCGACCAGGGCGGCTTCGATCTGGTGCAGTTCCCGGCGATTCAAGGGTGGCTCGCCCGGGTCAAGCAGCAACCGGGTTATGTCGGCATGCTGGACTGATGGGTGGCGCTGTTCACTAAAAGGAGATGAGACATGCAGTATAGGATGATTGCGGTGGGAATGATGATGGCGTTGGGCATCGGCTGCTCGGCCCAGGCTCAGGACTGCGACGCCAATCAGGCGTCGATGAATCAGTGTGCGAGCCAGGAGTACAAGGCGCTGGACGCGGAATTGAACACCCAATACAACGCGCAGATGGGCTACCTGAAGACGCCGGCGCGCAAGAAGGCGCTGCAGGATGCGCAGAAGAAGTGGATCGCGTTTCGTGACGCCGATTGCCAGTATCAGGCCGGCAAGCGGGAAGACGGCGGGAGCATGTGGCCGCTGGTTCAGGCGCAATGCCTGTCAGCGCAGACCGAAGTGCGGGTTGAGCAATTGAAGGCGTATACGGCGTGTCGCCAGGAAGGTTGCCCGAAGTAAAGGCGTAAGAGGCCAAGACATTCGCTAAATCTCCAGCGGTTGAAACGGCCCCTTCCCGGCTAAAGCCGGTCCTACTCAGCGCATGGGGTGTGTCAGTGGGACCGGCTTTAGCCGGGAAGAGGCCAGTCATTACACTGGATCTCCACCGGCAGGCACGCCGCCTTCGCGAGCAAGCTCGCTCCCACAGGTTTTGCGGAATGGCTGAGAGGGTGAGCTGACCCTGTCTCCCACAGGTTTTGCGGAATGGCTGAGAGGGTGAGTCGAACGCCGATCACGTTGGAGCGGCGTTGACGCATCGGCTATGCAAGCAGCATCGTCAAACTGCGGAGAATCGCTTCTCCAGGTAATCAACGATCACCTTTGATTCATACATCCACACCGTCTGACCTTCTTCCTCGATCCGCAGGCAAGGCACTTTGATCCGGCCGCCGCCGCTGAGCAGTGCCTGACGATCCGGCTCGTTGTTCTTCGCGTCACGAAGGGCCACGGGCACGTTCAAACGGCGCAGCGCCCGGCGGGTTTTCACGCAGAACGGGCAGGCGTGGAACTGATACAGCGTCAACGCTTTCGCCGACGTCTCGACGGCAGCCTGCGCTTCGGGAGAACGCTTCTTTTTGCTCGGCCGGGTCAGAAAATCGCCCGCGATCACGAGCTGTCCGAGACCGACTCTCACTGCTTTCATCAACACGCTAAAACCTCACTCGGCGGCACAAACCGCCAGACAGCCGCAGCCTGATGCCGCGGCCTTCAGGACGCCGGGATCATTTGATCAGGCTGAGAAACTCGGTGCGGGTCGCGGCGTTTTCGCGGAATTCACCCAGCATCACCGACGTGATCATCGACGAATTCTGCTTTTCGACGCCGCGCATCATCATGCACATGTGCTTGGCTTCAATGACCACCGCCACACCCAGAGCGCCGGTGACCTGCTGAATGGCTTCGGCGATCTGGCGGCTGAGGTTTTCCTGGATCTGCAGACGACGGGCGTACATGTCGACGATGCGCGCGACCTTCGACAGGCCCAGCACTTTGCCGCTCGGGATATAGGCGACGTGGGCCTTGCCGATGAAGGGCAGAAGATGGTGTTCGCAGAGCGAATACAGCTCGATGTCCTTGACGACCACCATTTCGCTGTTGTCGGAGCTGAACAGCGCACCGTTGGTGACTTCTTCGAGGGTTTGCTCATAGCCGCGGCAAAGGTACTGCATGGCTTTGGCTGCGCGTTTCGGGGTGTCGCGCAGGCCTTCGCGGGAGACGTCTTCGCCGAGTTGACCGAGGATGGCGGTGTAGTTCTGTTCCAGAGTCACAGGGGTGTGTTCCGTGTGGGTTCAAAAAACGCAGGGTTGCAGGCCTGCAAAGGCGCACATAGTAGCGTAGCTGGACGCGCAGGGGTACGACAGGCGGCCCGGACCCCTGCGGCATGGCGCCGCCGGGGCAGTGTCAGCTGACCTTTACCCAACCTTTACCGAGGGGATATGTCGGAATGTGTCGGCGTGATGTCTGACGTAACGGGTGACAGATGCCCGGATGAAGAGAGTGCTCATGATGGTTAGCCGAATCGCGAAAATCGCACTGGTGATTGCCCTGGCGTCGTCGGTTTCGGGGTGTTTTTTCGGACCGGGTTGGGGCCGCCACGGCGGTGGCTGGCACGAACACCGTTATTACGACGGCGGCCCCTACGATGGCGGGCGGGGCGGTTATGGGCCCGGACCTGGACCTGGGCCGGGTTACTACCGCCGCTGATTGTCACTGATCATTTGAACGCGTAAAGCAAAGGCTGCGACGGCATTACCTGTCCCTCGCGGCCTTTTTTGTCGGCAGCTGCTTCGTACCTGTTTCGATACCTGATCGCTACCAAACCACGACGCGGATTCACGGGCGTGCGCTGTCAGAAGCAGCAGGTGATGAATGCCTGAGATCAAGCCCGTTTTGAGAGAGAAAACGAAATGTTGAGTCGTATAGCGAAAGTCGCGATGGTCATCGCGGTGATGTCAGCCATGTCCGGATGCTGGCCATTCTGGGGCCCGGGCGGGGGAGGCCACGGTGGTCACGGAGGCGGTGGCGGCGGCGGTCACTATGAAGGTGGCGGCCCGGGTGGTGGCGGCGGTGGCGGCGGTCCTGGTCCAGGTCCGCGCTGATCGGATAAACGCCCAATGAGCGGTGGGAGCGGGCGGGTTGGCGCTCCCACAGGGACTGGTCAGCAAGTCCCCGCGTTACTCGTCACGCCCTTCCATCATGGTCCGCTTGAGGATCACGTACACCGCACCGGCGCCGCCATGCTTGGCGATGCACGATGCGAATCCCAATACCTGCTGATGCTGGCGCAACCACGTGTTGACGTGGCTCTTGATCATCGGCCGCTTGCCGTCCAGCCGCACGGCCTTGCCGTGGGTAATGCGCACGCAACGCACTTCAAGCTTGGCCGCCTCGGCCAGGAATTCCCACATCGTCTCGCGCGCCATTTCGACGCTCATGCCGTGCAGGTCCAGGCTGCCTTCGAAGCTGATCTGCCCAAGCTTGAGCTTGCGCATCTGGCCTTCCTGCACCCCGTCACGGGCCCAGTACAACGTGTCTTCAGGGCCGACATCGATCACGAACTGGTCTGACAGGCCATCAACGGTAATCGTCGCATCGGAACGCACGGTGGCCGCCTGACGAAGCTTGGCCAGGTTCTTACGGTCGGTTTTGGGTTTTCCTACGTCCGCATGTTCAGTCTTGATGGGCTTTACGCCGCGAATCTCACTTCTGAACAGGGAAAAATCGTCGTCTTGCATGGTGGTCTCCGCGAAGGGGGCCAGTTTAACCGCGTCACGCCATAATCGGCGCGACTATCGATGATTTAGACTCTCGATGATTAAACGGCAGCGGATGACGCGAAGGTCAGTCGTGTTTCTTCATCAGATGGGGAGACATGTTGAGTTCACCGGCACGACGACGGCGGCGGCGACTGCGGCGCCAGAACCAGATACCGACGTACAGCATCAGCAAACCGACAATCACCGTCACCACGGCGCCCGCGGGACTGGCGTTGAGTTCGCCCAGCGCAACAGGGTTGCCGATCAGACTGGCAATGCCGGCCATGGCCAACAGCACGCCAGCGGTGGCCAGAACGGCCGAAATCGCAGCGATTATGCGCATCCGCCAGCTGCCCTGGCCCTTGGGGCGCAGGCGACGGGCATCAAAACCATCGGATATTTTCATTCCGATTTCCTCTATGGGTATCGGCGCTCTGACCAGCGCAGTGTGGGGGTGGTTCCCGCCTGGCCAGGTTTCAGGGGCATCGCGCATTGATTACGGATAGGCGGTCAGGTGAACAGGATTACCCTGCCTGACGACTGCATTTGTACGCCTTTTCTTCAGGAACTGCCGGAAAATGATCCGCGCGAGGGGCCTGCGCAGTCAGCTCGGTTGCAACAGCTCCTGCCGAGGGAGGAATCAGATCAGGTCTTTGGTCAGCGCCAGTTTGGCGAAGTTGTCGTTCATGATTGCCATCTCCGCCTGCTGCACCAGCTCGGCTTTGATGACACCGCTCGGGGTCGGCAGGTCGCGGGTGGCGCAGGCGTCTTCAACCAGCGTGCAGCGAAACCCGTAATCCTTGGCCGCGCGCACGGTGGTGCTGACGCTGGAGTGGCTCATGAAACCGCAGACCACCAGGTCCAGACGGCCACGGCTTTCCAGCAGGCTGTGCAGGGTGGTGCGGTCGTCGGTGGAGACCGTGCCATTCAGCGCGTTGGGCAGGCGTTTTTCGATGATGACTTCATCACCCTGTGGCTGCAGTTCGGGGACAAATTGCCCGCGCTCGCCCTGGGGATCGAACATGCCGCCGACGGTGCCGAGATGGCGCACGTGAATGATCGGCGACTTCGCAGCACGGGCTGCGGCGACCAGTTTGACGATGTTGTTGATGGCGTCCTGAACGCCGGTCAGGGCCAGGGGGCCGCTGAGGTATTCCTTCTGCGCATCGATGATGATCAGCGTGGCATTACTCAATGTCGCCGCTGCGTATTCACGGCCACTGAGTTGAAACATGGTCTTTGGACCAGTGTTTGAAACAGACATCGGGGGGCTCCTTCGAGTGGGGCTTTTGCCACATTGTCCACTGGCAGAGCGATTCTGTGAATCGCCGTGCGCACAGACCTCGCTATTTTGCCGGGCTTCAAGCCGTCGAGCAGGTCACGGTTGCTGTCATAGTGCCTGCAAAACGAGGCAAAGACTGCGGAAAATTTTGCGCGGGGCCGCCGCGGCCGGTGCGGGATCGTTTGTTGCGTGGATGGCTGATAGAATCGCCCGTCGTTTTTTCAAGGAGTCTGCCGTGATCACTTCCCGCCTGCGCACCCTGCGCGATCATATCCGTTGGGCTGTCAGCCGATTCCACGGGGAAGACCTGTTTTTCGGTCATGGCACCGACAACGCGTGGGACGAAGCTCGCCAGCTGGTGCTCGGCGCCCTGCACCTGCCGTGGGAAATTGCCGACAGTTACCTGGATTGCAACCTGGAAGACGAAGAGCTGGTGGCGGTTCAACACCTGATCAAGCGACGCATCGAAGAGCGCGTGCCCACGGCGTATCTGCTGGGTGAAGCGTGGTTCTGCGGGATGTCATTTATCGTGGATGAGCGCGTGCTGATTCCGCGCTCGCCCATCGGTGAACTGATCGAGCAGCGGTTCGCACCCTGGCTGGCCAGCGATCCGGCCCGCATTCTCGACCTTTGCACCGGCTCCGGCTGCATCGGCATCGCCTGCGCTGACGTGTTCCCCGACGCTGAAGTGGTGTTGGCGGATCTGTCGTTCGAGGCGCTGGAAGTGGCGAATCAGAACATCGAGCGCCATGGCGTGGATCAGCGCGTGTACACCGTGCAGGGCGATGGTTTCGACGGCCTGCCGGGCCAGCGTTTTGACCTGATCGTGTCCAACCCGCCGTACGTCGATGCCGAAGATTTCGCCGACATGCCCGACGAATACCAGCACGAACCCGAGCTGGCGCTGGCCTGCGGTGACGACGGCTTGAACCTGGTGCGGCGCATGCTGGCCCAGGCAGCGGACCATCTGGAGGAAAAGGGCTTGTTGATCGTGGAAGTCGGCAACAGTCAGGTTCACGTCGAAGCGCTGTACCCGGAAGTGGATTTCGCCTGGCTGGAATTCGAGCGCGGCGGCCACGGCGTGTTCATGCTGACGGCCGAGCAGTGCCGCAATCATCAAGACCTCTTCGCGGCGCGGATCTAGTCAGGCCATCCGCGGGCCTCTTCCCGGCTAAAGCCGGTCCCACCAGGGCACCGCATCCATCCAGATTCACCGCGTATGCTGGATGTAGGACCGGCTTCAGCCGGGAAGGCGTCGGTTGTCACGCCACACAGCTGATGGCGAGCACACGGGCCTGGCTTAACGCCGGGTCACCGGTGCGTTGCAATCCAGATCAGCAGGCCGGCCTGAAACACGGCAAAGGTCACCAGGCAGGCGATGGTGAAGCGCAAGCCGGCGTCGTCCCGGCGGTATTTGTTGACCTTGTCTTCGGTCTTCTTGATCGTAACGTCCTGTTCCTGAATCCTCTGTTCGGCCTGTTGCAGCATCTGCGCGGCGTCGAGGATCTGCACGATCTGGATTTTGTCGGCGTTCCAGGTGTTATTCAGGTTGCCGACCTTGGCGTCCTTGATGGTGCCTTTCAGGTGCTGCGCATCGGCGTAGACGACTTCGAAACCCTGGGTCTTAAGGAAGTGATCACGACGCAGGCGCGTGTCCTCGTTGAGCGCATCCTTGTTGGCCAGCGCAACGCCTTCGATCTTGTACGCGGCGCAACGTTTCTGTGCCCAGGTGATGCCCTGAGCCAGCATGAAGCGCCCCAGACCGCGGTTCCACGGGTCGATCTGCAAACCGGATTCCGGGCCGACGCGGACGCTGCGATTGGCGTGGTCCACCCAGATATCCAGTCGATTCTGCTCTTTACGGACCTTCTGCCCCGGCAACTGATAGCTCATGCGCAGCAGGCTGAATTCTTTGTTGTGGCGCTCGGCCTTGCCGAACTCGACGAAGCGCAGCGGGCGTGCGCCGGTGGCGCGGTCGGTGGGCAGAGGCGCCAGACGCAGCATCGAGAAATGCTCGGCGTGGACTTCTTCCCACAGCACAGGCGCGGCGACTTCGCCTTCTTTGGCATCGGTCGGATCGACCGCGTCGGTTTGCATGGTTGCTTCTGTCATCACGGCGATCCTGTTATCGACATTGCCTGGCACATGGCACCGGCACACGATGCCAGCAGACAGCTATCGGCCGTTTCTGACGAAGCTGAAGGGATCCTGCGTCGAGCTCGAATCGAAGAGCGCCGGCCTCAGGCGGCCGGTATCGAGTCGAGGAATTTCAGGATGCGATCGGTGACTTCGCTGGCCAGCGGCAGCTGTGGATCCTTGTAGGACGCCAACTGCCGCTTGATGTCCATCGGCACGATTCGCAGCACGTGGTTCATGCCGTCGATGATCGCCAGTTGCGAGTCGGGTTTGGCCTTGTGCAGCAGCTCGGCATCGCCCACGCCCACTTGCATGTCGTTGCGCCCCTGAATGATCAGCGTCGGGATCTTCAACTGCCCGAACGCCGCCGTCGGGTTCTGCCGGAACAATGAAATCAGATAAGGCTGCACGCTCGGGCGGAACACCACCTGAAGGGGCTCGGGCACGTCGTTGTCGGTCTTGCCGGCTTTGATCTCTTCGATCAGTTGCTCACTGCGCGCCAGCAGCGGAGGAGGGAGGCGATCCTGCAATTGCTCGCGGACCACTTGATCCACCGGGCGACCGGTGCCGGCTACCGAGATCAACGCCACGGCGCCCGCACGTTCTGCCGCCAGGGTGGCGACCAGCGCGCCCTCGCTGTGGCCCATCAGAATCAGAGGGCCCAGGCGCGAGTCGGTCTTGAGCTTGGCGGCCCAGGCGACCGCGTCGTCGACGTACTTTTCGATGCTCAGATCGCGCTCGTCCGGGGTGGCAGGGCGACTGGCCGCGACGCCGCGCTTGTCGTAACGCACGCTGGCGATGTTGTGCTTGGCGAGGATCAGCGCGAGACGCTTCATGCTGTCGTTGCGCCCACCGTCGGAGTTGTTGCCGTCACGGTCGGTCGGCCCCGAACCGGCGATGATCAACACCACTGGCACGGGTTTGGTCGATTTGGGCAGCAGCAGCGTGCCGAACAGCTCGCCGGTCCCGGTGTCCAGGCTGATGGGGCGCTGCAGCACGACGGGCGTTCCGGCGTGGGCGATGGACGACAGCAGGGTCAGGCTCAAGATGATCGCTCGCAGCGGCCAGAAGCCGCGAATCAGGGGTAAGGCGCTTAGCATTGCAGGACCGTCATCAATAAAGTGTCAATTGGACGCGGGCAAATGAATAAGGTTCGAGGATGAACTGCGCCATAAGCCTGCGTATACTGGCGCGCTTGAGTTTTTGAACGTCCTCGGAGCCTCCCGCATGTCCGGCAATACCTACGGCAAGCTGTTCACTGTCACCACTGCCGGCGAAAGCCACGGTCCGGCACTGGTTGCCATCGTTGACGGCTGCCCGCCGGGCATCGAGCTGTCGCTGGAAGACCTGCAGCGTGACCTCGACCGCCGCAAGCCGGGGACCAGCCGCCACACCACCCAGCGTCAGGAGCCCGACGAGGTCGAAATCCTCTCCGGCGTCTTCGAAGGCAAGACCACCGGCGCGTCCATCGGCCTGCTGATCCGCAACACCGATCAGAAGTCCAAGGACTATTCGGCGATCAAGGACCTGTTCCGGCCCGCCCACGCCGATTACACCTACCACCATAAATATGGCCTCCGCGACTACCGTGGCGGCGGTCGCAGCTCGGCGCGGGAGACCGCCATGCGCGTCGCCGCCGGGGCCATCGCCAAGAAGTTTCTTGCCACCCAAGGCATTACCGTTCGCGGCTACATGAGCCAGCTCGGCCCGATCGAAATCCCGTTCAAGACCTGGGATTCGGTGGAAGACAACGCGTTCTTCAGCCCCGACCCGAGCAAGGTGCCGGAACTGGAAGCCTACATGGACCAGCTGCGTCGCGATCAGGATTCGGTGGGCGCGAAGATCACGGTTGTGGCCGAAGGCGTGATGCCCGGCCTGGGCGAGCCGATTTTCGACCGTCTCGACGCTGAACTGGCCCACGCGCTGATGAGCATCAACGCGGTCAAGGGCGTCGAGATCGGCGCCGGCTTTGCCTGCGTTGCCCAGCGCGGCACCGAGCACCGCGATGAGATGAGCCCCGAGGGTTTTCTGTCGAACAACGCCGGCGGCATCCTCGGCGGGATTTCGTCCGGCCAGCCGATCATTGCGCACCTGGCACTGAAGGCGACGTCCAGCATCACCACGCCGGGGCACTCGATCGACGTCGATGGCAACTCCGTTGAAGTCATCACCAAAGGCCGCCACGACCCGTGCGTCGGCATCCGCGCCACGCCCATTGCCGAAGCGATGATGGCCATCGTGCTGGTCGACCACCTGCTGCGCCATCGCGGCCAAAACGCTGACGTGCGTGTCACGACGCCGATTCTGGGTCAGCTGTAATGCCTGAGCCGCGCGTTGCCGCCGCGGTCATCTGAGCGTGGCGGCGCTTCCTTACTGGCGCCTCGCCAGCTTCTATCTCTTCTACTTCGCCCTGCTTGGGGCCACGGCGCCTTACATGGCGCTGTATTTCAGCCACCTGGGTTTTTCCGCTGCGCGCATCGGCGAGTTGGTAGCGATCCCGATGCTGATGCGCTGTGTCGCGCCCAATGTCTGGGGCTGGCTCGGCGATCACACCGGGCGACGTCTGGCCATCGTGCGCTTTGGCGCTCTCTGCGGGCTGGCCTGTTTCAGCCTGATTCTCGTCGACACGTCCTACGCCTGGCTGGCAATGGTCATGGCGCTCTATGCGTTTTTCTGGCACGCGGTGCTGCCGCAGTTCGAAGTCATCACGCTGACGCATTTGCAGGGCCAGACTTCCCGCTACAGCCAGATCCGGCTGTGGGGATCGATCGGCTTCATCCTCTCGGTGGTCGTGCTGGGCCGGATGCTCGAGTGGTTCAGCCTGGATTACTACCCGCAACTCTTGCTGCTCATTCTGATCGGCATTGTCGCCAGCAGTTGGTGGGTGCCGAATGCACAACCGGTGGTCTCGGGCGCGCGGGTCGCAGGCGAGGGGTTTCTCAGGCAGTTGATGAGGCCGGGCGTGCTGGCGTTTTACGTCAGCGTCGCCCTGATACAACTCAGCCACGGGCCGTATAACACTTTTCTTACGCTGCACCTGGAACACCTCGGTTACACCCGCGGCATCATTGGCCTGCTCTGGGCGCTGGGGGTGATTGCCGAAGTGTTGATGTTCATGCTGATGAGCCGTGTGCTGCAGCGATTCAGTGTCCGCCAGGTGCTGATGACCAGCTTCGTGATCGCCGCCTTGCGCTGGCTTTTACTGGGTAATCTGGCCGATCATCTGGCGATTCTGATCGTCGCCCAACTGATGCACGCGGCCACCTTCGGCAGTTTTCATGCCTCGGCAGTGCACTACGTGCAACGCAGCTTCGGCCCGCGCCAGCAGGGTCAGGGTCAGGCGCTGTACGCCGCCCTTTCCGGCACCGGCGGGGCGATGGGCGCTTTGTATGCCGGGTACAGCTGGAATGCGCTGGGCGCCAGTTGGACCTTTGCCATTGCGAGTCTGGCGGCCGTGGCCGCTGCTGTTCTGACCGCCACATGTATGAAAGAGGAGCGCGTATGAGTCGCGAAGCACTGGCGCGGGAAATCATCGAAGCGGGGCAGTTTTTGTACGCCCGGGGCTGGTCGCCCGCCACCAGCAGCAATTATTCCGTGCGCCTGTCGCCGACCGAAGCGCTGCTGACCGTCTCCGGCAAGCACAAGGGCCAGTTGGGCATGGACGACGTGCTGGCCACCGACCTTGCCGGCAACAGCCTGGAGCCCGGCAAAAAGCCGTCGGCTGAAACCCTGCTGCACACGCAGCTTTATACCTGCAAGCCGGCGGTGGGCGCGGTACTGCACACCCATTCGGTCAACGCCACCGTGCTGTCCCGGCTCACGGCCGGTGATCATCTGGTGTTCGAGGACTACGAGCTGCAAAAGGCCTTCAGCGGCGTTTCCACCCACGAATCAAAAGTGCTGGTACCGATTTTCGACAACGATCAGGACATCGCCCGGCTCGCCGACAAGGTCCGGCCCTGGCTGGATCAACACCCTGACTGCGCCGGTTACCTGATTCGCGGTCATGGTTTGTACACCTGGGGCGCGAAAATGAGCGATGCCTTGCGCCAGATCGAAGCCTTCGAATTCTTGTTCGAATGCGAGCTCAAGACGCTGTCCGTGCTCAACCGCTGATCCCTGACGTACGCAACGATCAACGCACCGCAGCGTTCCCACTGCCTGAATCAACGTGTCGGATCGGCCCCAGAGCCGACCGATGCGGACCGAACCGAGGAAGCCCCGAAATGAGCAGTCTGTCCGTTTATCACGTGTCATCCCCCGAGCTGCCCAACAAGGTCCTGACGCACCTGGAAGACATTGCCTCGACCCTGGCCGAGCACGGTGTGGCGTTCGACCGCTGGCAGGCGGCAGCGCCCATCACCCCGGGCGCCAGCCAGGAGGAGGTCGTCGCGGCCTACCGCACCCAGATTGACAGGCTGATGACCGAGCGCGGTTACGTGACCGTCGACGTGATCAGCCTCAACAGCGATCACCCGCAGAAGGCCGAACTGCGCGCCAAGTTCCTCGAGGAGCACCAGCATGGCGAAGATGAGGTGCGTTTCTTCGTTGCCGGCCGTGGGCTGTTTACCCTGCACATCGACGACTTTGTCTACGCCGTGCTGTGCGAAAAAAACGACCTGATCTCGGTGCCGGCCGGCACCCGCCATTGGTTCGACATGGGCGAGAATCCGCATTTCGTCGCCATCCGCCTGTTCAATAACCCGGAGGGCTGGGTGGCCAAATTCACCGGCGAAAGCATCGCCGGCCAGTTCCCGCGTCTGGAAGACTGATTACCCATGACCATTAAAGCGATCCTGACCGACATCGAAGGCACCACCAGCGCGGTGAGCTTCGTCTTCGACGTGCTCTTTCCGTATGCCAAACAGCATCTGCCCGCGTTCGTTCGCGAGCATGCCGCCGACCCCGAGGTGGCCGCGCAGTTGCAGGCCGTGCGCAACGACAGTGCCGAACCCGATGCGAGCGTCGATCGGGTGATCGAGATCCTGCTGCAATGGATCGCCGAAGATCGCAAAGCCACGCCGCTGAAAGCCTTGCAAGGCATGGTCTGGCAGCAGGGTTATCAGGCCGGCCAGCTCAAGGGGCATGTCTACCCGGACGCCGTGGAGGCGCTGAAACGCTGGCATCGGGCGGGGTACGCGCTTTACGTCTACTCCTCGGGCTCGATCCAGGCGCAGAAGCTGATCTTTGGTTGCTCCGAGGCGGGCGATCTGTCCGGACTGTTCAGCGGCTACTTTGACACCACCTCCGGGCCCAAGCGGGAGGAGGCGTCCTATCGATCGATTGCGTCGAGCATCGGTCAGCCAGCGGACGCCATTCTGTTTCTGTCTGACATCGTGGAAGAGCTCGATGCGGCGCAACGGGCCGGCATGGTCACCTGCGCACTGGTGCGCGATGGCGGAGAACTGGATGGGCACATCAACGTCAGCCGTTTTACGGGGATAGAGCCCTGCGCTTTCTGACGATTCAAGCGTGCTGAAAACCGACGGCCGATGTCTTTGACATTGGCCGTTTTTGTATCCAAATGCGGAAAAATGTAAGTTGGTTTTTGTTCGTTTGTGGGAAGTTGCTTGTTTTACGGTCAGGCATGCCTGTTTGTTTTTGACGCTGTGTTTAACCCTCCTCGACTGTGTAACCCTTCGCCTGCCGGACCCTGACAGCTTTTGAGTGCGCCTCGTGCGGTCGTGTTGACGACAGCACCTGACGCCGTTTTCAGCTGCCATGCATAAAAAATCCAAGGGGCATCAGGGCCGCGCATTTGATGGTTTTAAACGGGAGGGGAACATGAAAAACGCGCAGACAGGGACGCTGAGTCCGTTGATACAACAAATGGTCACCAGCATCACTGAACAGGATGGCGATGCGGCCATCGCCAACGCACTTGACTGGCTGAGAGCTGAATGTCGCAGCGAACGGGCCATGCTCTATCAGTACCGAAACGGCGTGCTCCTCAGTTGCATCACGTCGAACGTCGACAGCTACTGGAAGGACCTTTATTGCCAGGGACGCCTGATGATCGAGGACCCGGTTATCCGCTGCTACCGACACACCATGGGCTTTCTGAATTGGGAAGAGGCCTTCAAGACCTACCCGCCATCACCCGCCTACATGGCGGCGGTGGAGGATTGCGACCTGCTGCCGGCCTTCTCCTACGGCTACAGCAGCCAGACGCGGGCCAATCAGGGTGTCATCACCATTTGCACGCTCAACGGCATGGAGCGCCCGCTGACCCACAACGATCGTTATCTGCTGACGAGTCTGGTGCCGATGCTTCATGTGGCGGGGAAGGGGCGTCAACTGCAAACCCGGGCGCTGTCGCCCAAAGAGCTGGAAATTCTCAAGTGGGCGCGGGAAGGCAAGACGGCGTGGGAGATTGGGCTGATAAAGGAAGTCTCGGAAGCAACCGTCAAACATCACTTCAAGAGCATCTACGCCAAGCTCGGGGTGACCAATCGCGCGCAGGCGGTGGGCGAGGCGTTGTGCCGAGGGATTATTCAATAGGCCCGCTCTGAGAGACAGCGCCGCAATGACTGTCATTGCGTGAAGGGAGTGACTCGAAAAAAGCTCAAAAAAAACCGCGATAGCATCAACTATCGCGGGAATCTACAAGGGATGCTTCGATGAGAGTGAAACGTGCTGCTGCCGGAACGCAATGTTCCGGCCTGATACCTATCGGGTGTGATAAGTAGGCAAATCAAAACGGTGCTGGCTTTGCAACATCGAGATGGCGGGCAACTCGCTGGCTTGTGCGGCCAGGTCGCGACGAATCGCGCTGATCACCCATTCCAGTTGCACTGGGGTGTGCAGTTGAGCGTAGGACACGCAGCGACGGATGTTGGTGCCTTGATCGTTACGCAGAGTCAACAGAACCCCACCGTCCGGACGCGGTTGAGTGGTGACTTCGAAATCGGAAAATACGGATGCGAATTTTTCTTGGATGAAAGTCATGTCTAGAGGCTCCATTGCTCATGGGATAACAAGCTTGGAATGACTAGTGCAGTGACTGTGCCAGTTTTTGAGGTTAAATAAATATCAATGAAATCAGCGGGTTACGGTTTTTTAAAAAATGCTGCCTCGTGCAATTTGCATGAATGCCTCTCGTGCATCCTGCAATTTACCGGAGTTGGGAGTGAGTAGTGAGTGACGTGGGGAGGGGTGCACGCATTGCGTGACATGACTGAGACAGCGGTATAGGGGATTTATTTCACGTTGTTGCGAAATTTTCTCGGTGAGCATTCAAGCGCCACTATCACTCCCATTGAAACCGATGGTTGGGCGCCGATCATTGGCGCTAGCAGGATTGGCGTCATGTGTGACGGCGCTCTCTGCGCAGCGCGCCTGGAGTTGTTGCTGTAAGTGGAACTACACGCTTTGTCCATGGCTCATAGATTGCCTGGCCCGTAGATCGCCGCATCCCTTGATTCATACCGCGCAATGCATTGCGCTACTGGAGTTACCTATGTCCGAAGCCCCCAACACGACCGGTTCTGCCACGCGCATGACAGACGAAGAAGCACTGGAATTTGCCGAGCAGGTATTCGACCGGGCCCGTGCTGGCGACGCCCCGATGCTCGACCGGCTGCTGGAAAACGGCTTGACCCCCAATCTTCGCAACCACAAAGGCGACACGCTGTTGATGCTGGCCAGCTATCACGGTCATCAAAACGCCGTGCGGGTGCTGCTCAAGCACAAGGCTGACCCTGAACTGCGCAACGACAACGGCCAGAGCCCCATCGCCGGCGCTGCTTTCAAGGGCGATCTGGAAACCGTGAAGATCCTCGTGGAAGCCGGCGCAGAGGTTGAAGGCGCTTCCGCCGACGGCCGCACGGCATTGATGATGGCGGCGATGTTCAACCGTACGGCGATCGTCGATTACCTGATCTCCAAGGGTGCCAACCCTCATATCCAGGATGCCAAGGGCGTCACTCCGCTGATGGCCGCGCAGACCATGGGGGCGACCGAGACCGCCGAGCAGCTCACCCGTCTGGGGGCGTAAGCGATAGAGGCGCGCCGCATTTCCAGCTATTCTGCGCGCCTGTTTTCCAGCCCTCGGACGATCTGCCATGAAAGCTTCACTCATCGAATTCATCAGCAAGATCAGCTCCGGCTGCATGAGCGATGAAGAAATCGAAAAAATCGCCGATGAGGCCACCCAGGCCTACGGCGATCCCGATGCGTTCCTGACCGCCAACCCTGACATCAATTTCGACGACACCTTCCCGATCCCGCTGGGGGAGTGGGTGGTGATCGGCAGCCTTCCCGACACCGTGTTGTTTCAGGCCGATACCTATCCCGACCTGCTCACCGAGATCATGGCGTCGTTCGGCCCGAACGTGATGTTCAACATCAAGCCCAAACAGCTGACCAAGTCCGAACCCCTGGCCGCGCTTAACCGTATCCAGATTCAGCTGTCCAGCATGAACAAGGACATGGGCGGGTACGTGTTGATGGACGTCAGCGAGCCGCTGGACCACGTGCTGCAAACGGTGCTGGTCTACGGCGCCGACGTTGAGAGAGTCATGGCACTCGGCGTTGAACTCGGCCTGTTGATCGAGCCCGCGCTGGAGGCGCTCAAGGCGCAGATTTGATCGCCGTCGACGCGTTTTGCTGCGCAGACAAATATCCCTGCCGACCAACGGAACCCTCGTTGCAGGCCACCACTCTCAAGTGGGCAAGCCTTCAATAAGGAGCAACACCATGGGTTCTACTTTCAACGGTCTGATCGGCCTGATCATTCTGGCGCTGGATATCTGGGCCATCATCAACGTGCTGAAAAGCGGCGCGGAAACCGGGAAGAAAATTCTCTGGATTTTGTTGATTGTCATCCTGCCGGTGCTGGGCCTGATCATCTGGGCAATCGCTGGCCCTCGTGGCAACGTGCGTATCTAGTAGCGTGCATCTCTAGAAGCGCAGCAAGGCTTCAGAACACATCACGCCCGACTGGCCTGGCCACTCGGGCGTTTTTGTTGGGGGCGGATCACCCTTGCGCCGCCGCGACATTCGACCTGTCATGCGCCGCGACGTAGAATGCGCGCCTTCTTGTGGGCGGCGTGCCGTCCTGTCATCAGTAGTTATCGGGGACTCCATCCATGAGCGATTATCAAGAAACGTTGTACGAAGGCTATGGCCAGCGCTTTCGCATGGAAAAAATGCTGCATGAAGTGCGCACCGAGCATCAGCATCTGGTGATCTTCCAGAACCCGCGCATGGGTCGCGTCATGGCGCTGGACGGCGTGATTCAGACCACTGAAGCCGACGAGTTCATTTATCACGAGATGCTCACCCACGTGCCGATTCTGGCCCACGGCCGCGCCAAACGCGTCCTGATCATCGGCGGTGGCGACGGCGGCATGCTGCGCGAAGTCGCCAAGCACGCGACGGTCGAGCACATCACCATGGTCGAGATCGACGGCACCGTGGTCGGGATGTGCAAGGAATACCTGCCGAATCACTCCAAAGGCGCTTTCGATGATTCGCGTCTGAACCTGGTCATCGATGACGGCATGCGCTTCGTTGCCAACACCGAGGAAAAATTCGACGTCATCATTTCCGATTCCACCGACCCGATCGGGCCGGGCGAAGTGCTGTTCTCGGAGAACTTCTATCAGGCCTGCCATCGCTGCCTCAACGAAGGCGGCATTCTGGTCACGCAGAACGGCACGCCATTCATGCAGCTGAGCGAAGTGCAAACCACGGCAGGGCGCATGAATGGACTGTTCGCCGACTGGCATTTCTATCAGGCAGCGGTGCCTACCTACATTGGCGGCGCGATGACCTTTGCCTGGGGCTCTACGGATTCCCAGCACCGCAAGATTTCGCTGGACACTTTGCATCAGCGGTTCGCCGGCAGCGGCATCGTCACCCGTTACTACAACCCTGAGGTCCACATCGGCGCCTTCGCATTGCCGCAGTACGTGCTTCAGGCGATCAGCAAGCCAAGCAACGCCTGACCCCGCTGCAAGGTTACGTAAACCTGACATCCATGGGCTGATGTCAGGTAAACGTAACTTCTCCTTGATCGCCCTGCATGTCACGTATACATTCCATTCATCGTTGAATGTTATGCAGGCGTGACAAATGGACGCGACATTGTTGCTTGAGCGGCTGGGCAGCCAGATCGAAGAAATGCGTAGGTCCCGCGGGCTGACTCAGGTTCAGTTGGCCTACCAGTCGGGCATGACACGGCAAAAGCTCGCCGAAGTCGAAAAGGGCAGCCCGACCGTGGCGGTGAATTTCTACGCCAAGGTCCTGGCCGCGTTGAATGCCGAGATAAAAGTCGTCTCCGCCCGACGCCCGACGTTTGAAGAGCTGCGCGAGGTGTTCCAGTGAAACCCCTGGATCGTGTACGCATTTTTACCCCGGAGGGTGAGAGTGGTGAGCTGTCGGCATCGGCGTCCGGCGACTACCTGTTTCGCTACGGCCTGGACGCCAGCCCGGCGTCGCAGATCAGCCTGACCATGGGGGTTCGCGATGCGGCCTACGTATCGCGCAGCCTGCACCCGGTCTTCCAGATGAACCTCCCCGAAGGCTTCGTGCTGGAACAGCTGCGCAATCGCCTCGCTAAAACCACACCCATCAACCCGATGCTGCTCATGGCATTGACCGGCAGCGGTTCGCCGGTCGGCCGCGTGGCGGTGGCGTCTCCCATGATCGACGAGTTGCTGGGTGGCGCGGGCCCCGTCCCAGGCAGAAGCCTGGGGCAGATACTCAGTTGGGACGGGACGCAGGATCTGTTTGCCGAACTGGTCGATCAGTACATTTTGCGAACCGGGATTTCAGGTGTTCAGCCCAAAGTCATCGTGCCCGACTCGGATTTCGTGACGGACCCGAAAGCCACGCTGTTGATGCCGGAGCTGATCGTCAAGTCGGGGAGGGCGGATTTCCCCGGGCTGGCCGTCAACGAATTCGTGTGCATGGACGCTGCGCGCAGGGCCGGCATGCCGGTACCGGAATTTTATCTGTCGGATAACCGCCAGCTGTTCGTCATGCGCCGTTTTGATCGTGATGCTGAGCAGCGGGCCATCGGCTTCGAGGACATGGCTGTGCTGATGGGCCGGGGCACCGAGCAGAAATACGACTCCAGCTACGAAAACATCGCCAAGGCCATTCGCCTGTTTTGCGCGCCTGAGCATGTGCGTGAATCGCTGGATCAATTCTTCGACATCGTCGCGCTCAGCTGCATGGTCGGCAACGGCGACGCCCATCTGAAGAACTTCGGGGTGTTGTATCGCGACCCGCTGGGAGCGGACGCACAACTGGCGCCGGCCTACGACATCGTCAACACCACCGCGTACATAAAGGACGACGCGCTCGCCCTGCGTCTGGATGGCTCAAAGAGCCTGTTCGGATCGCGGCTCGGCATTCTGAGCCTGGCGTCGACCTGTGACATCCGCAAACCGAACGTGCGCATTGCGCGACTGATCGCGGCCGTGCAGGCGTCCCTGCAGGAAAACGCCTCGCTCCGCCCCCAAGCGCCCCTTGTCTTTGAAGCCATCGAGCACGCCGTCGAGCGCTATGCCCAGACGTTCAAGGTTTAATCCTGATTCGAGGCTTTGTAAGAAAATATGTGAGGGGGAACTAATCAACGGAATTTTCACCGTTTCTCCGGGAAGATTCGCGCCGTTCCGAGACTGCTCCCTGATTGTGATAACCGTTTGTGCCGATCCGTCATGAAGAATGCGCGGCATCGGTGGTAAACCGCGGAGGTTCACGTAATATTTGGCCCCCGCAGCCCGGACCGGCATTTCGATGGGGTCGGGCGCACAGCTTTTTGAACTTAAACCTGAATCCAACGGATCCCACAACCCATGGCCAAAACGGACGCCCCGGCGCGCGCGCCGCAACCTACCGTCAAATCGCACCTGGCCTATACGCTCCTGAGCGGCCTGGTGCTGATGGTTCTGTACACCCTTCTGCGCGTAGCGCTGCTGGTCTATAACCGCGAAGGCATCGGTGCGACGCCAGCTTCGACCTTCGTCGAGGCGTTCGCCAATGGCCTGCGGTTCGATTTGCGTCTGGTCGTGTACATCCTGATTCCCCTTCTGCTGTCCCTGTTCAGCGCGCGCATGATGGCGGCCCGTGGGGTCTTCCGCTTCTGGCTGACGCTGGTCGCGAGCCTGACCGCGTTCTTCGGCCTGATGGAGATGGATTTCTACCGTGAATTCCACCAGCGCCTGAATGGCCTGGTGTTCCAGTACGTCAAAGAAGACCCGAAAACCGTCCTGAGCATGATCTGGTACGGCTATCCGGTGGTTCGTTATCTGCTGGCGTGGGCGCTGGTCACCTGGCTGCTGAGCCTGGTCTTCAAAGGCGTCGATCGCCTGACACGGCCCCGTGGCGGGTTCAACGTTGCCAGCGCTGACAACCGTGCGGTGGCGCCGCTGTACAAGCGCGCCGTGGTGTTCCTGCTGTGCCTGGTGGTGGCCGTCATCGCCGCTCGCGGCACCCTGCGCCAGGGCCCGCCACTGCGTTGGGGCGATGCGTACACGACTGACTCCAACTTCGCCAACACCCTCGGGCTAAACGGCACGCTGACGCTGATCGCGGCGGCCAAGAGCCGGATGTCCGAAGACCGCGACAACATCTGGAAGGCGACCCTGCCTCAGGCCGAAGCCCAGCAGGTCGTTCGTGACATGCTGCTGACCGCCAACGACAAGCTGATCGATCCAGAAAAAGCCGCTGTGCGTCGCGATTTCACGCCGCCGCCGGCCAACACGCTGCCGATCAAGAACGTCGTCGTGATCCTGATGGAAAGCTTCGCCGGCCATTCGGTGGGTGCGCTGGGCGACGAGTCGAACATCACGCCTTACTTCGACAAACTGTCCCAGGAAGGTCTGCTGTTTGATCGCTTCTTCTCCAACGGCACACACACCCACCAGGGCATGTTTGCGACCATGGCCTGCTTCCCGAACCTGCCGGGCTTCGAGTACCTGATGCAGACGCCGGAAGGCAGCCACAAGCTGTCCGGTCTGCCGCAGCTGCTTAGCGCGCGCAAGTACGACGACGTGTATGTCTACAACGGTGACTTCGCCTGGGATAACCAGTCGGGCTTCTTCAGCAACCAGGGCATGACCAACTTCATTGGCCGCAATGACTTCGTCAACCCGGTGTTCTCGGACCCGACCTGGGGCGTCTCCGACCAGGACATGTTCGACCGTGGCGCCGAGGAACTCAAAGCCCGCGAAGCCAAGGGCAAGCCGTTCTATGCGTTGCTGCAGACCCTGTCCAACCACACGCCGTACGCACTGCCGGCAAACCTGCCGGTCGAGCGCGTGACCGGCCATGGCACGCTGGATGAACACCTCACCGCCATGCGTTATTCGGATTGGGCGCTGGGTCAGTTCTTCGAGAAGGCCAAGAAAGAGCCTTACTACAAGGACACGCTGTTTGTGGTAGTCGGTGACCACGGCTTCGGCAACAACGAGCAGATCACCGAAATGGACCTCGGCCGCTTCAACGTGCCGATGCTGATGATCGCCCCGGGCCTTCAGGACAAGTTCGGCAAGCGCAGCAGCATCGTCGGCACGCAGATCGACATCGTCCCGACCATCATGGGCCGCCTGGGTGGCGACACCGTGCACCAGTGCTGGGGCCGCGACCTGCTCAATCTGCCGGCAGGCGACGAAGGCTTCGGTGTGATCAAGCCATCGGGCAGCGAGCAGACCGTGGCGCTGGTCACCGGCAACCGGATCCTGATCGAACCCAAGGAAATGGAGCCGAAGGTGTACAGCTACGAGTTGGGCACCAAGCCCCACGCCGAGCTGATGCCGAACGCGCCGGACGTCACCGAGTTGCGCAAGAAGCTCGACAGCTTCCTGCAGACCGCGACCAAGAGCCTGCTGGACAACACGGCAGGGGTCAAAGACGCCAAGCCGCAATGACCGCAGCCTGATGAAAAACGCCCCGAGACCGGGGCGTTTTTTTGCCTGCGGATCCTTGGCATCAGACTGCTAACGTCAAGCCGGGCGCTGACGATTCGGGTTGAACGTCGTTGCGCTGCAAGGGTCAAGATCACTAGGCCGTTGTCCGGCCCTTACTGAGGAGACATTGATGAAAGTGTGGACTATTTCGTTTCTGGACAAAGACGGTGTGCAGCAAACCCTCGATCTTGAATCCGATCACCGTCCCAGTGATGAAGAGGCTGCGCAGCGAATCCGTCCGATCCTGTTTCCGGTCGCGAGTGATCTTGATCTGATCGACCTCGACGGTCGCACCGCCGAGCCCACCGTGAAGACACTCAAAGAGCAGAACGCGGTACAGATCATCTCCATCGTCGAAGCCCCCTAAAAAGCCTGGATTTCCCGCCAACCTGCCAATTGGCAACGCACTATCAATGCGCGTACTCTGCCAGTGAGGTCGGTGAAGCATCTACCCGAGTCAGCTCGCGTACGTATGCCCGTTTTGTAAAACGCACCGGCCTTGTCAGCGACATGCTTGAGTCCCGGGCGGCAGATGACCTGCCGCTACACGCCTCGCCACCGGGGAGTGTTTCGGGATAGTTGAAACTCTATCTATCGTTGCATAGGAGGACGTTTCATGAGCACAGCCTATCAAGAAGACGTCAGCAGCCATGTTCTGCGCTGCATGAAAGAAGGCGGTTTCGACTTCGCACGCATTCACCCCATCGAGTTCTATGCCACGTTTCCGGATGAGGACCGGGCGCGTCAGGCAGCGGAAAAATTTCGCGGCGAGTCAGTCAATGTTCAGCTCAATGCTCTGGAAGACGGTGCGTGGCACCTGGAACTGAGCAAGTTGATGTACGCGACCTACGACGGGATAGGCGACTTCGAGCAGGATTTCCAGACCGCGATTTTCGGTCTGGACGGGGAGGTTGAAGGCTGGGGCGTCAAGCAGGAGCTCAAGCGCCTTCATTGATCGGGCTTCATTGACAGTCAGGCCCGAAAACAGGGCATTTACGGTTGAACGCCCTCTCTCGGCTCCACGGCAAATCAGTGGGGCGGGAGAGGCACCGAGCCGAATCGCAGGCAAAAAAAAGCCGCTCTCATCGGAGCGGCGGAAAGGGAATATCGGGTGGCGTTGCCAATCAGGTTTTGAGCCAATCGCCTTGTGGAATCCGGCGGGTTGGTCTGCGGTATGGGGCGATAATGCTCAGGGCGCGTAACGCGCGGAAATGAACTGTAGCTATGCCTGCGATAGATTTTCAAATGGAACGACGCTTCGCCATGAAGCGCCGGGGAACGGGTTAGGGCGCATCGTGCACAGGAATGGTGCGGACGCTCCGGCTGTTTAATTCAACCCATTGATATTAAAGCGTTTATGCCGATGGCACGGGCCTTGCGAAGGCTCTGGTGTCCATGGTGACAAGGAGTACGGCATGATCCGCACCTTTTATGACGAGATGTACGATGCGGGCGGCATAGTTCGTCCGCATTATCGGGAATTCGCCCGCTGGTTGGGCGAAGCGCCGCCTGAGTTGCTCGCTCAGCGCCGGCGTGAGGCCGATCTTTTGTTTCATCGCGCCGGGATCACGTTCACGCTGTACGGCGACGAGCAGGGCACCGAGCGGCTCATCCCTTTCGACACGATTCCGCGCAGCATTCCGGCCAGCGAATGGCGGGTGGTCGAGCGCGGCTGCATACAGCGCGTCAAGGCGCTGAACATGTTTCTCGCTGACCTCTATCACGATCAGCGCATCATCAAGGCCGGGATCATTCCCGCCGAACAGGTCCTCGCCAACGAGCAATATCAGTTGGCGATGCAGGGCCTGAATCTTCATCGTGACCTGTATTCGCACATCTCAGGCGTCGATCTGGTGCGTGATGGCGACGGCACGTATTACGTGCTCGAAGACAACCTGCGCACGCCTAGCGGTGTGAGTTACATGCTCGAAGACCGCAAGATGATGATGCGGCTGTTCCCCGAGCTGTTCGCCGCGCAACGCATCGCGCCGATCGATCACTACCCGAACCTGCTGCTGGACACCCTGAAAAGCTCCAGCCCGCTGGATAATCCGAGCGTCGTGGTGCTGACGCCCGGGCGTTTTAACAGCGCGTTTTTCGAGCACGCGTTTCTGGCCCGGGAAATGGGCGTCGAACTGGTGGAGGGCGCTGACCTTTTCGTGCGCGATGACCGCGTATTCATGCGAACCACCGACGGCCCGAAAGCGGTCGACGTGATTTACCGCAGGCTCGACGACGCGTTCCTCGATCCGCTGGCGTTCAACCCGGATTCGATGCTCGGGGTGCCGGGCCTGCTGGCCGCCTACCGCTCCGGCAATGTTGTGCTGGCCAATGCCATCGGCACCGGCGTGGCGGACGATAAGTCGGTCTACCCCTTCGTGACCGACATGATCCGTTTCTACCTCGACGAAGAGCCGATCCTGAAGAACGTGCCGACCTGGCAGTGCCGCAAGCCCGAAGAGCTGTCCCACGTGCTCGCCAACCTGGGCGATCTGGTGGTCAAGGAAACCCAGGGCTCCGGCGGTTACGGCATGCTCGTGGGCCCCGCCGCCACCGCCGCGGAAATCGAGTCGTTCCGGGCGCGGCTCAAAGCCAAGCCCCACGCGTATATCGCGCAACCGACCTTGTGTTTGTCGACCTGTCCGACCTTCGTCGAGAACGGCATCGCCCCGCGCCACATCGACCTTCGCCCGTTCGTCCTGGCTGGCCGTGAAACCCGTGTAGTGCCCGGTGGTCTCACGCGCGTTGCCTTGCGCGAAGGGTCGCTGGTGGTGAACTCGTCGCAGGGTGGCGGAACCAAGGACACCTGGGTGGTCGAGGATTAAGGATGCCTGCCAATGCTAAGTAGAACTGCCTCGGATTTATATTGGATGTCGCGGTACCTGGAGCGCGCCGAAAACCTCGCGCGGATGCTCGACGTCAGTTACTCGCTGTCGCTGATGCCACAGGACGGACGCGGGGATGGCCTCAATGAAATCGCCATGCCACTGCTGATCACCGGAACCCTGGACGATTACCTGGAGCGCCACGGCGACCTGCACGCCGAGCGCTTGCTGCACTTTTTCGCGCTGGACGCCGAAAACCCCGCCAGCATCTTCAGCTGCCTGGGCGCGGCGCGGGCCAGTGCCCATGCGGTACGCGGGCGTATTACTGCGGACATGTGGGAAAACATCAACGCGACGTACCTGGAAATTCGCGGCATCGCCGAGCAGGGTTTGAGCCGCTACGGCATGAGCCGTTTCTGCGAGTGGGTCAAGGAGCGTTCGCACCTGTTCCGCGGCGCGACCTACGGCACCATCATGCGCAACGACGCCTTCCGGTTCATCCGTCTGGGGACGTTCATCGAGCGCGCCGACAACACCCTGCGCATGCTCGATGCGCGTTATGAAATGCTCGAATTGCGCGGCCCGTCCGCCAACGCGGCGGCAGACAGTTCCGCCGCCGGCTACTACCAATGGAGTGCGCTGTTGCGCGCCTTGTCGTCATTCGAGGCGTACACGGAAGTCTATCGCGACGCACCGGGTGCTCGTCAGGTCGCTGAATTGCTGCTGTTGCGTGCGGATATTCCGCGCTCATTGCGTGCGTGTCTGGAGGAGCTGGACATCATTCTCGCCAGTCTGCCCGGGGCCAATGGCCGTCCCGCCCAGCGTCTGGCCGCCGAGCTGGACGCTCGCCTTCGCTACACCGGCATCGACGAGATTCTCGATGAAGGCCTGCATGAGTGGTTGAACGAATTCATTCCACTTCTGGCCCAACTGGGTAGCGTCATTCACACTTCTTACCTGGAGGCTGCATGAGACTCTCAATTAGCCACGAGACCACTTATCACTACGACGATCAGGTCCGCGCCAGCATCCAGTATTTGCGTCTGACCCCCCACGACAGCGAGCGTCAGCAAGTGCTGAGCTGGCAGTTGGCGTTGCCCCGTCCGGTGCGCGCGCAGATCGATCCTTTCGGCAATATTCTCCACGTGCTGACCCTGGACGAGCCCCACGAAGCGATCGTGATTGGCGCACGTGGCCAGGTCGAGATCGACGAGAAGCGCGAGTCGGAACATGAGAGCCAGTCGTCGCTGCCGTTCCTGCGTTTCACCCGCCTGACCGAAGCTGACGAAGCGATTCGCGCCTTCGCCGTCGCGCAGACCCAGAAGCGCACCGACCGCACTGCGCTGATCGATATGATGCACGCGCTCAACGAACACATCACTTACACGCCGTGCGCGACAGCGGTGGATACCTGCGCCGCCCAGGCATTCGCCAACCGCGCGGGCGTCTGTCAGGATCACACCCACGCATTTCTGGCCTGTGCCCGCAGTCTGGGGGTGCCGGCGCGCTATGTGTCGGGTTATCTCTACAGTGACAGCAGCGAACATCTGTCCAGCCATGCGTGGGCTGAGGCCTGGATCGACGACGTCTGGTACAGCTTCGACGTGACCAATCAGTTGGCGATCCCGGAGCGGCATCTGAAGCTGGCGGTGGGCCTGGATTATCTGGATGCCTGTCCGGTACGTGGCATGCGCCGCGGCGGCGGTTGTGAGCAGATGCACGCCAAGGTCGTGGTGTCGCCCTCAGCGCCGATTGCGGTCCCGGCGGCGAAGAAAAAGCCTGTTCCCGCGCCGATGATCCAGGTGCAACGCCAGGGCTGATCAGCCCGTCGCGGTCGAGCGCTCAGCTCGGCCGCGCTCCTACGGTCTGCGCGCCACTCAGTGCGACAGACAGCCCTGCGTTCATTTCGCCCAACGCGCTGACCTCATACAATCAGCCCCCTTACGATCCGCTGCCAGACCATCCGCCGCCACGCCATCCAAGACGCAACCACGCGATACCCGCACGGCCAACGGCCGCCTGTTTGAAACAGGCAGCCCGCCGGGTGCGTGTGGGGGTCTGCAGGTAGCAGAGCGAAGCATGCTCAGCCGAACAGTCGCGTCATGTTCGGCAGGATCAGCAGCAGTGTGGTCGCGAAAACGATTAATCCGGCCTGACGTATTTTCGAGCGTTTGAACCTGAACTTGAACATGGTAAATGCCTTTTCTTGTTATTCCTGAGCAACAGAAACCCATGGACCTTGGGCGTGACCAAGGCGAGGGTTGGCAAAGGTGAGGCAAAAGAGCAGGTGCCCCGATCAGCAAATCGCGGGCGGCAGGCGCTGGGTGAAACGATTTTGTTATGGCGCCACTGCTACTGACTAAACCTTAGAAGCCACGTGCCGTGCGGTTTAGATCATTGAGGATTAACCAGTTGCGCCTTTATAACTTGAGCACTTTAGGCGAATGGCCATCGCTCAAATATTCGCCTGCTAGACGCCTGCGTCCAAAACGGTCCACGCTCAATAGCTCGCTACCGTTCGTCCGAGTCCGAAACTTCGCACAACCCGCTACCCTGTCACTTGATCCGGCGAAACAGCGCGCCCTGTGTGTCGCTTCGTGATAGACAGTGCCCCCATGACAGTTCGACTGTCGATCGCACAGATAAAAAGACAGTTCATCGGGTTAGCGAGGACAGGATGACCGAAGCGTTTATTTACGATGCCTTGCGCACGCCGCGGGGCAGGGGCAAGTCGGACGGCGCGTTGTACAGCGTCAAACCGGTGGAGCTGGTGGCAGGGCTGTTGAAAGAACTGCAAGTGCGCAATCACCTCGACACCCACCACGTCGATGACATTGTGCTGGGCTGCGTCACGCCCATTGGCGATCAAGGCGCCGACATCGCCAAAACCGCAGCGCTGGTCGCCAATTGGGCCGTGAGCGTGGGCGGGGTTCAGGTCAACCGGTTCTGCGCATCGGGGCTTGAAGCGGTGAATCTGGGGGCGATGAAGATCCGCTCCGGGTTCGAGGACTTGGTGGTGGTGGGCGGCGTGGAGTCGATGTCGCGCGTGCCGATGGGCACTGACGGCGGCGCCTGGATGCTGGACCCGCACACCAATCTGCACACCCACTTTACGCCCCAGGGAATCGGCGCCGATCTGATCGCCACCCTCGAAGGCTTCAGCCGCGACGACGTCGACCTGTTCGCCGTGCAGTCCCAGCACAAGGCGTCACTGGCGCGCGAGCGGGGTGCGTTTCGCCGTTCGCTGGTGCCGGTTAAAGACCAGAACGGCCTGCTCTTGCTCGACCATGACGAGTTCATTCGTCCCGACACCACGTCCGAGGCCCTGGGCAACCTGCGCCCGAGTTTCGAAGCAATCGGCAAAATAGGCTATGACGCCACGGCGCTGCGGGTCTACAGCCACGTTGAACGGATCGAACACGTGCACACGCCGGGCAACAGCTCCGGCATCGTCGATGGCGCCGCCTTGATGCTGCTCGGCACCGCGCAAAAAGGCCAGGCGCTGGGGCTGCGACCACGGGCCCGCATTGTGGTGACGGCGGTGACCAGCACCGATCCGACTATTATGCTCACCGGTCCTGCGCCCGCGACGCGCAAGGCTCTGGCGCGGGCGGGGCTGACCATTGATGACATCGACCTGTTCGAGGTCAACGAAGCCTTCGCCTCGGTGGTGCTCAAGTTCATCAAGGACATGGGCGTCGACCCCGACAAGGTCAACGTCAACGGCGGCTCGATTGCCCTCGGCCACCCACTGGGTGCCACGGGTTGCATCATTCTCGGCACGCTGCTCGACGAGCTGGAAGCCCGGCAGTTGCGTTACGGCCTGGCGACCCTGTGCGTCGGCGGCGGTATGGGCATCGCGACGATCATCGAACGGGTATGAACGTGGAGCACGATAAGCGCTTCGCCCACCGCCTTTATCCGATAACTGTTTCAGGAAGAAAGACCGCATGAGCGATGCCATCCGCTACGAAACCGGGCCGGATCAGATCATCACGCTGACCATCGACATGCCCGGCCAGCAGGCCAATACCATGAATGCGGCGTATCGCCAGGCCATGGCGGAGACCCTTGAACGCCTGCTGGCGGACAAAGAGGCCATCGCCGGTGTGATCATCCGCTCGGCGAAGAAGACGTTCTTTGCCGGCGGAGACCTCAACGAGCTGAGTCAGATTGACGCCGCCCGCGCTGCCGCTTTCTACCAGATGACCATGGACGTCAAGGCCCAGCTTCGCGCGCTGGAAACATTCGGCAAACCGGTGGTGGCCGCCATCGAGGGTTCTGCATTGGGCGGTGGCCTGGAGCTGTGCCTGGCCTGTCACCATCGCATCGCAATCAATGGCGGCCAGGTCAGATTGGGCTTGCCGGAAGTCACCCTCGGTTTGCTTCCGGGTGGCGGCGGCACCGTGCGGCTGGTGCGCATGTTGGGGCTGGAGAAGGCCCTGCCATTGCTGATGGAAGGCCGGACCCTGGGCGTCGATCACGGGTTGAAACTCGGTGTGATCGATCAGTTGGCCAGCGACGCCGATGACCTGATGGCCAAGGCGCGTGAATGGATTATGGCCAATCCGGCGCCGATCAAAGCCTGGGATCAACCGGGGTTTGAATTGCCCGGCGGCACGCCTGCGCACCCGAAAGTGGCGCAGATGCTGGCCGTCGCGCCGTCGATCCTGCGCAGCAAAACCTGGGGTTGCTACCCGGCGCCGGAGAAGATCCTGGCCGCCGCCGTGGAAGGCGCGCAGGTGGATTTCCATACGGCGGAGAAAATCGAGGCGCGTTACTTCACCGAGCTCGCCACCGGCCCCATCGCCAAGAACATGATCGGCAGCTGGTTTCAGCTCAACCGGGTCAAGGCGGCTGAGGCGCGGCCCAAGGCGCCGCCGGTGTTCAACATGCGCAAGGTCGGCATTCTCGGGGCGGGTTTAATGGGTGGCGGCATTGCCTATGTCACGGCGGTGGCGGGCGTCAGCGTGATCCTCAAGGACGTCAACCTCGCGGCGGCGCAGAAGGGCAAGGATTACTCGGCGCGGTTGCTGAACAAGCAGGTTGCCAACGGTCGCCTCACCGAGGCTCAGCGCGACGCCGTGCTGAGCCGAATCAAGCCGACAGGGCGCGACAGCGATCTCGAAGGTTGCGACCTGATCATCGAGGCGGTGTTCGAGAATCGCGAGCTGAAAGCGCAGGTCAGCGCCGCCGCCGAGCAGGTGGTGGTGCCCAATGCGGTGATTGCGTCCAACACCTCGACGCTGCCCATTACCGGGCTGGCCAGCGCCATCAGCCGGCAGGAGCGCTTCATCGGCCTGCATTTTTTCAGCCCGGTGGAGAAGATGCGCCTGGTGGAAATCATCAAGGGCGCACGCACCAACGACATGACCCTGGCGCGGGCCTTCGATTTCGTTCAGCAGATCGGCAAGACCGCGATTCTGGTCAACGACACACGTGGCTTCTTCACCTCACGGGTGTTCGCCACCTATGCCGATGAAGGCATTGCCATGCTCGGCGAGGGCGTCAGTGCGCCGATGATCGAGACCGAGGCGCGCAAGGCCGGGATGCCCGTGGGGCCGCTGGCGGTGTCCGACGAGGTGTCGTTGAGGCTGATGAGTCAGATTCGCCAGCAGGCGCGCAAGGACCTGGCCGAGCAGGGCGTTGAGCTGGCCGGGCATCCGGCCGACGCGGTGATCGAGCAGCTGCTGCATGAATTCGATCGCGCAGGGAAAGCCTCCGGCGGCGGTTTTTACGACTACCCCGACGGTGCGCCCAAGCACTTGTGGCCAGAGCTGAAAATCCGGTTCGAGAAGCCCGACGCACAGATCAGTGGTCAGGATATTCACGACCGCTTGCTGTTCATCCAGGCCCTCGAAACGGTGCGCTGCATGGAGGAGGGCGTGCTGCGGTCAACAGCGGACGCCAACGTTGGTTCGATGCTCGGGATCGGCTTTCCGGCCTGGACCGGCGGGTCGTTGCAGTTCATCAATCAATACGGGCTGAAGCCGTTCATTAACCGCGCCCGCGCCTTGGCTGAGCGCTACGGCGAGCGCTTTCAACCGCCTGCGCTGCTGTTGCAGAAAGCCGAGGAAGGGACGCTGTTCTAGCTAAGACTCCTCGCTGTGCCGTATCAAGGGTTGGGACAGCGTGGGTTCAACTGAACACGGCGCACTGCCTCAACTGGGCCTTGCCTTGCCCTGGCCTTCAAGGCAGGCTTGGTCCACGCATTTTCGCTTTTGTGGCTTCAGGGATTTTTATGTCGTTACGCATCTGCATTCTGGAAACCGACGTACTTCGCCCGGAACTGGTCGATCAATACCAGGGTTACGGGCGGATGTTCGAGAAACTCTTCGCGCGCCAGCCGGTGCCAGCGGAATTTGTCGTCTACAACGTCATGCAGGGCGATTACCCGCCAGATGACGAGCCGTTCGACGCGTATCTGATCACCGGCTCCAAGGCTGATTCCTTCGGCACCGATCCGTGGATCGAAACCCTGAAGACGTATCTGCTCGACCGCTACAAGCGCGGCGACAAGTTGCTGGGTGTGTGTTTCGGTCATCAGTTGCTGGCACTGCTACTGGGCGGCAAGACCGACCGCGCGCCACAGGGGTGGGGTGTCGGGATTCATCATTACAACCTCGCACCCACCCAACCGTGGATGACGCCGGCGCTGGACAAGCTCACGCTGCTGATCAGCCATCAGGATCAGGTCACTGCGCTGCCCGAAGGCGCGACGGTCATTGCCACCAGCGAGTTCTGCCCGTTTGCTGCTTATCACATCAACGACCAGGTGCTGTGCTTCCAGGGGCATCCGGAATTCATCCACGACTACTCGCGCACGCTGCTCGACATCCGCCAGGACGCCCTGGGCGAACAGGTCTACGGCAAAGGCATCGCCAGCCTGGAAGAAGACCACCACGGCACGGCGGTGGCGGAATGGATGATGCGGTTTGTGGCGAACAAGCGGCCGGTGAGCTAAACGCGATTGGCCGGGTGCAATAACCAGGCAGGACCGGCTTCAGCTGGATCGCGCGTAGGACCGGCTTCAGCCGGGAAGGGGTCAGTTGCCACGCTGCAAAATGGATGGCGCTCACACCGGCCTCTTCCCGGCTAAAGCCGGTCCCACAGTCGTAGGCGTATTCGAAGCCGGTGCCACAGCCGTAAGCACATTCAAAAGCCTCAAAGCCAACCCGACCGCTTGAAGCTGGCAAACAAGATCCCGCACCCGCCGACGATCACCCCCAACACCATGTAATACCCGTAGTGCCAGGTCAGCTCGGGCATGTTCTCGAAGTTCATCCCGTAGATCCCGGCGATGGCGGTGGGGAAGGCCAGGATCGCGGCCCAGGCGGCAAATTTGCGCTGGGTCAGGCTCTGTCGCGAAGACTCCAGCAGCAGGCTGATTTCGATGGTTTGGCTGGCGATGTCGCGCAGGTTGGAAAGGTCTTCCATCTGCCGCTTGACGTGGATTTCCACGTCGCGGAAGTAAGGGCGCATGTTCTTGTCGATGAAGGGGAAGCTGAGCTTCTGCAGCTCCTCGCCAATCTCGACCATGGGCGCCACGTAACGGCGCAGGCGCAGCAGGTCACGACGCAGCGAATGGATCCGGTGGATGTCGGCTTCGTTGAGGTCCTTGCGCAGCACGTTGTGCTCAAGCTCTTCAAGCTCGCAGTGGATCGACTCGGTGACCGGCTGGTAGTTCTCGGTAACGAAATCCAGCAGAGCATACAGGACGAAGTCCTCCCCGTGCTCCAGCAGCAACGGCCGGGCTTCGCAGCGCTGACGCACCAGGCCATAGGATTTCGAGTCACCGTTGCGCGAGGTGATCACATAGCCCTTGCCGGCGAAAATATGGGTTTCGATGAAGATCAGCTTGCCGTTCTCGCGAATCGGCGCGTAGGTCACGATGAACAGCGCGTCACCAAAAGTCTCCAGCTTCGGCCGGCTGTGGACTTCCAGTGCGTCTTCGATGGCCAGCTCGTGCAGATTGAACTGCCGTTGCAGCGTGGTCAGTTCTTCGAGGCCCGGATGCTCCAGGCCGATCCAGACGAAATGCCCGGGTTTCGCCGCCCAGGCTGCGCCTTCGTCGAGGGCAATATTGGTGACTTTCTTTCCCGCACTGTAAACCGCAGCGGCAACCACTCGACCCATAATGTCTGCTTCTTCTTTTAGGGAAAACTCACGCGCAGCTTAGCGCGCTCCCTGATCAGAGTCGGCGGATTTAAACGAGTTCGCAGGTTTTTTCAGTGCCGTTCAGCGTCTGTTGGGAGGGTAGCCGCGCAGCCTCGGACTGGCGCGTCCATGCTGGCGATGCAGGCTTGCATCTGGCCGTGGCACAGCGCGATGAGTTGAGGGATATCGTCGCCGGTGAGGTTTGCGGTCGGGATCGCGGGCAGCGTGCGGATGATCACCTCGCCGCTGTTCCATCGGTTCAACTCCATGCTGCGCACGTAGGTGCTCACGCACACAGGCACAATGGGCACACCGGCTTCGATCGCCATCTGAAACGCCCCGCGCTTGAACGGCATCAGCCCTTCGCCCTTGTTGCGCGTGCCTTCAGGGAACACCCAGATGGACGTGTCCTTGTGCTGCAGGGTATCGGTGGTCTGGAGAATGGCGCGGCGTGCCTTCTGCGGATTGCCTCGGTCGATCAGCACGTTGCCCGCCAGCCAGAACAGCTGACCAAAAAACGGCACCCACTTGAGACTTTTCTTGCCGATGCAGACCGTGCGCGGCGGCACGATGTTGCCGAGGACAAACAAATCGTAGTTGGACTGATGGTTACAGATGATCACGCAGGGCCTGGTCTCCTCGAACTGCGGGCTGAGCTGGGCGTTCAGGCGCAGCCCGAGAATGCCCATGGCGGGGAGGGCGTAGAGGCGAGCACACAGACGGCTGTTGTCAGGGTTGAACGGGCGGCACAGGCCAAGTAAAAGCCCCAGTGCGCCTGCGACGAGAAAGTGCAGGCCCATCAACAACATACGCAGTACGAACAGCATGCAAACCACCCGGTAGGCGAAAAGCCGCGCAGTGTACGGATGTGCACTGGAATCGGCAATCGCCCACAGGCCGGGGGGAGGATCAGGAATTTAACGGGATGTTTCACGGGCAACGCGCTGCCGGGAATGCAGCGCGTTGTCAGGGCTACCTCAGAGCGGGATCTGACGATCCAGCTCGATAGCCCGGTCGAGGGTCTCGAGAAATGCCTTGCGCACTTTCAGTTTGGTCTGCTTGTGGGCGCGCATGTTGATCTTCTTCATCTGCAGCGCCACGGCGCGCGCGGCCTCGGTGAGTTGTTCCGATGCGACCACCTTGTCGAAGAACCCGGCTTGCAGCGCGCCCTGGGGATCGAACATCTCGCCGCAGATCACCGAGCGACCGAAGGCACTTTTGCGCAGGCGATCACGGGCCAGTTCGATGCCGGCATGGTGCATGGTCATGCCGATCTGCACCTCGTTCAGACCGATGCTGAACGGGCCTTCGACGCCAATACGGTAATCCGCCGACAGCAGCAGAAACGCGCCTTTCGCTACAGCATGACCGCCGCACGCGACCACGACCGGGAACGGGAACGACAGCATTCGCCGCGCCAGGGTTGAGCCTTCGGCGACCAAGGCCATGGCGGCTTCCGGCGACGAGGTCATGATTTTCAGGTCATACCCGCCGGAGAGAATCCCCGGCTGACCGGTGATGATCACCACGGCACGGTCCTGCTCGGCGCGGTCCAGTGCGGCATTGAACGCGGCGACCACGTCGTTGCTGATGGCGTTGACCTTGCCGTTGGTCAGGGTCAGCGTCGCAACGCCGTCATCCAGTTGATAGGCGACCAAATCACTCATGGCGCGAGTCCTTTTTTGTTTTGAAGTGGCGCAGACGTTACTCACCCGGCAGGGCAAGGTAAAGCGTAAAGGATGACTGGCAAGTCAGGGGGCGGGCCGCCAGGTCTGGCGACCCTGAGAGGGAACGGGGCGGTTAAACCTCGACTTCATTCAGTTCGCAGTACTCATCCCAGTCCATGTCCAGTGCCTCGGCCGCTTCCTTGTGCGTAGCCAGACGCAGTTCCTTCAATTGCTCGGGGGTTTCGGCAATGAAGGTCAGCGCCAGCTCCCAGGTCGGGATGCCCTGGGCTTCGGCTTCGTCTTCGAAAGCCCAGAGGGTTTGCTGCTGCTGTTCTTTCGGGCTCAAATCCTGGATTTCAGCCTGCAACATCGGATTGGTCACGATGTACTTCGCCAAGGCAGCTTCGGTCCAGTCGTTTGCGTTCATGCGGGGGTGATCTCCTGTGGGTCGAGCTGACGTGTTGCTGTGGGTGGGATGCTGCTGAGGTCATGAGCCAAGCGGCGATTGTGCGTGATGTGCATCACTGGCGCCAGTCACAGGCGACCCGTCGGTCGGTGTAGCCCCGGGGCTTGGATCGCTGAACGAATAGCGCCGCCGCGGACACATAAAAATGGCCCGCCTTGCAGCGAGCCCGCGGGCGACAGCGTCGGGCTGTCAACCGATCGCCATCGGCTTCTTTACGTTGCGATGTGCGTTATTGCCGAGTAACGGGTGCGGCCCCATGGCGCCGTACACGCCGACCGGTTCCGGGAAGGTGCGCAACAGGGTGATGTACAACAGCGTCGCCAGGCCAAGGGTGATCGGCAGGCTGATGTCGATACCGCCCGCCAGATTGCCCAGTGGACCGACAAACTGCCCCGGCAAGTTGACGAAGCACAGGCCCACCGCCGCGCTTGGCAGCCACGCGCCCAGCCCGCGCCAGTTCCAGCCATGCTCGAACCAGTAGTGTCCACCGCTCTGGCCACGGGTGAACACTTGCAGGTCCGCCGGATGATAGAAGCCACGGCGTACGATCAGGCCCAGGACCATGATGACGATCCACGGCGAGGTGCATGTCACGATCAGCACCGCGAAGGTCGACACGCTTTGCACCAGATTGAAGGCGAAACGGCCGATGAAGATGAAGGCAATCGCAGCGATGCCGATCAGAATCGTCGCCTGGGCGCGGTTGAGCAGGCGCGGAAACATGCTCGACATGTCCAGCCCGGTGCCATAAAGCGACGTCGTGCCGGTCGACATCCCGCCGATGATCGCAATCAGGCACACCGGCAGAAAGAACCAACTGGGCGAGACCGCCAGCAGGCCGCCAACGTAGTTGTTGTCCGTGATGTATTGCGGCGCCTGGGTGGCCACGATGGTCGCCGTGCACAGCCCGAACAGGAACGGAATCAGCGTGCAGATCTGCGCCAGGAACACCGACGCCATGATGCGTTTTTTCGACGTCTGGCGTGGGATATAGCGAGACCAGTCACCGAGAAATGCACCGAACGACACCGGATTGCTCATCGCCAGAAGCGCAGCCCCGATGAACGCTGCCCAGAACCCTTCGCTGCCCCGATTGACCGTGCCGGCGAAGCCCGCATCGAAGCTGCCGCCGAAGGCAAAGAGGCCGAGCAGGAACAACAGGCTGGAAGCGAAGACCGCGATCTTGTTGACCCACAGCATGAAGCGGAAACCGTAAATGCACACCGCCAACACCAGTACGGCAAACACGCCGTAGGCCAACGCCAGGGTGACGTCGTTTTCCGGCAGGCCGACCATGCGTTTGGCGCCGCCGATAAACGCATCCCCCGAGCTCCAGACCGACAGCGAGAAGAACGCGACCGCCGTGAGCAGCGACAGGAACGAGCCGACGATGCGTCCGTGAACGCCAAAATGCGCGCCGGATGAAACCGCGTTGTTGGTGCCGTTGAGGGCGCCAAACACACCCATCGGCGCAAGGATGATCGACCCGAGCACGACGCCCAACAGGATGGCCCAGACGCCGGCCTGGAACGACAGGCCGAACAGCACCGGAAAGCTGCCCAACACTGCGGTGGCGAACGTGTTGGCGCCGCCGAAGGTCAGACGAAACAGGTCGAGGGGCGCAGCGTCGCGCTGATGATCGGGGATCTGTTCGACCCCGAAGGTTTCGATCGTGGTGGTGGGGTGAGCCATGGGAGGTTCCTGCGCGCTGTCGTGTTGTTATGGGGCCAACGAAAAGCGCTGGCCCGTTATCTCGACCGGTGAACCCGATCGTGGCATTGGCAGTGGTCGGCATTGCGACCCTGAATCAGGTGAAGCAGTGGGTGGTGCGTACGGCAGCCTCTGAGGGCCACTCGCCATTGATTGCGCGTCGCGCTAGTGGGTTTTCACGGACAGGTGTTCGTGGCACGCCAGCCAGCGCGCGCCATATTGCCGAAAGACAATGGTTTCACGTTCGCTGGAATGGCTTTCCTGATCGCCGAAGCGGACGTGGGTGTCGACGTCGTGCATGAAAATCGCGGTCTCACCCTGCAGGCAGATGTGCGCGTTGCGCGATTGGCAACCCAGCACCGCAAAGCCGTCGGCCTGCCAGCCGGCCCACACATCGCGGTAAGCGGCGCGTGACAGCAGGGGCGCAGGGAGGGTGTGAAAGAGGAAAGTGGCGTCTTCGGCGAATGCGGCGAAGTAGGCGTCCGTGTTGTTGCTGGCGAACGCGTCGATGAGCGCTTGTGCCGCGTGTTGAACGGCGTCGTGGCGGGTGTCGTGGCGGGTGTCGGTGGAGGTCATGGCCGGCTCGTTTTTGTGATTCTGGCGATGGGGCCCGACTGTAAGCAGCTGTCACGGGGCGTCACATCGGCGCCGGTAAAAACTTAGTTCAGAAAATCGAGAAGTAACGGTGAGCGGCAAGCCTTAAGCGGCAAGCCGTAACTAAGCAATAAGCAGGCAACGCTGTCAGTTTCCTGAGGATTTCATCAGGCCGCTTTTGACCGGCTGACGAACCCGGCCGCCGGAGGGGTCGAAGCAGGCACTGTCGTAACGAGGGGCGACGCAGGTCGAAGGGAGGCCGGGGGGAGGGGGGCGAATGCTTTGCAGGCGATCGGCGATCTCCCGCTCGTTGGTGATGATGAGCTTCCGGCGTCGGCTGACTTGCAGAATTTCAGTGGCGTTCTTGTTCAGGCGATAGGGAAAGTCAGTCTCTTCCCACTCGCTGGAAAGCCGGGACGGAGGCGGGCGCTGTACCGTGGATTCGCCCACGTAAGTCGGGCAAGGGCTTTGGGCGAAACTGATGGCGCCGTTGGCGGCGACGCATTTGAACACGTCGGCGTTTGCCAGACCGGACAAGGGCAACATTATGGCCGTCAGGCACAGCGCTGGAAATCTGATCATCGAAACCTCCCTAGATGGCGCAAGGCTACCATCTGAGAGGTTCGGCTGTCAGTCACGATGATCGGGATCAGTGGGTTTCGTGGGCGGCTTTCTGGACTTTCGCCAGGGCGAGTGCCGCGAACATGTCGGCGTCGCTTTGCAACACCCTCAGGTGGTCTTCGACATGATCAGCGCTTGCGGGCGGTTCTTCGGAATTCACCAGACGGGTCACTTCGCACAATGCATTGGCCGTGATCCACAGGCTCTGGCGCAGCTGGCTGATGATTTTCACCATGCTCTCCGAGCTGTCGAGATCGGCTGCACCCTCCATGTCCTGGTCTGTCTGCACCGTCGAAAAGGTGGGCATTTCAGCGCGGGCCGAGGGGTCGACCCCAGTGACAACGCGGTTAATGTCCACTCCGGCGGCGGCGATCTTGAACAGATAATCCGCCCTGGGCAATCGCTGCCCGCTCTCGTAATGCCCCTGAGCGTTGGCTTCCACACCACCGATAGCGCCCAGCGCGCTTTGTGTCAATTTCAGACGTTTTCGTTCTTGGCGCAAACGTTTGCCGATGCCATTCATCTACCTTCTCCTGCGAATTCGCACCCTGCAGATGTCTCTTGCGGGTGCGCAATGGGGGCCGGAATACGGACTGTTTTCTGTTGGTGTAGCGCTAGCCGTTAACGGGAATTGGAGTCATTCCCACGTACAACGGGTAGACCTTAGCTGCTAAGACACCCAAATGGCGATTTTTCCGACGCTTTGCGTGGAAAAATAAACGCGGTGCGATTCTAGTTATTCTATTGGGTCGGGTCACGTGGTCATTTGCAGGGTGGGATGACGGATGGAATAGAGCGGATGCGGGGGCGACGCACGGCGCGGCCTTTGTCGGTCCCCTGGATAGATTCCGAGGGTGTGGCCGACTCTTCTCTTAGTACAACAAACGCAGCTAGCGTCGACTTCGACAGTGAATAGGCCAGGGCGCTGATCTAAGGGATCCAGAAAACACTCCGGGGGTTAAGCTCGAAGTCTGTGATGGAGTAGCGGCGAGCCAAATTAGATCCCTGGACAATTACCCAAGCTGGTGCGCCACCCAGCAAATGCGCTCACCCTGACCAAGGCAAGTAGGGATATTAAATAACGATGCTCATATTGAGGGCAACTTCATAAACGCAACGTTTATGAGTTGTTTAATATTTTGGCTCGCTAGTCGGTAATGGCCGGCATGCATCGGTATCTTTTCTGAAAATGCAGCGGCTCACTTCACTGGCGCTCATATCTATGTTTTCCTCCACCCATCAACAGGGTGTTAATAAGGAGCTGTAAGTGTCACTTGAGGCCTATCTACAAATCGAAGGTGTTGGCGGGGAAACACTTTCAGAAGGTTACGAAGATTGGATTGAGTTGCTGGACTTCGATGTGTCTGCCAATCAAACAGCTTCTGCAACAGCCACTTCGGCGGGAGGCGCCACTTCGGGGCGCGCTTATATGGGTGATTTTATGGTGCGTAAAGCTGTAGATAACGCCACTGCAAAACTTCATGAAGCCTGCTGCAGCGGTAAGCATTTCAAGCAGGTCTCAGTGCATGTATTTCGTGCCGGTGATCCGAAGATGAAATATCTGGAGGTGGTGCTCGAGGAAGTCATTATTAGCGCATTCACCCTTACCGGCAATGGAGGGAGGCGTGATGCATTTCCAGCCGAGTTGATTGCTTTGAACTATGGCCGAATCAAGTTGATTTACTCCAGGCAGAGCCGGGCCACCGGGCAGGGTGCGGGACAGGTTGCAGGGGGCTGGGACGCTATCAGTAACAAAGTCTACTGCTGACTTAGGTAGTCGCTGATCAGGTGAAAGTATGAGTTTTGAACTTCCGCAAGCAATGCCGCGTCACGTCAATGTCGATGTGAATATAAAGCTGGCAAACGAGCAGTGGAGAAAGGATCCGGCCATTGGCGCATTCATGAGTTGGTTTTACTACAAGGTTCGCAATGGCGGACCCTGGGATTTCAAACAGAAACACCCAGAATGGGAAAATTTTGGTAATTTCCACTATGGCGCCGTTGGCAGAGGTGGGCAGTTGCCTGATCAAATTCTGTTGAGAGCGGCAGGGTTCGCTCAGCAAGATGCGGGCACCCAAAGCACTGAGGAGGATTGGGGCGTATGGTATTGGCGAGCTCCCTATGGGGATGATCCCAAGGATCAATATTGGATCATGCAAGGTATTGAGTATGCGAAATCAAAGGGGTACTGAAACCTGTGTTCCCTACAAGTTTCTTTTCTGGGCATTACTGAGCGCGCTGCTTATCTATTACCTGCTCGAACACATGTTGAGTGGGATTGCTGATGCAGATGAACTGGTGCTCAAACGTCAGCTAAAGCGCGGCGCATGGGTGTACGTCACATACTACGGTGCACCTGCTACTGACCTGGACACCTTGCGGTTTTACCTCAGCAGCCCGATCCCGGGTTCTGACGAGGAGATACTCAAGGAACTGAACAAGCGCAATTCATTCATGATCACCGATAGCGCCCTTGAGGACGTGGTGGTTAGTGATACGCCTAACGGCGTCGGTATCACTGTGAAGGGCGCGGTTTATCGCTTCTTCAGCAAGCAGTACACACAGACTGACGGGCTTCAGTCTTATCGGGTGAGCTTGAGCCAGCAGGATGAGCGCGGCTGAGTGATGTGGGCGGGCAGATTAATGGATGCTACATGCTGCCAGTCCGGTCAGCCGCGCCGCCGCGTATACGCCCAGACACAACATCCGAAAACGAAAATCCCCGCCCGCCATAAGCGGTGCGGATACTTTTTTAAAATGGCGGTGGGATTTGAACAAAGCCACCCTCCAGCCTTTGAATTGCCAGACATGTCCCGCACCCAGCTCTATGCACGAGTCTCTACGTCTAACCAGTTCACTGAGAACCAGTTACAGGAAGTTAGAGCAGAAGGGTTTGACGTACAGGCAGGTCGGGTAGTGGAAGAAACGATTTCAGGCATTATCGCCTCCAGCGAGCGCCCCGGCTTTCAGAAGCTGACCGACCGCATGGAATCAGGAGACATGCTGATCGTTGCCAAGCCCGATCGCTTGGGCCGTAATGCCATGGACGTGGGTCAGACTGTCGCGCGTCTTGTTGAGGGTGGCATTCGCGTTCATTGCCTCGCCCTTGGTGGTGTAGACCTAACAGTGCAGCAGGCAAGATGACCATGCAAGTACTGGGGGCTGTAGCTGAATTAGAACGTGACTTGTTGATAGAGCGTACACAACAGGGGCTCACCCGTGCGAAGGCTGAGGGCAAGAAGCTAGGACAGCCTGAAGCAACTGATACCGCAGCATCGTTGCAGCGCCTCAAGGCAAGGGACATGACACAGGCTCAGGTCGCTGCTGAGCTTGGTATTGGCATCGCTACGGTCAAGCTTCACTGGAACAAGGTCTGATCGTACTCGCTGTACATAAGCCTACCTCGCTGGTGGGCTTTGTCGTCTCTCCTCCTGGGACAACGTGTGACTGACACTCAGCAATCACCACGCCGCCAGCAAGCCCAGCAGAGCCTTCGGGTGTTACTTTAGGATTTTGGCGAAGTAGCCTTCGAGCTGGTGCGCTGTGTTTCACACCTATCGTGAGAATCCGTCGCCAGCATTCAAAGCCGCCTGTCTTACTTCCAGCCAGCGCTTCAGTCTCGTTTTCGAATGCGCATCCCTTTCTGACGGCGGAATGTGGAAATCGGCAGAAATCACTGGCAGGGGAATGCATCAGTGAGAGCTAGGAGGATAAGCATTGATGCGTCATCGTTTAACAGCTTGGGATTTGCTTCGAGAAACTTGACTGTGACTCTTATCGCCTGCTGACCCTTCACCCCGGATTTCGGCAGACAAACTCGCATATTTTTTGGGGCTGTATCGCCCATCATGGAAGCCGTGCCAAGCACTCCCTGAATAATGCCAAGGCAATGACCCACGTCATAGTCCACTTGCGCTTTTTTATCCATCGCCCTAATGGCGGTATTGCACTCGGACAAAAGGTCATTACCGTCAGTTGCGCAAGCAGCAGCACTCACCATCATCGTGCCCAGTGCAACCGCTACTATCCATTGCTTACTCATATGGTGATCCTTTTACAGGCAGCTGGTGTAGACGGTCTGCCCAACGCCATTGGAAATGCAGTTTGTCTGTTGTTTGACTCGAACAGGCTGCAACATGTAGGGCTGCTGGGGGTGCTGTCCCTGCTGGTTCATGAGCATTTGTAGTGCTCGCTGTCGCCGTGCCTCGTTCGCTTGTCCCTGCTGGTTAGCAAGAGCAACCCGGCACTGTACGTATGCATCTGACCCGGGCTTGGCACCGTACGATTGGCACTGTGCATCGTCCCTAATCGCCACTTGGGCAGGGTCTGCTTCGTGATTGGCACAGCCCGCCAGAGCAGCGAGGAAAACAGTTGCAGCGATTGCCTTCATGGTCGTCGTCCGTGGTTAATGCCGTGAGAGTATCCGCCGTCATCACACAGCGCCATGAATCAAGTTTGGCGTACGTCAAGTGAAACGCCAGGGGCGCTGGCTGATCCTCCTCCTGGCCGTCAGGTGCTACAGCGTCTCGCTCTTGACTCTCATGCACCACTACTTTCAGCGCGTCCTTGGCCTGACGCAGCCCTGCTTCAGCCTTGGCGAGTTCACTACTGACACCACTCCACATCAAAACCAGCGTGGCGATCTTGGAAATCGCCAGAAAACCGCGTCACTTGAAGAATACGTTGAACACGGCTGTCCCAATCGAAACGATAAGCGCACAAGACGATATCAGGGTAGCTGTCCAGAACTTGCTAGCGTCTTCTTGAAGACCCGCCAGTATGGATGACATGAGCGGGAAATTAACGGAGAAGTCTTCCCCGTTGATTCTGCCGAAGAATGCCACTTTGGAGCCGTCTTCATTCGTATAGCCATGCTTTTTTTGAAGGTGGTAGTAGAGACGCCCGAAAATGAGATCGGTATCCACGTCGAAGCGCTTTGCGATCACTTCACAGTCAATCGGCACGTAGATTTTGCTACGCCTCCCGCTCTCCACTTCGCGGGAGTGGTTTTGAAACTCCTCGAAGTAGAGCTTGTAGATGAGTTCTAACATTGTTCGATCAGAAGGCAACTTCATCCGTGCTTCTCCTTGCGGATTCATCCGTTCGGCCTTGATGACCATCAAGGCTGTAATGCGATACCACTTCTAATCGCTGATCCGGGCTACCTTCGTTGACCGACTTGCCAGCTAATCGCTAGGGTGACAAGCGAAGGTTCGCGGCTGCGTCTTCGAAGAAAAGCCCCGTCTCCGGGGCCTCCTCACATCAGTGCAGCGTGCGTCCGTTAAGGCTCATCTCAAGCCAGTCATTCACGTCTGAATCGCCATGACCAACCGTGTAGTGAATCTCGGAGACGTAGAGGCTTTCTTCGTACTCAATGAACGGCTTTAACCGCTTGAAAATCTCTTTCGCAGTGCAGTCCGTCCGAATGGCATACACAGACGGGGTCAGTCGAGTCGCCGAGTACTTGTAGATTTCAGCGATCAAGCGTTGGCGTTTGACGCCCAGTTTACCTGCGTTGCAGGTGATCAGCAGTGTCGGCATGGCCGATTACTCCCATTGAACAGCATAAGGGTTGCCAGTCCAGTGGGAGCCTCCGATAGTTATTATCGGTTGCCAAACACTAGCGTATTTGGCTCAATGGCATCCCGTCAGGACTGACGATTCGATATCGGGTTCGGTTCTGAACTGGTGCAAATGGGTACGTTTCGGTCCGTCAACTTCGGCGTGCCCATTTGCAGACTTCCTTTCCTCCGCCTCGCCCGAGGCTCAGTAACAGATCGCTCCCAAACCCCACATGTAGGGTTTTCATCAGCGAGCACCTACAAGATAATGCGTTTGCGACACTAACCGCAACGCATGACCTGTGGATAAAGCTGTGTGTAATTTGCGTGTGAGCTGCGGATTTTTGCGTGTAGCCCACGCGGCGAGTGGGGTAGGCCATTTGTCGATGTTTTTGCGATGAAGAAACGTGCGGTGGTTAACCGCTAGCCGGTCTTCGCCGTAAAGGCATTCCGTTGCGGTATACCTGCGAAAATCCAGAACTAGCATGTCCAGTCTGCGGTACAAGTCCTGCGTCATTGGAGGCGGGAAAATCGGATGTACCAGTAGCTTGACTGCATCCAATAGGTGTTGTTTCCAGTGGCGATGCTTGCACCCCCTTCAGGTGACGAGCCCTCGGCATCGATCTTGTAGCGTCCATTACAAGCGGTGAACATCTGCTTGTAGGCGTCCTCACGGCGTTGCTTCCTGACAAACCCAGCCCCGTCATTCAGGTATTTCACGGGCGCATCCGTGCATACGGCGCTTTTCGATAGTCAGGTATCCATGCTCACGCAATTTTTTGATGAACTCTTTCGCCGTTGTGAGGCTACAGCCAGAAGCGCTGGCGATCTAGTTCTGATTGTCGAACCACAGCTTGCCTTCGCCGGTGAAGTAGTCGTGCCGATCTTTCATGAGCACCCACAGAATCTTGTCCTGTGCAGAAAATGACGGGCTGGCGAGTGGTCAGACTTAAGAAATGGTGGGCTTGCAGAAGGGAACGCGGGGCTTTGCAGAATATATCGGACATGGCCGGTGCGTCTCCTTGTGGTTAGCTCGTTATGTGGGTCACATCCTTCGGCGTAGTCGCCGCGTTGGGTGGTTCGCCTGTAGTGGCGGATATCCGCTCGTTTGGGGCAAAAAGTCAAACGAAAGTTCTTGCAATATCTGGCGGGTGTGGTGGGGGTGATGATGGCCCTCAGGAGGGCGGATGAGAGCCCGCAGGAGGCACGATGTAGTAAAGGCAATTCAAGGGTAGTGGGTAGACTTATGCTGTCGCCTGAAGGGGGTTTTAGGTGAATAAACAGCATGGTAGAGGTGAGGTTTAGCGGGGCAGGGCGCCGGGTAAAACGAGGGATTAGCGCAGGAATTTTACGTACAATTGCTACGTACAATCCAGAATGCAAAACGCCCGTAACTCGTTAAAGTTACAGGCGTTTTTAATGTGGCGGTGAAGGAGAGATTCGAACTCTCGATACAATTTCTTGTATACACACTTTCCAGGCGTGCTCCTTAAGCCACTCGGACACTTCACCGTATCTCTTCAGACGTTCAGTCTGTCGAGGCGCGCTAATGTAGTCGAAAGCTTTGGCGAAGGCAAAACTTTTTTTCAGAATTTTCATGCGCTTAAGCAAAAAAGTCCGAGGCCCCGGCTCCTGAACGAGGTCCGAGGCTTCGTGTCGGTGGCGAGTGCGCGGGGATCAGGCGCCGAAGCCGCCGTCGATGGTCAGGCTGGCGCCGGTGACATAGCCCGCTTCGGGGCCGGCGAGGTAGGCAACCATCGCGGCGATTTCTTCGGACTTGCCGTAGCGCGGGATGGCCATCAGGCCCATCAGTGTTTCGGCGAACTCGCCGTCGGCCGGGTTCATGTCGGTGTCGACCGGGCCGGGCTGGACGTTGTTGATGGTGATGCCGCGCGGACCGAGGTCGCGGGCCAGGCCCTTGGTCAGGCCGACCAGCGCCGATTTGCTCATGGCGTAGACGCCGCCTCCGGCGAAGGGCATGCGGTCGGCGTTGGTGCTGCCGATGTTGATGATGCGGCCGCCTTCTTTCATGTGACGCGCCGCTTCCTGACTGGCGATGAACACGCTGCGTACATTGATCGCCAGGGTTCGGTCGAAGTCTTCGAGGGTGAATTCGTCCAGCGGGGCGATGGCCAGCACACCGGCGTTATTGACGAGGATGTCGAGGCCGCCGAAGGTCTTCACGGTCTCGGCGACGGCGTCGCGGATGTCTTCGGCGTTGGCGCTGTCGGCCTGGATCGCCAGAGCTTTGCCGCCGGCTGCGGTGATGCTGTCTTGCAGTTCCCGGGCTTTGGGTTCGGAGCTGACGAAGGTGAACGCCACCGCTGCGCCTTGTTCGACGAGACGCTTGACGATCGCAGCGCCGATACCGCGTGAGCCGCCTTGTACCAGTGCTGTTTTACCAATCAGATTGGTGGGATGAGTCATGTCGATCTCCTTTAGGCCTGAGTGCTCAGTCGTGGGTGGATGAGCAACAGTATCTGCCCTCCATGGCTCGCGCGGTAACCGGTGGTCGAGATAGTCTGGGTAAACCGGAGGTCGTGAGTGAAGGCGATGAAATACTTCCAACGCGCCTTGGTCATCACGGCACTGACGTCATCAAAAGGAACAACATGCACATCCAACCGAAAGCCGCCCTGGTCCTCATCGACATGCAGCAGGGCATCAACCACCCGAAATTGGGCCAGCGCAACAACCCGGACGCCGAGCAGCGGATGCTTGAGCTGCTGAGCGCGTGGCGCGACAGCGGGCGCACGGTGATTCACGTGCGGCATTTCTCCCGCTCACCGGACTCGGTGTTCTGGCCGCAGCAGTCCGGTGTCGAGTTTCAACCGGCGTTTATGCCGTGGGATGACGAAGGCGAGCTGCACAAAGAGGTGCCCGACGCGTTCTGCCATTCGGCGCTGGAGGGTTGGTTGCGGGCGGACGGGATCAATCAGGTGGTGATCGTTGGTGTGGTGACCAACAATTCCGTGGAGTCCACCGCGCGCACTGGCGGCAATCTCGGCTTCGAGGTCATCGTGCCCCACGACGCCTGCTTCACCTTCGACGGCGTGGATTTCTTCGGGCAATCGCGCAGTGCCGAAGACATCCACGCCATGTCGCTGGCCAACCTGCACGGTGAGTACGCGCAGGTGATGGCGACCGAGGCGGTTCTGCGAGCGCTCAATTAACCCGCATGTCGAGGCTCAACGCGCGGCTCAGGCGTGCTGTACACCCGCGCGCTTGAGCAGCTTTTTGCAGCGTTCCGACAGGTGCACCACGCGCAGGTGTTTCCCTGCCTTCTGGTAGCGCTCGCGCAGGGTTTTCAGTGCCGCGATGGCGGAATAGTCCACGAAGATAAGATGACGGCAATCCAGCGTGACCTGTTGCGGATCGTTGACGTGATCGAACTGATCCAGGAAGGGCGTGGTGGAGGCGAAGAACAGCGTGCCGTGCAGGTGATACATCTTGCTGCCGTCCGGCTCGGTGTGGCTGTCGGCGTACAGCTCGCGCGCCTGTTGCCAGGCGAAATTCAGCGCCGCCACCAGGATGCCGAACAGCACGGCGGTGGCCAGGTCGGTGAGGACGGTGACGATGGTCACGGCAATGATTGCGAAGACATCGTTCAGCGGGACTTTGCGCAGCACGCGCAAGGACGCCCAGGCGAACGTCTGCTGGGCCACCACGAACATCACGCCGACCAGCGCCGCCAGGGGAATGCGCTCGATGAGGGGTGACAGGAACAGCACGAACATCAGAATCATTACACCGGCGACGATGCCGGACAGACGACCGCGGCCGCCGGAACTCAGGTTGATGACAGTCTGGCCGATCATCGCGCAGCCGCCCATGCCGCCGCACAGGCCCGAAGCCAGATTGGCGACGCCGAGGGCAACGCACTCGCGGTCGGGGTAGCCGCGGCTCTCGGTGATTTCGTCGGTGAGGTTCAGGGTCAGGAGGGTTTCCAGCAGACCGACCAGCGCCATGAGAATCGCGTAGGGCGCGATGATCTGCAGGGTCTCCAGATCCCACGGCACGTCCGGCAGCGACAGGCTCGGCAGACCGCCGGCTATGTGCGCCATGTCGCCGAGGGTGCGCGTCGGCAGGTCGAACAGGTACACCAGCAGGCCGACGCCGAGGATGGCGACCAGCGCCGGCGGCACCGAGCGGGTCAGGCGAGGCAGCAGGTACACCACCGCCATGGTCAGCGCCACCAGGCCGATCATCAGGTACAGCGGCGTGCCGCTGAGCCAGGATTCGCCGCTTTTGAAATGCTCCAGCTGCGCCATGGCGATAACGATCGCGAGGCCGTTGACGAACCCGAGCATGACCGGATACGGCACCATCCGCACCAGTTTGCCCAGGCGCAGCAGTCCGAACGCGATCATCACCAACCCGCCCAGCAACACCGTCGCCAGCAGGTACTGCACGCCGTGTTGCACCACCAGCGCCACGATGACCACGGCCATCGAACCCGCCGCGCCGGAGACCATGCCGGGACGCCCGCCGAACAGCGCGGTCAGCGTACAGATGATAAAGGCCCCATACAGGCCCATCAGCGGGTTGAGGTGCGCGACCAGCGCGAAGGCGATGCACTCGGGCACCAGGGCAAAAGAGGTGGTGAGTCCGGCGAGGACATCGGCGCGAAGACGGGCGGGTTTCATGACATTCCTGAAGGACGGTGGGCAAAAGGAGGGGATGTTACGGAATGTAAGCGGAGACGGCCAGTCGCAGGAATGCCGCACCCTGCTGCCTTTCACTCATTCTTCATGTGTCCTGTCGCGGCCGATTATGTAACGATGTTTGACTCAAACAGCTCGCCGATTCCTGTCGCCCAGGCTCGGCACGTCATCAAGGACAGAACACGGATGCTCGCTGCGCTCAGACACTACCCGGCTTCGGTCAATCTCCTGCTTTCGTCGTCGTTGTTTCTGACGCTGGGCAGGGCGATCACCCTGCCGTACCTGGTGATTTACCTTTCTTCGAATTTCGTCCTGGGCATGAGCGACATCGGCATGGTCGTCGGCGGAGCGCTGATTGCCGGCTCATTGCTGAGTCTGTACGGCGGCTACCTCACCGACAAACTGTCCAGCTACCGGCTGATTCTGTGCTTCACCGGGTTCTTCGTCGCCGGCTTCATCGGCATGTGCGTGACCAGCAAGCTGTGGCTGTTCTTCCTGTTTCTGGTGTCGTTCAATTTCGCGTATTCGGTCATTGATATCGTGGTCAAGGCGGCATTCGGCAAGCTGCTGCCGGTGGCCGAGCAGAGCAAGGTATTCTCGGTGCGCTATACGCTGATCAACATCGGCTATGCGGTCGGGCCGTTCATTGGCGCAGGGCTGGCCCACTGGAACATGAAGCTCCCGTTCGTGATGTCGGCCGTGCTGGGCCTGGGCTTCCTGGTGGTGTACGCGATGTACGGGGACCGCAGGCTGAGCTCGGCGGACCCGGCCAATGCGCCGATTTCCTTCATCGCCGTCGGACGCATCCTGCTCAAGGACTACCGACTGGTGTGCTTCACCGTCGGCGGCGTGCTCAGCGCGGTGGTGTTCGGGCAGTTCACGGCGTACCTCTCGCAATACCTGGTGACCACCAGTACGCCGGAATTCACCTATCAGGTGATCAGCTCGGTGGTCGCGGTGAACGCCGCCGTCGTGATCTGCTTGCAGTACCTGGTCGGCAAACGCATCAGCCATGAGTACCTGAATCAGTGGCTGACCGCGGGTTTCAGCCTGTTCCTGATGGGCGTGGTGGGGTTCGCCCTGTCGACGACGGTGTTGCACTGGTCGCTGGCGGTGGCGGTGTTTACCCTCGGCGAGATCATCGTGTTTCCCGCCGAGTACATGTTCATCGACCGCATCGCGCCCACTCATTTGCGCGGCATGTATTACGGCGCGCAAAACCTCTCCAACCTCGGCGGCGCGCTGGGGCCGGTGCTGTGCGGCTTCGCACTGGCGACCCAGTCGGCGCATTTCATGTTCTACATGCTGGCGGCGTTTATCATTGCCGGCGGCTGCTTCTATCTGTTGGGCGCCTCGTATTCCAGACGCCACGACCAAAATTCCACTGCGCAGTGAAGCGTTTCGATGACCGTTCTGTCTCCACTTGAGGCCTGGCAGCAGGCCGTTGATGCCCAGGATTTTCAGCCGGACGAGGCCCAGCGCACTGCCGCGTTGCACTTGCAGGCGTGCTGGCAGGGGCTGAACGATGGCAAGCGCGGTCGCGCGGTCAAGGGCGTTTATCTGTGGGGCCCGGTGGGGCGTGGCAAGACCTGGCTCATGGACCGTTTTTATGAAGGCCTGCAGGTCCCGGCCCGGCGCCAGCATTTTCATCACTTCATGCGGTGGGTGCATCAGCGGCTGTTCCAGCTGACTGGCGTGGCCAAACCCCTTCAGGTGCTGGCCCGGGAGCTGGCCCAGGACGTGCGCGTGCTGTGTTTCGACGAGTTGTTCGTCAATGACATCGGCGACGCGGTGATTCTCGGCGGCCTGTTGCGCGCGATGTTCGACGAGGGCGTGGTGCTGGTCTGCACCTCAAATCAGTTGCCCGAGCAGCTGTACGCCACGGGGCATAACCGCGAGCGTTTCGTGCCCGCTATTACAGCGATCAACCACTTCATGGAAGTGGTGTCGGTTGACGGCGGCGAGGACCACCGGTTGCACCCCGGTCAGGCTCAGCAGCGTTACTGGATGAAGGCGGAGCGGGGGCCGAGCGCGTTGGTGGAGGTATTCGAAGCGTTGAGCAGCGGTGAGTCGGTGTCGACTCAACCGGTGCCGTTAGGCCGTCGCCATGTGCCGGGGGTGCGCAGCAGTCGAACGGTGATCTGGTGCCGGTATGCCGACTTGTGCGAGCAACCGCTGGCGGCGATGGATTTCATCGAGCTGTGCGATCGCTATAAAGCGGTCTTGTTGAGTGAAGTGCCGGCGTTGAGCGCGCCCCAGCGCGAAGGGCGCATTGCCCGTGGTACCGAGGATGGCGTTGAACAGGTGACGGCGGGGGACCGCGAGCTGCCCCAGCTGTCGCCTTACGACGATGGCGTGCGGCGCTTCATCGCCCTGGTCGACGAGTGCTACGACCGCAAGGTGCCGCTGTACATAGAAGCCGCGATGCCGATGGCCGAGCTGTACACCGAAGGCTACCTGGCGTTCGCGTTCCGGCGCACGCTGAGCCGGTTGCAGGAAATGCAGCTGGCGCGCTTCGGTCATTAACGCTGCCAACGAGCAAACGTCAATTCACACGCTGTTGCGTCGCCGCTGGGCCAACACATGTTTGGCGCCTTCTCCCACCAGGACCATGACCGCCAGCCAGATGGGCAGGTAGGTCATCCATTCATCGCGGCCGATGGATTCGCCCAGCAGCAGGGCGACGCCGACCAGCAGCACCGGCTCGACGTAGCTCAGCAGGCCGAACACGCTGAACGCCAGCAGGCGGCTGGCGCGAATGTAGCTGACCAGCGCCGACGCACTGATCGCCCCCAATACCGGAATCAGCACATAGAACCGCGGGAATTGTTCCACCACCGACGGGTTGCCTTGGCAGATGAACAGCACCGCGACAGGCAGGATCAGCAGCATGTCCCACCACAGGCCGCCGAGGTTGTCGGTCTTGAGCTTGCGCCGCAGCACAAAGTACAGCGGATAACCCAGGCAGACGAGCAGGGTTTCCCAGGAAAAACTGCCCAGGCGCAGCAGTTCGTTGCCGACGCCGACGAGGGCGCAGCAGGCGGCGATTTTTTGCAGGTGGGACAGGTGTTCACCGTACACCACGCGTCCGGTGAGGATCATCGTCAGCGGCAGCAGAAAATAACCCAGTGATACTTCCAGGCTGCGGCCGTGCAGCGGCGCCCACATGAACAGCCACAATTGCGCGCCCATCAAGGTCGCTGACAACGCCATCGCCGCCAGCAGGGCAGGCGTCTGATGCACACGGGCGGCGAGGGCGCGGGCGAGTTTCCAGTCTCCGGTGGAGAGCATGAACACCGTCACGCAGGGCAGGGTCAGCAGCATGCGCCAACCGAAGATTTCTTCACCGCTCAATGGCGTGAGCAGTGAGGTGTAGTAGTACATGACCGCGAACAGGCAGGAGGCCATGACCGATAACGCAACGCCCTTGTACACAGGGGCTCCTTGTTTTCGATGCTTCAGGATTGGGGTGCAGGGATGCTTTTATCGGCGGGCTCTGATGGCGCGCTTTGATGGCACTTGTTGAGGCGCTTTTTGAGGCATAGCGCACTGCAACGGCGCAGAGTTTATCTGAGGTCGTGCCGTCGGTCCGCAGCAATCTGGTAAACCGCAGGTGGGCTGGCAGTAAACGATGCTCGTTCGGGATCAAGATCAAGATCAAGATCAAGATCGAGATCAAGATCGAGATCTACAGCGGTCGGCCTAGGGGCCTCGGGTTTCGCCTTCGGCGAGTTACTTGGAAAAGCACCCCAAGTAACCAAGGGTGCTTGCTCTCGGTTGGGCCCTTCCTTCGTCAGGGTTCCTTCACTCCGGTCCCGCTCCGTGGGCCCGCCGCCATCCGCCATCCATGGCGGGGGGCGGCTCTCGCGGCATCCATGCCGCTCGGCCCACTCCGCGAGACCTGCGTTCAGCCTGCACCAAAGTCGCGATTGGCGGTGTTTGAACTACCGCGTAGAAGATCAACAGCAACAGCAACAGCAACAGCAACAGCAACGGCTTCCCGGCTTTAGCCGGGAAGGCGTCGAGTGCCGCGCCGCAAAATGAATGGTGTACGCACAGGCCTCTTTCCGGCTGAAGCAATTGATCGTTCCCACGCTCCGCGTCCGTGTCGTCGAGATCGATTGAGGCGTTCTTGAGGCCACTCCCTTCAACATCCCTTCTTCGGCATTGTTTCAAGCTTTGTTAGGCTGGTCCCAATTCGAGGGGACTATTTCGAGGGGACTGATTTATTTACAGCGCTTCACCGTAAATGAATCTGTCCCCGTCCAAGAGTCCCCGTCCAAGCATTTCAAGGGAGCGGCAATGACTTCCATCAGCACCGCAGCGCCCGTAGTACCGGGGCGGTTGGAGCAGTTTTCGACGCGGATCGCGTTTTTTGTCACCGGGTTCAGTATGTCGGCCTGGGCGCCGCTGGTGCCTTATGCGAAAAGCCGTCTGGGCCTGGATGACGCCGGCCTCGGGTTGTTGCTGTTGTGCCTGGGCATTGGCTCGATTGTGTCGATGCCCCTGGCCGGGGCGATGACGGTGCGTTATGGCTGTCGGCGGTTGATCGTGATAACGGGCGGCATCGCCTGTGTGTGCCTGCCTTTATTGGCCACCCTGAGCTCGGTGCCGCTGATGGTCGCCACGCTGTTTGTCTATGGCGCGAGCATGGGCGCGCTGGGTTGCGTCACCAATATCCAGGCGATCATCGTCGAACGGGCGAGCGGCAAGACCATGATGTCCGGGTTTCACGGGCTGTTCAGCTGCGGCGGGATTCTGGGGGCGGCGGGGGTGTCGGCGTTGTTGAGCGTTGGGGTCTGGCCATGGCTGGCGATGGCCTTCGTCGCGTTGTTCATTGCCCTCGCGCTGTATAAAGCCGCGCCGCACTTGTTGCCCTATGGCAGCGAACCGGGCGGGCCGGCGTTTGCGATCCCGCGGGGCGTGGTGCTGTTCATCGGGTTGATGTGCTTCACGGTGTTCCTCACCGAAGGCGCGATGCTCGACTGGAGCGCGGTGTTCCTCAGCGCCCAGCGCGGGGTCGAGCCGTCTTACGCAGGGTTCGGTTATGCGGTGTTCGCGCTGTTCATGGCAATCGGTCGCCTGTGCGGCGATCCGATCGTCCGGCGCCTCGGTGTGCACAAGATCATCCTGTTTGGCGGGCTGTGCGCGGCCGCCGGGATGATCGTCGCGACCCTTATTCCGGTTTGGCAGGCGGCGCTGTGCGGGTACGCGCTGGTGGGCATCGGCTGTTCCAACATCGTGCCGGTGTTTTACAGCGCGGTCGGCCGGCAGAAAACCATGCCGGAGAACGTGGCAGTGCCGGCGATCACCACATTGGGCTACATCGGCATTTTGATGGGGCCGGCCGGCATCGGTTTTGTCGCTCACCTCAGCAGCCTCGGCGCGGCGTTCATGATCATCGCCGTGATGCTGCTGGGTGTGGCGATCAGCGGTCGGTTCTTGCGGGTCTGAAGCCAATAACGGGAATCAGCTCGGCATCATCGCAAAGCCCACGCCGAAGCGGTTCCAGGCGTTGATGGTGGCGACGGCGAGGGTGATGTTGACCATTTCGGCGTCGCTGTAGTGCTTGAGCAGCGCCTCGTACTGATGCTGCGGCGCGCGGTGCACGGGCAGCAGCGTCAGGCTTTCCACCCAGGCAAGTACGACCTTTTCCTTCTCGGTGAAGAATTCGGTGTCTTCCCACACGCTAAGGGTCTGCAGACGGGCCTCGGTTTCGCCGGCCTTGCGTGCGTCATTGGCGTGCAGGTTGACGCAGTACGCACAGCCGTTGAGCTGCGAAGCACGCAGACGGATCAGCTCCAAGAGCGAATGATCCAGCCCCGATTTGCTCAGCGCCGTCTCCAGCCCGGCCATGGCTTTGTAGGCCTCCGGCGATTTCTGGGCCCAGGCGATTCGGTTGTTCATGTCAGTGCTCTCTTCAAAGGTTGCCGGCGATAGCCGCTGGACGTGGCGAAAGCTTACGTCGGCGCTGGGGCATGCCGAATAGCCAATGAAGGAGGTTTAGGGGAGACCAATTACACGGTTATCAATCAGCAGCGCATGACTGGGGCCGGGCGATCAGTCGCTCGCGAATCCCGTCGTAGGCCAGGTTGAACAGCATTGTGTACGGGAGATACAAAAGCACCAGGCCGATGTCCAGCAGGAAGGCTTCCAGCAATGTGACCGACAACCACCACGCCACCATCGGCACCACCATGAAAATCAGTCCCGCTTCAAAGCCGATGGCATGCAGCGCACGCGCCTTGAGATTCAGGGCGAAACCCAACCGCGCCCGCAGGCGGTCGAACCCGGCGTTAAAGACCATGTTCCAGAGCATGGCGATGGTGGAGATCATCACCGTCATCGCGCCCATCTTGCCAATGGACTGGCCGAGCACCCAAGCCAGCCCTGGCGCAAACATCAGCACGCCGATCAGTTCGAACAGCAGCGCATGCAGGACGCGCTCTTTGAGGGACTTTCGCGAAACGACCGGCTTCGCCGTCGTGTGGGAGGTCAGGGTATGCAGAGGCATGGGGGCGATCACTTTTTCGGGGCAGGTGTGCATTGTCGTGGTGCGATGGGCTAGAGTGAAAATCGGTCCCATCGGAAAAACCGATGGGGAATTGAGCGCTGTGCAGAGGTGCCACCCGTGAGTTATTCCCCCGAAGCCCTTGAAGCGTTCGCGCAGACCATCGCGCTGGGCTCGTTCAGTGCCGCTGCGCGACGGCTGGGCAAGAGTCAATCGACCATCAGCGAGGCCATTTCGCGGCTGGAGATTGATCTGGGGGTCGAACTGTTTGATCGGTCAACCCGCCATCCGGCGCTTACCGAAGCGGGCAGGGCGCTGGAAGGGCGCATCGAAGATGTGCTCGCAGCGTCCGACACCTTGCGCCGCGCGGCAGGGCGTCTGGTTGAAGGGATGGAGCCGCGCCTGACGCTGGTGCTGTCCGACGCCAACCAGTTCGCTGAATTTCAGGCACGCATGACCGAACTCGATCAGCGCTTTCCGGAGCTGGAACTGGAGTGTGTGTTTGCCGAGCACGGCGACGCGATCAACCTGATCCAGACAGGTCGTGCGTCCCTGGGTTTGCTGTCGGCCCAGGCCTCGTATCCGCCGGAAGTGGGCTACGCGACCATCGTCGAGCGCGCCGACTTCGGCATCTTCGTTTCCCACAACCACCCGCTGGCCACTGAAAAGCCCGTCGATTATCGCCATCTCGCGCAGCATCGTGCGTTGCGCCTGAACACCATCGTCGACGAAAGCGTGCCCACCGACGACCTGCCCAGTGGCGCACGGCGCAGCTGGTCAGCGCCCAATTACCTGCTGCTGATGGATATGGCGATCTTCGGCTTCGGCTGGTCGGCACTGCCGCGCTGGCTGGTCAGCACCTGCGGTCAGGGCCGGTTGAAGGAACTCACCGTGCCGGGTTGGCCGCGCAGCTCGGCGGTCGACGTGATCTGGTCCCGGCAAAAAAGCCTGGGGCCGGCGGGGACGTGGCTGCTGGACACGCTGCTGGAGGGGCGGGGGGGCTATTGATCGGGCTCACTCGGGTCCGCCCTCCAGCACAAACCCTTCCGGCATCTCCTGAGCGAACGCGTTTACCACCTCGCGGGTCAGGCCGACGATGTCTTCCACCAACTCCATGCCCGCGCCGGTGCGCCAGCTGGCGACGATGTCCATCAGCGGCGGCAGCGGGACGTTCTCGATCAGCGTCAACGCGCCCTGGGCCAGTTCGCCGTGGACCAGCGTCACCGGCAGCGCGCCGATGCCGAAGCCGTCGCGCACCAGGCGGGTGATCGCCGACGCCGAGTTCACGCAGTTGATCCGTGGCGTGACGATGTTGGCGGTGTGCAGCATGTTGAGGATGTCCTGGTGCGGCCGCGAGTTGCGCGAGAACGTGACGATGCGCGCTTCGGCGATCTCTTCGAGGGTCACGTCCGGGCGGTCGAACGCCGAGCCGGTCGGCACTACCCAGCGCAGGGGATAGCGCGCCAGCACCGCATTGCGCACGCTGTCAAAACGCAGCACGTCGGTCTGGAAAATGATGTCCTGATACCCCTTTTCCAGCTGCGAGCAGAGGTTGCTGGCGGTCTCGGCGGTGAGCTCGATCTCCAGGTTCGGGTAACACTTCATCAGGCGTGTTACCAGGGGGCTGAGCCAGGTGTGTATCACCGTATCCATGGCGCCGATGCGGATGCGGCCGCGCACCTGGCTCGGGTCCTTGATCGCCGCCTTCATGCTTTGCATCGTGTCCATGATGTGCTCGGCGTATTCGAGCACGCGCACGCCCTCTTGGGTCAGCGACACGCCCCTGGAATCCCGGACGAACAGCCGCACGCCCATTTCGTCCTCCAGCGCGGCGATGCGGCTGGAGATAGAGGCCTGCGTGCTGAACAGTTTTTCCGCCGTCAGACGAAAGCTTTTCAGCCGCGCGACCCAGACGAAGGTTTCCAGAAACTTGAGATTCACCGAGGGATTTCCTTGAGCAATTGAGCGCCGGCTGACATTCAGCATGACCTGCGATCGACACATCGTGGCCGGCACGGCCTGTGCAAACCGAGCACTGGAACAGCAGGTTGCATGCCATCACGGCAACAGAAAATCTTATGGACCATAGCGGGTTTTTCCCGTTGGACGCCCGGGCGGGACTGCGGTGCCATGGGGCAGCGGCGCTGTGAATCCGTTAAGCCTGGGCTTAGCCTGTTCTGAGCATAAGTGCTGCCATCGCTCGTTTCTCGACCCTGTTCCTCATTCGTGCCCCAGCAAGGTACCGCCACTGCCAACGAGAACCCCATCATGCAAACCGCTATCAACCTCTGGCCGCTGCTTGGCGTGCTGGTCATCGTTCTGGGCTTCGTCCTGCGTTTCAACCCGATGCTGGTCGTGGCGCTTGCCGCTCTGGCCACCGGCCTTGCCGCCAGCATGCCGCTGGAAACCATTCTGGCGACCATCGGCACGGGCTTCATCAAAACCCGCACGCTGCCGCTGATCATCCTCTTGCCCCTGGCGGTGATCGGTTTGCTGGAACGCCACGGCCTGCGTCTGCACGCGCAGAACTGGATCGCCCGGTTCACCGGCGCCACGGCCGGACGCCTGCTGATCGCCTACCTGTTCGTGCGGGAAACCACTGCCGCCCTGGGGCTGACCAGCCTCGGCGGCCACCCGCAGATGGTGCGGCCGTTGCTCGCGCCCATGGCCGAGGGCGCCGCTGAATCCCGCTTCGGCAAGCTGCCCGAGGGGTTGCGCATCAAGCTGCTGGCGTTGTGCGCAGCGACCGACAATGTCGGGCTGTTCTTTGGTGAAGACATCTTCGTCGCGTTTGGTGCGATTGCGCTGATGCACACCTTCCTGCTCGGCTCCGGCATTGATGTCGACCCGATGCACATCGCTTTCTGGGGGATTCCGACAGCGATCTGCGCGTTCGTCATCCACGCCATCCGCCTGCACCGTTTCGATCAGCACCTGAACCGTGAGCTCAAGGTGCTGCCGCCGGCCGCCGCGGTCGACAAGGAGCTGGCGCGATGATCATTTCCATTCAATACCTGTACTGGCTGGCGGGCGTGATTCTGGCGATCACGGCGTTCATGACCGCGACTGATCGGAGCAACCCCAAGCGCTGGACCACGGGGCTGTTCTGGGGTCTGTTCGCCATCGCGTTTCTGGTCGGCGAGAAGCTGCCACCGGTGTGGGTGGGCGTCGGGGTGATCGTTATGGCGGTGATCGCAGGCTTCGGCGGCGTCGGTTTCGGCCAGCATGAGAACCTCAACGACCGGGCGCGACGGAAGAGTGCAGGGCGCTTGAAGAATAAGCTGTTCATTCCGGCGCTGGCGATTCCGCTGGTCACCGTGATTGGCGCGGTGCTGCTGAAGAACATCAAGTTTGGTGACGTCTTTCTGCTGGACCCGGCCAACAGCACGTTTGTGTCGCTGGGCATCGGCAGTCTGGTAGCGCTGGGACTGGCCTGCTGGCTGACCCGCGACACGCCGGTGCAGGCCATGCGCGAATCGCGGCGCCTGACCGAAGCGCTGGGTTGGGCATTGGTGCTGCCACAGATGCTGGCGATGCTCGGCCTGGTGTTCAACGACGCGGGCGTCGGCAAAGCGGTGGCTCACCTGGCCACGGCCTACATCAACCTGGATTTTCGTCTCGTCGCGGTGATGGTGTATGTGCTGGGCATGGCGCTGTTCACCATCGTCATGGGCAACGGCTTTGCCGCGTTTCCGGTGATGACCGGCGGCATCGGCGTGCCGGTGCTGGTAGGCATGTACGGCGCCAACCCGGCGGTGATGGCCGCCATCGGCATGTTCTCGGGCTACTGCGGCACGCTGATGACGCCGATGGCGGCCAACTACAACCTGATACCTGCGGCGTTGCTGGAACTGCCTGACAAATATGCCGTGATCAAAGCGCAAATCCCCACCGCGCTGGCGATGCTGGTGGCGAATATCCTCCTGCTGTATTTCCTGATGTAGTCATTTCCTGATCTGATTTCAGCGCCCGGCCCGCAGGCTTTTGCGGGCAGACCTCCTCCCTCGGCTCGCTTACACCATTCAAATTCGGCGTTGTCAGCCCCTCACCGCAAACGTTTGCGCGAATTCGTGGTCTGTACGACCAGTGGCTGCAAACCCTCTGCCTCAGGGCTTACAGCCCGCTTCCCATGAACACCGTGTGCACCCGATACCAGGCCACATGTCTCCCCGGGAAAAAATAGGTTGAATAGTCACACAAAATGTTATTTAAATAACAAAAATAAAACCGCGACGGTGGCTCATTCTTCGGGCCCAGCGCGTGAACAAGGTACTCACACACATGAATAAGATCGCGGTCATCGGCAGCAATATGGTGGATTTGATCACCTACATCGACCGGATGCCGGCGCAGGGTGAGACCCTCGAAGCACCGAATTTCGCCATGGGCTGCGGCGGCAAGGGCGCCAATCAGGCCGTTGCGGCGGCGAAGCTGGGCGCTGACGTGCTGATGCTGAGCAAGGTCGGCGACGACATGTTTGCCGACAACACCCTGGCCAATTTCAAGCGCTACGGCATCGATACCCAATTCGTCCAGCGCGTTCCCGGCGTATCCAGCGGCGTCGCGCCGATTTTCGTGCAGAGCGATTCCCACAACAGCATCCTCATCGTCAAAGGCGCCAATGCGCACCTGAAACCTGCGGACATCGACGTTGCCCAGGCCGCGTTGCGCGACTGCACGCTCATCGTGCTGCAACTGGAAATCGAGCTGGAAACCGTCTACTACGCCATCGAGTTCGCCAAGGCCAACGGCATTCCGGTGCTGCTCAATCCTGCGCCTGCCGTGAAGGGCTTGAGCCGCGAGCACCTGTCGCAGCTGGACTTTTTCATTCCCAACGAAACCGAACTGGCGCTGGTCACCGGGCGTGTCATCGACTCGGTGGAATCGGCCCGCGCGGCCGCCCGGCAACTGGTGCAGGACGGCATTCGTCACGTCATCGTCACCCTCGGTGAGAAGGGTGCGCTGTACGTCGGCGAACAAGGCGAATTTCGCGTCGAAGGCATCAAGGTCGATGCCCGCGACACCACCGGCGCCGGCGACGCGTTCATCGGTTGCTTCGCCCGCCACTGGAGCGAAGACGGCGACATGCGCAACGCCATGACCCGCGCGGTGGCCTATTCCGCCTGCTCGGTCACCGGCCTCGGCACCCAGAGTTCCTACCCGGACGCTGCCGCGTTCGGCCACTTTCTCGACACTCTTTGAGCCGCCGCGCCCTGCCGATCGCCTGATCGGTGGGGCGGGTATTTCCTGCACTTCCCGGAGAACAACAATGACAAAGCCCGCGCTCCAACAATCACCGGACGGGTTCTACCTGAACCGCACGCCGTGGTTCGCCTTCCTTCTGCTGTGCTGCTGCTTCGCGCTGTGGGCGGCGGCCGCGAGCATGAACGACGTGCTCATCGCGCACTTCAAGAAAGCCTTCCTGCTCAGCGATGTGCAGACCTCTTTCGTGCAATCGGCGTTCTACCTCGGTTACTTCTTCGTGGCGATTCCAGCGGCGATGGTCGTCAGACGTTTCAGCTACAAGACCACCATCCTCATCGGCCTGGTGCTGTACATGGCGGGCTGCTCGCTGTTCTTTCCGGCAGCGTCGATGGCCAAATACGGCATGTTCCTGATGGCGCTGTTCGTCATCGCGGCCGGCCTGGCTTTCCTTGAAACCGCCTGCAACACCTACTCGACGCTGATGGGGCCGCGTGAGACCGGCACCCGTCGCCTGAACATCTCCCAGACCTTCCACCCGTTCGGCGCGATGACCGGCGTGTACGTGGGCAGTTTCGTGATGTTCAAGGACACCGACGCCACCCGCGAGCAGTTGACGCAAATGAGCGCCTCGGAAGCCGCCGTCCAGCAACTGCAGATGATTCAGTCCACGCTGCTGCCGTATAAATGGATGATCGCGGTGCTGGTCCTGATGTTCGTGCTGATCGCGTTCACCAAGTTTCCGGCGTGCAAGGGCATCGTCAAGGCCAACGTCAAATCCAGCAGCATCGGCCAGAGCCTGTCGCGTCTGTGGCGCAACCCGCGCTTTACCTTCGGCGTGCTGGCGCAGTTTCTGTATGTCGGCGCCCAAGTCGGCGTGTGGAGTTTCACCATTCGCCTGGCGATGCAGATGGGCGGAATGAACGAGCGCAGCGCCTCGTGGTTCCTGCTGACCACTTTCGCGGCGTACTTCGTCGGCAAGATGGTCGCCAACCTGCTGATGCGCAAAATGTCCCCGGCCAAGGTGCTGGCAATCTACGGCGTGCTGGCCATCGTACTGCTGGCCTACACGATTCTGGTGCCGAACATCAGCGCGGTGTATGCGGCGGTGGGTGTGAGTATTTTCCTGGGCCCGTGCTGGCCGACCATTTATGGCCTGACCATCGACGGTCTGGGTGAGGACACCGGCGTCGGCGGTTCGCTGCTGGTGATGAGTATTGTCGGCGGCGGCGTGATGCCGATCTTCCAGGGCCTGCTCTCCGACGCCACCGGCGGCAACATGCAGATCGCCTACACCGTGCCACTGCTGTGCTTTGTGGCGATCGTCGCTTATGCCATCAAGTGCATGCGTGATCCGCTGCCGGCCCAGGCGCCGGCTGGCGCGGTGACGGCATCATGAGGGGCACCGAAACGCGCACCACGATTTCGCTGTACCCGGAGCTGTTCAGTGGCGATGAAAAGACGCTGCTGGAATCCGCTGACTTTCGTGTGCTGGCCTGGACCTATCCCAGCGGCGTGAAAGCCCTGGCGCTGGAGAATGACCGCGGCCGGGTCGTGGTGCTGCCGTATCAGGGGCAGATGGTCTGGTCGGCGGTGTTCGATGGATGCGACCTGACCATGCGCAACATGTTCGAGCAGCCGCGCCCGAGCCCAACGGTGATCGGCACCTACGGCTGCTTCATGTTCCACAGCGGGATCTTGCGCAACGGCTGCCCGACCCCGGAAGACGATCATCCGTTGCACGGCGAAATGCCCTGCGCGCCGATGGACAGCGCCTGGCTGGAGATCGGCGAGGATGCTGGCGGCGGGTTTTTGCGCATCGGCGGCGAGTATGAATACGTGATGGGCTTTGGCGACCACTACCGCGCCAGGCCCAGCGTGACCTTGCGCCCGGGTTCGGCGCTGTTCGACATCGGCATGGACGTGCGCAACCTGGCCGGCAAGCCGATGGAGCTGATGTACATGGCGCACATGAACTATGCCTACGTCGACGGCGGACGTTTCGTCGAGCCATTGGGCATGGCGCGTACACGGGTTCGCAGCAGCGTGCCGGCCCACGTCAAGCCGACGCCGGCATGGTCGGCGTACATGGCCGAACTGAGCGAAGACCCTTCGCGGCTGGAAAGCCTGAGCACGCCTGATTTGTACGACCCGGAGATCGTTTGCTTCTTCGACGGCGTCCACGCGGACGCCCAGGGCAATGCGCATTTCCTGCTCAAGCACCCTGAAGGCCCGGCGTTTTACACGCGTTATCAACCGGCGCAGTTCGACCATGCGGCGCGGTGGATCCTGCACAACGCTGATCAGCAGGTGGCCGCATTTGTCCTGCCCGCGACCTGCGAGCCCGAGGGGTATCTGGCGGAAAAGGCCAAAGGGAATGTGCGTTTGTTGGGTGCGGGGGAGAGCGCGTCTTTTAGCGTGATAACGGGGTATCTGGGGGCTGAAGAGGTGCGGCAGCTGGAAAGCGATCTGAAACGCTGAAGGCGCCTTCGCGATCAAGGTGGAGCGCCACCCCGGTCGCTCCCACGGTGACCGGTTTCCGTCAACAGATGTCCGGTGACTTCTGATTCGCTGAGAGTGAGCTTGCTTACTCTCACAGTGATCAGTTTCCATCCTCGGATCTTGAAACCAGATCGTACTTGTGGGAGTGAGCTTGCTCGCGAATGAGGTGGCGCAGGCAACACAAATTCAGGGCTGATCACACCACCCAACGCGCCCCATACCCCTCAATCAAATCCCGATAAACCTTCGGCAGCTTCTTGTCGCTCACCACCACATGAAAGTCCTGCAATGTCGCGAAATGCGCCGTGCGCACGGCATCGAACTTGGAATGATCGGCCAGCAACATGCAGTGCCGGGCCTGGCGCAGGACCTTTTGCTTGACCTCCACTTCATTGAAATTGAAGCAGGTCACGCCCAGCTCGTCGCTGACCCCGGCTGCTGAAACGAAGGCCCAGGTCAGGCGGATGCCATCCAGAATCGTCGCTTCGCTGTGGTGCTCGAACACCTGATTCTTGCGATGAAAGGTCCCCCCGCACAACACGATGGAGCAGCTGGGCTTCTGCTGCAGCTTGAGCAGGACGTTGAGGGAGTTGCACACGGCGGTGAATTCCAGCTCGTCCGGAATGAAGTCGATGACGAAAGGGATCGTGGTGCCGCAATCGAAAAACACCGTATCGCCGGGTTGGATGAACGCTGCCGCGAGCTTGCCGACCCGGCGCTTTTCCTCGACGTGACGGGTGCCTTGCTCAGTGACCTTGTAATCACTGGCCTCGGACGGATCAAACGCCAGGGTGATGTGCCCGCCCAACAAGTGGAATTTGTCGGGGTGGCGGGTCAGGTCACGACGCAGGGTCATCTCCGAAACGTCCAGCAGGGCGGCCATTTCCTTCAGGTGAATAGCCTTCTGATCGTGCAGGGCTTGCTGGATCAGCTTGATACGGTCGGATTTTTTACTGTCCACGGGCATTCCGATTGTCGAATGGATATGGTAAAAAAATAACATTCATTGTTATATTTACAACATAAAATGATGCGCTCAGGCATGAAGCTTAAAGCGTGTCGCTGGTTACCGCCTCACTATCAGGAAACGATTGGCCATGAAGATCGAACCCGCAGCACTCGCCCAGTACATCGACCACACCTTGCTGGCCGCCGACGCCAGTCGCGAGCAGATCGCCACCCTGTGCCGCGAAGCCCAGGCGCACGGATTCTATTCGGTGTGCGTGAATTCTGGCCAGGTGCCTTACGCCGCCTCGTTGCTGGAAGGTCAGGCCGTCAAAGTCTGCGCCGTGGTCGGGTTCCCGCTGGGTGCCGGGCTGAGCGACACCAAGGCTTTCGAGGCGAAGCAGGCCATCGCGGCCGGCGCGGGCGAGATCGACATGGTCCTGAACATCGGCTGGCTGAAGGACGGTCTGTTTGATGAAGTGCGCGACGACATCGCTGCCGTGAAAGATGCCTGTGGTGCGGTCCCGCTGAAGGTCATCTTCGAAACCTGCCTGCTGGATGACGCGCAGAAAACCCGCGCCGCCGAGATCTGCCGTGACCTCAACGTCGCCTTCGTCAAAACCTCCACCGGCTTCAGCCGCAGCGGCGCGACCCTGGAAGACGTCACCCTGATGCGCAAGGTCGTGGGGCAGGGCGTTGGCGTGAAAGCGTCCGGCGGCGTGCGTGACTATGCAACAGCGGTGGCGATGATCGAAGCGGGCGCGACGCGGCTGGGCACCAGTTCCGGGATCGCGATCGTCAGTGGGGCGGCGGCGTCGGGCTCGGGTTACTGATTCTGCCGGAAGGTGTCTGGCGCTGACCCTCGCAGGGCACCGTCCCTGGTGTGGGCTGGCCTTTCGACAGAAGGCCTTTCGACAGAAGCCTTTCGCCGAAAAGAGCAGGACCCACCCCGCCAATGAGTGGCAAACTGCCGGTGCACTCACTTCTGCACCGGACACCTTTCTCAATGCGAACATTCTCCCTGGCGCGGCTCAAGGCTCGCTGGTTCTTCTGGCTGTGCATGCTGCTGATCGTAGTCGGTCTGCCGGTCGGTTGCGCAGCGCTGCAGCACAAGGAGCGTGAACTGGTCTTCATGATCGAGCCCGGCACGGCGAGCTGGTACCGCGGCCTGCCGTCCGATGTGCAAGAGCTGGAACTCAAGGGGCCATCGTTTGGCCTCGGGCAGAACATCCATGCCTGGTGGTGGGCTTCGGACAAAAAAGACGCTCCCGCCATTCTGTATCTGCACGGCTCGCGCTGGAACCTCACCGGTCAGCTGTTCCGCATCGAACAACTGCGCGCCTTGGGCTTCTCCATCCTCGCCATCGACTACCGCGGTTTCGGTCAGAGCAAGGGCCAGTTGCCGTCGGAAGCGTCGGTCTATGAAGACGCGCGCATCGCCTGGGAACGTCTCAAGCAGATTCAACCCGACCCGCAAAAACGCCTCATCTACGGTCATTCGCTGGGTGGCGCCGTGGCCGTTGACCTCGCCGCCGAACTGGGCCGGGACGCGCAGAAAGGCGACGGGCCAATTCAGGCGCGGGGCCTGATCATCGAATCGACCTTCACCAACCTCGCCGACGTCGCGTCCTCCGTCGCCAGCAAACGCACCTCGTTGCCGGTGCGCTGGCTGGTCTCGCAGAAATTCGACTCCATCGACAAGATCGCCGACGTGCACATGCCGGTGCTGATCGTCCATGGCACGGCGGACCCGTTCGTCGCGCCGCATTTCAGTGAAGCGTTGTTCGAGGCGGCGCAGGAGCCAAAGAACCTGCTGATGGTGCCGGGCGGTAACCACAACAACAGCATGAATCTGGGGCGCGAGGCTTACAGTCAGGCGATCCAGAACCTGCTCAGCGAGAAGCCACCGGCGGTGCATGCGTCCAACGCATCGGCGGCTTTGCTCAAGCAACCCGGTTAGCCCCTTTTCATGAACGCGGCCGGTGTCCTCTCAAAGCACCTGCCGTCCGCTGCCGCGAGCGCTGCCAATGGACTCACATGCAGACGAAGACGCTCACCTGATCCACTCCGCGCGGGACTGGGTGCTGCGTGCTGCGCCACTGCCGCAGATCGAGCGGATCGAGGCGTATTTTCACGGCCACGGTTTCGAGATGCACCGCCACGACACCTACGCCATCGGCCATACGATGTCGGGGGTGCAGAGCTTTCAGTACGGCAAGGAGTTGGTCAACAACCTGCCGGGGCAGACGATGGTGCTGCACCCCGACGAAGCCCACGACGGCCACGCCGGGACCGAAGACGGCTTTCGCTACCGGATGTTCTACCTGGAACCGGCGATGATTCAGCAGGTGCTCGGTGGCAAGCCGCTGCCGTTCATCAAGGGCGGGGCGTCGAATGATCCGCGCTTGTTCAGGGCGACGCAGGCGCTTTTGTCCGATCTGAACAACGCGCTGGATCCTCTGGAACTGGACGACGCGATCTACGACCTGGCCATCGCCCTGCAAGCGGCCGCCGGTGTGCGCAAGGGCCGCCAGACCGTCAACTACGCTGGCGCGCAACGTGCGCGGGAAATGCTCATGGCCAGTCTGGAGCAAGGTGTCAGCCTCACCGATCTGGAACAGGCCAGCGACACCGATCGCTGGCGCCTGTCGCGGGATTTCCGCGTGCTGTTCGGCACCACGCCCTACCGCTACCTGACCCTGCGCCGGCTGGATTTGGTGCGCCATTCGATAGCGTTGGGCGTGTCGTTGAGCGATGCGTCGGTGATGGCGGGATTCTCCGACCAGAGCCACATGACGCGGCATTTCGTGAAGACCTTCGGCTATCCGCCGGGGCGGTGGTTGAAGATGTTGAGGGCAGGCGCATAGCGGATCGAACGCCCTTGGTGGGACTGGCCTTGGCTGGGAAGGCTGTACACCTTGTGGGACCGGCTTTAGCCGGGAATGCACCATGCGCCACACCGCAGAGTGGATGGCGTACCCACCGGCCTCTTCCCCGGCTGAAGCCGGTCCTACTATTTGGACGCGGTCATCCTGTAGGACTGGCTTTAGCCGGGGATGCATCATGCGTCACACCGCAAAATGGATGGCGTACGCACTGGCCTCTTCCCGGCTGAAGCCGGTCCTACTATTTGGACGCGGTCATCCTGTGGGACTGGCTTTAGCCGGGAAAGCGTCAGGCGTCACACCGCAAAATGGATGGCGTACCCACCGGCCTCTTCCCGGCTGAAGCCGGTCCCACTATTTGAACGCGGTCATCCTGTGGGACTGGCTTTAGCCGGGAATGCATCATGCGTCACACCGCAAAACTGATGGTGTACGCAAGGGCCTCTTCCCGGCTAAAGCCGGTCCTACGAATACACCGCATACCCCCCTGAAACACTGCCCGCTTTTGTAGGACTGGCTTTAGCCGGGAAAGCGTCAGTCGCAACACCGCAAAACCGGCTGCACCCACCACCGTGCAATAACGTACAAGACCCCACCCACCCCGCGCCTTAGATTGGCTCCACATCAAACCTTGTCGGAGCCGCCCACATGTCTACTCCCGATACTCAATACACCCCCATCAACTTCGCCCAGAAATACAGCCTGTTCACCGAGCAGTGGCAGCCAAAAGTCATCGCGCAGATGAACGACTACCAGTTCAAGCTGGCACGACTGGAAGGAGAGTTTCTCTGGCACAGCCACGCTGACACCGACGAAACCTTCATCGTGCTCGAAGGCTGTTTGCGCATCGACTTTCGTGACGGTTTCGTCGAGCTCAACGCGGGTGAGCTGTATGTCGTGCCCAAGGGCGTCGAGCACAAGCCGTCCGCTGCCCAAGAGGTGAAGCTGATGCTGATCGAGCCAAGCGGGGTGATCAACACCGGCGACGATACCAACGAGCGCACGGCGCCGAATGATAGGTGGATTTGAACAATGTGGTTCAACCTTCCGCCGATTATTGCCCGAGGCGCCCAGGGTTTTAGGTGTGGTCGATACCTGGCGCCTTTTGCAGGACTCACCACTCATCCCCTTGGACCTCCCACCTGCACGTGATTGTCGTGGAAAGCGTAGGGCCTCAGACCGTTTCGAAATAGTGGTTATTTCGAAAGCGCCTGTTGTGGATTAACCCCCTGATTATTCGGTTCATTCGCAATCGCTCGGGCTTGGCAATTCTGTGGCTGCTGTCATATTTGACAGTAGCCACACCTAGCTTATGAAATTACCTTGGACGGAAAGGTCGTAGCAGATGTGTCGATATCGGTTTTCGGAAGTGTGGGTCAACGCGTTGAGCTGTCTGATTCTGGAGAAAACAGATGGCTGACAATGTGGATGGTCCCTGAGGATTGAGTTCTACAAAGATCGGGCCAGTGAAAGCTGGCTTCATTCCAGCGGGTGATTTTTTCACGAATACTTCGGTGGTAATTGCCCGCATAACATCTCCATCAACTTGACCGGCGCCAACAGGATATCCGTGCTTTGAGTCGTCCGTACGCAGCTGCCTGATATGACAGGGTTAACTTTCAATAACAGCAATCATCCAAACGTTTAGGTGAATACGATGACAGACGAAAACACTCTATGCGAGGTTGTCAGAAATCCGGCAGCAGGCTTGGCCTCTCGCACCGCCGGGATGGCTTCAACAACAGTGGATATATATGACGGTGATGTAAAAGTGGGAACAGCGCCGGTCGTCGATGGAGCATGGCAATATACCGCCTCCTCCCTCGCCAAAGGCGATCATCATTTTACGGCGAGGCTCGATGCCCTGCGCAGTAATTCGTGGGACCTGACGATACGCGACGCGCTGCAACTGACTGCGCCGGGTGTCGTTGAGGTTTTCATGGACAGTGGGACTGGCTTTGGCAACTCGTTAAATCTCTTGAAAAGCATCAATTCTGCGACTGTGATTGTTAAATATCCCGGGATGGAAACGGGAGACCAGGTGACAATGAGCTGGAATGGAGCAGGAGGCTCCACCTCTGAAACCAAGCTGGCTGGAAGTTCAGGGGATGTAAGCTTTATCGTTCCGAAAACATATATAACTAGCAACATTAATCAGCGTGTTCGGGTGTCGTATACGGTCGTGCCAGTGGGTGCGACGAACACGGTGAATTCGCCCGAGATGGTTTTTGAAATTACTAATGATTCGTTAGTTGGAAACCCCTATTTTGTTGAAGGATTTAGAACATCGTGGTACCGGTGCACTTTTAGTTCGGGTGAAATAGTAGTGAGTAACAGTACGAGTCCAGGTACCCGTTTAGGCTCGACTCCTGATGGAGATCCGAGCGCGGAAACGCGATTCAGAGCCACCGAGACAACCTCCACTTTTATGGAGAATAAAATCGGCGCTCAGCCGTGGCGCTATTCAGCAATATATCCAACTAATGTACCCGGTATCGGTTTCAAGCTAATTGATGAGGGTGGCACAATTTGTGAGGCTGGACCTGGTAATAGAAATGGGGCTGGCCTCTACGGTAATCCCGGTACTACGATGAGGGTTGAGTTTTTTAAGACAGGGTTCGTGGAACCCGGCACGATACCCGCAGGTGACGTAGTGGACTGGAGATTTGGCGCTAATCGGCTTCATTACATGTCAGTTTACTTAGCTAACGCTATAAAAATTGTCGTGACTTGAATCGTACTCATCGGCGAGATATCCACGGCATACCGCAATTACGTAGCGCGTCGCGTTGCAGTCGTCCGGCTTGCCGGCGCCGGTGTCGTCAAGGCCGCCGCCGACAAGCCGTGCGGCTACAGGATCGGTGTTTGCGGGGCTATGTTGTCGGGCAGCAGCACCGCAATCAACGCCCTGACCACCCCCGGCAGGGCGTCCAGTTCGCGGACCAGAATGCTCCGTTCGCGCACCGCCCAGGGCTCGTCCAGCTCGATGGTCACCAGCTTCATAGTCCGGCTGTGCCGCGACGCCGCCGACTCCGGGATCACGCCGATGCCCACCCCGGCTTCGACCATCCGGCAGATGGCCTCGAAGCTCGACACTTGAATCCGCAACGACAAATTCTGCCCCAGCCGCTCCACGTGATCGCGCAGAAAAGTCAGCAATGTGCTGCCTTCGTGCAGCCCGATGTGCTGAAACGCCAGGGTTTGCTTGAACGTGATCTTTTTCTCGGCCGCCAGCTCATGGCCCACCGGCACGGTCAGCACCAGGCGGTCGGTGCTGAAGTGGATGACCTGCAAACCCGCCGCTTCCACCGGCCCGGCGATGATGCCCATGTCGGTGCTGCCATCGAGCACGCCGCGCACGATGTCCCGGGACAGGCGCTCCTGCAGGTCCACCGTGACGCCGGGCCGTTTCGCCAGAAACCCTGCCAGCACTTCGGGCAGAAACTCGGTGACGGCAGTGGTGTTGGCGAAGATGCGAATGTGTCCGGCTGAATCGGTGCCGTAACTGGTGAACTCACTCTTCAGGTAGTCCACCTGGCTCATGATCAGCCGCGCATGTTTGAGCAGGCGCTGACCGGCAGGGGTCAGTTCCACGCCGCGGCTGTCGCGGTAAAACAGGCGTGTGCCGAGTTGACCTTCCAGCGCCTTGATCCGTGCGCTGGCGGCGGCAGGGGAGAGAAACGCCCGGCGCGCGCCCTGGGTCAGGCTCGGTGATTCGCCGATATGAATGAAGAGGCGCAAGTCAGCCAGGTCGAAATGCATGGGCGTGTCCGGACGTTGCAGAAGGCGTTCAGCATACCCGAACGCCGCTATACGCAAATGCAAATTCACAGAATGCCGGCGCACTTCCATGATCGGGCCATAACAACACAACAAACCCAGAGGGTTCCCGCCCATGAGCGCTGCAGCGTCACCCGTGGATTTCACGGCCTGGATCGGCCGCACTGAAGAAGCCCAGGATCATCTGAGCGTCAACCTGATCAAGCGCATCGCCGCCACCTTTGGCGAGCCCACGCCCGCTGCCGGCGATCCATTGCCGCCGCTGTGGCAATGGTGTTTTTTCCAGGAGCCGCTGTTCGAAGCGCAACTCGGCGGTGACGGCCACCCGGCCCGTGGCGGCTTTCTGCCCCCGGCGGACAATCGCAACCGCATGTGGGCCGGTGGCCGCGTCGAGTTCATTCAGCCGCTGAAGGTGGGTGCTGACGCCCATCGCCTGTCGACCATTTTGCACATTGAGGAAAAGCACGGCCGCACCGGGTCGCTGCTGTTCGTGACCGTGCGCCACGACTACTCGCAAGACGGCGAGTTGTGCGTGCGTGAGGAGCAGGACATCGTTTACCGCGAGCCCAATCCGCCAAAGCTCAACAGCGGTGACGCGCCAGATCAGGGCGAGTGGAGCGAGGTCATCGAGCCTACGCCAACGCTGTTGTTCCGCTATTCGGCCGTGACCTTCAACGGCCACCGCATTCACTACGACTATCCCTACGTCACCGACACCGAGGGCTATTCCGGTCTGGTCGTGCACGGGCCGATGATCGCCACGTTCAACCTGCGCGCCTTCATTCGCGCCCATCCCGACAAGCGCGTGCGGCATTTCGCCTATCGCGGCGTGCGCCCGCTCAACGTCCCTGCTGCATTCCGCGTCGGCGGACGAATCGTCGAGCCGGGCAAGGCTCAGCTGTGGGCCGGCAATGACGCCGGCGTCGCCCAGAGCGCCGAAGTCGTTTTTGACTGAACCCTTCTTTCTATACAGCCAGGCGCGCCGATTCCGTGGCCGCCGGCCGATGCGAGTGGACACCATGAACCCTTACGAAAACGAAGACCTCAATGCCATCCGTGACGGCGTGCGCGCGCTGTGTGCCCAGTTTCCGGCCGAATACTGGCGCAAGATCGATGAACAGAAAGGCTTCCCGGACACCTTCGTCAAGGCGCTGACCGACGAAGGCTGGCTGTCGGCGATGATTCCCGAAGAGTACGGCGGCTCCGGGCTGGGCCTGGCGGAAGCTTCGGTGATCCTTGAAGAGGTGAACGCCTGCGGCGGCAATTCCGGCACCGTGCACGGCCAGATGTACAACATGTTCACCCTGTTGCGTCACGGCAGCGACGCACAGAAAAGCTACTACCTGCCCAAGCTCGCCAGCGGCGAACTGCGCCTGCAATCCATGGGCGTGACCGAACCGAGCACCGGCACCGACACCACCAAGATCAAGACCACGGCGGTGAAGCAGGGCGACAAGTACGTGATCAACGGCCAGAAGGTCTGGATCTCCCGCGTGCAGCATTCCGACCTGATGATCCTGCTGGCGCGCACCACGCCCCTGGCCGAGGTGACGAAAAAGTCCGAAGGCATGTCGATCTTCATCGTTGACCTGCGCGACGCCATCGGCAACGGCCTGACCGTTCAGCCTATCGCCAACATGGTCAACCACGAGACCAACGAGCTGTTCTTCGACAATCTCGAACTCCCCGCCGAGAGCCTGATCGGCGAGGAAGGCAAGGGCTTCCGCTACATCCTCGACGGCCTGAATGCCGAACGCACGCTGATCGCCGCCGAGTGTATTGGCGACGGCCGTTGGTTTATCGAGAAGTCCGCCGCCTACGCCCGTGATCGCGTGGTGTTTGGCCGCCCGATCGGGCAGAACCAGGGCGTGCAGTTTCCCATCGCCGAAGCGCACATCGAAATCGAAGCGGCGGACCTGATGCGCTGGCGTGCCTGCGAGGAATACGACAACGGCAAGAACGCCGGTGCCAGCGCCAACATGGCCAAATACCTCGCGGCAAAAGCGTCGTGGGAAGCGGCCAATGCGTGCCTGCAAACCCATGGCGGATTCGGGTTCGCCTGCGAGTACGACGTGGAGCGCAAATTCCGCGAAACCCGTCTGTATCAGGTCGCGCCGATCTCCACCAACCTGATTCTTTCCTACGTTGCCGAGCACCTGCTCGACCTGCCGCGCAGCTTTTGAGGACGCCGAAATGAGCCATACCCAGGCATTGGCGGGTTTCCTCGCCGAGCTGACCTACGAGCAAATTCCCGGCGTCGTGCTGGACCGAACCGAAGACCTGTTCCTCGACTGGATCGGCTCGGCGCTGGCCAGCCAGGGCGCACGGCCGATTCCGTTGTTCGAGCGCTACGCTGAACGCATGGGCCCGCAACAGGGCAAGGCGAAGATTCTGGTGAGCGGTCGCGGCACTTCGGCGTACTTCGCCGCGCTGGTCAACGGTGCGTCTTCGCACCTGGTCGAGCAGGACGATCTGCACAACAGCTCGGTGCTGCACCCGGCGACGGTGGTGTTTTCCGCCGTACTGGCAGCGGCCCAGGACCTCGACAAAACCGGCCAGGATTTACTGCTGGCGTCGGTTGCCGGTTATGAAGCCGGCATCCGCATCGGCGAATTCATGGGCCGCTCCCACTACCGCATCTTCCACACCACCGCGACGGTCGGCACCCTCGCCGCTGCGGTGGGCGTCGGCAAGCTGCTGAATTTCGACAAAGAGCAGTTCATCAACCTGCTGGGCACGGCGGGCACCCAGGCCGCCGGGCTGTGGGAATTTCTCCGTGACGCAGCCGATTCCAAGCAGCTGCACACCGCCAAGGCGGCGGCCGATGGCCTGCTGGCGGCGTACCTCACCGAAGACGGCCTGACTGGCGCACGGAATATTCTGGAAGGCGATCAGGGCATGGCGGCGGGGATGTCCAGCGACAGCGATCCCGCCAAGCTGTCCGACCGCCTCGGCAGCCGATGGGCGCTGGTGGAGACCTCATTCAAGTTTCACGCCTCGTGCCGCCACACCCATCCGGCGGCCGATGCCCTGCTGCACCTGATGCAGCGCGAAGGCCTGCGCCATGGGCAGATCGCCAAGGTCGTCACCCGGGTTCATCAGGGCGCCATCGATGTGCTCGGCCGGGTCGATGTGCCGCAGACCGTGCATCAGGCGAAGTTTTCCATGGGCGCAGTGCTCGGGTTGATTGCGGTTCACGGCAGCGCGCAGTTGATCGAATTCCGCGATCTGGCCCTGAGCGATGCCGACGTTGCGGCCTTCCGCGAAAAAGTGACGATGGAGCTGGACGCGGAGGTGGATGGCGCCTATCCGGCGCGCTGGCTGGGGCGGGTGATCGTGACCACCACCGATGGCCGGGTGTTGAGCGCTGGCATCGATGAGCCGAAGGGCGATCCGGGCAACACCCTGTCGCGGCCTGAGCTGGAGGACAAGGTTCAGCGCCTGCTGGCGTTCTCCGGCGCACGCACGGTGGAGCAGGGCACGGCGTTGATCCAGCGGGTGTGGCAGCTGCGCGATGCGCAGGATTTGAACGATCTGATCTAAACGCAAGCGCGCTCCTGCAGGTGGGCACGAAGAGGTTTTCGAACATGACTCAACAACCCCCGCGTCCTCTGGACGGCATCACCGTCGTCAGTCTGGAACACGCCATTGCCGCGCCGTTCTGCACGCGGCAACTGGCGGATCTCGGCGCCCGCGTGATCAAGATCGAGCGCCCCGGCGTCGGCGATTTCGCCCGTGGCTACGACCAGCGCGTCGACGGCCTGGCCTCGCATTTCGTCTGGACCAACCGCTCCAAGGAAAGCCTCACCCTGGACCTCAAGCAGGACCAGGCCGGCGACGTTCTTGAGTCGTTGCTCGGCAAGGCCGACGTGCTGGTACAAAACCTGGCGCCGGGCGCCGCTGCCCGTATGGGCCTGTCGTTCGAAGCCCTGCACGAACGTTTCCCGCGCCTGATCGTCTGTGACATTTCGGGTTACGGCGAAGGCGGGCCCTACGAGAAGAAGAAGGCCTACGACCTGTTGATCCAGAGCGAGGGCGGCTTTTTGTCGGTCACCGGTGGTCCCGGGGAAAACGAGATGGCCAAGGCCGGTTGCTCCATCGCCGACATCGCCGCCGGGATGTACGCCTACACCGGGATTCTGTCGGCGTTGATGCTGCGGGACAAGACCGGGGAGGGCAGCCGCATCGACGTCAGCATGCTGGAAAGCCTGGTGGAGTGGATGGGCTACCCGATGTATTACGCCTACAACGGCGCGCCCCCACCGCCACGGGCCGGCGCGTCCCACTCGACGATCTATCCTTACGGGCCGTTTCCCACCGGCGGGGGCGGCACGATCATGCTGGGCCTGCAGAACGAGCGCGAATGGGCGGTGTTCTGCGAGAAGGTCCTGCTCGATCCGGCGCTGGCCACCGACGAGCGCTTTTCCGCGAATTTCAAGCGCTCGGAAAACCGCGAGGCGCTGCGGCAAATCATCGTCGACGGCTTCGCCCCATTGAGCGTCGATGACGTGGTTGCCCGTCTGGAAGACGCGCAGATCGCCAATGCGCGGGTCAACGACATGCAGGGCGTCTGGGACCATCCGCAGCTCAAGGCCCGTGATCGATGGTGCAAAGTCGACAGCCCGTCCGGCCCGCTGCCGTCGCTGCTGCCGCCGGGCCACAACACCGCGTTCACGCCGCGCATGGACGGCGTGCCGGGCCTGGGGCAGCACACCGGCAGCATCCTCGGCGAGCTGGGGTTTTCGGCTGAAGACCAGGCGCGGATGGCGGCGGGCGGGGTGGTCTAGCGCCCGTTCTGCAAAAGGCTCTTTTGCACAGCGCATCCCTTCCTACAGGACACTCTCAGGACACCCACATGGCCCACACCAACATCCGCTCCGCACTGTTCGTCCCCGGCAGTCGCCCCGATCGTTTTGCCAAAGCGCTGGCAGCCGGCGCCGATGCCGTCATCGTTGATTTCGAAGACGCCGTCGAAGAACCCCTCAAGCGCCAGGCCCGGGACAATCTTGCGGCTTTCTTGAACGACAACCCCCAAGCCTCGGTGTGGGTGCGGGTCAATGCGCCGACTCATGCCGAACATGCCGATGACTTGGCGTTTTGCCGGCAGTACGCGGGCGTGGCCGGGGTGCTGCTGCCGAAAGTCGAAAGCGCTGCTCACGTCGCGGCGGTATGGCAGACGGGGAAACCGGTCCTGCCGATCATCGAAAGCGCCAAAGGCTTATTGGCGCTGGAGCAGATCGCCCATGCCGACGGTGTCCAGCGTTTGTCGTTCGGCGGGCTCGACCTGGCCCTGGACCTGAACCTCAACAGCGGCACCCACGCCGCGCAGATGTTTCTGGATCAGGCGCGGATGTCGGTGCAACTGCATTCACGGGGCGCCGACCTGCTGCCCCCGCTGGACGGTGTGCACCCGGCCATCGGCGACCCGAAAGGTTTGCACCGCGCCATTCGCCACGCCTACGACATGGGGTACGGCGGCGCGTTGTGCATCCATCCGGCGCAAGTGCCGGTGATCCACGCCGCGTTGGCCCCCAGCGCTGATGACTTGAACTGGGCGCAAAAGGTGATCAACGCCAGCGCGGCGGCCAAGGGGGCGGGAGCCTTTCAGCTGGACGGGCATATGGTCGACGCGCCGGTGTTGCTGAGGGCCCAACGTTTGCTGGCGCTGGCGGCGGGGTGAACGCAGTCGCCGCCGGGGCGCCGGTGGAAAGCTGGATCGCGTTCAGCAACCCCGAACGCCGGCTTTCAAAAAAGCAGATTCTCTAAACACCGGAGCTTCGTCATGGTGGAGTTGCACTATGCTCATGGGCTCCACCTGCTCCTGCCAACATAAGTTCATACAAAAATAAAAAGGTGATATCGATGTTGAAGCTGACCAAAGCGCTTTTCTGCGCGGCCGCAGTGTCTGTGGCCAGCCTTGCACAGGCCGCTGATCCGATCACGATCAAGTTCGCCCACGTGGTGGCGGAAAACACGCCGAAGGGGCAGGGCGCGTTGCTCTTCCAGAAGATGGTCGCCGCCGACCCGGCCTTGAAAGACAAAGTCAAAGTCGAGGTGTACCCCAACTCCTCGCTGTTCGGCGACGGCAAGGAAATGGAAGCCCTGCTGCTCGGCGACGTGCAGATGCTGGCGCCGTCACTGGCGAAATTCGAGCAGTACACCAAGAAAGTGCAGATCTTCGATCTGCCGTTTCTGTTCAACGACCTCGCTGCCGTCGACCGCTTCCAGCAGGGTCCCCAGGGCAAGGCGTTGCTGACCGCGATGGACGACAAAGGCATTCACGGTCTGGCGTATTGGCACAACGGCCTCAAGCAACTCTCCGCCAACAAGAAGCTCGTTGAACCGAAAGATGCCCGTGGCTTGAAATTCCGCGTTCAGGCCTCCAGCGTGCTCGAAGCCCAATTTGTCGCCCTGCACGCCAACCCGCGCAAGATGAGCTTCGCCGAGGTCTATCAAGGCCTGCAGACCGGCACCGTCAACGGCACCGAAAACACTTGGTCGAACTACGAAAGCCAGAAGGTCAACGAGGTGCAGCCGTTCTTCACCGAGTCCAACCACGGCCTGATCGACTACATGGTGATCACCAACTCCAAGTTCTGGAACGGCTTGCCGGCGGACGTGCGTGGCGAACTGCAAACCATTATGGATCAGGTGACGGTCGAGGTGAACAAGCAGGCCGAAGCGCTGAACCAGACCGCCAAGCAGAAAATCATCGACGCCAAGACCAGCGAAATCGTGACGCTCACCCCTGAGCAGCGCGCGAAATGGCGTGAAGCCATGAAGCCGGTCTGGGACAAGTTCTCCGAAGAAATCGGTGCCGACCTGATCAAGGCTGCCGACGATTCGAACAAGGCGCCTTGAGCCCTTCCTTCGCTTCTCGATACAGACCGTGACGGCCCGGCGGCCACCCGTTTCGCGGGTGATCCGCCTCCACGGCCGTCGCCATGCCCGGCTACATTCGGCTTCGTTCGGAGAATGCTTATGCACCCGCTGACGCGATTCTGGGAGCATCTGGAGGAGGGCATCATCGCCTTCCTGCTGGCTGCCATGACCCTCGTGACGTTCGTCTACGTGGCGTTGAACAACATCTACACCCTGTTTTATTCCCTCAGCGATCAATGGGCCGTCAGCAGCGATTTCTTCGCCGGCATCGGCGACCACCTGATGGGTTACGCCCAGGGCATGACCTGGAGCGTGGCGCTGACCAAAGCCCTGTTTGGCTGGCTGATCTTCTTCGGGATTTCCTACGGCGTGCGCACGGCGGGCCACCTGGGCGTCGACGCGCTGGTCAAGAAAACCAGCAAGCCGGTGCAGCGGATTCTGGCGATGCTGGCCTGCGCCTGTTGCCTGGCGTACGCCGGCTTGTTCCTCGTCGCCAGCTACAAGTGGGTCGCAGCGCTGTTCATGGCCGGCATCGGTGCCGAGGACCTTGATCGGTTCGGCATCAAGGTCGCCTACATCGCCGTCATCGTGCCCATCGGCTTTGCTCTGGTGATCGCGCGCTACCTGGAAATCCTTTACCGCATCTGGACGCACCGGCAGACCGGTCTGGGTCTGGCCGACGAAGCGGCTGAAGCGAGCAAACTCGCCAACCCTGCCGAGGAGCAGCACTGATGACCGTTATCTGCCTGTTCCTGCTGCTATTCGTTTTCATGTTCCTGGGCGTGCCTATCGCTATTTCCCTGGGATTGTCCGGCGCCGTTTCGATCCTGCTGTTCAGCCCGGACTCGTTGAGTTCGCTGGCGATCAAACTGTTCGAAACCTCCGACAGCTACACCTTTCTGGCGATTCCGTTCTTCCTCTTGTCCGGGGCCTTCATGACCACCGGCGGGGTGGCGCAACGGCTGATCGACTTCGCCAACGCCTGCGTCGGCCACATTCGCGGCGGCCTGGCGATTGCGGCGGTGCTGGCGTGCATGCTGTTCGCGGCGTTGTCCGGTTCATCGCCCGCCACCGTGGCGGCCGTGGGGTCGATTGCGGTCGCCGGCATGGTGCGTTCCGGTTACCCGAAGGCATTCGGCGCGGGCATCATCTGCAACGCCGGTACGCTGGGCATTCTGATTCCGCCGTCCATCGTGATGGTGGTCTACGCCGCCGCGACGGAAACGTCGGTCGGCAAGCTGTTCATTGCCGGTGTGGTCCCCGGGATTCTGCTCGGCGTGATCCTGATGGTGGTGATCTACATCGTCGCCCGGGTCAAGAAACTCCCGGCCCAGCCACGGGTGACCTTCCGCCAGTGGCTGCACACGGCGCAACGGGCGTTTTGGGGCCTGATGCTGCTGGTCATTATCCTCGGCGGCATCTACAGCGGTATGTTCACTCCCACCGAAGCGGCGGCGGTGGCGGCGGTCTATTCGGCGTTCATCGCGCTGTTCGTCTACAAGGACATGAGCTTTAAGGACTGTCCGAAAGTGCTGCTGGAGTCCGGCCGGCTGTCGATCATGCTGATGTTCATCATCGCCAACGCCATGCTGTTCGCCCACGTCCTGACTACGGAGCAGATTCCGCAGCAGATCACCGCCTGGGTCATTTCCGAAGGCCTGACCCCGATCGGCTTCCTGATCATGGTGAACATCGTGCTGCTGGTCGCAGGTAGCTTCATGGAGCCTTCGGCAATCATCCTGATCCTGGCGCCGATCTTCTTCCCGATCGCGATGAAACTGGGCATTGACCCGATTCATTTGGGGATCGTCATGGTGGTCAATATGGAGATCGGGTTGGTCCACCCACCGGTGGGGCTTAACCTGTTCGTGACGTCCGCGGTGACGGGGCTGACACTGGGCGAGACCATCCGAGCGGCGCTGCCGTGGTTGTCGATCCTGCTGGTGTTCCTGCTGCTGGTGACTTACGTGCCTTATATCTCGCTGGCGCTGCCTAACTGGCTGGGGATGCCATGATCAATGGCGTGGCTGAATGGGCTTAAGGTCAAGAGCTTTGGGTCAAGAGCTTAAGGACAAGAGCGTCTGCCTAGGGGCAGACGTTTCGCCTTCGGCGAGTTACTTGGAAAAGCACCCCAAGTAACCAAGGGTGCTTGCTCCTGGTTTGGCCCTTCGTTCCTCAGGGTTCCTTCACTCCGGTCCC
>NZ_JAXCIP010000009.1:0-231062 GCF_046540435.1 Pseudomonas sp. W5-01
GGGCAGCTTCAAGGCCTTCTGCGAGGCCATCGGCAAGCGGCAGATCACCGAATTCAACTACCGCTACCACACCGACCGCGAGGCGCACATCTTCGTCGGCGTGCAGACCCATCCCGACACGGATCCGCGCAAGGCCTTGATCGCCAGCCTGACCGAGCAGGGTTTCCCGGTGCTGGACCTGACCGACAACGAACTGGCCAAGCTGCACCTGCGGCACATGGTCGGCGGGCATTCGGAGCGGGTCAGCGATGAAGTGGTACTGCGCTTTGAATTCCCCGAGCGGCCGGGTGCGCTGTTCAACTTCCTGAACAAGCTGGGCGGCAAATGGAATATTTCGATGTTCCACTACCGCAACCACGGTGCGGCGGATGGCCGAGTGGTGGCGGGGTTAGTGGTGCCGGAGGATGAGCGGCATCTGGTGCCCCAGGCGCTGGCGGAGATTGGTTATCCGTATTGGGACGAGACCAGGAATCCGGCGTACAAACTGTTTTTTGGGGTGATGCGGCTACGAATGACACCGAAGATCTGCAGGCCCAGCGCACCCTTGTGGGAGCGAGCTTGCTCGCGAAGAGTTCAGTACAGCCATTAAATCTCCAGTGGCCGAAATGCCCTCTTCGTGAGCAAGGTGGAGCGCCACCCCGGTCACTCCCACAGCTTTTGCGTTTGCTGCACGTGCGATGTCAGCACGCGGGACCTCTGCTGGGAATTAGCAGATGACTCACTGCGCCGGCGTTGATTCTACCGCTGGCGCAGCGCTCGGCTCGGTGGTCGTTGCCGGCGCAGGCGCTGTGGCAGGCGCGGCCTCGGCAGGCGCCGCTGTTTCGGTTTTCAACGGTTCCGCCTCGGCAGGCGCAGGCATCGGTTCGCTGCTCTGCTCGGCAGCGGCCGCAGGTGGGGTCGCAGGGGTCGCCAGTGGCGCTGGTGCGACGGGCGTAGTGGGTGCAGGCGTGGCAGGCGCCGCTGCAGCAGGTGCAGCGGCCGGCTTTTGCTCCGTCAACGCCGCCGGCTTGCCTGGCACCGGCTCAGGCATGCCCAGATCGGTTTTAGGCTTCTCTTCAATGTGTGCAGCCTTCTTCAGTTCGGGCGGCAGGAAATTTTCCACCAGCGCGAAGAAGCGATCATAGAACTTGGGCGACGCCACGGTTTCACTGGCGACCTTGACCATCGAGTCGTCGGTCGAACCAATCGGCATCGAGACCGAGCCCAGCACGCCGACCCCCAGGCTGGCGGAGTTATTGACCTTCTTCAACGCATAGCGATCCTGCAGCGCATTGGCGAACATCGTGGTCCGTTTATCAGCACTGCCGTCCGGCGCACACACCACGTTGAAGCTGATCTCCATGTGGGTTTCGCCGGTTTGCTGAAAGCTCTTATGGCCGCTGATCACTTTGGGATCGCTGCTGGTAATGATGTAGCCCTGACTCAACAGCGCCCTTCGGGCCGCTTCGCAGGTGGCGGCATCCGAGACCGGGTAGCTGCGGGAGAATGTCCCGGCATCGTCGAAATTCTCATGCTCATAGACCGTCGGTTTCTTCGACGAGCAGCCTGCGGCAGCCAGCAGGGTGATGACCCAGCATGCGGTACGAAAGCTCAGTAATTTAGGCATCAAACATCCTGGGGCAATTGGTCGACTGAAAGTGGACCGGAGAAAACGCCGGTAAGTCTGCAACAAGCCTGCCACGGGATCAACGCAGAGTTTGCAACCGTGTGGATACATCAAAACGGCAACCGTGAACGGGGCCTGTACGCGTGGGCCTGTCAGGGCAGCGCAGGTTGCGCTGATCAGACTGCAGCGGGGTCGGAAAAGTCGCCCCACCGGGCGTGGCGTCCATCAGTCGACGGCTGCAGGCCCGGCATGCCCTGCGCCTCAGACCTCGCCGTGCACCAGTTTCACCCCGAGGAACTCCAGCGCCCGCCAATAGCCGGGGTAGGTTTTGCCAACGCACTCCGGATCCTGAATCCGCACCCCTGCCACCTTCAGACCGGCCAGCGCGAAACACATGGCAATGCGGTGGTCGGAATGGGTATTGATCAGCGCGTGACTGCTGGTGCCCGCCAGACTCGGATCAGCGGCAACCAACAGATCGTCGCCCTCTACCGAGGCCAGCCCGGCCCGAACCTGATTCAGGCCATCGTGCAGCGCCTGTACGCGATCGCATTCCTTGACGCGCAGGTTGGCCAGGTCAACGAAGCGCACAGGCGTCTCGTTGAAGGCCGCCAGCACCGCCAGCGTAGGAATCGCGTCCTGCATCTGTGAGCCGTTTATGACCGCAGGCATCTTCGGAAACTGCGCGATCACTTCCATGGCCTTGGCGTCTGGCTGAGTGAACGCCTCCCCCGCCACGCCCAAGTCGATCTTGCCGCCGGTCAGCGCCTCGGCAGCCCACAAATAGGTTGCGGCCGAGGCGTCGGGCTCGATCTGATAATCGCAGGCGGTGTAACCCGTCGGTGCAACGCGCCACAACGCGTCATCCAGCACCTCGACCTCGGCACCGAACGCGCGCATGCAGGCGATGGTCAAGTCGATGTAACCGCGCGCGCCGATTTCCTTGCCGGTCAGCGCCACTTCAATCGGTGCATCGCCACAGGCCGCCACCATCAACAGCGCGGAGACGTACTGACTGGACAGGCCGCCGTCGATTTCGAAGCGAGTGGCGGTAATCGAACCCGTCCCGCGCACCACGACCGGAGGGCAACCGGTGGCGCTTTCCGCGTTCAGGCCGCCTTTGCGTAGCGCCTCAAGCAACGGGCCGATCGGGCGCTTCTGCATGTAGTGATCGCCGTCCAGCGTGACGCTGCCATTCACCGTGCCGACCGCCGCTGTCAGGAACCGCACCGCCGTGCCGGCATTGCCGAGGAACAGCGCGTCCTGGGGGACTTCAAGTTGCCCACTGCTGGTGACGACGAAGCTGGTGTCGTCCGGCTCTTCGATGGTCACGCCCATTTGCCGCAGGGCGTTGGACATATGGCGGGTGTCGTCGCTTTTCAGCGCGCCACGCAGGTGGCTGGTGCCCTTGGCGAGTGCAGCCAGAAGCAGCGCGCGGTTGGTGATGGACTTCGAGCCGGGCGGCGACACATGGCCCGTCAGCGGTACGCCCGGCGGGATGACAGTGATGGTTTGGTTCATGCCCATGGTCCAGCTCTCCAAATTCGAAATCAGGCACCGCACAGCGCCGCGCTAACAGCCGGCGATCATGGCATTTATCGCCGAGTTCTGCAGCATCCAGCGCGACAGGCGAAGCGTTCGCCAAATCGCAGGCACAAAAAAAGCGATCCTGGGATCGCTTTTTCTGTTGCTTCAAGGCGTTCAAGGGCCTCGAAGCGATGTATGGCGCAGCGGACGGGACTCGAACCCGCGACCCCCGGCGTGACAGGCCGGTATTCTAACCGACTGAACTACCGCTGCTTGTCGCACAGACTTTCATCTGCTTAACGCTGTTGAAACCGACCCTTGGGCCTGCTTCGTAAAACACTGAATGAAAACCTAGGCTTTCAATCTCGAACCGGGAAGACCCGATTCGGAAAATATGGCGCAGCGGACGGGACTCGAACCCGCGACCCCCGGCGTGACAGGCCGGTATTCTAACCGACTGAACTACCGCTGCGCATTGCGTGGACTTTCGTCCTGCTGAATCTCAGTATCCTTCAGCGTCTGGTGTTGCTGTGAAACACTCAACGATGGTGGGTGATGACGGGATCGAACCGCCGACCCTCTGCTTGTAAGGCAGATGCTCTCCCGGCTGAGCTAATCACCCTTGCTTCGCTGAGGCCGCGAAATTTACGCAGGTGATGAACCTAAGTCAATAGCCTGCTTGAAGTTTTTTTAAAAAGAGCCATTTTTCGCAGCAAGCACGAAGCTGCACATCGCAAACAAAAAAGCGAGCCCCAGGGCTCGCTTTCGTGTTCGGACACCCTGCTTACAAGGCAGCCAGACCCCGTGCGAGATCCGCTTGCAGGTCTGCGACGTCCTCCAGCCCTACCGCGACGCGGATCAGACTGTCACGAATGCCGGCCGCCTCACGCTCTTGCGGAGACAGCCGACCGTGGGAGGTGGTGCTCGGATGAGTAATAGTGGTCTTGGTATCGCCCAGGTTCGCGGTGATCGAGATCAATCGCGTGGCATCAATGAAACGCCATGCGCCGTCCTTGCCACCCTTCACCTCAAAACTCACCACCGCGCCGAACGCCGTCTGTTGACGCTTGGCCAATGCATGTTGCGGGTGACTCTCGAGACCGGAGTAATGCACCTTCTCGATGCCCTCCTGCTGTTCGAGCCACTGCGCCAGTTCCAGAGCGCTCTGGCAATGGGCACGCATGCGGATTTTCAGGGTTTCGAGCCCCTTGAGGAACAGCCAGGCGTTGAACGGGCTCAGGCTCGGGCCAGCAGTGCGCAGGAAGCCGACGACTTCTTTCATCAGCTCGCTACGACCGACCACCACGCCACCCATGGCGCGGCCTTGTCCGTCGATGAACTTGGTCGCCGAGTGCACGACCACGTCCGCCCCCATGCGCAGCGGTTGCTGCAGGGCCGGAGTGCAGAAGCAGTTATCGACCACCAGCAGCGTGCCCTTGGCGTGGGCGATTTCCGCCAGCCCGTTGATGTCGACCAGCTCCGCCAACGGGTTGGAAGGCGATTCGACAAACAGCATTTTGGTGTTCGGCTTGATCGCCGCGTCCCAGCCGGACAATTCGGCGAGGGGGACGTAATCGACCTCCACCCCGAAGCGTTTGAAATACTTTTCAAACAGGCTGATGGTCGAGCCGAACACGCTCTTCGACACCAGCACGTGGTCGCCGGCGCTGCAGAAGCTCATCACCGTGGCGAGGATGGCGGACATGCCCGTGGAGGTCGCCACCGCCTGCTCGCCGCCTTCCAGCGCGGCCATGCGCTCTTCGAACGAGGCCACGGTCGGGTTGGTGTAGCGCGAATAGACGTTGCCGGGGATCTCACCGGCGAAGGTCGCGGCCGCCTCGGCTGCCGTGCGGAACACGTAGCTGGACGTGAAAAACAGTGGATCGCTGTGCTCGCGTTCCGGCGTGCGGTGCTGACCGGCACGTACCGCGAGGGTGTCGAAACCGACGCCCTCGAGATCGCTGTCCAGTCGACCGGCATCCCATTCCTGAGTCATGCCGCCTGCTCCTTGTCTGGATTAATTATTGTACAGATCGATGATCGCGCTCACCGCCTGAGTCTTGACCTTGGAGGCGTCGTTGCGCGCCTGCTCGATCTTGTTCAGGTAGTGCTCGTCGATGTCACCGGTCACGTACTTGCCGTCGAAGACCGAACAGTCGAAGTTGTCGATCTTGATCTTTTTGCTGCCACTCACCGCCTCGATCAGGTCATTCAAGTCCTGATAGACCAGCCAGTCGGCACCGATGAGGTCGGCCACGTCCTGGGTGGAACGGTTGTGAGCGATCAGCTCGTGGGCACTCGGCATGTCGATGCCGTAGACGTTGGGGAAGCGCACAGCCGGGGCCGCGGAACAGAAATACACGTTCTTGGCGCCGGCTTCGCGGGCCATCTGGATGATCTGCTTGCACGTAGTGCCGCGAACGATGGAGTCATCCACCAGCATCACGTTCTTGCCACGGAATTCCAGCTCGATCGCGTTGAGCTTCTGGCGCACGGATTTCTTCCGCGCGGCCTGGCCCGGCATGATGAACGTGCGGCCGATGTAGCGGTTCTTGACGAAGCCTTCGCGGAATTTCACTCCCAGGTGGTTCGCCAGCTCCAGCGCCGCCGTACGGCTGGTGTCCGGAATCGGGATGACCACGTCGATGTCGTGATCAGGACGCTCGCGCAGGATCTTGTCGGCCAGCTTCTCGCCCATGCGCAGACGCGCCTTGTAGACCGAGATGCCGTCGATGATTGAATCAGGACGCGCCAGGTAGACGTGCTCGAAAATGCACGGGGCGTATTTCGGGTTGGTGGCGCACTGGCGGGTGTGCAGCTTGCCGTCTTCGGTGATGTACACCGCTTCGCCCGGGGCGAGGTCACGAATCAGGGTGAAGCCGAGCACGTCCAGGGAAACGCTTTCGGACGCGATCATGTACTCGACGCCTTCGTCGGTGTGACGCTGACCGAAGACGATCGGGCGGATGGCATCCGGGTCGCGGAAGCCGACAATGCCGTAACCGGTGATCATCGCCACGACCGCATAACCACCACGGCAACGCTTATGCACGTCAGTGACGGCCGCGAAGATGTCTTCTTCGGTCGGTTGCAACTTGCCGCGCACGGCCAGCTCGTGGGCGAACACGTTGAGCAGCACTTCGGAATCGGAATTGGTGTTGACGTGGCGCAGGTCGGATTCGTAAATCTCCTTGGCCAGTTGCTCGACGTTGGTCAGGTTGCCGTTATGCGCCAGGGTGATGCCGTAAGGCGAGTTGACGTAGAACGGCTGGGCTTCGGCCGACGTCGAGCTGCCCGCCGTTGGGTAACGTACGTGACCAATGCCCATGTGCCCGACCAGGCGCTGCATATGGCGCTGGTGGAACACGTCACGAACCAGACCGTTGTCCTTGCGTAGAAACAACCGGCCGTCATGGCTGGTCACGATACCGGCAGCGTCCTGGCCGCGGTGCTGGAGGACGGTGAGCGCGTCATAAAGCGCCTGATTGACGTTCGACTTGCCGACGATACCGACGATGCCACACATGCGACACAACCCCTACTTAGTGGAACTGGATTTACCGAGCACTTCCGGCGGCGTTGTAGGCGGCAGGAGGTGATCCTTGAACGGGATGTCAACAGGTACGCTGACTCCGCTGGCTAGCCACTTGCTGGACATCCCGAGAATCAGGTTTTTCGACCAGTCAGCGACCATGACAAATTGCGGGAGCAGCCTCGACTGCTGCCACCATTGATCCTGTTGCACCGGGCCCAGGCTCAACAGCCCGACCGCAACGACAACCAGCAAGGCTCCGCGCGCCGCGCCGAAGACCATGCCCAGAAAACGATCGGTCCCGGACAGCCCGGTGACGCGAATCAGTTCTCCAATCAGAAAGTTGACCATGGCGCCGACCAGCAGTGTGGCGACGAAAAGAATGGTGCAGCCCGCAATCACGCGCGCCGAAGGTGCTTCGATGTAGTTGACCAGATACTGGGCCAACGATCCGCCAAACATCCAGGCGACGGCACCTGCGATGATCCACGTCAGCAAGGACAATGCTTCTTTGACGAAGCCGCGCTTGAGACTGATCAAAGCGGAGATGGCGACAATTGCAATGATCGCCCAGTCAACCGGAGTAAATGACACGTCGCAGCCTACAGACTGATAAGGCGGCGGATTTTAGCAGAGCACTCGCCTGCCGGTAAGCAGCGATTGCGGATGAAGGGCATTTAAGGCGAACTATTGGACTTTGTTGGGGATCGGCCGGGGTTAAACCCGAAATCGATGGCGTCAGATCGGGCTCCTTCCCGGCTGAAGCCGGTCCTACAACGGCACCGCGGACATTTCGTAGGACCGGCTTTAGCCGGGAAGGCGTCAGTTGCCACACTGCGAGATGGAGAGTGACTGATCCGCGCCCTTCCCGGCTGAAGCCGGTCCTACGGAGGGAAGGCGTCGGCCGGGGACGCTTACTTACGCTCCGGCTGGAAACGCACAACGATGCCTTTGATCTTCTGCTGTTTTTCCAGCGTGTCACGCAGACGATCAGCTTCGACGCGTTCGATCACCGGGCCGACGAAGACGCGGTTCACGCCATCTGAGGTGCGGATGTAGGCGTTGTAGCCCTGAGTGCGCAACGTCTTCTGCAGATTGTCGGCATTGGCGCGGTTGGAAAGGCTCGCCAGCTGTACCGCCCAGGTGACCGACAAACCATTGGCATCGACCCGGCTGGTCTCGGCTGCCGGTGTGACAGGCGCTGCCGCTTGAGCGGGTGCCGGCGTCGGTGCCGGAGCAGGCTTCGCGGGCGCGGTCTGAACGGGTTTCGGCGCAGCAGCCACAGGCTTGGAAGGCGCAGGGGCAATGGGCATGGACGGCGGCTGTTGACTGGTGCGCTGCTGAACGGGCTGGGCAGGACGCGCGGACTGAGCAGGCTGCGTCAGCTCGTCATCGCTTGGCACCGGCTCCTGCGGCAATGGCTGCTGTTCAGGCACGCTGACGGGTTCGACCTTGATCTGCGAGGTGGCCGGCGCTTGCGGCGCGGCAGGCGCATCGACCTGAACACGGCGGGCTTCGTCCTGACGCGAAAACAGCATCGGCAGAAAAATCACCGCGATGGCAATCAGCACCAATGCCCCAACCATCCGCTGTTTGTACGCTTTATCCAGCAAAGCCATGTGTCACTTCCTCCGTGACGCGCCAGCAAGCCATTCCAGGGCTTCGGCTACGCAGTAAAAAGACCCGAACAGAACAATCTCGTCGTCGGCTGTCGCGTGGGCGCACTGAGCTTCAAGTGCCAGCGCGATACTCGGGTGAGACGTCACGCGAGCGCCAAGGTTCTGCAACGCCTGTTCGATCTCTTGCGCCGGACGGCTGCGCGGCGTTGGCAGCGGTGCGAGGGCCCAACTGCTGAACGTCTCGCTCAGTTCCGCCAGAACGCCCGGCAGGTCCTTGTCACTGAGCAAACCGAACACCGCCAGACGCTTGCCCGCCACCGGTCGCTGATTCAGGCGCTGGGCGAGAAACGTTGCTGCATGGGGGTTGTGGCCCACGTCCAGCAGCAGGCTTAGGGATTTCCCCTGCCAGTCGATGCTGCGACGGTCAAGGCGACCGGTGACGCGCGTATTGACGAGCGCATCGCGAAGGGTCGACTCATCCCACGGCAAATCCAGCAGCAGGTAGGCCTGCAGCGCCAGCGCGGCGTTCTGCATGGGGAGGTCGAGTAACGGCAGCGAATGCAGTTCGATTGTGCGGCCCTGTGCATCAGTGCCCGACCAGTCCCACCCCGTCGCGTTGATCTGCAGATTGAAATCGCGACCGCGCAGCGACAGCGGGCAATGCAGTGCCTGCGCTTTGTCGAGCAACGGCTGCGGCGGATCAAGATCGCCACACAGTGCAGGCCGTCCCTCACGGAATATCCCGGCCTTCTCGAATGCCACGGTCTCACGGGTATTGCCGAGGAATTCCGCGTGGTCAACGCCAATGCTGGTGACCAGCGCCATGTCGGCGTCGATCAGATTGACCGTATCAAGCCGCCCGCCGAGACCGACTTCCAGCACGACCGCATCCAGCCCGGCCTGCTCGAACAGCCAGAAGGCTGCCAGCGTGCCCATTTCGAAATAGGTCAGGGAAATGTCGCCGCGGCCGCGCTCGACCACCTCGAACGCCGCGCACAGCGCGGCGTCGGTGGCTTCGACGCCCTGCACCTGCACACGCTCGTTGTAGCGCAGCAGGTGCGGCGAGCTGTAAACGCCGACTTTCAGGCCCTGGGCCTGCAACAAGGAAGCAACGAATGCGCAGGTCGAGCCTTTGCCGTTGGTGCCGGTGACCGTGATCACTCTGGGCGCCGGCCGGGTCAGGCCCATCTGAGCTGCCACCTGCTGCGAACGCTCCAATCCCATATCGATGGCCGACGGGTGCAGGTGTTCCAGATAGCTGAGCCAGTCGCTCAACGAGCGTGCGGTCATAGGTTCGCCGGAACAGGCGGTACAACGATCGGCTCAACTGTCGGCGCCACGAATTTCGGCGTCGGCAGCCCCATCATCTGGGCCAATACGTTACCGAGACGCTGACGCAGTTCCTGACGGTGAATGATCATGTCGATCGCGCCGTGGTCGAGCAGGAATTCGCTGCGCTGGAAACCTTCCGGCAGCTTTTCGCGCACGGTCTGCTCAATGACGCGAGGGCCGGCGAAGCCGATCAGGGCTTTTGGCTCGGCGACAATGATGTCGCCCAGCATCGCGAGGCTGGCAGAAACACCGCCGTAGACCGGGTCGGTCAGCACGGAGATAAACGGCAGGCCCTCTTCACGAAGACGCGCCAGAACGGCCGAGGTTTTGGCCATCTGCATCAGCGAGATCAAGGCTTCCTGCATGCGCGCACCGCCGGATGCGGCGAAGCAGATCATCGGGCAGCGGTTTTCCAGCGCGTAGTTGGCAGCTTGCACGAAGCGCTCACCCACCACCGCCCCCATCGAACCGCCCATGAAGGAGAACTCGAATGCGCTGCACACCACCGGCATGCCCAGCAGGGTGCCGCTCATGGAAATCAGCGCGTCCTTTTCACCGGTCTGCTTCTGTGCCGCGACGAGGCGATCCTTGTACTTCTTGCCGTCGCGGAATTTCAGACGGTCCACCGGCTCCAGATCAACGCCGATCTCCTGACGGCCTTCGGCGTCCAGGAAGATATTCAGACGGGCGCGGGCGCCGATGCGCATGTGGTGGTTGCACTTCGGGCAGACGTCCAGGGTCTTTTCCAGCTCCGGGCGATACAGCACCGCTTCGCAGGACGGGCATTTGTGCCACAGACCTTCGGGCACCGAGCTCTTCTTGACCTCGGAACGCATGATCGAAGGGATCAGTTTGTCTACCAACCAGTTGCTCATGCTTTCTTTCTCCAGTACCGATGGCTCGAACGCGATGGCAATAGGTGCCATGCGCATGCCCTTAAACCAATGTCATGTAAGGTGCCGCGAAATGCCGTACAACGATCGGCGCGAAGCCTGACCTGCCGAGACAACACTCGCAAACACCCCTCTCAACTTCCAGCACGAGACGCAAGACGTCTTCGCTCAATCAATTCGGCCACGCGCATCAGCGGATGGCAGGCTAGTGGACGGCGACCGTTGGTCCGCCGTCACATCCCAGCCGATGTTGCCGGGCAAACGCCCTAGGCGCCGTGTACTGCACTCATGAACGCACGGATCTTGTCGTGATCCTTCAGGCCTTTGGATTTCTCCACCCCGCCACTCACGTCCACGGCGTAGGGATGCACCTGCGCAATGGCCTGGGAAACGTTGGCCGAGGTCAGCCCGCCGGCGAGGATCACCGGCTTGCTCAAATGTTTTGGAATCAGCGCCCAGTCGAAGGTTTCCCCCGTCCCGCCCGGAATGCCGGCGACATAGGTGTCGAGGAGGATGCCGCAAGCGTTGGCGTAAGCATCGCAAGTGGCCGCGATGTCGTCGCCGGCCTGGACCCGCAGCGCTTTGATGTACGGGCGGCTATAGCCTTCGCACTGCTCCGGGGTTTCATCGCCGTGAAACTGAATGAGGTCGAGGGGAACGACGTCGAGCAGGGCTTTCAAGTCAGCGCGCTCTGCATTCACGAACAGGCCGACAGTGCTGACGAACGGCGGCAGCGCGGCAACGATTGCCTGGGCCTGCTCGACCGTCACGAAGCGCGGACTTGGGGGGTAAAACACCAGCCCGATGGCATCGGCTCCCGCGTCAACGGCGGCCAACGCGTCTTCTATGCAGGTAATCCCGCAGATCTTGCTGCGAACGGCTGACATGTAGTGGAGACCTCAAGCCTTGCGAAAGTCACGGATGGTAGCAAATGCAGTCACCCGCGTCAGCCGTCCAGTTCCGTGAAGCCGGTGAGAAAATGCGGGCCGATGTAGCGATCCGGTAACGGGAACTCGTCGCGGTATTCCACCTGAACCAGATACAGGCCGAAAGGATGAGCCGTCACGCCGCCGGTGCGTCGGACCCGACTTTCCAGCACCTCCCTCGCCCACTCGATTGGCCGCTCCCCTGCCCCGATGGTCATCAGCACACCGGCAATGTTGCGCACCATGTGATGCAGAAAGGCATTGGCGCGGACATCAATGACGATCATCTTGCCGTGGCGGGTGACGCGCAAATGATGAAGCTGCTTGATCGGCGATTTGGCCTGGCATTGACCGGCACGGAACGCGCTGAAATCGTGGGTGCCGACCAGATACTCGGCCGCCAGCGCCATGCGTTCGGCATCCAGCGGGCGATGGTTCCAGGTGATTTCCTGGCCCAGGTGCGCCGGACGGATCTGATCGTTGTAGATCACATAGCGATAACGTCGGGCGATGGCCTTGAAGCGCGCGTGAAAATGCGCGGGCATGACCTTGGCCCAAGTCACGCTGATGTCATGGGGCAGATTGATATTGGCGCCCATGGTCCAGGCTTTCATGCTGCGCTCGGCCTGAGTATCGAAGTGCACCACCTGACCGCACGCGTGCACACCGGCATCGGTGCGCCCTGCGCACATCAGCGACACCGGCGAATCGGCAACTTTCGACAGGGCGTTTTCCAGCGTTTCCTGGACGGTCAGCACACCGGTCAACTGGCGCTGCCAGCCGCTGTAGCGCGAGCCCTTGTATTCCACGCCCAGGGCGATTCTGGAAAAACCTTCGGCCGCCAGTTCGGCTGCCGCTGTTTCTGCCTCGGTGTCTGTAGTTGCCAAGAGCTTAAAGCCTGTCGATGTGCGCAAGGGCGGCCATTATACGGATCGAAAAAAAAGACGCCATCGGCAGCGCTGGTGAACCCGCACGCACGCGAAAAGCCGAAGGGCCCGACCCGGAAACGCAAACGACCGCCGAAGCGGTCGTTTTTTTGCAGCGGTGTATACCGTCAGACGAGGCGCGACAGCATGTCCCGCGCCTCCGTCTTCTGGCCATCGTCACCTTCGGCCACCACCTCATCAAGAATGTCGCGAGCGCCGTCGGCGTCACCCATCTCGATGTATGCCCGGGCCAGGTCCAGCTTGGTGGCCGCTTCATCGGTACCGGACAGGAAATCGAATTCCGGCTCGTCATCCGCCAGCAGCGCATCGTCTTCCGTGAAACGAGGCGACGCGTCCGCCGGCTTGTCCAACGCGGTGTCGAACGGCTTTGCAATCGGCGGCTGTTCCAGGCTCTGGGAGAGACGGTCCAGCTCGGCATTCACGTCGTCGATCTCGGACGCAAATGCCTCGGACGCTTGCTCGGTCTCCATCTCGTCCGCCAGGGAGAGGTCGAAATCGGCAGGCAACTCAATGTCGTCTTCCGGCCCCGGCTTGTCGGCGCCCAACGATGCAGGCTGTTCGAACGGGGGCAGATCACGCAGATCGTCCTCCATCCCCAGCAAATAATCGTCTTCGGCCTTCAACGCCGGCTGATCTTCCGCCAGGTTGAGGTCGAAATCGTCCAGGTCGGCGGGCTCAGCAGGGCCGGATGTCGCCTGTTGTTCGCGCAGAATCGCGTCGAAGTCCAGGTCATCAGACGCCGATCCGGCAAACGGCGCATCCAGGTCCAGATCGTCGAGGGCGGCGGTGTCCTGCGCCGCAGCGCGGGTCGGCGCAGCAGCAGGCGATTCGCTGTCCAGATCATCGAGGCTCAGGTCAAAGGCGTTGTCGAACTCTTCGTCCAAAGGCACTTCGGTCACTGTTTCTGCCACCGGAGCAGGCTGCGCCGCAACTTCAGCTTCGTCGTGAAGCAGGTCCTCGACGTATTTTGCGTCCATTTCAGCCGCCAAAGCCGCTGTGGCCGCCACCCCTGCTACCGCCGCAGCTGCTGCTGCCATGGACGGATAGCGGGATTTCAGCTCTTCGACTTCAGCGTGGTTCTTTCCCGTGGCCACCAGTTGCCGCTCCTGCGCGACAAACCCGGATTTGTTGTCCTGCTCGGCATACACCTCCATGAGCTTGAGGCGCAGATCGCTGCGCTGCGGCTCATGCTTGATGGCCTCTTCAAGAACGGCAGCAGCCTGATTGCTCCGGCCGTAGGCGATGTGGATTTCGGCCTGAACGAGCGCGTCAGCCGGGTGCTCGCGGACCGGCTCGGCTACGGTCGGCGCCGGCGGCGTCTTTGCGTTGGGCACCGGCGCCTCCAGGCCTTCAAAGCTGCTGGCAGGTATATCCATGTCGGACGCGAAGTCCGACTCTTCGGCCAACGCACGCGCCATCTGGCGATGCCGTTCGGCTTCGATCAGCGCATTGCGTCGGCGAGCCATCAGCAACAGAAGCAGCAGCAAGACCAACAGCGCGCCGCCACCGATCAGGCCCATGAGCATCGGGCTGGCGAGGATCTTGTCGAGGGCGCTGCGGTTGTCTTCATCGACCACCGGCTCAGTCGGTACGATCAGCGCTTGATCAGGCGTTGCACTGGTCACCGCCGCCCCGTCAACCGGCAATGCGTCTTCGGGCGCGATTTCGTCAGGTGCCTTCCCGGCAACATCAGGCGCCGCTGCATTCGGCACCACCTGGGCCTGCATCGCCGGGTTGGCGGCGTTGTTGGGGTTGGTCACGCTGTTGGGGCTGACAGCGGGATTGGCAGGATTGGCGGCATCAATGGGCGGCGGAACCGCTGCGCCGGACGCCTGCATTTTCGCCAGTTGGTCATTCTTCAGCTGAATCAGGCGCTGCAGTTTGTCGACCTGGCTTTGCAGATCAGTCATGCGGCTCTTCAGCTCGGCATTGTCCCGACGCGTGGTGTCCAGGCTTTCCTGAGTAGTCGCCAGCTGGTTGCTGATGTCGGCGTTGTCGCTGGCTTTGCCTTTCGCTCCAGCCTTGTTGGCAGAGACGAGGCTGAGGTTGTCCTTGGCGTCGATCTGTGACGGCGCCGCGCCCGCACGGTCGCGACGGGTGGCATCGACCTGACGCGCGCCGCTCGGCAGGCGTCGGCCTTCGCGCCAGGCACGATTCTGCTCGGCCACCTCGGCCACCGCGCGAGGCTGAGCCAGCGCCGTTGACTCCTGCGGCGACGGCAGACGCAACACCTGGCCTTTTTTCAGGCGGTTGATGTTGCCGGCAATAAACGCATCAGGGTTCAACGCCTGAATCGCCAGCATGGTCTGTTGCACAGTGCCGCCATTTTTCACCCGCGCGGCAATTTCCCACAGCGTGTCGTTATTGGCGGTGGTGTATTGGGTGAACTTGGGTTCCGGGGCAGGCGCTGGAGTTGGCGTCGAAGGTGCAGCGGCTGGCGTCTCGGCGGCAGGTGCCGGGGCAGGTGCGACGCTCGGTGCGGTCGACGGCAATTGCGCGGCGGCCGCAGCTGCCTGTGGCGAGAATTTTGGCGGGTCCAGCAACAGGCTGTACTCGCGCAGCGCCCGGCCGTTGGGCCAGAGCACTTGAACGAGGAATTTTACGTAGGGATCGCGGATAGGCTTGGTGGAGGTAATGCGCAACACACTCTTGCCGCCGGGATTGACGACCGGGGTAAAGGTCAGGTCATCCAGAATCGCCACCCGGCCAACGCCGGCCTGAGCGAACTCCGCAGAGGTCGCCAGACTCGGCACCACCTGGGAGGCATTGAGGTCCTGCACTTCTGTCAGCTCGATTTCGGCCAACAACGGCTGATTCAGGGTCGACTTCACGGTCAGACCGCCGAGGCCGAGCGCTTGTGCCATTCCCGATGACAGCGCCGAAGCCGCAGCGATTGCTAAAACGAGTTTACGAACCTGAACCATAGCCCATCCCTTGTTTGAAATTTCCCCGGCAATCGCGAAGATAATGCCTGCTCGGGTGTAAGGAGTATCGACACGCCGCAGCTAGAATGATTCTTCGAATTGTGGGCAAGTATCTTTTACGCAACATCTTTTATCAACAACTCAGCCACCTGCACAGCGTTCAACGCTGCGCCCTTGCGCACATTGTCCAGCGTGACCCAGAAATTCAGCTCACAACCGTCGTCGACGCCCCCGCGTAAACGTCCTACATAAACAGCATCCTGTCCTACGGCGTCGCCCACCGGCGTCGGGTAATCGCCGGCCTCAACCAGCTCGATGCCCTCGGCCGTTTCGAGCGCGGCGTTGACCGCCTTGATGTCGACCGGTTCGCGGGTCTGCACCGACACGCTCAGGCTGTCGCCGAAGAACACCGGCACATGGATGCAACTCACACCGACCTTGATTAAAGGCAGCGAGAGCAACTCGCGCAACTCGCTGACCAAACGTTTTTCCAATGGCACATGACCCTCGGCGTCAGGCTTGCCCACTTGGGCCAGCACGTTGAACGCCATCTGCCGGTCAAACACCTTCGGCTCCAGCGGGCGAACATTGAGCAGCTCGGCGGTCTGCCGAGCCAGTTCGGTGACCCCTTCTCGGCCCATGCTCGACACCGCCAGGCACGCCGTCACGGTGATCCGCTCGAGGTTCAGCAGTGCGCGCAACGGCGTCAGCACCAGCGCGAGGGCGGCTGCGCTGGAACTCGGGCATGCCACCTGCTGCGGCTTGGCCAGATCAGCCAGGCGGGGGCCATTGACCTCGGGCACTACATTGGGTGCCTGCTCCACGGACAATCCGGCGGACAGGTCGATCACCACACACCCGGCGGCGGTGGCGCGCTCGGCATAGCTGCGGGTGACCGTGGCGCCTGCTGCAAAGAACGCGATCTTCGCCTTGCTGAAATCAAAGGCGTCAACTTCACGCACGCGGACGTTCTTGCCACGGTACGGCACCGAGCTGCCGGCCGATTCGGCGCTGGCGAGCAGGTGCAAATCGCCAACCGGGAAGTCGCGCTCTTCGAGAATCTGGACGATGGTTTCGCCGACAGTACCGGTGGCGCCGATCACGGCGATATCAAAGGACTGACTCATGGAAAAACCTCAGGAAAAATCGGGGGGCGGCACTTTAACTGCCCTGTGGTAGTCAGGCAATTGGGCGCAAGCGGATAGCCAGTTCGACAGGGACCGATCAGGGCTCGAGACCGATGGGGAAAAATTCGCCACCGCTCCACACCCCCAGCCAGCGCTGGCCGTCGATTTTCCGCACCACAGCCAGGTCAACCAGCTGATAGAAGACATTACGGTGGATCAGCGCTTCGAGGTTGTTGCGCACACGGATATAGGGAGCTGGCTCCTGGGTCTGCGGATCGAGGTCGATACGCAGCGGATGTTCAGCCCCCGCCTCTGCCACGTCTTCGACATTGGTGGTGAACCGCAACAACTGCGACTCCCCACTGCCTTCAACGTCCAGCAGCACCGCCACAAAAGGCGCGTCGTCGACCTTGATGCCAACCTTCTCGACTGGGGTAATCAGGAAATAATCGTCGCCGTCACGGCGAATGATGGTGGAAAACAGCCGAACCATCGGCTTGCGACCAATGGGCGTGCCCAGATAGAACCAGGTGCCATCGCGGGCAATGCGCATGTCGATGTCACCGCAGAAATCCGGGTTCCACAAGTGCACAGGCGGCAAACCCTTGCCGCTCCTGGCAATCTGGGCCAACAGATCGTTGGCTTTGTCCTGCCCACTCATACGCCACTCCTCAGCGGGCTTCGACGCCCAGCAAACCCCGAGCGTAAGCTTCCATCGGGGGTCCTAGCAAATCCTCGGGCTTGGTGTCGTACAAAGTCAGCAGGCCACCACGGAGGTGAATGCGGGCCGAATCGATAAGGTAGCGGGTGTTGGTTTCGATCAGCATCAGCTGTATGACGCCGTTGTCGATGCCAAGACGGTCCACTGCTTCCTGATCCGACCACTCGTCAAACGTGCCGATGCGGTCATCAGCCTTGGCAAAACGGGTGTACAGCAGATAATGCGCGCCGGCAGCCCGAGCCTCGGTCATCGCGTCATCCAGACCTTCCGGGGCGCGGGCGCGGCGGACCATCGGGAAGTATTCGATAAAACCGTTGAAGGCTTCTTCAGCCACGACATTGGGACGCGGGTAGGCGCTGCCCGGGGGAGCAAAGGCGCCTTGGGCGATATAGATGAACGAGTCAGGTTGCACGCGAAAGTTGTTCAACCGGCGGGTCGAACTGTGATCCAGCAGCCCGGCGTCACTGAGTTCATCGTGAGCGCCTTGTGCCAGATCGCTGACGTGCATGCAGCCACTCAACGCCAGTAGAGCCAGCAGTAAAACCAGGCTACGCATGTTTATCTCCAAAGTCCGGCGACGGAAAACCGGCGAATGGCCGGTTAATGCAGCTTTTGCGCCATGTCGGACCTGGAGAAGGCTTAGCTCGCGGAATCGGGTTTACGTGGCTTCGCTTTACTCAGCAGCGGGGTCGGGCTGAGCGCCGGGTTTGGTCTCGTGCCCATGATCGAGATCACGCTTGCGTTTGTTGCCCATGCGCACACCGATGTCCATCAGGAACTGGAAGAAACCTTCCTGATCTTCAAGGACATTGCTCCAGAACGGCGAGTGGTACAGCGCCACCGCGCCGTGCACCAGCGCCCAGGCGGCGCAGTAATGGAAGTACGGAGGGACGTCTTCGAGCTTGCCTTCGGAAATCCGTCCCTTGATCAGCAAGGTCAGGTGTTCGAAGTTCGAAGCGCGGATCTTGTGCAGCTCCTCGACCAGCTCCGGCACCTGATTGCCTTTTACGACTTTCTCTTCCAGGCGGTCGAACAGGCGATAGCGCTGGGGGTCGCGCATACGGAATTCAAAGTAGGCGCGGGACAGCGCTTCTTTGTCCTTGTCGACATCCGCCGAATGCAGCAGCTCGTTCAAATCCCGCTCGTAGTCGAGCATAAGGCGCAGATAAATCTCGGCCTTGGATTTGAAATGCTTGTAGATGGTGCCTTTGCCGATACCCACGGCGTCCGCGATCATCTCGACGGTGACGCTGTCTTCGCCCTGTTCGAGGAAAAGCTTGAGCGCGGTGTCGAGGATCTCCTGCTCACGGCGGCGAAACTCACGGACTTTACGAGGTTCTTTCTGCATAGGAGGGGACTGTGGATTCGGGAATCGGAAGCGGCACATTATGCCTATCCCGCAGCAGAATGCACGGATCATCCGACCTGTATCCGTTTTCTGACGGATTTAGCCGCCAGTACGCTAAAACGAAACGCAAAGTGCCCCACCAGTCTCTTTTTTGGCGGGATGGCCTGAGTGGTCAGAAACTCGGGACATCAGTGGGATTGCGGTATCAGCAGCGCGTCAGGTATTCCAAAACTGTTTAAAAATCGTACAGCGGTCGGCTGGACGCCTGCGGATTATAGCCAATACTTATATTCGCCAACGCAGCATCTCCCCCAAGTGCCAGCGTTGGTAAGGACACCAATGGATAGCGTGTCTTTGTTTTACTCCTAATGGTCTTAACCCGGATTCACCCCCCAGAACCCGGGTTTTTTTTGCCCGCGATTTGCGCAGCGCTCGGGGCCTGGCAAGCGGCGCTGTACACGGGGGATCAGCTTTTAACGCGCGCCAGCGGGAACAGCCGCTTGAAGTTTTCGCTGGTCTGCTCGGCGAAACGCTCGTACGTCTCGCCACGGAGCATTGCCAGAAACTCGGCCACTTCACGCACGTATTGCGGCAGGTTGGGCTTGCCCCGATACGGGATCGGCGCCAGGTACGGCGAGTCGGTCTCGACCAGCAGCCGGTCGGCGGGCACCTTGCTGGCGACGTCCCGGAGCGCGTCGGCGTTGCGGAAGGTAACGATACCGGACAGCGAGATATAGAACCCCAGATCCAGCGCGGCTTTGGCCATGTCCCAGTCTTCGGTGAAGCAATGCAACACGCCGGCCTGAGGCAACGCGGCCTCACGCAGCAGTGCCAGCGTGTCGGCCCGCGCGCCGCGGGTGTGGACGATCACCGGCTTGCCGGTCACGTTGGCCGCCTGCAAATGAAGCCGGAACGAGGCCTGTTGCAACTCGGCAGCCTCGGGTTCGTAGTGATAATCCAGACCGGTTTCGCCGATGGCCACGACGCGAGGATGATTCAGCTCGCCGAGCAGCCACTCCAGCGCAGGCGCCTCGCCGGGCTTGAGGTCCAGCGGGTGAATGCCGACCGAGCAGTCGACGTCGTCGTAGCGGTCAGCCAGCGCTTTCACGGCACCGGCATTCTCGGCGCTGACGCCGATGCACAAAAAATGCCCGACGCCCCGCTCTCTCGCCGCCTGCAAGGCGTTGTCGAGGGAGCCGTCGTGGGCGCTGAGGTCGAGGCGGTCAAGGTGGCAATGGGAATCTACAAGCATGGCGGCGGGGGCAACTTACATCGTATGGGTAGGACGGTCGGATTTCAGGGCTCCGGCCAGGTAGTTTTCAATCATGTTGCGTGCGGTGTTGTCGCCGTCGTTGAACTGCACCCCAACGCCTGCGGCGCGGTTGCCCTGAGCGCCCTTCGGCGTGATCCAGGTGACCTTGCCCGCGACCGGAATCTTTTCAGGCTCGTCCATCAGGTTGAGCAACATGAACACTTCATCGCCCAGCTTGTAGCTTTTGCTGGTGGGAATGAACAGGCCGCCGTTCTTGATGAATGGCATGTATGCGGCGTACAGGACGGACTTGTCCTTGATGGTCAGGGACAGGATGCCGTTACGCGGACCTGGACTCGGTGGCACGCTCATCTCGTTTCCTCAGGCAATGCATGATGCCATGCAGAGGGCCAGTCTAACCTTGTCCGGTCAGGCCTGCCCACTGCACCAATAACGCTTCGAGCAACAGAACCCGGTTCAGGTTCGCTTTTGACATGACCTTCTGGCGCTGCAGCAGCACCCAGTCCTGAATCGCCAGCACATTGCGCTGGGACGATTTCTGCGCCAGATACTGCACAACCTTGCGCATGTCGGTCAGGCCCAGGCCCTCTTCGTCCTGGGTCAGTTGATAGCGCAGGATCAGGCTCGACCAGTCGCAGAACCAGTCAAACAGCAACAACAGCGGTATGTCTTTCCAGCCTTCGGCCAGCTGGGTCGGCGACTGCTGGCCCTTGAGCAGCTTTTTAACGCCTTCCACCACCAGCGCCCGTTGCTCATGAACGCCCTGGCCGTGCAGCTTGACCGCGACCAACGGCGAACCTGCTGCGAGGGTCAGCAGATCGACACGCTCCTGCTCGTCGCAATCTGGCAGTGCATCGGCCAGCCAGGCGATGCTCATGGCGTCGCTGGGCAGCGGACACGCCTGTTGCACGCAGCGGCTGTTGACCGTGGGCAGCAGCCGGCTCGGCTGATGGCTGACCAGCAACAGAATGGTGTTGCCCGAAGGCTCTTCCAGACTTTTCAGCAGAGCGTTGGCGGCGTTGATGTTCATCGCCTCGACCGGCTCGATCAGCACCACCTTGCGCCCGCCCATCTGCGCGGTCTGCACCACGAAGCTGACCAGGTCGCGCACCTGATCGACCTTGATCGCCTTGTCGGCCTCTTCAGGCTCCAGCACGTAATGATCGGGGTGACTGCCGGCTGCCAGCAGCGAGCAGGATTTGCATTGGCCGCACGCCTCAAGGCCTGTCGGGTGCTGGCACAACAGCAGGTACATCAAACGCTCGGCCAGCGCCCGCTTGCCGATGCCGGCCGGGCCGTGGAGCAGGTAGGCGTGAGCATGTTGCTTGCGGCCTGCCAGTTGCTGCCACAGGCCGTGCTGCCAGGGATAAGCCTCAGCCATGCCGGCGAGCCGCCAGCAGAGCAATCAGTTCGGGAACCAGCCCATCAAGGGACGACTGGACTTCGGTCAGCGGCAGCGCCGCGTCCACCAGGCGATAACGCTCGGGGGCCGCGGCGGCGCGCGACAGGTAGGTGCTGCGCACGGCATCGAAGAACGCTCGGCCCTCCTGCTCGAAACGGTCCAGTTGACCACGGGCGGATGCGCGGGCCAGGCCTATCTCGATGGGCAGATCGAACACCAGGGTCAGATCCGGACGCAGCGCGCCCTGGACAAAATCTTCCAGCACGGCGATGCGCTCGATGGGCAGGCCTCGGCCGCCCCCCTGATACGCGTACGTGGCATCGGTGAATCGGTCGCAAAGCACCACGGCACCCCGCGCCAGCGCCGGGCGAATCAGGCCAGCGAGGTGTTGCGCACGGGCGGCGAACATCAGCAGCAGCTCGGTATCCACAAACATCTGCTCGTCGCCGGGCGTCAACAGCAGCTCGCGAATGCGCTCGGCCAATGGCGTACCGCCGGGCTCGCGGGTCAGGACCACATCAATGCCTTCACTGCGCAGGCGCTCGGCCAGGTACTCGCGGTTGGTGCTTTTGCCCGCGCCTTCGGGGCCTTCCAGGGTAATAAACAAACCGGTCACGGGCAGTCCTTGGTGAGATTCATGGCGAGTGTGCTCGCGGTTGTCATTGGCCGGGGTCACTGGCCGGTGTCGACGGAGCCTCAGCGTCAGCCTGCGGCTTCGGCGGTTGCTCGCTCGCGCCCGGCTCTGCGTCCCTGGGTTCTGCCGCTTTGGATTCTGTTGGCTGCACATCACCAGGTTTCGGATCTGTGGGCTGCTGCTCGGACGCGGGCTTATCGACGGCGTCCACGGGCAGCGCCGGTGCAGCGACAGGCGCCGGGCTGGAGCGGTAGTCCGCGCGACGCTTGAGCTGGAACGCCTTCACCGCCGCGTTGTGCGCATCCAGATCGGCGGAGAACACGTGACTGCCGTCCCCTCTCGCCACGAAGTACAGGCTGTTGCCGGCCACCGGGTGCATCGCCGCATGGATCGCTTCACGCCCGACCATGGAGATCGGCGTTGGCGGCAAGCCGGAGATGACATAGGTGTTATACGGCGTAGGCTCCTTCAGCAACGCCCGGGTGATCTTGCCGTTGTACCGGTCGCCGAGGCCATAAATGACGGTCGGATCGGTCTGCAGCAACATGCCCTGCTGCAAGCGACGCACGAACACACCGGCAATCTGGCCGCGTTCCTGGGGCACACCGGTTTCCTTTTCCACCAGCGACGCCATGATCAGAGCCTGGTAAGGATCGGAGTACGGCACATCGGCAGCACGCTTCTCCCATTCCTCCTTAAGCACTTCATCCAGGCGGCTGTAGGCTTGTTTCAGCAACTCGACGTCGGTCATGCCGCGCACGTAGCGATAGGTGTCCGGGAAAAACCGGCCTTCGGGAAAGACGTCCGGATGCCCCAGCTTCGCCATAAGCTCCGGATCGCTGAGATCGCTCGCCGTTTGCTCCAGCTTGACCTGTTTAGCCAGCGCCGCGCGCACCTGACGGAAAGTCCAGCCCTCCACCAGGGTGACGCTGTACTGAACCACTTCGCCTTTTTGCCAGAGATCGAGCAGTGACTCGGCGTTCATGCCTGGCGCCATACGGTATTCGCCACTGTGCAGCGACTGCCCTTGCAGATTGAAGCGCCAGTAAAGCCGCAGCCAGAATGCATCCTTGATGACGCCGTCGGCCTGCAGCCGATTCAGCACGCCGGTGGGCGAAGAGCCCGAGGGCACATCCAGCAGTTTTTCCTGGGTCAGATTGAGGGGCTGCTGCAGCGCGCTGTTCTGCTCCCAATAAGCCAGTCCCAGCAATAGCCCTGCCAGAACCACACCTGTTTCCAGCAAGACGAGTAATTTTCGGATCACGAATCAGATATCCAGAAGCCCGCGAACAAGGTGTTGGAGTTTACGGGTCAGCGGCCCAACCGGCCAGTTCAGATGCTCGACGCCGCGCACCGGCCAGATGCCGTACACGCTGTTGCAGACAAACACCTCATCGGCCTTTTGCAGGTCGGACATCTGCAGCTCCAGCTCGCGGGCCGGCATGTTCTCGCGCTCCGCCAGCGCCAGAATCTCGGCCCGCATCACACCGGCCACGCCACAGCGGCGCAGGTCCGGCGTCAGCAACACCCCGCCCTTGACCATAAACAGATTGCTGTAGACCGCCTCGACGATCCGCCCCGACACGTCCCGCATCAGCCCTTCAGCGTACTCGGCACCTTGCCATTCCCCACGGGCCAGCACTTGCTCAAGGCGATTGAGGTGCTTGAGCCCGGCCAGCAGCGGCTGTTCGGCGAGACGGGTCTGACAGGCGAACAGTTTGACGCCCTGCTCTGCATGGGCCTCGGGATACACCGGCAGCGCACTTGCCTGGAGGATGCGTCTCGGCTGTGCGTCCGCAGCGGGTGCATAGCCACGTACGCCGTCGCCACGGGTGACGATGAGTTTCATCACGCCTTCACCCAATTGAGCGGCGAAGCGGCAGCACTCCTCCTCGACCAATGCCAGATCGAGGTTCAACGCCAGGCGCTGAGCACCCAGTGCCAGACGCTGCAAATGACGCTGGAAGAGCAATGGCTGTCCGGCCTTTACAAGGACAGTCTCGAAGAGACCATCGCCGTACGCCAACCCCCGGTCCTTGACGGCCAGGGAGTCAGCTGAAAGGCCATCGATCCAGCTCACGGTCATTCGGCGTACCGGCGGAAGACCAGCGAGCCGTTGGTGCCACCGAAGCCGAAGGAGTTGGAGATCACCACGTCGATCGGCATTTTCCGCGGTTCGTGGGGAACGAAGTCCAGGTCGCACCCTTCATCAGGCTCATCGAGGTTGATCGTCGGTGGCGCGACCTGATCCTTGATCGCCAGCACACTGAAAATCGCTTCGATGGCCCCGGCGGCGCCCAACAGGTGGCCTGTCATCGACTTGGTCGAACTGACAGCCAGTTTGTAGGCGTGCTCGCCGAATACCTTCTTGATGGCACTGACTTCGGCCAGATCGCCCGCAGGCGTGGAGGTGCCATGGGCGTTGATGTATTGCACGTCCTCGGGACGAATCTTGGCATCGCGCAGCGCGTTGGTGATGCAGCGCGCGGCACCGGCGCCGTCATCCGGCGGCGAGGTCATGTGAAACGCATCGCCGCTCATGCCAAAGCCGATCAGCTCGGCGTAGATGGTCGCGCCACGCGCTTTGGCGTGCTCGAGCTCTTCGAGGACCATTGCGCCAGCACCGTTGGACAGCACGAAGCCGTCGCGGCCCTTGTCCCAGGGACGGCTGGCGCGCGCCGGCTCATCGTTGCGGGTAGACAGCGCGCGCGAGGCGCCGAAGCCGCCCATGCCCAGGCCGCAGGCCGCCATTTCAGCGCCGCCGGCGATCATCACATCGGCTTCGTCGTACGCGATGTTGCGCGCGGCCATGCCGATGCAGTGCGTGCTCGTGGTGCAGGCGGTGGCGATGGCGTAGTTGGGGCCCTGTGCGCCGAGGTGGATCGACAGGAACCCGGAAATCATGTTGATGATCGACCCCGGTACGAAGAACGGGGAGATCTTGCCCGGCCCCTGCTCATGCATCAGCCGGCTGGTGTTCTCGATGTTGGTGAGGCCCCCGATGCCTGATCCCATCGCCACGCCGACGCGCTCGCGATTGGTGTCGTCGATCTTGATACCGGAGTTGCGCACGGCCTGAAAGCTGGCAGCCAGCCCGTACTGAATGAACAGATCGAGTCTGCGGGCCTCTTTGGCCGACAGGTATTCCTCGACATTGAATCCCTTGACCGAACCGCCAAAGCGGGTGGTGTATTGGGACAGGTCCGTGTGTTCGATAGGCCCAATGCCACTCTGGCCAGCCAGAATGCCTTGCCAGGTGCTCGGCACATCCGTGCCCAAAGGCGTCAGCATACCCATACCGGTGACCACGACGCGTCTACGCGACACAGGACTCTCCTTTCTTCTATTGATGAAACGCTGCCCTATTCAAAGAAAAAACCGCACGCCAGGGGCAGTGCGGTTTCTCCAGGACAGCAAACTACGATTACAAAATCTTACGCCTGGTGGGCAGTAACGTAATCGATAGCCGCTTGAACAGTGGTGATCTTCTCGGCTTCTTCGTCAGGGATTTCGGTCTCGAATTCCTCTTCCAGAGCCATTACCAGCTCAACGGTATCAAGGGAGTCGGCACCCAGGTCTTCAACGAAGGAAGCACTGTTGGTGACTTCCTCTTCCTTGACGCCAAGTTGTTCGGCAACGATTTTCTTGACGCGCTCTTCGATGGTGCTCATACCGTGTTTTAACTCCTAGTGGACAAATTCAGGCAGCTGGCCGATGGGTAAGTGTATAGAAGAGGTTTTGCGCATTTCAAGCTAAACGCAATTCCCGCTACGCCCGACAGCCTTCTGCCCCTTAAAAGATTTCAGCTTTATAACGGATTTTAGACAGCCCGTATGACATTTTTTCGATACGACCGGTCACATGTACATGCCGCCGTTAACGGGGATTGTAGCCCCGGTCACGTAGCCTGCACCTTCCGAGGCAAGAAAAGCGACAACATGCGCGATCTCTTCTGCCTGCCCCAGTCGGCCCAGAGGAATCTGGGCCGTCAGGGAATCACGTTGCGCTTCTGGCAGCTCGCGGGTCATGTCGGTGTCGATGAAACCCGGCGTCACCGAGTTGACCGTCACTGCACGCGACCCTACTTCACGTGCCAGGGCACGGCTGAAGCCTTCCAGACCCGCCTTGGCGGCTGCGTAGTTTACTTGACCTGCGTTGCCCATGGCACCCACCACGGAGCCGATGCTGATGATCCGGCCCCAACGCGCCTTCGTCATCCCGCGCAGGACGCCCTTGGACAGGCGGAACAGACTGCTCAGGTTGGTGTTGATGACGTCGTGCCACTCGTCATCCTTCATGCGCATCATCAGGTTGTCACGGGTGATACCGGCGTTATTGACCAGGATCAACGGCGCGCCAACGCGTTCGGTGATCTGGGCGAGCGCGGCGGCAACGGATTCGTCGCTGCCCACGTCCAGCGCCAGACCGAAGCCTTCGATGCCGCTTTCCTTGAAATAAGCGGTGATTTTCTCGGCACCGGACTCGGAAGTCGCCGTGCCCACGACGATGGCGCCGTTACGACCCAGTTCAAGGGCGATCGCCCGGCCAATGCCACGGCTCGCGCCGGTGACAAGTGCAACTTTACCCTGACTCATGCAGGCGTCTCCTAATCAGGCCAGCGCCGCACGAGCGGCGGCGAAGGCGTCTGGGGTATTGAGGTTGTGGGTGGCCACGCCATCGGCGCAACGCTTGTTCAATCCGGCGAGAACCTTGCCCGGGCCGCACTCGACCAGTTGCAGGGCGCCCTGGGCGGCCAGGGTCTGGATCGATTCGACCCAGCGCACTGGCTTATAGAGCTGCTGCAGCAGATCGGCTTTCAGCGTACCGAGGTCGGACACGACACTCGCGGTGACGTTCTGCACCAGCGGGATCTGAGGCACCTGCCAGTCAATGGCAGCGATCGACTCGGCGAAGCGTTCCGCCGCCGGGCGCATCAGCTCGCAGTGCGAAGGCACGCTCACCGGCAACGGCAAGGCACGCTTGGCACCCTTGGCCTTGCAGATTTCGATGGCGCGCTCCACGGCGGCCTTGGCGCCGGCAATCACGACTTGTCCGGGCGAATTGAAATTCACCGCGCTGACCACGTCGCCCTGAGCCGCTTCGGCACAGGCAGCAATGACCACCGCATCGTCCAGGCCGAGAATGGCCGCCATGCCGCCCTGCCCCGCAGGCACGGCTTCCTGCATCAACTGACCCCGGCGCTCGACCAGCTTCACCGCATCGGCAAGGGTCAGGCTACCGGCTGCGACCAGTGCGCTGTACTCACCCAGACTGTGCCCGGCGACATACGCAGGGCGCACGCCGCCTTCCGCCAGCCACAGACGCCACAAGGCAATCGATGCGGTGAGGATGGCAGGCTGGGTTTTATCGGTCTGGTTGAGGCTCTCTTCCGGGCCCTGCTGGGTCAGCGCCCAGAGGTCGTAGCCCAGAGCAGAGGAAGCTTCTTTGAACGTCTCCAGCACCAGCGGATGCTGCGCGCCCAGCTCGGCCAGCATGCCGAGGGACTGCGAGCCTTGGCCCGGAAAGACAAATGCGACGGAAGCAGACATTAACAAGCCCCTGATTATTCTCGTCAAAATGAGCGTCCGGCGGGCCGAACGCGAGGTAATTCAATGTGTTGCGGTGGACAGTTGGATGACCACGCGGTCACAGGCGTCACATTCTAGCCCAAGACTCGCACTGAAGCCCTAAAGCAGATCCTCAAGACGACCGCGCAAGCGCTGGGGCAGGTTTTCCTGAATCTCGATCAGTGCCCGCTGTATTGCGCTCTGGAAACCCTGGGCATCGGCCGAACCGTGGCTCTTCACCACGATGCCCTGCAGCCCGAGAAAACTGGCACCGTTGTGACGCGCCGGGGCCAGGTCGGCCTTGAGCTGGCCGAGCACAGGCCTTGCCATCAACCCCACCAGCCGCGACAGCACGTTGCGACGAAACAGCCCCTCGATGCGCTCGCCAATCATCAGCGCCAGGCCTTCGCTGGATTTCAGCAGCACATTGCCCACGAAGCCGTCACAGACCACGACATCCGCTTCACCCCGATACAGGCCATCGCCTTCGACAAAACCGATGTAGTTCAGCCCCGGCGCAGCCTGCAACAGACCGGCAGCCAGCTTGACCTGCTGATTGCCCTTGATGTCTTCGGTGCCGACGTTCAGCAGTGCGACTCTGGGTCGCACCACGCCCAGCGCCTCGGCCGCCACCGAACCCATCACGGCAAACTGATAGAGATGCTCGGCGGTGCAATCAACGTTCGCACCCAGATCCAGCAGCTGGCAATAACCGCCCCTGGTCGGCATCGCTGCCACCATGGCCGGGCGGTCGATGCCCGGCAAGGTTTTCAACACGAATCGGGACAGCGCCATCAAGGCACCGGTATTGCCTGCACTGACACAGGCGTGGGCCTTGCCCTCGGCGAGAAGCCCCAACGCGACACGCATCGACGAATCAGGTTTGCCCCGCAAGGCCTGGGACGGACGCTCGTCCATGGTGATGACTTCACCGGCGTGCACAACGTGCAGGCGCGAGCGATCGACACCGGAGTGGCGTGCGATGAGGTCTTCGAGAAGGGAGGATTGACCAACAAGGGTCAGGTGTAGCGAGGGGGTAGCAAGCAGGCAGGCGACGCAGGCCTGAACAATGCTGCGGGGACCGAAGTCCCCGCCCATTGCGTCGATCGCGATGACCGGAGCAGACAAGAAATTACTCGTCAGCGCCCTTGTCGATCACTTTACGGCCACGGTATACGCCTTCTGGCGATACGTGGTGACGCAGGTGAACTTCACCGGTGGTTTTTTCTACAGACAGAGTGCTAGCCTCGAGAGCGTCGTGGGAACGACGCATGTCACGGGCAGAGCGGGATTTTTTGTTCTGCTGAACAGCCATAATTGATTAACTCCTAAACGTTTGGGTCACGCTTTAACTGCGCCAATACACTGAACGGGTTGGACCGCGTTACCTCGTCCTCGCTCGGCTCGGACTCGTTGAGGTCCGCCGGCGGCTGGCATTCTTTCGGATCATGAGTTGGAACAATGGGCAAGGCGAGCAGAAGCTCATCCTCGATCAAAGCCAGCAGATCCATGGGATCTTCGCCGAGTTCCAGCACGTCATAGCCTTTCGGCAACGACTGGGTGTTTGCACCCTCCTTCACCACCGCATAACTGCATTCGCTGTGGATTGGAAAGGTGACCAGCTCAAGACAACGCTGGCAAACCATTTTGACTTCGACGTCAATTGCACTGTGGATAACCACAGCGCGCTGCTCGTCTCGCTCAAAAACGAATTTCGCCTGCACCGTACCGAGATTGTCAGCAAGCGGGTCGCAGAGTCTCTCCAAATCAGCCAGCAGCATCTCTCCCTGAAGAGTAGTGCCACGATCAGCTAATTTGCGCGGGTCAACGTGAGGTGGAATCGGGTCATTCAACATAGGCGCAGCATTCTAGGGACGACCCTTGCGACTGTCAAAGGAAATTCAGGCCTGTTCGCAACCTGAGCCGCTGATTACACTCGACTTTCATGTTACGGAGCCACCCATGCTGCCTCTACTCCTTGCTTCCAGCTCGCCCTACCGCCGCGAATTGCTGAATCGCCTGCGGTTGCCATTCGTCTGCGCGTCGCCCGACATCGATGAAAACCGTCGGCCAGACGAGCCGGCAATCGACCTCGTGATTCGCCTGGCACGCGAGAAAGCCATGGCACTCGCTGAGCAATTCCCCGACCACCTGATTATCGGTTCAGACCAGGTGGCCGTGCTAGGCGAGCAGATCCTCGGCAAGCCGCACACGTTCGACCGCGCGCTGGCACAGCTGAAGGCGAGCAGCGGCAACAGCGTCAGCTTCCTCACCGGCCTTGCGCTCTTCAACAGCCGTACGGGTGAGTGCCAGGTTGATTGCGTGCCTTTCACCGTGCACATGCGCCAGCTGGACGACGCCCGCATCAGCCGCTACCTCCACGCCGAGCAACCCTACGATTGCGCAGGCAGCTTTAAGGCCGAGGGACTGGGCGTCAGCCTGTTCCGCAGCACCGAAGGCCCGGATGCGACCAGTCTGATAGGCCTTCCTTTAATACGCCTGGTGGACATGCTGATGAACGAAGGCATCGAGCTGCCCTGACCTCGATAAAAAATAGATGCGAAAAGCCCGACCAATGGCCGGGCTTTTCATCACATCAACACTGTAGCGATCAGCGCAGGGACGGCCCTTTGAAGCCTGCCCACATCGCGATCTGCTCAGCGACGCTGGCGCCCATCTTTTTCGAGAAGCGATCGAACGGCGACTCTTTAACCGTGTAATCGACCATCTCTTTCTCGCCAATGATGTCGCGCGCCACATAGCTGGCACTGCCAAGACCATCGACCAGCCCCAGGCCGACTGCCTGCTCACCGGTCCAGACCAGGCCCGAGAACAGCTCCGGATGGTCTTTGTCTTTCAGGCGATCACCGCGACCCGCTTTTACGCTGGCGATGAACTGGTTGTGGGTGGTGTCCAGGACACCCTGCCAGAAAGCGGTCTCGTCAGGCTTCGGCGGCTGGAACGGGTCAAGGAAGGCCTTGTGCTCGCCCGAGGTGTAGGTACGACGGTCAACACCCAGCTTCTCCATCGTGCCGACAAAACCGAAACCGGCCGCCGTGACACCGATAGAGCCCACCAGACTGGCCTTGTCCGCGTAGATCTGGTCGGCGGCGCTGGCGATGTAATACGCACCAGACGCGCCAAGATCAGTGATCACCGCATATACCTTGATGTTCGGCTTCTGCGCACGCAGACGGCGGATTTCATCGTAGATGTAGCCGGACTGCACCGGACTGCCGCCCGGGCTGTTGATGCGCAGAATCACGCCCTTGGTTTTTTCGTCTTCGAACGCGGCCCGCAGGCTGCCAACGATATTGTCGGCACTGGCGGCCTCGGTGTCGGCGATCATGCCCTTCACTTCGATCAGCGCGGTGTGGCTGGTGCTGCGTGAAGCGCCCTTGCCGACATCCATCAGCGGCGAGAACAACGCCAGCGCGCCGAACAGATAAAGAAAGGTCAGGGATTTGAAGAAGATCCCCCAGCGCCGCGACCGACGCTGCTCCTGCACGCTGGCGAGCAGGGTCTTTTCCAGCAGTTTCCAGCTCTTTGCATCCCCTGCGTCGTCGCGCTCTGGCGAAGACGGAGATTTCCATTCGTCCGACATAGATCAGTTACCCCAACAACGAAGTTTCAGCAGTCCGCGCACCCAACCAGGTGCGCAATTCGGAAAAGTGTTCGATCGCCAGACGCGGCCGGTATTGAAGCAGCGAGCCAAGCGCTTGCGCGCCGTACCCGACCGCCACCGAATCCATCCCGGCGTTGCGCGCCATGAGCAGATCGAACGAAGCATCGCCAACCATCAGCGCCCTTTCGGGCCTGACGCCGCAATGCTGCAGGATTTCATTGAGCATCAGCGGATCGGGCTTGCTGGCCGTTTCGTCCGCTGCGCGAGTGGCGTCGAAGAAGTCGAGCCAGCCGTGGGCCTTGAGGACCCGATCCAGACCACGCCGGGCCTTGCCGGTGGCGACCGCCAGGCGATAGCCCTCGGCACGAAACACCTCCAGCGACTCACGCACCCCGTCGAACAGCTTCGAAGGCTCAACGTCCATGGCCATGTAACCGTCAGCGTAGTGCTGGCGGAAAACGATCAGGTCGCTGTCGGTGATGTCCGGGTACAGCGTGCGTATCGCCTCCGGCAAACCCAGTCCGATGATGCCCTTGATTGCGTCATCATCACGCACCGGACGACCGGCAAGGCGCGCGGCGGCCTGAATCGAATCGACGATACGACCGACGGAATCGGACAGTGTGCCGTCCCAGTCGAAGATCAGCAGTTCGTAATCAGGGCGCAAGCAGCAGTCGCTCCACGGTCTTGGCCCACATCTCGTCGACGGGCGCTTCGAGCTTCAGCTCGCCGCCATCGGGCAGCGGCACCGTCAGGGCATACGCATGCAGAAACAGGCGCTTGCCGCCGAGGTCACGGATTTCGCGACTGAAATCCTCGTCACCGTACTTGGGGTCACCGGCAATACAGTGGCCTGCATGCAAAGCGTGAACGCGAATCTGGTGGGTACGGCCAGTGATGGGCCGGGCTTCGACCATGGTGGCGAAGTCTCCGAAGCGACGCAGCACCTTGAACAGGGTCAGCGCCTCCTTGCCTTCATCATTGACCTCGACCATGCGCTCGCCGGAGCGAAGGTTGCTCTTGAGCAACGGCGCACGGACCTGCTTCTGGGCGGTCGGCCAGTTTCCGCGGACCAGCGCCATGTAGCGCTTGTCCACGCCGTCGCCGCGCAACTGCTCATGGAGGTGACGCAACATGCTGCGTTTCTTGGCGATCATCAGCAGCCCGGAGGTGTCACGGTCCAGGCGGTGGACCAGCTCCAGCTCCTTGGCATCGGGCCGCAGCTGACGGAAGGCTTCGATGACGCCAAAACTCAAGCCGCTGCCGCCGTGAACCGCGATGCCAGCAGGCTTGTTGAGAACGATCAGGCCTTTGTCTTCGTGGACAATGGCGGCCTCGAGGCGCTGCAGCAGACCTTGGGCAACCGGCACAGGCTCGTCGCGCTCAGGCACGCGAACGGGTGGCACGCGCACGACATCGCCTGCCTGAAGCTTGTACTCGGGCTTGATCCGCCCCTTGTTCACACGCACTTCGCCCTTGCGCAAAATGCGGTAAATCAAGGTCTTGGGAACGCCCTTGAGGTACGTGATCAGAAAGTTATCGATGCGTTGACCGGCAAATTCCGGCGCAACCTCTACCAGCCGGACGCCGGGGGTTGGGGGGGTGAGATTTGTCATGGCGCAAATCATAACAATTTTTTATGGATTTGAAGCACTTAATGATTGCTGCTATAGTCGCGAACGCCGCCAAAAGCGGCCTGGACAGCGGACAAACGGTATGACAGCCGGCCCTGCCCAACGCAATTCACGAGGGCGCGAGGCCGTCCTACGGGGCTTTCGGTGACAACGGAAGATATGCAAGCGTAACGAGCGCAGGTGACATGAGGCCTGAAACAAGCCCGATCGCAGAGTGAGTCACTCGCCATCGAGGCCCACGTTCAAGGCCAGTTCACAAAGTGCAGTCGCTGGCAGTCGCACCGGGCGAATGCTTCGGAAACCACGCCTTATTTGAGCCATGACGCGCGAACTTCCCATGGAAGCTTGCGATAAATGCAACCCGCTGCGGATTCAGCGCGCGGCAGCACCCGAATTATCAGGGATACGTGTGGGGTGGAGACGCACAACCGTCGGACTGTGTAGCACAAGGCTTTATTCAAGACGCTTCATATCGTCCGCTACCGATGGTTGATTCCTCCTCCTGACAAAGCTTTTGCTGACAGGGTGTCATTTGTCACCACAGCAAGCAGGAACGTCGTCGCGACTCGGCCCCGCTGGCCGAACCTCGTTAGACACTGGAGTGTTCAAGCACTCCTGACGTGCCCTGACACCGACCGTGAGAAGTCGTGTGTGCCGAACGCCGTTTCCGGCAGCCCGGAAACCGACGGTACTACATGAAAAGAATGCTGATTAACGCAACTCAACCCGAAGAGTTGCGTGTTGCGCTGGTAGACGGCCAGCGCCTCTACGACCTGGACATCGAATCCGGGGCCCGCGAACAGAAGAAGGCCAACATCTATAAAGGCCGGATCACGCGTATCGAACCCAGCCTTGAAGCCGCGTTTGTCGACTTCGGCTCCGAGCGTCACGGCTTTCTGCCGCTGAAAGAAATCTCCCGCGAATACTTCAAGAAGTCGCCTGAAGGCCGCGTCAACATCAAGGACGTCCTGAGCGAAGGCCAGGAAGTCATCGTTCAGGTCGAGAAAGAAGAACGTGGCAACAAGGGCGCAGCCCTGACCACGTTCATCAGCCTCGCAGGCCGTTACCTGGTCCTGATGCCGAACAACCCGCGCGCCGGCGGCATTTCCCGTCGTATCGAAGGCGAAGAGCGCAACGAACTGCGTGAAGCGCTGAACGGCCTGATCGCCCCTGCCGACATGGGTCTGATCGTTCGTACTGCCGGCCTTGGCCGCAGCAGCGAAGAAATGCAGTGGGACCTCGATTACCTGCTGCAGCTGTGGACCGCGATCAAAGAGGCTTCCCTCGACCGCTCCGCGCCGTTCCTGATCTATCAGGAAAGCAACGTCATCATCCGCGCCATCCGCGACTATCTGCGCCAGGATATCGGCGAAGTGCTGATCGACAGCGTCGAAGCCCAGGAAGAAGCGCTGACGTTCATCCGTCAGGTGATGCCGCAGTACGCCAGCAAGATCAAGCTCTACGAAGACAGCGTTCCGCTGTTCAACCGTTTCCAGATCGAAAGCCAGATCGAAACCGCCTTCCAGCGCGTCGTCGAGCTGCCTTCCGGTGGGTCCATCGTCATCGATCCAACCGAAGCCCTGGTGTCCATCGACATCAACTCGGCGCGCGCCACCAAAGGCAGCGACATCGAAGAGACCGCCCTGCAGACCAACCTTGAAGCGGCTGAGGAAATCGCCCGTCAACTGCGTCTGCGTGACATCGGCGGCCTGATCGTCATCGACTTCATCGACATGACCCCGGCCAAGAACCAGCGCGCCGTGGAAGAAAAGGTCCGTGAAAGCCTGGAGGCCGATCGTGCCCGCGTTCAGGTCGGTCGCATCTCGCGCTTCGGCCTGCTGGAAATGTCCCGTCAGCGTCTGCGCCCCTCCCTGGGCGAGAGCAGCGGCATTGTCTGCCCGCGCTGCAACGGTACCGGCATCATCCGTGACGTTGAATCGCTGTCGCTGGCCATCCTGCGCCTGATCGAAGAAGAAGCGCTGAAGGACCGCACTGCCGAAGTGCGCGCTCAAGTGCCGATCCCGGTCGCTGCGTTCCTGCTCAACGAAAAGCGCAACTCGATCACCAAGATCGAACTGCGCACCCGCGCGCGCATCATCATTCTGCCGAACGATCATCTCGAAACTCCGCACTTCGAAGTGCAGCGTCTGCGTGATGACAGTCCGGAAGCGCACAGCCTGCAGACCAGCTATGAAATCGCTGCCGCTGCTGCTGAAGTGGAAGAAGTTGCACCACCTGCCGCCGCTACCCGCACCCTGGTTCGCCAGGAAGCCGCAGTCAAAACCGCACCGGCCCGCGCCAACGCACCGGTTCCGGTTGAAGCCGCTGCGCCGGTTGCCGCTGCGCCTGCACCGGTCGCCCATGAGCCAAGCCTGTTCAAGGGTCTGGTGAAATCGCTGGTCAGCCTGTTCGCTTCCAAGGAAGAGCCTGCTCCTGCGCCTGCCGCCGTGGTCGAAAAACCGGCTGCCGAGCGCCCTGCGCGCAACGACGAGCGCCGTAACGGCCGTCAGCAGAGCCGCAGCCGTAACGGCCGTCGTGACGAAGAACGCAAGCCGCGTGAAGAACGTGCGCCGCGTGCCGATCGCGAAGAACGCGCACCCCGTGAAGAACGTGCCCCACGTGAGGAGCGCGCGCCTCGTGAAGAGCGTGCAGCGCGCGAGCCGCGTGAAGCCCGTGACGAAACCACTGCACCGCGCGAAGAGCGTGCAGCCCGTGCTCCTCGCGAAGAGCGTCAGCCACGTGCCGGGCGTGAAGACCGCAAGCCGCGTGAAGAGCGTGTGCGTGAACTGCGTGAGCCGATCGACGCCGCACCGGCTGTCAACCTGCCCCGCGAAGAACGCCCTGAGCGCGCCCCGCGTGAAGAGCGTCAGCCGCGTGCACCCCGTGAAGAGCGTCAACCACGGAACGAGCAGGCTGCAGTGGCTGCCGAAGACGAAACCCTGCTGACCACCGAAGAGCAACAGGATGACAACCAGGAGCACGCCGAAGGCGATCGCCCTCGTCGTCGTTCACGCGGTCAGCGTCGTCGCAGCAACCGTCGCGAGCGTCAACGTGATGCCAACGGTAATGAAATCGAAGGCAGCGAAGGCGTTGAGGGTTCGGAAGGTTCTGAAGCACTCCACGGCGAAGGCAGCGAGCCGGGTCATGAATCCCGTGACGAAGTGCACGCGAACGCTGACCGTGGCAACGTTGCCGCCAGTGCAAGCGTTGCTGCTGTAGCGGAGCGCGTCATCAGCGCCACCGCCGAAGCCGATGCCCACCGCCAGGCTGAACGTGCGAACACGCCCGTTGAAGCCAGCGCAACTGAAGCGGCACCTGTCGCTCAGGTCTCCGAAGCAGCGCCTGAAGCGCCGGTTGTCGAAACCCCTTCGCCTGAAGCCAAGCGTTCGGTGATGCCGGAAGTGGAAGTGGCAACCTTCGACGCCTCGTTGAGCCCGTTCGAGCGTCAGGTGAAAGCAGCCGCTGAAGCCGAGTCGACCGACGCGCCAGCCAGTGCCGAGATCCCGGTCGCTGTTGAAGCGCCAGCGGTTGTGGAAGCCCCTGCGTTTATGCCAACTCCTGCGCTGGAGCATGAGGCGGTTGAGGTAGCCGTCGCTGAGCCGGTTCACGTCGTTGAGCCTGTCAAAGCGGCTGAGCCTGTTCAGGCTGCCGAGCCTGCCAAGGCACCTGAGCTTGTTCAGATTACTGAACCGGCTCAGGCCGCAGGGCCAGAGCACGCCAAGGCGCCGGCAATCGAAGCACCGAAAGCCGTCGAGCCCGTTGCTCAGCAGCCAGTGGTCGCTGAACCGGTCATCGCGCCAGCCGTCGAAGCAGCCGCTCAGACCGCGGCACCGGAGATCGTCGCCGCACCAGTGGCGGTCGAACCTCCTCAGGCGCCGGTTGCAGAACCTGTCGCTGAAGAGGCGCCTGCGCTGCCGGTTGCCAGCAATGGCCGTGCACCGAACGATCCTCGTGAAGTGCGCCGCCGTCGTCTGGAAGCCGAGCGTCAGCAGAAAGAGGCGCAAGCCTCGGATGAGCCTAAACCGCTCGTTTAATCGGCCGTGACCAAAAAGCCCCACCTGTGTGAGCAGGTGGGGCTTTTTTGTGCTTGACGGTCAGGACCGCGGCATGGAGGGCGGTTCGGCCGGGTTGAGATCACCGCGGTTGAAAGGTCAACGCCGCAGGCACGTCCACATCCCATAACACACCCGGGTCGTCGACCTCGATTTCCTTGATGCGCGCACCCTGGAAAAGCCGCTTGGCGCCCTTCTCCCCGGCCAGTGCCATGAGCGCTGGCCCGAACGCACGACCAAAGGCGACGGGATGCCCATACTGTCCGGCATGGACCGGCACGCTGATGGCATCGTCTTCCACCGAGCGGGCCACGCGTTCGAGTGTGTCAGCATGAATGAAGGGCATGTCGCCCAAGGCAATCAGCCAGCCGCGATGGGCGGGCTCGGCGGAAACGGCAGCGGCGATGCTGTCGCCCATGCCGGGGGAATCCAGCACCACCACTTCATAGCCATGGCGCAGGCCCAACTCGGCCACACTGCAGTAATCGGCTCGGGTCAGCAGGACGGCTTTATCGGCAAGGGCGCTGACGTTGACCAGCACCTGCTCCAGCACCGAACGCTCCGTGCCGTCACGCCCGAGGCATTGCGCCAGCAGCTTGTTGCGGTGCTGACCGGCAACCGCTCGGTAGCGGCTGCCGAGACCCGCTGCCAGCACGATGGCACACAGGGTTTCACTCATGCTCAACCCTCACTGAGTACAGGCGAAGTGGCGCTCAGACCGGAAGACGACGCAGCCGGTCAATAAAGGTTGGGTTCCATTTCCAGCGCAACACCGAAGCGCTCCAGAATGTCCGCCTGAATCCGCTGCGCGAGGCCGAGCAACTGTCCGCCGGATGCTTCGCCATAGTTGACCAGCACCAGCGACTGCAACGCATGGACGCCGGCGTCGCCGTCACGAAAGCCTTTCCAGCCCGCCTGCTCGATCAACCAGCCGGCAGCCAGCTTTACTTGGCCATCGGCCTGAGGGTAGCCGACCACGCCAGGGTGCGTGAGTTTGATCACGGCAACCTGCTCAGCGGACACCAGCGGGTTCTTGAAGAAGCTCCCCGCATTGCCCAGCGTCGCGGGGTCCGGCAGTTTTTCGCTGCGAATGGCGCAGATCGCCCGGCTCACGTGCATCGGCGAAGGCTGTTTGATGCCCTGCTCTTCCAGGCGCTGACGCACCGGACCGTAATCGAGATGAAGGTTGGCGGAATAGCTGAGCTTGAAGCGAACCCGCAGGATCAGCCAACGGTTTGGCTGACGCTTGAACAGGCTGTCCCGATAACCGAACTCGCAGTCGGCCAGGGTAAATTCCCGCAGCTCGCCGCTGTGTCGATCCATCGCGGTCAGGCTGTGGAAAACATCCTTGAGCTCAACGCCGTAAGCGCCGATGTTTTGCATCGGTGCAGCGCCGACGGTGCCGGGGATCAGGCTGAGGTTTTCCAGCCCGGCCAGCCCCTTGGCGAGGGTGTCCAGCACGAAAGGATGCCAGGGCTCGCCCGCCTCCGCTTCAACAATGGCGCCGCCGCAGTCCTCATGGGTGATGCGGATGCCACGGTTGGCCATGCGCAACACGAGGGCGTCGACATCACGGGTCAGCAGCAAGTTACTGCCGCCGCCGATGACCATCAGCGGCACGTCGTGGCCAGACGAATGCGCCAAGGCCTCGCGCACGTCGTCGTCGCTGAACGCCTCGGCAAATCGCCGGGCGCGCACCGCCACGCCGAACGTGTTGTAGGGCTTGAGTGGCACGTCGTGCTGTACATTCAGCGTCATGGGTGCATCCGCGAAAACAGTGGAAGAACGGCCAGACCCATGCTCATCACACCTCCAGCAGACGACGAACGCGTTCCAGGTCTTCAGCGGTGTCGACGCCGGCCGGTGGCGCTTCCAGGGCGTCGGCCACATGGATGCGCACGCCATGCCAGAGCGCACGCAATTGCTCCAGGTTTTCGGTGTTTTCCAGCCAGCAAGGACCCCAGCTGACGAAATCGTGGAGGAACCCGGCGCGGTAGGCATAGATGCCGATGTGACGGCGGTACGGCACGCCTTCCGGCAGTACGTCGCGGGACTTCGCCAGCGCATCGCGAGCCCAGGGCAGCGGCGCGCGGCTGAAGGTAAGGGCCAGGCCACTAAGGTCCGAGCAGACCTTGACCACGTTGGGATTGAACAGCGATGCCACGTCCTCGATCGGCTCGGCGAGGGTCGACATGCGCGCTTCAGGGTGTGCGGCGAGGTTGTCGGCAACCTGATCGATCACGGCCGGCGGGATCATCGGTTCGTCGCCCTGGACGTTGACCACGATGGCGTCGTCGGCCAGACCCAGCTGGGCGGCGACTTCAGCCAGGCGATCGGTCCCGGAATTGTGGTCGTCGCGTGTCATCAGTACTTCGGCGCCGAACGCCTGGCAGGCCTCGACGATTCGCTGATCGTCAGTGGCAACCACGACACGCTCTGCGCTGCTTTTGCGCGCCTGTTCCCAGACGTGCTGGATCATCGGCTTGCCGGCGATGGTTTTCAGCGGCTTGCCGGGAAAGCGACTCGACCCATAGCGCGCCGGAATGACAACGGTAAACGCTGCGGTCATTTGTCCAGACGCTCGTCGGTGGTGAGGGTGCGCGCTTCGCTCTCCAGCATCACCGGGATGCCGTCGCGGATCGGGTAGGCAAGGCCGGCGCCTTTGCTGATCAGCTCGGTTTTGTCGGCGCTGAGCTTGAGCGGACCCTTGCAGATCGGGCAGGCAAGAATGTCGAGCAATTTGGTGTCCATAAGAGATCCTGAGCGAGTCATGGCAAAAGACGGGTTAACTGGGAATCGAACCAACTGACGAACGCCGGCGAAGGCACGGCTTCCACGGCCAGGTACCACCAGTCCGACGCGGCAAAGGACGCGCATTTGACGGCGTCCTTCTCGGTCATGACCACGGGCAATGCCGGGGTAAACGACAGGGCCTGGGCGCTGAACACGGCGTGGTCGGCGAACGCATGTGGAACAGGCCGCCAGTGTAGTCCTTCGAGGGTATTGAAGAAACGTTGCGGATTACCGATACCGGCCACCGCGTGGACCTGCTGCCCCGGCGGGAAATGATCGACCGGCCGGCGTTCACCGCTGACCAGGTTGACCAGCGCCGAGGGCTTGAGTTGAAACCCGAAGCCGTCTTCGCGTTCGGAGCCCGCGCCGTTGTACAGCAGCGCATCCACGCTTTGCAGCCGCTCGACCGGTTCGCGCAACGGGCCCGCCGGCAGGCAGCGGCGATTGCCAAGGCCGCGGACGGCATCGATCAGCACCAGTTCGAGGTCGCGGTTCAGGCGATAGTGCTGCAGGCCGTCGTCCGAGAGAATGAGATCGAGGGGCTGTTCAGCCAGCAAGGCGCGCACGGCCTGCGAGCGGTCTGGGTCGATCATCAATGGCACGCCGGTGCGGTTGACGATCAGCAGCGGTTCATCGCCCGCATGCTCGGCAGCTTGTTGCGGGCGTACGCGCCAAGGCAGGCTCGGCGGTTTGGCGCCGTAACCGCGACTGACCACACCGACGCGCAGTCCGCGCGCCCGGCAATGGTCGATCATCCACAGAATCAGCGGCGTCTTGCCGGTGCCGCCAATGGTGATATTGCCGACGACCACGACCGGAACAGGCGCTTTATAAATGCTGCCCTGCCCGGCGAGAAAACGCGCGCGTTTGCGGTTCACCACGCGCCGGTACAGGCATTCGAGCGGGCGCAGCAGCACCAGGGCCGGATGGCCGTTGTACCAGGCGTCGAGCAGTCGGTCAGTGAATGCCATCAGTTAGCCGATGCGGCCTCGACCGTGGTCATGCGCAAATGAGCGAAACCGAGTTTGCCGGCGGCGTCCATGGCGGTAATCACCGCCTGATGGGGGGTCTTGCCGTCAGCGCTGATCGACAGCGGCAGACTGGTGTCGCCCTCGGATTCCTTTTGCAGGGCATCGATGAGGGTTTCCAGCTTGCTGTCGCCCAGCAGCGTGTTGTTCACCGAATAAACGCCATCGGCGTTGATGGTGATGTCGAGGTGTTTTTTGTCGACGTCATCGGCCGAAGCGCCGGTCACCGCCTGGGGCAGGTCGACGCGCAGCTGAGTTTCCCGGGTGAACGTAGTGGTCACGACGAAGAACAGCAGCAGGATGAACACCACGTCGATCAGCGACACCAGATTGATGTCGATGGTCTCCCTGGGCTTGCGACGGCGGAATTTCACTTCTTCTTGCCCTCGCCACGCGCGGCAGCCTTGAGGTCCGGCTTGGCGTCGGTGAGGTCGACGTCACGATCGCCCTGCACGACTTCCACCAGCTTGATGGCTTCCTGTTCCATGCCGACCACCAGCTCATCGACGCGGCTCTGCAGATAACGGTGGAAGAAGATCGCAGGGATCGCAACGGTGAGGCCTGAGGCCGTGCAGATCAGTGCCTTGGAGATACCGCTGGCGAGCATGCCGGCGTTGCCTGTCATGCCGCTGCTGGTGAACGAGCTGAAGATGTCGATCATGCCGAGCACGGTGCCCAGCAGACCCAGCAGCGGCGCCATGGCAGCGATGGTGCCAAGGGTCGCGAGATAGCGTTCGAGCTCGTGAATGACCCGGGCCGCGGCTTCCTCGATGCACTCCTTCATGATCTCGCGACCATGGCGGGAATTGGCCAGACCGGCGGCGAGGATTTCACCCAGCGGCGAGTCGGCGCGCAGCTCCTTGAGCTTTTCGGCGCTCAGCTGTTTGTCCTGAATCCAGCGCCACACCTGACCAAGCAAATGCGGCGGCGTGATGCGGCTCGCGCGCAGGGTCCAGAGGCGTTCAATGATGATTCCGACGGCGGCAATGGAACTCAAAATGATCGGTAGCATCATCCAGCCACCTGATTTGACCAGCTCCCACACAGCGACCACCCCCTGAAAAAAAGTGGCGCCACTCTAACATAGCGTCAGCGCCTCGCCGAACGTGTCGATGAATAACCCTCCCTTCAGTCACGCCAGAAGCGTCGTGTCCTGCGTTCAGCCCGCGCGTCTTCGTAGGCGCCCAGTTGCAAGGTGATGGCACCCAGCACGGCACTGTCGTGAACCTCCATGGCGGACCAAGCGTAACGCGACATCACCAGCGGATGGGGATGACCGAACGCATTATTGCGGCCTCGGGAAAGCAGCACACCGCGTGCACCCACCGCGCGCAGAAACGCCCGTGACGAAGAACTGCGGCTGCCGTGGTGAGGGGACTGAAGCCAGTGGGCGCTGACGTCGAAGCCGTCGTCGAGCATCGCGCGTTCTGCCGCCACGTCGATATCTCCGGTGAGCAACAGCCGCTCGCCATTGGCCTCGACGCTCAGCACGCAGGAGGCCTGATTACCCTCGGCGGCGTTCCCCCAAATCCAGGTGGAGAAAATGACTTCATCCCACGTCCATGTTTCCCCGTTACGACAGGACTCGGCCGACAACTCGGCAGGCATGCGCCCTACGTCACCCGCCAGCACACGTGCAACCGGCAGGCCTTTGCGAACGGCGGCGGCACCACCGGCATGGTCGGAATCGGCATGACTGAGCAGCAGCGTATCAAGCTGTCTGATTCCGGCGCGCCGAATGGCTGGCAATACCACGCGCTCGCCGATATCGAAATCACCGAAGCGCGGCCCCGCGTCATACAGCAATGCGTGGTCGCGGGTGCGCAGTAAAATGGCGAGGCCCTGCCCCACGTCCAGCTGCAGCACGTCGACTTGCCCGACGGGCACGGTTTTCTGCGGCGGGAAGAGGCACAGCAACAGCAACGGCCAGCCCAACGGGCGCATCGGCAGGCCTTTGGGCAGCAACAGCAGCAAAGCGCCGAGCAGGCTCACCGGCCAGACCCACATCGGCACCTGCGGACCGGTCCAGGCGGGGGCGAGACCGGCCATGAACGTCAGCCAGCGAAACAGGCCGTCCATTGCGCCGCCTGCCAGCCACAGCAGGCTTTCCCCCAGTGGCGGAATCGCCAGCAGCAGCGTACCGAGCAACGCCAGGGGCAAAATCAGCACGCTCACCCACGGCACGGCGAGCAGATTGACGACCGGGCCGCTCACGCTCACCGGCAGGCTCAGCGCCAGCAGCACCGGCAACAGGCCCAACGCGATCAGCCATTGTGCGCGGGTCCAGCTCTGCAACCAGCTCCACCGCCCGAGTCGCCCGCTGAAAATGAGCATCAAGATACCCACCGCCAGGAACGACAGCCAAAAGCCGGGGCGTAGCGTGATGAGCGGCTCGGCGATCAGCACCAGGTTCAGCGCCAGCAACAGCGGCCACGTGGTGCCCAGATGACGGAAGCGCAGACGCCACAGCAGCACCAGACCCAGCATGATGACGGCCCGCTGGACCGGCACTTCAAAGCCTGCCAGCACGCCGTACGCCAGCGCCCCCGCGAACGCCGCGATGCAGGCCGAGGGCAGCCAGGGCAGAAACGGCGGCCATACCCCCCATCGAGCCAGTCCTGCGACGAGGCCATAGAGCAAACCGGCGAGTAAGCCGATGTGCGTCCCGGAAATCACCAATAGGTGAACGGTGCCGGTGTCCTGCAGGACCTGCCAATCGGCGGCGCTCAGTCCGGAATCGTCGCCCAACACCAGGGCGGCCAACCCGCCCTGTCGGCCCTGGGCATCCACACTGAGCAGGCGCTGGCGAATCCCGTCGCGCCATTTGTCCCGCGCCGGCTCAAGCAGCTGGCCGTCCACCACGGTGCCGGTGGCGCCAATGCGCTGGGCCAGCAGCCACGCCTGGTAATCAAACGCGTCGGGATTGACCAGCCCGCCCGGCCGCTTGAGTTTGACGGCCAGACGCCAGCACTCGCCGCTGCTGATCGGCGGACCGCCGTACCAGCCAACGCGGATCTGCTCCGGCAGCCGCGCGCGCCGTGAGACCGGATCCTCCAGCTGAAACCGCACCACGCCGTCGAGGGTCTGGGGCAGGCCGACGACGCGTCCTTCCAGCCAGAGTGTCTGCCCGTCGAGGCGCTCGGCCAGCCGATCGTCCAGCGCGGACGAGGCCGACACACAGGCCCACGTCAGGCCGAACAGGTAAAACGCCAGGGGGTAGGTGCGAAACGGCAGCAGCATCAGCGCGACCACGGGCATCAGCAGCAGCAACCAGACCGGCGGTAATGCGGGCAAAAAACGCAACGTCAGCAATCCGAGTGCAAGCGCGAGCATCCCTGTGCGCATGAGGCTTTCCTTGTCTGCGGGCGAAATCGACTTCCATGGCTTAGCTGATGCCCCGGCCCTCGCGTTTATTAATTGTCACAAAGTCTGAATTTGCGTTTGCGACTATCCGTGCATACTTCCCCGAATTTCCCGCCCACCTCGCCGGATTCCCGTATGCCACGCCACCTGATCAAGCGGTACATGCCCGATCCGAACAGCATCCGGGAACACAAATCCTTACGCTTTCTTGGCGCTCTTCTGCACGACCCCAACCTCTGGCACCTCAATCGACACTCCGTGGCGCGCGCAATGGGGATCGGGCTGTTCGCCGCCTTGATGCCGATGCCGTTGCAGATGCTGCTGGCCGCTGTGCTGGCGATCTGGGTGCGTGCCAACATGCCGATCGCTGTCAGTCTCTGCTGGCTGACCAACCCGCTGACGATGCCGCCGGTGTTCTATTGCACCTATAAAATCGGCGCGCTGTTGATGGGCTTGCCGCCGCGGCATTTCCCGGACGAACTGAGCTGGGACTGGATCAGTGGACAGCTGTCCACCTTATGGCAGCCGTTTTTGCTGGGATCGGTAGTGGCGGGGATTGTGCTGGGCGTGGCGGGGTATTTCGGGACGATGGCGTATTGGCGCTGGTGGGTGGGGCGGCAGTGGAGGGCGCGTCAGAGGCGGCATAAGTCTGTGTAGAAAATGCATGATCGTTCCCACGCTCCGCGTGGTAATGGCCCGTTTGACGCTCCGCGTTACAGTCAACGCAGAGCGTTTGGGGAGGCATTACCACGCGGAGCGTGGGAACGATCGTTCTGAAATCCGTTACTGACGCATCCCGCGTCCGCTCACCAGCAGCCGCGCGCAGCCCAGGTACAGCACGATGGTCGCGACGACCATGAACGCCAGGGCAATGCTGATCTTGATGTCCGACACACCGAGAATGCCGAAGCGGAAGGCGTTGACCATGTGCAGCACCGGGTTGGCCAGCGACACGGTCTGCCAGAACGGCGGCAGCAAGTTGATCGAATAGAACACCCCGCCCAGGTAGGTCAACGGCGTCAGCACGAAGGTCGGGATGATGGAAATATCATCGAAATTGCGCGCAAACACGGCATTGATGAAGCCCAGCAGCGAGAAAATCGTCGCGGTCAGCAGCACCACAATGATCGTGATGCCCAGGTGGTGCACATGCAGATCGGTGAAGAACATCGACAGCATGGTGACGATCACCCCCACCGCCAGCCCGCGCAGCACGCCGCCGATGGTGTAACCGATCAGGATGGTGTGGGGCGACACCGGCGAAACCATCAACTCTTCAACCGAACGCTGGAACTTGGCGCCGAAGAAGCTCGATACCACATTGCCGTAGGAGTTGGTGATCACCGACATCATGATCAGCCCGGGCACGATGTACTGCATGTAGGTGAAGCCACCCATGTCGCCGATCTGCCGGCCGATCAGGTTGCCGAAGATCACGAAGTACAGAACCATGGTGATCGCCGGCGGCAGCAGGGTCTGCGGCCAGATCCGCATGAAGCGCCGGACCTCACGATAAACGATGGTGTTCAGGGCGATCAGGTTGGGACGCAGCTCCGAGCTCATATCGCCACCTTCGCCAGATTCTTCTCGACCAGACCCACGAACAGCTCCTCAAGGCGATTGGTTTTATTGCGCAGGCTCAACACCTGAATGTTCTGCAGCGACAGCTGGCTAAACAGCGACGTGATGCCGATGGTCTTGTCGACCTGCACCTCGAGTGTCTGGTTATCCACCCGCTTCACCGGGTAGCCATTGAGCTGAGGCGCGGCCTGCAGCGGATCGCGAAGGTCCAGCAGGAAGGTCTCGACGTGCAGCTTGTTGAGCAGGGTCTTCATGCTGGTGTTTTCGATGATCGTGCCGTGGTCGATGATGCCGATGTTGCGGCACAGCTGCTCGGCCTCCTCCAGGTAATGGGTGGTGAGGATGATGGTGATGCCCTTCTCGTTCAGCTCGGTGAGGAAGGTCCACATCGAACGGCGCAGCTCGATATCAACGCCCGCAGTAGGCTCGTCGAGGATCAACAGACGCGGCTCGTGGATCAACGCGCGAGCGATCATCAGACGGCGCTTCATGCCGCCGGACAACGAACGTGACGGCGAGTCGCGCTTGTCCCACAAACCCAGCTGGGTCAGGTACTGCTCGGCGCGTTCCTTGGCGATCTTCGGCGGAATGCCGTAATAGCCCGCCTGGGTCACGACAATGTCGAAGGTCTTCTCGAACTGGTTGAAATTGAATTCCTGCGGCACCACGCCGATCGAGCGCTTGAGCTGCGCCGGGTTGCGATCAAGGTCGTGGCCGAAGATGTTCACGGTGCCGCTGGTTTTGTTGACCAGCGTCGACATGATCCCGATGGTGGTGGATTTGCCGGCGCCATTGGGGCCGAGCAATGCGAAGAAATCACCCTCGGCGACGTCCAGATCAATGCCCTTGAGGGCCTGGAAACCGTTGCCGTAGGTCTTGGTTAGCTGCCGGATGGACAGAGCTGAACTCATGACTGAACACACACCAATAAAATGAAAAGGAAGATAAACGAATACGAACGTGCAGTTGCCGGGCCGATAGGGCCGATCACAGGGGGCGCTGACATTGACGGCGCCGCGCAGCTGGAATGTCAGGCGCAACACATCACTTCAAATGCAGTGGCCGCAATGTTGCGTCCCGATGCCGCCCAAGTACAGCGACATCGATTGATAGTCAGTATTAACTCGACACGGGCTGAACTCAGGTCAGCGCGGTCATGACGGCCTTTCGATACGCCGGACGCTGTTGCAAACGTTCGTACCAGGCTTTGAGGTGGGGCAGCTCGCGACGTTCAATCGGCATTTCGAACCAGGGATAAGCGAAGCAGCCGAGGGGGATGTCGCCCACGCCGAATTCATCGCCCGAAAGATACGGCTGACGCGCCAGGGCTGCATCGACGATGACCAGCAGGCGCTCGACTTCGGCTTTAGCCGCATTGATCTGCGTCCAGTCCTGCTGCTCGGCGGGGGTACGCAATACGCCCCAGAAGACCGGACGGAAAGGACCGGCCAGCGTCGAGGTGGTCCAGTCCATCCATTTCTCAGCCTGGGCACGTAGCTTGGGGTTGCCGGGATACAGAGACGAGTCAGGCGCGTATTGCGCCGCCAGATAGCGAACGATGGTGTTGGATTCCCACAGCACGAACTCACCGTCTTCGATCATCGGCACCACGCCGTTGGGGTTCTTCGCCAGGTACTCGGGCTGATCGTTGATACCGAAAGCGCCGCCGGCATTCAGCGACTCGTAATCGAGCCCCAGTTCCTCGGCGATCCACAATGCCTTGCGCACATTGGACGAGTTCTTGCGGCCCCAGATCTTCAACATGTTGTCATTCTCCGTGTGGTCAACGAGCGATGAGTGGCGTTTGCGGCGGGCCACAGTCTACTCCGGGATGCGGGTGTTCAAGCCACAACTTCCTGCGCATCGGCCAGCCCCCGAACTCCGTTGGTAGCACGGGGTCACTATCGATGCGCGGGCCAGAGCGGTCGACTGCGCAGCCGGTTGCGCTTATCGCGCCGTCATCATGGAGGGCTATTTATGTTGTTGCTGTGGATCGTAGTGTTGGTGGTTGGCGTGGCCTGGCTGGCCCATCGCAGGGTTGCACCCTTCCCGGCCCTGGGCATCGTCGCGGTGTACCTGCTGGCAATGGGCGCGTTCAGCCATGCCCATGGCTGGATGGTCATTCCGTGGGTGTTGTGGCTGGGCGTCGCGTTGCTGCTGGCGTTGCCGGACCTGCGCCGCAAGCACTTCAGTGCGCCGATGTTCTCGTGGTTTCAGAAAGTGCTGCCGCCGATGTCCGCCACCGAGCGCGACGCCATTGACGCTGGCACGGTGTGGTGGGATGGCGAGCTGTTCAGCGGCCGTCCGGACTGGAACACGCTGCTCAGCTACCCAAAGAGCAAACTGACCGACGAAGAGCAGGCCTTCCTTGACGGCCCGACCGAAGATCTCTGTGCCATGGTCAGCGACTGGGAAATCGGTCAGGCCATGGACCTGCCGCCGCAAGCCTGGGCGCATATAAAAGAACATGGCTTCTTCGCGCTGATCATTCCCAAGGAATACGGCGGCAAAGGCTTCTCGGCCTATGCCCACTCGCAAGTGGCGATGAAGCTGGCGACCCGCAGCGGCGATCTGGCCTCCACCGTGATGGTGCCCAATTCACTGGGCCCGGCAGAGCTCCTGCTGCATTACGGCACCGACGAGCAGCGGAATCACTACTTGCCACGCCTGGCCCGAGGCGACGAGATCCCGTGCTTCGCCCTGACCGGACCGCTGGCCGGCTCCGACGCAGGGGCGATGCCCGACACCGGGATCATCTGCAAGGGCCAGTGGGAAGGTGAGGAAGTCATCGGCCTGCGCCTGAACTGGGAAAAGCGCTACATCACCCTGGGCCCTGTCGCCACCCTGCTCGGCCTCGCCTTCAAGGCCTACGACCCTGAGCATCTGCTCGGTGACGAAACAGACTTGGGCATCAGCCTGGCGCTGATTCCAACCGACACCGCCGGTGTGGAAATCGGTCGTCGTCATGTGCCACTGGGCGCGGCGTTCATGAATGGCCCGAACTCGGGCAAAGATGTGTTCATTCCGCTGGAGTACCTGATCGGCGGCCAGGCCATGCTCGGCAAAGGCTGGATGATGCTGATGAATTGCCTGTCGGTCGGCCGTTCGATTTCCCTGCCTGCAGTCGGTACCGGCGCCGCGAAATTCACCAGCCTGGTCACCGGGCAGTACACGCAAGTTCGCGAGCAGTTCAACGTACCGCTGGCGGCGTTCGAAGGGATTCAAGAATCCCTCGCGCGCATCGGTGGCAACGCCTGGCTGATGGACAGCGCGCGCATCCTGACTGCCAACGCGGTGGATCTGGGCGAGAAGCCTTCGGTGCTGTCGGCGATCCTCAAATACCACCTGACCGAGCGCGGCCGAGAGTGCATCACTCACGCGATGGATGTGCACGGCGGCAAGGGCATCATCATGGGCCCGAACAATTACCTGGGTCGCTCGTGGCAAGGCGCGCCGATCTTCATCACCGTGGAAGGCGCGAACATTCTGTCGCGCAACTTGATGATCTTTGGTCAGGGCGCCATTCGCTGCCACCCGTTCGTGCTGAAGGAAATGGCCCTAGCCGGCCGCAAGGATCATGACCGGGCGGTGGTGGAATTCGACGGCCTGCTGATGCAACACATTGGTTTCGCCGTGCGTAACGCGGCCAGTACGCTGGTGTTGAACCTGGGCGTTGGGCATTTCGAAAGCGTGCCGGGCGACCGGCTGAGTCAAGGTTATTTCCGCGCGCTGAACCGTCAGGCGGCGGCGTTCGCGATGCTGGCTGATCTGAGCATGATGTTGCTGGGCGGCGAGCTGAAACGCCGCGAGCGTCTGTCGGCGCGGCTGGGCGATGTGCTGAGCCACATGTACCTGGCGTCCGCCGCCCTCAAGCGTTACCACGATCTGGATTACCCCGAGGCGCTGGCGCCGCTGTTTTGCTGGTCCATGGAAGAAGCGCTGGGTGAGTCGGAGCGCGCGCTGGATGAGCTGCTGAGCAATTTCCCGAACCGCATTCTCGGTGGATTGCTGCGAGTGATCGTGTTCCCGTTCGGCCGTCGTCACAAAGGGCCTTCGGACAGGCTCGATGCCCAGGTCGCGGAAATTCTTGGCCGCGCCAAAGGCGATCCGGCGCTGGAATCAGTGCTGGCCGGTTGCTATCGCCCGACTGACGCAGAAGATCCGGTCGGCGCACTGCAGCACGCGAGCGACGTGCTCAGCGGCGCCAAGGCAATCCGCAGCAAACTCCATCACGCGGTGAAAAGCGGTCAGGTCAAGCCGGCGGGGGGTGAGCATCTGATCGACGCCGCGCTCAATGCGGGCGTGCTGCAGGCGGCGGAAGCGCAGACCCTGCGTGCGGCAGAGGCGGCGCGGCGCAAGGTGATCGATGTGGACGATTTCGACAAGGAAGCGCTGGTCGCCACCGAAGGCAAAACACGCTAACCACGGCCTACCCTGTAGGCGTGAGCTTGCTCGCGATCGCGGCGGGTCAGCAACATACCGTTGGCTGACGCGCCGTCATTCCCAGGCAAGCGAATCGCTTCCTACAAATCGCAGCCCGCGACTTACGTCTACATGCACTGCTCTGGCTAATTGTCCTACACTCCTTGGTAACAACAAGAAAAACCCAAGGGGACGCACCATGATTGACCAACGCCTGACCCATCGCTGCCTGCTCTCTGAAATTGCCTCGGGGGAGGATCTTTCCAGCGGTAAGCCGACACAAACCTTGCAAACCCTCCTGATGATGGGCTTCGTCACCCGTCTGCCCAGTCCCGACCGCACGTTTGCCCACCTGGCCCTCACTGAGGCAGGCCATCGGTATCTGGCCGGGTTGTGGCATTGAGATAGCCGCAGGCGGCGGGGGGATCTATACTCCCGCGCCTGTTTTTGTCTCTGAGGGCTTCATCATGGCCGACGCCAATCTCGACCACATCATGAATCAGCTGTTGCATTTGCGCGGCATCCTGGTCGCGCTGGGAGAGGCCGAGCAGGTCCCCGAGGAAAGTCATGCGCTGTTTCTGGAGCGTTACGATGAGTTGCTGACGCTGTTGCCGGCTGATCCGATCGAGAGTCAGTATCTGGGGCAGGATTTGTTGTGTCAGGTGATTCAGCGTTATCCGCAGATTGCGCATTTGGTGCCGCGGGATTTGTTGTGGTTTTTCGCCGGCGATTGTCTGCATTTCATGCCGGACGATGAGATTGATTTGTATACGGCGCTGGAGGAGCGTCGGTTTGAGGCGATGGAGAACGAGGAGCCGTTCGACTGGAATCAGGAGAAGCAGTTGTTGGCGATGTCGCAGTCTGAGTCCAAGCATTGATCTGATCTAGCATTGAGGGAAGCATTGAGGGAAGCATTGAGGGGACTGATTTATTTACAGCGCTTCACCGTAAATTAATCTGTCCCCGGTCGTCATGCGGCGTGGCTTATGACGCCAAGATCAAAGGCGTCAGCCTAACGGCCTCTGTTTCGCCTTCGGCGAGTTACTTTTAAAAAGCACTAAAAGTAACCAAAAGTGCCTGCTCTCGGTTTGGCCCGACTTCGTCGGGTTCCCTCACTCCGACGGCGCTCCGTGGGCCCGCGCCGAACGGACATCCATGTCCTGACGGCGCTCTCGCCGCATCCATCCGGCTCGACCCACTGCGCATCGTCTGCGTTCGGCCTGCACCCAAGTCGCGTTCAGCGGTGTCTGGGATATTTATGTATGAAGATCAAAGCGTGGAGCAGATCAACGGCTTCCCGGCTAAAGCCGGTCCTACAGGGAGCGTCGCCGGTCCTACTGACTGCGCTCATTTTGTAGGACCGGCTTTAGCCGGGAAGAGGCCAGTGCGGGTGCCGCAAATTGATCGTTCCCACGCTCTGCGTGGGAATGCATCCCTTGGCGCTCCGCGTCACTCTGAACTGGCAGTGATACTTCCACTTTATAAAAGATTCCCTGATCTTACCGATCCGCTAAATGCATTTTTTTTATAATTAGCTTAGCGCCAAATCGAATTTCACAGACCCTCCGCTTGCCCCTATGTTGCTGACTTGCTCCCGCGTGTCCTCTCGCGTCGGTTGGCCCATCAGTGCAAGGAGTTGTCATGAGCGTCGAGTTCATCGGTTATATCGCTACCCAGCCCGGATCGGAAATTCATCCCCGCAGCGGGCCGGCCGTTCAGCCTGAGTGCGTGGAGAAAGTCGCCCGAGCCCATGAAGAGGCGGGGTTTGATCGGGCACTGGTCGCCTACCATTCCAACAGCCCGGACAGTGCGTTCGTGGCGTCTTATGCGGCGAGTGTTACGCGTACGTTGAAGTTTCTCGTGGCCCATCGTCCGGGCTTTATTTCCCCCACCGTCGCCGCTCGGCAATTCGCTACGCTGGATGTGTTCACTGGCGGGCGTATTGCGGTGCACATCATTACCGGCGGGGACGATCAGGAGCTGCGCGCTGACGGCAGTTTCATTGGCAAGGATGAGCGTTACGCCCGCACGGACGAGTACCTCGGCGTGGTGCGCCAGGAATGGACGGCCGACAAGCCGTTCGATCATCAGGGTGATTACTACCGGTTCGAGGGCGCTCATTCGTTGGTCAAGTCGCCGCAGCAGCCTCACATTCCGCTGTATTTCGGGGGTGCCTCTCAGGCTGCGCTGGAAGTCGCCGGTAAGCATGCCGATGTCTATGCCCTGTGGGGCGAGACCTACGAGCAAGTAAGAGACATCGTCAAGGAAGTGCGGGCCGAAGCCGCAAAACACGGCCGGACGGTGCGTTTCAGTTTGTCGTTACGGCCGATTCTGGCGGAGACGGAGGAAAAGGCCTGGGCGCGTGCGGACGATATTCTTGAGCGGGCGAAGGCGCTGGCCCAGGCGTCCGGATTCGAGCGACATGACCCGCCGAATGAAGGCTCGCGGCGTTTGCTGGAAGCAGCGGCCCAAGGTGCGCGTCTGGACAAACGCTTGTGGACCGGCATTGCCGGACTGCTCGGCGCGAAAGGCAACTCCACCTCGTTGGTGGGTACCGCAGAGCAAGTGGCCGAGGCGCTGCTGGATTATTACGACCTGGGGATCACGACGTTCCTGATTCGAGGTTTTGATCCGCTGGAAGATGCGGTCGATTACGGCAAAAAGCTGATCCCGCTGACGCGCGAACTGGTCGCCCGGCGCGAGCAGGAGAAGAACGAAAAGGTCGCGTGAACGGCGGCCGTGGCTCTCGATTCCCGCTAACGCCCCGCGTATTCAGCAGGCCCCGGTCTGCTGAATACGCGCCGGATAAGACGCCGCCCTATTGAACTGTCGTTGGGCAAACAGGTTACATAGGCGCAGGCTCGGCTGGATTGATGCCGACAATAGAAATCAGCGGTTCGTCCAGATAAAGGCCGTCATAAACCACCGGAACGCTTGTGTGGTTGCCGTTCAGTGCGATCTGGAAGAAACGCCCGTCTGCATCGGCTTCGAAGGAGCGCAGATAGGTCCGGTCCTGGTCTTCGTTGTAGTCGAGCTTCAAGGTGCCATTTCGTCCATCGCCCGTGCGGTCGAACCCCAAATCGAGAATGAACAGACGGTCTCCGCTTTCAAAGTCGGTGATAAGGTCCGAATGACTGGCGTCCGCCGTGCGATAGCTGTCGGTCATGCGGTAATAAACGAAGTCATCAAGGCCGCTGCCACCGGTGAGTGTGTCCTTGCCCATGCCACCGGCCATGACGTCGTTACCAGCGCCCCCGTTTATGATGTCGTTGCCCTGAAAACCCACCATCTGATCATCGCCCACGCCGCCGGCCAAGACGTCATTGCCGCCGGTGCCGAGCACATCCATGTTATCGCGGGTCATCGTATTGACGATCTTGGGCCCGCTGGTGTTGCCGAAATCCACCGTGTCGCGATTCAGGTCCGCCCTGAGATTGCCGCTGAACAGGATTTCAAACTGATTGCCGTCAGCATCGGCTTCCAGCGACTTCAAGGCTGTCTGCGTACCTGCGCCATTGACCACAACCTTCAGCGTGCCATTGAAGCCATTGCCCAGGCCGCTGAACCCCAGGCTGGACAGATCCACGAGATCGCCCTCAGCTGCATTGAAATCAGTGACCAGATCCCGACCGGCAGTGTGCGCAGAACCTGTCGAAGTGCGGATGCTGTCGGACACGGAACTGAATACGAACTCGTCGGCGCCGGTGCCGCCAGTGAGGGTATCGCCGCCCCCGCCGCCCACCAGACGATCATCGCCGGCCAGGCCAGTCAAGGTATCGCGACCCTCGTAGCCCATCAGGGTTTCTGCGCCAGCCGAGGTGCCGACAACGCTGTCGCCCGAATCGCTGCCGGCAATCAGGCGCTGGAAGTTGGCATTGGTCAGGGTGTAATCGCCACTCAGGAGCAGCTCAAACCGGTTGCCGTTTTCATCGACATCGTAGCTTCTGAGAATCGTCCGATAATAGCCGTCATCTGTATTGCTGACGATCTGCACGGTTCCGTGTGTGCCGTCGCCAATGCCGGAAATGCCCAGCGCGGTCAGGTCAAGGCGATCAGCCTTATCGAAATAATCGATGTAGTCGACTTGCGAGCCGCTACTGTCGCTGATGGACCCATAGCGCAGTACGGCGTTTCCATAGGCGTAGAAACTGTCCGAACCAGCCCCGCCGATCAGTACGCTGTCACCTCGACCCTCAATGTAATCGTCCCCAGCACCGCCGTAGATAACATTGAGATCGAAGGAACTGAAAAATTCATCCTTACCCGCGGTGCCGTACCAGAAAACCTTTTGTTGATCTGCCATTGAAACGCTCCCTGAGCTGCCGCCAGAGTGGGCGGCAACAGCTGTGATAGGCAAAGCGGCAGTTGGTTCGCGGGCCAGCAGTGGCCATTATCGACTTTCCGTGAGCAAAGGCTCTGCGGGCCTTCATAAGATGCTTGAGGCCAGCGCAGTCGCTCTTCATGGAGCTTGAAGCGTACAGAGAAGCCGGTCGCCCCAAGCCAACCATGGCACCTCAAACAACAAATGAACAACGCCCGGCGGGGCAGTCAATGACACGCACCGGGCGATTCACGTTCACACCGCCTTCAGCACGATTTTGCCGACATGGTCACCCTGTTCCATTCGCTGATGCGCTTGTGCTGCGTCGGCGAGAGGAAAAATACGGTCAATGATAGGCAGGCACTCGCCTTGCTTGATCAACGGCCAGACATTGGTATGTACGGCGCGAGCAATCTCGGCTTTTTCCTCCGCGCTGCGCGAACGCATCATCGACCCTGTCACCGAGCCTTGCTTTTCCATCAGCGCCAACAGATTGAAGTCCTTGACGGAGCTGCCGCCCAGAAAACCGATAACGACCAGTCGACCACGTCGTGCAAGTGACGCCACGTTGTTCTCGAAATAGCTTCCGCCCATGATGTCGAGAATCACGTCTACGCCCTTGTCCTGGGTTTGCCGGGCGATCTCCTGAGCGAAGTCCACCTCGCGGTAATTGATCGCTTCGCCACCCAGTGCGCGGATCCGGTCGCACTTTTCCTGGCTGCCGGCCGTTGCAAAAGCCTTGATCCCCAAGGCCTTGCACAGCATGAGCGCAGTAGTGCCGATGCCGCTGGTGCCGCCATGGATCAACACGGTGCCGCCCTTTCGGGCCTGGCCCAATTCGAACAGATTGGCCCATACGGTGAAGAATGTTTCCGGAATGGCGGCGGCCTGAATCATGTCCACGCCGTCCGGGACAGGTAGTGATTGGGTCGCTGCCACAACGCAGTATTCGGCGTAACCACCGCCATTGGTCAGCGCACATACCTTGTCGCCCAGCTTGAAGTCGGCCACCTTTGCGCCAACCCCGACGACCTCACCGGCCACTTCCAGCCCGGGCACAGGGGTCATGCCGGGTTTCATCGGGTATTTGCCTGAACGCTGTATGACATCAGGACGATTGATGCCGGCGGCGTGAACCCGGATCAGCAACTCGTGATCACCCGGCGTTGGCACATCGGCCTGCATTACCTTCAATACTTCGGGGCCACCGGGTTCGGTGATCTCGATGTAGTTCATGCGGTTTGGCACATTCATGGGACACCTTTTGTTGACTAGGCTAATTGTTGAGAGAGCTAAAGACTCTGAAAGCTGAACGTCAAAGACATTCAGCCTTTTTAGCGGCCCATCGAATCAACCCTCGACGGTAAACCTCAGCCCGGCTTTCCCCGTCAGGCGCTTGAGCAGCGCTTCATTCAGCGCCGCCGCGGGCGTCCAGCAACCGCCCGGGGTCTCCTCACGTGTTACATCGAACGCCAGCGCCATCGCTGACTCGGCCAACATCTTGGATGTCGACAGGTAGCCCGGGTCCTCGTCGCAACTCACGGATGCCTTGAGCACCTGACCATCGGCCAGTTCAGCGATGAACAGCACGTCATAAAAGCCCGCCTCAAGCTCATTCTGTGTCGGCCCTTGCCCCGGTTGAGGATGACCGCCCTCATTAAAGGAGAAGCCCGCCAGACCAGGCTCATCGTCGTCGCTCGGCTGCGCACTGAGCATCAGCATTTCGTCGTACTGAAAGGACGTGCCCCACAGGTGCCCTTCCAGCAAGTTTGTGCGATGCACCGCCTTGGAATTGATGCCCGACATGATGAAAGGCCCGACCCAGGTCTGCGCCAGTTCATCCCTGTAAGGGGTCTGATCATCAGGTTGCTCGACGCCTCTGAATCCTGGTGTGTAGGCAAATGGATCGGCCACCAGTTCACCGAGAGCAGGATCCTGCGCCGCCGCTGCAACCACAGCGTCGACACTCAGGAACGTGCCACCCGACAGCACGCCTTGCATCTTGCGCACCCGCCCCCTGATCCGAGGTGCGTAGCGAGCGAACTTCTTCATGACCTGCTGCTGGGTGAACCATACGCCGAGGTCGAACGGCACCGAATCGAAACCACAGGAGAACACCAGTCGCGCGCCCGAGGCCTGGGCTTGGGCCTGATGGCTGCCGATCATCCGGGCAATCCAGGGGATCTCCCCAGAGAGGTCAACGTAGTCCGTCCCCGACTCGGCGCAGGCGGCCACCAGGTCAGAGCCATAGACCGAAAACGGCCCTGCGGTGGTAATCACCACCCGGGTCGTGGCGACCATGTCGCGCACGGACGCGCGGTCCCGGGCATCGGCCACGATCAGCGGCAGCGCTGCGGCGTTTGCCCAACTGTCCCGAATGGCTTCCAGCTTGCTCAAGCTGCGACCGGCAATTGCCCACTTAACAGGGCCGTCAACGCCGTATTGAGCGAAGAGGTATTCAGCGACCAGCCGACCGGTGTAACCCGTGGCGCCGAAAATGATCACATCGAATGTTTGTTTACTCATGGAAAAGATGATTCCTGAAAGCGCCGCGAAGCGAAGGCGACACTCTAGCCATCCTTCCTACAAATGATTAGATGGTATGGTAGGAATGGACCTATAACCGCAGAGCATTAATTGTGCGCGACTCCGTAACCGATCTGGTGGCCCTCCTGCGGGTCGCCCGTGAAGGCAGTTTTACCAAAGCGGCGGCGCAGCTTGGCGTTTCCCAACCTGCGCTGAGCCGCACCATTACCAAACTGGAATCGCGCCTGGGCGTGCAACTCCTGACACGCAGTACCCGCAGCGTCGCGCCGACCGAAGCCGGGGCGCGCTTGATCGACCGCATCGGGCCGCATTTTGACGGGATCGAGTCAGGGCTGAACGAGCTGAGCGAACTCAGCGGAACGCCGGCCGGCAGTCTGCGCATCACCTCTCTGGAGCACGCAACCCATCTGGTGCTTGCACCGGCTGCGCTGCAATTGATGACCGACTATCCAGGCATCAAGGTTGAGATCAACGACAGCTACGCCTTGGTGGACATCGTCGCCGAGCGCTTCGATGCCGGTATCCGCCTGGGCGCACAGCTGGCTCAGGACATGATCAGCCTGCCCATCGGCGGGGATTTTCGCATGGCCTTGGTGGCCGCCCCCGCCTATCTGGAACACCGCGCTAAACCACTGACGCCACAGGACCTGACCGAGCACGCCTGTATCAACCTGCGCCAGCCCACCTCGGGAGGATTGTGGGCTTGGCCTTTCGCCAAAAACGGGAGAGAAATCAAAGTACGCGCCGACGGGCATCTGGTGAGTAACAACATCTGGCTCATGCGTGATTTTGTGAGGGCGGGTGCCGGACTGGGCTACTTCCCGGAGCATCTGGTCGAGGACGATCTGGAACAAGGTCGCCTGGTGCGGTTGCTGGAGGACTGGACTGAGACCGTCACCGGGTATCACCTCTACTACCCAAGCCGGCGCCAACACAAACCGGCTTTTCGTTTGCTTCTGGAAGCCCTGCGGGATCGGGCGGACCGCTGACTGTCTCCTTCAGGCCGAAACCGTCACAGCCCTCAAGCCGCATCCCGCTCCTGCTCCAGCGCATGCGCCACCACGCTACCGAAGGACGCCACCGGCGCCTGCAAGTTGCCGAGGAAGCGCGGGTAGATCAGCCACAGATCCATCACCGGCTTGAAATCCTTGAGCGGCATGACCACCAGTGAATCGCGGTGGACGCTGCGCTCCAGCAATGGATGCGGCACAAGACCCAGGCCCATGCCGTCGGCGACCAGCCCCAGTTGCAGCTCGGTGCCGAAGGTTTCCAGATTGACCTTCAGGCTCAACCCCTGGTCAGCCAAGGTGCGTTGCAGCCCGGCACGGAAACCGCAGCCGTCGGGGTTGAGCACCCAGCCCAGCGCGTAGCAGTCGGCCAGTTTCACCGGCTTTTTCGGCAGCGCGCTCTTGGCGCAGACCACCACCAGCTCCATCTTGCCGATGGACTCGCCAACGATGCCTTCGGGGAAGATCTTGCCCGCAGGGAACAGCGCCGCCGCTGCGTCCAGTTCGCCGTTCTCGATTTTGCCAATCAGGTGGCTGCCCCAGCCGGTAATCACTTGGGCGCGCAGGTCGGGAAATTGCCCGCGCAGGTGTTTCAGCGCATCCAGCAGCACGACGTCGCCGATGGTTTGCGGCACGCCCAGTCTGAGCAATCCGGTGGGCGGCGTGTCGCTGGCAACGAGTTCGCGTAACGAGTCCATTTCCCGCAGGATCGCCAGGCATTTCTGATAGACCTGATTGCCCATTGCCGTGGGCTTGAGCGGCTTGGTATTACGGTCGAACAACTCGACGCCCAGTGCCTGCTCGAAATTCTGCACCCGGCGCGTGATGGCCGGCTGGGTCAAGTCCAGGGATTCAGCGGCATGGCTGATTGACTGGCAGCGAATGACCGCCACGAAAGCATCGATGTCATCAATTTTCATTCGGATCGCACATGGAATAAGGGAAATAAGATAGGCAAAAATCATAATCGCCACAGAAGGCTGTAGATAGCCTCTGTTTAGCCACAGAACGGCCAGCAACCTGTGAGTCAGTTATCAGCTACGTTTTGGTTATAACCTAATCATCAATGAATCGCATATTAGGCGGCTCAATTATGCTTATATTGATCATACTTCTTTGTCCGGAGCCGACATGACCCACACCCGACACCCTAAACGACTCAGGGCGTTTATCGGCGCGCTGGCCGAGCTGATCGACAGCCATCCGGGGGAAGGCGACCTGCTCTCCCGGGGTGGCAAGCTGCTGGGGCAACTGGTCCGTTATGACGACTGGCTGCCGGAAGAGTTCGCCACTCCCGATCCGACGCGCTATCAACAGTTTCTGTTGCACGCCGACTCACGGCAGCGGTTTTCGGTCGTCAGCTTTGTGTGGGGACCGGGCCAGAGCACGCCGATTCACGACCACCGCGTCTGGGGCTTGATCGGCATGCTGCGCGGGGCGGAGTATTCCCAGGGGTTCGCCCGCAGCGCCGATGGCCGACTCGAACAGGAAGGCCCGGCGATCCGCCTGGAGCCCGGCCATGTCGAGGCCCTGTCCCCGCGTAGCAACGACATTCATCAGGTCAGGAATGCCTTCGACGATCAGGTGTCGGTCAGCATTCATGTCTACGGTGCCAACATTGGCGCCGTGAAGCGCGCCGTTTACCAGCCCGATGGTAGCGAAAAGCTATTCATCTCGGGTTATTCCAACGCCTTGCTCCCGAACATCTGGGATCTGTCCGAAGAGAACCAAGCCCAATGAGCCATAACACCCGTTCCTGCGCCGACATCCGCCGCGCCCTGCTCGCCCATGAAGAAGTCGCGCTGGTCGATGTCCGCGAAGAAGCTCCCTTCGCCGAAGCTCATCCGCTGTTCGCCGCCAACATCCCTTTGTCGAAGCTGGAACTGGAAGTGCTCGCGCGCATCCCCCGTCGCGACACCGCCGTGACGGTGTACGACAACGGCGAGGGTCTGGCCGAACGCGCCTTACAGCGCTTTCAGGGCCTGGGTTACAGCGACGTCAAGCTGCTTGAAGGCGGATTGCAGGGCTGGCGCGACGCCGGCGGCGAGGTGTTCATCGACGTCAATGTGCCGAGCAAGGCGTTCGGCGAACTGGTGGAGCACCATCGCCACACGCCGTCGCTGGCCGCCGAAGAGGTCAAGCAGTTGCTCGACGCCAAGGCCGACGTGGTGGTACTGGATGCGCGGCGGTTCGATGAATACCAGACGATGAGCATTCCCTCCGGGGTCAGTGTGCCCGGCGCCGAACTGGTGCTGCGCGCGCGCGAACTGGCACCCGATCCCAAGACCCGAATCATCGTCAACTGCGCCGGTCGTACGCGCAGCATCATTGGCACCCAGTCGCTGGTGAATGCAGGCCTGCCCAACCCGATTTCCGCCCTGCGCAATGGCACGATTGGCTGGCTGTTGGCCGGCCAGACCCTGGACCATGGGAAATCCCTGCGCTTCCCGCCGGTCAGTGATGCAACCCGGGAAGTCGCTCGGGCGGATGCGCGCAACGTGGCGGACAAAGCGCGAGTGAAACGCGCCAGCCGCGGGGACTTGCCGGTCTGGCAGGCCGAGACGACTCGCACGACGTACCTGTTCGATGTGCGCACGCCGGAAGAATTCGAAGCCGGCCATGTGCCCGGTGCCCGTTCGACGCCGGGCGGCCAGCTGGTGCAGGAGACTGACCATTACGCCAGCGTGCGCGGCGCGCGGATCGTGTTGCTGGATGACGACGGCGTGCGCGCAAACATGTCTGCTTCGTGGCTCGCGCAACTGGGCTGGGAGGTGTTCGTGGTGGACGACCTGCGCCCAGAGGATTTCAGCGAAGAAGGCGCCTGGAACGCGCCGAGTCCGCCCGCGCCGCAGGTCGAGGAGATCAGCGCGCAGACATTACGCGAGTGGCGCGAACACGGTGGCGCGGCGGTGCTGGATTTCACTGCCAGCGCCCACTACGTCAAGCAGCATATTCCCGGCGCCTGGTGGACACTGCGTGCCGACCTCGCCAACGCGCTGCAAAACACACCGGTGGCCGAGCGTTACGTGCTCACTTGCGGCAGCAGCAAACTCGCGCGGCTGGCCGTGCCGGAGGTCGAAGCGCTGACCGGCAAGCCGGTGTTTGTGCTGAAAGACGGTACCGCCAGTTGGGTGGCTGCAGGCTTTGAGCTTGAGCACGGCGAGAGCCATCTGGCCTCCCCGCGCATTGACCGCTACCGCCGGCCTTATGAAGGCACTGATGCGCCGCGTGAGGCGATGCAGGCGTATCTGGATTGGGAGTATGGACTGGTCGAGCAATTGGGCCGCGACGGGACCCACGGGTTTTATGTGATCTGAGCCACGCTGCATTCCCTCCCCTTGTAGGAGTGAGCTTGCTGACGAAAACGGCGTTCCAGTCGCTGAAAATTCAGCAAGCACGCCCGCCAACTCACGGGCAACCGCTCCTGCAAAAAACGCATTGCCTTAATATATCTATGCAATATATTTATAGAGTCAAGCCAGATAATCACAAAAGTACATAATTAGCATATAACCAAAAGATACTTCTATTCCATTTCTTATCGGCATATGGTCAATCCCCTTGCCAACCCCTTCTCCAGGCGGAGGCCGAGAACCCTTTTTCATGCCTGGAGAGACGCACCATGTCCGCCCCTTTCACTCCCCTGCTCCGCGCCCGACACGTGATACTCGGCGCACTGCTCGCATTATCATTCAGCCAGACCACACAGGCCGCCGAGCAACTCCAGCCGCTGCTCGTCGCCAACCAGAAGTCCGCGCTGAAGGTGCTGCTGGAGGTGTCCGGCGAGCTGAAGGACGTACCCTACGAGATCAAGTTTTCCGAATTTCCCTCGGCGTCGCCATTAGGTGAAGCCCTGAACGCGGGGGCCGTCGACGTCGGCGCGCTGGGCGACGCGCCGTATGTCTTTGCGCTGGGCGCCGGTGCGGCGTTGAAGGTCATCAGCATTACCCACGTCAGTGGGCGCTACACGACTGCGCTGATTGTGCGCAATGACTCGCCGGTCCATTCGGTTGCGGACCTCAAAGGCAAGCGCATCGTCACCGGTCGCGGCTCCATTGGTCATTACCTGGCGATTCGCGCGCTGAACGAAGCCGGCCTGAAGACCAGCGACGTGAACTTCGTTTACCTGTTACCCAGCGAGTCGCGGCTGATCCTCGACAACGGCGACGCTGACGCCTGGGCCACGTGGGCGCCCTACACCACCGTCGCCACGCAGAACGGCGCGCGGATTCTGCCCAACGGGCCGGACCTGCTGACCAACCATTCCTATCTCGCCGCCACCAGCAAGGCCATCGCCGACAAGCGCGTGCAACTGGACGATTTCGTGGTGCGCCTCGACCGCGCCTACCGCTGGGCCAACGCCCACCCGGCCGAATACGCCGCCGCCCAGACCAAGGTCACCGGCCTGCCGTTGGCCGTGCATCTGGCCGTCAACCAGGACACTAAAATGGAACGCGTGAGCATCGATGACGGCGTCATCAAGGGCTTGCAGAATACGGCGGACATCTACCAGCGCGAAGGCATCCTCAACAAACACGTCGACGTGTCCCATGGCTTCGACCCGGATTTCAATGCCATCCGCCTGGCCGCCGAGCCATCAGCCGAGCAAGCTGCCAGTCAGAACAATCCCCAAGCTGCGCGCTAAGGGAGCGGGCTAATTTGGAAGCCTGTGGAATGTGCAGAACAAAATCGATTTGAGGCGCGTGTGCGTTGTAAATCCCGCACACACAAAAACGCCGCTCTGTTGAGCGGCGCTTTTGAGAATTTGGAGCGGGAAACGAGACTCGAACTCGCGACCCCGACCTTGGCAAGGTCGTGCTCTACCAACTGAGCTATTCCCGCAAATGGCGTCCCCTAGGGGACTCGAACCCCTGTTACCGCCGTGAAAGGGCGGTGTCCTAGGCCACTAGACGAAGGGGACACAGCCTGGAACACCATGGTGTTGTGTTCCAGTTCCAGAAACACATCCGAAGACGCTTCCTGGTTTCACTCAACTTCGCCCGAAAGCAAAGCTGCTTAAAAATGGAGCGGGAAACGAGACTCGAACTCGCGACCCCGACCTTGGCAAGGTCGTGCTCTACCAACTGAGCTATTCCCGCAATGGCGTCCCCTAGGGGACTCGAACCCCTGTTACCGCCGTGAAAGGGCGGTGTCCTAGGCCACTAGACGAAGGGGACACGCTACAACATTCACTCCCTGCTACGCTCTGCTGTGTGCTTTACGCTGCAAGTGGCGCGCATTCTATGGATGGATATAGGGGTCGTCAACCCCTCAGTGAAAATATATTCAAATCAATGACTTCGCCCTCTATTTAGGCAAAGGACGGCCGATACACACGTGTCAGCCGCCATGGGCAATATCAGGCGGAGTGACAGGACCACCTTCCCGCGATAGTGGATAGCCACTACACTCGCGCAAATTACTTGATTGAGGCTTGTGCGGTGACACCACTCTTTATCACCTTCTTGGTTGTAGCAGGCATCGTGCTCCTCATTGCGGTGGGCTATCTGAATCATGTCGCAGAAGGCAAAAAGGTCGAGCGCGCGCGCAGCATGGTCGAGCTCAACGACCGGCTACGCCGCTGCAGCGAGCTGTCCGAAACCTTCCCCGGTCAGTTGATGACGCCACAGTTGAAGCTGCTGCTGGTTCGGCTGGAGCTGAACGTGGTCAAGCGCCTGCTCGCTCTGGAAAAAAGGAACAACCCGAATCTTCAGGAGCGCCAGTCTGAACTGGAAGCCCTGGTAGCGCAGGGCGACGCGATCACCGTCAGCAACCCGCCCAGCCCGATTCAAACCGAAGCCAAGGCCAAGGACGTGCGCTTTCTGCTGGAAGCCATGCACGGCCAGGTGACGCGAGCGGCCCACGACGGTTTCCTGCAAACGTCCGAAGCCAAGCAATGGATTCGCGAGATCCGCAACTTGCTGGTGCTGCTGCACATCGAGTTTTTCAACAACCTGGGCCAGCACGCGATGAGTCAGGAACAGCCCGGTCAGGCGCGTCTGGCCTTCGAGCGTGGCGTTCAGTACCTGAAAAACCAGCCTGAACCCGCGCCGTGGAAAAGCCACTTGCAGGCCATGGAGCGGCAATTGGCCAAGGCGAACTCCATGGTGCTGGACACCATTGCACCGACCGAAGACGACAACAACGAGCTGACCGAAGGGTTGCGCGTCGTGGACGCCGAGGCAGAGTGGAAAAAGAAAGCCATCTACGACTGATGGCTCGACACCGACGCACCGCGCCAAGCGGTGCGTCGGGGCTTCACATCAGCAATCGGTCGAATTCAGGAAAATCGCCGCCAGCCGTTCAATCCCCGCCTGATCTTCCTCGTTAAAGCGCCCGACGCTCGGGCTGTCCAGATCCAGAACCCCGATCAGCTGTCCATCCTTCACCAGTGGCACGACCAATTCGCTATTGGAAGCGCTGTCGCAGGCGATGTGGCCAGGAAACTCATGGACATCGACCACGCGCTGGGTTTCGCGGCTTTGTGCCGCCGTACCGCACACGCCCCTGCCGAACGGAATGCGCACGCAGGCGATCTGGCCTTGAAACGGACCCAGCACCAGCTCTTCGTTGCGGTTGAGGTAGAAGCCTGCCCAGTTCAGGTCGTCGAGCTGGGTATAAAGGAAGGCCGAGAACTGCGCGGCGTTGGCGATGAAGTCGCGCTCATCCGCCAGCAAGGATTCCAGTTGTGCAGCGAGCAGGCGGTAGCCATCAAGGCCCTCCCCTGCGGAATTCAAATCGATCATGCGTCTTGCTCCAGCATTTTCAAACCAACCCAGTAACGGGCGAACTGATACGCGCAACGGCCGTTGCGGTTGCCACGGCCGGTTGCCCAGCGCACGGCGTGAATCTCGAGCGCTTCATCGCGCTGCCATTGCAGGCCGGCCCTGATCGCCAGCTCGCCGATCCAGTGCTCCACCACATCCAGAAAATGCTCCTGAGTGAACGGATAGAACGACAGCCAAAGGCCGAAGCGGTCGGACAGCGCGATCTTGTCTTCGACGGCTTCACTCGGGTGAATCTCGCCGTCGTCACCGCGCTGCCAGTGAGCGTTGTCGCTCTCCTTCTCAGGCACCAAATGCCGGCGGTTGGAGGTGGCGTACAGCAGGACATTGTCAGGCGCCTGTTCCAGCGAGCCATCGAGCACGCTCTTGAGCACCCGGTAGTCGCCTTCGCCGGATTCGAACGACAGGTCGTCGCAGAACAATACGAAACGCTGGGGTGACTTCTGCAGTTGCTCGACCACGCGCGGCAGATCGCCCAAGTGGTCGCGCTCGATCTCGATCAGGCGCAGACCGGCCTTCGCGTGCTCGGCCAGCAACGCCCGGACCAGCGACGACTTGCCCGTCCCACGTGAACCCCAGAGCAGCGCGTGGTTGGCGGGCAGGCCGTCGATGAACTGCTGCGTATTGCGGCCCAGTTGCTCACGCTGGCGGTCAACGCCGATGAGGTCGGACAGGCGCATGTCCAGCGTGACGTCCAGTGGCATCAGGTAACCGCCGCGACCTTCGTGGACCCAGCGCGCGGCCAGGGTCGTTTCCCAGTCCACGGGCTGCCGAACGGCAGGCAAGAGAGGTTCGAGACGCGCCAGTACCGACTCGGCGCGCTCCAGAAATGCGTTCAATCGAGAATCCACGGTTTCTCCTTGATTTAACGGGTTAACGCGTGGCCGCGATCAGCTATGCTTGCCACGCGACGGACACAAGAAGTGACAGTGCCTTTTATGGATATAGCGATCACCCACCGGCTGTCATTCAAACAGGCCCGATTGACTGTGCTGATCGGCTTTGTATTGGGCACGCTGCTCAGTCTGTCTCAAATTGCGCTCGATTATGCCAGCGAAGACGCGTCCATCGATCGTGAAATTCGCTCCCTGCTGCAAATCAGTCATAACCCCGCCTCGCGCATTGCCTACAACCTGGATGCAGAACTCGCCCAGGAACTGACCCTCGGCCTGCTGCACTCCCCGGCCGTGGTCGGCGCGCGGCTGACCGATAACAACAACGTTCAGCTCGCTGCGGTATCACGGCCGCTGGCGAAAAGCGCCTACCGCATGGTCAGTGATTTTCTGTTCGGCGGGAGTCGGCAGTTCGAAGACGTGCTGCACCTGGACCATATCCCCGATGAGTCCATCGGCACCTTGCACCTGGACGTCGATACGTTCGCTTTCGGCAACCATTTTCTGCAGCGCGCCGGCATCACTCTGGTCAACGGCTTCGTGCGCAGCCTGGTGCTGGCCGGCCTGCTGCTGGCGCTGTTCTATTTCACGTTGACCAAACCGCTGACGGGCATGATCCGTGCGCTGTCGGAACGTGATCCGCGCAGCCCCGTTCAACCTCCGGTGCCCTGCCCACCCGGCCACGAAGATGACGAAATCGGCGTGTTGGTGGCGGTCACCAATCGGCAGTTCGAGAGCGTTGCCAGTGAGTTTGCGCAGCGGCGGGAGGCTGAGAACCGGCTGACCGATCACCTCAACGAGCTGGAAGACATCGTCTCCGCGCGCACCCAGCAGCTCGAATCCAGCAATGCCCGGCTCAGCCAGTCAAACGAAGAACTGCAGATTGCGCGCAGCACGGCGCTGGACATGGCCCACGCGCGCTCGGCGTTTCTCGCCCACATGAGCCATGAAATCCGCACGCCGCTCAACGGCTTGCTGGGCATGCTGGCGTTGTCCCTCGATGGCCCGCTCAGCGCAGAGCAGCGCCAGCAGCTGTCCATTGCCCACGACTCGGGCAAGGTGCTGGTCGAACTGCTGAATGACATTCTCGACCTGTCGAAATTCGACGCCGGTCAGGTGGAGCTCGAGCGCATTCCGTTCGACCTGGCCGCCTTGATCGAAGACACCGCCAGCCTGCTGTCGCAAAACGCGGCGCCGAACGTCGAGCTGACCTGCCTGATCGACCCGCGCTTTCCGGCGTCCGTGCTGGGTGACCCGACGCGGGTGCGGCAGATCGTCAGCAACCTGCTCTCCAACGCGCTCAAGTTCACCCGCGCCGGGCGTGTGGATGTGCGGCTGGGTCAGTATGGCGACCGCGTGCGCATCGAGGTGTGCGACACCGGCATCGGCATCGCCCAGGACGCCCAGGCGAAGATCTTTCAGCCATTCACCCAAGCCGAAGCCGCGATCACCCGGCAGTACGGCGGCACCGGCTTGGGCCTGACCCTGACCCATAACCTGACCGATGCCATGAACGGGCAATTGAGTATCGAATCCGCCGTGGGCGTCGGCAGCCGCTTCCGTGTGGATCTGCCGCTGCCGGCGCACACGCCGGCGCTGAAATGGCCAATGCTCAAGGGCAAAGTGCTGGTGGCCAGTGACGCGAACAGCGGGTTGCTGGAAATGCTCAGCCGGCTGCTGCCGGAATGGGGCGTGACCTGTCAGCCGCTGGCGGACGGCGCGGCGCCCGATGCCGGTGCGGACTTGCTGATCAGCGATTGCCCGCAATGCCTGGTGGCCATCCGAGAAGCGTGCACGGTGCCGGTCTTGCTGGTGACGGCGTACGGCAACTTCATGCCCGGCGAGCAGGTGGCGGCACTGGCGCCGCTGCAACAGCAGGCGCGGCCACTCTCGCGCACTGTGTTGCATCAAAGCCTGGCGCGCATTCTGGACGCCGACGGTCAGGCAGGTATCCGCCAGGAACAGGGCGACCCTTCACCCACCCATCGGGCGCGTATCCTGCTGGTGGAGGACAACCCGGTGAATCAGCTGGTGGCGAAAGGCATGCTCGGCAAGCTGGGCTGCGATGTGGTCGTCAGCAGCAATGGCGCCGAAGCCCTGCAGCAGCTTGAGCAGGATCACTTCGATCTGGTGCTGATGGACTGCAATATGCCGGTGATGAACGGCTATGACGCGACGCGACGAATCCGGGAGAACGAGCGCTGGTCGGGTCTGCCGATCATCGCGCTGACGGCCAACGCGATGCCGGAAGAGCGTGAACACTGCAAGGCCGCGGGCATGAGCGACTACCTGGCCAAGCCTTTTCGTCGCGAGGAATTGATGGCGTTGCTGGATCAGTGGATCCCGGTAGAACTGCCGCATTAAACGCTGCACCGATCAGCCGGCCGCTTGTTCCTTCAGCAGCGCTTCGATGTCAGCCTTGATGTCTTCCGGCTTGGTCAGTGGGGCGTAACGTTTGACCAGCTTGCCGTCGCGGCCTACCAGGAACTTGGTGAAATTCCACTTGATGCCTTCCGAACCGAGCAAGCCCGGCGCGCGCTTCTTGAGCTGCACGAACAGCGGGTGGGCATGGCTGCCGTTGACGTCGATCTTATTGAACAGCGGAAAACTCACCCCGTAGTTCAGTTCGCAAAAGTCGGAAATCGAACCTTCGTTGCCAGGCTCCTGCTTGCCGAACTGGTTGCACGGAAAGCCCAGCACCACCAGTCCGCGATCCTTGTAGCCCTGCCACAATTCCTCAAGGCCCTTGTATTGCGGCGTGAAACCGCACTTGCTGGCGGTATTCACCACCAGTAGCGCCCTGCCGCCGAAGTCAGCCAGGGTCTTTTGTTCGCCCTTGATCGTTTGCACCGGAATGTTCAGCAATTCGTCGCTCATAGCGATGCCTCGATTGAGTAAACCGCAACGCTAGCGCGCCATTGTCTGGCGCGCTATCCCATTGTTACCGGTGATAGGCCTGCATCAGGCGTTGCGTGGCACCAGGTCCAGGCACACGGAGTTGATGCAGTACCGCAGACCAGTAGGCGGTGGGCCATCCGGAAACACGTGGCCGAGGTGAGCGTCGCACTTGCTGCAGACCACTTCGGTGCGAATCATGCCATGACTGACGTCGCGCACTTCGACCACTGCGCTGCCTTCCAGCGGGGCGTAGAAGCTCGGCCAGCCGCAGCCCGAATCGAACTTGGTCTTGGAGTCGAACAGCGGCTCGTTGCAGCAGATGCAGTGGTAAACGCCGTCGGTCTTGGTCTCGTTGTATTTGCCGCTGAATGGACGCTCCGTGCCCTTCAGCCGGCAGACGTTGAACTGCTCGGGATCGAGCATCGCTTTCCATTCTTCAAGGGTTTTATCCAGCTTAGCCACGGGTAGACCTCCGTAAATGAAAAAGCCCGATCTGTGTCTTTTCCACGGATCGGGTGGCACGTATGATTGCGCCTTCGTTGGACGCCAGTCTGTCACCCGCGTTTCTCGCGTACAAACCCATTTTGATGGCGTCATGCTCAACGGTCCGCGCTTCTTCTTACAGCGGGCCGTCTCTTTTCGGGACCAATCACCATGCAGTTCAGCAAATCGAACAAGCTCGCCAACGTCTGCTACGACATTCGCGGGCCGGTGCTCAAGCACGCCAAGCGCCTGGAAGAGGAAGGCCATCGCATCCTCAAGCTGAACATTGGCAACCCGGCGCCGTTTGGTTTCGAGGCGCCGGACGAAATTCTGCAGGACGTCATCCGCAACCTGCCCATGGCCCAGGGTTACAGCGATTCCAAGGGCCTGTTCAGCGCGCGCAAGGCGGTGATGCAGTACTACCAGCAGAAGCAGGTCGAAGGTGTCGGCATCGAAGACATCTATCTGGGCAACGGCGTCTCGGAACTGATCGTGATGTCGATGCAGGCCCTGCTCAACAACGGCGACGAAGTGCTGGTTCCTGCGCCGGACTACCCGTTGTGGACCGCCGCCGTTGCGCTGTCCGGCGGCAACCCGGTGCATTATCTGTGCGACGAGCAGGCCAACTGGTGGCCTGATCTGGAGGACATGAAGGCCAAGATCACGCCGAACACCAAAGCGATGGTGATCATCAACCCGAACAACCCGACCGGCGCCGTTTATTCCCGCGAAGTGTTGCTGGGGATGCTGGAGATTGCCCGTCAGCACAATCTGGTGGTCTTCTCCGACGAAATCTACGACAAGATTCTCTACGACGACGCCGTGCACATCTGCACCGCCTCGCTGGCACCGGACCTGCTGTGCCTGACTTTCAACGGGCTGTCGAAATCCTATCGCGTGGCGGGCTTCCGTTCGGGCTGGATCGCGATTTCCGGGCCCAAGCACAACGCGGTCAGCTATATCGAAGGCATCGACATCCTGGCAAACATGCGTCTGTGCGCCAATGTGCCGAGCCAGCACGCGATCCAGACCGCGCTGGGTGGTTATCAGAGCATCAATGACCTGATCCTGCCGCCGGGCCGTCTGCTGGAGCAGCGCAACCGGACCTGGGAATTGCTCAATGATATTCCGGGTGTGAGCTGCGTGAAGCCGATGGGCGCGCTGTATGCCTTCCCGCGCATCGACCCGAAAGTCTGCCCGATCCACAACGACGAGAAGTTTGCGCTGGACCTGCTGCTGTCGGAAAAGCTGCTGATCGTTCAGGGCACGGCGTTCAATTGGCCGTGGCCGGACCATTTCCGCGTGGTGACGCTGCCGCGTGTGGATGATCTGGAGCAGGCCATTGGCCGGATCGGCAACTTTTTGAAGACCTACAAGCAGTAACGCAGCGTGCTGCAAGCGCCGGCTTTTGGATGAACGCTGGTGATGATTGACGACGATGTTGTCTGACTCACCGGGTTCGCCCCCAAGCCGGCTGCTGTTGTTCCGGGGGCCAGTCGCACCGCCCTCACCCTCTTGCCGATGAGGCTTTTCGCCAGCGCGACAGCAAACGACACAGTTTGAAATGATCGCCCGGTTGAATACACCCCGACATCACCTTATATACCCCCGCAGTACGTTACATATTCTTCCCGAGGAGAAACTCTTAACCATGATGCGCATTTTGCTGTTTTTGGCCACTAACCTTGCGGTCGTGCTGATTGCCAGCATCACCTTGAGCCTTTTTGGCTTCAACGGGTTCATGGCGGCCAACGGGGTTGATCTGAACCTCAATCAGCTGCTGATCTTCTGCGCTGTGTTCGGTTTCGCCGGTTCGCTGTTCTCGCTGTTCATCTCCAAGTGGATGGCGAAGATGAGCACAGGCACCGAGATCATCACCCAACCCCGCACCCGTCATGAGCAATGGCTGCTGCAGACCGTGGAACAACTGTCCCGCGATGCAGGCATCAAGATGCCGGAAGTGGGTATTTTCCCTGCCTACGAGGCCAATGCCTTTGCCACCGGCTGGAACAAGAACGACGCGCTGGTCGCGGTCAGCCAGGGCCTGCTGGAGCGTTTTTCGCCCGATGAAGTGAAAGCAGTGCTGGCTCACGAGATCGGTCACGTTGCCAACGGCGACATGGTGACGCTGGCGCTGGTCCAGGGCGTGGTCAACACCTTCGTCATGTTCTTCGCCCGAATCATCGGCAACTTCGTCGACAAGGTGATCTTCAAGAACGAAGAAGGCCGTGGCATCGCGTTCTACATCGCGACCATCTTCGCCGAAATCGTGCTGGGTTTCCTCGCCAGCGCCATCGTCATGTGGTTCTCGCGCAAGCGTGAATACCGTGCCGACGACGCCGGTGCCCGCCTGGCCGGCACCGGCGCGATGATCAGCGCGCTGCAGCGTCTGCGTTCGGAACAGGGCGTTCCGGTGCAAATGCCCGAAAGCATGACGGCGTTCGGTATCAACGGTGGTTTGAAGCACGGCCTGGCCGGGCTGTTCATGAGCCACCCGCCGCTGGAAGAGCGCATCGAGGCGCTTCGTCGCCGCGGTTGATTGTGTAGAGGCTGCATCCAGAAAGGGCGACGTGAAGTCGCCCTTTTCTTTTGTGCTGATTTCTTTGCGCTGCGCTATCGGCGATACAGCCGATACGCATATTCCATGAGGGACGTCGCGCCCGCCTGCCTGAACTTCACACCCTCCTCCAGCACGTCCAGATCCGCGACGCGCTTGACTCGCCAGTCCGGGGAGAGCAACTGCAGCACCTCGTCCTCATCCACGGAGAACGGCGGGCCGGCAATCAACGACTGATCGTAATCCAGCGTCACCAGCAAGCCGCAGGCATCGTTCGACAACAGATGATTGAGCTGTTTGACGTAACGCCAGCGCAGGTCCGGCGGCAGCGCGATCAGGGCGGCTCGGTCGTAGAATGCGGTGCAGTCGCCAACGTCTTCCGGCGTGAGGGCAAAGAAGTCGCCGCACCAGATCTCGCAGCCCTCCCCACGATAGACCTTGAGCGCGCCACGCTCTTCAATCGTGGGCTGCCAGCCGTTCTCGCTGAAGAAGCCGGCCACCGCTATCTCAGACAATTCCGCGCCCACCACGTGAAACCCCTGGTTGAGCAGCCAGACCATGTCGATGCTTTTGCCGCACAACGGTACCAGCACGCGCTCCCCTGGCATGGCGGTGAGCTCTGGCCACAGGCGCAACAGGTGCGGATTCACAGACGCCTGATTGAAACCGATCTGATTGATCGCCCAGCGCTCATGCCAAAAACGCGGCTCCATAGACACTCCTGATATCCCGATCAAAACGGACGAAAACTTATATTAGATTTAGATGGATGCACTGCCCGATGATGCCACTCACCTTATACGCTCAGGACACTGCAAATGCTGCCTAGCCTGTTCATTTCCCACGGCTCGCCCATGCTTGCCCTCGAACCGGGCGAGAGCGGGCCGGCGCTCGCGCGTCTGGCCGCCTCCCTGCCGCGCCCCAAGGCCATCGTGATGGTCTCGGCGCACTGGGAAAGCAACGAGCTGCTGGTCAACGGCAATCCGCAGCCGGAGACCTGGCATGACTTCGGTGGCTTCCCCCCTGCACTCTTCGCCGTGCAGTACCCGGCGTCCGGCATGCCGGAGCTGACGCAGCGCGTGCTGGAACTGCTGACAGAGGCTGACCTGCCGGCGCGCATGAACACCGAGCGACCGTTCGACCATGGGGTTTGGGTGCCATTGTCGTTGATGTACCCGCGGGCGGACATTCCCATCGTGCAGGTTTCACTGCCCACGCGGATGGGCCCTGCCCTGCAGACACGCGTTGGGCAGGCGCTGAATCGGTTGCGTGAGGAAAACGTTCTGCTGATCGGCTCTGGCAGCATCACCCATAATTTGCGCGAGCTGGACTGGCAGGCGGGACCTGAGAGCATCACGCCCTGGGCCCTCGCATTCCGCGACTGGATGGTGGAAAAGCTCGCGGCGGACGACCTGGAAGCGCTGCACGACTATCGAAATCAGGCACCCAACGCCGCGCGCAACCACCCGACCGATGAACACCTGCTGCCGCTGTATTTCGCGCGGGCGGCGGGCGGACAGTTCAGCATTGAGCATCAGGGCTTCACCATGGGTGCGTTGGGGATGGACATCTATCGGTTTGGTTGAGGGGGTTGGTTTTGTCCCCGTGGACCGGCTTCAGCCGGGAAGCGCACTTATAGCGCACTTATAGGGGACTGATTTATTTCGACTTATAGGGGACTGATTTATTTACAGCGCTTCATCGTAAATTAATCTGTCCCCGGTCAGTTGTGTGGCAACCGACGCCTTCCCGGCTGAAGCCGGTCCTACCCAACCAAAACCCACTCGGCCTGGTGCCTCCCCCTCCGTCTATGGGATCGGCGCCAAGACAAAACGGGGACAGATTAATTTACGGTGAAGCGTTGTAAATAAATCAGTCCCCTTCAAATAAGTGCCCTTCAAATACTGCCGCTGTATTTCGCGCGGGCGGCGGGCGGACAGTTCAGCATTGAGCATCAGGGCTTCACCATGGGTGCGTTGGGGATGGACATCTATCGGTTTGGTTGAGGGGGCTGGTTTTGTCCCCGTGGAGCGGCTTCAGCCGGGAAGCGCACTTATAGGGGACCACTTATAGGGGACTGATTTATTTACAGCGCTTCATCGTAAATTAATCTGTCCCCGGTCAGTTGTGTGGCATCCGACGCCTTCTCGGCTGAAGCCGGTCCTACCCAACCAAAACCCACTCGGCCTGGTGCCTCCCCCTCCGTCTATGGGATCGGCGCCAGAGACAAAACGGGGACAGATTAATTTACGGTGAAGCGTTGTAAATAAATCAGTCCCCTTCAAATATACAAATAGTTGTAAATAAATCAGTCCCCTTCAAATAGTCATCCAAACGCAGTACTAGCCCCCAAATCCCACGCAAAAAAAATCCCCGAACCAGTCGGGGATTTTTTATTCAGACGATCAGCTCAAGAGCGGATCAGTCCTCACGATAGCGACGCAGCTTCAGCTGCTTGCCGGCAACGCGGGTGTCTTTCAGCTTGGCCAGCAGGCGCTCGAGACCGTCTTCCGGCAGTTCGACGAGGCTGAAGCTGTCACGCACCTGGATGCGACCGATTGCTTCACGAGCCAGGCCACCTTCGTTGAGGATGGCGCCCAACAGGTTTTTCGCAGCGATGCCGTCACGGGCACCCAGCGCGGTACGGCAGCGAGCACGGCCTTCGGCCAACGGCACCGGGGCACGACGTTCGCGGTCGCCACGATCAGGACGGTCGCCAGCTGGACGCTCCGGACGATCACCACGTGGCGCGTTGTTCGGCACCAGTGGGCGTTCTTTCTCGATCGCGCCCAGGGTCAGCGCCTGACCGTTGGTGGCCTTGCGCAGCAGAGCAGCGGCCAGGGCACGCGGGGTGCAACCGATGTCGGCAGTCAGGCGGTCCAGCAGTTCGCCATGGCTTGCTTCGGCATCAGCGACCAGCGGCGACAGGCTGTTGGTCAGTTTCTTGATGCGGGCATCGAGAACGGCCTGGGAGTCCGGCAGGCGGACTTCGGCGATTTTCTGACCGGTCATGCGCTCGATCACTTGCAGCATGCGACGCTCACGCGGGGTGACCAGCAACAGGGCGCGACCTTCGCGACCGGCACGACCAGTACGGCCGATACGGTGAACGTAGGCTTCCGGGTCGTACGGCATATCAACGTTGAACACGTGAGTGATGCGCGGAACGTCCAGACCACGGGCAGCAACGTCAGTCGCAACAACGATGTCCAGACGGCCATCCTTGAGGGAGTCGATGACGCGTTCACGCTGGTTCTGGGCGATGTCGCCGTTCAGCGCAGCAGCCTTGTAGCCTTTGGCTTCAAGGGCGCTGGCCAAATCCAGAGTGGCCTGTTTGGTGCGCACGAACATGATCAGGGCGTCGAAATCTTCGACTTCCAGCAGGCTCAGTACGGCAGAGGTCTTCTGGTCAGCGTGAACCAGCAGGTGAGCCTGCTCGATCGCGGTAACGGTCTGGGTCTTGCTCTGGATCTTGACGTGCTTCGGGTCTTTCAGGTGACGCTCGGCGATCGCGCGGATCGACTGCGGCAGGGTCGCCGAGAACAGCACGGTCTGACGGGTTTCAGGCATGGCCTTGAAGATGACTTCGAGGTCATCCATGAAGCCCAGCTTGAGCATTTCGTCGGCTTCGTCGAGAACCAGGTGGTTCACGGTGGCAAGGACTTTCTCGTCACGACGCAGGTGGTCACACAGACGACCCGGGGTGGCGACGACAATCTGAGCGCCGTTGCGAATGGCTTTCAGCTGTGGGCCCATCGGCGCGCCGCCGTAGACAGCCACAACGGTCACGCCCGGCATTTGCTTGGCGTAGGTTTCGAACGCCGTGGCCACTTGCAGGGCCAGCTCACGAGTCGGCGCGAGGATCAGCGCTTGCGGCTCGCGTTTCGCCGGGTCGATCAGGCTCAGGATGGGCAGAGCGAAGGCGGCGGTTTTACCGGTACCTGTCTGCGCCTGGCCGATCATGTCGTGACCGGCGAGGATGATTGGAATCGATTGCTGCTGGATGGCCGAAGGCTCTTCGTAGCCGGTGGCTACTACAGCTGCAACAATTGTCGGGTGAAGGTTAAGAGCGGCGAAGCCGCCGGTTTCCTGGGTCATGGGTCTGCCTCTGAGTGCATCCGCAAAGACCCATGCTTCAAAGCTGCGCGTGCCGTGTAAGACCCTAGAGTCACCCTGGCTGCTTTGTCGGCGGGGATTTGCGAAAACGTATTGATGAATGGATCGTCATGGGTGGTTCGTGACCGAACCGGTTCGAGAAGATGGCTTCGCGAACCCATACCGTGACGAGGGCCCTATGAAAGGCCGGCGCGCACTATACCGGAAATGCTGAAATAAGTGAGGATTTTTTTCGCTAATCAGCCCCTTGCGGCCAACTGTCACAGGCTTTGCGCAAAGCTGCGTCAGTGTCTACTTTTCATGTGCCCGGTATCGGTAGCGGGCAGAGCTTAAACGATTCACCCAGACAGTGCGACACCCCACCCTCCCTTTCTCCTCATCTGCAGGAAACAGCGACATGACCTCTTCGATCAAAGGCCACGTCAGCCGGGAACAGCGCGGCGCAATCATGCTCATCGGCCTGGACCGCGCCGCAAAACGCAACGCCTTCGACCTGGATATGCTCAACCAGCTGAGCCTGGCCTACGGGGAGTTCGAGCGTAACGACCAGGCGCGGGTCGCGGTGGTGTTTGCCCACGGCGACCATTTCACAGGCGGGCTCGATCTGGCCAAGGCCGGCCCGGCACTGAGAGAAGGCTGGACGCTCCCGCCCGGCGGTTACGATCCCTGGGGTCTGTCGGTCGGTCCGCGGGTCAGCAAGCCGGTGATCGTCGCGGCCCAGGGCTGGTGCCTGACCCTGGGCATCGAGCTGATGCTCGCCGCTGATATCAACCTGTGCGCGAGCAACGCCCGCTTCGCCCATCTGGAAGTGCAGCGCGGCATTTTCGCCTTTGGTGGCGCGACCCTGCGGCTGCACCAGATCGCGGGCTGGGGCAATGCCATGCGCTGGCTGCTGACGGGCGATGAATTCGACGCCCACGAAGCCTGCCGCATGGGCCTGGTGCAGGAGGTGATGGCCCCGGAAGACCTACTGCCCTCGGCGTTGCGCCTGGCCCGGCACATCGCCGACCGGGCACCCCTGGGAGTCCGCACCACCCTGGAGTCCGCGCGTCAGGCTGTGCTCGAGGGTGAAAGCGTCGCGGCGAAGGCGTTGCCGGCGCTGGTCCGGCGGGTGCTCGACAGCGAAGACGCCAAGGAAGGCCTGCAGGCGATGATGGAAAAACGCACCCCGGTGTTCAAAGGCTGCTAATCAGAGTTTGCTGACAGAGCCGGCTGAACGGGGATGCTGATCACGTCGCAGGCCGCAGCGTCTTGATCAGCGGCAACAGCGAATAGCCCAGTTGCGGCGCGAGGCTCTCGGCGCGCTGGGTGAGGGCGTCAATGTCCAGCGTCTGATCGAGGTCAGCGGGGACGATAAGGATGACGTTGCCCTCCTTCACCGGCAATTCCCAGTAATGCCGGTGATAAAGGCCGCGCAGCAGCGCCGCCCCAAGTGGTTTGCCATCGTCCGACGCCCACTGGTTGATGATCAGCCAGCCGCCGGGGTTGAGGCGCTGCTGGCATTTTTCGAGAAACCCCCAGGCCAGATGGCCCACGGCAGGGCCGGTGTCGGTGTAGAGATCGACGAAAATCAGGTCAGCGTCTTCGGCGGTCGGCAGCAGGTCGAGGGCGTCGCCGATGCGCACGTACAGCCGGGGATCGTCCTGCAGGCCCATGTACTCCATGGCCAGACGCGGCACATCGGGGCGCAGTTCGATGGCTTCGACGTCGTCGAGGGGGAGGAACTTCAGGCACGCCTGGGTCAGCGTGCCCGCACCAAGGCCCATGAACAGCGCGCTTTCCGGGGCGGGATGGCACAGGGCGCCAATGAACATGGCGCGGGTGTAGTCGTATTCGAGCCAGGCCGGATCAGCCGTGAACGTGCAACTCTGTTCGATGGCGTCACCGAACTCCAGGAAGCGGTAATCGGCCACTTCAAGTACGCGGATTTTGCCGAATTCGTCGTGAACTTCGGCCAACACGTGCTCTACGCGTTCCTCGGTCATTGCTGTTCTCGTGCCCATGGTCAGAGTGATTCGGGATAGCGCCCGCAGGGATTAGCATCGCCGCGCTCAGCGATCGACGTAGCCGCGCACCGGGCCTGGCGTGCAAAAGGGAGCTGAAAGCGGCCCGCAAAGGCGCGGATTGTCGGCGAATCACTCCCCGCAGGTCACGCAAATTCTCGGAGCGAGCTGCTAACATGCCTGTCCGATCGCACTGACTTCGAGTTCAACATGAGCCAACCCTGGAGCCCCGACAGCTGGCGGAACCTGCCTATCCAGCAGCAACCTCAATACCCGGACGCCGAGCACGTTCGCCGTGTCGAACAGACCCTTGCCAGCTACCCGCCGCTGGTGTTTGCCGGGGAAGCACGCGAGCTGCGCCGACAGTTTGCCGAGGTCACCGAGGGCCGGGCGTTCCTGCTGCAGGGTGGCGATTGCGCGGAGAGTTTCTTCGAATTCTCGGCGGCGAAAATCCGCGACACCTTCAAGGTGCTGCTGCAAATGGCGATCGTCATGACGTTTGCAGCCGGTTGTCCGGTGGTCAAGGTCGGGCGCATGGCCGGGCAATTCGCCAAGCCGCGCTCGTCCAACGACGAGACGATAGATGGCGTGACCTTGCCGGCGTACCGCGGCGACATCGTCAACGGCATCGGTTTCGACGAGAAGAGCCGCGTGCCCGACCCTGATCGCCTGCTGCAGGCGTATCACCAGTCCACCGCGACCCTCAATCTGCTGCGCGCTTTCGCCCAGGGCGGTTTTGCCGACCTGCATCAAGTGCACAAGTGGAACCTGGATTTCATCGCCAACTCGGCGCTGTCGGACAAATACAGCCAGCTCGCCGATCGCATCGACGAGACCCTGGCCTTCATGCGCGCCTGCGGCATGGACACCTCGCCGCAATTGCGCGAAACCAGTTTCTTCACCGCCCACGAAGCGCTGCTGCTGAATTTCGAAGAAGCCTTCGTCCGTCGCGACAGCCTGACGAATGATTTCTACGATTGCTCGGCACACATGCTGTGGATCGGCGACCGCACACGGCAGCTGGACGGCGCCCATGTGGAATTCCTGCGCGGCGTGAAGAACCCGATCGGCGTCAAGGTCGGGCCGAGCATGAACACCGACGACCTGATCCGCCTGATCGACATCCTCAACCCGGACAACGACCCGGGACGCTTGAACCTGATTGCGCGCATGGGCGCCAACAAGGTCGGCGACCATTTGCCGGGGCTGATCCGTGCAGTGGAGCGCGAAGGCAAGAAGGTGCTGTGGAGTTCGGACCCGATGCATGGCAACACCATCAAGGCCAGCAGCGGTTACAAGACCCGCGACTTCGCCCAGATCCTTGCGGAAGTGAAGCAGTTCTTCCAGGTCCATCAGGCCGAAGGGACCTACGCCGGGGGCATCCACATCGAGATGACCGGACAGAACGTCACCGAATGCATCGGCGGCGCGCGTCCGATTACCGAAGATGGCTTGTCGGACCGTTACCACACCCACTGTGATCCGCGGATGAATGCCGATCAGTCGCTGGAGCTGGCGTTTTTGATCGCCGAGACGTTGAAGCAGGTGCGTCGGTAGGGGGGCTGCGTCTGACTGCCATGGCCCCTTCCCGGCTGAAGCCGGTCCTACTAACGGCGCGCCGTTTTCTGTAGGACTGGCTTTAGCCGGGAAAGCGTCGGATGTCAGACCCTAGAATCTACATTTCATTACAGGTGATCGAAGCCGCTGGCCACAAACGCCTCCCGCAAGCGCGCCGCACTGGCGCGCTGGCAGTTGATCAGCACGTGCGGCAGTTCCAGCCAGCTTGCCAGTTGCCGCAGGTGCATCGCCAGGGCGTGCATGCCTTCGTCATCCAGTCCGGGTTGCTCTTCGTGAACCCCATGGACCGCCAGACGCCCTGCCGCCCGTTCAGCACGCAGGTCGATGCGCGCGGCGATGCGTTCGTTGTGCAGAAACGGCAGCACGTAATAGCCGTAAATCCGCTTGTGCGCGGGGGTGTAGATCTCCAGACGGTAGTGGAAATCGAACAGCCGCTCGGTGCGCGCCCGCTCCCAGATCAAGGAATCGAAAGGCGACAGCAACGCGCTGGCCGCCACCTTGCGCGGCACCGTCAGACCAGGAAGCGTATACGCCGGTTGCTTCCAGCCCTGCACCTTAACCCGTTGAACCGCGCCCTCCTCCACCAGCTCTGCCAACCCGCGCTTCGCCGGGGCCGGGTCCTGCCGGAAATAATCGCGCACGTCCTTTTCGGTAGCGACGCCCAGCGCTTTGACCGCATGCAGCAGCAAACCGCGCTGTGCGTCGGATTCGCCAATATCGGGGTGACAGACGATCGCCGAGGGCAGAACGCGCTCGGGCAAATCGTACAACCGCTCGAAACCGCGACGGCCGGCGACCGTGACCTCACCCGCTGCAAAGAGCCACTCCAGCGCATGCTTTTCGGCGCTCCAGTCCCACCACGGCCCGGCGCGATCCTGTCGGGTGCTGATACTGCCCGCACCCAACGCGCCCTGCTCGCGAACGGTCTGTAACACCCGGGCGATGGTGGTTTGCTGCTCGCGGCCGAACTTGGCCAGTTGCTGATAAATGCCCTCTCCCTGGGCCGCGCGCTGCATTCGCCAGCGCATCATCGGATACAGTTCGAGGGGCAGCAACGACGCCTCGTGGCCCCAGTATTCGAACAGCTTGCGCTGCCGACCCTGGCCCCATGCCGCCTGTTCCAGCAACGTGCGCGGGTAAGGGCCGAGCCGGGAAAAGAGCGGCAAGTAGTGCGATCGCACCAGCGCGTTGACCGAATCGATCTGCAGCACGCCGAGCCGTTCGATCAGCTGTGTGACGTGGGCTGCCTTGATCGTCGCAGGCGGCTGGCGACTGCTGAAGCCCTGGGCGGCCAGCGCCAGCCGGCGCGCGTGCTTGAGGGAAAGTGGCGGGTGGATCGGCAGTTCGGCGGGCATTGCAACCTCCATGGCGGTGCCCAACGCTAACCGATCATCCGCTGCCCTGTCAGCGCTTCATCGGGTCATCCCAGAAAGGACGCTGCATTTCTTCGTAGAGATCCGCCCGACTCAGGCCCAGATCCTTCAGCGCATCATCGCTCAGCGTGGCCAGTTCGACGCGCTGCTGATGCAGCCTGCGCCAGCGAGCAACCTGCGCCACAAATCCTTTCCACCAATGTTTCAGCGCGAATGCCCGCGACAGAGGCTTTGCGACCAGTACATAACCTTTTTGACCTTTCATCGTCCTGCCCTCCAGTGGGGATGGGCAGATTCTCTCGCCGGGCCTAAGATCAATCCAACGAATGTTTCTTATGCACTGCATCTGGGAGATTGATGCATGACCACCTACCCGAGTATCGACAGCGAACTGCTGCGCACCTTTGTCGCGATCGCCGACGAGGGCGGTTACACCAAGGCGGGCGAGGTGGTGAATCGCACGCAGTCGGCCGTCAGCATGCAAATGAAACGGCTGGAGGAGGACGTGGTGCGGCGCCCGTTGTTTCTGAAAGACGGCCGCACCATCAGCTTCACGGCGGAAGGCCAAGTGCTGCTGGGCTACGCGCGGCGGATTCTGAAACTGCACAGCGAAGTGTTCAACACCCTGCGCGAGCCGCACATGGTCGGCACGGTGAAGATCGGCACGCCGGACGATTACGTGATGCGCTTTCTGCCGGGGATTTTGCAGCGTTTTGCCCAGGCCTATCCGCTGGTGCAGGTGGAAGTGCATTGCGAGTCTTCGTCGCAGTTGCTGCAACGCCAGGACCTGGACCTGAGCATTGTCACCCGCGAGCCCGGCAAGGAAATCGGCCAGATCCTGCGCCAGGAGCGGTTCGTCTGGGCCGTCGGCGCAGGCTTTTGCCCACAGGAGCAAACGCCGATGCCGCTGGCGATGTTCAACACCGACTGCTTTTGCCGGCAGTGGGCAATCAACGCGCTACAGGCGTCCGGCCGCGAGTTCCGGGTGGCCTACACCAGCGCGAGCCTGTCAGCGATCATGGCGGTGGTCAGCGCCGGGCTGGCGGTGACGGCACAGCTGCAAAGCCTGATCACCTCGGACCTCGAAGTGCTGGGGGAACAGCACGGGCTGCCACAATTGCCGTCGGCGAGCATCGTGCTGCTGCGCAACCCCAACAACCCGTCGCCGATCACCGAGTGCCTGGCCGATCACATTGCCGAGGGGTTCAGGCTGTAAAAAGACTCAGGCTGTTAGATCACAGCTTGAAGCACAGCATGATCGCGCAGATCACCAGAAAGCCGCAGAACAGCGAGCGCAACGTACGCTCCGGCAAACTGTGCGCCAAGGCGACGCCCCAGCTGATGCTGGCCAGCCCGCCGATGGCCAGGGGAATGCCCATCAGCCAGTCGACGTGCCCGTGCAAGGCGTAAGTGGCCAGGGTAATCGTGGTGCTCGGCGCCGCCAGTGCCAGCGCCAGGCCCTGAGCCGCCACCTGCGTTGCGCCAAACAGGCCGGTCAGAATGGGTGTCGCGATCACCCCGCCGCCGACGCCGAACAGCCCGGCGGTGACGCCCGAGCCCACGCCCAGCAGCCACAACCATCGGGTGTGGCGCAATTGGGCGCCTGCAGTGCCCTTGCGCCAGACCATCTGGATCAGGTTGAACAGCGTCAGCACGATGAGAAACCCGACGAAGCCCAGGCGCATGCTTTGCGGGTCAACGCGCACCGCCCACAGCGAGGTCAGCCAGGACATCGTGAAACTGGGCACGATGAGCATCAGCGCATGGCGCACCGACACCCGATTGCGCTGGTTGTAACGCCACAGCGCCAGCAGCACGTTGGGCAGCACCATCAACAACGCCGTGCCCTGGGCCAGTTGCTGATCGAGCCCGAACAACACGCCCAGCGCGGGAATGGCGACCAGCCCGCCGCCAATGCCGAACAGTCCACCCAGTGTGCCCATGGCGGCGCCCAGCAGCAGGTACATCAATACGTCGACAATCACGGGCGTTCCTCTGATCCGATTTCAGCGCGCATGCTACGCAGTCAGCGCCGTCGAGGAAATCCGCGTTGACGATTCCAGGGTGTACCACCGATTCACAGCATTGTCGGCGCCTGCCGCCGATCGATAGAAAGCTACACGCCCAGCCATTACCGAAATTATCTGGTGCATTAAACATCTGGGTACTAAATTACCGACCATTACTGACCGAGCGAGGGACACCCATGAACGCCAACGAGCCATCCCAAAAGGCTGGCGCTGGCAGCTGCGACGCGCTGCTGCTGGACAACCAGCTGTGTTTCGCCCTGTACTCGACGTCGCTGATGATGACCAAGGTGTACAAGCCGCTGCTGCAGGCGCTGAACCTGACCTACCCGCAATACCTGGCGATGCTGGTGTTGTGGGAGCGCGACGGCCTGACCGTCGGAGAAGTGAGCACGCGCCTGCTGACCGATCCGGGCTCGCTGACGCCGCTGCTGAAACGACTGGAAGCCGAAGGCCTGATCCGCCGGACCCGCAGCAAGGAAGATGAACGCGTCGTGCTGCTGACCCTGACCGACCAAGGAAAGGCGTTGCACACAAAGGCCCAGAGCGTTCCGCAATGCATTCTCGCCGCCAGCGGCATCAACCTTGAGCAGCTCAAAGCCCTGCAGAAAGACCTACTGGCCCTGCGCGGGAATCTGCACGAGAGCCTCTGATCGGCCCCCTTCATCGACTCACCTCAAAAATCCCGAAAATTTATCTTGCGCACTAAACATTGGCGCAGTACATTTCACCTCACTTGCTTAGCGCACAAAACTTTAGCGCAAAGCAGACCCTGATTCATTCAACGCTATTCAACCCATCAGCACGTGAGGAATTACCATGCAAGCGCTCTACACTGCAGTCGCAACCGCAACCGGTGGCCGTGATGGCCGCGCTGTTTCCGACAACAAAATTCTCGACGTCAAACTGGCCACCCCGAAAGAACTGGGCGGCGCTGGCGGCGAAGCCACCAACCCAGAGCAACTGTTTGCTGCCGGCTACTCGGCCTGCTTCATCGGCGCACTGAAATTCGTCGCCGGCCAGAGCAAGAAAACCATCCCGGCTGACGCGTCGATCACTGCCCACGTCGGCATCGGCCAGATCCCTGGCGGTTTCGGTCTGGACATCGACCTGCACATCAGCCTGCCGGGCCTTGAACAAGCCGAAGCCCAGGCGCTGGTCGATGCAGCCCACCAGGTCTGCCCTTACTCCAACGCCACACGCGGCAACGTCGACGTTCGTCTGCACGTGACTGTGTAAAAACCTGGCGTAAGGCCTCGCCTCCAACCCTCGTCTGACCGGGAGAAGAACATGAACACGTTTGGCAAGATTCTGGCTGGCTCGCTCCTCGCACTGTCCATCGGCAACGCTTTTGCTGCGACCGATACGGGCGTCGAGCACAACACGCAGGCGTTTCTGGACGCGCTGAATTCCGGAAGCGGCAAGCCGATCGAACAGCTTTCGCCCAAAGATGCCCGCGCCGTCCTGACCGGTGCCCAGGCCGGGGTCAAGTTGACCCTGCCCAAGGCCGATGTCAGCCAGAAGACCATTTCGGTGGATGGCCAAGACATCAGCCTGACGATCGTTCGTCCGGCCGGCGTCAAAGGCACCTTGCCGGTGTTCATGTATTTCCACGGCGGCGGCTGGGTGCTCGGCGATTACCCGACCCACGAACGTCTGGTGCGGGATCTGGTCGAGGGTTCGGGGGCAGTGGCGGTGTTCGTCAACTACACCCCATCACCTGAAGCCCACTACCCGACGGCGATCAACCAGGCCTATGCGGCGACCAAATGGGTCGCCGAGCATGGCAAGGAAATCAACGTCGACGGCAAGCGTCTGGCGGTGGCGGGCAACAGCGTCGGCGGCAACATGGCGACGGTTGTCAGCCTGATGGCCAAAGACAAAGGCACGCCGGCCATCCGTTACCAGGTGCTGTTGTGGCCGGTGACTGACGCCAACTTCGATACCGGTTCGTACGATCAGTTTGCCGAGGGTCACTTCCTCACCCGCAACATGATGAAGTGGTTCTGGGACAACTACACCACCGACCCGAAACAGCGCGCCCAGATCTATGCCTCACCGCTGCGGGCCACGACCGAACAGCTGAAAGGTCTGCCGCCTGCCCTGGTGCAAACCGCAGGGGCTGACGTGCTGCGCGACGAAGGTGAAGCCTACGCCCGCAAGCTGGACCAGGCCGGTGTGCCGGTCACGGCGGTTCGCTACAACGGCATGATTCACGATTACGGGCTTTTGAACGTGATCAGCCAAGTGCCGGAAGTGCGCTCGGCAATGCTGCAGGCTTCGCAAGAACTCAAGGTTCATCTGAAGTAAATGCGTCAGCGGGCGTCAACTCGGCGCCCACAAAAAAGCCCGACTCCATGGTCGGGCTTTCTCGTGTTCGGCGTTACATCACCGGCATTACAAAAACTGTGCTTATTTGGCACGGCCTTTGTAGGAACCGCCTTCGCGGGTATCGATTTCGATCTTGTCACCGATTTCGATGAAGTCAGCCACCTGCAGCTCGGTGCCGTTGGCCAGTTTGGCCGGCTTCATGACCTTGCCCGAGGTGTCGCCGCGAGCCGAACCTTCGGTGTAGTCAACGGTGCGCACGATGGTGGTCGGCAGCTCTACGGAAACCAGACGCTCTTCAAAGAAGATCGCTTCGCAGACGTCGGTCATGCCTTCTTCAACGAATGGCAGAACGGCTTCGATGTCTTCGGCGTTCAGCTCGTACATGGTGTAGTCGGTTGTGTCCATGAACGTGTAAGTGTCGCCGCTGATGAAAGACAGCGTGGCTTCTTTACGGTCCAGGATCACGTCGTCCAGCTTGTCGTCGGCGCTGTAGACGATTTCAGTCTTGTAGCCGGTCAGCAGGTTCTTCAGCTTGGTTTTCATGATCGCGCTGTTACGGCCCGACTTGGTGAATTCAGCTTTCTGAACCAGCCAAGGATCGTTTTCCAGCTTGATCACGGTACCGGGTTTAAGCTCTTTGCCAGTTTTCATTACGAGTATCCGAATTTGGATGAAAGATCTTTCTAAGCCCTGTACGAAAAGCCACTTTTCGTACAGGGCTTAATACAAGGCCGCGTATCATATCCAACTTTGGTAAAACCTTACCAGCGCAGTCGTCAGATCCTCCTGCAAGGCCTGTTCCAGACACCAGCGCCGGGCATGGGCGGCGAGTTCATCGGTGTGCTGCTCCAGCGCATTCCAGCCCTGAGTCATGGCTGTTCCGCCATTCCAGCTGCGCCAGACTTCGGTCAGCGCCTGCCCTGCAGCCTCCGACAACCCCACCCGATACAGCTCCAGAAACGCATCGAGCTTGGCCCAGTGGGCGTCGTCATCCTGCTCGTAGATGTGCCAGATCAGCGGCCGCCCCGCCCATTGCGCGCGGACGAAGGAGTCCTCACCGCGCACCACGTTGAAATCACAGCACCACAACAGCGAATCGTAGTCTTGCTGATGCACGAACGGCAGCACCTGAATGGTCAGGGCATCGCGCGCATGCACGGCGCCCGCCGTCAATTCATCCACGCCCAACCAGCGCTGAACGTCGCCCAGAATGCGGCCCTCAGGCAACAGCAAATGGGTAGTGCAATCAGCCTGGGCCAGGCAATCCAGCCAGCTGCCGACCCCGGCGTGTTCGTAGGCAAACAGTGACATCAGCCGCGCATCGGCGTGGGGCGCGATGTTCAGGCGCTGGAGGAAGGATTGGCGTGCGGCGGGATTGGCCTGAAACGCCTGGCGCTTTTCGATCAAGCCGGCTTCACGCAACAACCCGCCGGTCTTCGCGGTGAATCCGGGGAAAAAGAAGTACTTGCGCAGGCCCGAAGACTGGATCGACGGCAGGCCGTGGCAGCCCGACACCCAGTCTTCGGCGCTCAGGTACTCGAGGTTGAACCACAGCGGCCGTTTCTCTGCCCCGAGCATGGCGTCGATGTAGTCCGGTGGCAGGCGACAGGCAAAGGCCTCGACCACGACGTGCGGCAGCTGCAACGGCTGCCAGGTTTTGGGCCATTCCGCTGGCCAGCGACAGACGATAACGCCATCCTGCATTTGCTGATCAGCCAGGGGATCGGCACCCGGGCACAGCCGGGCGAAGGCGTTCAGGTCATCGATCCAGAGGCGAACCTGCAGGTCGTGTTCGGCGACCAGTTGTCGGGCCAGGCGAAAGGTCACGCCGACGTCGCCGAAATTATCGACAACGCTACAGAAAATATCCCAAGAGGCTTTCATCCGGGCTCCCTGAGGATGTTCAAAAAAACCGATTGTCCGTCATTGCGGCGCAGAATCGCCAGCCCCGCTCGTGCGACAATCGCCGCCACTGCTGGCCACATGCATACAAGTCTGGAGTCTGTCATGTACGTCAACCCACGCGAACTGTCCGTCACGCTGCGCCCGCTCAAGCTGATCCTGTCGATTGCCGCCGGCATCTGGCTGGGGGTTCTCGCTGTCCTGCTAAGCCTGTGGCTGATCTATAAACTGCTCCCCGCCGAGCAGACCCAGGCACTGAACAATGCCGCGGCGCAGATAACTGCCCCGCCCGCGGCCAGACCAAAACCCGAAACTGATAACCCGATGTTCGATCAGTACCGGCAGATTCTGCGCGACAGCGAAACGCGGCAGACCCAGGAGGCTGAGCAGGCGGAGCGGCAACGCAGCTTCAACGGCCCGAAATGTCAGTTCTGGATGCAGCAGAACCAGACCGCGCCCAGCGAGAAAAGCCGTGCGAGCGTCTATCAGTTCTGCGGTTGAATCCCTTTTTGTCGAGCCATTCCATGCCACCGAATACGCCATGCCCGTGAACAAGCAAACCGTCCTGCAGTGCATCGTCGAGAAACTGCAGGTCGACCTCGATGTGGCCGTGCGTGCCGCGCAAACGGCGTACGAAACCGCGACCCACGAAGAGAACATCGCCGAGAACAAGTACGACACGCTCGGGCTGGAGGCGTCCTATCTGGCGGCGGGTCAGGCGCGGCGCGTGGAAGAAATCCGCCAGTCGCTGAACCTCTGCCGCCACCTCGTGCTCAAGCCGTTCGATGACCAGCGCGGCATCCAGACCGGCGACCTCATTGCCCTGCAGGCAGGCAACGGCGCAGGGCAGCTGTTGTTTCTCGGGCCTGACGCGGCGGGGCTGAAAGTCACCGTCGACGAGCAGGTGATTACGGTGATCACCGCACGTTCGCCACTGGGACAAAGCCTGCTTGGCAAGTTCGATGGCGATGAGGTGGAGGTGGTGGTGAACGGCAGCCGTCAATCGTTCGAGATCACGCAAATCCTGTGACCCACTGATCATTTGCAGGGTTGTAGCGTCCGAGTTTTTGTGGGTAAGGTGCGCAGTCGCACCACAAAGGGTGAACCCCGGAACACGGAGCCGGGGACACGGATTTAACCAAGGAGATATTTCATGACGAACGTCATCACTTTCCCTGACGCCCATGAACGTGATCGCCTCAAGTCCAGTGACCACCACGGGTTGAGATACCTGAACAAGAAAGAGCGACAACTGATCGACCGCCTGCGCATGACCAGTCACGCTGGCCGCCAGTACGTTTACGACTACGCCAGCATCATGCAGCGTTCCAAACCGCTGTACCCCGAGCCGGTGGACTGACGCGGCGCAACCGGGACACGCGCCGGTTCAGCAGAGGTTCAGTACGACGCCAATGAGCGCGGGCCTATAGTGGGCAGGTGTTTCTGTCCTCAGGAAAGCATCATGCCCACTGCCACGCCCACGCCCGTCCCCTCGCCCGCCGAACCGAGCGCTGCCGCTGCGCCGGCAGATCATCTGCGCTTTCACAAACGCCACGCCCACCTGGCGCCGACCTTTGGCACCGATGCCTTCGCCCTCAAGGCCGAGGCGTTTGCGCGCTTTTTCGGCACGCCCACCTTTCTCGGCGCCCAGACGTTTCTGGTGGTGCTGTGGGTCGGCGCCAACCTGAGCGGGCTGGTGTCATTCGATCTCTACCCGTTCATCCTGCTCAATCTGGCGTTCAGCCTGCAATCGGCCTACGCCGCACCGCTCATTCTCCTCGCGCAAACACGACAGGCTGCTCGCGACAAGGCCAGCGCCGATGCCGACGCGCTCCACCGCGAGGCGTTGGCGACGGCCAATGAAGAACGCATGGCGCGAGCGGCGCAAAACACCGCACAGATGCTGGAACTGCTGGAACAAAACACCCGGCTCACCGAAATGACCAAAGTGCTGACCGAACGGGTGGAAGCGCTGACGGCGGACATGCACAAGCATTTCGTAAAACGCGATGGGCATGTCTGATCTGGAGCCGGTCGCAGAACCCTGTGGGAGTGACCGCCACAGGCCGTCCGAAATCACATCCCGTTGAACGATCACGATCAAGCGCTGCCCGAAACTTCATGGCATTCATGATCCCCCGTCAAAACTCCCGTGCCCGCGCTGTGGTTTTTCCCTGCCAGCCGGCGCGGGATACTGGGCGTCTGCTTCGTTTATCCCCTTCCCCCTTGAACTCTGGAGTTTTCCCATGACTGTTCCCGCATTTGGCCTTGGCACCTTCCGCCTGAAAGATCAGGTCGTCATCGACTCGGTCAGCAACGGCCTGGAGCTGGGCTATCGCGTCATCGACACCGCGCAGATCTACGGCAATGAAGCCGAGGTCGGTCAGGCCATCGAGCAAAGCGGCGTGTCCCGTGATGAGCTGTACATCACCACCAAGATCTGGACTGACAATTTCGCCGCCGACAAGCTGATTCCGAGCCTTAAGGAAAGCCTGGCCAAGCTGAAAACCGATCACGTCGACCTGACGCTGATCCACTGGCCGTCGCCGAAGGGCCAGGTGCCTGTCGCCGAATTCATGGGCGCACTGCTGGAAGCCAAGCAGCAAGGCCTGACCCGCGAGATCGGCATTTCCAACTTCACTGTGGCGCTGATGGGTGAAGCCATCGCTGCGGTCGGTGCCGAGAACATCGCCACCAACCAGATCGAACTGCACCCGTACCTGCAAAACCGTACCGTGGCCGCTTTCGCTCAACAGCACGGCATCAAGATTACGTCCTACATGACCCTGGCCTACGGGGAAGTGCTGAAAGACCCGGTGATCGAGCAGATCGCCCAGCGCCACAACGCGACGCCTGCGCAAGTGACCCTGGCGTGGGCCATGCAACTAGGCTACGCGGTGATTCCGTCGTCGACCAAACGCGCCAACCTGGAAAGCAACCTGAAAGCCGTCGACCTCACGCTGACCGAGGACGACATGGCGCAGATTGCGCAGCTGGACCGCGGCCATCGCCTGACCAGCCCGGCCAGCCTTGCGCCGCAGTGGGATTGATAAAGCGCTGATTCTGGCTTCGGCCAGAATCACCCCAATCAGCGCCCCCTAATAACGCACCCGAACCATAAACAGGCGCCCTGCCTGGACCCTCCCCCGAAATTGGTTCGCTTCCCGCCTGAACCAATCCCGCTCCTCCTCGCGAACCAGACTTCCGAACCTTTGCCGATTGGCCCGAAGCGGCGGGATCACGCCTGCCCTTGTGCCGGCCATCGGACCTTGCGGGTGAACCATTTTTCATTGGCATCGCTATTGCACTCCTCTTCTGCAGCCAGGCCCTGCTTCACGCAGCCCATGGCCTCCGGTTCACCCCCGTGACGAGAGACGCAGATGGACAGCATCGACACCGACGCAACCCACGACACTTCGTCAAAGATGGCCCTCGACGCGTTGCGCCAACTGGTCGCGCAGCAGGCGGCCTTCCCGCAACGGCCGTTGCCGACCGAGCGCGATCTGGCGGTGGATTTCGGCGTCAGTCGCCGGGCCATTCGCCGCGCGCTGGCGGTGCTCGAAGCCGAGGGGCACATCTGGCGGCGGCAGGGCAAAGGCACTTTCGTCGGCCCTACCCCGCCGAGCGCGGCCATGAGCTTTGCCAAGCTGTCGAGCCGGACCAATTTCAGCGAGGTCATGGAAGCGCGCATCTATCTGGAACCGGCGCTGGCGTCACTGGCCGCCCTGCGCGCCAGCGGCGAACAGATGGCGATCCTGCGCCGGCTCGCCGAGCGCACCACCCACCAGCAACATGCCAGCGAACCCGACGCCGAAGGCATCGAGCTGTGGGACAGCGCGCTGCATCGCGGGATCGCCGAAGCCGCCGGCAACCGCCTGATGCTCGATATCTTCGAAATGCTCGACGCCATTCGTCTTGACCCGGCCTGGCGCGACCTGCGCCAGCGCGCCCGCAACACCGATCGCCTGAGCACCTACAGCCACGACCACCACGACATCATCGGCGCCATCGAGAGCCGCGATCCGGCCAAGGCCGCCACCGCCATGCGCGGGCACCTGCGTGCGCTGCAACAGGCGCTCGATCACGTCATCCAGCAAGACCTCGAGGCCAGCGTATGAGTGCTTCACCCGCGAACACCCCATCGGTATTGAGCGTCAGCGACCTCACCGTGCGCTTCAAGGATGCCCCGGCCAATGTCGTCGACGGCGTGTCGTTCGCCATTCAGCCGGGCAAGACCCTGGCCATCGTCGGCGAGTCCGGCTGCGGCAAAAGCGTGACGTCCATGGCGTTGATGGGCTTGCTGCCCGACACCGCCACCGTCCAGGCCAGCGCCTCGAATCTGCTGGGCGAACCTTTGATCGGTATGTCCGACGAGCGCCTGCTGGACGTGCGCGGAAACCGCATGGCAATGATCTTTCAGGAGCCGATGACCTCGCTCAATCCGGTGTTCACCATCGGCGATCAGATTGCCGAGAGCGTGATTCGCCATCAGGGTCTGTCAGCCAGCGCCGCCCGCCAGCGCGCGCTGGAAATGCTGGAAAAGGTCCGCGTCCCCGATGCCCTCCAACGCCTCGACGCTTACCCCCACGAGCTGTCCGGCGGCATGCGTCAGCGCGCGATGATCGCCATGGCATTGGCCAACGACCCTGCGCTGATCATCGCCGACGAACCCACCACCGCCCTGGACGTGACCATTCAGGCGCAGATTCTTTCGCTGGTCGCCAGCCTCCAGGCCGAAACCGGCACCTCGATGATGCTCATCACCCACGACCTCGGCGTGGTCGCCGAAGTGGCCGACGAGGTCATCGTGATGTACGCCGGGCGCGTCGTCGAAAGCGGTTCGGTGAAGACCCTGTTCGATGATCCGCAGCACCCTTACACCATCGGCCTGATGGGCTCGATGCCCTCGGTCGGTCCTCGCGAAGGGCGTCTGGCAACGATCAATGGCCGTGTGCCGACGCCGGCTGAAATGCCTACGGGCTGCCGCTTTGCCAGCCGGTGCCCATTCGTCATCGCCGCCTGCCGGGAAGCCCGTCCGCCGCTTCTGGAAGTCTCCGCCGGGCATTTCGCCGCCTGCATTCGCGTGCCACTTGAACAGCATCTGGGAGTCAGCGCATGAGCCTGTCAGGCCCACACATCGTGAACAACGGGGCGGCTGAGTCGGCACTGGAAAAGCCGATTCTGGAAAGCATCGCGGTGAGCAAACACTTTCACAGCGAAGCCGGATTGTTCCAGCGCAAAAAGCCGCCCGTGCAGGCGGTCAATGAGGTTTCCCTGGCGGTGCGCCGGGGCGAGACCCTGGCGCTGGTGGGTGAGTCGGGCTCGGGGAAATCGACCCTGGGCCGGGTGCTGCTGAACCTGCTCAAGCCCACCGCTGGCGACGTCATTTATGAAGGCCGCAACCTGGGCAACCTGCCCGCCGACAAGCTGCGTCAGGTACGCCGCGATCTGCAGATCATTTTCCAGGACCCGTTCGCCTCGCTGAACCCGCGCATGAGCGTGGAATCGATCATCGGCGAGCCGATCTGGCTGCATCGCGACGACAGCCGCAGCGCGCGTCAGGACAAAGTCGCCGAGCTGCTGCGCACGGTGGGCCTGGCGCCGGAGCACGGCAGCCGCTTTCCCCACGAATTTTCCGGTGGTCAGCGTCAGCGCATCGGTATCGCCCGGGCGCTGGCCTCGGAACCACGGCTGATCCTCGGCGACGAACCGGTGTCGGCGCTGGACGTCTCGGTGCAGGCCCAGGTGGTGAATCTGCTGGAAGACCTCAAGCACCAGTTCGGCCTGACCCTGCTGATCGTCGCCCACGGCCTCGCGGTGATCCGCCACATGAGCGACCGTGTGGCGGTGATGTACCTCGGTGAGATCGTTGAGCTGGCGCCGGTCAACGCGCTGTTCGAAACGCCGTTTCATCCTTACACGCAAGCGCTGATGGCCGCCGTGCCGGTCAGCCATCCCGATCTGCGCCGTCCGCGACCGTTACTCGGCGGTGACATGCCAAGCCCTAGCATGCCACCGTCCGGTTGCCGCTTTCACACCCGTTGCCCCCACGCCAAGCCGCTGTGCCGCGAGGCGAAGCCGCTCTTCGAAAGCGTCGAGCCGGGGCGTCAGGTGGCCTGCCATTACTGGCGCGAAATCGCCAACGCCGGCGCCGGTTCGCTGATCGTGCCCACGCCCAGCGCCGCCTACAGCCAGCGCCTGAACCTGTTCAAAAGCCATCAAGCCCTTTCTCTGGAGAGTCAGCCATGAAGTTCGCCCACCTGATGACAACCACGTTGTTGCTGCTCGCTGCGAATGCGGCTGTCGCCGAAACCACCCTGCGCATCGGCATTCAGGACGACCCTGACATGCTCGACCCACACCGCTCGCGTACCTACTCGGGGCGTCTGGTCTACACCGCGCTGTGCGACAAGCTGGTGGACGTCAATCCGGACCTGACCTACGCGCCGCAACTGGCCACCGCCTGGAACTGGAGCGAGGACGGCAAGACGCTGACCATGACCCTGCGCGACGGCGTGACCTTCCACGACGGCGAGGTGTTTGATGCCGCCGCCGTGAAGTTCAACCTCGACCGTGCGCGCACCCTGCCCGACTCCCTGCGCAAGAGTGAGCTGGCGTCGGTGGAAAGCGTTGAGGTGATCGACGCGAAAACCGTGGCGATCAAAGTCAAGCAGCCCGACGCGACGCTGATCTCGCAACTGTCCGACCGCGCCGGGATGATGCTCGCACCCAAGGCCTCGGCGACCGACGTGGCCTCCAGGCCGGTGTGTTCCGGGCCCTACAAATTCGTTCAGCGCGTGCAGCAGGACCGCATCGTGCTGGAGCGCTTCGACAACTACTGGAACAAGCAGGCGTACCACTTCGACAAGGTGATTTTCCTGCCGATTCCGGACACCTCGGTGCGCCTGGCAAACCTGCGTTCCGGCGACCTGGACATCATCGAACGCGTCGCGCCCACCGACGTGAAGACCGCCAAGGCCGACAGCCACGTGCAGGTGTTCAGCACGCCGGGCCTGGGCTACATGCAGCTGATGTACAACACCAACAACGGCGACAAAGCCAACACCCCGATGGGCAAGGACAAGCGCGTGCGCAAGGCCTTCGAGCTGGCGATCGACCGTGACGCGATCAATCAGGTGGTGTTCGAAGGCCTGTACGCGCCGAGCGCCCAGCCGTTCCCGAAAAACAGCCCGTATTACGACAAGGACTTGCCGCTCCCGACCCGTGACGTCGAAGCCAGCAAAAAACTGCTCGCGGAAGCCGGGGTCAAGACGCCCCTCGCCGTGGAGCTGAAAGTCGCCAACAACCCCATCGCCCAGCAGGTCGGCCAGATCATTCAGGCGATGGCCGAAGAGGCTGGCTTCAAGGTCAATCTGATCGCCACCGAATACGCCACGCTGCTCAGCGAGCAACAGGCCGGCAACTTCCAGATCGGCATGAGCGCCTGGTCGGGCCGCCCTGATCCGGATGGCGACATCCACCAGTTCGTGACCTGCAAGGGCGGCCAGAACGACGGGCATTTCTGTGACCCGAAACTCGACGAGCTGCTGAACAAGGCGCGCACCGTGAACGATCAGGCCCAGCGTCAGGCCATCTACTTCGAGGCCCTGCGCCTGCTCGCCGAAGACGTGCCGACCAGCTACCTGTACTTCGATCCGCGAATCATCGCCATGCGCAGCAACCTCACCGGTTTCGTGCCCAACCCCGATGGTTTGATTCGCTTGAACAACGTCGCTTTCAAATGACAGCGGCGCCCGTGGACAACCGCTTCGGCCGCGAGGATTCGTCATGCTGACATTCATCCTGCGACGCCTGCTCAGTGCCATTCCGACGCTGATCCTGGTTTCGCTGTTCGTCTTCACCCTGCAAAAGCTGCTGCCCGGTGATCCGGTGCAGGCCATGGCGGGTGAAGAGCGCGACCCCGCGGTGATGGAATACCTGCGCGAGAAATACCGGCTCAACGACCCGCTGCCGCTGCAGTACGTGCACTGGGTCGGCAATGTCCTGCAGGGCGACTTCGGCACCTCGTTGCGCACTGAGCAACCGGTGACCGTGCTGCTGGCCTCAAAGCTGCCGGTGACCATCGAACTGGCGGTGCTGGCGCTGATCATCGCGCTGGTGATCGGCATTCCGACGGGGGTGATCTCGGCGGTGCGCAAGGGCACGTCGGTGGACTACGCGGCCAACGTGTTTGCCCTGTCGGGGATCTCGATTCCGCACTTCTGGCTGGGAATTCTGTTGATCATGATCTTCGCCGTGAAGCTGCAGTGGCTGCCGGCCTCGGGCTTTGTGCCGCTGGGTGAAGACGTCGGGCAGAACCTGAAAACCCTGATCCTGCCGGCCTTCGTGCTGGGCGCCGGGCTCTCTGGCGTGCTGATGCGCCACACCCGCAGCGCGATGCTCGAAGTGCTGCGCGCCGACTACGTGCGCACGGCACGGGCCAAAGGTCTGTTCCCGCGCACGGTGATTCTGAAGCACGCCCTGCGCAACGCGCTGATGCCCATCGTCACCCTGACCACGCTGCTGTTTGGCGAATTGCTTGGCGGCGCGGTGCTGACCGAGCAGGTGTTCAGCATTCCCGGCTTCGGCAAAATGATTGTCGATGCCGTGTTCAACCGTGATTACGCCGTGGTGCAAGGCGTGGTGCTGTGCGTTGCGATCGGATTTCTGCTGCTGAATCTGCTGGCGGACGTGCTCTATCGCCTGATCAATCCGCGTCTGAGGACTGCCTGATGACTTCGATTGCGACCCATCCTTCGGCGCCGCTGAACGCGCCGTCCCAGGCGCCGTCGAGAGAGCCGCTGCGGCCGCGCACCCGCTCGCCGTTCGTGAAGAAATTCCTCGCCAACAAGGGCGCGGTGGTCGGCGCGGTGGTGCTGATCATCTTCATTCTCGCCGCGCTGCTGGCGCCGTGGATTGCGCCCCATGATCCGCTTAAAGCCAACTTCCTCGCCGTGCGCAAGGCGCCGTCGCTGATCTACTGGCTGGGCACCGATGAGCTGGGCCGCGACCTGTTCTCCCGCCTGCTCTGGGGTGCGCGCAGTTCGTTGCTGGCCGGCGGGGTTTCGGTGGCGATTGCCATGGTCATTGGCGTGCCGCTGGGCCTGTTGGCCGGTTACTTCGGCGGCAAGCTCGACGCGGTGATTTCACGCATCATGGAAGCGCTGCTGTCGTGCCCGTTTCTGGTCCTGGCCATTGCCCTGGGCGCGTTTCTCGGCCCGAGCCTGAGCAACGCGATGATTGCCATCGGGCTGTCGGCGATGCCGATTTTCTCGCGCCTGACCCGCGGTCAGGTGCTGGCGATCCGTCACGAAGATTACCTGGAAGGCGCCCGTGCCATCGGCCTGCCGGACCGCTGGATCATCCTGCGCTACGTGCTGCCGAACGTGCTCTCGCCGCTGGTGGTGCAAGCGACGCTGACCATCGCCTCGGCGATTCTGGCGGAAGCGAGCCTGTCGTTCCTCGGTCTGGGCCAGCAACCGCCCTCGCCGTCCTGGGGCTCGATGCTCAACACCGCGAAGAACTTCATGGAACAGGCGCCGTGGATGTCCATCGCCCCCGGCGTGGCAATCTACATCACGGTGCTGTGTTTCAACCTGCTGGGTGACGGGCTGCGTGATGCCCTCGATCCGAAAAGCTGACGGCGGTCGCGCTTAAACGCCGAAGCTGCGCCTCTATAACCGATCAACTGCCAAGAAGAGAACGACTGCATGTTCGATGATCTGGATTACAGCCAACCCTACGCGTCCGCCCGCTCGCCGGTGATGGGCAACAACATGGTCGCCTGCTCGCAACCGCTGGCCGCCCAAGCCGGGCTGGACATGCTGCGTCAGGGCGGCAACGCCGTTGACGCCGCCATCGCCGCCGCCATGGTGCTGACCGTGGTCGAACCCACCGGTTGCGGCATCGGCAGCGACGCGTTCGCCATCGTCTGGGACGGCAAGACGTTGCAGGGCCTCAACGCCTCGGGCCGCTCGCCGCAGGCCTGGACGCCGGAGCACTTTGCCGGTCAGCCGGAAATGCCCCAGCGCGGCTGGGCCTCGGTGACGGTGCCGGGCGCGGTATCGGCCTGGGTCGCGTTGTCCGAGCGCTACGGCAAGCTGCCCTTCGCCACCCTCGCTGCGCCGGCCATCGGCTATGCGCGGGACGGTTATCAGGTGACGCCGATCATTGCCGAACTGTGGCGGCGTGGCGCCGGGCTGTTGAAGGATCAGCCGGGCTTTGCCGAGTGCTTCCTGCAAGGCGGCAAAGCGCCGAAGGCCGGGGAGAAAGTCGTGCTCAAGGATCACGCTAAGACGCTTGAGCTGATTGCCGAAACTAAGGGCGAGGCGTTCTATCGCGGCGAACTGGCCGAAGCGATGATCACTCACGCCAACGCCAATGGCAGCGTCATGAGCCTTGAGGATCTGGCGAACCATCGGGTGGACTGGATCGATACTTTGTCGGTGCCGTACGCCGGCGCCGTGGTCCACGAGCTGCCGCCGAATGGTCAGGGCATCGCCACGCTGGCGGGTCTGGGCATCCTCGAAGCGCTGGGGGTGGGCGAGCAGCCGGTGGACAGCGTCGAGACCGTGCACCCGGTGCTGGAAGCGATGAAGCTGGCGCTGGCCGATCTCAACCAGCACGTCGCCGACAACGACCACATGCGCGTCGCCGCTGAACACATGCTGGACCCGGCCTACCTGCGCGACCGCGCGGCGTTGGTCGGCGAACAGGCACAAGATCCGCTGCACGGTGCGCCCAAGGCCGGCGGCACGGTGTACCTGTCGGCGGCGGACGAGAGCGGCATGATGGTCTCGTTCATCCAGTCGAACTACATGGGTTTTGGTTCCGGTGTGGTGGTGCCGGGCACGGGCATCAGCCTGCAGAATCGTGGGGCGGGTTTTACCCTGGACGCGGATCACGTCAACACCGTGGCACCGGGCAAGCGGCCGTTTCACACCATCATTCCGGGCTTTGTGATGAACGCCGACGGCACGCCGCTGATGTCGTTCGGCTTGATGGGCGGGCCGATGCAGGCGCAGGGGCATTTGCAGATGATGCTGCGCATCCTGCGCTACAAGCAGAACCCCCAGGCCGCCGCCGACGCGCCGCGCTGGCGCATCGAGTCCGGGCTGAAGGTTGCGGTGGAGCGCTCGTTTGATCCGGTGGTGATCGAAGCGCTGCGCGCCAAGGGCCACGACGTGGAAGTGGAAGACCCCAGCGGCGTGTTTGCCTTCGGCGGCGCGCAGATCATCCAGCGCACGGCCCATGGGTATGTGGGCGGGACCGATCCGAGGAAGGATGGGTTAGTGGCGGCGTATTGAGTCACCCGGCATTGTAGGACCGGCTTCAGCCGGGAAGAGGCAGGTCCTGCTGAGCCACAATGTCTTGATCCACCGGGGACAGATTAATTTACGGTGAAGCGCTGTAAATAAATCAGTCCCCTCTACCGGCGAGTCCCCTCTACCGGCGGCGTGTCAGACAACGGACATGTCACAGACAGACCTGATTTTGCGGGCAAGCGGGCTTTTACACGAATTCATTCGATTCACTCCCTGATTCAGCCAGACACCACCGCAACAATCCCCACCAGACTCAACACCATCACTGTGCAACCCAGCACCGCCACTTCACGTAATGGCGGCGGGATGCGCTCGTGGGTGATGCCCCGGGCGCTTTTGCGGTAGCGCGCGTTGAGGCCGATCTGGATCAGGAGGCCCGCCATCAACGAAAAAATGACCGGCAGCAGCGCCACCCACCCAAACGGCGGAATCCAGCGCAAAAACAGAATGCACACCCCGATCAACGTCAGCAGCGTCCGGCGCCAGGCCAGCAGTGTGCGTTCGGGCTGCAGACCGGGATCGTCGTGGCGCAATGGCGTCGACGGCACGGCATGACCGCGCCGGTTCACGACGCGCCGTAAATCAGAAAGACGATCAGCCCCGCCGCCACCAACGCGCCGCCCAACGACAGAATCGGCACCAGCACCGGCAACGGCAGCGGCTTGCGTTGACGCATCGCCCGTTCGACTTTCAGCCAGCGCACACAGGCACTGGCGCTCACCAGCAATGCCAGCACCAGCAACGACAGCGCAACCGTCCGACGCAGGCCGGGGCTGAACACGTCACTGGTGAAGGCTTCGACCGCGATGCCGCCCGCCAGGAACGCCAATGCCGTGCGGATCCACGCAAGAAACGTGCGTTCATTGGCGAGGGTGAAGCGCGGGTCAGGCTCGCAGCCGCCGCCGAGCAGCGAAGCCGACAGCCGATCACGCTCGGGCGGCGTGACGGGGGCGCTTGCTGGAGGAGTGGCGGGAGGAATGACGTTGCCGGGCTCGGGGGAATTCATGTCGCACCGTGGTCGGGTAGATGCGACGGATCATACCGGTCATGCCCGGGAAAGGCCCGTGTCCACAGCGACATGGGGTTGCCTGTTGCCGCACCGTGCATAACCTGTAGGAGCGTGGCTTGCCCCGCGATCGGGGACGCAGTCCCCGTAAATCCTGGCAACGCGCTGTGTCTGGAAAAACGCGTTGGGCGGGTCACGACGGGTTCCCCGTCGATCGCGGGACAAGCCACGCTCCTACAGTCAGATTATCGGTTCGCCAGGTCCACCCACACTGCGCCATCGGGATACTGATAGCGCTCCAGCGTCTCGGCGTGCATTTCGATGCTGTACCCCGGCCGTTGCGGGGGCATGTAGCGGCCGCGGCGGATGACCACCGGATCGAGGAAATGCTCGTGCAGGTGATCGACGTATTCCAGCACGCGTTTGTCCAGGGAGCCGGACACGGCGATGTAATCGAACAGCGAAATGTTCTGCACGTATTCGCACAACCCGACGCCGCCACCGTGGGGGCACACCGGGATGTCGAATTTGGCCGCCATCAGCAACACGATCAGCACCTCGTTCAGCCCACCCAGCCGTGCCGCGTCGAGCTGGCAGAAATCCAGCGCGCCGGCCTGGAACATCTGTTTAAACATCACCCGGTTGTGGCAATGCTCACCGGTGGCCACGCCAATCGGCGCGATGCGCTGGCGGATCGTCGCGTGACCGAGGATGTCGTCGGGGTGGGTCGGTTCTTCGATCCACCAGGGCTCGAACGCCGCCAGACGGCGCATGTTGGTGATCGACTGCTCGACGCTCCAGACCTGATTGGCGTCCATCATCAGGGTGCGTTCCCAGCCCAGTTCGTCCCGCAGGATCGCGGCGCGGCGCAAGTCTTCTTCGATGTCCGCACCGATCTTCTGCTTGATGTGGGTCCAGCCCTCGGCCACGGCTTCGCGGGCCAGCCGGCGCATCTTCTCTTCCGAATAACCCAGCCAGCCCGGCGCGGTGGTGTAGCCCGGATAGCCCTCCTCCCGCATCTGCGCCTCGCGCTTCGTTTTGCCCGGCACTTGGCGACGGAGCAACGCGATGGCTTCTTCGGGGGTGATGGCGTCGGTGACGTAGCTGAAGTCCAGGCACTTGACCAACTGCTCGGGGGTCATGTCGGCCAGCAACTTCCAGACCGGCTTGCCCTCGACCTTGGCCCACAGGTCCCACACCGCATTGACCAGCGCGGCGGTGGCCAGATGGATCACGCCTTTTTCCGGCCCCAACCAGCGCAATTGGCTGTCGCCGGCTGTGATGGTGTGCCAGAACGCGCCCATGTCCGCAGTGATCGATTCCAGGCTCAGCCCCACCACGCAGGGCGCCAGGGAGTGAATCGCGGCGGCGCAGATCTCATTGCCCCGCCCGATGGTGAACGTCAGGCCGTGGCCTTCCAGCCCGTCCGGTGAATCGGTGTGCAGCACGACATAGGCAGCGGAATAGTCCGGCGCGCTGTTCATTGCGTCGGAACCGTCGAGGGACAGGGAGGTGGGAAAGCGGATGTCGCGGACGGAAATGGACGTGATCTGCATGAACGGCCCTTATTTTTTAGAGACGGGCGGCAGCAAGGCAACCCTTGATGAACTCACTGTAGGACGGTTTGCGATACAGGCATAATCGCCAAATCCTAATCATCGATATCAAATCCGATATGTCAGATTCACCACCCTCCCCCGATCTGCCTGGCCCTTTCCCGATGCTGAAAATCTCCAGCCGGCAGATCGCGTTGCTCAACGCGTTGGGCGAACTGGGCAATCTGCGCAAGGCTGCCGCCGCCATTCACACCACCCAGCCCGCCGCCAGCCTCTTGTTGCAACAGCTGGAAGAGCGCCTTGGCGTGCAACTGTTCGAACGCTTGCCGCGCGGCATGCAGCCGACGTTGTTCGGTGAGGTGATGATTCGCTACGCCCAGGGCGCGCTGCATGAGTTCGAATACGCCGAAGCGCAGCTGGCCGAGCTGGCACGCGGGTCCACGGGGATGGTGCGCATCGGCACGGTGATGGGCCCGGTGCCGACGCTGCTGACCCGCGGCGTGCTGGCGTTCAAGGCCGCGCACCCGAAAGTGCGCATCGCCCTGGAAGTCGGCACCAGCGATGAATTGATACCGGCACTGATTCGCGGCGATTTCGATGTGGTGCTGGGCCGGCTGCCCGATCAGCTCGACGGCCAGAGCCTCGATATTCAGCTGTTCGAACAAGGCGAATGCATGCGCATCATCGCCCGGCCGCAGCACCCTCTGGTGAACCACAGCAACCTGACCCTGGCGGAGCTGGCGCCGCTGACCTGGATCCTTCACCCCATCGGCAGCCCCATGCGGCGCCAGGTTGAGAACGCATTGCAGGCAGCGCAATTGATTGAGCCCCTGGACATCATCGAAACCCGTTCGATTCTGGCGACCACCTCGATGCTGGAATCCTCGGACATGATCGCCGTGGTGCCCAATGACGTCGCCCGGCACTACGCCCGCTACGGCATGATCGCCATTCTGCCGGTGGAGTTGCCGTTGAGCATGGCCAATCTTGGCCTGATGACGTCGAAAGCCCGGCCGATGTCGGCAGCGGTGAAGGCACTGCTCGCTTTCCTGAGGTCACGTTTCTAAAGTCGAAGAGGGTCGGACGAATCGATAACCCCGCGTTATCGCTCAATCGAAACCTTTCATTGGGAAATTACCCACCGGCTTCATAGAGTGGCTGAAAATCGGCCAGCAACGTCCGCGTTTATGAGGCGCTGCTTGATAGGTCGTGAATAACAATAACCGGCCAGCCACGGTGCCGATCTCCGACGCAAGCCGTCGTCTCGCCCCGCTGATGCAGGCCGCCACCGTCATGAGAGGCCGCATGGAACTCATCGCCAAAACGCCTGCGTTCGACAGCAGCGCGCTGTTCATCCGCCTGAATCCCCTCGATAACGTGCTGATCGCTCGCCAGGCGCTCAACGAAGGCACGCACCTGGACGAAGAAAACGTCACCGTCTCGCAGCCGATTCCTTCCGGGCACAAGGTCGCGGCGGTTCGGGTCGAGCAGGGTCAGCCGCTGCGGCGTTACGGCCAGATCATCGGCTTCGCTTCACAGCCCATCGAAGCCGGGCAGCATGTGCACGTGCACAACGTCGAGATGGGCGACTTCTCCCGTGACTACGCCTTTGGCGTCGATGCCCACGAAACGCCGAAAACCGAAGCGTTCTTTCAGGGCATCGTGCGCGCCGACGGCCGTGTCGCGACGCGCAATTACATTGGCATTCTCACCTCGGTGAACTGCTCGGCCACCGTGGCACGGGCCATCGCCGACCGCTTTCGTCGCGATATTTTCCCGGAAGCCCTCGCGGACTACCCAAACATCGACGGCGTGGTCGCGCTGACCCACGGTTCGGGCTGCGCCATCGATTCAAAGGGCGAGGCCATCGACCTGCTGCGCCGCACCCTCGCGGGCTACGCCGTGCACCCGAACTTTGCGGCGGTGCTGGTGGTGGGCCTGGGCTGCGAGACCAACCAGATTCAGGACATGCTCGACAGTCAGGGTCTGAAAGCCAGTGACCAACTGCGCGCCTTCACCATTCAGGGCACCGGCGGCACGTCGAAGACCATCGCCAGCGGCATCGCTCAGGTGCAATCGCTGTTGCCCCAGGCCAACGGGGTCACCCGCGAGACCGTCAGCGCCAGGCACCTGATCGTCGGCCTGCAATGCGGCGGCTCCGACGGCTATTCCGGCATCACCGCCAACCCGGCGCTGGGCAATGCGGTGGATCGGCTGGTGGCGGCGGGGGGCACGGCGATTCTGTCGGAGACCCCGGAAATCTATGGTGCCGAGCATTTGCTGACGCGGCGGGCGGCCAGTCAGGCCATCGGCGAAAAGCTCGTTCAGCGCATTCACTGGTGGGAAGACTACTGCCAGCGCATGAACGCCGAGCTGAACAACAACCCGTCTGCCGGGAACAAGGCCGGCGGGCTGACGACCATTCTGGAGAAGTCCCTGGGCGCGGTGGCCAAGGCCGGCTCGACCAACCTGATGGGCGTGTATGAATACGCCGAAGCCGTTCGCGCCCAGGGCCTGGTGTTCATGGACACCCCTGGCTACGACCCGGTCTCTGCCACGGGGCAAGTGGCCGGCGGCGCCAACCTGATTGCATTCACTACCGGTCGCGGTTCCGCCTACGGTTGCGCGCCGACGCCGTCGATCAAGCTGGCGACGAATAACCGCGTGTTCGAATTCCAGCAGGAAGACATGGACGTGAATTGTGGGGGCATCGCCGACGGCACGACGACAATCGAAGAACGCGGCGCGTACGTGTTCCAGATGATGCTGGACATTGCCTCCGGCGCCCGCAGCAAAAGCGAACAACACGGTTATGGGCAAAACGAATTTGTGCCGTGGCACATCGGTGCGGTGACCTGACAGGACAGGCTGCCTTGGTAGGACCGGCTTCAGCCGGGAAGCTTTTCCAGCGTCACACCGCAACACGGATGGTGCCCAAACCGGCCCCTTCCCGGCTGAAGCCGGTCCCACAGGGGAAATGCGTCGCCTGCTGCACCGCGTTTTCCTGGTAGGACCTGCCTTAGCCGGGAAGCTGTCTGGCTGTCAGTGGGACCGGCTTTAGCCGGGAAGCTTTTCCAGCGTCACACCGCAACATGGATGGTGCCCAAACCGGCCCCTTCCCGGCTGAAGCCGGTCCTACACGAACGAAGCCGTTAAGCCCCACAACAATAAAAAAGGTGCGCAATGAAATCCCTAAAGACCTACCAGACGATCACCATCGTCTTCCTGATGCTGTTCGGGATCGTCAATTATCTGGACCGCAGCGCGCTGTCCATCGCCAACACGACGATCCAGAAAGACATGCTCATCAGCCCTTCCGAGATGGGCATTCTGTTGTCGGCGTTCTCGCTGGCTTATGCCTTTGCGCAGTTGCCGATGGGCATGATCATCGACAAGCTCGGCAGCAAGATCGCCTTGGGCGGCGCGCTGATGGTGTGGTCCCTCGCGCAGACGGCATCGGGCTTCGTCAACAGCTTCAGCGGCTTCTTCGCCCTGCGCGTACTGCTGGGGATCGGCGAAGCACCGATGTTTCCGTCAGCCGCCAAAACCCTCAACGAGTGGTTCGAGGAGCACGAGCGCGGCACCCCGACGGGCATCGTCTGGTCGGCGACCTGCATCGGGCCGTGCCTGGCGCCGCCGCTGCTGACGCTGTTCATGGTCAACTTCAGCTGGCGCGGGATGTTCATCATCACCGGCGTGCTCGGCATCGTCCTGTCGCTGTGCTGGCTGGTGTTCTACAAAAGCCGCGCGCAGTACCTGAAGGAGCTGGCGGCTGAGGGCCGTGAACCGGCCGTTCAGGTGGTTCAGGCCGATGCTGCGCCAAAGGCTTCGTTCTTCGCCGGCTGGCTGGACCTGTTCAAGCACCGCAGCACCTGGGGCACGTTCCTCGGTTTCATGGGCGTCATCTACATGCTCTGGTTGCACCTGACCTGGCTGCCCGGCTACTTCCAGCGCGAACACGGCCTTGACCCCTATCAAACCGCCTGGGTGGTGTCGTTCGCCTATGTATTCGGCGCGATTGGCACCATCGCCGCCGGACGCATCTGCGATCGGCTGGTCAGGCGCGGCGTCGGTGTGCTCAACAGCCGCAAATACACAGTGATCGGCGGGCTGGTGTTCGCTGCGGTCTTCACCCTGCCATTGACCTTCGTTACCGGCCTGAGCGGTTGCGTCGCCCTGCTCTGCCTGGCGCTGTTCGGCATCAACCTGTCCAGCGCCACGGCGTGGATGGTGGTCAACACCGTAGTCGACACCAAACGCGTGGCGTCACTGGGTTCTATCCAGAATTTCGGCGGCTACATCGCAGGCTCCATCGCGCCGATCGTCACCGGGTTCAGCGTGCAATATTCCGGCACCTTCGCCACGGCCTTTGCGGTCAGCGCCATCGTGGCGTTGCTCTCGGCGGTCGCCTACTTTGTGCTGCTCAAGGCGCCGATACCCGAACACACCAACGCGGCGCAGAAGGACTGGCAGGCGAATCTGGATGAGGTGCAAGGGCGTCGGGTTTGATCGGTGCTCCTTCAGCGGATTCCCGGGACCTCGCACCCGGTCCCAGGAATGCTGCAGTAGCCCGCCGAACGCAACGCCGGTGTCAACATCAGCCAAACTCGCACACGGCTCTATAACCACGTCACGCCCACACCGCAGCACATCTCCCGCAGATGATTTATACGCCACAAATTTCCCTTCAAAATCCCGCACTTGTCCTACGCTGTGATTCAGACGGGTCGCTGTTGCGATGCTGCGTGTCCGAACGAGTGGATTGTTCGTCACAGTGGCGGGTCTGAAATCGTGACAGTCAGCGAGGGTGGGGTTTGAGACAGGTAGAAGGATCGGAGTTCGGCGTCAGAAACCGACGACTCAAACGCATGCCCGTATTGTGGCTGGCGGGGCTGTTTACCTTGTTGGTGTGCATCTCCATCACGAGCATCACCGTCTGGCAATTGCGACAGACGCGCATTCACGAGCTGGAGATCGCCAACACCAACGTCGCCAACCTTTCGCGCTCGATGGCGCAGCACGCCGATGACGCCTTCGATCAGGCGCACATCGCAGTGTCCGCGGTGGTCGAGCGGCTTTCATTCGACGGTTTCGGCGCCGCCAGCGGTTCGCGGATGCACGATTATCTGCGCGCCACTGCCGCCAGCGTCGAACAGCTCCAGGGCCTGTTCATCTACGACAAGGACGGCAACTGGGCGGCCACCTCCCTCAACCACATGCCGGCCAGCGCCAACAATGCCGACCGTGAGTATTTTCGGTTCCATCAATCCATCGCCAGCAGCCTGCCCCACGTCGGTCCCGCCATTCAGAGCCGCACCACGGGTGACTGGATCATCCCGGTGTCGCGACGGGTGGACGATGAAATGGGCAACTTCGCCGGTGTGGTGCTGGCCACCGTCGAACTGAATTACTTCGAACGGTTCTTCGAGCGCTTCGACATCGGCAAGCATGGCGTCATCACACTGACCATGGCCGACGGGACCGTGTTGGCACGACGTCCGCTCATTCAAAACGTGCGCGGTACCTCCATTGGCGACGGCGAATTGTTCCGCCTTTACGTCCGCGAACACTACGAAGGCACGGCGAACGTCGTCTCGATGCTCGACCACGAACAGCGCCTGTACGGCTACAAGAAACTGGACCGCTACCCGATGGTGGTGCTCGCCGGTCTGTCCCAGCGCGAAGTGCTCGACGAGTGGCGGCAATACGCCTGGCGCTCGCTGGCGATCATCATCTGCGTGGTGGTCGCCAACCTGCTGTTTGGCGTGTTGCTGTTCCAGCAGATCCGTTTCGGCCTCAACGCCGAATCACAGCTGCGCATTGCCAGCCACTCGCTGGAAAAGCTCGCGCTGCAGGACAGCCTGACCGGCCTGGCCAATCGTCGGCATTTTCAGGAGATTCTCGGTCTGGAGTTTCTCAACGGGCAGCCGAACTTGCATCCGCTGAGCCTGATCATGATCGACATCGATTTTTTCAAGAGCTACAACGACAACTACGGACACGTCGCGGGCGACAAATGCATCGTTGCCGTGGCCGAGTGCATTCGCAGCAACATCAATCGCACCGGCGACCTGGCGGTGCGTTACGGCGGGGAAGAAATGGCCGTTTTCCTGCCCTACAGCGATATGCAGGGCGCGGTGAGCCTGGCGGAGAAAATCCGGCTGGCCGTGCTCACTCGAGCCCTGGAACACCACGGCAACCCGATCGGCATCGTTAGCATCAGTCTGGGGGTGTATGGCTGTAAAGCGCAGGAATGCGAGACCCTGGAAGACTTCGTCAAACGGGCGGATGCGGCGCTGTACGCCGCCAAACACCAAGGTCGCAATCGCACTGTGGCCTGGCAGGAGACGAAGCTGCTCAGTGCGCTGCCCGCGCCGTAACCATCTGCGCGACCTTGCCGCGAAACAGCTCCAGACGGTCGGCCGGCGCGTCGTATTCAACCACCAGCGCGCCCACCTCCTCACACTGCGCGACCTGGTAATGCGCAATGCTGGAGAGCTTCTCGTTAATCACCGCCACCGCCACCTGACCGCTGCGCGCCACCACGGCGCGCTTGAACTCGGCGACGTCCATGTCGAACGCGGTCACGCCTTTCAGCGCGTCCAGCGCACAGGCGCCGAGAAAGCACAGATCGAAATTGAAGTGGGCCAGTTGCTGAATGGTGGTGAAGCCGTAGGTGCTACCGGCGACGGGACTCAAGCGCCCGCCCAGCAAAATCACCTCCACCGACGGCAGCTTCATCAGCTCGACGGCGATCAGCGGCGCGTTCGTGGTGACGGTCAACGGCATGTGAGGATCAAGGGCTTTGGCGATGGCCAGATTGGTCGAGCCGCCGTCGATAAACACGTGCTGCCCGGCGCTGATCAATCCCGCCGCCGCGATACCCAACTGACGCTTGCGCCCGGGCTCATGCTCGACACGCATGGCCAGCGGCCCGTCCGACGCCAACGAAATCGCCCCTCCGTACACGCGTTTGCACAATCCGGCAGCCGCCAGCGCGCCCAGATCACGACGAATGGAATGCTCGGACACATTGAATTCGGCCGCCAGGTCCGCGGCGATCACCCGACCGTGCACGGCCAGACGCTCGGAGATCAAACGCTGGCGCTCGCCGGGAAATGCTTCAGGGTTGGCAGACATGAGGCCTCGGTAAAGGGCTGAATCGATCAGAAACGAGCAGGATCATGCGGTGCACTCGAGCGCCGTGTCAAACCTCGGCTGTGCCGCGTTCCACGGGCCCGAGCGATTTGCAGAACAGAATATTTCGATGGGTTTCAGCTTGCAGGTGATGCACCGTCGACCCGAGGTTTTCATAGCTCTGACGAGGGTAGAAGAGCAAGGCACGGGAATTACCCACCCACACGGTTGCCCATAGCTTGGAAGCGCCTCGGGTCGATGCTTCAATTTCGGCTCGGCGGAGCAACTGCCAACCCACGCCACGCCCGGCAAAGGGCTCCTGCACGTAAAGGCGCTTCAGCTCGGCGGCGTGCTGATCGCCGACCAGGGAGTGATCGGTTTGCAGTGAGACCTGAGCAAAGCCGACCAAGTGCTGATTGGATTCCGCCAACAGGAACACGGTGTCCGGCCGCGCGAGAAGCGCGGCGATGGTTTCGGGCGCAAAAGATGCAAGCGCCTCGCGAGCGATGGCGTCGCGAACGCCCTCGGTTGCATAGGTGTCCATGAACACTTGCAGGCCCAACACCGCGATGGTCAGGACATCCGATTGCGTGGCAGGCCGAAGGCTCAAATCGCGGTGGTTGCTGTGGGTCATATTCGCCGCCTCCTTGATTGCAATTGTTGATCACTGCAACAACGAATAAACCAATGCCGAAATCGAGATCAACCCGATCACCACCACAAATACGTTCGACAGTTTGCCCGCATACCGGCGCATGGCCGGCACTTTGCGCACGGCGTACATCGGCATGAGGAACAGCAGTGCGGCAATGACCGGGCCGCCGAGGGTTTCGATCATCCCCAGAATGCTTGGGTTGAGCGTCGCCACCAGCCAGCAGACCACCAGCATGAAGCCTGCGGTCAGGCGATCGAGCAGACGTGGCGAAGGACGGCGGCCGGTCTTCATTACCAGACCTTTGAGGCCTTCACTCGCGCCGATGTAGTGGCCCAGAAACGACTTGGTGATCGCGACGAAAGCAATCAGCGGCGCGGCAAACGCGATGGTCGGGTTGCTGAAGTGGTTGGCCAGATAAGACAGGATCGACAGGTTTTGCGCCTTGGCTTCCGCCAGTTGCTCGGGGGCCAGGGTCAGCACGCAGCTGAAGACGAAGAACAGCACCATGACCACCATCAGCAGGTGGGCGCGGGCCAGGATTTGCGAGCTGCGCGGTTCGGCCTGCTCGCCGTATTGACGCTTCTGGTCGACGGCAAATGCGGAAATGATGGGCGAATGGTTGAACGAGAAGACCATCACCGGAATCGCCAGCCACAGGGTGTGCAGCAACGACGAGGGTGCCGGAAAGCTGCTGGCCGTGGTGAGAATGCCGCCGTTCCAGTGGGGAATCAGAAACACCGCGAGGAACAGCAAAGCCACGATAAACGGGTACACCATCAGGCTCATGGCCTTGACGATGATCTGCTCACCGCAACGCACCACCGCCAGCAAGCCAAGGATCAGCACAAACGCCAGCAGCGCCCGGGGCGGCGGCTGCACATGGAGTTGGTGCTCCATGAAACTGCCCACGGTGTTGGTCAGCGCCACGCTGTAGATCAGCAGGATCGGAAACACGGCGAAGAAATACAGCAGCGTGATCAAGGCACCGGCTTTCCTGCCGAAATGCTGCTCGACCACTTGGGTGATGTCCGCGCCATCGCGCCCCGACAGCACGAAACGGGTCAGCCCGCGGTGCGCGTAGAAAGTCATCGGAAAGGCCAGCACGGCCAGAATTACCAGCGGCCAGAACCCGCCGATACCTGCGTTGATCGGCAGAAACAACGTGCCTGCGCCGATGGCGGTGCCGAACAGCCCGAGCATCCAGGTGGTGTCGTTGCGGTTCCAGGTCGTTACGCTCGCGGGGGCGGCGTCGACGGTGTGTTCGACGCTGTTGGCCTGATCATTCATCCGGTCGATTCTCCGTTGCCGGTGATAGCTACATGGTCAAAAGCGCGTCGAAAAACGTGGCAGTCGGCGCCCCTGACCGGTTCTCTACAGGGAAAGGGGCGCGATTGTCCGGGATTGGAGAGCAGAATCAAAGGCTTGTCGGACCAAAAGCGTGCGGAACCGGAGGATGAAAGTTTCAAACCGGCTTAACTTCCGGCGCAAATCAGTAACTCTTCTTACTTATAAAAGCGGAAACTTCCCACGCCGGATATACACAAATTAGTTCGCGAAACGAATTGTAAATCCACGGCAGTACACGTTTACGTCCTCCTGCACTAGGCTCTCGATCTACATTCAACCGCCCATGGAAGGCAACTCATGTTCAAGACTTTCGCTGTTATCACATTACTCACTGCCAGCTCGTTCGCCAGTGCAAACACTACCTCCGATCAATGCGCAACACTTGACAAGCAGCAGGCCGCAATGCTGTTCGACCGCTGGAATAACGCCCTGAAAACCGGCGATTCGAGCAAGGTGGCGGCGAACTACACCGCCGATGCCGTGCTGCTGCCCACCCTCTCCAACCAGCCCAGAACAGACCTTGCGGGCAAATTTGATTACTTCAATCACTTCCTTAAAAACAAACCGGTGGGCACTGTCGACAGCAGCACTGTGATGACAAGTTGCAATACCGCAATCGACACAGGCCTTTACACCTTTCGTTTTAACGACCACTCAAGCGTCAAAGCGCGTTACACCTTCACTTATGCACACGTGGATAACCAGTGGCTGATTACATCCCACCATTCCTCAGCCATGCCCGAGTAACGCACATTCAGTAAACAGCCGGCCTGACGTCCAACGCCAGGCCGACTCACATTTCAGACCCTTCCCACACATCACTCGCCTGCGACGTCGCGCCGCAACGGCATGCTCAGCTCCACCCGCAAACCGTCCTGACGGCTGTCAAAGCGCAGCGAACACGCACAGCGTTGAACGATGGCCTGGACAATCGCCAGGCCCAGGCCAGCGCCGGGGCTTTTGCCGTTGCGCCAGAAGCGCTGGGTGAGCTTGTCCAGGTCCGGTTCGGGAATCCCCGGGCCATGGTCGCGAACGCGGAAATGCGCCTGCCCGTCGAAGGTTTCAACACTCAGTTCCACCTGCGCCGCGGCCTGGCTGTGGCGCAGCGCGTTGTCCAGCAGATTGCGCAGCGCGGCCACCGCCAGCGCCGCCGGCATCTGTACGGCGGCGCTGGACAACTGCGACGGCAGTATCAGGTCGATGCGCTGCTCGTCGCCGTGACTGGCGTCGTGAATGGCCAGCCGAGCGACCTGTTCGGCGTCGCACTGCACACCGTCATCAAACGACAGGCTGCCCTCGACCCGCGCCAACAGCAGCAGCTGTTCGAGGGTGCGGTGCATGCGATCGGCGCCCTCCTCCGCATGGGCCAGCGCTTTATCGCGTTTTTCGCCCTCGGTCATGCGCGCCACTTGCAGATGGGTTTTGATGGCAGTAAGCGGGCTGCGCAGTTCATGGGCGGCGTCGCCGGTCAGCCGACGCTCGCGCTCAAGGGTCTGGGCAATGCGCTGAAACAGCTGGTTCTGGCTGACCAGCAGCGGCTGCAACTCGCTGGGCAGGTTGGGCACGTCCAGCGGCTCGACCGAGTCGGCGCTGTGCCGATTCAAGGCATCGCGCATGCGGTTGAGCGGCGCCAGCCCCCGGCCGATGCCGAACCAGACCAGCGCCAGGCTGCCGAACAGCGCGACGAGCACCGGCACAGACGCCGCCAGCAGCACCGAGTGCCCCAGCACGTCGCGCTCGATCTGCCGGTCGGCGGTGCTCACCCGTACATTGCCATGCATCATCGTGTACACGCGCCAATGGTCGCCGTTGATCATCTGGTCATGGAAGCCGCTGGCGTCGGCCTTCAGCGGTTCGCTCGGCGAGCTGTCGGTGCGCGCCAGCACCTGCCCGCGCAGGGAGCTCAACTGACACGCCATGCCGTTGGGCAACGCCAGATCGTCGGCCCGCAGCGAGCGGGTGTCGCTGCCGGTGGGCATCTGCATCTGCTCGAGCAGCCCGGCGACCATGCGCGCCGAGGCCTCAAGGCGTTGATCGAGGGACTGCATCATCTGCGTGCGCAAGTCGCGCAGCATCCACGCCGCCGCCAGCACCCAGATCAGAATGAACGCCGAGCCCAGAATCAGACTTAGCCGCGTGCGCAGGCTCATCATGGCGTGGGCTCCGAATCATGGCCGGCCGGGCCGAGGCGATAACCGAGCCCGCGGACGGTTTCGATAATGCGGCCGCCCAGCTTGCGCCGCAGGTGATGGATATGAACATTGAGGGCGTTGCTCTCGACCTCGTCGCCGAAGCCGTACACGCAGTCCTTCAACTGTTCGCCCGAAAGCACGCGACCGCTGTTGTTGAGCAACGCTTGCAGCAGGGCCTGTTCCCGGCGGGACAGATCGACCGGCTGACCGGCAAGGCGGGTTTCCCGGCTGCTCGGGTCATAGCTGAGCACGCCATGTTCGATCACATTGACGCTGCGCCCGGCCATGCGTCGCACCAGGGTGTGCAGGCGCGCGCTGAGTTCACGCAGGTCGAAGGGCTTGAGCAGGTAATCGTCCGCGCCGGCCTGCAAGCCGTCGACACGGTCGGTGACGGTATCGCGAGCGGTAAGAATCAGCACCGGGATTTCCACGCCCTGCTGGCGAATCTGGCGCAACAGCTTCAGGCCATCTTCATCGGGCAGGCCGAGGTCGAGGATCATCACGTCGAAATGTGCGGCCGACAGCATCGCCCGCGCCGATGAGGCCGTGGCCACGCGGTCCACTGTCAGGCCCTGGGCATCGAGGCCTGCGACGATGCCGCTGGCAATCAGGTCGTCGTCTTCACAAAGCAGTACGTGCATGGTCGGCCCCGAAAAAAAGGCGATTGAAGCGCAGAGGGATTAACGGCGGATTATGCACGAGCCGCCGCAGACACGACGCGCCGCACAGCGTTAATCGACTGTTAATCGCCACTGCGCAGGCTGCGCCCCATTCATAAGGATTGGAAGGTGAGCATGCGTAGGTTGTGGTTGATGATTCTGATGCTGATCCCGTTACTGGCGCAGGCAGTGCCGGGCGGGGATCCCTTCCCGGCGAAATCCGGTCCTTCACTCTTCAGCGAGAAGCCTGATTTTCTATCGGCGAAGGACGCCTTCATTTTTACCTCGGAGCGACTGGCGTCCGGGCAAACCCGCCTGTACTGGCAGATTGCGGACGGTTATTACCTGTATCAGCAACGGCTCAAGTTCGACGGACTGAGCCAGGAACAGCAGCCCGGCCTGCCGACCGGCGAGGACCATCACGACGAGTATTTCGGCCAGCAGCAGGTCTATCGGCAGGCCCTTGAACTGACAATCCCGGCCTCGGCCAACGGTCAGATCAAAGTGAGCTGGCAGGGCTGCGCCGATGCCGGGTTGTGCTATCCACCGCAAAGCCAGCTCGTTGATGTGGGCAGCGGCAACGCGCAACCGGCCAGCACTGAAAAAGGCAACAACGTCGGCAATCAGGCAGAGGACGAGGCACTGGCGAGTGGCCTGGCGCAGCGTTCACTGGCCCTGAGCCTGCTGGCGTTTTTCGGGTTGGGTCTGCTGCTGGCGTTCACGCCGTGTTCACTGCCGATGCTGCCGATCCTGGCCGGCGTGGTGGTCGGCAGCGGCGCAAGACCCGCCCGGGGCTTAGCGCTGGCCAGCGTTTACGTGCTGAGCATGGCGATGATCTACGCCGGGCTGGGCGTGGTCGCCGCGCTGCTGGGCAGCAACCTGCAATCGACCCTGCAACAGCCGTGGCTGCTGGGCAGTTTCGCGGTGCTGTTTGTGGTGCTGGCGCTGCCGATGTTCGGCTTCTTCGAGCTGCAGTTGCCGGGCTTCCTGCGCGACCGTCTGGACAAGGCCGGGCGTCAGCGCCACGGCGGCAGTCTGTTGGGCGCCTCTGCGCTCGGCGCGCTGTCGGGGCTGATGATCGGCCCGTGCATGACCGCCCCACTGGCCGGCGCGCTGCTGTATATCGCCCAGAGCGGCAATGCGCTGCACGGCGCGCTGGTGTTGTTCGTCATGGGCGTGGGCATGGGCCTGCCACTGTTGCTGCTGGTCACGCTCGGCACGCGCTTTCTGCCAAAACCGGGCGCCTGGATGAATGTAGTCAAAGGCCTCTTCGGCTTCCTGTTGCTGGGCACCGCGCTGATCATGATTCGGCCGTTGCTCGCCGAGGTACTGTGGTTGGGGTTGTTCGGTGCATTGCTGATCATCTTTGCCTACAGCGCCATCGTGCAGACCCGGCCGTTGCAACGCGCCTCACACCTCTGCGCACCCGCCGGTCTGCTCGTGGGCCTGTGGGGCATGATGATGGTAATCGGCGCGGCGGCGGGCGGCGACGACCCCTGGCAACCGCTCAAGGTCTACAGCGGGTCGAAATCATCCACCCCAAGCGCGGCCCATGACGCGTTCACCACGATCAAGGAACCGCAGGCCCTGGACCGCGAACTCGCCGCTGCAGCAGCCGCTGGGCAGTGGGTGCTGGTCGACTATTACGCTGACTGGTGCGTGTCCTGCAAAATCATGGAAAAGACCGTGTTCGCCAAAGCTGAAACCCTGCAGGCCTTGAACGGCGTGCGCCTGCTGCGCCTTGATGTCACGGCCGACAACGACGCCAGCCGGGCGCTGCTTGATCGTTTCAACGTGCCGGGCCCGCCGACGCTGGTGTGGATCGCACCGGACGGCAGCGAACGACGCGACCGGCGTATCACCGGAGAAGTGGGCCTCGACGGGTTTTTGCAGCACTGGCAAACCACCCGGGGGCGCGACTGATGCTGAGTTTTTCCGTGGGGCCGTTCGCCCTGTCGCTTAATCATTTGCTGCTGCTTGTTGCCTTGGCGCTGGCCACTTTGGTCGGCTGGATCAGTGGCCGCAAGCAGCGAATAAACCCGGAACGCGCCGTCTTCGGCCTGTTTATGTTCGGACTGCTGGTGGCGCGTCTGGCGTTCGTCGCGCGCTACTGGGCGCAGTATGAAAGCGACCTGCTGCGCATCGTTGATGTCCGCGACGGCGGCTTCAGTGCCTGGCCCGGAGTTCTGGCGGTTGTGGTCGGCGCCGCTGTCATCGCGTGGCGCCGACCATTGCAGCGCAGGCCACTGGGATGGGGCGTCGCCAGCGGGTTGCTGTTCTGGTGGCTGAGTAGTCTGGCCATTGAAAGCCTGCGTCGGGATGTCCCGCTGCCGGATCTGACGCTGCGCAACGGCGCCGGCGAGTCCGTGCAGCTGCGCGATTACACAGGCCGCAAACTGGTGATCAACCTGTGGGCGACGTGGTGCCCGCCGTGCCGCCGGGAAATGCCCGTGCTGCAAGCCGCGCAGCAGGCCAATCCCGACGTCGTATTTCTGTTCGTCAATCAGGGAGAAAGCCCCCGTGAAGTGGCGACGTTTCTCAGCAGCCAGGGTCTGCAACTGGGCAACGTGCTGTTCGATGACAGCGGCGAACTGGGTCGCCGTGCCGGTTCAGCCGCCCTGCCCACCACGCTGTTTTACGGGATGAACGGCCGTCAACTGGACGGGCATCTGGGCGAACTGTCCAGCGCCAGCCTCACCCATTACCTGAACGGCCTCAGCCAGCCGCCGAGCGCTTCTTCACCGACGTCTTCACAGCCTTCGTCACCCCCTTCTTCGCAACAGAGGACCACCCCATGAACATCTTGCGCCCTGCGCTCATCGCTATCGCCGTTTCGCTCAGCCTGCCAGGCGCGCTGGCCCACGCCGAAGAACTGCCCGCCCCGGTCAAGGCGCTTGAAGCCAAGGGCGCGACCATCAAAGGCAGCTTCGACGCGCCGGCAGGACTGAAGGGCTACGCCGCCGAGTACCAGAATCAGGGCATGGCGCTGTACCTGACCCCGGACGGCAAGCATGTGCTGGCCGGCAATCTGTTCAATGAAAAGGGCGAGGACCTGAGCACCGCGCCCCTGCAGAAGCTGGTCTATGGGCCGATGGCCGAGGCGATGTGGGGCCGCTTGGAAAACAGCACCTGGATCGCCGACGGCGCCAAGACTGCGCCGAAAATCATCTACCTGTTCAGCGACGCCAACTGCCCGTACTGCAACCTGTTCTGGGAGCAGGCCCGGCCTTGGGTGAAGTCCGGCAAAGTGCAACTGCGCCACATCATGGTGGGCGTGATCCGCGAGGACAGCGCCGCCAAAGCCGCGAGCCTGCTGGCCGACGCGAACCCGGAACTGGCCCTGCAGAACCACGAGCAGGCGGGCAAAGCCAGCACGCTCAAGGCCATGCAGAACATCCCCAAAGACATCCAGGCCAAGCTCGACGCCAACATGAAACTGATGGAAGACATGGGCCTGTCCGCCACGCCGTCGATTTTCTACAAGGACGAGGCCGGGCACCTTCAGCAGCAACAAGGCGCACCCCGGCCTGAGGCGCTGGCGAAAATGATGGGGCCAAAATAGCCGGATATCCGCTGTCGTAAGCGGGTGGTGGTGGACGGGGCGCTCTGACCGGTGGCAGCTCGTGTTTCAACGCGGGTACTGCACCGGCCTGTCATCCGTGTAAAAATGTCGACCACCATTTCAAGAGCCACACTCGGGAGGCTCGCTCCATGCGTTACGCCGAAGATCACAAAGCCCAGACCCACCAGCGCATCCTTCAGGAAGCCGCCGCGCGCTTTCGCCGTGACGGCATCGGCGCCACCGGTTTGCAGCCGTTGATGAAAGCATTGGGTCTGACCCACGGTGGTTTTTATGCCCACTTCAAATCCAAGGACGACCTGGTCGAGAAATCCCTGCGCTGCGCCGTCGACCAAATGCTCGCCTCAGTCGCCGAGAAACTGGCCGAAGACAACTCGACCCAGACGTTCATCGACTTGTACCTGTCGACCGCCCATCGCGATCACCCGGAAAAGGGCTGCCCATTGCCGACCATGGCGTCCGAACTGGGCCAGCGCGGGCAACCGAGCGAGATCACCGACGAGTTGATCCACCGCATGCTCGCAACCCTTGATGCAGGCATGCCGGCCGATGGGCAGAGCAGCGACAAGAGCGTCATGCTGATGTCCGGGCTGGTGGGGGCGATGGTGCTGGCGCGCAGCGCAAAGGATCCGGCGCTGGCCGAGCGGATTCTGGAAACCACCCGCGATCAGCTCAAGCAACTGATCGAGGGCTGAGGCTCACTTTCCTGCCCTTTCTCGGCAGGAAAGCGTTACGTTTGTTTCACTGATGCCTCAGGGATGCCAGCGACGGAACAGCACGCTGGCGTTCACGCCCCCGAAGCCAAAACCGTTGGACAGTGCGTACTCGATGTTCATCGGGCGCGCCTTGCCGTGGACGATGTCGATGCCCGCTGCCGCTTCGTCGGGGTTCTCCAGATTGAGGGTCATCGGCGCGATCTGATCGCGGATCGCCAACGCCGTGAAGATCGCCTCGATTCCGCCTGCTGCGCCGAGCAGGTGCCCGGTGGCGGACTTGGTCGACGTCACGGCAACGCCATTTTGGTCACCAAACACCGTTTTGATCGCCGCCATTTCGCCCTTGTCGCCCACCGGGGTGGACGTGGCGTGGGCGTTGACGTGCTGGACGTCGGCCGGTTGGATGCCCGCCTGACGGATCGCTGCCTGCATCGCTCGACGCGCGCCACTGCCATCCTCCGGCCCTGCAGTCAGATGATAAGCGTCCGCGCTGGTGCCGTAGCCGACCAGCTCGACGATGGGCGTTGCACCGCGGGCAAGTGCGTGCTCCAGGGTTTCGATAACGATGATCCCCGCGCCTTCGCCCATGACGAAGCCGTCGCGGTCACGGTCGAAGGGCCGCGAAGCGCGCGCAGGCGTTTCGTTGAAGCCATGGGAGAGCGCACGGGCGGCCGCAAAACCGCCTAGGGCGACGCGGTCGATACAGGCTTCGGCGCCACCGCAGATGGCCACGTCCGCCTCCCCGTTGCGAATCAGCCGCGCGGCATCGCCGATCGCCTGGACACCCGCCGCACATGCCGTCACCGGGGCGCCCAGCGGACCTTTGAAACCGTGCTGGATCGACACATGCCCGGCTGCCAGATTGACCAGAAACGACGGAATGGTGAACGGCGACAAGCGCCGCGGCCCGCGGCTGTCCGTAATGCGCACGGCCTCGGCGATGGCGCCGAATCCACCGACGCCGGCGCCGATGATGGTCGCGGTGCGTTCGCGCTCCTCTTCGGTGGACGGCACCCAGCCCGCCTGCTTGACCGCCTGTTGCGCAGCGCCCAGGGCGAACAAGATGAAGCGGTCCATCTTCTTCTGCTCTTTGGGCGGCGCCGCAGCGTCAGCATCGAACCCGGCTTCAGGGTCTTGCTCCAGTGTCGGCACCGGGCCGCCGACTTTTCCCGGCAAATCAGCCACCGTCCCCTCAGGCAACTGCACAATGCCGGAGCGGCCTTCGAGCAACCGCTTCCATACCGCTTCGACGCCGGAGCCCAATGGCGTTACCAGCCCCATACCCGTCACTACGATGCGACGCTCACTCATGGGTTCACCTTCTCCTCGTTTTTGGCAGTGGCCGGCACCCTTACGCGCCAGCCGTTTTGTAACGCTGCGCCGCGTGCTGCAGCGACAGATTCGGGCCCAGCGCCAGGCGTGCCTGGGTGAACGCCTGCCAGTGCGCGGCATCGGGCAGCGACGGAATGGTCACCCGCTCCTGCTGATCAAACCCGGCCAACGCGGCGTCGACCATTTCGTTGACGTCCATGACCATTTCCGGCGGGAAGGCGTTGATGTCCATGCCCGCGCGCTCCCAGATTTCAGTGCGTGTGGCACCGGGCATCACCGCCTGAACCTGCACGCCCCGTTCGTTCATCTCGGCGGCCAGCGACTGGGTCAGGCTCAACACATAGGCCTTGCTGGCCGTGTACACCGCGTTGAAGCGCTCCGGCAGCATGGGCACAACGGAAGCGATATTGATGATCGCCCCGGTGCCGCGCGCCGCGAAACCGGCCGCTGCCGCTGATGCCAGATGGGTCAGCGCCACGATATTGAGTTGAATCAGACGGTCCACTTCCCCCAGATCCGATTCGGCAAGGGGCGTACTCAGTGCAACCCCGGCGTTGTTCACCAGCAAAGTGACCGATGCGTCCGAGCGCAAACGCTGCTCGAGAACGCTGACGTCGGCGGGCTGGGTCAGGTCGGCTTTCACCACCTCAACGTGGATCGAATGCTTGGCGCGCAGATCGGTCGCCAGTGCTTCCAGCCGCGCCTGGTCACGGGCCACCAGCACCAGATCAAATCCGCGCCGTGCCAGCCGGTCCGCGTAAGTGAAGCCAATGCCCGACGAGGCGCCGGTGATGACAGCTTTGCCTTGAGTCTGAGTAGTCATGAACGTTCTCCGTGGGAAGGTAAGCGTAGCGGCGGAGAGATATTACATCCGTAATTTAAAAAATAATATGTCAGTCGACATTTTTCATGTAGTGCATGATTGGCCAGCCCTGGTTTATCGCAGGCATAAAAAAGACCGATCAGTGATCGGCCTTTGCTCACAGGGTTTTAGTTGATCGACAGCTTGTCGCGGTTCTTGTCCAGCAGCGCTTTGCCGATGCCCTTCACTTCGAGCAACTCGTCCACCGCCGTGAAGCCGCCGTGTTCTTCACGGTAAGCGACGATGGCGTTGGCCTTCGCGGCGCCAATGCCGGACAGCTCTTTCTGAAGGGTTTCCGCACTCGCGCTGTTGAGATTGACCTTGGCGTCCTGCATGCCCGCCGGCGCGGACATGGCAGGTTTGCTGGCGTCCGGCGGGGTGGCGGCAGGGGCGGCAGTCACGGCGAGGGACGTACTCGCCAGCAGTGCGAAGATCAGAGAGGACAGGTAAGAAGTACGCATGAGTCATGCTCCATCGGCATCGTAAGTGGAAGCAGCATTCCTGAGCTGCTTCCCAAACCTAGCCGATGGCGGCAGTGCGTCAACGCAGGGATCGGTGACCGGATATGTCCTGTCTCGCAGGCTCCGTGCACAGCGGCCTGGCGCCCGTTTCAGCGATCATTTGGCTGCGTAAGAAAAGGTTTCCGGTGTGCGTGTACTCAGGGTTCCCGACGACGCTGCTGATGAATCCAGTCGACGATATCGCCCTCGGGCGCATAGCCACTGACGGTGTCCCCGAGGATCTGCCGCACGCGGGTGTAATCATCGTCGTCCAACGCCTTGAGCAGCTGCGAAAGGCTTTGCTTGAAGACGTCCCACGTGAGGAAATCTTCCTGGGCGCTCATGATCATCGGGTGGCGAGTCGCTGCCACGTTGTTGCCGATCAGCAGCTCCTCATAGAGCTTCTCGCCAGGCCGCAGTCCGGTGAACTCGATGGCAATGTCGCCCTGGGGGTTGTGTTCCGAGCGGATGCTCAGGCCCGACAGATGCACCATCTTCTCGGCCAGCTCGATGATGCGCACCGGCTCGCCCATGTCGAGCACGAACACGTCGCCGCCCTGCCCCATGGAACCGGCCTGGATCACCAACTGCGCCGCTTCCGGAATGGTCATGAAGTAGCGGGTGATTTTCGGGTGCGTGACCGTCAGCGGCCCACCGGATTTGATCTGCTGATGGAACAGCGGGATCACCGAGCCGGACGACCCCAGCACATTGCCGAATCGCACCATGATGAATCGGGTCTTGTTGACCTGATGCACATTGGAGCGGTCGCCGAACATCACCGGCGCGGTTTCCCGGCTCAGTGCCTGCAACGTCAGCTCGGCCAGGCGCTTGGTGCTGCCCATCACATTGGTCGGGCGCACGGCCTTGTCGGTGGAGATCAACACGAAGTTCGCCACGCCGGCCTGCAGCGCGGCTTGGGCCGCATTCAGCGTACCGACCACGTTGTTGAGCACACCCTCGGCGATGTTGTGCTCGACCATCGGCACATGCTTGTAGGCCGCCGCGTGGTAGACCGTGTTGACCTGCCAGGTCTTCATCACGTCCAGCAACTTGGCGTGATTGCGAATCGAGCCCAGGATCGGCAGCAACTTGACCTTGAGCGACTCGCGGGCCACCCTCCGCTCCAGTTCGGTGAGGATTGTGTACAGGTTGAATTCGCTGTGATCAAGCAGCAGCAGCGTGGTCGGCTTCAGCAGCAGGATCTGCCGGCACAGCTCCGAGCCGATCGAGCCCCCTGCCCCGGTCACCAGCACGCACTGGTTCTTGATGCAGTGTTCGAGCAGTTCTTCCTGGGCAGGTACGGCGTCGCGGCCGAGCAGGTCGGCGATGTCGACTTCCTGCAGATCGTCGACCTTCACCCGGCCGGCGGCCAGATCAGAGAAATTCGGCACGCTGCGAACATGCAGCGGGAAGCCTTCGAGGAAGCCGAGAATTTCCCGGCGGCGCGCACGGGCTGACGACGGAATCGCCAGCAGGATTTCCTGGGCGCCGGTCACATCGATCATCTGCTGAATGTGCTTGGGCTTGTAGACCTGCAGCCCGGAAATGACCCGGTTGGAGATCGAGTCGTCGTCATCGATAAACGCCACGGGGCGCATCGACCGGCCCATGCGCAAGGCGGCAACCAGTTGATTACCTGCCGCGCCGGCGCCGTAAATGGCCACTTTGGGCAGGCCATCGTCACGGGTCGCGAACGGCACATGGCGAGCGGCAGAGAACCAGTCGCCGAGGAAGTACTGACGCATGGCCAGCCGCAGGCCACCGATCATCACCAGGCTCAGCCACCAGTAATTGAACATCACCGATCGTGGCACAACGTGCTGGTGGTTGCTGTAGAGGTAGACCACGACCCCGAGAATCAGGGCCGAAAGACTGACGGCTTTGATGATCGCGATCAGCGCGTCGTTGCCGAAATAACGCATGACCGCGCGGTACATGCCGAACCTAATGAACAGCGGGATGGCCACCACGGGGGCGCTTGCGAACAGCCAGGTATGGATTTCCAGGGGATTGATGAGCTCGTCGATGCCCAGGCGAACGACGAACGCCATCCACAACGCGAACCAGATCAGACAGACGTCTGCGGCGACCTGCATGATCCGCTTGTGCCGGCGAGGCAGCGCCAGCAGCGAAGTGCGAATTTTCTCCATTGTCCCCTCAAGCACGCGTTCAAACTCCTTTCAGTCGACCCTTGCACCGGCCATTGATTCCTGTCCCGCAAGGGAATCGGATCAACAGCATCAGCGCCAATGTCCACGCTCAGCTTTTTTCAAGCGCCCCTGCCTTGAAGATGACTGCCAGGGCGAGCAATGGAGCGTAAGCAATGATCACGCCGAGTGCCCCGTCCAGCCCGAAACGGGTGACACCTACAGCGACCGGCAACAGCCAGCACAGATTGATTACACCGACTGCGGACGTCACGGGAAGGTGCTTGCCAAAACGGCGCGAGGCGAATTGATAAGCGTGACTTCTGTGCGCCTCATAGACCTTGTCGCCCCGAATGAGCCGACGGATGAGGGTTACGGTAGCGTCTACGATGAAAACCCCGAGGAGGATAAGCCATACCCACAAGAACTGCGAGGAAATCCACGCGCCCTGCAGCGACAGACAACCGAGCATGATGCCGAGAAACCCGCTGCCGGCGTCGCCCATGAAGATCTTTGCCGGGGGGAAATTCCAGGCCAGAAAGCCCGCCACTGCGCACGCCAGCAGGACCGGCAGCCACACCAGCGTGGCGACACCGCTGAGGGCGTAGATGATCGCCGCACCGACGCAGACGCAGATCGCCTCGACGCTGGCAATGCCGTCGATGCCGTCCATGAAGTTGTACAGATTAAGCAGCCAGACCAGGTAGAACGCCGCCAGCACGTTGACGATCACGCCCGGGGCGAGGGTCATGCCGAACACGCTGATCGGCGGAAGACCTCCCAGCCAGAACAACGCCCACGCCGCGGCGAAGAAATGCCCCAACAAGCGCCATCGCGCCGCGATGTGGCCGTGATCGTCGAGAAACCCCAGCGCCGCGATCATCGCGCCCGCGCCGAACATGGCCAGGAACGGATCGCGCCCTATCAGCCCTGCACAAAGCATCCAGACCAGTGCCACCAGGTAGCTGATGACAATCGCCACACCGCCGCCCCGAGGCGTCGGGATCGTATGAGAGCTTCTACCGTTGGGAATATCGAGCAGGCTCTTGTGCAATGCATATCGTCGCAATACATGCGTCAGCGCAAACGACAACACCCCAACAGCAACCGCGACCCACCAATAATTCATGCTCGATCCGTAACCAGAAAATGCTCGACGGTCTTTTTCAGGCCGTCCTCTACCGACACCGGGGGCTGCCACTGCAACCGTTCGCGATTTTTGCTGATGTCCACCCGCAGCGAACCCAGCACCCGCTCGGCCGCCGATGTGCGACCCAACAGTGAGGCGCCGAGCATGATAAGGGATTCGGGGACGGGGATAAGCCAACCCGATGCCCCAATGTGCGATTTGAGGCGGGCGGCCAGTTCGGTGGTCGACAGGTCCCGGCCGTCGCTGACCAGAAAGACCTGGTTCGCGGCGGCAGGATGATCGATGCAGACGCGGATCAGGTCGATCAAATTGTCCAGCGAGACCAGGCTGCGCGCATTGTTCACCGAACCGAGCGGCAACGGCACACCTTTGCGCAGGGTGCGCATCAGCTGCAGGAAGTTCGCCTTGACGCCGGGCCCATACACCAGCACTGGACGGATGATCACCACCTCCATCGCAGAGGTCTTTGCCAGCGCCAGAAGGCCCTGTTCTGCTTCGTGCTTGGAGATGGCGTAGGGATCGCTCGGATTGGGCGCGTCGTCCGGACGAAAGCATTGGCCCCGCGCAGTGGACTCGCCGTTGACCTTGATCGTGCTGATAAAGATGAAGCGCCGGACACCGGCTGCGGCGGCCTGCTCAGCGAGGTTCAGCGTGCCGAGGGTGTTGACCTCCCGGTACAGCGAAAGGGGGTCAGCCGCGGTGTCGTGCATGACATGCACCCGCGCTGCAGCATGAACGACCGTATCGACGTCGTGCAGCACTGCTTGCCATGGGGTGTCGGCAGTCAGCCCGGCAACAGTGGCCGTCGTGACGTTTGCAGAAGAATGGGGCATCGCCCGTCGGCTCACCGCAACAATGTGCGTGTCAGGCAGGTGTGCAAGGTGGTCAACCAGCGCTGTTCCCAAAAATCCCGAACTGCCTGTTACCAGGATTTTTCTGGTCATATCCGATCCATGCACATAAGAATTCGTCGTCAATCATGACGGCCGCTGCGGGGCAGCGGCGCCATTGTAGACGATTGGCTCGCGGCCCTGCCATTCAGTCAGCAGGACCGCGTGCCAAGTGCATCACTTGCCGTTGATCAACGCTTCGATCTCTTTCACCTTGGCTTCGACCAGGGCTGGATCACGACGGCTTTCGACGTTCAGACGCAGCAACGGCTCGGTGTTCGAACCGCGCAGGTTGAAACGCCACTCAGCGAACTCAAGGCTGATGCCGTCGGTTCTGTCGATGTTCGAGCAGGACGGCGTGTAGTGCTCCAGGATCTTGGCGATGATGGATTTGACGTCGTCGACTTTGTAGTTGATCTCGCCGCTGCACGGGTAGGCCGCCATGCGCTCATCGACCAGCTGCGAGAACTTCTTGCCGGACACCGACATCAGTGCAGCGACCAGCAGCCACGGGATCATGCCGCTGTCGCAATAGGCGAAATCGCGGAAGTAGTGGTGCGCACTCATTTCGCCGCCATACACGGCGTCTTCAAGACGCATGCGCTCCTTGATAAAGGCGTGGCCGGTTTTGCACAGCACCGGCGTGCCGCCCGCCTGCTCGACCTGATCAATGGTGTTCCAGGTCAGGCGCGGGTCGTGAATGATTTTCGAGCCCGGGTGTTGCTTGAGTAGCATTTCTGCCAGCAGGCCCACCAGGTAGTAGCCCTCGACGAAACGGCCCTGCTCGTCAAAGAAGAAGCAACGGTCGAAATCGCCGTCCCAGGCCAGACCCAGGTCGCAACCGTGCTTGAGCAGCGCGTCGCGGGTGATGCTGCGGTTTTCCGGCAGCAGCGGGTTCGGTACGCCATTAGGGAAGTTGCCATCCGGCTCAGCGTTGATGATGACCCACTCGAACGGCAGCTGGGAGCGGATCGCCTCCAGTGCAGGACCGACCGCGCCATTGCCCGGATCAGCGAGGATCTTCAGTGGACGAAGATCGGCGTCTTTGACGTAGGTCAGCAGGTGCTGAATGTAGGCCGTTTTGTCCGGCTTGGACTGAACGCTGCCGTGCTGGGCGGCAACCTGACCGAAATCGCCCGCATCGACACGCTGGCGAATGGCATCAAGGCCGGTGTCACCGCTGATAGGACGAGACGACTTTTGCACCAGCTTCATGCCGTTATAACCCTTCGGGTTATGACTGGCCGTGACCATCACGCCGCCGTCTGCTTCGTAGTGGCTGGTGGCGAAATAGACTTCTTCGGTGCCGCACAGGCCGATGTCGATGACATCCGCGCCGGCTTCCTGGATGCCTTTGATCAACGCTTGAGCCAAGGCCGGGCTTTCAAGACGCATGTCTCGGCCCACGACGATATTTTTGGCACCCAGTTCGACAACCATGGACCGCCCGATGCGGTACGCGATGTCATCGTCAAGGTCATTAGGCACCTGACCACGGATGTCGTAGGCCTTGAAGCAGCGAGTCTGAAGAGCGGGATAGTCGGAATTCATGTGTAAAAACCTATGCGACGAAAAAACCCGAAGGTTCCTCTGTTCAGTAGAAGCAGCTCGAATGAAGAACTGCACGCAACCCTCGCGCCTGAAAGCTTGAGGCGTGGGTTAGGCATTGAAAAAGGGAATTAGTTATAGGTGCGCCTGTAATTATCTTCAACGCAAGCGTTGAGGTGTCTGGCGCGCGGGGATTCTATCAGGGCAGGCGTGACGCTTTGGGCTTCCTGCGCAGACGCGCGACTGAAACCAACAGCGGGCCAATCAACATGCCCACCAGCAGTGCAAAGATCACCGGCACGGCAACAGGCAGCTCGGGCGCGTTCCAGCCAAAGAATACCAGTGCGACGGTTTGCTGGTTTTCCAGCACAAATACGAGAATCGCCGCTGCGATCAACAGGGCGATAACTAAAAAGATCAGACGCTTCACATTTCGCATGAGAACTCCTCAAAGAGCTATTGGAGCTCGTGCTCCTCTTCTTCGTTCACCCGGTCGCGGAGCTCTTTGCCTGGCTTGAAGTGAGGGACGAACTTGCCATCGAGGCTGACAGACTGGCCTGTCTTTGGATTGCGGCCTACGCGAGGCGCGCGATAATGCAGGGAAAAGCTGCCGAAGCCGCGTATTTCAATACGGTCGCCCGTCGCGAGGCACTGCGACATCTGCTCAAGCATGGTCTTGATGGCCAGCTCCACATCTTTGGATGAGAGCAGTCCTTGATGGGTGACAATTCGTTCGATCAACTCCGACTTCGTCATGTTTTTCCCTTCTTTTTCAAGCAGCTAGGTAAAGCGCTTTGAAGGTTTTAGCATGACCTGAAGCATTTGAACAGAGTATGTCCAGACTTAAATCAACCGAGCTTGAAGATCGTCAACAGGCACTGGCCGAACATGCCGCAAAAACACCCGCCCACAAAAAAGGGCGACCGAAGTCGCCCTTTTTCAATGGTCAGACAGAACTCAGTTCTGTTTTTCCATTTGAGCACGCAGCAGGTCACCCAGAGTGGTAGGACCAGTGCTTTCAGCGGTTTCAGGCTTGCTACGCAGGCTCTGAATCGCTTCTTTCTCGTCTTCAACGTCTTTCGACTTGATGGACAAGCTGATCACGCGGCTCTTGCGGTCAACGCTGATGATCTTGGCTTCGATCTCTTCGCCTTCTTTCAGAACGTTACGCGCATCTTCAACGCGGTCACGGCTGATTTCGGAGGCTTTGAGGGTCGCTTCGATGTCGTCGGCCAGAGTGATGATGGCGCCTTTGGCGTCAACTTCTTTAACGATACCGCGGACGATAGCGCCTTTGTCATTGACAGTGACGTACTCGGAGAACGGATCGCTTTCCAGCTGCTTGATGCCCAGCGAGATCCGCTCACGCTCTGGATCAACCGACAGGATCACGGTGTCAAGCTCGTCGCCCTTCTTGAAACGACGTACGGCTTCTTCGCCCACTTCGTTCCAGGAGATGTCGGACAGGTGAACCAGACCGTCGATGCCGCCGTCCAGACCAATGAAGATACCGAAATCGGTGATCGACTTGATGGTGCCGGAGATCTTGTCGCCCTTGTTGAACTGGCCAGAGAAATCTTCCCACGGGTTAGATTTGCACTGCTTGATGCCGAGGGAGATACGACGACGCTCTTCGTCGATGTCCAGAACCATGACTTCCACTTCGTCGCCAACCTGAACGACTTTAGACGGGTGGATGTTCTTGTTGGTCCAGTCCATTTCGGAAACGTGTACCAGGCCTTCCACGCCTTCTTCCAGCTCTGCGAAGCAGCCGTAGTCGGTCAGGTTGGTAACGCGCGCGGTAACGCGAGTGCCTTCCGGGTAACGAGCCTTGATAGCAACCCATGGATCTTCACCCAGTTGCTTCAGACCCAGGGAAACACGATTGCGCTCGCGATCGTACTTCAGGACCTTTACATCGATCTCATCGCCAACGTTGACGATTTCCGATGGATGTTTGATGCGCTTCCAGGCCATGTCGGTGATGTGCAGCAGGCCATCGACGCCACCCAGATCGACGAATGCGCCGTAATCGGTGAGGTTCTTGACGATACCCTTGACCTGCTGGCCTTCCTGCAGCGATTCCAGCAGAGCTTCGCGCTCGGCGCTGTTTTCGGCTTCCAGGACACTGCGACGGGAAACGACAACGTTGTTGCGCTTCTGGTCCAGCTTGATGACCTTGAATTCCAGCTCTTTGCCTTCCAGGTGCGTGGTGTCGCGCACTGGACGGACGTCAACCAGAGAACCTGGCAGGAACGCACGGATGCCGTTAACGTCGACTGTGAAGCCGCCTTTAACCTTACCGTTGATAACGCCCTTGACCACTTCCTCAGCTGCGAAAGCCGCTTCCAGAACGATCCAGCACTCGGCACGCTTGGCTTTTTCGCGGGACAGCTTGGTTTCGCCAAAGCCGTCTTCGACCGCGTCCAGCGCAACGTGGACTTCATCGCCGATCTTGATGGTCAGCTCGCCAGCATCGTTGTGGAACTGCTCCAGCGGGATGAGGCCTTCGGACTTCAGACCAGCGTGAACGGTGACCCAACCAGCCTGGTAATCGATATCGACGATGATCGCGGTGATGATCGAACCGGCCTGAAGGTTAAGAGTCTTTAGGCTTTCTTCGAAAAGTTCAGCAAAGCTTTCGCTCATTTTAATTCCTGTTGATAAGGGCGAAGAATACGCCCATCTGCCACGCTCCAGACAACGTGGGTTTCGTTCATATGAAAGAAAGCCTGCGGGACTATGACTGGTCTCCCACATGGCTTTCTGGTCATCCGGCGAGATCGCGGAGTGCGACTTCACTCAGGATGCGTTCAAGCACCTGCTCGATGGACAATTCGGTGGAATCCAGCTGAATGGCGTCATGCGCCGGCTTGAGCGGGGCTACCGCTCGCTGGGTGTCGCGCTCGTCGCGGACACGGATCTCATCTAGCAGACTCGGCAGACTAACATCGTCACCCTTGGCCTTCAACTGCAAATATCGCCGTCGGGCACGCTCGTCGACGCTGGCCGTCAGAAAAATCTTCAACGGCGCACCGGGAAAGACCACCGTGCCCATGTCGCGGCCGTCGGCAATCAGGCCCGGAAACTCCTGAAACGCCCGCTGGCGCTGCAGCAGTGCTTCACGAACAGCGGGCAACGACGCCACCTGCGACGCGCCACTGCCGACATGCTCATTGCGGATGGCCGACGTCACGTCCTCCCCTTCGAGGATAATGCGCTGACCGTGGTCATCGGTCGCTGCCATGAACTGCACGTCCAGGTGCGCAGCCAGCAGTTTCAGTGCTTCTTCATTGGTCAGATCGACGCCATGGTTGACGGCCGCGAAGGCCAGCAGCCGATACAGCGCGCCGGAATCCAGCAGGGACCAGCCCAGACGTTTGGCCAGCTTGCCGGCCACCGTGCCCTTCCCGGAACCGCTGGGTCCGTCGATCGTAATGACCGGAGCTTGAACTTTCACGATTGCCCCTCTTGCGTTACACGAATACCCACCTGAGCACACAGCGTCAGGAAACTGGGAAATGAAGTCGCCACATTGGCGCAGTCCCGGATATGAATCGGGCTGGCCGCACGCAGCGACGCGATACTGAATGCCATGGCGACGCGGTGATCGCCCTGCGCGTTGATTTCACCACCGCCGAGGTTTCCACCATCAATAATGATGCCATCTGCGGTCGTTTCAACGTTTATGCCGAGCGTCGCCAGACCGTTGGCCATGGCGCGAAGGCGGTCTGATTCCTTGACGCGCAATGCCTGAGCGCCCTTGAGGACCGTTCGCCCTTCGGCGCAAGCGGCGGCAATCAAGAGCGCCGGGAGCTCGTCAGTGGCCAGCGGTATCAGGGCCAGCGGGATATCGATACCCCTGAGACGGGCATGGCGCACGTGCAGATCAGCCACCGGCTCACCGCCCGCATCGCGCGGGTTGTCCAGCGTGATGTCCGCGCCCATCAGGCGCAGGATATCGATGACGCCCGAGCGCGTCGGGTTCACACCCACCCCTTCGAGGATCAAATCCGACCCGTCGGCGATGGAGGCTGCCACCAGAAAGAACGCCGCCGAAGAAATATCGGCGGGCACTTCGATGCGGGCGGCCTTGAGCTCAACCCCTGACTGCAACGCGACTGTCGCGTCATGAGCGGAAACCGAATGACCCAACCCTTGCAGCATGCGCTCGGTGTGGTCCCGGGTCGGGGCTGGCTCGTGCACCATCGTTGTGCCATTTGCGTAGAGACCGGCGAGCAACAGCGCGGATTTCACCTGAGCGCTGGGCAATGGCATGTCGTAGCGGATGGCCTGAAGACCCTGCCCGCCGCGAAGGGTCAGCGGCGGCCGGCCGTCTTCTGCGGTGTCGATCACGGCGCCCATCTGGCGCAACGGTTCGACGACACGGGTCATCGAATGCCGAGACAGCGAGGCATCGCCGGTCAGCACGCTGTCGAATCGCTGCGCGGCCATCAGGCCACAGAGCAGGCGCATCGACGTGCCCGAGTTACCCAGATAAAGCGGTCCCGGCGCAGGTCGCAGCCCGTTGAGGCCGACGCCATGAATGGTCAGGCGACCGTGGTGTGGGCCCTCGATGACCACGCCCAGGTCGCGGAATGCCTGCAACGTCGCCAGCGCGTCCTCACTCTCGAGAAAGCCTTCGACGACGCTGGTGCCCTGGGCCAGGGACCCGAGCATGATCGCCCGATGGGAAATCGACTTGTCACCCGGCACGCGAACCCGCCCCCGGACAACGCCGCCAGGCTTCCCGATAAACTTCAGGTCGGCGCACGTGGCTTGTTCGACGTAGGCACGACGGGCAAGGATCTTGCCGAAATGCTCGCGGGCGACCCGGGCCCGGGTGAACACACCGAGCAACTGGTGGCCATCGCCTGCATCCACGGCATCGCGCAGCGCATCAAGGTCGCTGCGGAAGGTGTCGAGGGTGCGCAGCACCGCCTCGCGATTCGCCAGGAAGATGTCATGCCACATCACCGGATCACTACCGGCGATGCGCGTGAAGTCGCGTAAGCCCCCCGCCGCATAGCGGAAGATGTCGAGGTTTTCGTTACGTTTGGCCAGCGAATCCACCAGGCCGAACGCCAGAAGGTGCGGCAAATGACTGGTCGCCGCCAGCACTTCATCGTGGCGCTCGACCTGCATGTGCTCGACGTCGGCGCCCAGTGCCGACCAGAGACGGTCAACCAGCGCCAGCGCCAATGGGTCGGTTTCGGCCAGTGGCGTGAGGATGACTTTGTGCCGCTTGAACAGCTCGGCGTTGGAGGCTTCCACTCCGCTCTGCTCGGAGCCGGCAATCGGGTGGCCGGGCACGAAGCGCGGCGGCATCACACCGAACGCTTCACGCGCGGCGCGGACCACATTGCCTTTGGCGCTACCGACGTCGGTCAGCACGGCATTGCCCAGGTCCAATCCAGCCAGTACGCCGAGGAGTTTTTCCATGGCCAGAATCGGCACGGCCAACTGAATGACGTCAGCCCCTACGCAGGCGGCAGCGAGAGTGTCTTCACAGCGATCGACCACGCCCAGCTCCACGGCCAGTGTGCGCGATTGCGGGTCGAGATCGACGCCCACGACTTCGCGACACAGGCCACTCTCCTTCAAGCCCTTGGCGAACGACCCTCCGATCAGGCCGAGGCCGACCACCACCAGGCGGCCGATCATAGGCGCAGCGGGTTGCAGCGACGTGACATCAACCACGTGCCAGAACCTTGCTCAACGCCTCGAGGAAACGACTGTTCTCGCTCGGCAAACCGATGCTCACACGCAGATGATTGGGCATGCCATAACCACCAATCGGGCGAACGATCACACCTTCACGCAGCAATCCTTCGTAAACCGAAGCGGCCTCGCGGCCTAGGTCTACGGCGATGAAGTTGGCTTTGGAGGGAATCCAGCTCAGGCCCATCTGACCAAGCCCCTCTTCCAACTGCTGCATGCCGGCTTCATTGAGCTGACGGCTTCGCGCAACGTAGTCCACGTCGCCCAGCGCAGCGCAAGCGGCGGCCAGCGCGAGGCTGTTGACGTTGAACGGCTGACGCACGCGGTTCAGCACGTCGGCCACGACCGGCGAGGACAACCCATAGCCGACGCGCAACGACGCCAGGCCATAGGCCTTGGAAAACGTCCGCGACACCAGCAGGTTTGGATAGGCGCTCAGGAAGTTAAGCCCGTCAGGCAGCTCGGCGCTTTCGGCGTATTCGATGTAGGCCTCGTCCAGCACGACCAACACGTTGTCAGGCACCTGCGTGAGGAAATCCGCCAGCGCGCTTGGCCCGAACCAGGTCCCGGTGGGGTTGCTGGGGTTGGCGATGAAGACGACTCGGGTGTTGCTGTCGATGGCGGCGAGCATGGCCGGCAGGTCGTGACCCCACGCCTTTGCCCTGGCGACGTGAGCAGTCGCGCCCACGGCCTGGGTGACAATCGGATAGATGGCGAACGCGTGTTCGCTGAACACCGCATTCAGCCCCGGCGCCAGATAGGCACGGGCGACGATTTCCAGAATATCGTTGGAGCCGTTGCCCAGCGTCACTTGCTCGGGCTGCACGCCACAGGCTTGCGACAGCCGCTGCTTGAGCTCGAAACCGTTGCCGTCCGGGTAGCGGGTCAATTCCGCCAGCGCGTCTTTGATCGCCTGCAACGCCTTGGGGCTGGCGCCCATCGGGTTTTCATTGCTCGCCAGCTTGATGATGCGCGCCGGATCGATATCCAGTTCACGCGCCAGTTCGTCCACCGGTTTGCCGGGAACGTAAGGCGATAGTTTTTGCACGCCGGGCTGTGCCAGCGTGAGGAAGTCGCCGCTCATGTACCGCTTTACCTCTTCAGTGAAACCCGTAGGGCTACAAGTCCGGACGCAGGATCAAAGCACTGCCTTCGGATAGGAACCCAACACCTTGAGCGCCACGGCTTCCTGGCTGATCTGCTCGAGGACGGCCTTGATCAGCGGGTCGCGGTGGTGGCCGACGAAGTCGATGAAGAACACGTAGGTCCATTTCCCGCTTCGCGAGGGGCGCGTCTCGATGCGCGTCAGGTCGATGCCGTTTTGGTGAAACGGCACCAGCAGTTCATGCAGCGCGCCCGGCTTGTTGCTCATCGACACAATGATCGACGTTTTGTCGTCACCGGTCGGCGGCACTTCCTGATTGCCGATCATGAGGAAACGCGTGGCGTTGTCCGGACGGTCTTCGATCTTCTCGGCAATCCGCGTCAGGCCGTAAAGGCCCGCCGCCATATCACCGGCGATCGCCGCCGAGTTCCACTCGCCCTTGACCCGCTTGGCCGCATCGGCGTTGCTGGCAACGGCGATGCGCTCGACGTTCGGGTAGTGCGCGTCCAGCCACTTGCGGCATTGCGCCAGGGACTGGGCGTGGGAATAGATGCGGCTGATGCTGTCAGTCTTGGTGCTTTCGCCCACCAGCAGATGATGGTGAATGCGCAGCTCGACTTCGCCACAGATCACCATGTCGTGCTCAAGGAAGCTGTCCAGCGTGTGGTTGACTGCACCTTCGGTGGAGTTCTCCACCGGGACGACACCGAAATTCACCGCACCGGCGGCCACTTCACGGAACACTTCATCGATCGCAGCCATCGGCTTGCTGATGACGGCGTGGCCGAAATGCTTCAGCGCGGCAGCCTGGGTGAACGTGCCCTCGGGACCCAGATAAGCGACCTTGAGCGGCTGCTCCAGCGCCAGGCACGAGGACATGATTTCGCGGAACAGCCGCGCCATCTCTTCATTGCTCAACGGGCCACGGTTACGCTCCATGACACGTTTCAGGACCGCCGCTTCACGCTCAGGCCGGTAGAACACCGGCACCTCGCCCGCTGGCAGGTCGGCCATCTTGACCCGGGCGACTTCCTGGGCGCAGCGGGCACGTTCGCTGATCAGCTCCAGAACTTTTTCGTCCAGGTTGTCGATGCGGACCCGCAGGGCCTTGAGTGCTTGTTCAGACATTAGCCGTGTTCCTTCTCGAACTCTGCCATGTACGCGGTCAGGGCGTTGACCGCACTGAGGTCGATGGCATTGTAGATGGACGCGCGCATGCCGCCGACCGAACGGTGGCCTTTGAGGTTAAGCAAATTGCGCGCTTCGGCACCCGCGAGGAACGGCTTGTCCAGGCGATCATCGGCCAGACGGAACGGCACGTTCATCCACGAGCGGTCGGACGGGTTGATCGGATTGCTGTACAGGCCGCTGGCATCGATGAAGTCGTACAGCGTGCGCTGCTTGAGTTCATTGCGCGCGGCCATGGCTTCGACACCGCCCTGCTCTTTCAGCCATTCGAAGACCAGACCGGACAGGTACCAGGCCAGCGTCGGCGGCGTGTTGTACATCGAGCCGTTGTCGGCCGCGACCTTGTAGTTGAGCATCGTCGGGCACAGGGAACGCGCGCGACCCAGCAGGTCCTCGCGGATGATCGCCACGACGATGCCGCTCGGGCCGATGTTCTTCTGGGCGCCCGCGAAGATCATGCCGAAACGCGAAACGTCGAGGCGGCGCGAGAGGATGTCCGAAGACATGTCGGCGACCAGCGGCACGTCGCCGGTTTCCGGAATCCAGTTGAATTGCAGACCGCCAATGGTCTCGTTGGGCACGTAGTGAACGTAGGCCGCGTCTTTCGACAGCTTCCACTCGCTCTGGCCGGGAATGGCGAAATAATCGGCGGGTTTGGCGCTGGCGGCGACATTGATGTTGCCGTAACGCGATGCTTCTTCAATGGCTTTCTGCGACCAGATGCCGGTGTCGATGTAGTCGGCCGTGCCGTTTTCAGGCAGCAGGTTCAATGGAACCTGAGCGAATTGCTGGCTACCGCCACCTTGAAGAAACAGCACTTTGTAATGGGAGGGGATGGACAGCAGATCGCGAAAATCCTGCTCCGCCTTGGTGGCAATGGAGACGAACTCGTCGCTGCGATGGCTCATTTCCATGACGGACAGGCCTTTGCCATGCCAGTCCAGGAGTTCGGCCTGGGCACGCAGCAGAACAGCTTCAGGGAGCGCGGCAGGACCTGCGCAGAAGTTAAAGGCTCGCTTGCTCATATCCACTCTCGTCGTGTCACTGAATTAATTTGGAACGGGTGAAGTGCGGGGAAATGCGGAAGGTTCTCGTTTCATTACGATCACACGTTACCGAAACTGTTGACCGGCGCGTAGGGCATCGGTCAAAAAGGGGGGGCTGTCACCAGCCCCCCCTCTCGGCGTTACTCCTGCGGCTCTTCTTCGTCAGCCGCGGGATCCGCTTGCGCATCGTCAGCGGACTCGTCGGTGTCGACGGCGCCAATCACGTCAGCATCAACCTCTTCGCCTTCGAACGCTTCGCCGTCCAGCTCTTCGCCCTCGACTTCCGATGGCTCCTGGACGCGCTCCAGACCGACCAGTTTCTCGTCCTTGGCCAGCTTGATCAGGGTCACGCCCTGAGTATTGCGGCCCAGACTCGAAACTTCGCCAACACGGGTACGCACCAGCGTGCCCTGGTCGGAAATCAGCATGATCTCCTCGCCTTCCTGCACCTGAACGGCGCCGACCAGACGGCCGTTACGCTCGTTGCTGACCATGGCGATGACGCCCTGACCGCCACGCTTGTACTCAGGGAACTCGGTGATCGCGGTGCGCTTGCCGTAGCCACGCTCGGAAGCGGTGAGGATCTGGCTGCCCTGCTCCGGAATCAGCATGGAAATCAGCTTCTGACCTTCCGGCAGACGCATGCCGCGCACACCGCGAGCCGTACGGCCCATGGCGCGCACTTCGGATTCCTTGAAGCGGGTGACCTTGCCGCCGTCGGAGAAAAGCATGATTTCCTGCTCGCCATCGGTAACCGCGGCCGAGATCAAGATGTCGCCTTCGTCCAGCTCCAGCGCAATCAGGCCGACGCTGCGTTGACGACTGAACGCCACCAGCGGGGTCTTCTTGACGGTGCCGTTGGCGGTCGACATGAAGATGAACGGCGCCTTCTTCTTGTCAGCAGCCTTGATGCGCGCCTTGCGCTCTTCTTCGGTCTCGTTGCTGTTTTCGAGGTCTTCGGCCTCGGCGTCCACGCCTTCGGCTTCTTCTTCGTCAGCACGCTTGCGCATGGCTTCGAGATCGACCGGCAGCATGGTGGTGATGTATTCGCCTTCGCTCAGCGGCAACAGGTTGACCAGCGGACGACCACGCGCAGCGCGGGACGCTTCCGGGATCTCGTAGGTCTTGAGCCAGTACACCTTGCCTTTGCTGGAGAACATCAGCAGCGTGGTGTGGCTGTTGGCGACCAGCAGGTGAGCGATGTAGTCCTCATCCTTGACGCCGGTGGCCGACTTGCCTTTGCCGCCGCGACGCTGGGCCTGATAGACAGCCAGCGGTTGAGTCTTGGCGTAGCCACCATGGGAGATGGTCACGACGCGCTCTTCTTCCGGGATCATGTCGCCGAGGGTCAGGTCCAGGCGCGCATCGAGGATCTCGGTGCGACGCACATCGCCGTATTCGGCGCGGATCAGCTCGAGCTCTTCGCGGATGACTTCCATCAGGCGCGTGGCGCTGTTGAGGATGCGCAGCAGCTCGCCGATCTGAGTCAGGATTTCCTGGTACTCGGTGAGCAGCTTCTCGTGTTCCAGACCGGTCAGGCGGTGCAGACGCAGCTCGAGGATGGCCTGAGCCTGTTCCGGCGACAGGAAATACTTGCCGTCTCGCATGCCGTACTGAGGATCGAGGTTTTCCGGGCGGGACGATTCGGCGCCCGCGCGCTCGACCATCTCGACCACGGCGCTGGATTCCCACGGCGTGCTGATCAGCCCTTCCTTGGCTTCGGCCGGGGTCGGCGAGGCTTTGATGAGGGCGATGACCGGGTCGATGTTCGACAGGGCAACGGCCTGACCTTCAAGAATGTGACCACGCTCGCGGGCCTTGCGCAGTTCGAACACGGTACGGCGGGTAACGACTTCGCGACGGTGACGAATGAAGGCTTCCAGCAGGTCCTTGAGGTTCAGGATGCGTGGGCGGCCGTCGATCAGCGCAACGATGTTGATACCGAAGACGCTTTGCAGTTGGGTCTGGGCGTAGAGGTTGTTGAGGATGACCTCAGGCACTTCGCCGCGACGCAGCTCGATGACCACGCGCATGCCGTCCTTGTCGGACTCGTCGCGCAGTTCGGTGATGCCTTCAAGCTTCTTCTCTTTAACCAGCTCGGCGATCTTCTCGATCAGACGCGCCTTGTTCAGCTGGTACGGCAGCTCGGTGATGACGATCTGCTGGCGACCACCGACCTTGTCGATGTCTTCGACAATGGAGCGGGCGCGCATGTAAATGCGGCCACGGCCCGTCTTGTACGCTTCTACGATGCCGGCACGACCGTTGATGATCGCGGCGGTCGGAAAGTCGGGGCCGGGGATGTACTGCATCAACTCGTCGACGGTGAGGTCGCCGTTGTCGATCAGCGCCAGGCAGCCGTCGATGACTTCACCGAGGTTGTGCGGCGGAATATTGGTCGCCATGCCCACGGCGATACCGCTGGAGCCGTTGACGAGCAGGTTGGGAATACGGGTCGGCATGACCGCAGGAATCTGTTCGGTGCCGTCGTAGTTCGGCACCCAGTCCACGGTTTCCTTATGCAGGTCGGCCAGCAGCTCGTGGGCCAGCTTGGTCATGCGAACTTCGGTGTATCGCATGGCGGCGGCGTTGTCGCCGTCCACCGAACCGAAGTTGCCCTGACCGTCTACCAGCAGGTAGCGCAGGGAAAAGGGTTGGGCCATACGAACGATGGTGTCGTAGACCGCGGTGTCGCCATGCGGGTGGTACTTACCGATAACGTCACCGACCACACGGGCGGATTTCTTGTACGGCTTGTTCCAGTCGTTACCCAGTTCGCTCATTGCGAACAGTACCCGACGGTGCACGGGCTTCAAGCCGTCGCGCGCATCGGGCAGAGCTCGTCCGACGATGACGCTCATCGCGTAGTCGAGGTAGGACTGCTTCAGCTCGTCTTCGATATTGACCGGGAGGATTTCTTTGGCCAGTTCGCCCATGAGAAGCCTGATTCCTTTTTCTGGTGAAACCGCGTTCAGCCATCCGGGATGAACGAGGCTTGCCGCTGCCGACGATTGTCAGGCAACGACTTACGACAAATCAGCGAGTTATGCCATGAATGTGCGCAGTCATAAGGGTCGCCATGCGCCCCTTTGGAAACCGCCGGATGGTACCACAATCGCCGTCAGGCACGAAGTGTTTGCAGGCGCCGCGAACAAGCCGTTTCGCCAGCAGACGCCTGAGAAGCGCTCACAGAGCCCGATAGCGCGTTTGACGACGAATGGCATTATCGGCAGCGGGGTGATCAATGCAGGCGTTTGCGGCACATCAGCAGGGCCATTTTTGCCGTATCCGGGCGTTCGACAATGCCCTTCTCGGTGACGATGGCGTCGATGAGATCAGCAGGTGTAACGTCGAACACCGGGTTGAACGCATCGACGTCGGCCCCCACGCGTTTGCCGCCAACCTCAAGCAATTCGCGGCCGTCGCGTTCTTCGATGGGGATGTCGTCGCCACTGGCCAGGTTCATGTCGATGGTCGAGCTCGGCGCCACGACCATGAAGCGCACGCCGTGGTGCATGGCCGCGACCGCCAGCTGGTAGGTGCCGATCTTGTTGGCGACGTCGCCGTTGGCGGTGATGCGGTCAGCGCCGACGATGACCCAGGTGATGCCTTTGGTTTTCATCAGGTGCGCGGCGGCGGAGTCGGCATTTAGGGTGACCGGGATGCCTTCGTTGACCAATTCCCATGCGGTCAGGCGCGAGCCTTGCAGCCAGGGCCGGGTTTCGTCGGCATAGACACGCTCGATCATGCCTTCCAGGTGTGCCGCGCGAATCACGCCGAGCGCCGTCCCGAAGCCGCCTGTGGCCAGCGCGCCGGTGTTGCAGTGGGTCAGCACGGTCTGCAGATTGCCCTGATGCTTGCGGATCAGCTCTGCCCCCAGTTGCGCCATGGTCAGGTTGGCTTCGCGGTCGCTCAAGTGAATGGCCACGGCTTCGGCTTCCATGGCCTTCAGGGGATCTTCGTGATCCTTGAGGCGATACAGGCGCTCGCGCATGCGGTTCAGCGCCCAGAACAGGTTGACCGCCGTGGGCCGGGAATTGGCCAGCAGGTCGAAGTCCTCCTCCAGAGCCATCTGCCAGTCACCGCCTTCGGCGAGCCGATCAACCACCGCCAGGACGATGCCGTAGGCCGCACTGATGCCAATCGCCGGCGCACCGCGCACGACCATCGTGCGGATGGCTTCGGCTACGCCTTCAGCACTGGTGTAGGGATGCCAGGTTTCTTCGAAGGGCAAAACCCGCTGATCCAGCAGATACAACGTGCCGTCCCGCCAATCGATGGCCTTTACCTTCTCCGCAGCCAGTAATCGATCGCGCATTGCACACCCCACTTGATGAATTTTGAAAAGCTTGCCGCCACAGCGACGGTGCAAAGAAGCAAATCGCCAGCACCTTAAAAAGCCGCCGATTATAGCGAGCCGCCTGCGAAGACGCTCGGGTATACTTCGCCGTCCCCGTAATAAGCCATTGGATGCCCGCCCCATGCCCCATTCCGCTGCCCCGCTCGACCTGTTGTTGCTGCCGGACTGGCTGGTACCGGTCGAACCCGCCGGCGTTGTGTTGCAGCAGCACGGGATCGGCATTCGCGACGGCCTGATCGTTTATATCGGTCCGCGCGCCGAGGCCCTGCGCCAGCCGGCCATCGAGGTGCGCGAGTTGCCGGGCATGCTGCTCAGTCCCGGGCTGATCAACGCCCACGGCCATGCGGCGATGACCCTGTTCCGCGGGCTGGCGGACGACCTGCCGTTGATGACCTGGCTGCAGGATCATATCTGGCCGGCCGAGGCGAAGTGGGTCGACGAGGATTTCGTCCGCGACGGCACCGACCTCGCCATCGCCGAACAGTTGAAGGGCGGCATCACCTGCTTCTCCGACATGTATTTCTTCCCGAAGGTCGCGTGCGAGCGGGTGCACAACAGTGGCATTCGCGCACAGATCACCGTGCCGGTGCTGGACTTCCCGATACCCGGCGCGCGCAACAGCGACGAATCCCTGCACATCGGCATCGAGCTGTTCAACGATCTGGCCCACCACGACCGCATCAAGATCGCCATGGGACCCCACGCGCCCTACACCGTCAGCGACGAGAACCTGGAGAAGATCCGGGTCATCGCCGATGAACTGGACGCCATGATCCAGATGCACGTTCACGAAACCGCCTTTGAAGTGCACGACGCCGTTCAGCAACGTCAGGAGCGCCCCCTTGCGCGGCTGCATCGCCTGGGCCTGCTGGGCCCGCGCTTTCAGGCGGTGCACATGACCCAGATCAGCGATGACGACCTGGCGATGCTGGTCGAGAGCAACTCCAGCGTCATTCACTGCCCAGAATCGAATCTGAAACTGGCCAGCGGCTTCTGCCCGGTCGAGCGCCTGTGGCAGGCCGGTGTCAACGTCGCCATCGGCACCGACGGCGCGGCCAGTAACAACGACCTGGACCTGCTCGGCGAAACCCGCACCGCCGCGCTGCTGGCAAAAGCCGTTGCCGGCTCGGCCACCGCGCTGGACGCCCACCGTGCACTGCGCATGGCCACGCTGAACGGCGCCCGCGCCCTGGGCATCGACGATCACACCGGCTCGCTGCAAATCGGCAAGGCCGCCGACATGGTCGCGTTCGACCTGTCAGGCCTTGCGCAACAGCCGGTCTACGATCCGGTGTCACAACTTATTTATGCAACGGGTCGCGATTGCGTGACGCACGTCTGGGTCGCCGGCAAGCCATTGCTGCAGGACAAACGCCTGACCCGCATGGACGAAGAGGCGCTGACCCGGACCGCCAAAGCCTGGGGCAACCGCATCGCGGCTGACAAAGCCTGACCCATTGAGCGCCGCCACGGTCAGATACCGTGCCCGGACACCGAATTCAAGTTTCAGAGGATCACACATGAGCAACGTCGACAACGCCGAAATCGCCAAATTCGAGGCCCTCGCCCATCGCTGGTGGGACCGCAACAGCGAGTTCAAGCCCCTTCACGACATCAATCCGCTGCGCGTGAACTGGATTGACGAACGGGTGAATCTGGCGGGCAAGAAGGTCCTCGACGTCGGCTGCGGCGGCGGCATTCTGAGTGAGGCCATGGCCTTGCGTGGCGCGACCGTGACCGGCATCGACATGGGCGAAGCGCCGCTGGCCGTGGCGCGACTGCACCAGCTGGAATCCGGCGTGAGCGTGGAATACCGGCAGATCACCGCCGAAGCGCTGGCCGAAGAAATGCCCGAGCAGTTTGATGTCGTGACCTGTCTGGAAATGCTGGAGCACGTGCCGGACCCGTCGTCGGTGATCCGTGCCTGCTACAAGATGGTCAAGCCGGGCGGTCAGGTGTTTTTCTCTACCATCAATCGCAACCCGAAGGCCTACCTGTTCGCCATTATCGGCGCCGAATACATCATGAACCTGCTGCCGCGCGGCACCCATGACTTCAAGAAATTCATCCGCCCTTCCGAGCTCGGCGCGTGGAGCCGCGATGCCGGGCTGCAGGTCAAAGACATCACCGGTCTGACCTACAACCCGTTGACCAAGCACTACAAGCTGGCCTCGGACGTCGACGTCAATTACATGATCCAGACACTGCGGGGAGTCTGAGCCATGCGCTTGAGGGCAGTTCTCTTCGACATGGACGGCACGCTGCTCGACACCGCGCCGGACTTCATCGCGATCTGCCAGGCAATGCTGGCCGAACGCGGCTTACCGCCGGTGAACGACAAGCTGATCCGCGACGAGATCTCCGGCGGTGCCAGGGCGATGGTCTCGGCGGCGTTCGCGATGCCCCCCGAGGCAGCGGAATTCGAGGCGCTGCGCCTGGAATTCCTGGCGCGCTATCAGACCGATTGCGCGGTGCACAGCAAACTGTTCGACGGCATGGCCGAATTGCTGGCCGACATCGAGAAAGCCAGACTGATCTGGGGCGTGGTGACCAACAAACCGGTTCGCTTCGCACAACCGATCATGGAGCAACTGGGTTTGTCGGAGCGTTCCGCGGTACTGATCTGCCCGGACCATGTGACCAAGAGCAAACCCGATCCGGAGCCGCTGCTGCTGGCCTGCAAGATGCTCGATCTGGACCCCGCCAGTGTGCTGTTCGTGGGCGATGACCTGCGCGACATCGAATCCGGTCGCGACGCCGGCACCAAGACCGCCGCCGTGCGCTATGGCTACATCCACCCCCAGGACAACCCCGATCACTGGGGCGCGGACGTGGTGGTGAATCACCCGCTGGAGCTGCGCCGGGTCTTGGATGATGCGTTGTGCAGTTGCTGAGGCGACAGTCCGCAACCAAATCCTTCACTGCGCCCATTTAGACATTAGAAAGGAGCCGCCATGTTCAATTACTCCGCCCGCCCCGACCTGCTCAAAGGCCGGGTGATTCTGGTGACCGGGGCCGGCCGTGGCATCGGCGCCGCTGCCGCGAAAACCTATGCCGCCCACGGCGCGACGGTCTTGCTGCTGGGCCGGACCGAAGCGAATCTGAGCGCGCTGTATGACGAGATCGAGGCTGCCGGGCATCCGCAACCGGTGGTCGTCCCGTTCGATCTCGAGACTGCCCTCCCCCGTCAGTACGACGAGCTCGCCGCGATGATCGAAGCAGAGTTCGGCCGCCTGGACGGCGTGTTGCACAACGCCTCGATCATCGGGCCGCGCACGCCGGTCGAACAGCTCACCGGTGAGCAGTTCATGCAGGTGATGCACGTTAACGTCAACGCCACGTTCATGCTGACCACCGCCTTGCTGCCGTTGCTCAAGCTTTCGGGCGACGCGTCCATCGCGTTCACCTCCAGCAGCGTCGGGCGCAAAGGCCGCGCGTACTGGGGCGCCTATGGCGTGTCCAAGTTCGCCACCGAAGGGCTGATGCAGACGCTGGCCGACGAGATCGATGGGCTTGGTTCGCTGCGCGCCAACAGCATCAATCCGGGCGCAACCCGCACCGACATGCGCGCCCAGGCATACCCGGCGGAAGATCCGACCAACAACCCGACGCCGGAAGAAATCATGCCGGTGTACCTGTACCTGATGGGCCCGGACAGCATCGGCATCAACGGGCAGGCACTGGATGCCCAGACCCGCTGAACCGAGTGATGCTGACGCAGTGGGCTCACCAAGGCGAGTGACTGCGCAGCGCCGCACTGCAACGCTCTTATCCGCTGAAGGGACGGGCGTAGACGTGACGGTCAGCCTCGGTTGCTCGACGCTGCCGCCGGGCGAATCGCCCGACAGCATGGTGCAACGTGAGGACACGGCCCTGTACGCCGCCAGGCGCAAGGGCCGCCACCGCCTGGACATGGCGGGCTGAGGGATCAGGCGCGGGCGGGGATCCGGTGTTCACGGACCGAGCCGCCGCCTTCCTGAGATCGTTCCAGCGTCATGCACCGTTCCAGGAACAGGAACATGTACTCGTAGCTCTTGCAGACCGCCATTCGCAGGTCGCTTTGCAATTGCTCGCTGGGGTTGTTGCCGGCCAGGGTGCAGATGATTTCCAGCGCTTCCCAGGGGTGGGAATCGTCGTACTGCGCGTGCATCTTCAGCCACTTCATCGCCCGCTTTCGCGTGTCCGGCGGGAACATGTCCGCGTAGGTGTCCTGAGAACAGACCACGGCCGACCATTCACCGGTGGCGCCTTCGATGGCGTAGTTGGTCGCCGCGATGGCCACCACCAGCGAATCCGACGAACAGCTGTGCCAGCACCAGTGATTCAGGGCGTGAAGTTCCGACGGCACCCGCTGCGCCTGCAAGTCTTCCAGGCTCACCCCGTGGGCGGCGCTCCAGTTGACCCAGTAGTCGGCGTGGTTGAGTTCGACCCGAATGTTGCGCATCAACCATCGTCGCGCCATGTCTTCACCCGGGTGTCGGGCGAATCGGGTTTTGGTCAGGTTATGCGCCATATAGACCGCGAACTGTTCGACGACCGGCCAGCCACCAATCAAGTACTGGCGCATGGTCTTAGAACTGAGCCGCCCGTCACGCATGCGTTGATAAAGTTCATGCCCTACCACCTTGGCCTTGGCGTCACTGCAATCTTCAATCAATTGCTGTGCCCAAGCGGGGTAACTGCTGGCATCCATCAGCGGACCGGTTCTAATGAACATATCGATCACTGTGTAGCTCCTTATATGAGTTGCTTAATGGTGTGTTCAGCGAAAAGTCCCGGGAGCGCTGAACAACAGTGGGGTCTGCCTCGCGGGCCGTGCGTGCAGACATTCACAGGTGAATAATTGCGGTCGCTCGATAACGTACCCCTGAGCGTAGTCCACACCGATTTCCAATAACGCCTGCTCTATCTGAGGGCTCTCGACGAACTCGGCGATCGTCTGTTTGCCCATTACGTGCCCGATATGGTTGATCACTTCTACCATCGCCCGGTTGACCGGATCGTCGAGCATGTCCTTTACGAAACTCCCGTCAATCTTCAGAAAATCCACAGGCAAGTGCTTCAAGTAAGCGAATGACGACATGCCTGCACAGAAGTCATCCAGAGAGAAACGGCATCCCAGACCTTTAAGTTCATTGATGAACCGAATGGCGCTGCCCAGATTGGCGATCGCACTGGTTTCGGTGATTTCAAAACAGATAAGTTCAGGGGGGATTGCGTAGATCTGGAACTGCTGTCGCAAATACTCGAGGAAGGCTTCGTCGCCAATGCTGCTCCCGGACAGGTTGATCGCACACACGGCCATTGGCCCTTCGCGGTGTCCGGACTTGAGGCACTCGGCGATGATCATGAAGACGTGCTGCACGACCCAGCGGTCCAGGGTGGTCATCATGCCGTAGCGCTCGGCGGCGGGGATGAAACTGTCGGGCAGGATCATGCGCCCGGACTCGTCGCGCAGCCGCAGCAGAATCTCGATATGGCCGTGGCGTTGCTCGGCATTGCGACCCAGCGCTGCAATTTCCTGGGAATACAGGCAGAAGCGGTTTTCTTCGAGGGCCATGTGCAGGCGCTGGATCCAGGCCATCTCGCCGAAGCGGGTGGACAGATCAGAGTCATCGTCGTGGTAGACCTGAACCCGGTTGCGGCCTTTTTCCTTGGCCATGTAGCAGGCCATGTCGGCGGCGCGCAGCGACGTCTCAAGGGTGGTCGGGACGTCGTCGATGTGCACCAGACCAATGCTGACGGTGGTGACAAACGGCCGGCCTTTCCAGACAAAATGCAGGCTTTCCACGGTTTGGCGCAGGCTCTCGGCCACTCGCTCGGCGGCCTCCGGCGCGCAGTGTTCAAGGAGGATGCCGAACTCATCGCCGCCCAGACGTGCCAGCGTGTCGCCTTCGCGCACGCCCTGTTGCAGCAGCGTGCAAATGTGCCGCAGCAGTTCATCCCCCGCAGCGTGACCGCTGGTGTCGTTGACCAGCTTGAACTGATCGAGGTCCAGAAACATCAACGCATGCCGCGCCGGCTGTTCGGTCAGGCCGTTGAGGGCCAGCTCCAGGCGGTATTCGAACTCGCGGCGGTTGGTCAGACCGGTCAGCGCATCGTGGGTCGCCTGCCAGGACAAATTGGCGATGTACTGCCGCTCCTGGGTCATGTCATGCAACACCAGCACCGCGCCGCTGACTTTGCCTTCGGTGCGAATCGGCGAGCCGACTAGCGCGACCGAAACGGTGCTGCCGTCCAGGCGTTGAATCAGTCGTGAGCTTTCACTGCCGCCGCCCAGATTGCCGCTGAGCATGCGCTCGATCAGGGTCGAGGTGTCTTTCTGGTCATTCTCGTCGAGCAGGCTGAACAGCGCCGCCAGCGGCAGACCGGCTGCCTGCTCGTTCTTCCAGTGGGTCATGAGCTCGGCGGCGGGGTTCATGTAGACGATGGAGCCGTCGACATCGGTGGTGATGACGCCATCACCGATGGACTCCAGGGTAATCTGCGCGCGTTCTTTTTCCATCTGCAGCGCAATCGCAAAGCCGTGGCGCTGCTCCAGCAGTTTATGGGTGCGCAGCAGCGCGAGGATGATCAGGCACAGCGCGGTGGCGAGGTTGACCACCAGCAGAATCCGCAGGATGACCCGCGAGCCCTCGCCCAGCGCGTCGCTGAAGGCCATGGCCGCCGGCGTGACGCCTTCGTTGATAGCACTGATGCGCTGGCGCCAGCCCATGACTTCACTGTTGGTGACATTGCCTTCCTGAATCCGCGCGTGCATTTCGCGGGCGACTTCATCCAACTGCACCAGATAGTTGTCACCGACCTTCCACAGGTCGATGGCCTTCTCGAGATAGCTGAAGTGCTGAAAATTCAGGTAGAGCCAGATGATGCTCTGGGCATCGTCGGGATGGTTACCACCCTGCAGAATCCCCGCAGTAGCGCGCGCGATGTCGGGCACCGGCTGATCCATCGCCAGGCGCAAGTCATGCCCGCCCTGGGGAATGGCAATCGCTTTCTGATATTTCAGGTAATTGATGTCATCTCGACTGTTGGCGTAGAGATTCAGGTAATAAATGGCGTCCTTCTGGCCCTTCGACCACAGGCTCTCGCCGCCAATGTAGCTGCGGACCGCCGACATCATGTACAAGCTGACGCAGCCGAGCAGTGCCTGTAACAGCACGACGGCGATAAATGGCCAGACGATGCCCAGAAGACGAGGCTTCTCGAGAATCCGCTTTTGCTTCATGGTGTCCCTTTGATCAGCACTGCCAGATACTCATTCCCCCTTCACCAGGCAACCTTCCTGGAGCCTGAGGGACTTCGCTAATTTCCACGATGCAGCAGACAATCTCTCACATCTTTTACAAGACGTAACCAGCCATTTGAGTGCGGAGACGTAAATATGACGCTTTTCACATTTTCAGTGATTGCCATGGGAGAGCATAGCCCGAGGATTGACGTGGTCCAGTGGCGATACGCCATTTCAGTGTGGCGGCTCTAAAACCCGTCGCGCTGTGTCACACCTGTTGCAGGTGTCCGTAGAGCCTGGCGTACAGCCCGCCGTCTGCAATCAGTTGCTGGTGATCACCGTCTTCGGCGATCCGCCCGCCATCGAACACCAGTACACGGTCCGCCTGTTTCACCGCCGACAGTCGGTGGGCAATGATCAGCGTCGTGCGGCCACTGAGAAACCGGTTGAGCGCCTGGTGCAGGTTGTACTCGGTGGCGGCGTCCAGCGCAGAGGTGGCCTCGTCGAGAATCACCACCTTGGGATCGGCCAGCACCATGCGCGCAATGGCCAGCCTTTGGCGCTGGCCGCCGGACAACCGAACACCCGAGCGCCCGACCACGCTGTCCAGCCCCAGCGGCAGCGCGCGGATCGTCGCATCCATCTGGGCGATTTCCAGCGCCTGCCAACAGGCCCTGTCGTCCTGCTCCCGGCCCATCAACAGGTTGGCGCGGACGGTGTCGTTGAACAGCGCCGGATGCTGCAAGACCACGGCGACGTTCTCGCGCACGGTGTCCAGGCCGATCTCCTGCAAGCTTGAGCCACCAAACCGGATGAGACCGGATTTCGCGGTGTAGAGCCCGAGCAGCAACTGCACCAGGGTGCTTTTGCCACCGCCGCTGGCGCCGACGATCGCGACTTTTTCGCCGGGATTGATCGACAGGTCTAGCTGATCGAGGACCAACTCGTCGTTGTAGCCGAAGCTCAGCCCGCGGACGTCGATGCTCACCGTCTGCCGACCCGCGAACGGATTGCTCTGCCCCGGATACTGAGGCTCGTCCGCGCGGGCCAGCAGTTCGTTGATGCGCGTCAGAGCACCGCCCGCCGCGTAATAGGCGTACTGCAGATTCAGCAGTTGTTCGACCGGACCGATCATGAACCACAGGTAGCTGAACACCGCGAGCATGTGGCCGATGGACAGGTCGGAGAACAGCACCGTGAGCATCGCGGCAGCGCGGAAAATGTCGATGCCGAATTGAAACAGCAGCCCGCTGGCCCGGCCTGACGCGTCGCTCTTCCACTGGGACGACACCGCGTAATCGCGCACTTCCCGGGCACGCAGGCCGAGCAATCCGAGGAAATAGCCCTGACGGTTACTGGCACGGATCTCCTGAATACCCTCGAGGGTTTCGGTCAGCGCCTGGGTGAAGCGTGAGGTGCTGTCGTTTTCCAGTTTCTTGAGGTGCTTGACGCGCTTGCCGAGCTTCACCGTGGCGAACACCACCAGCGGGTTGAACAGCAGGATCAGCAGCGCCAGTTGCCAGTGCATCCACATCAAGATCGCAGCGGTCCCAGTGAGGGTAAGCATCGCCACGAGAAACTTGCTCAGCGTCTCGCCGACGAATTTGTCCACGGTGTCCAGATCCGTCACCAGATGCGCGGTGACCGTGCCAGTGCCCAGGCTTTCGTATTCGCTCAGCGAGATCCGCTTGAGCCGCTCGATCAGGCGCGTGCGGATGCGATAGACGATGTCCTTGGCGAGCCCGGCGAACAAGCGCGACTGGATCACGTTGAACACCAGCGCCCCCAAACGCAGACACAGTGTCGCCACCAGCATCAGACCGATATAGCCGACGGGCTTTTGCAGACTGTCCGGCAAAAACTGATTCATGAAGACGAGTGCCGAATTACCTTTGCCCAGCAGCACTTCATCGACCAGCAAGGGCAGCAGCAGCGGGATCGGCACCGAGCAGAGCACCGCCAGGACCGCGACGCCATTGGCCACCCACAGCGCCTTCTTGTGCTGCAGCGCGAGGCGCCTGATCTGCGCCCAGTTCAAGCGGTCAGCGACAGGAGGTTTATTAGCCGGTGCAGCGGGATGGCGATGTTCCAGATCAGGGACGTCAGGCACTGGCGTTGTGCTCCAGCCAGCGACCCAGCAAAGGCCCGAGGACCTCCAGGGGTTGATAGCCGTTGGTCAGCAGCGCCAGTTGGCCGTTGCGCTCGGCGAGCATCGTCGGGAAACCCGCGATGCCCAAGTCCTGAACCCAGGAAAAATCCGACGCGGTGGCCGTGTGCTGTTCGACGCTGTCGAAGGCTTCGGCGAACTCGATGCGCGGCAAACCGGCTTTTTCGGCGAGTTCGGCCAGCACCGAGCCGTGGGTCACGTCGCGACCGTGAAGGTAAAAGGCCTGCTGGATTTCTTTGACCAGCCGCCAGGCGACGTCCGGTGCCAGGCTGCGCGCCGCAACGATGGCCCGGCAGGCGGGCGCAGTGTCGTAGACGAAACCGTCGGGCAAGGCACCCTCAAAACGGAACGTCTGGCCCGTGGCCTCGTGCACCGCTTGCCAGTGTTCAAGAATGTAACGTTTGGTCGTCGGTTCCAGCGCCGCGCCACTGCCGGTGCGCAATCCGCCCACCACCAGATGCAACGGTACCCCCGCCGCTCCCGCCTGCTCGACCAATGCTTCGGCCACCGGAGAAAACCCCCAGCACCAGGAACACATCGGGTCCATCACGTACAGCAGGCGGGTGGACATGGTTCAGGCCTCGTTGCTTGGGGTTTCAGTCGCCTGGCCGTCGAGCGCACGGTAATTGCGACCGATCGGATGCGGCTGATTGCGCGCCTTCGCCAGTTCGATCTGCTTCTGCCGGTCGATGGCGCTGCGGCGGGTTTTCTCGCTCAGCGAATCCCAGCAGTGCGGGCAACTGACGCCCGGCGAATAATGCTCGCTGGCACGGTCTTCTGCGCTGATCGGCGTGCGGCAGGCATGGCATTGATCGTAGTCGCCTTCGGTCAGGTCGTGGCGGACCGTGACGCGATTGTCGAACACGAAGCAGTCGCCCTGCCAGCGGGTTTCTTCCTCGGGCACTTCTTCCAGGTATTTGAGGATGCCGCCCTTGAGGTGATAGACCTCTTCAAAGCCTTCACCGAGCATGTAGCTGGACGCCTTCTCACAGCGAATGCCGCCGGTGCAGAACATCGCGACCTTCTTGTGCTTCGCTGGATCGAAGTGGGTTTTGATGTAGTCCGGAAATTCACGGAAGGACGTGGTCTTGGGGTCAATCGCGCCTTCGAAGGTGCCGATGGACACTTCGTAATCGTTGCGCGTGTCGATGAGCAGCACTTCAGGGTCGGCGATCAGCGCATTCCAGTCCTTGGGATCGACGTAGGTGCCCACCGCCTTGTTCGGGTCGACGCCCGGGACGCCCAACGTCACGATCTCTTTCTTGAGCTTGACCTTGGTGCGGTAGAACGGCTGGTCGTCGCAGTACGATTCCTTGTGGTCGATGTCGACCATGCGCGGATCGTTCTTCAGCCAGGCCATCAGGCCGTCGATGCCCTCGCGGCTGCCGGAGACCGTGCCGTTGATGCCTTCTTCAGCGATCAGCAAGGTGCCTTTGATGCCGTTGTCGACCATCGCCTGCAGCAGGGGCTCGCGCAGTGCGACGTAATCGGAAAGGGTGACGAATTTGTACAGCGCCGCGACGACGATGGGGGCGGTTTGGGTCATGTAGCGTCTCCAGGTGGTGACCCTCGCAAAGGGCCTACCGGGTGAATGATTCAGATGAACGCGTGCCGACCGGGCAACGCGGCGCGGATTCTATCAAGAATCGAACGTGGGCAGGCAGGCGGGTTAATCAATCGTCTCAATCACCCTGCTCATCTATCGTGAACATCGGCATCTGCCTCACAGACGCCTCAAAACCTGGGCACGAATGGTGGGTAGACCGGCCATCGATGCGGTGGTCTCGGAGGCAACCCTCGCGGATTCGACGACCGCAGAAACGAATTTCAACGCGGCGCTGGCACACGCCTCGAAGCTGGCTGCAGATCTGACGTGAAGGCTCGTTAGCATGAGGCAAAAACAAACCTAACGAATGTTAGGTAGCCTATTGACGTATGCGGATTTCGCGCCTAAGGTCTGCCTACCTAACAAACGTTAGGTGAACATTCTTCCACCACAGGACGGCGCCATGACAACCAAATTGCAGCTATTCACCTCTCCTTCGGCGTTTCCCAATCCCCAGCGACTGCGCCTGTTCATGCACGAAAAGGGTATCGCCGATCAGTTCGATGAAACCATCTATGACATGGCGCCCGGTGGCGAGCAACGCGGCTGGCGTCACCTCAACATGAACCCATGGGGAGAAACCCCGACACTGCAGTTGGCGGATGGCAGCTATATTTCCGAAACACCGGCCATCGCCCGTTTTCTCGACCAGTCCTACCCAGGCCGCAAGATCATGGGCGAAAGCGCGCTGGAACAAGGCCTGGACAACATGTGGGATAACCGCATCTGGGTGCATATCCTGTATCGGATCGTCACGGCTTTTCACGTCTTGCACACCGGGCTCGGCTTCAAGCTGGAGCTGACGAAGAATGAGGCATGGGGTGAGCACTGCCGCAAGGAGGCACTGATGCACGCCGCCCTGGTGAATCGTCATCTGGCTGACGGTCGCGAGTGGCTGCTCGGCGGTGCCGAACCCACGTTTGCCGACATCACGCTGGCGACCGCGATTGCCTTCTCCAAATTCCCGGTGAACGCAACCCCGCTGGACGAGCGTTTCGAGCACCTGGACAGCTACTGGCAGCGCTGGCAGAAACGCCCGGCCTTCCAGGCCGCCTACGCTGATCGCAGCAGTGGCATACCGGAGCTGGATTCGCCTTCCGCGTGATACGTCCGTAGGGCAAGTCATGATCTGTGAGGACGGTTGCAGGGACTTTTGCTTTAAGATCGCCGGTTCCACTGCAACTCGTCCGACCCAGGAAAGGCACGACAATGAGCATCAACGCCCGCGAAGCCATACTTCTGGCCGCCCGAAACATTGCCCAGTCACAGGGTTACAACGGACTGAATTTTCGCGACCTGGCCCAAGCGGTTGGCATCAAGCCAGCCAGCATCTACTACCACTTCCCGAGCAAGGCTGACCTGGGCATTGCCGTTGCCAGGCGGTACTGGCAAGACGGTGCGGCGGCGCTGGAGACGCTTTCTGAGGAGACGCCGGATCCCGCTGAAGCACTGCGTCGTTTTCCAGAGATCTTTCGTCGCTCGCTGGAGGCCGGCAACCGGCTGTGTCTGGCCAGCTTCGTGGGAGCGGAAACCGATAATCTGCCCACGGCCATGGCCGAGGAGATTCAGGCTTTTGCTCAGGTGAATACAGACTGGCTGCGCCGACAGCTTGTCGCCGCCAACTGCTGCGAGGCAACCGACAGCGACGTCCGCGCGCGCGCCATTTTTTCGGCCGTCGCGGGGGCCCAGCTCATCGCAAGAAGCCGGTCAGACATCACGCTGTTCGATACGTTGATCGAGGCCTATCGCGCTTATGGCCCCTTACCGGCTTGATAGCCGCTTGACCCCCGAGGCCTGCAGCAAGGCCTGCTTCGGGGGCAGGCGTCAGTCATGCCCACCTGCACAGGTCGGTGAAGACGGCGCCGAGCCGAGCTTCGCCCATTCCTCGGGTGTGTAGGTGTGCAGCGCCAGAGCGTGGAACTCACCCATCAGGCCACCGAGCAGGCCGTAGACCTTCTGGTGACGCTTGACCGCGTTGAGGCCGGCGAACTGCTCGCTGACCACCACCGCCTTGTAGTGAGTGTCCGTGCCGCGACTGTGCATGTGGCTTTCATTGAGCACCTGAAGGTACTCGGGCTGAAAGACCGTCAACGCGGATTCGATTCGCTGTTGCATGCTCATGTCAGGCTTCGCTTATGGCTTCTTGGCAGGAGCGGCCGGTGCAGCTGGCTTGGCGCCGGCCGGGGTCAGTTCCTTGGTCATGTCGGCGAGCAGCTTGTTGACCACAGGCACCGCGCTTTCCAGTTTGCTCTGGGTCAGCTGGAACGACTGCTGGCTGATCTGCGGCATCTTCGCCTGGACTTTCTGGCCCAGTGGCGACTGATAGAAGGCAACCAGGTCTTTCAGCTCGCTTTCGGTGAAGTTCGAGGTGTACAGCTTGACCATGTCAGGCTGCAGTTTTGGCCAACTGATCACCTGATCCAGCGCGGCGTTGGCCTTGCCCTGATAGGTTTCGAGAGTGGCTTGCTTGGACGCAGGTGCTTTGGTTTCAGCGAAGCGCTGAGCGAACATCTGCTGGACTTGCATGTAAACCGGCGAACCAAGTTGATCGGCGTGAGCCAGTTTGAGGAACGCTACAGCACTGGCTTCATGGCTGGCGGTATCGGCAAGAACCTGGCCGCTGGCACATACCAGAGCAACCGCAGCACAAATGGCACGAAGACGGGTCATCGAGTTTCCTTATCTAGCAGGCGAGGCAGAACCCCAAGGCCGGCCATTCTGCGCCCCTTTGCGCATTTCCCTCAACCCCCGACCCTACGAGCGGTTATCCCGCAGGCGTGACGCCCTCGCCCGCACGAAGGTTTAAGGCGACCGGCCCGGGCCTTTTGTCGCACACTGTGCGCGCCTGTTCCGACCGCACAGCAGCCACGGGGAACCCACCGACTCCCCCGGTTACTAAACTGCGCCAATCGATCTTAAGGAGAGAGTCCAGTGAGCCGTACCGAAACCGACAGCATAGGTCCGATCGACGTCCCCGAAGACGCTTACTGGGGGGCACAGACGCAACGATCCCTGATCAACTTCGCCATTGGCCAGGAGCGCATGCCGCTGCCGGTATTGCACGCGCTGGCGCTGATCAAAAAAGCCGCGGCGCGGGTCAATAATCGCAACGGCGACCTGCCGGCCGATATTGCCAACCTGATCGAGCAGTCCGCTGACGAGGTGCTGCAAGGCCAGCTCGACGATCAGTTTCCCCTGGTGGTCTGGCAGACCGGCAGCGGCACCCAGAGCAACATGAACGTCAACGAAGTCATCGCCGGCCGTGCCAACGAACTGGCGGGTGGCGTTCGCGGCGGCAAATCGCCGGTTCACCCCAACGATCACGTCAATCGCTCGCAAAGCTCCAACGACTGCTTCCCCACCGCGATGCACATCGCGGCCGTGCAAGCGGTGAAAGAGCAACTGCTGCCGGCGATCGCCGAACTATCCAGCGGTCTGTCCGAGCAGTCCTCGCGGCACATGAAGCTGGTAAAAACCGGCCGCACGCACATGATGGACGCCACGCCCATCACCTTCGGCCAGGAGCTCTCGGCCTACGTCGCCCAGCTCGATTACGCTGAAAAAAGCATCCGCGCCGCGTTGCCTGCGGTGTGCGAGCTGGCCCAGGGCGGCACCGCTGTCGGCACCGGCTTGAACTCGCCCCACGGATTCGCCGAGGCCGTCGCCGCCGAATTGTCCGCGCTGTCCGGGCTGCCCTTCGTCACCGCGCCGAACAAGTTTGCCGCGCTGGCCGGCCATGAGCCCCTGACCGCGCTGTCCGGCGCGCTGAAAACCCTGGCCGTGACCCTGATGAAGATCGCCAACGACCTGCGCCTGCTGGGTTCCGGCCCACGTGCGGGCCTGGCTGAAGTAAAGCTGCCGGCCAACGAACCGGGCAGCTCGATCATGCCGGGCAAGGTCAACCCGACCCAGTGCGAAGCGCTGTCGATGCTGGCGTGTCAGGTGATGGGCAACGACACCACGATCACCTTCGCCGCCAGTCAGGGCCACCTGCAGCTGAACGTGTTCAAGCCGGTGATCATCCACAACCTGTTGCAATCGATCCGCTTGCTGGGCGATGGCTGCCGCAACTTCAACGAGCACTGCATTGCCGGCATGGAACCGGATGCCGCCAAGATGGCCGAGCATCTGGAGCGCGGCCTGATGCTGGTGACCGCGCTGAACCCGCACATCGGCTACGACAAGTCGGCGCAGATCGCCAAGAAAGCCTACAGCGAAGGCTTGACCCTGCGCGAAGCGGCGCTGCAGCTGGGCTTCCTCACCGACGCCGAGTTCGACGCCTGGGTGCGTCCGGAAAAAATGCTCGAGGCCGGCAGCAATGGCTGAATCCATCAGCGGCGCCACGCCACTGGAAGGCTATGGCAAACGTATCCTGATGATCATCGGCACGCCGAAAAGCACCAGCCTCGGCCACGCGCTGGGCGAGGCGTATGCCCAGGGCGCGCGTAGCAAAGGTCATGTGGTGCGGGTGCTGAAGCTCGACGAAATGGATTTCGACCCGGTGCTGCGCGGTGGCTATGAGTCCGCCCAGACCCTGGAACACGATCTGCTTGAAGCCCAGCGCGAGGTGCACTGGGCACAGCATCTGGTGTTTGTGTATCCGGTCTGGTGGGGCGGTTTGCCGAGCCTGCTCGGTGGATTCTTCGACCGGGTGTTCATGCCCGGTTTTGCCTTCAAGGCCCATGGCAGGCACCACCCTTCCAACGAGCTGCTGAAGGGCCGGACAGCGGAATTGCTGGTGACCATGGACACGCCCTCGCGGTATTTCCGCTGGGTCTTCAAGGCCCCTGCCCATCGGCAGATGGTCCGAACCATCCTTGAATTCTGTGGGATCAAGACCACACGCCTGACGGAGTTCTCGCCGGTGCGCACCTCTACCGAGGAGCAGCGTCAGCAGTGGATTCGTCAGGCCGAGGGGCTGGGGAAGCGCTAAATCAAGTGCCTGCACTTCCAAAAAATGGGGAAGCGGGTGTGCAAGTTGATGGAACCGTTAAGAACGCTACTATTCAAATGATCTGACTCACATTGTGGCGGCGCCTGTCGCCCATTCAGATCATTCGCGTACCGACCCAATGCCCGGAGAAGGCCATGTTAAGCAAGCGTGAACAAGATCCAGCCCCTACTGTTCGTTTTCGCAGCGACCGCGTTTCCCGTGTCAATGGCCTCTACTTCTTCAGCACCCGGGAAAACACCCTCGAAGGTCCGTTCATGAGCAAGGAAGACGCTGCACGGGAAACCGAGGTCTATGTCCGTCGCATGCAGGCGGCCAGCGCGTATCAGCCAGGCATGCCCTCCTCGCTCAACGGCTGACCGATCCCGCCTTTAGGAATGATTGCGGCGAAACGTCTCTTCGCCCATTGCCGCAATCTGTCCGTCGATCAGTGCATCGAACGGACGCAACAAGCCCTCGAATGATGTCTCCGGCTCCAGCGTGTGCAGCGCATGGACGATGGCCTCCAGCGTCGACAACGCGTCGGGCCCCGGCGCCTTGCGCAATCGATAGCGTGAAGGTGGCGCGTCCGTCAGCACGACCCTGGGCAACGCCGCCAGCAAGGGGTTGAGGTGCAGCAACTTGCGCGCCTTGCGCCAGGTGCCATCAGGCACGACGAGCAGCAAGGGCACTTCGTCGGCACTGCTGGCTGTCAGCGCCACGGCCTCCTCCCCCGGGAATAGCAGACACGCTCGATAACCGGGCCGGCTCAGCCATTGCGTCAGATCCTCGAACACCTCTCCCACGTGCAACTCCGCATTCTCAAGGCCCAGGGCTGCCAGGCGCGCCGTGTTGAGCGCGTGATTGACTTCGCTGGGATGCTGCAGGATCAATACCCGCGTCCGGCTGCCCAAAGCAGGTATGAGCGCACACAGGCAATGATCGGTCGGACGCAGGCAGCGTTCGCAGCGGGCACGGGACATCGTTGGTTTCCTACAGTGGATTGAGCTGGGCTTTCAGCAGATCGCGAAAGGTCTGAATCAGCGGCTCGCGGCTGCGCCCTCGACGCAAGATCATCGAAAATGGCGCCTGATAGCCAAAGGTTGCCGGCAGCAAGACCCGCAGGTGCCCGGAATCCACCCACGATTGCGCGTAGTGCTCGGGCAAGTAACCGATGTAGGCGCCGGACAGCACCAGAATCAGCTGCGCTTCCATACTCTCGACGGTCGCGGCGCTGTGCTTGAAGCCGTGACGGGCGAGTTCGGCCTGGCTCCAGTAGCCGCGTCCGACCATGCGCTGTTGAGTGATGACGGGCTCGGGAATGCGCCGCTCGGCATACAGCGCGTGGCGATTGCTGCAATACAGCCAATGCTGCTCGCGGTACAGCGGCTGATAGAGCAGGCCATTCATGCGCGTGGAAAACGATCCGATCGCCAGGTCCAGCCGGTTGTCCAGCACGCCCAACTGCAGTTCGTAGGGGCTCATCACCGCAAGGTGCAAATGCACGGCCGGATGCTCCGCACTGTAGGCGCCGATGACTTCCGCAAAGGGCAATGCGCGGTCACTGACCGTCGAGTCCAGCACGCCGAGATTGAGCGTGCCGCGCAGCTCGCCCTTGAGCGCAGCGGCGTAGAGCTCGAAGCCTTCCAGTTCGCCGAGCAGGCGCAGGGTTTCCTGATGAAACAGCTCGCCCTTGCTGGTCAGGCTGAACCCGCCACGCCCGCGATGACAGAGCACGATGCCGAGCGCGGCTTCAAGCTGGCTCATGTAGGTGCTGATCGCCGAGGTCGACAGATTGAGTTCTTGCTGAGCGCTGGCAAAGCCCTGATGGCGCACGACGCAGGCGAAGATGCGCAGCAATTTGAGGTCGGGAAGCGCGCTGGGCATGGGGTTTCCAGGATGGTTTTCCGCGCAGCTTACCCGATACTTCAGGAATATCTGAACTAAGTATTTCGCCTGACGGATTGTTCGCGGCGGGTCCGGTCAACAGAATCGGCTCCATGCCGGAAGCTTGCTTCCGCCCCTTTTGCTTACCACCGATGAGGCATTCCCGTGGACAAGATTTTCCATCAACCACTGGGCGGCAACGAAATGCCGCGCTTCGCCGGCATCGCCACCATGATGCGCTTGCCGCACCTGCAAACCGCGGCCGGGCTGGACGCGGCGTTCGTCGGCGTGCCGCTGGACATCGGTACGTCCCTGCGTGCCGGCACCCGCTTCGGCCCACGGGAAATTCGCGCCGAATCGGTGATGATTCGCCCTTACAACATGGCCACCGGCGCCGCCCCTTTTGACTCCCTGTCAGTGGCGGACATCGGCGACGTGGCGATCAACACGTTCAATCTGCTGGACGCCGTGCGCATCATCGAAGAGGCCTACGACGGTTTTCTCGAGCACGGCATCATCCCGCTGACCCTCGGCGGCGATCACACCATCACGCTGCCGATCCTGCGCGCCATGAAGAAGAAACACGGCAAGGTGGGGCTTGTGCACATCGACGCCCACGCGGACGTCAACGATCACATGTTCGGCGAGAAGATCGCCCACGGCACCACCTTCCGCCGAGCGGTGGAGGAAGGTCTTCTGGATTGCGATCGGGTGGTTCAGATTGGTCTGCGTGCACAGGGCTATACCGCCGAAGATTTCAACTGGAGCCGCAAGCAGGGGTTCCGCGTGGTCCAGGCCGAGGAGTGCTGGCACAAGTCGCTGGCGCCGCTGATGGCCGAAGTGCGCGAGAAGGTGGGCGGCGGTCCGGTGTACCTGAGTTTCGACATCGACGGCATTGACCCGGCCTGGGCGCCGGGCACGGGTACGCCAGAGATCGGCGGGCTGACCACCATTCAGGCCATCGAAATCATCCGTGGGTGCCAGGGGCTGGACCTGATCGGCTGCGACCTCGTCGAGGTCTCGCCGCCCTACGACACCACCGGCAACACCTCGTTGCTGGGCGCCAATCTGCTCTACGAAATGCTCTGCGTGCTGCCCGGCGTCGCGCACCGCTGACAGCGGGACTGGAGGGGTTGCTTAATGGGACCAGGCGGCTGCTTTTTTAGTGGGACCGGCTTCAGCCGGGAAGAGACCCCTATGAGCACTCCTCAATTTTGCGGTGTGGCGCCTGACGCCTTCCCGGCTGAAGCCGGTCCTACGATTTGCACGCGCTGACTTTGTGGGACCGGCTTTAGCCGGGAAGAGGCCTGTATGAGCACCCTCAATTTTGCGGTGTAGCGCCTGACGCCTTCCCGGGTGAAGCCGGTCCCACATGTGTGCGCTGCATCGGGCGCGCCGTTCTTTCATTGCTCGCCGTTACAAAAAATCCGCACACACCTGCCATTCGTGTCCCGCCAACTTGGGCTAGCCTTAGTCCGAGACCGCCGACGTTGCGCATCGCAGCGCAGGTTTTCAGGGTGGTTGCTCACTGGGCATTTCTGCCACAACCCTCTGTTTTTTGATGTTGGGGTGATTACCACTTGAATCAAAGCAGAGGCCTGCCATGAAGCGAAGCGAAGTCAGACAACATGTCATCGACACAATCGGAAAGATTCTGGTCGATAAAACCCTGATTCAGGAAGAAGAGGACGTGACGCTGAGCGCGCTTGAGCTGGATGAAGCCGACTTCAACGAATTTTTTTCAATTCTGCAAAGCGACTTTGGCGTTGTCCTCCCGAATCAGATCAAGGCCGACATAGCAGGTATGTCCGCGCACTCACCCTACGGACAACTGACGCTGCAGGGCCTGGTTGACCTGATTCTCGTCGAGAAGAAACGCAGAACTCACCACTGACGGGCAATCGGGATCGATTTGGAAAAGCAACTGAATCATGCGGGAGAGGTGACCGAACGGTCGGGGAAAACAGAGCGGGCTATCGGGCGATAGCGCCGCTTTTTTTACACGTGTTACCGGGGACTCAACGGCGTGGACGACGCTCATCATCGTTGCTGCGCACGGGAATGGGTTGCAGCTTTGGCTTTTCAATCAACCCGAGCGCGACGCCTACATCGTGAAGCCATTCTTGCAATTTGCTGTTCATATAACGCCCCTTCAGGGAAATACTCGGCAGCCAATGTCCGAACTGCCTAGAGCAGATCATAGTGCTAAGGCGCACTTTACGCCTGCTACCGAGTGTCGCGGCAGGAATTTTTCGCCTTGCATGAGGATGTGACAGTGCAAATCGGCCATTCGAAGCCATCACGCGACAAACGGCAGGGCCTTCAACCTGCCACCACGGGCGTCATCACCGCGCATTCATGGGCCTGGCGACGTCTGGCCAGCAGATAGAAGACCCCACCACCCAGGAAACATCCTGTAAACCATGCAAAGTTCGCCATCGGCTGCAATGCCGGGATGAAGGTGATGGCAATGCCTGCCAGGGTTGCCAGCAACAGCGCCTTCACCGCCGTGTAATTCACCCCGCCGGTGTACCAGTAGCGTCCGGTCGGCCCATCGTTGAACAGCGCGTCGACGTCGATCTGTTGCTTTTTGATCACGTAATAATCCACCAGCAAGATGCCGAACAACGGCCCGATGAACGCTGCCAGCACGTCCAGCGTGTAGTGGATAACGGCGGGGTTGTTGAACAGATTCCATGGTGTGATGAAGATGGACGCCACCGCCGCGATCATCCCGCCTGCGCGCCAGCTGATCTTGCTGGGGGCGACGTTGGCGAAGTCGAACGCCGGCGACACGAAGTTGGCGACGATGTTGATGCCGATCGTCGCGGTCACGAAAGCAAATGCGCCAAGAAGCACAGCGATGTCATTGTCGATGCGCGCCACCGTGGCGATCGGGTCATGCAACATCTCGCCGAACACCGGCAACGTTCCCGAAACGATGACAACGGTGACCAGTGAGAAGGCCAGAAAATTGATCGGCAGCCCCCAGAAATTGCCGCGCCGTACTTCGGACATGCTCCGGCAGTAGCGACTGAAGTCGCCAAAGTTAAGCGTAGGACCCGAGAAGTAGGACACCACCAGCGCCGTGGCCATGATCACTTGGGAAAACGCTTCCCAGCCGGTCAGCGATTTTTCGGAGAGGGTAAAACTGATGTTGGTCCAGCCCGCCTTCCAGACAATCCAGCCCGCCAGGATGAACATCACGGCGTAGACCACAGGGCCGGCCCAGTCGATGAAGCGGCGGATCGAGTCCATCCCGGTCCAGAACACAGCCGCCTGTACCACCCAGAGTGCCAGGAAGCCGAACCAGCCGAGGTAAGACAAACCTGCAAAGTGCGGCTCTGCGTAGACCGACATCTGTGGGAAGAAGCGCAGCACCACGATGATCAGCGCGCTGGACGCCAGGTACGTCTGCACCCCGTACCACGCCACCGCGATCAGACCGCGAATCACCGCTGGAATATTCGCACCGAACACGCCGAAGGCCAGACGGCAGATCACCGGATATGGCACGGCGGCCTGCTGACTCGGCCTGGCCAGCAGGTTGGCGATCACCTGAATAATGCAGATACCCGCCAGCAGCGCGATCAGCACCTGCCAGCTCGCCAGCCCGAGGGCAAAAAGGCTGGCCGCGAAGACGTAGCCGCCCACGCTGTGCACGTCACTCATCCAGAACGCAAAAATGTTGTACCAGGTCCATTTCTGCGGCACGGGGCCCAGGTCCTCGTTGTACAGGCGGGGGCTGTAGCCCTTCGGCAATGGCTCGGTCATCGCATTTCTCCCTCATAAGGACGAAGCGGCTCCCGGCATCACACGTGCACACACTGCGTACGGGAGCGCGTGTGGGTTGTATACGAAACAGGAGGCAGAATGCGTGCCATTGCCGAAGTGACGCGCTTGCAAGACGCCAAGACAGCGGGTTTCCGGCAGCCGACAAGGCCAAAATGTCAGATTTTCAAAGAGGGGATCGCAGACGCCGCGCCTGCCCGCAGTGCACCGTGACCAAAGTCGGTGCATTTTTAACGGGCAGGAAATGGGCTGATGGATGAACGAGAAGGTGTATACGATCAGCGCGGGTTTTGGTTCAACTTATAAGCCCTGGCCTCATCGCCTCCCCTTCGATTAACGCCCGCAATCACTCCGGCAGCTGGGCCAGTCCATCCGGGTCGGTCATTGCCCGCTCCAGCAGATCCGCCGGCAGACTCTTGCTGGCTCGCGCGCCCAGCAGCTTGAGCTGTTCGCTGCGGCTGACCAGATTGCCGCGCCCCTCGACGAGCTTGTTGCGCGCGGCGCCGTAGGCCTTGTCCAGCTGCTGAAGGCGGTTGCCGACTTCGTCCAGGTCCTGGATGAACAGCACGAACTTGTCATAGAGCCACCCTGCCCGTTCGGCGATCTCCCGCGCATTCTGGCTCTGCCGCTCCTGCTTCCACAGGCTGTCGATGACCCGCAGCGTTGCCAGCAGCGTGGTCGGGCTGACGATCACGATATTGCGGTCGAACGCCTCCTGAAACATGTTCGGCTCGGCCTGCAACGCTGCAGAAAACGCCGCCTCGATGGGCACGAACAGCAAAACGAAATCGAGACTGTGCAGCCCCTCAAGGCGTTTGTAGTCTTTGCCGGACAGGCCTTTGACGTGATTGCGCAGGGACAGCACGTGCTGTTTCAGCGCCGCCTGGGAAATCACCTCATCGTCGGCTGACACGTACTGTTGATAGGCCGTCAGGCTGACCTTCGCGTCCACCACGACCTGCTTGTCGCCGGGCAGCATGATCAGAACGTCGGGCTGGAAGCGCTCGCCGTCGGGGCCTTTCAGGCTGACCTGGGTCTGATACTCCCGGCCCTTTTCAAGTCCGGCATGTTCGAGCACTCGCTCCAGAATCAATTCACCCCAGTTGCCCTGGGTCTTCTGCCCCTTCAACGCACGGGTCAGGTTGTTGGCTTCGTCGCTCAGGCGCAGGTTGAGCTGCTGCAAGCGCTCCAGCTCCTTGCTCAGGGAGAAACGTTCGCGGGCTTCGTTCTGATAACTCTCTTCGACGCGCTTTTCGAACGACTGGATGCGTTCCTTGAGCGGGTTGAGCAACTGCCCCAACTGCTGCTGACTGGTTTCGGCAAAGCGCTGCTCGCGTTCATCGAAAATCTTGCCGGCCAGCTCCGCAAACTGCGCACGCAGCTCATCGCGGGAGCCTTGCAGGTCGGTGAGGCGCTGCTGGTGACTTTCCTGCTGTTCACGCAGCTCGGCGCCCAGCGAGGCGCACTGGGCGTCGAGTCGACGCAGTTCGGCTTCTCTGACGGCCCGTTCGCGCCCCCAGTCTTCCTGGGCCTCCCGCGCACCCTCATGCTGTTGGCGCAGCAGTTCCACTTCCCGGCGCAGGGCCGCCAGGTCCGCCTGCTTGACCGCATTGGCCTGGGCGAGATCGCTGATCTCGTCGCGACTGGCGTCGAGCTGGGCATTCAAGCCATCCTGGGCCATCTGCGCATTGCTCAAGCGCTCGTCGAGCAACGCGGTGTCCGCTTCCCGTTGCGCCAGACGCCGCTGCAACTGCCACGCCAGCCCCAAAAAAGGCACCGCTGCCACCGCCAAACCCAGCAACAGGCTGGTTAACTCAAACACCATAAAATCCAGACTCCGACATTCATGCAGACCGCATTATGCGCAGAAGCAGGCTCGACGTCCGATCCGGGTAAATCAGTGCCTCGGAAAAAGAAAACCGCCAGCGGGTGCTTCAAGAGCGCCGCGATAGAGCCGGCGCTTGGGACAATCCACAGAACCTGTGGATAACTCAGTGGACAACACCCCTTAAGCTCTCGCAAACGCACGTAGAATGGGGCCTGCGTTCAAACTGACGATTTTTTCACCAGCGTAAAAAAACGATGGTTTTCATTGACTTAATAATTCGTTGCATTAAATCAAGCGCTTAGCGGCCGACGTGACAGTGACATGACAGATACCTTTCGCAATGTGCACAAGTTGATTTCGTCTGTTCATAAGCCCGTTTCGACAGCCCCCATCGCCAGTGGAAATTCTCGGGAATAAGGCACTGGGCCACCTTTTCTGCCCGATATGCTGTACGCTCTTTCGCCCGCTTTCCGGCATACGTCTGCCTTATTGCAAATCAGTGCTTGCTTTGCCCCAGCGACTCCATTAGCATCGCCGCCGTTAGTACCAAGCTGAAAGTCAATTCTGATCGAACAAATCCCCCAATCCTGGTTCGCCAACTGAGCAAACGGATTGAAAAAAGGGATCGATCACCTCGATGGTTTCCAGACATGAACTCACACGACCTGCCGTCAAAACGGAGGGGTGTGTAAAACATTCATGCTCTACCCAACCAGCCTGCAAATTGATCAGGATCTTCACCTCGAGCATCGAACCTTAGCTCTTGTTGTGTTGCCTGCCCTCCTAAGTACCTACCAGTCAGCCCCGCGCCACACTTCAAACGCGCTCAACTGGCTGCTTTTGTTCCAGACAGGTTCTGCGCCCTGCCCTTGACTCGCATTCGAGCATCGGTCCGCGTTTACTGGAACGTTTTAATTTTGCACGCCTCTTATTGCGTGTCGATTCAGGAAACACCCATAACATGACTACCCATATCCAGACTCAAAACGCTATTCGTACACTGACCAACGCTTTTGCTCCAATGAACTGCCTGATCATGGCAGCACGCAAAGGCTGCTTCAGCTTCACCATCGTCAACGAGCACGGTATCGCCCGCCACAGCGAGCGTTTGTACCCGGATCAATACTCCAGCGACGCTCCGCTGCAGGCTGTGATCGACCGTACGCGTCAGGCCCTGGTTGCCTGATATGGCTGCCTGACACCGTTGCCTGATACCGTCCGTCGGTTAATATCGCTGCATCGACAAGGCCTCACCCGATAACGGTGGGGCTTTTTTGTGTCTGTTTTACTTACATAAAAAGCGACAGCTGCGGTAATGAATGCCGGTCAAAGTGGTGACGCTGCGCGGGAACTGACCGTAAAACAGACCTTTACACCGCAAATATCACACTACACTTCAAGTCAGCGGCTCCGGTCGCTGCCGGTGGGCCCACTCCATCCCTGCTGCCAAGCGCCAGGGCCTGCCGACTCATCAACTCCCCGAGGGTGTTATGGGAATCGCCGCCAGTGAACTGTGTCGCTATGTCATCCGCCCGACACTCGTCTACCTCGGCCGACACAATCGAGCGGCCGAATCCCTGCTGCTGGGCGTCGCCGCCAGCCAGTCCGCGTTAGGCGCCGAGCTGGACAACCCACGCGGCCACGGGCTTTACAGCATCGCCGACACCCAGCACCGCCAGTTGTGGGATCACTACCTCGCCCGCGATCCGGACCTTGCCAGCCTGGTTCGAGGCCTGGCCAGCCAGCACGCGTTTCTCACCGGCCCCGATCTGGAACTGACCGTCAACCTGCGCTACTCGACCGCCATTGCCTGGTTGATGGTCGAAGCGAGCCATATGTCGCTGCCGGATGCCGATGATTCGCTGGCCATGGCGCGGATGTGGCGCGAGGTATTTCAACCCGGCGGTCAGCTTCAGGATTTCACCGCGGCCTGGCAAACATGGGTCAGCCCCCTGTTTCAGTCCTCGCCAGCCATTTCGTGACCGAGTGGTATTCAACGAAGAAGCGGCGAACTTTCAGGATTGTCCTACAAGAACCGCTCTAAATAGGCTGATTCGGGCTATGGCGCGGGGGCGGAAATATTGGTAATTTCCGCGCGGTGATCAACAAGGAGTTCTAACAATGAAAAAAACAATGATCAAATCCAGCCTCAGTCTCGCCATCACTCTTGCCTCCACCCAGATTTTTGCATCCGGCTTTGCCCTGAATGAGCAAAGCATCAGCGGCATGGGGACCGGTTTTGCGGGCCGTACCTCTTCTGTCGATGACGCCAGCATCGTGTACGGCAACCCGGCCGGCATGTCGCGCCTCAAGCGCGCTCAGGCGACCGTGGGGGTCGCCGCAATCGATGCCTCCACCGACATTACCGACACCAGCGGCCGCAGCACCGGCTCGAACAAAGGCGACATGGTGCCTTTCATCGCCGTACCGATGGGTTTCTACGTGAACCCGGTCGACGAGCATTGGGCGTTCGGCTTCGGTGTCTACGCGCCATTCGGCCTGGTCACCGACTATGAAGACAACTTCCAGGGCCGCAACTTCGGCAGCAAGAGCATCGTCAAGGTCGTGACCTTCCAGCCGACCGTCAGCTACGCCTTCAACGACAAGGTATCGATCGGTTTCGGTCCGACGATCAACCGTATTTCCGGCGCGCTGGAATCGGCACTCAATGTCAGCCCGCTGCTGGGTGCCCGCACCGGCGACGGCCGCGTGCAGGTCAAGGGTGATGACGTCGGTTACGGCTTCAACGCCGGTATCCTGGTGCAAGCCACCGATACCACCAGCGTTGGCCTGACATACCACTCCAAAGTGACCTACAAGCTTGAAGGCCACACCGAAGTGACCCCGGGTGCAGGCGTGCCTTCGGCCATCCTGCCGGGCGGTCGCTATGACGCCAAGCTGAACATCGATACACCGGAAACCGTCGACTTCTCCGTCACTCAGAAAATGAACGACGCCTGGAAGCTGTACGCCGGTGCAACGTGGACGCGTTGGAGCCGTCTGGAAGACATCACTGTTCAAAACTCCGGCATTACGCCGGTGTCTCGTCGCGACGCTACTCAGTCTCTGGTCGGCACCATCAAGGAAGAGCAGAACTGGCACGACACCTGGGCCTACGCCGTGGGTACGTCGTATCAATTGAACAAGCAGTGGGTGCTGCGTACCGGTCTGTCGTTCGACCAGTCGCCGACCAACAACGAAAACCGCTCGCCGCGCATCCCGACGGGCGATCGCACGATCTTCAGTCTGGGCGCCGGTTACAGCCCGACCGACGACATCACCATCGATGTGGCTTACTCCTACTTGCAGGAAGAGAAGGTCAAGGTTGCCGACGCGAACGCGCTGGGCCAAAGCTACAACGCCAAGTACGACAACAGCGCCAACGGTTTCGGCGTGGGCATGACATACCGCTTCTGATGCAGTGGGCGGGACAGGCCGATCACCTGTCCGCCCTATAGAAAACCCCGCAGCCAGCGATGGATGCGGGGTTTTTCGTTGTCGCCCGTCTGCTTTGCGTCAGCGCGTTTTTACGGTTTGGAGGCGATAGCCTTCTCGATGGCTGAAATCAGCTCGGGATCGTCCGGTGCGGTCTTGCTGGAGAAGCTGGCAACCACGTTGCCTTTGCGGTCGACCACGTATTTATAGAAGTTCCAGCTTGGCGCGCTGCTCTGCCTGGCAAGCACCTTGAACAGGTTGATGGCGTCGGCGCCACGCACCGGCTGCGGCTCGGTCATGGTGAAGGTCACGCCGTAGTTCACGTAGCAGACCTTGGCGGTTTCGTTAGCGTCTTTGGATTCCTGCAGAAAGTCATCAGAAGGCACGCCGAGGACTTCCAGCCCCTCGCTTTTGAAGCGCTGATTGAGGGCTTCAAGGCCTTTGAACTGCGGCGCGAAGCCACAGAAGCTTGCGGTGTTGACCACCAGCATCGGCTTTCCGGCGAACTGTTTGCAGAGGTCGATCTCCTGTTTCGCCCGCAGCTTGGGCAGCTCGCCCTGCAGCAGTGGCGGGCAATCGGCGGCCGCGGTGGCGCCACTGAGGGCAAGCAGAAGCAAAGGCGCGTGAATCCAGCGAAGGGCCATGGTGACGTCCATTCATGAGCGGGCAGGAAAGGTGGAGCTGTCGCTACGCTACTCCGCCGCGCGATGTATGCCTAGCGCGCCACAGAAACGTGGCTATTAGCTGGCTTTTCGGTCGCCATGAACGCCCGCTGGATCGCCTGGGGCGGTTCGCCGAAGTTGCGCAGAAACGCCTGGCGCATCCTTTCCCGATCGCCGAAGCCGGTTTCCCGGGCCACCACCTCAATGGGATGCCGGCTGGTTTCCATCATTGCCCGCGCGACTTCCACCCGCAGGCATTCGATGGCTTTGGCCGGGGTCTGGCCGGTTTCCTCGCGGAACACCCGACTGAACTGGCGGGGGCTCAAGCGGGCAATGGCCGCCAGCGCGTCTATTGAAAGATCGCTTTTGAGGTTCTCGCGGGCATAGGCCAGCGCCAGTTGCACGCGGTCGGACTTGGGGTCCAGTTCCAGCAGCGTCGACAACTGGGAATGCTCGCTGCCGCGCCGCTGATAAATCACCAGCTTGCGCGCGACCTGCCGGGCGATGTCGGCGCCGAGGTCGTTCTCGACCATCGCCAGTGCGAGATCAAGCCCGGCGCTCATGCCCGCGCCGGTCCAGATCTGGCCGTCCACGGTGAACAGTTTGTCGTCCTCGACACGAACGTTCGGGTAGCGCTTGCGGAACTCCGGGGCGTGAATCCAGTGCATGGTCGCGCGCTTGCCATCGAGCAGGCCCGCTTCGGCCAGCACAAACCCGCCCGTGCACAGCGACGCCACGCGACGCGATTGAGCCGACGCGGTGCGCACGAACTCAAGCAGGCTGGGGGTGGGCAATTGCAGGTCCATGTAGCCGCTGACAATGATGGTGTCGTAACCGTCGGGCTGCAATGGCGTGGTGTTGACCGAGAAGCCTTCGGACGACATGACCGCCCCGCCGCTTTCGGACACCAGATGAAAGGAATACGCCGCCTCGCCCTGCATCAGGTTCGCGCAGGTCAGCACGGAACCGACCGACAGACTGAGGGACTGAAATTGCGGGTACACCACCAGCGCAACGCTATGCATGACACCTCTCCGGTTGGTCCGGAACACCATGGATAAATCTTCGATTAGCTAGCGTAGCGGGTTTGTAGGAGCGTGGCTTGTCCCCCGATCTGGCGCGCAGCGGCAGCAAGTCTGCTTACGGACTGTCTGGCACACCGCCGCGCAGGATTTTGCTGCCGGTTCCCGGCAGATCGCGGGACAAGCCACGCTCCTACTCCTACTCCTACTCCGCACGCCGCACGCCGCAAGCCGGCGGCAGGACACTGCATCAATCCCACATCAGCGCCAACGTCACCAGCACCAGTGTTTCCAGCAGTTCGAGCATCGCGCCGGCGGTGTCGCCGGTGCTGCCGCCCAGACGTTGCATCATCACCCGGCGCAGCCAGAAGAAACCGCCCGTGGAAACGACCAGCACCCACGCCGCCGCGCCGCCACCGATGAGCACGCAGACCACCGCCACCGCTGCCAGCACCTGCACCCCGGCCTTGCGCGGCAGATGATCGGCCAGCGCCTGGCCCAGCCCGCCCGCGCGCACATACGGCGTGTTCAGAAACAGTGCCAGCATCGCCGCGCGGCCGATCACCGGCGCCAGCAGCAGGCCAATGCCCGTGTGCGCTTCAATCAGCGCCAGCACAGCGCTGAATTTCAACAGTAACACCACCACGAGCGTCACCACCGCAATCGGGCCGCTGCGCGGGTCTTTCATAATGAGCAGCGTGCGTTCACGGTCGCCGAACCCACCGAGCCAGGCGTCCGCGCTGTCGGCCAGGCCGTCCAGGTGCAGCCCTCCGCTGAGCATGACCCACGCCGCCAGCAGCAGGGCGGCATGCAACAGGGTCGGCGCGCCGTCGAGCAGGTGATTCAGCGCCATCAACAGCACGCCGAACAGCAACCCCACCAGCGGGTAGAACAGCAGCGAACGTCCCGATTCCTGGGGCGTCGGCATGCCCGGCAGGCGAATCGGCAGACTGCTGAGGAACTGCAAGGCGATCCAGAACGGCAGCATTTAAACCTCCGTCAACTCACCGTCGGCCTGGACATCGAGGCCGAACATACAGCCGTGTGCCACCGTGACCTGCAGCAATTGCTCACGGGGCAGACCGCGGGCGCGGGCCAACAGCAGCCGCATCACCCCGCCATGGCTGATCAGCAGAATGCGCTGTCCGTCATACGCCCGCTGCACCCGCTCAACGGCAGCCAACACGCGAGTGGCAAACGCCTCAACCGGCTCGCCGTTGGGTGGCGTAAACCCGTACGGATCCTCCCAGAAGCGACCCAACCCGGCAGCATCGGTTTCCATCAACTGCGCGGGGCTCTGCCCTTCCCAGTCACCGAAATGCAGTTCCTGAAGACCGGCTTCCAACTCCACGGGCAAGCCCAGTCGCTCGGCCAGCTCGTCGGCGAAGCGGGCGCAGCGTTGCAGCGGCGAGCTGACGATGCGGTCCCAGGGGCCACGATCAATCACCGCCGCGCGCATCTGCTGCCAGCCCGTGTCGGTCAGCGCATCGTCAATACTGCCGCGCAGGCCGCCGCCGAATTCGGTTTCGCCGTGGCGCAACAGGTCAAGATGCAAGGTCATGCCGGGCGGTCTGCCACAGCGGCTTCAGCGAAGGTCGCCATGCCGTTATGCAGCTCACAGGCCAGACGCAACAACGGCACCGCGAGTGCCGCGCCACTGCCTTCGCCCAGACGCAATCCCAGGTCCAGCAACGGCTCGGCCTGCAGCGCGTCCAGCACCAGACGATGGCCCGGCTCGGCGCCCCGATGGCCGAAAAACAGCCACTCCCGGCACGACGGATTGATGCGCACCGCCACCAGCGCCGCCATGGAACAGATAAAGCCATCGACCAACACGACGATGCCCTCCTGCGCACAGGCCAGGTAGGCGCCGACCAGCGCCGCCACTTCAAACCCCCCGAGGGCGCGCAGACTGGCCAGGGCGTCACCGACGGCGTCGGCGTGCAGCCGCAGGGCCCCCTCGATCACTTGGGCCTTGTGGCTCACGCCCTCGGCATCCAGACCGGTGCCGGGGCCGACCAGCAAGGTGGCCGGACAATCGAGCAGCGCGCAGGCCAGCGCACTGGCGACGGTGGTGTTGCCGATGCCCATTTCGCCGCCGATGAACAGCTGAGTACCTGCGGCCTTGGCGCGCAACACGCTGTCGCGACCGCCTTCGAGGGCGGCGTGCAGTTGCGCCTCCGTCATCGCCGGGCCATGGGCAAAATTTGCGGTGCCCGGGCCAAGATTGAGGTGGCGCACACCCGGCAGGTCCAGCGGTGCAACCGTGCCCAGATCGACCACGTCCAGCTGCGCGGACAGTTGCCGGGCCAGCACGCTGATGGCCGCGCCGCCCATGATGAAGTTGTGCAGCATCTGCCCGGTCACTGCCTGCGGGTACGCCGAAACCCCTTCCGCGACCACGCCGTGGTCACCAGCAAAAATCGCGATCCAAACCTCATCGACCTTCGGCTTTGGACGACCCTGCAGGCCGGCCAGTTGCACCGCGACGTGTTCAAGCCGGCCCAGTGAGCCGGTCGGTTTGGTCAGTTGCTGCTGCCGGGCCATCGCGTCGTCGCGGCTGGCGTGATCGACGTCTCGGGCAGGCGCGAGCCACCAGGCGTTACTCATAGTGCGGGTCCTTTCAGGGTCATGGGCAGTCCGGCGACGGTAAACACCACGCGATGGCAGCGTTCGGCCAGCGCCTGATGCAGCCAGCCGGCTTCATCGACATAACGACGGGTCAGCTCACCGAGGGGCACGACGCCGAGCCCGGTTTCGTTGCTGACAAAAATGATCTCGCCCGGCCATTCCGCCAGGCCATCGAGCAAGGCTTCACGCTCTTGAGCCAGGCGCTGCGGATCGTCGAGCATCAGCAGATTGGTCAGCCACAGGGTCAGGCAATCCACCAAGAGGCAGCGGCCCTCCCCGGCGTTTTCCCGGAGCACGCGGGCCAGCTCGACGGGTTCCTCGATCAGCCCCCATTCATCTGGCCGACGTTCGCGGTGCAAGGCGACGCGCTGGTTCATTTCGCCGTCGAGGGGCTGACTGGTGGCGATATAGATGACGTCGAGGCCGCTGTCGCTGGCGAGTTTTTCAGCTAGCCGACTTTTGCCGGAACGCGCACCGCCGAGGATCAGTTGCAGCATCAGGGTTGCTCCAGGCCGCAGAGTTCACGCAGCAGTGTGCCGTTCAGGTGGGTTTCGACCAGATCGGCGAGGCGTTCGATGTCGCGCTCGCGCAAAGCGTGGTAATCGACCGACTGCACATTCTGCAGCCCGGCCCATCGCAGCAAGGCGCTGCTCGACGCCGGGTTCTCGAACAGACCGTGCAGGTAGGTGCCGAGCACTTGGCCGTCAGGGCTGCACGCGCCATCGCAGCGGCCGTCGGCGAGCTGGACCAGTGGACGTTCCAGCGCCGCGCCGGTGGTCACGCCCGCATGAATCTCGTAGCCGATGACGTCGGCGTCTTCGAGGGTAAGGCGACCGCTGACGTTGCGCAGTTGCTTCTCTTCTTCCAGCACCGTGCTCAGGGCCAACAGCCCCAGGCCCGGGCTTGACCCGGCAGCGCCTTCAAGCCCCAGCGGGTCATGCAACTGCTCGCCGAGCATTTGCAGGCCACCACAGATGCCCAGCACGTTGCCGCCGTAACGCAGGTGGCGGTTGATGGCGGTGTCCCAGCCATTGGCGCGCAGATACGCGAGATCGCTGCGAACGCTTTTCGAGCCGGGCAGGATGATCAGGTCAGCATCAGGAATCGCCTGCCCCGGCCCGACGAATTGCAGATTGACCTGGGGGTGCAGACGCAGCGGGTCGAAGTCGGTGTGGTTACTGATGCGGGGCAACACCGGCACGATGACGTTGAGCACCTGCTCGGCCTTGTCGGCCTGACGCTGGTCGAGGCCGTCTTCCGCTTCCAGGTGCAGGTCCATCACGTAGGGCAGCACGCCAACCACTGGTTTGCCGGTGCGCTGTTCGAGCCAGTCGAGGCCGGGCTGAAGCAGCGCGATGTCGCCGCGAAAGCGATTGATGATGAAGCCCTTGACCCGCGCCTGTTCGCTGGGCGACAGCAATTCCAGTGTGCCGACCAGATGGGCAAACACCCCGCCGCGATTGATGTCCGCCACCAACAGCACCGGGCAATCCACCGCTTCGGCAAAGCCCATGTTGGCGATGTCGCCGGCACGCAGGTTGATCTCTGCCGGCGACCCGGCGCCTTCGACCATCACCACCGGCCAGCCTTCGCTGAGGCGACGATGGGAGGCGAGTACGGCCTGCATGGCGATGGCTTTGTAGTCGTGGTAGGCGACGGCGTTCATGGTCGTGACGGCGCGACCGTGGATGATCACTTGCGCGCCGGTGTCGCTGTTGGGTTTGAGCAGCACCGGGTTCATGTCGGTGTGGGGTTCGAGGCCGCAGGCCTGGGCTTGCACGGCCTGGGCGCGGCCGATCTCGCCGCCGTCGGCGGTCACTGCGCTGTTCAGCGCCATGTTCTGCGGCTTGAACGGCACGGTGCGCACGCCCTGACGGGTCAGCCAGCGGCACAGCGCCGTCACCAGCGTGCTTTTGCCGGCGTCGGAGGTGGTGCCCTGAACCATCAGGGTTTTGCCGAGGGTCATGGGCGCTCCCGGGAGAATTCGCTCAGCGCCTGCTCCAGACGCTGCCAATCCGCTTCTTCGCGCGGCAGGCCGAAACGCAGGCTGCTGTTGTGGGTGAAGATGCGCAGGAGGATGCCCCGCTGTGCGCAGAATTCGTAAAGCGCTTCCGCCAGCGGCGTGATCAACCACTGGAACAGCGCGCAACCGCCCTTGGGCGCGAAACCGTGGCGATTGAGCACGTCCACCAGACGCTGGCTGGCCTGCTCGGTGCGCTGACGCTGGCGTTGATGCCCGGCGACATCGTTGAGACAGGCCTGACCGATGATCCGCGTCGGCCCGCTGACCGACCAGGGCCCGATCTGCCGCGCCATGACTTTGAGAAAACGCGGCTCCGCCAGCACAAAACCCAGGCGCACACCGGCCAGGCCGAAAAACTTGCCGAACGAGCGCAGCACGATCAGGCCCGCGCGCTGGGTGTACGCCGCCAGGCTCAACTCCGGCGTGTTGTCCATGAACGCTTCGTCCACCACCAGCCAGGCGCCGCGCTGGGACAGACGCGCGTGCCATTCCAGCAGGCGTTCGGGCGGCAGGCTCAGGCCGGTGGGGTTATTCGGGTTGACCACGACGAGCACATCGAGGGTGTCGATGAACCGCTCCACTTCGTGCTCCAGCACTTCGCGCACCAGAAAACCGGTGTTGCGCCAGGCCTCGGCGTGCTCGGCGTAGCACGGCGACAGCACGCCCACCTTGCCCGCCTGACGCAGACGCGGCAGCGCCTGGATCGCCGCTTGGGAACCGGCCACCGGCAGCACGTCCGTGGCGCCGTAGTAGCGACGGGCAGCGATTTCCAGGCCGTCATCGGTTTCCGGCAAACGCGCCCATGCTGCTTCGGGGATCGCAGGGATCGGCCACGACCACGGCGAAATCCCGCTGGACAGGTCGAGCCAGTTCGCCTCATCGATGCCGTATTTCAGGACTGCGCCACGCAATCGGCCGCCATGTTCAAGCATAAAATTCTGTCCCCAGACACAAGATCAGCAACCACAGCCACACGCCGCGCTGCACCAGTTGCCAACCGCGATCAATAGAGTCGGCGTCCGCTGGGACGCCTTCACCCAGGGTCGCGCGCTCATGCAGTTCGCCGTGATAAATCGCCGGACCACCCAGTTCGACGCCCAACGCACCGGCACCGGCCGCCATCACCGGGCCTGCGTTCGGGCTGTCCCACTTCGGGGCCTGGGTGCGCCAGCAACGCAGGGCCAGTCGGGTGTTGCCCAGCAGCGCGTAGGTCAACGCCACCAAGCGCGCGGGAATGTAGTTAAGCAGGTCGTCGATTTTCGCCGCCGCCCAGCCGAAGCGTTCGAAGCGCTCGTTGCGATAGCCCCACATGGCGTCGAGGGTGTTGCTCAGGCGGTAGAGCACGACGCCCGGAGCGCCCAGCACGACGAACCAGAAAATCGCCGCAAACACTGCGTCGCTGCCGTTCTCGAGTACCGATTCCGTGGCCGCACGGGCCACTTCAGTGCTGTCCAGCTCGGAGGTCTGGCGACTGACCAGGTAACCGACCCGGCGGCGCGCCTCGTCCAGATTGTCGCTGCGCAACGCCTGGGCAACCGGCTCGACGTGCTCGCCCAGACTGCGCAGGCCCAACGCGCAGTAAAGCGCCAGTACGTCCACCAGCCAGCCAACGAACGGCAGCCAGCTGAGTAACGTGGCGATCAGGGTCAGCGGAATGACGGCGATGAACCATGCGCTCACGCCATGGCTGCGCCAGCCCCGGCCGGCAGCGTTAAGGCGCTGTTCGATACGCTCGGCGAAACGGCCGAACGCCACCAGCGGGTGGTTCCGTTTTGGCTCGCCGAGCAGCGCGTCCAGCGCGACTCCGGCGACGCTCAATAACGCCACACTCATGCAATCACTCCCCATGTGTTCTCGTAGACCAGCTCTTGCAACGCGCGCGGCTGCGCCCAGCCTTCCATCACCAGCATCGGCGCCGGGTAGAATTCCTTTACAGGGCCCAGGCACAGAATCGCCAAGGGTTTCGAACCGGCTGGCATCTGCAGCAGATCGGCCAGGGCCTGGGGGTCGAACAGCGACACCCAACCCATGCCGAGGCCTTCGGCACGCGCCGCCAGCCAGAGGTTTTGAATGGCGCACGACAGCGACGCCATGTCCATCTCCGGCAGGGTGCGGCGGCCGAAGATGTGTTTGTCGCGGTCATCCATCAACGCGGCGACCAGCACTTCGGCGCAATCGCTGATGCCCTCGACTTTCAGCTTCATGAAATCTTCAGACCGCTCGCCCAAAGCTTCAGCGGTACGAACGCGCTCCTCCTCCACCTGCGCCTGAATCTGCGCGCGCAAGGCCGGGTCGGTGATGCGCAGAAAGCGCCACGGCTGCATCAGGCCAACGCTCGGTGCGTGGTGCGCGGCTTCGAGCAGACGGGCCAGCAACTCCGGCGCGACCGTGCCACCGCAGAAGTGGCGCATGTCGCGACGCTCGGCGATGGCGCGGTATACGGCGGCGCGTTCGGGGTCGGTGAACGTGTGGTCAGTCATGCAAGCGAGCTCATGGCAAAAACAGCGCCGCCATCGCCTGGGGATTCGAGGGGAAGTAGAAGTGCACGTACGACGCAGTCATGCGCCCGTCCCGGTACACCGCTTCGGCACCGCGCCCGCCATTGGGGCTGAGGCCGCGGGCGATGGGGGTCAGCTCGGTGCTGGTCAGGGAGTGGTGATAGGTGTGGCCACGCAGCGTGCCTTCCGGCAGCTCGACCGATTGCAGGGCCAGGGCTGCCAGACGCTTCTGCATCACGGCTTCACCCTTGAGCAAGCCCACCCCTTCGGCGCGCTGGCCGTCGACATCGGTCAAGGCATCGAGCAGGTACAACATGCCGCCGCATTCGGCGAGCAGGGGTTTGCCGGCGGCGTGGTGCGCACGAATCGCGGCGAGCATGCTGTGGTTTTCGGCCAGCGCCGTGTGATGCAATTCCGGGTAGCCGCCGGGCAGATACAGGCTGTCGGCGTCGGGTAATTCCCGGTCGCGGAGCGGCGAGAAGAACGACAGTTCGGCGCCCATCTCCCGTAGCAGGTCAAGGCTGGCACCATAGAAAAATGCGAACGCCTCGTCGTGGGCGATGGCGATTTTCACGCCGGTCAGCAACGGCTCGGCGGGAACGAAGTCGGGCGCGGTGAAGGTCACGGCCGGCGGCAACGTAGCGTCGCAGGTACTGGCCAGCGCGTTGGCAGCAGTGTCGAGGCGCATGTCCAGGTCATTCAGTTCACTGGCCTGAACCAGGCCGAGGTGCCGGCTGGGCAGCTCAATGCCGGATTCACGGGACAGCGCGCCGTACCAGCGCAGGCCTTCGGTCAGGCTGCCTTCCAGCAACTGCGCGTGGCGCACGGTGCCGACGCGATTGGCCAGCACGCCGGCAAACGGCAGATCCGGCTGATACCGCGCCAGTCCCAGCGCCAGTGCGCCGAAGGTCTGGGCCATGGCCGTGCCGTCGATCACCCCGAGCACCGGCACGCCGAAACGCCGGGCCAGGTCCGCGCTGGAGGGCGTGCCGTCGAACAAGCCCATGACGCCTTCGATGAGGATCAGGTCGGCCTCCGCGGCGGCTTCCCACAACAGGCGCCGACTTTCGTCCTCGCCGATCATCCACATGTCCAGCTGATACACCGGATGGCCGCTGGCGCGCTCGAGGATCATCGGGTCGAGAAAGTCCGGCCCGCATTTGAACACGCGCACCTTGCGGCCCTGATTGCGATGCAAGCGGGCCAGTGCCGCGGTGACGGTGGTTTTGCCCTGACCGGACGCAGGGGCGGCGATCAATACTGCCGGGCAGTGCCGCGGTGGGCGCTCAATCACAGCTCGATGCCTTTCTGCGCCTTGATGCCGGACTGAAAGGCATGCTTGACCACGCCGATTTCGGACACGGTATCGGACAGGTCGATCAATTCCTGCTTAGCCCCGCGACCGGTGACGATCACGTGCTGCATCGGCGGACGTGCCTGCAAATCGCTCAGCACCTGCTCCAGGTCCAGATAGCCGTGCTTGAGGGCGATGTTCAGCTCATCGAGCACGACCATGCCGATGGAGGCGTCCTTGAGCATTTCACGGGTCACGGCCCAGGCGGATTCGGCGGCAGCAATGTCACGCTGGCGGTCTTGGGTTTCCCAGGTGAAGCCCTCGCCCATCACGTGGTAACGCACTTGTTCAGGGAAGCGGCGGAAGAATAGCTCTTCGCCGGTGCTGTGCCGGCCTTTAATGAACTGCACGACGCCGCACTGCATGCCGTGGCCCATGGCGCGGGCAAGCATGCCGAACGCCGAGCTGCTCTTGCCTTTGCCGTTACCGGTCAGGACCAGCAGCAACCCGCATTCATTGGGCGCGCTGGAAATGCGCTCGTCCATCACCGCCTTTTTGCGCAGCATGCGCGCCAGGTGGCGTTCGTCACGTTCGGGGGATTCGCTCATCTCAGCTCTCCGCTTGAGGGCAAGTGTGGCAAACGGAGGGCACAGGCAAAGACTGTCAGCAGGCACTGGGCAAAACCCGGCCTGCAGCAGAGCATCGCCCTCCGTGATGCTGTTCGATGGATCAGGCCGGTCTCCGGACTCACGAGTTGCCACAACCGTGGCAGGCCAGGCGCCTTCCCATGTTCAGCGAACACAGTGGCATTGTGCGTGGCTTTGACTCGTCTACCGTTGCGGAGGCAGCGCCGGAATTGATCACACGAGCAATCGCACCGGCTTCCCTGTTTCACCCTGCGGACCTGACGGGTCCCAGGCACCTGAAACATGGCGCGAAGGTTAGAGGGTTGACTCGGGAGCGTCAATCGAACCGTAGGCAGACCGCCTCCGGCTAAACGGGATTTCACCCTGAAAGGCATACGTGCTCACCCAGCAACAGCGCATGAGCACAGTGCTCAGGAAGTCGCTATTGCCTGGCCAGGTTCGATGGCTGGATGACGCGCTTGGCATTCAGCCAGGCCTTTTGCCAATACGGCTTGTCGAGACTGTCGAGTTTGACCGTGCCGCCAGTGGCTGGCGCGTGGACGAACCGCCCTTCCCCGACGTAGATGCCGGCGTGACTGACGTGGGAGCCGCCGCTGGTGGCGAAGAACACCAGATCACCGGTCTGCAACTGACTGCGATCGATGTCAGGCCCGCGCAGGGTGATCATTTCCCGCGTCGACCGAGGCAGGGTGATGCCCGCGGCGTCGTGGTAGACGTAGCCGATCAGGCCACTGCAATCGAAACCCGAATCAGGCGTGTTGCCGCCCCAGCGATAGGGCGTGCCGACAAGGCCGATCGCGCGCAACAGGACGTCGTCGGCAAGCGGTGAAGAAAACTGGGGGGGAGCGGACACCACAGGCCGGTAGACGACCTTGCGTGGAGCGGGCGGTGGCGTGCTGGAACATGCGGCCAGCAGCACAGCCAGGGAGGCGACGATCAGGCGAACCGTTAACGACATAAACACGACAACCTGTGCGGGGTGCAGCTTACTTTGCCGAGAGCCGGGATTGCGCGCAAGAGGGTCAGGCCCTTTGCGCGCCCGGAATTAACGGTGCTGGCGCTTGATTGTAGTCGAGGTCATCGCGGTGGTAGTTGCAGGTACCGTTGACGATGCCGTTACAGGTGCCATTGCCAGCGCGCGTTTGGCTTCGATGAACGTCTTGGCCCAGTAGGCATCGTCGAGGCTGTCGACACGGACTCCGCCACTGCGACGGCTGCTGGAGTGGATGAACTGATCATCGCCCAGGTAGATGCCGGCATGGCTGACACGGCCGCGGCCGGCGGTGCTGAAGAACAGCAGATCGCCTGGCTTGAGGTCATTGCGCTTGATGAGGGGGGCATCGATATTGATCATTTCGCGGGAAGAACGCGGCAGGCTCATGCCCGCCTCTTCACGGAACAGATAACCGATGAAACCGCTGCAGTCGAAACCGGAGGTGGTCGACGTACCGCCGAAGCGATAGCGAGTGCCTATCAAGGATTTGCCGCGTTCGAGGATGCTGTCAGCCAGAACCGGCAGGCGGTAAGGCTTGTTGTCGGCAAATTGAGCGAGTTCATCTTCGGTAGCGACTTCGTCATCCAGTACGGAGGATGCGTAATCAGCACGCTTGCTGGCGGATTGAGCGGTGGCAGAGTCCCGGAATTGGGGGCTTTGCGACTGTTGTTGCGACGTCGGCATCTGGGCCGCGCAGCCGAACAACAGCGTGACGAGTGCGAGAGGCACGAGGGGTGCGAAGCGGTTTAGCATGTGCACGACCGTGGCTGAAGTGTAAAGAAGCCGAGACTATGCCTTCAATCGTACCCATTTGCAAATTCAATCGAAACAAATGTGACTTACGATGTCGTCCATCACTTCTAAGGCTCTACACCTCAGAAACGCATCCATGTGCGCGGAATGATCGGTCGGCGAAGGGTTTATCTCGGCAGTAAAGCCGCCCGTCACCCGAGCGCGCAGCATGGGCTCATGAATGTACGGGAAGCTGGCAGTGGTTCCGATGCTGAGCACAGCGTCAAAACCTTTTGCCATCTCCTCCTGGAGCACATTCAATGCCAACTCCGGCAACATTTCCTGAAACAACACCACCGACGGCCTCAAAACGCCACTACAGCGGGGGCAAAGCGGTGGCAGTGGTCGACTGAGGTGCTCGCTTAACTGCGGATCTACGGCGCCACAAGATTGACAGTACAGCGGCGCCAGCTGTCCGTGGATCTCGATCAGCCGCTCTGGCGGACTGCCCGCCGCCCTGTGATAGCCGTCGACGTTTTGCGTCAATACCCAGCACTGGGGCTTGCGCCGCTGCAATTCAGCGATGGCGTAGTGCGCCGCATTGGGACGTCCGCCCAGGCAAGCGCTGCTCAATTGTGCGATGTACTTCCAGCACAGCGCGGGATCACGCCGCAACATCGGGCCGGACAAGGCCATTTCGATGGGCAGGCCGTCGTCGGTCTCGCCGTTGTACAAGCCACCGACGCCGCGATAGGTCGGCAACCCTGAATCCGCCGACAGGCCGGCACCGGTAATGATCAAAATCCGCGTGGCGTGGCGCAAGGCTGCTGCGGTTTGCAGGACCAGGGCCGGATCGACCACGGACTCGCTTACCAACCGAGGGTTTCTTTCAGGAAGGGAATGGTCAGCTTGCGCTGGGCCTGCAGCGATGCCTGATCGAGTTGCTCAAGCAAGTCGAACAGCGCGCTCATGCTGCGCTTACCGCGGGTGAGGATGAAATGCCCCACCTCATCGGTGAGGTGCAGGCCCCGACGGGACGCGCGCAGTTGCAGAGCGCGGAGTTTTTCTTCGTCGGACAAGAGGCGCATCTGGAACACCAGCGCCATGGTCAGCCGGGATTTCAGGTCCGCCAGTTTGACCGGCAGCTCCCGAGGCGAGCATGAAGCGGCGATGAGCAAGCGTCGGCCGCTGTCGCGCAGACGGTTGAACAGGTGGAACAACGCTTCTTCCCACTCGGGTTTGCCGACCACCGCTTGCAGGTCGTCGAGGCACACCAGCTCGTACTGCTCCAGATGATCGAACAGGCCGACACCTTGATCGAGAAGTTCGGCCATCGGCAGGTAAACCGCCGGCTCGCCCATCTGTTCGAAGCGCAGGCAGGCAGCCTGCAACAGATGCGTGCGCCCTACCCCGTTCTTGCCCCACAGGTAGATGAGGCTTTCTGTCCAGCCGGCCTCGGCTTCGCACAGCCGCTCGACATAGCCGAGTGCAGCGGCATTGGCGCCTGGATAGTAATTGATGAAGGTGGCGTCATCACGCAGACGCACACTCAGGGGCAGCTGAACTGGTTTCATGCTGGCTGAACGGTTCGTGACGAACCGCCAAGGGGCCTCTGTGAAAAGTGTGCAAAGTCTATACCCGCAGGGCTGGCCGCACAATGCGGCAGACCGCCAGCAAAATCAAAGGCTTGCGCCGGTCACTGGTATGACAGGGGATTACGGGAAAATCCCGTGGAGGAAAGAGACGCGCGGTGAACACCGCGCGCCTTCACGAATCCTGATTCGCGGGAATCAGAGATCCAGGTCGTCCAGACCGCCGTAGATGTCCGAATCCTTGTACAGGTCATGAACATGGCGCACCAGGACCATGATCACCGCCGCCACCGGCAACGCCAGCAGGATACCGGTGAATCCGAACAGCTCGCCGCCCGCCAGAATCGCGAAGATCACCGCCACCGGGTGCAGGCCGATGCGGTCACCCACCAGCAGCGGCGTCAGCACCATGCCTTCCAGCGCCTGACCGACCATGAACACCGCGACGATGCCCAGCATCGGGTACAGGTCGCCGCCGAACTGGAAGAAACCGGCCAGAATCGCCGAGCCAATGCCGATGACGAAGCCCATGTACGGCACGATGGCCGCCAGACCGGCAATGACACCAATCAACAGCCCCAGCTCCAGCCCGACCAGCATCAGGCCGGCGGCGTAAATCACGCCCAGCGCGACCATCACCAGCAACTGGCCACGGATGAACGCACCCAGGACTTCATGGCATTCATCCGCCAGTGCGACGATTTTCTTCTCGCGATGACGCGGCAGCAGGCTGCGCACCTTCGCCATCATCACGTCCCAGTCACGCAGCAGGTAGAAACAGACCACCGGGATCAGCACCAGATTGGTCAGCCAGCCGATGAGCGCCAGGGTCGAGGTGGTGGCCTGGGACAGGACGATGCCGACGATGTCGCCGGTCTGACCCATGTGCTCCGAGATCGCCGCCTTGACCTTGTCGAACTTCCAGAACCCTTCTGCCAGCCCCAGTTTGGCCTGCGCCCACGGCATCGCGGTGTGCTGCAGCCAGTCGAGAATCTGCGGCGCCAGTTCGTACAGGCGATAAAGCTGCTTGGCCAGCATCGGCACCAGCACCAACAGCAGGCCCATGAAGATCAGGGTGAACAACAGAAACACCGTCACCACACTCATGGTGCGCGACAGCTTCAGTTTTTCCAGCCGGTCTGCCAGCGGATCGCCCATGTACGCCAGCAGCAGCGCCACCAGGAACGGGGTCAGAATCGAATGCAGCAGCCAGACGAACAAACAGACCAGGACAACCCCGCCCAGCCAGAACCAACGACGCGTATCAGTCATTACTGCCTCTTTCCCCAGGATGATGTGCTTCGTGCAACGTCGTTATGAACCTGTTCACCAACGGAAGTGCAATGCGCTGTCGGAAACAGCGGGCGGCTGCGGTGGCGCTGGCGTGCCGTCCGCGGAAACCGGCGCGGGATTGGCCGCAGAACTGTCCGGCGCACTGGCGATTTCACCGACCGGCACTTCCTGCAGTTTCGCCAGCGCCAACTGGGAACGCAACTGATCGGGGCTGCCGCTGACATCGAAAGCGATACGGTCACCCTCGGCTGATTTCAGACGGCCTCCGAAGGGTTCGAGCAGGTGCAACAGCTGCGCGTAACGCTCAAGATTCATGCCCTGTACGTCCAGCACCATGCCCGTCGAAGCGCCCGGTTTGACCACAAAGCGTGGCGCCAGACGCTGGCTCACCGCCAACAGCACCGCGTCGGCCAGTTCCGCCGAGCTGGCGCCGCTGGCACTGCCCTGCTCCATCTTGTCGCCCAGCCACAGGTGCCATTTGCCCTGCCACTGGCCACCGTTTTCCTGCGCGTGAACCGCCAGAATCGCATCCGAACCGTAGCGCTCGGAAGCCTCCTTGAGCGGGCCGACGTTGTTGCCGTCGAGGGTCTTGGCGTTGCCGATACCCTGCTCGCCCAGGTCCGCCAGTGGCAGACGCAGCGGCAGACCGCGGTGCTGAGCCGCGCGGCGCAAAGGCTCGGCGGAGGATTGGCCGTCGCCGACCAGGTTGGCGCCGTCAGTCGCGTCGTTCAGCCACCAGGCCATGATCACCGGACGGTTGGAGCCCCACAACGACAGCCCGGCCTGCCGCAGCACGCGCTCGGTGCTCGACGGGTCGAAGTCGACCTGGAGGGTTTCCGGCGGGCCGGCGTCATAACCATACTGGCTGATGATTTGTTGAGGGTCCTTGCGCACGTCGGCAAGGCCGCCGTTCTGCACGGCCTTGGGGTCGCCGGTCAAGCGGATGACCAGGGTTTCCAGCGCGGCCTGGGTGGCGCGGGTTTTCTCGTCAGGGGTCTGGCCGCTGACGGGCTCGCGCACCTGATAAAGAGTGTTCACCGTCTCGGCGAGCGCCGGCAGACTCATCAATGAGAGGCACCCTGCGAACAGGCAGTTTTTTAGGCGCATGAATGAAGGTGGACGCATGAAAGATTCCCGCTGGGTAAAAAGGCAACGCTATAAATAGCTGCATAAAGACGAATGACCCGACTCTGACCGCAGACGCGCCCGAATCGCTCACTCAGGCGCCAACGTTACACCGGATCCCTCTGTCGACGAACGGGTGCGGCGGGATAAACCGGGTTATTTTTTCTTCACCATTGTCCTGCCCGTCGGCCCAAGGATGGCCGCTTGCGCCCAACCCTGATAAAATCGCGCGCCTTCGCAGACCGGCGATGAAACGGCCCCCGCGTCGTTGCCACTCGGTCGTTACCCCGAATCCCCCCCTAAAGGCCTGGATCATGAGCAAGCAACCCTCCCTGAGCTACAAAGACGCCGGTGTTGACATCGACGCCGGTGAAGCGCTGGTCGAACGCATCAAGAGCGTCGCCAAGCGCACCAAGCGCCCGGAAGTGATGGGCGGGCTCGGGGGCTTCGGCGCTCTGTGCGAAATCCCGGCCGGCTACAAGCAGCCTGTTCTGGTGAGCGGCACCGACGGTGTCGGCACCAAGCTGCGCCTGGCACTGAATCTGAACAAACACGACACCATCGGCATTGACCTGGTCGCCATGTGCGTCAACGATCTGGTGGTCTGCGGCGCTGAACCGCTGTTCTTCCTCGACTACTACGCCACCGGCAAACTCAACGTCGACACCGCCGCTCAGGTGGTGACCGGCATCGGCGCGGGCTGCGAACTGGCTGGCTGCTCGCTGGTCGGCGGCGAGACCGCTGAAATGCCCGGCATGTACGAAGGCGAAGACTACGACCTGGCCGGCTTCTGCGTCGGTGTCGTGGAGAAAGCTGACATCATCGACGGCTCGAAGGTGGCCGCCGGCGACGCACTGATCGCCCTGCCGTCTTCCGGTCCGCACTCCAACGGCTACTCGCTGATCCGCAAGATCATCGACGTGTCGGGTGCCGACATCGACACCATCCAGCTCGACGGCAAGCCGCTCACCGACCTGCTGATGGCGCCAACCCGCATTTACGTCAAGCAGCTGCTCAAGCTGATCAAAGACACCGGCGCGGTGAAAGCCATGGCCCACATCACCGGCGGCGGCCTGCTGGACAACATCCCGCGCGTGCTGCCAGAAGGCGCTCAGGCCATCGTCGACGTGGCCAGCTGGACCCGTCCGGCGGTCTTTGACTGGCTGCAGGAAAAAGGCAACGTCGATGAGCATGAAATGCACCGCGTGCTGAACTGCGGCGTCGGCATGGTCATCTGCGTGGCCCAGGAACACGTCGAAGTCTCGCTGAATGCCCTGCGTGAAGCCGGTGAGCAGCCGTGGGTCATCGGCCAGATCGGCACCGCTGCCGAAGGCGCTGCACAAGTCGAGCTGAAGAACGTCAAGGCTCATTAATGCCTGACATGCCCCAACCCTGTGATGTGGTGGTGCTGCTGTCCGGCACTGGCGGTAACCTGCAGGCAATGATCGACAGCTTTCAGGACAGCGCGAGCCCTGCGCGCATCCGTGCGGTGATTTCCAACCGCGCCGATGCCTTCGGGCTTGAGCGGGCCGCCCGTGCGGGAATTGACACCCGCGTGCTCGATCACACCGGCTACGAAGGTCGCGAGGCCTTCGATGCGGCGCTGATCGAGGCCATCGATTCGTTTCAGCCGTCGCTGGTGGTGCTCGCCGGATTCATGCGCATCCTCACGCCCGGGTTCGTCCGCCACTACCATGGCCGCCTGCTGAACATTCACCCTTCCCTGCTTCCGCGGTATAAAGGCCTGCACACCCATCAACGGGTGCTCGAGGCCGGCGATGCCGACCATGGCTGCAGCGTGCACTTTGTCACCGAGGAACTCGATGGGGGGCCTCTGGTCGTACAGGCAGTTGTTTCTGTAGAGTTGCACGACACGCCCGCCACGCTGGCACAGAGGGTACACGCCCAGGAACACTTGATTTATCCCCTGGCCATTCGCTGGTTCGCCGAAGGACGATTGACCCTCGACGAACACGGCGCCTCACTGGACGGCCAGCCCTTAGGGCCCAGCGGCCACTTGATCCGACATTAGGAGATATTATGCGTCGCGCTTTGCTCTTCGCTTTCGCTCTGTTCGCACTTCCCGCAGTCAACGCGGCAGACCTTCAACCTTTCTCCGCCAGCTACACCGCTGACTGGAAACAGCTGCCCATGAGCGGTGGCAGCGCCACCCGCAGCCTCGAGAAGAACGCCAACGGCACCTGGACCCTGAATTTCAACGCATCGATGATGATCGCCAGCCTGACCGAAGTCAGCACGATCAAAGTCGACAAGGATCAGCTGCTGCCGCAGACCTACCACTTCGAACGTGGCGGCCTGGGCAAGAGCAAAAAGGTCGATCTGGTATTCGACTGGCCCACCAAATTCATCACCGGTTCGGACCGTGGCGACGCGGTGAAAATCCCGCTGAATGCCGGTGTCCTCGACAAGTCCACCTACCAGCTCGCGCTGCAGCATGACGTAGCGGCGGGCAAGAAGAGCATGTCGTACCAGGTCGTCGACGGTGACGAAATCGACACCTATGACTTCCGCGTGCTCGGCACTGAAAAGGTCGAGACCAAAGTCGGTTCGGTCGACGCCATCAAGGTCGAACGCGTGCGTGACCCGACGCAGAACAAGCGCATCACCGTGATGTGGTTCGCCAAGGACTACGACTACCTGCTGGTTCGCCTGCAACAGGTTGAAACCGACGGCAAGGAATACAACATCATGCTGCAGGACGGCACGGTGAACGGTAAGTCGGTCAAGGGCAGTTAATTCAGCCAGCTGATTCACGCCCTGCATCGAGCGTAATACGAAAAACCCCGCCTTCATGGCGGGGTTTTTTTTGGCGTCGATCAGTGATTCAGGCCTACATGAAACATTCTTCATGGCCTTCAACCGAGTGTGACAAAACGCCGCACACCCTTCAAATACAAGCATTTAGCGCACTGTTACGGATTTGGTAAATAACTGTTGCCGGAAGCGCGCGTTTACTTGGTCGGCCGCCGAAAACTATAAAGAAGGCCTGCGACGTCCTGCCGCAGATTTCCAAAAGTCAGGAGTTTGCACTATGACCGTAACTGTTACTGAACGCGACGACGCCCACATCTCCCACGAAAGCATCGCCGATGGCATCCAGATCTGGGATGTACGCCAACAAGACCAGCTGGTAGGGATGTTTCATTACGAATCGGACGCACAGCGTTACGCAGCAGAGCTTGCCGAGCAAGAAGCAAAGCTTGAGGCCAGTCATTCGTAATTTCGGAATCGCAGCAAAACAAAACCCGCCACGTGGCGGGTTTTGTTGTTTTAGCTGAGTGAGCGACGGGCGCTTACCACATCAGGTCATCCGGGATCTTATACGCAGCGTACGGATCGTCGCCATCCGGCTCTTCGGTCGGCGCGCTGAGCATGACGATACGGCGCGGATCGCGCTCCTGCACCTTGAGGGCGGCTTCGCGGGGGATCACCTCGTAGCTGCCGCCGTGGTGCACGATGGCCAGCGAGCCGTTGCTCAGTTTGCTGCGCATCAGGGCGTTGACGGACAGGCGCTTGACCTTCTTGTCATCGACGAAGTTGTAGTAGTCCTCGGTGGTCAGCTTCGGCAGGCGCGTGGCTTCGATCAGTTGCTTGACCTGTGCCGCACGGGCTTTCTGCTCGATTTTTTCCTGCTGCTGACGATTCAATTCCTGGTCACGTTTGGCTTTCTCGGCCATCGCTTCCTGGGCAGCGCGCTGGCTGGTGTCGTCCGCCACCGCCTGGCCCTTGTGCACCAGACGTTGCTCCTTCTGCTTGCTCTTGCTGGCCTGCTTCGCCTGTTTTTCATTGACCAGTCCGGCTTTCAGCAACTGGTCACGAAGGGAAATACCCGCCATCTGTCTTCTCTCTCTAAATAGTCAACTCAACCGCAGTTGGGCGTGATCTTTTCCTGACGCTTGGCTTCGCCCCAGAGCGCATCCATCTCTTCGAGGCTGCAATCTTCGATGGGGCGCCGGGTGTCGCGCAAGGCCTGTTCGATAAATCTGAAGCGCCGCTCGAATTTGGCATTGGCGGCGCGCAGGGCATTTTCCGGATCGACCTTGAGGTGGCGGGCCAGATTGACGGCGGCAAACAGCAGATCGCCGACTTCTTCGGTGATCCCCGCGCTGTCGTTGTCAGCCATGGCTTCGAGGACTTCGTCGAGCTCCTCACGGACGTTATCGACCACCGGCAAGGCGTCCGGCCAGTCGAACCCGACCTGGGACGCGCGCTTCTGCAGCTTCGCCGCCCGCGACAGCGCCGGCAATACGCCCGGCACATCGTCCAGCAGGGACAGCTGCTCGGGTGCGCTGGCCTTCTCGGCGCGTTCCTTGGCTTTGATCTGTTCCCAGCGGTGCTTGACCTGCTCTTCGCTGAGACGCGGGGTTTCCAGCGGCGCGTACAGATCGCCGGTCGGGAACACGTGGGGATGACGGCGAATCAGTTTGCGGGTGATACCGTCCACCACGCCATCGAACTCGAAACGCCCTTCTTCCCGCGCCAGTTGGCAGTAATACACCACTTGAAACAGCAGATCGCCCAGCTCACCGCGCAGGTCATCGAAATCGCCGCGCTCAATGGCGTCGGCCACTTCGTAGGCTTCTTCGAGGGTGTGCGGCACGATGCTCGCGTAATTCTGCTTCACGTCCCACGGGCAACCGAATTGCGGATCGCGCAGACGGGCCATGAGCGTGAGCAGGTCTTGGAGGCTATACATGAGGGATCCCTTTGGTCACAGCTTCAAGCGGCAAGCCACAAGCTTCAAGCCGTGCGCGTACAGCTTGCAGCTTGCAGCTTGCCGCTTATAGCTTGCAGCTACGCCTCACGGCGTCCTGTTTCGCCGCGTTTCGATGATGTTCGGCAGTTGCGAGATGCGCCCCAGCAGCCGGCCCAGCGCGTCCAGGCCCGGGATCTCGATGGTCAGCGACATCAGCGCGGTGTTGTCTTCCTTGTTCGAGCGGGTGTTGACCGCCAGGACGTTGATGCGCTCGTTGAGCAGGATCTGCGAAACGTCGCGCAGCAGGCCCGACCGGTCGTAGGCACGGATGATGATGTCCACCGGGTAGGTGAGCACCGGCACCGGGCCCCAGCTGACCTGAATGATCCGCTCGGGTTCGCGCCCGCCCAGTTGCAGCACCGAGGCGCAGTCCTGACGGTGAATGCTCACGCCGCGGCCCTGGGTGATGTAACCGACGATCGCATCGCCCGGCAGCGGCTGGCAGCAGCCGGCCATCTGGGTCATCAGGTTGCCGACGCCCTGGATCTGAATGTCCCCGCGCTTGCCCGGTTTGTAGCCCGTGGCCTTGCGTGGAATCAGCTCCAGCTGCTCGTTGCCGCGTTCCGGCTCGACCAGTTGCTGAGCCAGATTGACCAACTGAGCAATGCGCAGGTCGCCGGCACCGAGGGCGGCGAACATGTCGTCGGCGATCTTCATGTTGGCCTTCTCGGCCAGCTTGTCGAAGTCCACCTGAGGCAGCGCCAGACGCGCCAGTTCGCGCTCCAGCAGCACCTTGCCGGCGGCGACGTTCTGGTCGCGCGCCTGCAGCTTGAACCAGTGCACGATCTTCGCCCGCGCCCGGGACGTGGTGATGTAACCCAGGTTCGAGTTCAGCCAGTCGCGGCTCGGCGTGCCGTGCTTGCTGGTGATGATCTCGACTTGCTCGCCGGTCTGCAGGCTGTAGTTCAGCGGGACGATGCGGCCGTTGATCTTGGCGCCACGGCAGTTGTGGCCGATTTCGGTGTGCACGCGGTAGGCGAAGTCCAGCGGCGTCGCGCCCTTGGGCAGGTCGATCGCGTGACCGTCCGGGGTGAACACGTAGACGCGGTCGGGCTCGATGTCGACGCGCAGCTGTTCCGCCAGCCCGCCGATGTCACCCAGCTCCTCATGCCACTCGAGGACCTGACGCAGCCAGGAGATTTTCTCTTCGTAGTGATTGGAACCGGATTTGACGTCGGTGCCCTTGTACTTCCAGTGCGCGCAGACCCCCAGCTCGGCTTCTTCGTGCATGGCGTGGGTGCGGATCTGCACTTCCAGCACCTTGCCTTCCGGGCCGATCACCGCCGTGTGCAGCGAGCGATAGCCGTTCTCCTTGGGGTTGGCGATGTAGTCGTCGAATTCCTTGGGAATGTGCCGCCACAGGGTGTGGACGATGCCGAGGGCGGTGTAGCAATCGCGCATCTCCGGCACCAGCACGCGAACGGCACGCACGTCGTAAATCTGGCTGAACTCCAGACCTTTGCGCTGCATTTTTCGCCAGATCGAGTAGATGTGCTTGGCCCGGCCGCTGATGTCGGCTTTGACGCCGGTGGCCAGCAGCTCGTTCTCAAGCTGCGACATGACGTCGGTGATGAAGCGCTCGCGATCAAGGCGGCGTTCGTGCAGCAGTTTGGCGATCTGCTTGTACTGCTCGGGCTCCAGGTAGCGGAAGGACAGGTCCTCCAGCTCCCATTTGATGTGACCGATGCCCAGCCGGTGGGCCAGGGGCGCGTAGATGTCGAAGACTTCCCGGGCGACGCGGTTGCGCTTTTCATCGTCGGTGTTCTTCACCGCACGGATGGCGCAGGTGCGTTCGGCCAGCTTGATCAGCGCGACGCGCACGTCGTCGACCATGGCCACCAGCATCTTGCGCAGGTTTTCGACCTGGGCCTGGGTGCCGAGCACCAGCGATTGCCGCGGGCTGAGACTGGCGCTGATGGCCGCCATGCGCAGCACGCCGTCGATGAGCTTGGTGACGGTGGGGCCGAAGCGCTGGTTGACGTCGGGCAGCGAGATCTTGCCTTCGCGCACGCCGCGGTAAATCACGGCGGCGACGAGTGAGTCCTGGTCGAGCTTGAGGTCGGCCAGGATTTCAGCGATTTCCAGGCCCGTCTGAAAACTCGACGTGCCCTCCGCCCAGAGGTTCTTGGCGGCGTTGTCCTGTTGCTCGGCGTGCCGGGCAAATTCACAGGCCTCTTTAAGGGCCTGTCGGTCCACTGCGAGGTCGACGCTGACCACGTGATCCAGCCACGCGTCGAGGTTGATACTGCCGTCTGTGTTGATCGGCTGGTGGGGTCTCACCTGTACCATGTTGCTTACCTTCCCTACGGCGCGATGAAATGCGCCATCAGTCGCCGGCCTTCTTGAGCGCGTGCGCCTTGCGGGCCATGCAAGGTCGTGTACGCGCGGGCCAGTCGGATTAAACGAGACTCCGTGTAAGGCATCGGCATTTCCTGAGCCGCCGCCTCACTTGCTCGCTTCAAATAACGCCATCGCCTCGACATGCGCTGTCTGCGGGAACATATCGAGGATTCCGGCACGTTTTAAACGGTAGCCCTGCTTGATCAATTCAACCGTGTCGCGCGCCAGCGTGGCCGGGTTGCACGACACATAAAGGACGCGTTGAGCGCCCAGCGACTTGAGCTTGCCCACTGCTTCGACCGCCCCGTCACGCGGCGGATCGAGCAGCACTGCGGCGAAACCTTCCGCCACCCAGGCCGCCTTGTCCAGTGGCTGCGACAGATCGGCCTGATAAAACGTCACGTTGCTTAAACCGTTGCCGGCGGCATTGGCCGTCGCCCGCTGAACCATGGCCTCGACGCCCTCCACGGCCACCACGTCGCGCGTTATTTGCGCCAGCGGTAGGGCGAAGTTACCAAGCCCGCAGAACAAGTCCAGCACTCGTTCGTCCTTGTCCGGCGCGAGCCAGGCCAGCGCCTGTTCGATCATCGCGGTGTTGACCTGAGCATTGACCTGCACGAAGTCGCCAGGGCGATAGGCCAGGGACAGATTCCACGGTTCCAGGCGGTAGCCCAGTTGCGCGGAAGGGTCGACCGGTTGCGGTTCGCCTTCGCCGTGCAACCACAGTTGCGCGTCATGGGTGTCGCAAAATGCCTTGAGGATTGTGAGATCGCTCTCAGGCAACGGCGCAGTGTGCCGCAGCAGCACGGCATTGGCCGAACCGCTGAACAGCTCGACATGTCCCAGCGCCTGAGGTTTGCTCAGACGGCGGAGCATGGGCGCCAACGCTGTCATGATCGGTTGCAAGGCCTGTACCAGCACCGGGCATTGTTCGATGGCGATGATGTCCTGACTCGCGGCGGCACGGAATCCGACGTCCAGGCGTTTGGCGCGGACGTCCCAGCGCACGGCAACGCGGGCGCGGCGGCGGTAGGCGTATTCATCGCCGGTCAGGGGCGCGGCCCATTCCTGCGGCTCGACCCCGGCGATGCGGCTCAATTGCTCGGCAAGCATGCTCTGTTTCAGGGCGAGCTGTTCGGCGTGGGGCATGTGCTGGGTGCTGCAGCCGCCGCAACGGCCAAAATGCGGGCACGCGGCTGGCCGGCGCACAGGACTGGCCTGGAACACGCGCTCGGTGCGGGCTTCGACCACTTTGCCGTGGGCATTGAGCACGCGGGCCTCGACCTCTTCGCCGGCCAGACTGCCCATGACAAACCAGGTGCGGCCGTCGACGAAAGCGATGCCGCGACCGTCGTTGGCCAGCCGCTCGATGGTCAGGCGTTGTTTTTTACCGGTGGGGACCTGCGGGGCCCGGGTGCCGCCGCTGGGCTGGAAACGCAGGCCTGCATCACGCTTGGCCATCAGTTGGGCGCATCGTAGACGCCGGTCGACAGGTAACGGTCGCCGCGGTCACAAATGATCGCGACCATCACCGCGTTTTCGACTTCCTGCGACAGCCGCAGCATCCCGGCGACGGAGCCGCCCGACGACACGCCGCAGAAAATACCTTCTTCCCGCGCCAGACGACGCATCACGTCCTCGGCTTCGGCCTGGCCCATGTCCAGAATCCGGTCGACGCGATCGGCCTGATAAATACTCGGCAGGTATTCCTGAGGCCAGCGGCGAATGCCCGGAATCGACGCGCCATCCATAGGCTGGAGCCCGACGATCTGGATGTCCGGGTTCTGTTCCTTGAGGAAGCGCGAGGTGCCCATGATGGTGCCGGTGGTGCCCATGGAGCTGATGAAATGGGTGACGGTGCCGCCGGTCTGCCGCCAGATTTCCGGCCCGGTGCCGACGTAGTGCGCCTGGGGATTGTCGCCGTTGGCGAACTGGTCGAGCACTTTGCCGTGGCCTTCGGCCTGCATGCGCTCGGCCATGTCACGGGCACCTTCCATGCCCTCTTCCTTGCTGACCAGAATCAGCTCGGCGCCATAAGCGGTCATGGCGGCCTTGCGCTCGGCGCTGGAGTTGTCGGGCATGATGAGAATCATGCGGTAGCCCTTGATCGCCGCGGCCATGGCCAGGGCGATGCCGGTGTTGCCGGAGGTGGCTTCGATCAGGGTGTCGCCGGGGTGGATCTGCCCGCGCAGTTCGGCGCGGGTAATCATCGACAGCGCCGGGCGGTCCTTCACGGAACCGGCCGGGTTATTGCCTTCGAGCTTGAGCAGCAACGTGTTGCTGGTGTTCCCGGCCATGCGTTGCAGACGCACCAGCGGGGTGTCGCCGACGCAATCGGCGATGGTTTGATACTGCAGGGTCATGGCGTGTTCGCGATCCAGACGTGCGGGGGTCGCTTATCATACCGGCAATCGCCGCCAGCCCATATCACGCAAAGTGAGGAGGTTATCGCTGAATGGAATAAGGCGGATTGTTCCGCGCCGGCAACCGCATGATCATCCTCAAGCCCTGCCCGGTGTTCTCCGCCCACAAGTCCCCGCCCTGCAGGCGCAGCGAGTTGCGCGCGATGCTCAGACCCAGGCCGAAACCACCGTCGCCGGGGCGGGCGCCGTCGAGGCGGATGAACGGCGCGAAGATCCGCTCGAGATCGCCCTCGTCGATCCCGCCGCCTTGATCTTCCAGCCACAACAGCCAGTCATCGCCCTCACGCCGACCGTCCAGGCGCACGATGCCCTCGGGCGGCGAGTGGCGGATGGCATTGCGCAGAATGTTTTCCAGCGCCTGGGCCAGGGTGTTGAGATGGCCACTGACCCAGCACTCGCTGTCCAGATCGCAGCGCAACTGACGGGACGGCCAGCAGGTTTCGAAACAGGCGTCATCCACCAGCATCTCCCACAGCGCCACCACCTGAATGTCCTCGTCGGGCAGTTTTTCGCGCTCGGTGTCGAGCCAGGCGAGTTGCAGGGTGTCGTCCACCAGCCGGCGCATGCCATCCACCTCCCGGCTCAGGCGCTCGCGCAGTTCGGGCAGGCTTTGCTCGCTGTCGCAGGCCACCCGCAGGCGACTCAGGGGCGTGCGCAGTTCGTGGGAAAGATCGCGCAATAACTGCTGCTGAACCTGCACCGTCGAGTGCAGGCGCGCGGCCATGTGGTCGAAGGCGCGGTTCAGCTCACCCAGTTCATCACGGCGCTCGGTCATTTGCGGCGACAGTCGGCTGGTCAGCCGATCTGCGCGCCATGCGTTGGCCTGTTCGCGCAATTGATTGAGCGGACGAATCAGCAGGCGATACAGCCCGACGCACAACAGCAGGGTGAACAGCGCGGGAATCAGCCCGTTGGTGAGGATCTGCCCGATCAGCGCATAACGGCCCGGCTTGAAGCGCTCCGGCAGTTCGATCACCAGACTGCCCGCGTCCGGGTTGCCGGGAAACGGGATCTTCAGCCAGGGCACGGTTTTCTGCCGCGTGCTCATCGGCCAGTCGATGCCGCGCATGAAGGTCAGGCGCTGGAACTGCTCGCGGGTCAGCCGCGCGCTGCCGAGTGATTGCAAATCGCTGCCGATGACCCCGACCCAGCCGGGTTCCTGCTGACGGACCTGCTTCAGCCATTCGTCGACGCCGCGCTGGCCACCCCTGCTCCACGCCCGTTCGGCCTGCGCCGCGTAGTCGTTCAGCACCTGATGGGCCTCGGCGTTGAGATAGGCGTTGCGGGTCTCGATGTAGCGGCCCCAATACCAGCTGAGCCAGATCATCAGCAGGCAGAAGCCGACCAGCAGGACCGCCAGTTTCCAGAACAGCGAATGCCGGCCGGGCAGCCGTTTGCGTGACTCAGGCATTCAACACCTCAAGCATCCGCCACCGCCGCCGTGAGGACGTAGCCTTTGCCCCAGACCGTGCGCAGCTGCCGCGCCTGATAGCCGACGGCTTTGAGCTTGCGACGAATCTGGCTGATGTGCATGTCCAGGCTGCGGTCATGCCGCGAGTAGCCGCGCTGCAAGACGTGCTGATAGAGGAAGGCTTTGCTGAGGACGTCTTCGGGATTGCGCCACAGGGTTTCCAGCAGACGGTATTCGCTGCCGGTCAATTGCGCCGGGGCGTCGGCGAAGAAGACGTCACAGCGCGCTTCGTCGAAGGTCAAACTGTCTTCATCGACTTTTTCGACGCTGGGCTCGGGCTCGATCGCCGTCAGGGCGTGGAAGCGACGTTCCAGGTCGACCCGGCGCAGGATCGCCTCGATGCGCACCCGCAGTTCATCGACGCTGAAGGGTTTGGGCAGGTAATCGTCGGCGCCGTTCTGGAAGCCGGTGATGCGGTCGGCCTCGGCGCCGAGGGCAGACATGAGGATGATCGGCATGCTGTGGCGGCGACGCAGATGGGTGAGGATGTCGAGGCCGTTCATGCCCGGCAGCAGGATGTCCATCACCACCACGTCGAACGGTTCGCGTTGCGCGCAGGCCAGCCCTTCGACGCCGTTCTGGCACCAGGTCACCTGAAATCCGCAACGATCAAGCTGATCATGAACGAACGCACCGAGCACGACATCGTCCTCGATGGCGAGTATGTGGGGGCGGTGAATGTTGGCGGGAGTCATTGGCGTCTGCGATTGATTCTCAAGCAGCGGATTATTCAAGATTGCGCGCCATGGGGCAATGCTGGCCTGCCGGCGATGCGTCTCCAATCGGAGCACCGTGCTTCGGTAGGAATGGCTTCAGCCGGGAAGAGGCCCGCTTGGGCACCAGCAAATTTTGCGGTGTGACCTCCAATACCTTTCCGGCTAAAGCCAGTCCTACAAGGGAAGTGTCCAGTTCCATCAGGTCGGCACGCGTCGGCGCACTGTATGCACGAGGCGCAAATGACTACACTGCGCAGTGATCGAGCGCCACACGCTGCATTGGCGCAGCGGTTGCCTGAATTCGTGCCGGGTTGTTGGAGAAGAAGTGTGCTGAGAAAAGTGGGCATCAAAGGCCGCGTCATGCTGCTGACTCTGCTGCCGGCGTGCCTGATGGCGGCGCTGCTGGGCGGGTATTTCACCTGGATGCAGCTCACCGAATTGCAGACCCAGTTGCTCAAGCGTGGCGAGATGATTGCCAACGAGCTGGCGCCGCTGTCTGCCGCCGCGCTGGCCAGCGGTGACCAAGCCATGCTCGAACGCATCGCCGGCCAGGTGCTGGAGCAGGCCGACGTGCGCGCGGTGTCGTTCCTCAATGCAGAGCGGGGAATGCTGGCCCACGCCGGCCCCAGCATGATCAATCAGGCCCCCATCGGTAACAGCACGCACATGCTGCAGCGCTCGGAAAACGACGCGACCCGCTACCTGATGCCGGTGTTCGGGCGCAGTCGCCACCTGACCGGCGATGTGGTTCCCGCCGAAGCCGACCGCCTGCTCGGCTGGGTCGAGCTGGAGCTGTCCCACAACGGCACCCTGCTGCGCGGTTATCGCAGCCTGTTTGCCAGCCTCATCCTGATTGTCATCGGTCTCGGTCTGACCGCCATTCTGTCGTTGCGCATGAGCCGCACCATCAACGGCCCGATCACCCAGATCAAACACGTCGTCGCCCAGCTCAAGGACGGTAATCTGGAAGCGCGATTGCCGCCCATGGGCAGTTACGAGCTGGACGAACTGGGGTCGGGCATCAACCGCATGGCGGCGACGTTGCAGAACGCCCAGGAAGAATTGCAGCACAGCATCGAGCAGGCCACCGAAGACGTGCGCCAGAACCTGGAAACCATCGAGATCCAGAACATCGAGCTGGACCTGGCGCGCAAGGAAGCCCTGGAGGCCAGCCGGATCAAATCCGAGTTTCTGGCGAATATGAGCCATGAAATCCGCACGCCGCTCAACGGCATCCTCGGCTTCACCCACCTGTTGCAGAAAAGCGAACTGACCCCGCGTCAGTACGATTACCTGGGCACCATCGAAAAATCCGCCGACAACCTGTTGAGCATCATCAACGAGATTCTGGATTTCTCGAAGATCGAGGCCGGCAAGCTGGTCCTCGACGCGATCCCGTTCAACCTGCGCGACCTGTTGCAGGACACCCTGACCATCCTCGCCCCCGCCGCCCACGCCAAACAGCTGGAGCTGGTGAGCCTGGTCTATCGCGACACACCACTGTCGCTGGTGGGCGATCCGCTGCGGCTACGGCAGATACTGACCAACCTGGTCAGCAACGCGATCAAGTTCACCCGCGAGGGCACCATCGTTGCGCGGGCGATGCTGGAGGAGGAACACGACACCACCGTGCAGTTGCGCATCAGCGTGCAGGACACCGGCATCGGCCTCTCCAGCCAGGACGTGCGCGCGTTGTTCCAGGCGTTCAGCCAGGCGGACAATTCCCTGTCGCGGCATTCCGGCGGGACCGGACTGGGGCTGGTGATTTCCAAGCGGCTGGTCGAGCAAATGGGCGGCGAGATCGGCGTCGAGAGCACGCCGGGGGAAGGTTCGGAGTTCTGGATCAGCCTGACGCTGCCGAAAACCCGCGACGACCTCGAAGACCTGCCCGCCCCGCCGCTGCTGGGCCGTCGAGTGGCGGTGCTGGAGCATCACGACCTGTCGCGTCAGGCGCTTGAGCATCAGCTGGAAGACTGCGGTCTGCAGCCGATGGTCTTCAACAATCTGGAAAACCTCATCAACGGCGTGACGGTGGTGCACCAGACGCCCCACGCCATCGACATGGCCGTGCTCGGCGTCACCGCCCACGAACTGCCACCCGAGCGCCTGCGCCAGCAGATCTGGGACCTGGAAAACCTCAACTGCAAAGTGCTGGTGCTGTGCCCGACCACCGAACAGGCGCTGTATCAGTTTTCCGTGCCCGACGCCTACAACCAGTTGCAGGCCAAACCTGCGTGTACGCGCAAACTGCGCCGCGCGCTGTCGGAGCTGATCCAGCCCAAGCAGTTGCGCAACGAGGTGCCGGAGCCGCTGTCGAGCCGGCCGCCGCGCATTCTCTGCGTCGACGACAACCCGGCCAATCTGTTGCTGGTGCAGACCTTGCTCGAAGACATGGGTGCCAAGGTCAAGGCTGTCGACAGTGGTTATGCGGCGGTGCAAGCGGTGCAGGATGAACCCTTCGATCTGGTGCTGATGGACGTGCAGATGCCGGGCATGGACGGGCGTCAGGCCACCGAAGAAATTCGCAGCTGGGAGAGCCAGCGTCAGGCCACGTCGCTGCCTATTGTCGCCCTGACCGCCCACGCCATGGCCAACGAGAAACGCGCGCTGTTGCAGAGCGGCATGGACGATTACCTGACCAAGCCGATCAGCGAGCGTCAACTGGCGCAGGTGGTGCTGAAGTGGACCGGGCTGGCGCTGCGCAATCAAGCGCCGGAGCGGCCGATCGAAATCGCTCAGGGCGGCATCAATCTGCAGGTCCTTGATCACGAAGAAGGGCTGCGGCTGGCGGCGGGCAAAGCCGATCTGGCGGCGGACATGCTGGCGATGCTGCTGGCCTCCCTCGCCACTGACCGCGAGGCCATCCTCACTGCACGCGAGGCCAGGGACAACGTCGCGCTGATCGAACGCGTCCACCGCCTCCACGGCGCCACCCGTTACTGCGGCGTCCCGCAATTGCGCGCGGCGTGCCAGCGCAGCGAGACCCTGCTGAAGCAGGAATCGGCGGACAGCGACAAGGCCCTGGATGAACTGGAGAAGGCCATCAGCCGACTGGAAACCGAGGCGCGCGTGACGGCTTGATCCAGGTCACTGATTTTTGCTGTGTGATCACGTTCACTCTGTTTGCTGCGACAGCCATACGTCAGGCCATTTAAGGAGCAACCATGCGCACGCTTGTTTACAGCAGCCAGACCTACGACCGCGAGAGTTTTCTTGGCGCGCAGACCGTCCCGGACATCGAGCTGCATTTCCAGCCCGCGCGGTTGACGCTGGACACGGTGGCGCTGGCCGATCAGTACGAGGTGGTCTGCGCGTTCATCAACGATGACCTGAGCGCACCGGTGCTGGAGCAACTGGCCGCAGGCGGCACCCGATTAATAGCCCTGCGCTCGGCCGGTTTCAATCACGTTGATCTCGCCGTCGCCAAGCGGCTCGGCCTCAGCGTCGTGCGGGTTCCGGCCTACTCGCCCCATGCCGTCGCAGAACATGCGGTGGCATTGATCCTCTCGCTGAACCGCCACCTGCACCGCGCCTACAACCGCACCCGCGACGGTGATTTCAGCCTGCACGGCCTGACCGGTTTCGATCTGGTGGGCAAGACCGTCGGCGTGGTCGGCACCGGCCAGATCGGGGCGACGTTCGCGCGGATCATGGCGGGCTTCGGCTGCCAATTGCTGGCCTACGATCCGTACCCCAACCCGCGGGTCGAAGCACTGGGCGCCCGTTATCTGCCCCTCGACGAACTGCTCGCCGAAGCGCAGATCATCAGCCTGCATTGCCCGCTCAACGATCACACCCGGCACCTGATCAACCCGGATTCGCTGTCGCGCATGCAGCGCGGCGCGATGCTGATCAATACCGGGCGCGGCGCTCTGGTGAACACGCCGGCGCTGATCGACGCCCTCAAGAGCGGCCAGTTGGGCTACCTCGGACTGGACGTCTATGAAGAGGAAGCCCAGCTGTTTTTCGAGGACCGCTCGGATCTGCCACTGCAGGACGATGTGCTGGCCCGTCTGCTGACATTTCCCAACGTGGTGATCACCGCCCATCAGGCGTTTCTGACCAAAGAGGCCCTCGGCGCGATCGCCCAGACTACGTTGGATAACATCACCGGCTGGGCGGCGGGCAGCCCGCAGAACCTGGTGCAGTAAGCATGCTTGCTGCCGGTCACAGGGTGGTCGGCCGCGAGAATTCATCCTCTAAAGTGTTAGCATGCGCGCCTATTTGGAGACCCCCATGGCCGAACACGATTTCCGTTACAGCATGCTCACCCCGCAACACACCCTGATCGAATGCCGCAGCCTAGCCGTCGGTCGCTATCAAGTGACCGGCAACGGCGGCTCGATCAAGCCCGACGACGTGCTGCTGGTCACCGTCAAAGGCAGCAAAGAGCTGTTCATGCGCCTGAACGTCGAAAAAGTCCGCCACCTGATTAATCCGACCGGTCAGTGGGTGGCCGTCGCCAACGGCCCGGCGTTCACCGAGCTGGCGATCCATCAGTGGAAAGTCAATTGCAACGACTGCGGCAAAGAGCGCGACATCGAGTTCATGGTTGACGGCAAGGACGGCAAAAAAGCCCTCAAGCCTGCCGCCACCGCGCGCATCGAGGAGCTGGGCTGGAAGGTCGTCGGCGAAAACCACCTCTGCCCTGCCTGCGCGAAGAAAGCCGCATGAAACCGTTTCTGCTGACACTGCTGGCGACCACGCTGCTGGCGGGATGCGCCACCGAATCACCTGCCCTCAAGCAGGACCATGGTTACGTGCTGGAATGGATCGGTGAACAGCCGTTGATCGACAACAGCCACCTGACCATGACCCTCGGCAACGACGGCCGCGCCTACGGCAATGCCGGCTGCAATCACTGGTTCGCGTCATACCAGTTGCAGGGCGATGCCATCACCTTCGGCCCGGTCGGCAGCACCCGCAAACTGTGCGCGCCGGCGCTGATGGAGCAGGAACACCGGTTCCTTGAAGCGATGGGCAAAGTGCAGAGGTGGGATGTGTCGCCCATCGAGCAATTGCGGCTGTGGCCGGCGCAGGGCAAACCGTTGCGGTTTTGGCTGGAAGAGGACTGAGGGCTGACTGGCATTTGCAGGAGCGTGGCTTGCCCCGCGACATGGGGTGAAGCGGCAGTGGAAAGGACGTTCATCCTGACCGCGTTCGCTTGCAACACCGTCCCGACAACGTTAACTTCGGGCTCATGACTACGCCACGCTTCGAATCAACCACAACCTTCACGACCGCCACTGGCGGGTCGTGGGAGGCTGTGTGAATTAAACCAGCACACAATCCCAAAAGACCCGCCAGCAATGGATCGGGTCTTTTTTTTGCCCCGGTTTTGCTGGCACCCACGTAAGGAAACGCACATGTATGCACTTCTGATTCTCGACATGCAGGTAGGGCTTGTTCATGGCCCGGACAAACCTTGGGAAGTCCGGGCGCTTATCAATACATTGAATGAACTCATGAGGAGTGCCCGAGCAACAGGAGCCCCCATCTTTCTTGCCCGCCATATAGGTCCAGCAGGGTCTCCAATTGAGCCGGGCAGCCCGCTCACCGAGCTTGCCCAGGAATTACAGCTAATGGGTAATGAAGTCATTTTCGAGAAAAAACGCCCCAACGCCTTCTTTCAGACTGACCTGGCAACTCTGCTACGTGAGCGCGAGTGTGACGGCGTCGTCGTTACAGGCATGAAAACTCAATACTGCGTAGACAGTACCTGCCGCGCCGCCCGCGATTGCGGATTTGATGCTGTCCTCATCGCAGACGGACACACCTGTTCCGATACTCCAGGACTCATAGCAGAGGCCATCGTTGCCCACCATAATGCGACGTTAGGTGGACCATTCTGCCGAGTCGTCCAGGCTGAGGAATGGAGTTTTAGTTAACTCCCCTGATCGGCCCTGCCAGCGTCAATCTGCCCTTGGCGCTGTCCTTGCCACAACCCGTTAGCGGTCATAAACAGCCAATCGAGCGCCGATAGGAACGGCACTTGCACGGAATGTTGATACAACGGACATAAGGAAATGACATGAAGGAATGGCAAACATGCCGCATTAGCGAGCAGCAACTGCAGGCCGTGTCGGAGGGCGTTATAAAACACGGTCAGAATTTGTCCCGTGAACGGGGCGGCGTTGCGAATCCTATCGCTTGCATGGTGTTGGAAGATGGAATCTTGATAGGCGGTGTGACGGGCCGTACCGAATTCCGACGTCTTTTTATCAATTACCTGTGGGTAGACGCCGCTTGCCGAGGGCGGAAACTCGGCACTGAGCTTTTGCACCGACTTGAGGCGCTGGCTCTGGCGCGTGGATGCCGGGAAGCACTCATTGAGACCCTCGATGACGGGGTGGCTGACTGGTATAAACGCTGCGGTTACCGAATCGTTGCGCATCTGCCCGGATACTGCGGGCCTTGGAGTCGCCACACACTTTTGAAAACACTGAATCCGGAAGGTGGTGCTTGAGGGGCGGCTTGTCCGAGTTACCTTAACCAGATCAAGCTATTTATGCTCTACGCTCCCACGCACAAAGGCTGCACTGTTGCACAGGTGAGAGACCCAAAACCTGGCAAAGCTAAACGCGCGTTCGACACCCAGCATTTGCCCAGGAAAACTTCAATGCGACGTGCTTACTCAGTCCACGTTTTTCTGACCCGTTCTTTGGGAGGCGAACGCCAGTATCTGATTTTCCAGCGTGCGGCTCGCAACGATCTAGACTTGCCAGCGTTCTTTCAGGGCATATCGGGCGCGCTTGAAGATCAGGAAAGCTTCCAGGACGCGGCAGTTCGCGAAGTGTTCGAAGAAACTGAGCTGCGCATCAACAGCCCAATCTACTCCGGATTCAGTCACCACTATCCGATCAAGGAGCAATGGCGAAAGCACTATGGTGCGGAGCCTCAGCAAGTAGAGGAACGCGTCTTTACTGTAGATGTTTCGGGCATGGAAGATCCCGTCCTCTCAGCGGAGCACACATCATTTCGCTGGCTTCGGCTTACCGAGGCGCTGCCATTGCTGACTTACGGCGCAAATGCGGAATGTCTTCTCAGTGTTGATCAACTATGGTCGCGCGCCATTGGCGAAGCTGTTCCCAACTGAATGAGCGCGGCATCCAATGTTTCTTTGAGCTCAAACTCCTTGGCATCTTCGCGAGCAAGCTCGCTCCCACAATTTCGTGCATCGGCAGAGCCATCTGGGTGTTGTTTGATGAGGCTGGCTGGGCTAACGGATGCGTTTTGCATCCGTCACCTGTTCGACGACAACGGCTGGAATTCGCCGCGCTCAAGGTTTTGCACCCGGTTGCCCATGGCGTCTGTGGTATTGAGATCCGCGCCTTTGGCGGCCAGTGCGTCAAGCACATCCTTGCGATGGAACAGCGCCGCGTACATGGCCGCCGTCTGCCCCGCGTTGTTGCGTTGATCGGGCGCGCAATTAGCGGCGACCAGTTGCCGAGCAATGCTGAGTTCGCCTTTGAAGATCGCCCCCATCAACGCTGTGTTGCCCCTGAGGTCTTTGGCGCAGGGATCAGCGCCAGCGTTGAGCAGTTGGGTGACGGCAGGTTGTTGGCCGTGGTAAGCGGCGAGAATCAGGGCGGTGTAGCCTTTTTCGTCCTGTACGTTCAGGTCGAATTTGGCATTGATGAATTCGTTGAGCATGTCTTGTCGGCCCTCTCGGGCGGCCTGAAAATACAGCTCTTTCAGTTGCGTCTGGGTGTCAGCGGTGCTGCCGGTATCTGACGGCCCGGCGTGGACCACGCTCGCGGTCAGACACAGCAACAACGCGTAAAAGGTTCTGCGCATGTGTTGTCCTCCAAGAGGTGATGTCCTCAAAAACCTCGGCCCGCTGTGCCAACGGGCCGAGGGGGTCGGTCAGTCCTTCAGTGCAGCGGCCAGCTGCTTGACCTTGGCCAGGTCGCCATTGGCAACCTTGGTCACGCCGGTGCCGTATTCCGGATCGGCCTTGTAGAGGTACGACAGCATGATGTTCTTGCTTTCGGTATCGGTGGTCGCCAGGGATTCACCAAAACTCTGAATCAGGTCCTTGCGGTCCTTCTCGCTGTAGGAACGATACAAATCGCCCGCCTGTTTGAAGTTTTGCTCCTTCTGGGTCTTGGCCTGTTGTGTGCTGCCGGTCAGTGGCAGTTGGCTGTAGCGCGCCTCTTCAGCCGCTGGACGCGGATTGAGTCGGCTTGGCTCGTAGTTCACGCCGGTGGTGGTATGACCGGTATTGAGCGCGCCGTCCTGATTGCCGTTGTTGACCTTGACCCGTGGCGCGTTGATCGGGAGGCTCAACACGTTGGTGCCCACGCGATAGAGCTGGGTGTCAGCGTAGGAAAATACCCGGCCTTGCAGCAGGCGGTCTTCCGAAGGCTCGATACCCGGCACAACGTTGGCGGGCGCCATGGCGACCTGCTCGGTTTCCTGGAAGTAGTTATCCACATTCTTGTTCAGGACCATCTGGCCGATTTTGCGCTCGGGAATATTGGGCCAGATTTTGGTGGCGTCCAGTGGGTCGAAGTCGAACTTCGCCAAGTCCTCAGGCTTGACCACCTGGACGTACAGGTCCCACTTCGGAAAGTCGCCCTTGTTGATGGCGGCAACCAGATCGTTGGTCAGGTGGCTGTAGTCCTTGGACTGCACTTCAGCGACCTGCTTGGGATCGAGGTTTTTCAGGCCTTGCAGGCTTTTCCAGTGGAACTTCACATAGTTGACTTCGCCCTTGGCGTTTACCAGTTTGTAGGCGTGCACGCCGTTGCCATCCATGGTGCGATAGCTGGCGGGAGTGCCTTCGTTGGAGTACAGCAACGTCAGCGTGCGGGTGGCTTCCGGGACGTGGGAGAAGAAGTCGAAACGTCGGGAATCGTCATCCAGGTTGGTGCGCGGGTCAGGCTTGAAAGCGTGGACCATGTCCGGGAACTTGATCGCGTCACGGATGAAAAACGTCGGGAAGTTGTTACCGACCAGGTCCCAATTGCCGTCGGCGGTGTAGAACTTGGTGGCGAAGCCGCGGGGGTCACGCAGGGTTTCAGGGGAGTGGTTGCCGTGGACAACGGCTGAAAACCGTACGAACACCGGGGTGTGCTCGCCCTTGCTGAAGACCTTGGCTTTGCTCAGGTCGGAGGCGTCGTCGGAGGCAACGAATTCGCCATGCACGCCCGTACCGCGAGCATGCACGACACGCTCCGGAATGCGTTCACGATCAAAGCGCTGGAGCTTTTGCAGCAATTGCACATCTTGCAGGAGGACCGGGCCGGTGGGGCCGGCGGTTTGGGAGTTCTGGTTGTCGCCAACGGCGGCGCCGTTGTCGCGGGTCAGGGTGTCTGCGTACGCTGCAGAACTGACCATCAGGCTCGCGCCAATCAGGCTGGCGGCGATAGGGGATCGGGGTAAGTACATCTCGGTCTCTCTCTCTGTTTTTGGTTGTTCTGAGAGTAGAAGCCTACGGTCCGAGCCCGCCATTCCTGAATTGGTTCTGACTATGTCCTTGATAAATTAAAAAATGTTGACGTGCTGACGGTCCTGGTCGGTCCGCTCGGCACTGAATGGGTTGAGGTTTTGGCTGGGACAGGAATCACTGCCTTAGCCCACGGGCATCGCCATCCTGCGCCGCAATAACTGCTTGCCCACCCCCTGCCCTCTGAGCTCGACATAGTGATAAGTCGCGCTGGAAATCGTCACGACCACCGCCAGAATCAGCAACACCATCAGGTTATTCAGCCAGGCATGCCCGGTGTCCAGATAGCGAATTTCACCCAGCATCGGCGCAGCGTCAAAGCCGGTTTTTTTCTGCACCACCATAAAGGCCGAAATAACAAAGAACAGTATGGCCAGATGGGTCAAGTAGATGGAGTAGGACAACCGCCCCAGACGTGCGAAGAATTCATACTTGAGCACGCGGGACAACGCTCCGCCATCGAAGGCAAACACCACGATGGTCACGCAGAATACTGCGCTGGCTGCCAATACCTTTTGCGACAACTCAGAGGTCAGCACCCACCAGATGGCGAGCGCTGACAGGGCTTCCAGCACGCTGAACAACCCAAAGCCAGGGGCAATCCAGCGTCTTGAGCGGGTGAAAAAGGCGTAGGCCAATGCCCCGGCAAAGAAACAGCCCACGCCTTTTTGCGCGTAGACGGTCAGGACATCGATCTGGCGGTAAAGCAGCGCAAATCCGCAAAGAGCGATGACGGCCCACAGCAGGTATCGCCGCGTGGAAGCCATGAACACAGTCGCGGCGAACAACATGTAGGTCCAGTACTCGATGCTGATGCTCCAGGACGCGGTGTTGAATGACAGGTTTTCCGTCAGGTGCGTCCAGCTTTGCACCAGCAGAAGATTGGGCAGGATCTGCGACGGCGCGTAGATGCCGGTAAAAGGCGTTTGATTGAAGGAAAAGCCACGCTTGTAGGCGGCGTACTTGAGGAATTCCAGGCCAATGAAGACCGCGAGCATGAACACGTGCAGGGGCAACAGGCGGGAGGTGCGCGAAATCAGGAAGTGACTGAAGTCCAGTTGACGCTTGCTGCCGTAGGCGTGCGCCATGACGAAACCGCTGAGAACAAAGAAGAACTCGACGAACAAGTCGGCATTGGCGAAGAAGGCCCACTCCGTGATGCTGCCGACAAGATGGGTGTGGTAAAGGACGACCGCTATTGCGCAGATACCCCGCAGGCTGTCCAGCGCGTGAAATCGTTTCACATCCTGCATGTAAACCCCCGATAAGTTGCCATCGCTCGAAAGCGCCTAAAGCAACCCGTCGGGGTTCGGTCGCGTACTACCTAAGGCAGAACCATAGTGCAGGGACGGTTTTGTGCAAGAAGCGGTGGTCGAAGACTTTTCGTGGCGAGGGGTAAGGGTTTGTTGCAGGCCCCTACTCAACTCAGTCTTGTCTCGTCAGCGCTCAGCCTGGGCCGTCACCGATACCCACGCGCCTGGATGTCGAACAGGCTCGCATAGCGCCCGCCGCCCGCCATCAGTTGCACGTGGGTGCCTTGTTCCAGAATCCGGCCCTGATCCAGCACGATGATGTGGTCGGCGTTGCGCACGCTGGAGAATCGGTGAGAGATCAGCAGCGTCATGCGCCCCTTGGCGTACTCGCGGAAGTGCTCGAATACGGCAGCCTCGGCCGCTGCGTCGAGGGCGGCCGTCGGTTCGTCCAGAATGAGCAGATCGGCCCCGCGGCGCATGTAGGCCCGTGACAGCGCCAGCTTTTGCCATTGCCCGCCGGACAGTTCCTGTCCACCCACGAACCAGCGCCCCAGCTGCGTGTGATAGCCGTTGCTCAAGCGTTCGATGAATTCGGCGGCGATCCCTTGAGTGGCCGCTTCGCGCCAACGGTCCTGGTCATCGAAAGCGTCGACGTCACCCACCCCAAGGTTTTCGCCGACTGTCATCTGGTAGCGGATGTAGTCCTGAAAGATCACCCCGATGCGCTGGTGCAAAGCCTGTTCGTCCCAGTCCTGCAAATCGCTGCCGTCCAGCAGGATCCGGCCCTCGTCAGGGGTGTAGAGCCGGGTGAGCAATTTGATCAAGGTGGTTTTGCCCGAGCCGTTTTCGCCCACCAGGGCCAGGCTCATGCCAGGCGTCAGGTGCAGGCTGATGTCGCTGAGCGTGGCGTGCGCTGCACCCGGGTAGCGGAACCCCAAGCGCTCGCAGCGCAGGCCGTCGCCCGGGCGTGCACCGGCCTTGAGCGTGCCGCGTACAGGTGCCACCGGCACCCCAAGGTATTCATAGAGGTCGGACAGGTACAGGCCGTCCTCGTACAAACCGGCAATCGCGCTGAGGCTGGCAGTGATGGCGACCTGGCCTTGCTTGAACAGCACCAGGTACATCGTCATCTGGCCCAGTGTGGTCTGGCCGCGCACGGTGTCCAGTACCACCCAGGCGTAGGCCACGTAGAACGCGGCAGTGCCCAATAGCCCGAGGACAAAGCCCCAGACGTCGCGTCACACGGTGAGCCGACGGTCTTCGGCGTACAGCCGCGTGAAGTTGTCGCGGTAGCGTTGCAGCAACAACGGCGCCATGCCGAACAGCTTGACCTCCTTGGTGTGCGACTCATGGGACAGCAGTGCTTCCAGGTAATTTTGATGGCGGGTTTCCGGGGCGCGACGTTGAAACAGGCGGAAGGCATTACCGGAAAAATGCGTCTCGGCGAAGAACACCGGCAGCGCACCGAACACCAGGATCAAGAGCGCCCAAGGGGAAAAATGCACCAGCAGCACCGCGAAGCTGACCAGCGAGATAAGGTTTTGCGTAAGCCCCAGGCCTTTTGTGACGAAGCCCAGTGGCCGGGCCGACGCATCCCGGCGCACGCGCACCAGCTTGTCGTAAAAGGCTGAGTCTTCGAACTGCAGCAGCGAAAGGGTCTGGGCCTTTTCCAGGATCATCAGGTTGACCTTCTGCCCCAACTGCACCCGCAGGAGCGCTTGTTGCATTGAAAGCGCCCGTTGCGCCGCGGCCAGCAACGCCAGTACGCCCGCCTCGGCCAACACATAACGCAGGACAGGCCATACCGGCGCCTGGCTGCCACTGCCATGGATCTGCATCGCCTGAACCACCGCATCGACGATCCGCTGGCCGATCCAGGCGGCAAGCGCGGGTAAGATGCCGGCGATCAGCGTCGCCACGATCAAGCCGCTGAACAAGGGGCGGGAAGTCGCCCAGACCAGGCCGACCGCCCTGCCGCTCTGGGTTGAAAATGCAGTCAAACGATTGAACAACGACATTAAAGGCCCAGGCTCCGGGTTGTCAGTGACGGGGGATTGTACCGACTAGTTCGGCACGCTCTGTCGATCTTGTTCATAGCTGTCCAGATGATCAGGGGCGATTCAGGCCTTGGATACAACAACACACCATTGAATTAGAGCGGTATAACCGGGCAAACCCACCTAGACTACCGCTGTATCGGAAGCGGGAACCCGCAGACAGTGGCCCAGTCCAACTGCACGACAAACCAGCATGGGCTCATGACAGTGTTATCAACCGTTTTAGTGGTGGAAGACGACTGGCTCATCCGCAGTTTGATCCACGAAATTTTAGAGACGGAAGGCTTCGAGGTCGTAACAGCAGAGACAGGCGACGACGCCTGGGAATGGTTGTGCGAGACCTCAGGAGGGGCGGATCTCATCCTGTCTGATATTCATATGCCGGGGGGGCTGAGCGGTATCGGCCTGGCCAATCGGGTGCAAGCTCATTGGCCCCGCATCCCCGTGATCTTGTCCTCGGGGGGACGAGGGCAACAAATCCTGGAGTCTGGATATGCCCCACTGTTCATCCCCAAACCTTGGCACTCCCTGGACATAGGTACGATTTGTCGGCGCGCATTAGCCCTGGCCATAAACCGACAGTGATCCTGCCGATCCCAGGGCGTTTGCGTTGGAGAGTCTTTTTCCGAACCACTGCTTTTCAGACCTCAACCTGGTTCAAGGAACCAGGGGGTTGAATGAAGCGAGGGCTAGCGGGCAATCATGCCGGCTGCCTGCTCAGTGGCTTCAGTGGTGCGCGTTGCCAACTTGCGAACCTCGTCGGCAACCACTGCGAAGCCCCGACCCGCCTCCCCCGCACGTGCAGCCTCAATAGCCGCATTCAGGGCTAAAAGGTTGGTCTGGCTGGCGATGCTCTGGATCGTCCCCACGATCTGGGACAGTTGCTCGATATTGTGCTCAAGCGTCTGCTGATGCTTGACCTCTGTTTCCCTCAGAACTTCCTGCTCGTGCTGCAAGTTGACGTCCACAAGGGCACCGACTACGCGCACAGGCAGGCCGGCGGGGTCACGCTTGGTCTGGCCTCGCGCACGGAACCACCGATATTCGCCGCTTTTCATCCTCAGCCGGTACTCGATATCAAAGGGTGTCTTGCCTGATCGGTCATTCAGATGAGCCCCGAAAGCGCTGAGGCTTCTGTCCTTGTCATCCGGGTGCAACCTGGATGCCCAGCTGTCCAAGACATCTGGAAACTCCTCGACCGTTTCGAAGCCCAGCAACCGACGGAACTGGGGTGACCACCAGAACGGGTTTTTGGGATTTACAGGGTCTCCGGCAATGACCTCCATATCCCACAGCCCATCCGAGAGCATCTCCCGAGCCAGCTCGAATCTGGTGATGATGACGTCATGCTCCTGGTCCCGCTCCAGTTGGTCATGGATATCCCGGAGCGAGCCGGCGACACGGATGGGCGTGCCTCGCTCGTCGCGGAGCGTCTCACCCTGTGCGTGGAACCAACGATACGAACCGTCTTTCATGGCGAGCCGGTTATTGACTTTGTACGGGGTCATTCCGGACTTGTCGTTGAGATGACGAGCGAAGGCGTCGAGCGTTGCCTGCTTGTCCTGCGGATGGAGCCGATCCGCCCAACTGGCGAGCACATTCGGAAAATCCCTTTCGTCTTTGAAGCCCAGAAGGCTGCGGAATTGCTGCGACCACCAAAAGCGGTTTCCGGGATTGACGGGGTCGCCGGCTACGACCTCCATGTCCCAAAGACCTTCACTGGACGCGCGATTGACCAGATCGAATCGGATCTCGTGCGCTGACGCGGAGGCTGCTGATTCGCGAAGCAACTCGCGGGCATCCTCAAGCTCCTTCTCGAGCAGGCCGATGCGGGATTGATATTGATCATGAGAGGCCTGGATCAGGCGCCAGGCATCCAGGACCGCTGGACCTTCTTTGCACTGGGCGACCTCAGGATTGTTGCCGCTAATGATCGAGGCCAGCAATTGCTTCAGCGCGCGACGATCACGGCGAAGAAGGAAAAAATTGGACATGTTGTACACACTCGAAATGCGTGACGGGCCTCCTCCATGGCACCTTGCCATTCATATCGTCTTCAGCGACCAAAACTTTATCGGCCTGGCTGAATAACTGGCCGTCAACTCGCTGAAATTGTTCAGTAATAGGGGCCACGCTTGCGAGGTGTGTTTCAAACGAGCTACGCGGAGGGAGCAACGGCCAGATCTGATATCCAGCCTTGGGGTGCCCCTGCTGACCAAGCCGCTTGCGGCGCTGGAAGCTACTCCCATCAGGCCGTGTCGGGGCAGATGATCACGCAGGAATGATCGAGATCTTGCCGTTTCGCTCGAGGATCGCGTACTTGATCTGCTCCACCCGCTCGAAGCCCTGCTCTATTCTGGCGGCCTCCAGAATGTCGTCCTCCTGGACACGGGCCTCGTGCATGCGATGGCGCAGGAACGCGCCGTTTTCGACGATGATCGTCGGCCCCCCATCGATCAGCTTGGCCAAGCGTTTGGAGCGCCGCTTGACGAGGGAAAGGCCGATGTCGATCACCATCAACGTCACAATCACCAGAATCGCATTGGTCACGGAGAAGTCATCGCCCAGCAGCGCTTGCTGCGTGGCTTCACCAATGACCATCAGCAGCACAAAATCAAACGACGTCAGCTCGCCCAATGATCGTCGGCCAGAAATCTTGAAGAGCACCATCAGTGCAAGGTAAATCGCACCCGCGCGTAGTACGGCATCCATTGAGCACCTATGGGTAGATGAACTGAGTGAGGGGAATGTGGCCGCCGCCCACGACACTGATCTGGCTTTTAAACAGCCCGATGCCGTCGCTGCGCCATGAAATGAAAAGCGTGACTTGACCACTCTTGTCGGTAGGGAACGTAAGACTCAAACCTTGGGGGCTGCCCACGGAGCGGACCGGCTGCGGCTGGATAGACTCGATGCTGAAGCCATCCAGCATGGGCTTGCTGATCGACAGCGTAATTTCTTTGCCCGGCTGCCCCGTGGCCTGAACGATCATCGGATTGGTCCCGCCGGCGCGGTGGAAACGCTCGTACTGCACCGTCAGGTCACCCTGCGCACTCACCGTTTCGAGCGAGCTGAGCGGGCCTCTGGAAAACAAACCGAGCAACGTCAGGATGACAACCGCCGTCAGCACATACCAGCCCACCCTCTGGAACCGCCAGACTTTACGCTGCAGCGTAAGGTCCTCGGCTACGGGGTGTACACGGTCCTGCATTTCCTGCTCTAAGAGGCTCATACGCATCACTCGTCGGGACTAGCGATGTGACCGCTTCGGTCTTTGGGAAGTTCTGGTGGGGTAAGCGTGCGCTGCTGATTGCTTGGGGTGTTTGAGGCGGTGAGCTCGTCTTTGAATTCAGCGCTTTGATCAGGCTAGGGACCGCGTTGGGTCAAATTCAGCGATCGAGCCGACCGCCCTGCCGCTCTGGGTTGGGCAATCAACCTTGGGGGTAGCGCTTGAATAGTTCGGTAGCTTCCCAGCGTGCCGCATGTGCCTGCAACGCCGGGAAAGCATCCGCCTTGACCACATCAGCGACCATCAATTGAATGAACGACCAGGCGACGGCACTGGTGATATCGATCTGCCCCGGCCGATCTGGCAGAACCGAAACCGGTTGTCGCTCCGACAATTGGGTATTCCACGCGCGGCAAGCAGCCAACAACTGCTGCGTTACCCGCTCCAGCCAGGGCTGATGGCGTTTTTCCTCTGGTCGCAGTTGGTATTCGTAAACGATCTGCACTGCTTTTTCGCACGCGGCCAATGCCAGCCCCAAGGTCCGCAGCGATGCGGCCAGAGGCAAGGCCTGGTGTGGCATCAATTTTTGCTCAGCCGGGCTCAGCGCCTCGAAGTAGTCGATGATCAGCGTCGAATCCATCAACACGCTACCGTCATCCAGCACCACACTTGGTGCCTTTACCACCGGGTTGATCGCACCGAATGCTTCGTACTCGCTGAATACCGAAAGCGCTGAGTGCTCGAACGGCACACCCATGACATCCAGCGAAATCGCCACACGGCGAACATAGGGGGAGTCCAGCATTCCAATCAGTTTCATAAAGCGCACTCCTTTCTAGTGGGATCAATCCTATTTATTGGCTTTGCGGCAGAGTGTTTCCAGGGAGTACAGGCGATGTCGTTAGGCTAAGAGCGTCGGTTGACTGTAGCGAAGGTACGCCAGAAGGTCGGGTTAGATACCCAAATATCACGCAGTCGGTCGCAGTTGGCCAAGAGCAGACTCTGGACAACCCGCTCCACAGGGCGGAGGGGTCAGCAGATCATACCAACCACCGCGAAAGATGAGGACATGCCATGCTGCGCATATTGGGTAAGGCATCGTCGATCAATGTGCGAAAAGTGCTTTGGGCCTGCGCCGAAATGGAGATCCACTACGAGCGGGTGGATTGGGGCTCTGGCTTCAGGTCGACGCACACAGCTGAATTCCTCGCGCTTAATCCCAACGCCATGGTGCCGGTCATTCAGGACGATGACTTCATTCTTTGGGAGTCAAACTCGATCATTCGCTACTTGGCGGCTCGCTACAACGGCGGCCACCTCTATCCGACCGACGCGAGAGCCAGAGCGCGGGTGGATCAATGGATCGATTGGCAAGCCTCAGAGCTCAACAAGTCCTGGAGTTATGCCTTCATGTCGCTGGTCAGACATTCTCCCGAGCACCAGGAAAGCCATGCATTGGCGGCCGCGTGCAGCAATTGGTCGCGGCATATGGAGATCCTCAATCGACAGCTTGATGCAACTGGGGCCTATGTCAGCGGCGATGAGTTTTCTCTCGCAGACATCCCGATTGGTCTGTCGGTTAATCGGTGGTTTGAAACACCCTTTGCTCGTCCTGCACTTCCTGCCGTGAATGACTACTACGAACGCTTGAGTCGCCGAACAGGCTACCGCCTGCACGGAAGAAACGGGACGCCATGACGTATGTCTCAGTTGGATGCTCTATGCGAGGCCGATTCCTGCCCATAGCGACAGGCCGGAACCGACCCGAAGCAGTCTTTCGCTTTTGACAGTCTGAAAGTTTATGTAACCTCGCGAAATCCGTCCGCAAATTCGTTCTAATGCCCAGAATATTTTTCATGCAGACTGCTCAAACTAGGCTACTCGCGCTTGCACTGATAGAGATCAGGACGTCGCTGGCTGATTATCTGGGCAGTGATGTAGATGCTCCAATCAGCGTCCGTGTCGCGGCCCATATGGCCTATGCGCTCCACAATGAGGCGGAGGCTGCATACAGCAACGCTGACTTTCAACTCGACTGTGCGACCCAGAAAATAGCCGTAATTGATCAAATTCTTGGTGTTTCGGATGGAGCCGCATTGCTGAGTAGATTTGACGTGGAAGACGAAATCAATCCGGATTACGCCCCATCTCGATGACCGCTTATGGCCGGTAACGGACGCTGGCGACAACCCACTATTTGCCGCCAGCGCACACCAACGCTCTAGCTGATTGGACTCAGTGTGGTTTCGTCTTCATCATGAAATCACAGATTCGCAAGAAACAGGCTCCCGGCAAGATAGGCGCCAACAACCCAAAGATGCCATCGGGAAAGCAGGTAACGAGAAGAGACTATGGACATGTCAGACGTCAAGCTCGCCCGGGTAACGCGCGCCGATATCGACGAGCTTCTCCACGCCAACCGGGAAAGCCGGGACTATCACGGCCGCTGGGTACAGCCGTTCATAACCGCTTCAGGCTTCGAGGAGTGGTACTCCGCTCAGACCACAGGCGCTAGCGTTGGGCTGCTGGCTCGCGATACCGAATCGGGTCACATTGTTGGAGTGACCAACCTGAGCCAGATTTTCTATAAAGGATTTCAGAACGCGTACCTCAGCTACTGGGGCATGGTCTCGTTTGCCGGGAAGGGAAGAATGTCCCAGGCGGTGGAACTGACGACGCGGTACGCCTTTGAAGAGCTGGGTCTTCACCGTATCGAGGCCAATATTCAGCCTGAAAATCTGCGTTCAATCGCGCTGGTCAAACGTCTCGGATTTCGGAAAGAGGGGTTCTCCCCGAAATACCTTCAGATCGCCGGAGTCTGGTGCGATCACGAGCGCTGGGCGCTTCTGGCCGATGAGCGTTAATCAGCGAGCAATCCCGTTGTGAACCTAAGCTGACTTGATCTGCCTCAGCCCTTCCCCTTCAACTCCGCCAGCTTCTGCATCACCCCCGCCGCCGTCTGTTCGCCCATCAACTGCTCACGCACTTTGCCCTTGTCGTCGATGATGTAGGTCACCGGCAGGGCTTCACTTTTCGGCAGGTCGTAGTGATCGGCCGGGTCCTGGGCCAGCACGGTGAAGGTGATGCCCAGCGCTTTGCTGGCGCTCTTCAGGTCTTCGCCCTGAAGGTTGTCGAAATTGACGCCGAACACGCTGACGTTCTGCCCTTTGACCTGCTCGGACAACTTGTTCAGTTCGGGGATTTCAGTTCGGCACGGACCGCACCATTCAGCCCAGTAATTGACCACCAGCCAGTGTTTGTCGACGCGGCTGCTGGCGACTTTCTCGCCATTCTGGTCCGTGCCCAGATCCACGCCGCACCCGCTGAGCAACAGACTTCCAATCAGTGCTGCCGCCGCCGCCAATCGCCTTGCCATGATGCTGTTTCCTTCTGGATGCTCTTTCTTTCTAGAGAGACGCGACGCCGGCCGCGCATCGCTCGCCGCGTGTTACCGGTCGTTACCGTGACGCAGGTAGAATAGCCGCCACCTCAGGCAAGATGCGACCCGCAAATGACCGATCTCACGCTTTATCACAACCCGCGTTGCACCAAATCCCGTGGCACGCTGGAATTGCTTGAAGCCCGCGGCCTGACGCCGACCATCATTCATTACCTCGAGACCCCGCCCGATGCCGCGCAACTGCGCGAGCTGCTGGGCAAGCTCGGCATCGGTGCTCGCGGACTGCTGCGCACCGGTGAAGACGAGTACAAAACCCTGAACCTGGCCGACACCGGCCTGAGCGACGAGCAACTGATCGCCGCCATGGCGGCCCATCCCAAGTTGATCGAACGCCCCATTCTCGTCGTCGGCGACAAGGCTGTAATTGGTCGTCCGCCGGAAAACATTCTGGAGATCCTGCCATGAGCGCGCCGTACATTCTGGTTCTGTTTTACAGCCGTAACGGCGCGACCGCGGAGATGGCGCGGCAGATCGCCCGTGGCGTCGAGATGACCGGCATGGAAGCGCGGCTGCGCACGGTGCCGGCGGTGTCTACCGACTGCGAAGCCGTGGCGCCGAGCATTCCGGAGGCCGGCGCGTTGTACGCCACACTGGATGATCTGAAAAACTGCGCGGGCCTGGCCTTGGGCAGCCCGACCCGCTTCGGGAATATGGCCGCGCCGCTGAAGTACTTTCTCGACGGCACCAGCAACCTGTGGCTGACCGGCGCACTGGTGGGCAAACCGGCCAGCGTGTTCACCTCCACCGCCAGCCTGCACGGCGGCCAGGAAACCACGTTGCTGTCGATGCTGCTGCCCCTGCTGCACCACGGCATGCTCATCAGCGGCCTGCCCTACAGCGAAGCGGCGCTGATCGAAACCCGTGGCGGCGGCACGCCTTATGGCGCCAGTCATCACGCCGGCGCCGACGGCAAGCGCGCGCTGGATGAGCACGAAACCACGCTGTGCCGTTCCCTGGGTCAGCGGCTGGCGAAAACCGCGCTGTTGCTCGATCCGCCCAAGGGCTGATAGCTCAAGGCGTTGCTCGCGCGCGATTGCTGGAACCCCTTGCTCAAACCGGGTCAAAACACAGAGCCCTTGCCGGGGTTCTGCGTCAGCACTCGGAATGTGCTACGCCAGCAATCGCGCACATGAATTTTGTTTTGGAGAGGGCATGCAAGACTACAAATGGCTCCATGAATACTGCCTCAACCGCTTTGGTTCCGTCGCCGCCCTCGAGGCGCATTTGCCGACTCCCGCCACGCCGAAAAAACTCAAAGCCCTCAGCGACGACCGGTATCTGTCGACCATGGCGCTGCGGGTTTTTCGTGCCGGCCTCAAACACAGCCTGGTGGACGCCAAATGGCCGGCCTTCGAGCAGGCCTTCTTCGGCTTCGATCCGGAAAAGGTCACGCTGATGGGCGGTGATCACCTTGAACGCCTGATGCAGGACGCGCGGATCATCCGTCACCTGGGCAAGCTCAAAAGCGTGCCGCGCAATGCGCAGTTGATCCTGGACATCGCCCACGAACATGGCAGCTTCGGCAATTTCATCGCCGAATGGCCGGTGACCGATATCGTCGGGCTGTGGCGTTACCTGTTCAAACACGGCAATCAGATGGGCGGGCTGTCATCGCCGCGCTTTTTGCGCATGGTCGGCAAAGACACCTTCATTCCCAGCAATGACGTGGTCGCTGCGCTGAATGCGCAGAAGATCGTCGACCGCGTCCCCAGCAGTCAGCGTGATCAGGCGGCGGTGCAAGCGGCGTTCAACCAGTGGCATGCGGACAGCGGCCGGCCGATGTGCCAGCTGTCGATGATGCTGTCGTACACGGCAAACCATTGATCGTTTTGCCGGTGGAGTGAGCAGACACAGCGCGTAACAAATCGGAGGTCGTATACAATATTCGGCATCCGCCCTTTTCGAGTCATCTGCGTGCCTTTTCTTCTTCCAGACGCCCCCAACCTCGGTGTCGCGCCCTCCGCGTCCGAGGTCATTGCCAAGTACCTGCGCGAGTCGATCATCTCCGGCCAGTTCGCCGAGGACGAGCCGATCCGTCAGGACGACATCGCCCGCGTGTTCAACGTCAGCAAGATCCCCGTGCGTGAAGCGCTCAAGCGTCTGGAAGCCGAAGGGCTTGTGCAATTCCAGCGCAACAAGGGTGCCGTGGTCACGCGGATTTCCGAGCCGGAGCTGGCGCAGATCTTTGAAGTGCGGGTGTTGCTGGAGGTGCAAGCCATCCGCCTCGCCGTGCCGCGAATGACAGCTGCTCAGCTGGACCGGGCCCGGGCCATTTGTGACGAATTCATGCGCGACGACGACATCGGGCGTTGGGCCGAGCTGAACTGGGCGTTTCACACCTGTCTGTATGAAGCGGCGCAGCGGCCGTTTCTGCTGAACATGATTCGCTCGATCCACGACAAGGTTGAACGCTACCTGCGGGTGCAGATGAGCTTTGAAGAAGGCAAAGAGCGCGCCGACCTGGAACACCGCGAAATCCTCAAGGCCTGTGCCGATCGTGACGTGGACAAAGCGGCCGAACTGATCGAGCACCACATCATTGGCGTCTGCCGAACCCTCTACGCCCACCTGCCTCATGCCGTGCTCAGCGAGATCTGAACGAATCGTGGCTATGCCGATTTCGTCATTGGCGAGGGTGAAATCGGTCAAGACCCTGGACGTCGTTCGCGGCACTCTTGCCTCAATAGTGAAGTTGCTCCGCGCCGCGATCTGTAAACCGGTTGTACAGCGCTTTTTGTAGGACCGGATTTAGCCGGGAAGAGGCCAGTGTGAACACCATAAATCTCGGGTGTGACGACCGACGCCTTCCCGGCTTAAGCCGGTCCTACAAGGGATCGTCGTAGCCAGTTACGTCGGGGTGTACGCAGCGCTTTTAGTGGGACCGGCTTTAGCCGGGAAGAGGCCAGCGTGAACACCATGAATCTCGGGTGTGACGACCGACGCCTTCCCGGCTGAAGCCGGTCCTACAAGGGATCGTCTTAGCCAGTTCCATCGGGTGTACGCAATAGCCAGTTCCAGACTCAGTCCGACAGGGGAATACATGAAACGCATCCAGATCCTCGATTCTCACACCGGCGGCGAGCCGACGCGGCTGGTGCTCGACGGGTTTCCCGATCTCGGGCGGGGCAGCATGGCCGAGCGGCGTCAGCGTCTGGCTGAGCAGTTCGATGACTGGCGCGCCGCCACCGTGCTCGAACCCCGCGGCAGCGATGTACTGGTCGGTGCGCTGTTGTGCGAGCCGGTGGATCCCGGGGCCTGCGCCGGGGTGATCTTTTTCAACAACAGCGGCTACCTGGGTATGTGCGGCCACGGCACCATCGGGCTGGTGGTGTCGCTGGCGCATCTGGGCAAGATCGGCCCCGGCGTGCACCGCATCGAAACCCCGGTCGGCACGGTTCAGGCCACGCTGCACGAAGACCGCTCCGTGAGCGTCGACAACGTGCCCTCCTACCGCTACCGCAAGGACTTCGTCGTGGAGGTGCCTGAACTGGGCAGCGTGACCGGCGACATCGCCTGGGGCGGCAACTGGTTTTTCCTGATCGCCGACCACGGCCTGAGCGTCGCCGCCGACAACCTCGACGCCCTCACCGACTACACCTGGAAGGTCCGGCAGGCGCTGGAAAACCAAGGCATTCGCGGTGAAGACGGCGGCGTCATCGACCACATCGAGCTGTTCGCCGACGACACTCACGCCGACAGCCGCAACTTCGTGCTCTGCCCCGGCAAAGCCTACGACCGCTCGCCCTGCGGCACCGGCACCAGCGCCAAACTGGCGTGCCTGGCGGCGGACGGCAAACTTCAGCCCGGTACGCTGTGGCAGCAGGCCAGCGTGATCGGCAGTCAATTTGAAGGCAGTTTCGTCTGGGAACACGGCGCGCGGCAGGCGGGCGATCGCATCGTGCCGACCATTCGCGGCCGTGCGTACATCAGCGCCGAAGCCACTTTGTTGCTGGACAACGAAGACCCATTCGCTTGGGGCATTCGCTCGTGACCGACGCCGCCACCCTGCAAGGCCAGGCCGCCGATGTGATCGTCATTGGCGGCGGCATCGTCGGCGCGGCGTGTGCGGACGAGCTGGCGTCTCAGGGTTTGCATGTGCTGGTACTGGATTGTCAGCGCCCCGCCTCGACCGCTGCGGGCATGGGCCATCTGGTGGTGCTGGACCACAGCGCGGCCGAGCTGGCGCTGGGGGAATATTCGGTCAAGGCCTGGCGCGAGCTCGCGCCGCAGATGCCGGACGACTGCGCGATGCGCACCAACGGCACCCTGTGGCTGGCCTGCAATGAAGAAGAAATGGAAGAAGCCGAGCGCAAGCATGCGGCCCTGAGCGAATACGGTCTGGCGTGCGAGTTGCTGTCCGGCGCCGAACTGGCAAAGGCCGAACCGTCATTGCGATCCGGCCTGCTCGGGGCACTGAAGGTCAGCGGCGACGGCATTCTTTACGCGCCCAACGCCGCGCGCTGGTTGTTGCAGCGTCAGTCTTCGCGAGTGGTTCTGCGGCAAGCGGAGGTCGCTGAAGTTCAGGGCAACCGGGTCCGCCTCGCAACGGGAGAATGGCTGCAAGCCCCGGCCGTTGTGCTGGCCAGCGGCATCTATGCCCGCGAACTCTGTCCCGATTTACCGCTGCAAGCCAAGAAAGGCCACCTGCTGATCACCGACCGTTACCCCGCGCAGATCACCCATACGCTGGTTGAGTTGGGCTACGTCACCAGCGCCCACAAGGGCAACGGCCCGTCGGTGGCGTTCAATGTGCAGCAGCGCCCGACCGGCCAGCTGTTCATCGGCTCATCGCGCCAGTTCGACAACCACGATCCGCAAGTCGATGCGGCCATGCTCGGACGGATGCTGCGTCGGGCGACGGATTTTCTCCCAGGCCTGGGCGAGATGAACGGCCTTCGCAGCTGGACCGGCTTTCGCTCCGCCAGCCCCGACGGTCAGCCGCTGATTGGCGAGCACCCGCATCAGCCCGGCCTGTGGCTGGCGGTCGGGCACGAAGGCCTCGGCGTTACCACGGCCACCGGCACAGCCCGCCTGCTCGCTGCGCAAATGCTGCGCACTCGACCGCCCCTCGACGTTGAACCCTACCTGCCGCAACGCTTTATCGGAGCCCGCGCCCATGCCTGAATTGAGCATCGATGGTCAGCCCTTTCGCTTCGCCCAAGGCACCACGGTGGCCGCCGCGCTGATGTCGAGCGGCGATCGTTGCAGCCGCACCTCGGTCACCGGCCAGCGGCGCGCGCCCTTGTGTGGCATGGGCATCTGTCAGGAATGCCGGGTGAGCATCGACGGCCTGCGCCGGCTGGCGTGTCAGACGATCTGCCGCGACGGCATGCGGGTCGAGACTCAGCCATGAGCATGAGCATGAGCATGACCGAGCATGTCGATCTGCTGATCATCGGTGCAGGGCCGGCGGGCATGGCGGCGGCCCTGGCGGCGGCGCCTCGCGGGCCGAGCATCGCTTTGCTCGACGACAACCCGCTGCCAGGCGGGCAGATCTGGCGCGACGGCCCCAACGCCCAAGTGCCGAAACAGGCTCAGGATATGCGCACGCAGTTGCAGGGGTTCAGCAACGTTCGCCTGCACAGCGGCTGCAAGGTGGTCGCGCTGGCCGGGGCGAAGCGCTTGCTGCTGGAGGACGCCGAGCGGGGCTGGGTGTTGAGTTACGACAGGCTGATTCTGTGCACCGGCGCGCGGGAGCGACTGCTGCCCTTCCCCGGCTGGACCCTGCCGGGCGTCACCGGCGCGGGCGGTTTGCAGGCGCTGATCAAAGGCGGGCTGGCGGTCGCTGACGAACGCATCGTGATTGCCGGAACCGGCCCGCTGTTGCTGGCCTCGTCGGCGACCGCGCAGAAGCATGGCGCCGAGGTCGTGCGCGTTGCCGAGCAGGCGCCCTTGAGCGCCGTCGCCGGATTTGCTGCCGGGCTGTGGCGCTGGCCGAACAAGGCGATTCAGGCGATCACCCTGGCCAGTGCCGCCTATCGAACGTCGGCCCATGTGCTGGCGGCGCTGGGTACGGATCGGCTGGAAGGCGTGCGCGTTCAGGTCGGTGACAAGGTCGAAGAGCTGGCCTGCGAGCGTCTGGCCTGCGGTTTCAGTCTGGTGCCCAACACCGAGATCGCCCGCGCATTGGGCTGCACGCTGCGGCATCAGGCCATCGTGGTGGATGAGTGGCAGGCGACGGGTTTGCCCGATCACTACGCCGCGGGTGAATGCACCGGTTTCGGCGGCAGCGAACTGGCGTTGGTGGAGGGGCGCATCGCCGGGCTGGTGGCGGTGGGTGAACGAGATAAGGCCCGAGGGTTGTGGGCTGAGCGGCAGCGCTGGCAAGGTTTTGCGGATCGGTTGAACAAGGCCTTCAGCCTGAACCCGGCGCTGAAACATCTGGCGGCGCCGGACACGCTGGTCTGTCGCTGTGAGGACGTGCGTTACGCGGACCTGGCTGCACATGGCAGCTGGACCGGCGCCAAACTCGCCACCCGCTGCGGGATGGGCGCGTGTCAGGGGCGGATCTGTGCCACGGCGGCGCAGACCTTGTTCGGCTGGGAACCCCCCTTGTTGCGCCCGCCCTTCAGCCCGGCGCGGATCTCCACCCTCGCCTGTCTGGATGATATTTAAAGTGATTTGATATTTAAAGGGGACTGATTTATTTACAGCGCTTCACCGTAAATCAATCTGTCCCCGCAGACCAGTCGCCCCCCGACTAGCCGCCGCATCCAACATCCCGCATCATCGATCCCATTCCCGACCCGGCCGTCCCGCCCGTGAACATGATCGACGTCCTCCTCACCACGCCCTTGCACGACCTCGACCAACTGCTAGCCAGCCTGACGTTGGTCGCGCCGCTGTTCGATACGATTCCCGGTGTGGTGTTCTTCGTCAAAGACGCCCACGCGCGTTATGCACTGGTCAACCAGACGCTGGTGCAGCGCTGCGGTTTCAAGGAAAAAAGCCAGATCGTCGGGCTGACCGCCGAGGAAGTGTTCCCCGCGCGCTTCGGGCCGTTGTATACCGCCCAGGACCGCCGGGTGCTGGCCGATGGCAGGCAGCTCAGCGATCAGCTGGAGCTGCACCTTTATTACGGCAATCAGCCGATCTGGTGCCTGACTCACAAGATCGCCCTGCGCGATCAACACGGCGCGATCATCGGGCTGGCGGGCATTTCCCGTGACCTGCAAATCCTGCAGACGACCCATCCGGCGTATCAGAAACTGGTCGAGGTCGATGCGTACATCCGCGAACACTTCGCGCGGCCCATCACCCTTGAGCAACTGACGGCCATTGCCGGGCTCTCCATCGCCCAACTGGAGCGGCACTGCAAACGCATCTTCCAGCTCACCCCACGGCAGATGATTCACAAGGCGCGGCTGGGTGAAGCGTCGCGGTTGTTGCAGGAAGACCTGTCGATCACCGAAATCGCCCTGCGCTGCGGGTACACCGATCACAGCGCGTTTAGCCGCCAGTTCAAGGCGCTGACCGGAGCGTCGCCGAGTGAGTATCGGGGTTCGCAAAGGCGCATCTGAATTCGCTGCTCCCCCCTGGATGATCGCGGTATTTGTGTAGGACTGGCTTTGGCCGGGAAGAGGCCTGTGTGAACACCCTGAATCTCGGGTGTGAAGACCGACGCCTTCCCGGCTAAAGCCAGTCCTACGGTGACCGCAGTCCCGGTGGTTTATCGCGGTGCGGCGGAATGTGGCGACTACCGCACTGCAACGTGCATCAATGAAGCACGCTGCGGATTCTTGCTCCTTTATGTAACACCGTCCCGCGCTCCTGAAATACCCATCCAAACCCCGGCCCGCTGATCCAGAGCCCTGCACGACCTACTGGCAAAACAGGCACGCTGCGTGCATATCAAATATCGTATACGAAATTACTTATCCGGCCGTTTCTCCCTTTGCACGCACCGAGGCTTCTATGAAAAACCAAGCTGTCGCCGTCGCCCTCCTCGCCGTCATGAGCTCATCCTTTATCAACACCGCGTTGGCCGACAAGCTCGATGACATCATCGACTCCGGCAAGCTGCGCTGCGCCGTGACCCTGGACTTCCCGCCGATGGGGTCCCGTGACGACAAGAACAACCCGGTCGGATTTGACGTCGATTACTGCAACGACCTGGCGAAGGTACTGGGCGTCACAGCCGAGGTGGTGGAAACACCGTTTCCGGACCGCATTCCTGCGCTGGTTTCAGGCCGCGCCGACGTGATCGTCGCGTCGACCTCGGACACCCTGGAGCGGGCGAAAACGGTGGCGATGACCATCCCCTATTTCGCCTTCCAGATGGTGGTACTCACCCGCGACGACGCCGGCATCAACAGCTATGACGACCTCAAGGGCAAGGATGTCGGCAACACCAGCGGCACGTTCGAAGCGATCGCCCTGGAGAAGGATCAGAAGAAATGGGGCAGTGGCAGTTTCCGCGCCTACCAGACCCAGAACGACACCATCCTCGCCGTCGCCCAGGGCCATATCAAAGCGTCCGTCGTGACCAACACCGTCGCCGCCGCCACGCTCAAATCCGGCAAGTACAAAGGCCTGAAGATCGCCGGCAATGCGCCCTACACCATCGACTACGTTTCCCTTGCGGCGAAGCGTAACGAGTACGGGCTCATTCATTACCTGAACCTGTTCGTGAACCAGCAAGTGCGGTCCGGGCGCTATGCCGAGCTGTATGAAAAGTGGGTGAGTGGCAAGCCGGTAGACCTGACCGTGCCGGGCGTCTATTACTGAGGGGAACGATCGGAGGGCGCGGACCGTGTAGGAGCGTGGCTTGTCCCGCGATCTAGCGCGAAGCGGCAGCAAGACCGTCGAGCATGCTGATTCAGTGACGCCGCGGTTGTAGGTTTTACGACGACTGCGTCGCCGATCGCGGGACAAGCCACGCTCCTACAGGGCTACGCGTCCCGTCTGAATCATTCGCGGAACCTGAACCAGGAACCCATCAGCGTCACCCGCTAAAAGCGATTCACTCACTCAGGAGCCCACGATGTCTGAAGTCTCGTTGAACGGGCGCTGTCTTGTCGCCGGCAGCGCCCAGGGCGAATTGCTATACGCCGACGTGGGCCTGAGTTTCTGGGGCGGGGTCGAGCCGTTTACCGGTGAAGTGATCGACCGCCATCACCCCCTCAGCGGTCAGTTCATCAATGGCCGGGTGCTGGCCATTCCCAGCGGGCGCGGCTCGTGCACCGGCAGCAGCGTGTTGCTGGAACTGATCCTCAACGGCCACGCGCCGGCCGCACTGGTCTTCGAACGCGTGGAAGACATCCTCACCCTCGGCGTGCTGATCGCCGAACAGATGTTCGGCCATTCGATCCCGGTGATCAGCCTCGGCGAAACGGGCTTTGCGGCCCTGCAGAACCTTGCTTTCGTGCGGGTGGAAGATGACCGCGTGAGCGGCTTCGCCTGGCTGCCGCCGCCACTCCCTCGCGATCAAAAAAGTCTGATACGTCAGCGCCCGATCACCCAGATTTCACTCACCGAAACCGATCAGGGTTTTCTCGACGGCGCTTACGGCAAAGCCGCGCAGGTGGCGATGGGCATCATCCTGCGCATGGCCGAGCTGCAGGGCGCGACGGAACTGCTGGACATCACCCAGGCGCACATCGACGGCTGCATCTACACCGGGCCGGCCAGCCTGCGGTTCGCCCGACAACTGGTGGCCTGGGGCGCCAAGGTCCGCGTGCCCACTACCCTCAATTCAATCTCCGTGGACAAGCGACGCTGGCGCGAACTGGGCGTTGATCCGGCCCTCGGCGAACCGGCCAGTCAGCTGGGCGATGCCTATCTGGAGATGGGCGCGCGGGTGAGTTTTACCTGCGCGCCGTACCTGCTGGACAGCGCGCCTGAGCTGGGCGAGCAGATCGTCTGGGCCGAGTCCAATGCGGTGGTGTACGCCAACAGCGTGATCGGCGCGCGCACCCTGAAGTACCCGGACTACCTCGACATCTGCATCGCCCTCACCGGCCGCGCGCCGAAGATCGGCTGCCACCTGACCCAGCAACGTCTGGCGACCCTACGCATCGACGTCCCTGTCCTGGACGGCCTAGACGACAGCTTCTACCCGCTCCTCGGTTATCACGTCGGGCTGCTGTGCGGCGCCACGATCCCGGTGATCTGCGGCCTTGAGCACAAGGCGCCGACGCTGGATGACCTCAAGGCCTTCGGCGCGGCGTTCGCCACCACCTCCGCTGCGCCGATGTTTCATATCGCCGGCGTAACGCCCGAAGCCACCACTGCGGAACTGGCGCTGGGCGGGCAAGCGCCGGAACAAACCTTGAGCGTCAGCCCGGCGGACTTGCTCCACAGCTGGCGCGAGCTGAACAGCGCGCAAACGCCGGAAGTGGACGCCGTGACGCTGGGCAATCCGCATTTTTCCCTGAGCGAATGCGCAATGCTGGCGCACCTGTGTGGCAGCCAGCGCAAGCATGACAACGTGGCAATCGTCGTGACCTGCGGCCGCGCCACCCTGGAGCGCGCGCAACAGGCCGGCTACGTCGACACGCTGGAAGGCTTCGGCGTGCAGTTCGTCACCGACACCTGCTGGTGCATGCTCGGCGAGCCGGTCATCCCGCCGACCGCACGCAACCTGATGACCAACTCCGGCAAATACGCGCACTACGCCCCCGGACTGGTGGGGCGTCGCGTGCATTTCGCCAGCCTGGCCGAGTGCGTCAACAGCGCGATCACCAGAGTCGCCAGCGGTCGCCTGCCGATCTGGCTGCAGGCCGCTGCCCTTGCCGCCGATGCCGCCGAGGCCAGCCCCCATGTTTGATTACAACTTCCACTGGCGCGCGGCGTTCAAGGCGCTGCCTGACATGCTCAACGGCGCGTGGGTCACCTTCGAAACCGCCGCGCTGTCGATGATCCTCGGCGTCACCATCGCGCTGTTTCTGGTGTTCATGCGCCAGGGCAAAAACCGCCTGTTCCGGGGGTTCGCGGCCACCTGGATTTCCATCGCGCGCAACACACCGTCGCTGTTTCAGGTGTACATCCTGTATTTCGGCCTGGGCTCATTCGGCCTGCACATCAGCTCGTGGGCCGCCTTGCTGGCGGGCATCACCATCAATAACGCGGGCTATCTGGCGGAGAACTTTCGCGGCGGTCTGAAGGCCGTGCCCGACACGCAATTGCGCGCCGCCCGTTCGCTGGGCATGAGCGCGCCCCAGGCCTATCGGCTGATCGTCATTCCGCAGTTGCTGCGCATCGTTTTCTATCCGCTGACCAACCAGATGGTCTGGGCCGTGCTGATGACCTCGATGGGGGTGATCGTCGGCCTCAACAACGACCTCACCGGCGTGACCCAGGATTACAACGTCAAGACGTTCCGCACCTTCGAATTCTTCGCCATTGCAGCGGTGCTCTATTACCTGATCGCCAAGCTGATCGTGGCCGTTGCCCGGCTGCTGTCCTGGCGGCTGTTCCGGTACTGAGGAGATGGGCATGTTCGAGAGCACGTTCAGCTGGAACGACCTGCAATTCATGCTTCAAGGCGCCTGGGTCACGATTTTGCTGACCGTGGTGTCGATGTTCATCGGCACGCTGGCCGGGGTGGTCTGCGGCATGGCCCGCGCCCTGCTGCCGCGCAGCACGATCCCGCTGGCCTGGGTGCTGGACGTGTTTCGCAGCGTGCCGTTGCTGATCCAGTTCGTGCTGTTCAACGCGCTGAAAAGCATCGTCGGCCTGAACTGGAGCGCCTTCGCCGTGGCCTGCGTGGTGCTGGGCCTGTACGTCACCGCTTACTGCACGGAGATCGTGCGCAGCGGCGTGCTGTCGGTGCCGCTCAGCCTGCGCCGCGCCAGTCGTTCCCTGGGCCTGACGTACTGGCAGGACTTGCGCCAGGTCGTCATGCCGATGGCCACCCGCGTGGCGTTTCCCGGCTGGATCAACCTGCTGCTGGGGGTGATGAAAGACACCGCGCTGGTGATGTGGATCGGCATCGTCGAACTGCTGCGCGCCTCGCAAACCATCGTCACGCGCATTCAGGAGCCGCTGTTGGTGCTGTGCATCGCCGGCCTGATTTATTACGTCATGAGTCTGGTGGTCGCTCGCCTGGGCGCCCGGCTGGAAACGAGGTGGCAGGAAAATGATTGAGATCGACAACGTGCACAAGTCATTCGGCGAGCTTGAGGTCATCAAGGGCGTGAGCCTGCAGGTGAACAAGGGCGAAGTGGTGTCGATCATCGGCGGTTCGGGCTCGGGCAAGTCGACCTTGCTGATGTGCATCAACGGCCTGGAATCGATCAAGAGCGGCAGCATTCGCGTCGACGGCACCGAGGTTCACGCCAGGGGCACGGACATCAACAAGCTGCGGCAGAAGATCGGCATTGTCTTCCAGCAGTGGAACGCGTTCCCCCATCTGACGGTGCTGGAAAACGTGATGCTCGCCCCGCGCACGGTGCTGGGCAAAAGCAAGGCCGAAGCCGAAGCGCTGGCGGTCAAGCAGCTGACCCATGTGGGCCTGGGTGACAAGCTGAAAGTATTCCCCGGCAAGTTGTCGGGCGGCCAGCAGCAGCGTATGGCGATTGCCCGGGCGTTGGCGATGTCGCCGGACTACATGCTGTTCGACGAAGCGACGTCGGCCCTCGATCCGCAGCTGGTGGGCGAGGTACTGGACACCATGCGCATGCTGGCCGAGGACGGCATGACGATGATTCTGGTGACCCACGAAATCCGCTTCGCCCGGGACGTGTCGGACCGCGTGGCGTTTTTCCGCAACGGGCTGGTGCACGAGATCGGCACGCCGGATCAGGTGATCGGCAACCCGCAACGGCCGGAGACGGCGGATTTTTTGCGATCAATCAACTAGAGCCTGCTCAGGAGGATTTTAGGTCATGCGCTCATCGAAAGTGATTCATGTGGTCAGTTGTCACGCCGAGGGTGAGGTGGGCGATGTGATTGTTGGCGGGGTTGCGCCGCCTCCCGGAGAGACGATCTGGGAGCAGTCGCGCTGGATCGAGAAGGACAACGTGCTGCGCAATTTCATGCTCAATGAGCCCCGCGGCGGGGTCTTCCGCCACGTCAATCTGCTGGTGCCGCCCAAGCACCCGAAGGCGCAGATGGGCTGGATCATCATGGAGCCGGCCGACGTGCCGCCGATGTCCGGCTCCAATTCCCTTTGCGTGGCGACGGTGCTGCTGGATAGCGGGATTCTGCCGATGACCGAGCCGGAAACCCGGCTGATACTGGAGGCGCCGGGCGGCCTGATCGAGGCGATTGCCCAGTGCCGCGACGGCAAGGTGACGAGCGTCGAGGTGCACAACCACCCTTCTTTCGCCGATCAGCTGGACGTGTGGATCGAGGTGCCGGGTTTGGGTTCGGTTCAGGTCGATACCGCCTATGGCGGCGACAGTTTTGCCATCGTCGATTCGGTGAAGCTGGGCTTTTCGTTGACCGCCGATGAGGCGAAGGACCTGGTGGACACCGGCCTGAAAATCACCAAAGCGGCCAACGAGCAACTGGGTTTCAGCCACCCGTTGAACACGGACTGGAATCACATTTCCTTCTGCCAGATCGCCGCGCCGGTGAGTGTTGACGGTGGCGTGGCCCATGCGGCGAACGCGGTGGTGATTCGCCCGGGCAAGATCGACCGCTCGCCGTGCGGCACCGGCTGTTCGGCGCGGCTGGCGGTGTTGCATGCGAAGGGTCAGTTGAAGGTGGGGGACCGGTTTATCGGACGTTCGATCATTGGCTCGGAGTTCCACTGCAAGATCCAGAGCGAGACTGAAGTGGCCGGGCGCAAGGCGATCATCCCGAGCCTGTCCGGGCGGGCGTGGATCACCGGGACGCACCAGCACATGCTCGACCCGAGCGACCCGTGGCCGGAGGGGTACAAGCTGAGTGATACGTGGCCGGTGGGGTTGACGTTGTGAGATGAACGCGGTCCCCGTAGGAGCGTGGCTTGTCCCGCGATCGGCTGCGAAGCGGCAGCGAGACCAGTGAATGAAGGGTGTCAGTTACGCTGCCGTTGCAGGTTTTACGGCGACTGCGTCGCCGATCGCGGGACAAGCCGCGCTCCTACAGGGGATCGGGGCGGCCTGAAGTACTGATTAAACGCAGCAATCGTTGAGCGTGATTCGTCCGAAATTAAACGTATACGAAATACCTTTATCCAATCAGGAGTCAATCATGAGCCAGTCCGTATCCTGGAGCGGGGTCTTCCCTGCCGTTACCACGCAATTCAACGACGATTTCTCCCTCAATCTGGAGGCGACCCACAAGGTCATTTCCAACCTGGTGCGCGATGGCGTTTCGGGGCTGGTGATCTGCGGCACCGTCGGGGAAAACACCTCGTTGAGCGTCGCTGAAAAGATCAGCCTGGTGGAAGCGGCCAAAGACGCCTCGGCCGGGCGCGTACCGGTGATTTCGGGCATTGCCGAGTTCACCAGCGCCAACGCCAGTGCCGTCGCCAAAGAAGTGCAGAAAGCCGGCGCCGACGGGATCATGCTGATGCCGGCGCTGGTGTACTCGGCCAAGCCTTTCGAAACCGCCACGCACTTCCGCACCGTGGCCGCCGCCACCGACCTGCCGATGATGGTTTACAACAACCCGCCGATCTACAAAAACGACGTGACGCCGGACATCCTCATCTCCTTGGCGGACTGCGACACCATCGTGTGTTTCAAGGATTCGTCGGGGAACACCAACCGCTTTATCGACGTGCGCAACGAAGTCGGTGATCGCTTCGTGCTGTTTGCCGGGCTCGATGATGTGTTGGTGGAGAGCGTCGCCGTGGGCGCGGTGGGCTGGGTGTCGGGGATGTCCAACGCCTTTCCGAAAGAGGGCGAGACGCTGTTCCGTCTGGCCAAGGCCGGGCGTTTCGCCGAGGCGATGGCGCTGTATGAGTGGTTCATGCCGCTGCTGCACCTGGACGCGCGTCCGGACCTGGTGCAGTGCATCAAGCTGTGCGAAGCGATCATGGAACGCGGCAGCGCCCTCACCCGGCCACCGCGGCTGGCGCTGCCGGACAGTGATCGGGAATATGTCGAGAGATTGATGAAGACCGCATTGGCGAACAAGCCGGTGTTGCCGGATGTGGGGTTGTAACCCGCGCTTTGATGGGGTGAACGAATACGTGAGCCCCGCACCATCTTCGGTAGGAGCGTGGCTTGTCCCGCGATCTGGCGCGAAGCGGCAGCAAACTGACAACTGCGGGGAGTCAGGTGCCCCGCGTTTGCAGGTTTCACGACGACTGCGTCGCCGATCGCGGGACAAGCCACGCTCCTACGGTTCTGCGGCGGATGAGCCGTCGCATTCGCCCTTACACACTCACCACATTCACAAACCGCGAGGCGGCGGTGTCGTCGATGCGCAGGTTGGTAAAATCGAACAGGTTGCGGTCCGCCAGTTGCGACGGCTGGACGTTCTGCAGGCTGCGGAAAATCATGTCGGAGCGGCCCGGGGTTTTGCGGTCCCATTCCTGCAGCATGTCCTTGACCACCTGACGCTGCAGGTTTTCCTGGGAGCCGCACAGGTTGCACGGGATGATCGGGAATTGCTTGATGTCCGAATAGGCCTGAATGTCCTTCTCGGCGCAGTAGGCCAACGGACGAATCACCACGTTGCGGCCATCGTCGGCGCGCAGCTTGGGCGGCATGGCCTTGATGCTGCCCTGGAAAAACATGTTCAGGAAAAACGTCTCGACGATGTCGTCACGGTGGTGACCGAGGGCCATTTTGGTCGCGCCGATTTCATCCGCGAACGTATACAGCGTGCCGCGACGCAGGCGCGAACACAGCGAGCAGGTGGTCCGGCCCTCGGGGATCAATTCCTTGACCACCGAGTAGGTGTCTTTCTCGACGATGTGGTACTCGACGCCCAATTGCGCCAGGTACGCCGGCAGGACGTGCTCGGGGAAGCCTGGCTGCTTCTGGTCCATGTTCACCGCGACGATGTCGAAGTGGATCGGCGCGACTTTCTGCAAATGCATCAGCACATCCAGCAGCGTGTAACTGTCCTTGCCGCCGGACAGGCAGACCATCACCTTGTCGCCCTCTTCAATCATGTTGTAGTCGGCCACCGCTTCGCCCGCGAGCCGACGCAGACGCTTCTGCAGTTTGTTCTGATTGACTGAAAGGGTGCCCATGGCGCTGGTATCCGCTCGCTGTGGTGTGAAGTGAGGTGGGGAAAGGGTCGGCATTTTACGCAAAAAGACCGCCTCGGGTAATGGCCGTTGCGGGTTCGATCGCGGTCGATTTCGGAGGGTCTCTGATCGCTAACCGCTATTAGCCGCGTGTTTGAACACCTCAATCGCTCTAACGCATCCGGTTTTGGAGTGATCAGCTTTCTATACTGACCTGAGAGGTCCCAGCCATTTCCCTTGCTCGACTGAGACCTTGTCCTGACGGCATCTGGCGGTCAGGCGCTGCGTCGCAAGCGCTGACACACTTCACGGGAGTAACGGACATGATCCATCACGTCTTGGGGCTGTTCACCCACCCCGATCAGGAATGGCAACAAATACGTAGCGAAGGTGAAGAAACCATCGGCCATATGTACCTCACCCACACGCTGATACTGGCAGCGATCCCGGCGGTGTCGGCGTACATCGGCACGACGCAGGTGGGCTGGCAAATCGGCGACCGCGCGCCGGTCATGCTGACCAGCGACAGCGCAGTGTGGATGGCGCTGATGTCGTACATCGCCATGCTCGCCGGGGTCTTCATCATGGGCGGCTTCATCCACTGGATGGCGCGCACCTATGACGCGACGCCCAGCCTTGCGCGCTGCGTCGCCTTTGCGACCTATACGGCGACGCCGCTGTTCCTCGGCGGGCTGGCCGCGCTGTACCCGCACATGTGGGTGGGGATGATGGTCGGGCTGGCGGCGGTTTGCTACACGGTTTACCTGCTGTACGTCGGTTTGCCGGTGTTCATGGGCGTCCACCCCGACGAAGGCTTCATGTTCTCAAGCTCGGTGCTGGCGGTCGGGCTGGTGGTGTTGGTGGCGATCATGGCCTTTACGGTGGTGCTGTGGGGCGTCGGAGTCGGGCCGGAATTCACGAACTGATTCAGGGTGACCATTCGGCGCCTGGGGTTTTGGCGGTACATGAGCTTTGCGGCATACTCGCCTCCTCTGGAGACCGATGAAACATGCTCGAACCTCTCAACACCCGCGTCGAATCCTGCTACCAGCAAGCCGAAGACTTCTTCAAACGTCCCTTCAAACGTCCGGTGGTAAGCGTCAAGTTGCGCGGCCAGAAGGCTGGCGTAGCCCACCTGCACGAGAACATGCTGCGCTTCAATCCGCAGCTGTACCTCGAAAACAGCGAAGACTTTCTGCGCCAGACCGTCCCCCACGAGGTCGCGCACCTGGTGGCTCATCAACTGTTCGGCGACACCATCCAGCCCCATGGCGAGGAATGGCAGCTGATCATGCGCGGCGTCTACGAGCTGCCGCCGAACCGTTGCCACACCTACGAAATCCAGCGCCGCAGCGTGACCCGCTACATCTACCGCTGCCCGTGCCCGGAAAGTGATTTCCCGTTCACCGCCCAGCGCCACAAGCTGGTGCGCAAAGGCCGCCGGTATCTGTGCAAGCGCTGCCGGGAGATTCTGGTGTTCAGCGGCGAGACGCGGGTGGAGTGACTCCCCGCTTTCTCAAGTGGCTGCAAGTAAGTCTTCGCGAGCAAGCTCGCTCCCACAGGATTGGAGTGGACTGGGGACTTTGTTGAAGCCACTGAGGTTGCGCACGAGTGACCGGGGTGGACTCGGGATCTTGGTAACGCCGCTGGACTTGTGGGAGTGAGCTTGCTCACGAAGGGGCCAGGGCAGTCAGCAATTT
>NZ_JAXCIP010000010.1:0-209198 GCF_046540435.1 Pseudomonas sp. W5-01
GGTTGAGGTACGAGCGTGGCAGCTCGTTAAACCTGGCGCTGAACGGGGGCGCTGAACGGGGACAGATTCATTTACGGTGGAGCGTTGTAAATAAATCAGTCCCCTTTACCGGTTGCCGTGAATGAGTGCTTTTCAAACGGCAAAAAAAGCCCCGCCAGTGAGCGGGGTTGAGGTACGAGCGTGGCAGCTCGTTAAACCTGGCGCTGAACGGGGGCGCTGAACGGGGACAGATTCATTTACGGTGGAGCGTTGTAAATAAATCAGTCCCCTTTACCGTCCGTTGGCGGCTTAGAGCAGAATTGTGCGGATGTCCGCCAACAATTCGCTCAGACGCTTGGTAAAGCGTGCAGCAGCGGCGCCGTTGATCACGCGGTGATCGTAGGACAGCGACAGCGGCAGCATCAAGCGCGGCTGGAAAGCCTTGCCGTCCCAGACCGGTTGCATGGTGGCCTTTGACACGCCAAGGATCGCCACTTCCGGCGCGTTGACGATCGGCGTGAAGCCGGTCCCGCCAATGTGACCCAGGCTGGAAATGGTGAAGCAGGCGCCTTGCATGTCGTTGGCCGACAGCTTTTTGGAGCGCGCTTTCTCAGCCAGCTCAGCTGCTTCGGCCGCCAGTTGCAGCAGGCTCTTCTGATCGACGTTCTTGATGACCGGGACCAGCAGGCCTTCCGGTGTGTCCACCGCGAAACCGATGTTGAAGTATTTCTTGCGAATGATCGCCTTGCCACTCGGTGCCAGCGAACTGTTGAAGTCCGGCAGCTCCTTGAGCATGTGCGCGCTGGCCTTGAGCAGCAGCGGCAGCACGGTCAGCTTGACGCCGGCTTTTTCGGCCACGGCTTTCTGCGCGATACGGAAAGCTTCCAGGTCGGTGATGTCGGCCTGGTCGAATTGCGTGACGTGCGGAATGTTCAGCCAGCTGCGATGCAGACCGGTTGCGCCCAGCTGCATCAGACGCGTCATCGGCACTTCTTCGGTTTCGCCGAAACGGCTGAAATCGACTTCCGGGATCGGCGGGATGCCCATGCCGCCGGCAGCGCCGCCAGCAGCAGGCGCGTCCTTGGACTTGGTCATGATCGATTTGACGTACGCCTGCACGTCTTCTTTCAGCACACGGCCGTGAGGGCCGGTTGCCGACACGGCGTTCAGCTCGACGCCGAACTCGCGAGCCAACTGACGAACCGCCGGGCCAGCGTGAACCTTGGCGCCATTGTTCGCAGGTGCAGCGGCAGGTGCAGGAGCGCTTTCAGCTTTGGCAGCCGGTGCGGGAGCAGCGGCAGCCGGAGCAGCCGATTCTGCCTTGGCCTGAGCCGGTGCAGCCGCCTGAGCAGGCGCAGCAGCAGGTGCAGCACCCGCCACTTTCAGTTTCAGAATCAGGTCGCCAGTGCCGACTTCGTCTTCAACCTTGACGCTGATGCTTTCGACAACGCCTGCGGCAGGAGACGGGATCTCCATCGAGGCTTTGTCGGATTCCAGAGTGATCAGGGATTGATCAGCTTCGATGCTGTCGCCCACTTTGACCATCAGCTCGATGATGCGAGCCTTGCCCGACGAACCGATATCCGGAACGTGAATATCCTGAACGGTATCCGACGCAGCAGGTGCAGCCGCTGCGGCAGGGGCTGCTTCGGCTTCGGCTGGCTTCTCGGCTGGCTTATCAGCAGCAGGGGCGGGCGCGGCGGCAGCAGGTGCAGCAGCAGGCTCGGCCGCCGCTTCGCCTTCCACTTCCAGCTCAAACAGTTCGTCGCCTTCTTTCAGACGGTCGCCCAGCTTCACTTTCATCGCCTTGATGACACCGGCTTTAGGCGCAGGGATTTCCATGCTTGCCTTGTCCGACTCCAGCGTCAGCACGCTCTGGTCAGCTTCGATGCGATCACCGACCTTGACCATCAACTCAATGACTTCACCTTCACCGTTGCCGATGTCGGGTACCCGAATTAACTCACTCACAATGTCTCTCCTTAGGAGAACCTGTTCCTCGACTGCGCTGATTCATCTGCGACGAAACAGCCTGGATGCTCATTTACCGAAGTAAATTCCGCATCGGCGGCTGTTTCGCGCACATTTCAGCGCTCTATTCGATCGTTACGCAGACCTTAGCAGTCCAGCGGGTTGCGCTTTTCAGGATCGATGCCGAACTTGGCAATGGCTTCCGCCACGACCTTAGGTTCGATATCGCCGCGATCGGCCAAGGCTTCCAGGGCGGCCAGCGCCACGAAGTGACGGTCAACTTCGAAGAAGTTGCGCAGCTTCTTGCGGCTGTCGCTGCGGCCGAAGCCGTCGGTGCCCAGAACTTTGTATTCCTTGGTCGGAACCCACTGACGGATCTGGTCAGCGAACAGTTTCATGTAGTCGGTCGAAGCGATCACCGGACCTTTACGGCCGTTGAGGCATTCTTCAACGTAGCTCAACTGTGGCTTCTGGCCGGGCTTCAGGCGGTTGCTGCGCTCTACGGCCAGGCCGTCGCGACGCAACTCGTTGAAGCTGGTGACGCTCCAGACGTCCGCGCCAATGTTGAACTGCTCGCGCAGGATCTTCGCCGCCTCGCGCACTTCACGCAGGATGGTGCCCGAACCGAGCAGCTGTACGTGGTGTGCGGCTTCCTTGGTGTCTTCTTCGAGCAGGTACATGCCCTTGATGATGCCTTCCTCGGAACCGGCCGGCATGGCAGGTTGCGTATAGGACTCGTTCATCACGGTCAGGTAGTAGAAGACGTCCTGCTGTTCTTCGAACATCTTCTTCATGCCGTCCTGAATGATCACCGCCAGCTCGTAGCCGTAGGTCGGATCGAAGGTGCGGCAGTTCGGGATGGTCGAAGCCAGGATGTGGCTGTGGCCGTCTTCGTGCTGCAGACCTTCACCGTTCAGGGTGGTACGACCGGCGGTGCCGCCAATCAGGAAGCCACGGGTGCGACTGTCGCCTGCGGCCCATGCCAGATCGCCGATACGCTGGAAACCGAACATCGAGTAGAAGATGTAGAACGGAATCATCGGCTGGTTGTGGCTGCTGTACGAAGTACCTGCAGCGATGAACGAAGACATCGCACCGGCTTCGTTGATGCCTTCCTCGAGGATCTGACCTTTCTTGTCCTCGCGGTAGAACATCACTTGTTCTTTGTCGACCGGCTCGTACAGCTGGCCTACGGACGAGTAGATGCCGAGCTGGCGGAACATGCCTTCCATACCGAAGGTACGGGCTTCGTCCGGGATGATCGGAACGATGCGCTGACCCACTTCCTTGTCCTTGACCAGTTGGGTCAGGATGCGGACGAAGGCCATGGTGGTGGAGATTTCGCGGTCGCCGGAGCCATCAAGGATCGCCTTGAGGGTTTCCAGTGGCGGGGTCGGCAGGCTGAAGCTCTGCGCGCGACGCTGTGGCACGAAGCCGCCCAGTGCAGCGCGACGCTCGGACAGGTAGCGCGCTTCGGCACTGCCTTCTTCCGGCTTGTAGAACGGCAGGGCTTCGAGCTGATCGTCTTTGATCGGGATGTCAAAGCGGTCACGGAAGTGACGCAGGCTGTCGACGTCGACCTTCTTGGTGTTGTGCGCGGTGTTTTTCGCTTCACCGGCGCCGGTGCCATAACCCTTGATGGTCTTGGCCAGAACCACGGTCGGCTGACCCTTGTGGTTCACCGCTGCGTGGTACGCCGCGTAGACCTTGTACGGGTCGTGACCGCCACGGTTGAGTTTCCAGATTTCGTCGTCGGACATATCCGCAACCATCGCCTTGAGTTCTGGCGAGTTGAAGAAGTGTTCGCGCACGAACGCGCCGTCTTTGGCTTTGTAGTTCTGGTATTCGCCGTCGATGACTTCGTCCATACGACGTTGCAGGATGCCGTCGACGTCCTTGGCCAGCAGTGGGTCCCAGAAACGGCCCCAGATGACTTTGCTCACGTTCCACTGAGCACCGCGGAACACGCCTTCCAGTTCCTGGATGATCTTGGCGTTGCCGCGAACCGGACCGTCCAGACGCTGCAGGTTGCAGTTCACGACGAAGATCAGGTTGTCGAGCTTCTCGCGACCGGCCAGGGCGATGGCGCCCAGGGATTCCGGCTCGTCGGTCTCGCCGTCGCCCAGGAAGCACCAGACTTTCTGCTTGCCTTCAGGGATGTAACCGCGGTGCTCCAGGTACTTCATGAAGCGCGCCTGGTAGATCGCCTGAATCGGACCCAGACCCATGGAAACGGTCGGGAACTGCCAGAAGTCTTTCATCAGCCATGGGTGTGGATAAGACGACAGGCCGTTGCCATCGACTTCCTGACGGAAGTTGTTCATCTGGTCTTCAGTGATGCGGCCTTCCATGAACGCACGGGCGTAAACGCCTGGCGATGCGTGACCCTGGAAGTAGATCAGGTCGCCGCCGTGTTCGTCGGTCGGGGCCTGGAAGAAGTAGTTGAATCCGATGTCGTACAGGGTTGCACTGGAAGCGAAGCTGGAGATGTGGCCGCCCAGATCCGGGTCGCCGATGTTGGTCTTGACCACCATCGCCAATGCGTTCCAACGTACCAGCGAGCGAATGCGGCGTTCCATGAACAGGTCGCCAGGCATGCGTGCTTCGTGGGTAACGGGGATGGTGTTGCGATAAGGCGTGGTGATGGCGTAAGGCAGTTGCGAACCACTTCGTGTGGCCAGCTCACCCATACGGGTCATCAGGTAGTGAGCACGGTCTTCGCCTTCTTTGTCGAGAACCGATTCCAGGGCGTCCAGCCATTCCTGGGTTTCGACGGGATCGAGGTCTTGCATGGCTTGCTCCAGGGCGGAAAGGCTTCCAGAATCGGTTGCCTGAGTTTGTTACGACTGGCCTTGTGGGCAGACGATGTAAATTCTTGGATGGCCGGATGGGTTCCCGGCGTTGTGTAGTTTTACTACAAATCTTGGGCTAATTCAGCTTTTTGACTTGTATATACAGTAGTAAAACTACAGCGCAGCGATGTTTTCGCTCGTGTTGCAGTGTCCGATAAAGCAGTGTTGTCGGTGCAAAAATCTGACGAATCGCCTGATATAACCTGCTGGCAGCCAAGAAACGCCAGCCATCAGCAATTTTTAACCTTTGTTCGACAGTCCGTCCGTGGCGTGTTTACGACCGCCTTGTCGGGCTGGCAATTGAACGCCGATCAAGGATAGAACATGAGCCTTCCCCTGCTGGCCGAGCTGCCGGCTGTCCTTATGCCGTTGGTCGCGCGGGCCGGCCAATCCTGGCGCACCGCGCTTGATTCCCTGACAGGTGAAGCCAGGCAGTCGTTTCGGACTTGGCCGGAGGCGCGGCTGCAGGCGTTCGACCGCGTCTGTGCGGCCAGCGATTTTGTTGCCGATCAGGTGTCGCGCGATCCGCTGATGTTGCTCGACCTCGCTGAATCCGGTGAGCTGGAGCGCAGTTTTGCGCCCGGCGAGCTGCTTGGGCACATCGCCAGTGCCGTCATTCAGGCTGCCAGCGACGATGAACTGGGGCGTAATCTACGTCGTCAACGTACGCGCCAGCAAGTGCGAATTATCTGGCGGGATCTGACCCGGCAGGCCGATCTGGTGGAAACCTGCCGCGATCTCTCAGACATGGCAGATGGCTGCATTGATCTGGCTTACAAGTGGCTGTACGAGCGGCATTGCCAGCAATTCGGCACGCCGACCGGCCGTCGGACCGGCGAGCCGCAGCAGATGGTCATCCTCGGCATGGGCAAGCTGGGCGCCGTCGAGCTGAACCTGTCCTCGGACATCGATCTTATCTTTGCCTACCCCGAAGGCGGCGAAACCCAGGGCGTCAAGCGGCCGCTGGACAATCAGGAATTCTTCATCCGACTGGGTCAGCGATTGATCAAGGCGCTGGACCCGGTCACGGTCGACGGCTTTGTCTTTCGTGTCGACATGCGCCTGCGGCCGTACGGGTCTTCCGGTGCCTTGGTGCTCAGTTTCAACGCGCTGGAGCAGTACTACCAGGATCAGGGCCGCGACTGGGAACGCTACGCCATGATCAAGGCGCGGGTGGTGGGCGGCGATCAGGAGAAGGGCAGCGAGTTGCTCGACATGCTGCGGCCGTTTGTCTATCGCCGCTACCTGGATTTCTCCGCCATTGAAGCGCTGCGCACCATGAAGCAGTTGATCCAGCAGGAAGTCCGCCGCAAGGGCATGGCCGAGAACATCAAGCTCGGTTCCGGCGGCATCCGCGAAGTGGAATTCATCGCCCAGGCGTTCCAGCTGATTCACGGCGGGCGCGATTTGAGTCTGCAGCAGCGGCCGCTGCTCAAGGTGCTGAAAACCCTGGAAGGACAGGGCTATTTGCCGGCTGCGGTCATCAATGAATTGCGTGAGGGCTACCAGTTTTTGCGCTACACCGAGCACGCCATTCAGGCGATCGCCGATCGGCAGACGCAAATGCTCCCCGACGACCCGCAGGATAAATCGCGCATCGCCTTCATGATGGGCTTTGCCGACTGGGCGAGTTTCCATGAACGACTGATGTATTGGCGTGAGCGGGTCGCGTGGCACTTCCGGCAGGTCATCGCTGACCCGGACGAGGAAGATGGGCAGCAGGACCACGGCGAAGAAATCGTCGGTGGCGAGTGGCTGCCGCTGTGGGAAGAGTCGCAGAACGAGGAAAGCGCCTGCCTCCAGCTCCAGGAGGGCGGATTCGCCGACGCGCAAAAGGCCCTGAAAAATCTGAGCAACCTGCGCAACAGTTCACAGCTGCGCTCAATGCAGCGTCTGGGGCGCGAACGGCTTGATGCCTTTATTCCGCGCCTGCTCGCCCAAGCGGTCGAGCACGACAATCCCGATCTGGTGCTGGAGCGGGTACTGCCGCTGGTGGAAGCGGTGGCCCGTCGCTCGGCGTATCTGGTGTTGCTCACTGAGAACCCCGGCGCACTGCGTCGATTGCTGACCCTGTGCGCGGCCAGCCCGTGGATTGCCGAACAGATCGCCCGCTTTCCGTTGCTGCTCGATGAGTTGCTTAACGAAGGTCGCCTGTTCAGCCCGCCCCAGGCGCTTGAACTGGCGGCTGAGCTGCGCGAGCGTCTGACGCGAATTCCCGAGGACGATCTCGAACAGCAAATGGAAGCCCTGCGGCATTTCAAGCTGGCGCACCGTCTGCGCGTGGCTGCGTCGGAAATCACCGGCAGCCTGCCGCTGATGAAAGTCAGCGATTACCTGACCTGGCTCGCCGAGGCGATTCTGGAGCAAGTGCTGGCGCTTGCCTGGCGCCACACCGTTGCCCGCCATGGCGCGCCGCGGCGTCCGGATGGCACCTTGTGCGATCCCGGTTTTGTCATCGTCGGCTACGGCAAGGTCGGCGGCATTGAGCTGGGACACGGCTCTGATTTGGACCTCGTGTTCATCCACGACGGCGATCCCCAGGCTGAGACCGACGGCGCCAAGCCGATCGATGGCGCGCAGTTTTTCACCCGGCTCGGTCAGCGGATCATTCACCTGATCACCACCCAGACCAACTCCGGGCAGTTGTACGAAGTCGACATGCGCCTTCGCCCGTCTGGCGCGGCGGGCTTGCTGGTGAGCTCGCTCGGGGCGTTTTCCCGGTATCAGGAGAACGAGGCCTGGACGTGGGAGCATCAGGCGTTAGTGCGCGCGCGGGTGCTGGTGGGCAGCACCGATGTCGGCCGGCAGTTCGAAGCCGTACGCGCTTTGGTGCTGGGCCGTGAACGGGATCTGCCGAAGCTGCGTCAGGAGGTCAGCGAGATGCGCGCCAAGATGCGCGACAACCTCGGCACCCGCGCAACGGCGGCCGGCAAGGGGGCGAATGCATTTGAACCGACGGCGCGGTTCGACCTCAAGCAGGACGCCGGAGGTATCGTCGATATTGAATTTATGGTGCAATACGCGGCTCTGGCGTGGTCCAGAGAGCATCCCGCGCTGCTTCGTTACACCGATAACATCCGTATTCTCGAAGGCCTTGAAGAGGCGGGCTTGATGGCCGCCGCCGATGCCGGACTGCTGCGTGAGGCCTACAAGGCCTACCGCTCGGCCGCTCACCGACAGGCGTTGCAGAACGATCCGGGTGTTGTGGCCGGCGACCAGTTCGTCACCGAGCGGCGCGAAGTGATGCGGCTCTGGGGGCAGCTGGGGCTGGGTTGATTGCTGGCAGGGTCCGGATCTGACGGATCTATATAAAGCTATGACAGGGAGGCGTCAGGCTGCGTGTGCAAGCATCACGCAGTTTGATGGGCCTCCCTGCTCGTTTCTGGTCGTTTTTGGATGAGCATGAGAATTCTGATCGTAGGGCCCAGCTGGGTGGGTGACATGGTGATGGCGCAGACGCTGTTCCAGTGCCTGAAACAGCGTCACCCGCAGTGCGAAATCGATGTGCTGGCGCCTGAGTGGAGCCGGCCGATCCTTGAGCGCATGCCTGAAGTGCGCACGGCCTTGAGCTTCCCGCTCGGCCATGGCGCGCTGGAACTGGCCACGCGCAGGCGCATAGGCAAGTCCCTCAAGGGCCAGTACGATCAGGCGATTCTGCTGCCCAATTCCCTGAAGTCGGCGCTGGTGCCGTTTTTCGCCGGCATTCCCAAACGCACCGGCTGGCGTGGCGAGTTTCGCTACGGCCTGCTTAATGACGTGCGCACCCTCGACAAACAGCGTTACCCGTTGATGATCGAGCGTTTTATGGCGCTGGCCTACGACAAAGGCGCTGAATTGCCGCGCCCTTATCCCAAACCCAGCCTGCAAATCGAAACCGCCAGCCGTGACGCGGCGCTAACCAAGTTCGGTCTGAGTCTTGATCGGCCCGTGCTTGCGCTGTGCCCGGGCGCCGAGTTCGGTGAATCCAAGCGCTGGCCTTCCGAGCACTACGCCAAAGTCGCCGAAGCAAAGATTCGTGAAGGCTGGCAGGTCTGGCTGTTCGGCTCCAAGAACGACCATGGGGTGGGCGAAAGCATTCGTGAGCGGCTGATTCCGGGGCTGCGCGAAGAATCCATGAACCTCAGCGGCGGCACGTCACTGGCCGAAGCCATTGACCTGCTGTCCTGCGCAGACGCCGTGGTTTCCAACGATTCCGGGCTGATGCACGTAGCCGCCGCGCTGAATCGCCCGCTGGTGGCGGTGTACGGCTCGACGTCGCCGGGCTTCACGCCGCCGCTGGCCGATGAAGTCGAGATCGTCCGGCTCGGCATCGAGTGCAGCCCGTGCTTCGAGCGCACCTGCCGCTTCGGCCATTACAACTGCCTGCGCCTGCTGGAGCCGGATTCGGTGATCCAGGCCCTTGGCCGCATTGGCGCCGCCCCGGTCGAGGTCGCCTGACTTGCGGGTACTGCTGATCAAAACTTCGTCACTGGGTGACGTGATCCACACCTTGCCCGCGCTGACCGACGCCATGGGCGCGCTGCCGGGCATCCAGTTCGACTGGGTGGTGGAAGAGGGCTTCTCCGAGATCCCGACCTGGCATCCGGCGGTCGCCAACGTGATTCCGGTGGCGATCCGTCGCTGGCGCAAGAACCTCTGGCAGACCGTCAAGAATGGCGAATGGCGCCAGTTCAAACAGCGCCTGCGCGACACTCGCTACGATCTGGTGATCGACGCTCAGGGCCTGCTGAAAAGTGCCTGGCTGACCCGCTACGTCAAAGCGCCTGTCGCCGGGCTGGGCAAGACTTCTGCGCGCGAGCCCATGGCCGCTCGTTTTTACGATCGCCCCTACGCCGTTGCCCGGGGCCAGCATGCGGTCGAGCGGTTGCGTCAGCTGTTCGGCCAGGCGCTGGGCTATCAGGTGCCTGCGGGACTGGGCGATTACGGCCTTGATCGCAGCCGCCTGCTCACTGCCACACACGACGCGCCCTTCGTGCTGTTCCTGCATGGCACCACGTGGGACACCAAGCACTGGCCCGAGCTGTATTGGCGACAATTGGCCGAACGCATGATCGGCCAAGGACTGGAAGTGCGACTGCCGTGGGGCAACCCGGCCGAGAAGGCGCGTGCCGAGCGCATTGCCGATGGCCTTGATAATGCCGTCGTGTTGCCCAAACTCAATCTGGCAGGGGTTGCTCGCGTACTGGCGAGCGCCCAGGGTTGCGTGGCGGTGGACACCGGTCTTGGTCATCTGGCTGCCGCACTGGATGTACCGACGCTTTCGTTGTTCGGCCCGACCAATCCGGGTCTGACCGGCGCCTACGGCCGGTCGCAGGTTCATCTGGCGGCCGATTACCCCGCCTGCGCGCCGTGCCTGCAAAAGAAATGCACCTACCGACCGACGCCTGAAGATCAGCGTCAGGTCGATACCGAACGCGAGTGGCCCATGTGCTTTACTCGCCTGAATCCCGAGCGGGTAGCGAACCAGTTAGGCGCGCTATTGCTGGCAAAGGAACATCCCTGATGCAACTGGCATTCGTGCTTTATAAATACTTCCCCTTCGGCGGCCTGCAGCGTGACTTCATGCGCATCGCCCTGGAGTGCCAGCAGCGCGGCCATAAAATCCGCGTCTACACGCTGATCTGGGAGGGCGACGTGCCGTCCGGCTTCGAAGTGCTGGTGGCGCCGGTCAAGGCGATCTTCAACCACCGCCGCAACGAAAAGCTCACCGACTGGATGAATGCCGACCTGGCCAAGCGTCCCGTGGACCGGTTGATCGGCTTCAACAAGATGCCCGGTCTGGACGTGTATTACGCCGCCGATGGCTGCTACGAAGACAAGGCCCAGAACCTGCGCCACGGCCTGTACAAATACTGGGGCCGCTACCGTCACTTCGCCGACTACGAACGCGCGGTGTTCGGCAAAGACGCCAAGACCGAAGTGCTGATGATCTCCGAAGTGCAGCAGCCGCTTTTCATCAAGCATTACGACACGCCGCTCGCGCGCTTTCATCTGCTGCCGCCGGGGATCTCTCAGGACCGCCGCGCACCGCCGAATGCGGCTGAAATCCGCGCTGAATTCCGTCGCGAGTTCAAGCTGGCCGACGATGACCTGTTGCTCGTGCAGATCGGCTCCGGCTTCAAGACCAAGGGCGTCGACCGCAGCCTCAAGGCGCTGGCGGCGCTGCCTGCTGAACTGAAAAAACGCACGCGACTGTTTGTCATCGGCCAGGACGACCCCAAGGTATTCCAGCTGCAAAGCACGACGCTGGGCCTGGGCGATCACGTCACCTTCATGAAAGGGCGCAGCGACATTCCGCGTTTTCTGTTGGGCGCCGACCTGTTGATTCATCCGGCGTACAACGAAAACACCGGCACCGTGCTGCTTGAAGCGCTGGTGGCGGGTCTTCCGGTGCTGGTCAGCGCGGTGTGCGGCTACGCCCATTACATCGCCGAGGCCGACAGCGGTCTGGTGCTCGATGAGCCGTTCGAACAGAACCAGCTCAATCAGTACCTGGCCCGCATCCTCAAGGACGACGCCGCGCGCAGCACCTGGAGCCGCAACGGGCTGACATTCGCCGACACGGCTGATCTTTACAGCATGCCGCAGCACGCTGCGGATGTGATTCTGGCGGAGCACCACGGATGAAACTGATCCTTGCTGAACCCTTCAAGAGCCTCTGGGCCGGGCGCGATGCGTTCGAAGCCGTCGAGGCGCTTGAAGGCCAGGTCTATCGCGAGCTCGAAAACCGGCGCACGTTGCGCACCGAGGTCAACGGGCGCGGTTACTTCGTCAAGATCCATCGCGGCATCGGCTGGGGTGAAGTGGCGAAGAACCTGCTGACCGCCAAACTGCCGGTGCTCGGCGCGGGTCAGGAGTGGGACGCGGTCAACCGTCTGCATGAAGTCGGCGTGCCGACCATGACCGCTGTGGCGTACGGCGAGCGCGGCAACAATCCAGCCACGCAGCATTCGTTCATCATCACCGAAGAACTGGCGCCGACCGAGAGCCTGGAAGACGTCAGCCTCAACTGGCGCACCGAGCCGCCCGAGCCGCGCATGAAGCGCGCGTACATCGCTGAAGTCGCTCGGCTGGTGGGCATGATGCACCGCGCCGGGGTTAATCATCGCGACTGCTACATCTGTCATTTTCTGCTGCACACCGACACGCCGGTCACGCCTGATGATTTCAGGCTCTCGGTGATCGACCTGCACCGCGCCCAGACGCGCCCGGCGATTACCCAGCGGTGGCGCAACAAAGACCTCGCCGCGCTGTATTTCTCGGCGATGGACATCGGCCTGACCCGGCGCGACAAACTGCGCTTTCTCAAGGGCTATTTCCAGCAGCCGCTGCGGCAGATCCTGGCCCAGGAATCGGCGCTGTTGAGCTGGCTTGAAGGCAAGGCCGAGAAGCTCTATCAGCGCAAACTGCGTTACGGGGATGCGCTCTGATGGCGGGTTGGAAGCTGGAGCCTGGCTACGCCGCGCTGACGGACGACTTCGGCACCCTCGACGCCGTGTTCGCCCTCAAAGGCGAGCGGCTGACCCGCGATCCGTTGTCCGAAGTCATCCGCGTCGAACGCGGTGGCGTGAACTACTACGTCAAGCGCTACGTCGCGGCGGGCAAGGGTTTGCGCCGGTATCTGGGACGGCCACGGGTCAAGTCCGAATGGCAGAACCTCAAGCGCTTCGCCAAGTGGGGCATTCCGACGGCAGAAGTCGTCGCCTGGGGCCTGGAGCGCAACGGCGCTGCGTATGATCGCGGCGCGCTGATCACCCGCGAGCTGCCGCGCACCGAAGATTTGTCCGAACTGGCGCGGGTCAACGACACGCGCCTGGACAGCCGTTCATGGGTCAACGGCGTCAGCCAGCAGGTGGCGCGTTACACCCGAACCATGCACGACCATCACTTCACCCATAACGATCTGAAGTGGCGCAACTTGCTGGTGGACGATCAGGCAACGGTGTTCTTGATCGACTGCCCCAACGGGGCGTTCTGGGTCAGCTTCATGCTGCGCTACCGGATCACCAAGGACCTTGCGTGCCTGGACAAGGTGGCTAAATATCATCTGTCGGCCACTCAGCGTCTGCGTTTCTATCTGCAATACCGTGGGCGCGAACGCTTGAACGAATCTGACAAAAAGCGCATCCGCCACATCGTCAGTTTTTTTGAGGGTCGCGAATGAGTGTGTTCATTGCTGACGCCGACCGGGGGCTGCTCGAGCGGCACGGTCTGGCGGACTTCGATGCGTTGTGGAGCGTCGAACTCGACGCGGTGGATGAACCCAACACCGGTCGCGGCGGCTGGAGCAGTGTGTTTCGCCTGGAGCTGGAAGGCTCCGGTTATTACCTCAAGCGCCAGAGCAACTACCTGACGTACACCCTGCATCACCCGTTCGGCGAGCCTTCGTTTTCCCGGGAGTTTCGCAACATCAGCCTGTATCAGAAGCTGGGCATTCCGGCGCTGCATGCGGTGTTTTACGCCGACAGGAAAGTCGACGGCGAGCGCCGCGCGATTCTCATGACCCGGGCGCTGGATGGCTGGACCGACCTGGACACGCTGTTGCAGGACTGGCACGAGCGGCCGGCCACCGAGCGTCTGGCGATTCTGCAGGCCTGCGGGCAACTGGCGCGCACGCTGCACAAGGCCGGGCAGGTGCATGGCTGTTTCTATCCCAAGCATATTTTCATGCGTGCGCGGGGCGGCGAGTATATGGCGCAGCTGATCGACCTGGAGAAGACGCGCAAGTCGATCTTCGGCCAGCGCGACCGGGTCAAGGACATCGAGCCTTTGCTACGCCGCGCACCGGTCTGGGACGAGACGGAAATCCGCGAACTGCTCGCCGCTTATCTGCACGCCCCGACCGACAGCGGGCTGGTTGACGCTTGGTGGCAGCGGGTTGCCAAGCGGGGCAGTCACAAGCGCCGTGACCGGTGATTTCCGGTTTTGATGCACACGAGATTCACTGCCTGTCAGATCTGTAATCTGGACAGGCTTGATCAAAGAGGGCGCCGATGCGTTTGTCTGAACTGAAAAACGCCGGTCGCACTCCGGCGCTGCCGATGAACATTGCGCTGGAGGATGCGGCCGGTCCTGCCGAGCTGCAATTGCTCAGCCTGCTGCGCGTCCTGCCCGGGCAACGCTACGTCGGCGCGGGCATCTGGCGCGGACGCACGGTCCTGGCCAAGCTGCTGGTCGGGCCGAAAGCCCCGCGGCATTTCCAGCGCGAGCGCGACGGCGTGCAGGCTTTGGCAAAGCAAGGCTTGCCGACGCCGTTGCTCTTGGCCGACGGGCTGCAGGAAGGTGAGGGCGGCTGGCTGCTGTTCGAGTTTCTGGATCAGGCCGAAAGTCTGGGCGATGCCTGGAAATCGGTGGAAGCGCTGCCGCCGCTGGCCGATGAACAACAGTCGGTGCTCGGCGATGCGCTCGCCGTTGTGGGCCAGATGCACGCCAAAGGCCTGTGGCAGGAAGACCTGCACCTGGACAATCTGCTGCGTCAGGGCTCGACCTTGTACGTGATCGACGGCGCAGGCATTCGCGTTGAGGAAGCCGGCAAGCCGTTGTCGCGGCAAAAAGTGCTGGAAAACCTCGGCGTGTTCTTCGCCCAGTTGCCGAAGTCGCTGGAGCCGTTCACCGAAGAATTACTGGTCTATTACCTGCTGAGCAATGGCGAGCATGGCTTGCCGGTCGAGGCCCTGCAAAAGCAGATCGACAAGGTGCGCAGTTGGCGCTTGCGGGATTACCTGATCAAGATCGGCCGTGAATGCAGCCTGTTCAGCGTCGAAGACGGGCCGTTCGCACTGCGCGCGATTCGTCGCGAGGAAGTGGCGTCGATGTTGCCGGTGCTGGAAAAGGCCGACGTGCTGGTCGAGGGCGGTCATCTGTACAAGACCGGTGGTGCGGCCAGCGTCGCCAAGGTAGACGTCGCCGGCCGCGAGCTGGTGATCAAGCGTTACAACATCAAGAACCTGGCGCATTGGCTCAAACGGTTCTGGCGACCGTCCCGCGCCTGGCACTCATGGCGCGAAGGCAATCGGCTGCGGTTCCTCGGCATCGCAACGCCCAAACCGCTGGCGCTGCTGGAAAAACGCTTCGTATGGCTGCGCCGAGAGGCGTTCCTGGTCACCGAGTTTCTGCCAGGCCCCGACATCATCGAGCGCTTTGCGCCCTACGTGGCCAGCGGCGATGCGCCGGAAGCCGAGTTGCAGGCGCTGGATCTGTTGTTTGCGCAGTTGATCCGCGAGCGCATCAGCCACGGCGATCTCAAAGGCCACAACGTGTTCTGGCACAACGATCGCTGGTCGCTCATCGATCTGGACGCCATGTGCCAGCATGGCTCCCAGACCTCGTTCGCGGCGGCGTTCGCCAAAGATCGCGCGCGCTTCATGCGCAACTGGCCGGCGGACAGCGCGCTGCACCAGTTGCTGGAGCAGCGCATTCCGACGGTTTCAAAAGCGCCGGACTGACCCGTCAGCTCACGTGATTGAGGTTCATCTCCACCAATGCGTCGATCAGGGCCTGCACGTCATCGAACGGCTGACGATTGACCTGCGGCCATGACTCGCGCTCGACGTAGGCTTTGCCCGCGGTATTGAAGCGCACCGGGGTGTGCTTGAGCGTGCGGTCCCTTGAGCGATGCACGATCGTTGGCCGCAAGGCCACGGATTCGTCGAGCAGGAACATGCCCGGACTGTGCAATCTGCCGCCCACCGGGGTCGCGAGTTGAGGTCGCGCGGGCAGTTCGATCTCCACGCGGAAGTCATTCTTCACCAGCACCGGCTCGTGTCCCAGCCCCGCAGCGACCTGTTCGCCCGGATCGATCATGATGCCGCGCGCCTTGCCCGGGGCCACGTCCATCACCCGCACGCCAATCCCTTGCTCCAGTTCAGCGATGCCCGGCACGCTGTTCTTGAACGTATTGGCATGGCTTTCACCCACCAGGGCAATCCACTTGTGTGGCCCCATCACCTGCTGGTGCTTGCGTATCGTACGAGACGCAAAATAGCTGAGCACCTGTTGGCGCGTGGTGTTGGAGCTGCTCGGCAGATGGCGGATGAAATAGCTGGCGGTGCAGTCGATGGCACGGATTTCAATGCCGTGCCGCTTGGCCTGAATCACCAGGTTCTCAAATGAGTAGGCGCCAGTTGGGTCTGTCAGAAATGTTCTGTCCATGTGCTTGAGGTCGTGCAGCAGACGTTTGCTCATCAGCCCGGTTTCAGCGAAGCGATCAAGATCGGCTTGGTGGAGGTCGGTCAACAGGTGCTCCATGTACAGCGTGCGCACGTCCTGGCGCGCCAGATGTTCCATGTTGTCGAGGATGAAGCGCTTGCTGGCGCGTGCCGAATGGGATTCCCCGATGACCACGCCGGACGTGTTCTCGTACAACTCTTCGATGAACATGCTTAACGGCGTGTCGGCTTTTACTTCAGGCAACATCACGCGCTCAGGCAGGGCGAGGTTGAGCACCGAGCGCGCGTCTTTTTGCAGCGTATTCGCCAATTCGAAGAACCGTTCACGCACCTCGATCAAATGACTTTCGATGAAAGAGTAATCAGGATTCAGGCCTCTGTGACGGAAGTGAGCAAGGTCATGGAAGATGCTCTGCATGTCGCCAGGCAGTTGATAGCGGTCATCGATCAGTGACTGCTGAATGGCGCCCAGAGGATAGTCGCTGCTCCAGTTCGCCGCCTCGGCGCGGGTCCAGTAACCGGCCGGATTCCATTCAAAGCCGTGCTCGCCGATGTACGGGTTTAGCTCGCTTCTGCGATGGGAAACGATGGCGCGGCGGTTAGGGTCCAGGCCCCACTCCATGGGCGAGCGTCGTTCGAAAAAGCTGTAAAGCGCGTCGTCCAGTGACGTGCCGGCCGGACTGTCGGGCGACGATGCGCCGGCCACGTTGTGGACAGTCGGGTTGCCGATCTGCACTTTGAAATCTGCGCGCGAGGCAGCGCTGCTGATGACGGCATCGCTGTCCAGGGATATCTGGGGTGGTGTGCCCACCGGTACGTCTTCGACGCGCACGCTGAGTACGCCTTGCAGTTCACTGATACCCGGCTGTTGCTGCCAAGTGTTGGCGGTGCGGTGGTCGAGCAGCGCGATCCAGCGCCTGCCAGGATGCGTCTGCACGTCGCCACTGATCACTTTGTGACCAAAGAAAACTGCCATCTTTTGCGGCGCAAGTGCGTCACCAGCAGCGGACGCCACTTCGTTATCGGCGTAGTCATAGCTGACCGAGGAGCTGAACGGCCGAACGTCGATGCCGTTTCGGTGGGCCGCTTTGATCAGATGGTAGTAGTCGTATCGGTCGCTGCCGTTTTTGAGTGCGCCCTCGTTCACGGTCTCCAGATAATGCTTGAGCATGTGGGAGCCGCTGCGCGTCTTGCTGCCGAGCGCTTTGTATTTCTGCAGCTTGTGCGTGTGCTGGTCGGTCTGCAGATGCTCGATGTACAGCACCTCGACCTTGCGCTCTGCCAGCAACGGCATGTTATCGATCAGCAGTTGCTTGCTGGCGATGGACGTCGGTGCCTCACCAATCACCAGGCCGCTCGATTTCTCAAGTACTGCATCAAAGAAGCCCTGGGTCGTCACGCCATCTGCGAGCACTGGCAGCTCGGGTTTGCCCGGGAGGGGCGGCTGCTCGAAGAACGCTTTCGCATCGCGGTACAGATTCTGGCGCAGGGTCCTGTAGGTCGAGCGACCGCCCTGGAAAATGTCGTCGAAAAACTCATGCAGACCAAACGGGCCTTCTTCAAAGTGTTCAGCCTGCTTTGGGCTGACGATGCCGAAGACGTAGGGCTGCAGCGATTCCGGCATTTCGTAATCGCTCAAGTCACCCACCGCCGTGGAGGGGCCTGCCGGGGTTTCGTCCAGTCGGCGGAATGAAGGCAGAACGCCGCCGCGCAACCGCGCAGGCTCAAGCAGTTGCCAGTGCCCCTGGCTGTTGAGGCGCACCGTTTGGCGGCCAAAGAAGGCGAACGGGTTACGCGGATCGACGATCTGCCAGATGGCGAGCCGGGCGTCATACTGGACCTGGTAGGTCTGGCCCTGCAGGGAAATGTAGCAATTCCCGCGAACGACGCTGACACCCTGCCCGTGCGGACGGGTCAGAGGCACGGCGTCCGCCAGAGAGACATCAACGGCGTGAAGCGGATGGACGAGTGTGTCTGCGGCGCGCACCGGCGGGTTGTCCTGCTGCAAGGCTCTCCACACACCGGTCACATCGGTTTGCGCATAACGCCCGGTGGGCTGAAGCGTTTCGGGGATCAGCGCGCGGGTTCTGTGGAGCGGAACGTGGCGGTTGGCAGATTGTGGCGGGGCCCAGAAGAGTTCGTTCTCCACCACGATCGGTTGCAGCGTCTCATCGGTGGCATGGGCAACCGACCGGGCATACCTGCCGCCCGCATTTTGGTCGGTCAGGTCTTTGAGCACGCCGCCCAATCCTTTCATTCCCGAGTGCAGATCACCCGCAGCGCCCGCCGTGTTCAGCCAGGCGCTGAGCACGTAGAAGCTGGCGGTCGCGTGATCCCGCTCGTCGAGGGCTTGCAGTGCGCGATAGCCGTCAGCGCCCGCGATGATCATGCCGACGGCAAAGCTGGCAGGGGGGAAGGGCAAGGTCACCGCGGTCGCGATCAGCTCCAGGCTGCTCCAGACCTGTCGGCAGAGCATGTCGGCACGACCGGTCGTGGTGTCCTCGACATCGCGGATCTTGCGCTCGATAACGTGGTTGAAGCACACCTCGTGGAGGTTGCTGAACGGCTTGCTCGGCAACGCAGGTTTGTGACCGCCGCCTTTCTTCAGTTCAGCCAGGGCAAATGCCAGCGGCATCCCGGCCTTCACACGGGCGCGCTTCAAGTAGTAGTCGCCCATGCCCGGGCTCAACAGGGTGTTGCTGAAAGTGCTTAGCAGTCGGAAGGCGCGGCCATCGGGTGCCTGAGGCGTATACAGCATTACCTGCCCCAGCGTGCTCGCCTCAGGCGGTGTTAGCAGGAAACAGCCTTGAATGGTCTCGGCGCGTGAGGCGACGCCCATCACGTTCACATTCAACTTCAGTGGATAGACGGGGTAGTGCAGGCGCTCCGCGGGGCTGCCCTGATGCATGTTGAGAATGGAAGTGCTAAGCCAGCGCAGTTGTGAAGCGTCGATGTGTCCCTGGAGAAAACTGCGCAGCGCGTCAGCGCGCATTTGCAGCTGTGTCAGCACCAGACTGTGTTGACGGCGCCAGTCATAACCCTCGCTGTCGGGCGCCAGCAGCTGCTGACGAATCATCGTGATGTACTGATCGGACAGCCACTGGCCACGAACCGAACCGGCGACTTTCTCCGGACTCAGTGGCGTAAGGTCGATGCCCTCGGGGCCACTGAAGGTGGCGGTGGTGTCGGCAGATGCCTTGAGCAGCCCAAGCGTGTCGTCGTAACCGTCGCGCAGCATCTGGGTGTAGGACAGGGTTTCGCGGGGCGTATGAATGATGATTCGGTCAGGGTCCACCGTGGCGGGCGGCAGACCAAGTAGCTCGTTGATCTTGCGGGTGGCTGTCTGATGGGCGTAGGCGTCGAACTCGGTCACCTGCGTGTGCGGAGCGGCCTGATAGATTTCACCTGCACCCACAATCGCATCTTCCAGTGCTACCAGTTGCCTGCGGTGTTCGGCGGAGGCTCGCAGGAACCAGTCAGGCGTGTGCAGCCGTTGTTCGGACAGTTTCACCTTTACCCGTGCCGACACCAGTGCGCGCAAACCGGCGTTGTAATCGGGCAGGGTCGCGTAGCTGATCCAGTCCTGAGCCGGCGCCGGTTTTTCGCTCAAGTCGCGCAACTGGTCTTCCAGGGCTTCGCGTCTGCCGACGGTGATCTGCTCCAGCAAGAATCGACTCAGATCTGCGGACCGACTCCAGCTCACGAGTTCGCCCAGCAATTGGCGTTCGTTCTCGAAGCGGTAAAACTGCCGAGGCAGTGGGCTGTCCGGGGTAAACATCAGCAACCCGTCCGACTGCCCCGAGGCATCGAGCGTACGCAACAGCAGCACGCTGCTCAGGGTATCGTGCACATTCAGCTTGATCTGCTGAACGGCCACTGCGGGGTTTCTCGGCGCGACGGTGTCCGGATTCAGTGCCTCGATGAGGGCCAGATCGGAGGGCTGAATGTGCCCTTGCAACTCCGCACCGCGGGCTTGGGCGATGAGTTGATGATGCATGGCCTCGGCCATCAGACGCTGGGTGGTCGGCGAGCCGAGGGATTCGCGTTGCGCGGGCCCGAATCGGATCCGCAGGTCCTGCTCGTTGACGACGTCGGCGAGGTAGGCCGGCGTCAGGGCACTGTATTCAGGCTCAAGCGGCTGGCCGTTGCGGGTCAGGCGGGTGCTCATCTGGAATGCCGAACCTGGCGTTGCATCGCCCGGGTGCAGGCCGTAAAGCGCCAGCTTCGTCAGCGTACGGCTGGCTGTGAAGGGTGTACCGGTGATGGGGAGCGTTCGTTGGGTGCTGATCAGGATGTCGTCAGGATTGACGTCGATACCCAAGTCATTGGCCAGTCGCGCGCGCAGACGGCTGCGTGCGAACTGCTCCGGGGACGCGGCACCGTCCATGACGCTCATCAACACGCTGCGCGCGCGCTCGTAATTCATCAGGCCCGAGGCGTAACGCTCCCGCTGCTCGGTGCTGGCCATTTCCAGCCAGCCGGGGCGTGCGCGGCGTTGATCGCGGTGGGCGCGGCGTTCCTCTGCGGCGGCAATGGCGCCGTCGGGGCCCCAGGATTTCGGCTGGTGGAGCAAGTCTTCAAGTCGGGCCTGAAGGGTTTGATGCGACAGGTTGTGGGCGGTCGCGAACAGCGCGTCAATGTCCACACGCTGCCTGGCCAGCAGGCGATCAAAGGCATGGTCGTAGGGCGAGCTTTTGATGGGCTTCAGTTGAAAGTCCGAAGGCTGGGCCGGTTCCAGAAAGACATCGCCCCCGGATGAGATCTCGAGCCAGGCGTCGCGCGTGCTGTCTTGCATCAGGCGCAGGAGGGGCAACCGCAGAAGTGGGTGGTTGGTTCGACGGGCGAGCTCTTGGCGCAATGCCTCGTTCGACACGAAGCATTCGACGGCTTGTCCCGGCAACCAGAGCAGCGTGTGCCCCTGTTGGGCGGTCGCAACGATCGCTCCGGCGAATTCGATGCTGCGCTGTGCATCGAGCTGGAGCTCAAGTGCGCTGAACACGACATGCTCCCGAGCCTCCATGCCTGGCAGGCAGCGCGCATAGTCGCGGTGCAGTTCGCCTTCTTCGATGTTCAGCAGCAGGTCATCACGCAGGGTTAATTCGATGCAAGTCACGAACAGCTCGCGGCGCGAAATGTCACGGGCGCTGGCGTGGGCCCAAAAGCGCTCGATGGCCGAGAGCAACAACCTTTGGTGCGCCGCGCTCAGTGGCTGGGGCAGGGTATTGAGGCAAGCCTCTGCATCCGGAAGATGCTGGAGCTCGGCGTCGAGTACGGTGGCCAGCGTCGTCAGCCGATCCAGCGCCGGCGGGTTGGGTGAAAATGTTTCCATGGCGTTAAGCATTCCTGAGTGAGCTCTGCGCAAAATGGCAGGCGCGAGCCGGGCGAGAGCCCGATGATTCGTCGAGCGATCAATCAATCAGAACGCCGGAGCGCGTGGTGCTAAATAGTTAACGCACGGGATGAGGAGCGAACCTGTAGGCCCGCCTTCAGCCGGGAAGGCGTCATTCGCCACAACTCAAAATCGAGGGTGTCAGTGCGGGCCTCTTCCCGGCTGAAGCCGGCCCTGGAGAAGCATCGCGCGGCACTTCATTCCCTGCGACCACTTCCAGAGCCATTACGCTATAATCCCGCCCTTTAGCTGTCTGCCGCCGTGGCGCCAGACACACCTTATTTGTCAGGCGCGTGATGCCTGCATGCAGACTTAAGAGGCTAGACCCTAGTGGCATTGACGATCCTTGGCCTGTCCGGCGCCCTTAGCCATGATCCTTCCGCAGCCCTGTACATCGACGGCAAGCTGGTTGCTGCGGCCGAAGAAGAGCGTTTCGTTCGCGACAAGCATGCCAAGAACCGCATGCCCTACGAGTCAGCGAAGTTCTGCCTCGAACAAGCGGGCATCAAGCCTTCCGATGTCGACGTCGTCGCCATTCCTTTCGCGCCCATCAGCCTGTTCGGCGAAGCGCGCTGGCACTACGCCAAACGCTACTGGTATGCCCCGGACCGCGCACTCGACGCGATCCTGATGGGCAACCGCCGCTACAAGCGCTATCGCAACAAGATCGTCTGGTGCCTGGAACAACTCGGTTTCGATCCGAAAAAGATCAAGATCGAACCCGTCGAGCACCACCTGGCTCACGCATCGAGCGCTTATCACTGCTCCGGTTTCCAAGAGAAAACCGCGATCCTCGGCATCGACGGTAAGGGCGAGTACGCCACCACGTTCTTCGGCTACGGCGAAAACGGCAAGATCCACAAGATCAAGGAATTCTTCGATCCGGATTCCCTCGGCGGCCTGTATGGCGCGATCACCGAATTCCTCGGTTTCGAGATGCTCGACGGCGAATTCAAAGTCATGGGCATGGCACCGTACGGCGACGCGACCAAATACGATTTCTCCCGTCTGGCCACCTTTGAAAACGGCGAACTGGTGATCAACACCGAATACGCTAACGTCATCGGCCTGCGCCGTTACAAAGAGAAGGGCAAAGGCTTCTACTTCACGCCGAAACTGATCGAGTGGCTGGGTCCCAAGCGCGAAGGCGACATCGCCGACGAGCCGTACATCCATTACGCCGCCAGCATGCAGGCGCTGTTCGAGAAGCTGTCGCTGCAGATGATCGATCATTATCTGGGGGACATCCTCAAGGAAACCGGCAAGCTCGCCTTTGCCGGCGGCTGTGCCCTGAACGTGAAGCTGAACCAGAAAATCATCGCGCGCCCCGACGTGAAAGAGCTGTTCGTTCAGCCGGCGTCGGGTGATGCCGGCACTGCTGTGGGTGCTGCCGCCTACGTTTCCCACGCCCGCGGCGTGCCGGTCGAGAAGATGGAGCACGTCTACCTCGGCCCGTCCTACAGCAACGAAGACGTGATCGCCGCCTGCGCCCGCCACCCGAGCAAGCCGGCCTGGCGCCAGATCGACAACACCCCCGAGCGCATCGCCAAGATCATGGTCGCGGGCAATCCGGTGGCCTGGTTCCAGGGCCGCATGGAGTTCGGCCCACGCGCCCTCGGTGGTCGTTCGATCATCGGCTGCCCGAGCGTCGCCGGCGTGGCCGACCGCATCAACCATCAGATCAAGTTCCGCGAGCGCTGGAGGCCGTTCTGCCCTTCGATGCTCGACACCGTCGCCCCGCAGATGATCAAGATCGATCACCCGGCGCCGTTCATGACCTTCACTTTCGAAGTGGCGGAAGAGTGGAAAACCCGTGTGCCGGAAGTCGTCCACGAAGACGGTACGTCCCGCGCCCAGGTGCTCAAGCGCGAGTACAACCCGCGTTACTACGACATGATGAAGGCGCTCGAAGACCTGACCGGCAACGGTGTCTCGCTCAACACGTCGCTCAACCGCCGCGGCGAGCCAATGATCTGCTCGCCGACCGACGCGCTGAACATGTTCTTTGGCTCGGATCTGGAGTACCTGATCATGGAAGACATTCTGGTGGTCAAAGACGGCGTGGACACCCATGACACGCTCAGCTGAGCGTCTTGTTTTACAGTTCTGCCACGGCTATGACGGGCCGTTCCTCGACTGCGCCCGTCAATACGCCAGTCTGTTCGTGGGCAGGGGATACCGGGTCACCACGGTATTCCTGACCGGCGCCGCCGATGCCGACGTTGCAGCCAGCTGCGCGTCGGACGAAGTGCTGTTCATGGAGTACAGCTCCAAAGCCATTGGTGGCATGAAGGTGGGAGCCATTCGCGATCTGCGCAAGATCGCGGCGTCGCGCAGCTTTCAGTTTTGCATCACCCACCGCTTCAAGCCGACCTACATCGCCCTCGTCGCGACTCGCTTGCCGGTGATCGGTGTTCATCATGCGTTTGGTGATTACCGCCGCCGCAGCCGCAAGGTGCTGGCTAACCTGTTCCGCTCCCGTTTGAGCCTGCTCGGCGTGTCTGATGCCGTGCGCGATGACATACGCAAATGCCTCCCCAAGTGGCCGGCCGAGCGTATCCAGACCCTCTACAACCGCATCGATGTCGATCAGCTCAGCGCTACGCTGCTGTCCCGCGAAGAGGCCCGCGACGCATTGGGCCTGGCGCAGGAGGCGTGGGTGGTCGGCAATGTCGGTCGGCTGCACCCTGACAAGGACCAGTCGACGCTCCTTCGCGGTTTCGCCCAGGCGTTGCCCGACCTGCCCGCTGACAGCCAGCTGGTGATTCTCGGTCAGGGCCGACTGGAGCAAGACCTCAAGCACCTGGCAGTCGAGTTGGGCATCGGCCACGAGGTCATGCTGGCGGGGCAAGTGACCCAGGCCAGCCGCTACTTCAAGGCCTTCGACGTATTCGCGCTGAGTTCCGATCACGAGCCCTTCGGCATGGTCTTGCTCGAAGCCATGGTGGCCGGTGTGCCGCTGCTGGCCACAGCCTGTGGCGGCGCGAAGGAAGTCGTCGAAGGCGTGGGCATTCTGTTCCCCCTGGGCGGTGCCGAGCCGTTGGCTCAAGGGCTGGTACATCTTTCGCGGATGGACGCCGAACTGCGCCAGTCCTGCGCGGATGCGATGCTGCAGCGGCTGCACGACCGTTTCAGCGACGAGGCGGTAAAAGCGGTGTTCTGGCAGCTGCCGCAAGTCGTCGCGCTCACTTCGGAAACCTGATTTCACTCGAACCGCTGGCAGCCATTGGCCTCTGATAGCAATGAACACCCGGCTGCATAGCACAGGATATGGATTGGAATGGTTGTAAAAAATTTGCCGGCACGTGCGGGGTACATTGCAGGTTTACTGCTTGCAGTGGTGATGCTGATCATATTTCTCGGGCCGTTCTGGTGGCCCGGTGAGTCAAGTTCCTGGGCTGCGTTCATTCGCGCGGCGCTGGTCATTGCCTTGCTCTGCGCCGCGCCGGCGCTGAGTCGGCGGTCATTTTCAGTCAGTCCGCTGACGTATACCGTCCTGCTACTGTTCGCCTATCTGCTGATCAACAGCCTCCTGGCCGACGACGACATGAAATCCCTGCGTCGGCTTCTGCTCATTCTCGTGTTTTTCATCGGCGTTGGCGTGATACGGGCGAGCGGCACCTTCGACTGGGAAAAAATCCTCAAGATATCGGTGGTTGTGGTCGCCCTGTTCGCCGGGTTTTCGATGCTCAATCTCGCCATTCACGGCGCCTTTGTTCTGGGCTATCGGCAGATGTCACTGGCCGGCTCGGGCGTGACCGATGTGGCCGACTTCGGCAACACCATCGTTGCCGGCATGAACTACGGCTTGTTTCTGCTGGCCGGGGTCTGGCTGACGCTACGTTCACGGCGTCGTGCCGAAATCGCTCTCTGGTTGCTGTGCTGCGCCCTTGTTGCCACCTACATCTACTTCACCTTCGCGCGCAGCGCCTGGCTGGCTTCATCGGTCGGCGGTCTGGTGCTGCTCGGCACCATGACCAGCGGCAAACTGCGCCGCAATATTCTCATCCCGGCGGCTATCGTCATCGCGCTCGTGCTCATATTCGGCTTCAGCGAGCTGGCGTACGAAGTGCAGACCCGCGGCGTGACGGGGCGCAACGAAGTCTGGCTGGCGGTGTTCGAGCGACTGGCCGGGCACTGGTGGTTCGGGGTTGGCGCCGGTACGCCGCTGGGGGAAGTTCACCTTTCCACCGGGCAAATCGTACGCAATACCCACGGCCTGTATTTCGAGGTGCTTTACCAGTTCGGCATCGTCGGTCTGGCGCTGCTGCTGGCGACAATGCTGCACGCCGGCGCTTGTCTGGCGCGAGCGCGCAAGACCTCGGAGACCGCCCGGCTCTGGCTGGCGATCCTCTGCGCCGGTGGCGTGGTGATGACGGTCGAGCTGCACACCTTCGTTGGGTCACCCAATCTGGTGTGGGAATGGCTCTGGCTGCCGCTGGCCGGCGCCGTGGCGATCTCCCGGGAGGCGCGGCGTGCTGAGGGTTGAAGCGCGGGGCGAGCAATGCTGGCTGGTAGGGCATGATCTGGAAATTTGCCTGCAGGACTTCGCGCATTCACGGCGTTCTGTCACAGGGCCGGTGCTGCTGCTGGCGTCCGGACCCTCGGCGAATGAGTTCCCGCTTCCCCGTTACCGGAGCCTGCCGGTTGTCGCCATGAACGGCTCGATCGTGCGCTGTGTCGACGAGGGCATACGGCCTTTCTATTACCTGTGTGACGATCCGAATTTCGTCATCGGTCGGCCGGCGCTCGCACTGATGGGGGTCAGCCATGGCGAGCATCTGGCGATGAGCCTTGATGTGCTTCAGGCGATTCACGCGGCTGACGCCACTGCCCTGAACGGCAAAAAGATCTATCTGCTGGAGCGGGTCAATCGCCAGGAAGGCAAGGCCGTCATGTCAGATCGAGCCTATGCGTGGTCTATCCGTAACGACGATGAGCTGATCTCGAACTTCTCCCTGCTGCGTCGCAAGCCCAACCGTATCGGCTTCAGCCTGAACCTCAAACGAGGCTATTTCGGCAGCCGGACCATTCCTTTCGGCGCCTTGCAGCTGGTCTGTCATCTGGGGTTTCGTCAGGTGTTTGTGATCGGAATGGACCTGCGTCAGGGTGGGGGGCGCTTTTACGAGAAGGGAGAAGCGGCTTTGCCCAGCAGCCTGGACGAGGATTTCGAGCAGTACATCCTGCCAAGCTTCGCGCTGATGGCTCGCAGGATTCTTCCCCGAACCGGCATGCAGGTGTTCAACCTATCCCGCGTCAGCCGCATGCCGGAGCGGGTGATTCCCAAAATCACCCTGCAGCGCCTCGACGAACTGCTGGGCGTCCAATCCGACGCCTCTACGCAAACAGCGCCTTCAAACGCGCCGTAAAGTGCGCGCTCCGGCCTTTTGCATAAGCCGAAATAAAGGCCACGCCCGCGTCGCTTTCCACCAGCCACGCGCGATCTTCCTTGTAGCGGAGCAGGTGTTGGAAATTGCGCAGCCGCTTCGAGTCGCTCAACGTCCTGCGCTGGCACTTCATGTCCGAGATATCGATCAGCCCCAGTTTTGACTCGGGGGTAAGGATCACGTTGCCCAGATGCAGCGAGCGGAAATAAACGCCTTGATCGTGCAAGCGGGCGATGAACGCACCCAGCTCAGCCCGCAGTGGCGCGCTTTCACCGTGTTCTTTCAGCACCTGGCGGATGGTCAGGCCGGGCAGCGGCGTGTAGCGCACGCCGTCGCGGCTGATGCTGGCAATTCGGTAGGTGGCGATGACGTCCGGGCAGGGAATGTTGCGCTTTTTGAGGGCTTCGATGTTGTCGGCGAAGCGTTGCGCGTAGGGAAACAGCAAGGCCGAGCTGATCAGGCGCTTGCGGCGGAACAGTTTGAGAATGGTGCCGTCCTCAAGCAACAGAACCTTGTCACCGGATCCGTCCGCTTCGAGCACGGTGGCGTTTTCTCGCAAGGCCAGATAGGCGCTGTGTTCCATTGGGTGCATCGGCATACTTACCTGAACAAATGCGGCATGTTACCCGAGTCGGCCCCGCTTGGGTCGCAGCAGGGGTCGACAAATATGGGTTGTGCTACCATGCCCGCCTAATTTTTTCGTGCGGATTCCCATGAGCAGTCCTGATCCTCAAGCTAAAACGACCCTGGCGATTTACTTTCGTCTATTGACCTATGTGCGGCCGTATATAGGCCTTTTCTGCTTGAGCATTGTCGGCTTTCTTATCTTTGCGTCCACCCAGCCGATGCTCGCCTACATCCTCAAATACTTCGTCGATGGCCTGGCCAATCCCGAAGCCAGCCTGTTCCCCGGCAACCCTTATATTGGCCACCTGCAATTGCTGCAGGCGGTGCCGCTAATGATCGTGCTGATCGCGGCGTGGCAAGGTGCCGGCTCGTATCTGGGCAACTTCTTCCTGGCCCGCGTCTCCCTCGGGCTGGTCCATGACCTGCGCGTCGTGCTGTTCAACAAATTGCTCACGCTGCCCAACCGCTTCTTCGACAACAGCAACTCCGGGCATCTGATCTCGCGCATCACCTTCAACGTGACCATGGTCACCGGCGCTGCCACCGACGCGATCAAAGTCGTGATTCGTGAAGGCATGACGGTCATCTTCCTGTTCGGCGCGCTGCTGTGGATGAACTGGAAACTGACCCTGGTGATGCTGGCGATACTGCCGCTCATCGCGGTCATGGTGAACAGCACCAGCAAGAAATTTCGCAAGCAGAGCAAGAAGATTCAGGTGGCGATGGGCGACGTGACTCACGTGGCGTCCGAGACCATTCACGGCTATCGCGTGGTCCGCAGCTTTGGCGGCGAAGACTACGAAAAGGCCCGCTTCGAAAAGGCCAGCCGCAGCAACACCAAGAAGCAACTGGCGATGACCAAGACCGGTGCCGTCTACACGCCGATGCTGCAATTGGTGACCTACAGCGGCATGGCCATCGTGATGTTCCTTGTCCTTTATCTGCGCGGCGATTCCTCGGCGGGCGATCTGGTGGCCTACATCACCATGGCCGGCCTGCTGCCCAAGCCGATCCGCCAGCTGTCCGAAGTCAGTTCCACCATCCAGAAGGGCGTCGCCGGTGCGGAGAGCATCTTCGAGCAACTGGACGAGCAAACTGAACAGGACCTGGGCACGGTAGAGCGCGACAAGGTTTCCGGCCGTCTGGAGGTCAAAAACCTCACGTTCACCTACCCGGGCACGGAAAAACGCGTGCTGAACGACGTCAGTTTTGTCGCCGAAGCCGGCCAGATGGTCGCGCTCGTGGGTCGCTCCGGCAGCGGCAAATCCACGTTGGCGAGCCTGATCCCGCGTTTCTACGATCATGTGCAGGGCCAGATCCTCCTTGATGGCGTCCAGACTCAGGATTACACCCTGCGCAGCCTGCGCCGACAGATCGCCCTGGTGAACCAGAACGTCACGCTGTTCAACGACACCATCGCCAACAACATCGCCTATGGCGATCTGGCGGGCGTGCCGCTGGAAGAGATCAAAAAAGCCTCGGCCGATGCCTATTCCGACGAGTTCATCGACAAACTGCCTCAGCAGTATCAGACCCTCGTCGGCGAGAACGGCGTGCTGCTGTCCGGTGGCCAGCGTCAGCGTCTGGCAATTGCCCGCGCGCTGCTGAAAAATGCGCCGCTGCTGATTCTCGACGAAGCAACTTCGGCGCTGGATACCGAGTCCGAGCGCCACATCCAGAAGGCGCTGGAAAAAGTCATGCAGGGCCGTACCACGCTGGTCATCGCCCACCGCCTGACCACCATCGAAAAAGCCGACGTTATTCTGGTGATGGACGAAGGCCGTATCGTCGAGCGCGGTTCCCATGCCGAGCTGCTGGCGCTGAACGGTTACTACACGCGCCTGCATGCCAAACAGTTCGAAGAAGACGAGCCTGTCGAAATCGATCGGGCAGTCGATGCATGCTGAGTCACTTGCGCGCATGGCGTGAGCGAGGCTGGACCCCGATCGATGCATCGACCTACGCCACCGCGTGGCAGCAGTTTGGCGGCAGCGTTGCCACGCACCCTCAGGTGATCGAGCGTCTGGCCGGTTTGGCGGATATTCCGGTTCGGTATCTGGGTTGGCTGCAGGACGGCAACGTTGTCGCTGCGGTCGCCTGCTGGGGCCGGGATCTGGCGCTGGCTAAAAAGGTGCTCAAGCAGCGTGATCGGCGGGTCTTCGATCTGGGCAATGCAGAGATCATTCTGCCGGTTGCCCCTGGGGTGACAGTGCCAGTGCGCCAGCGCATGAGCTATGTGTCGGAGTTGAACGCCGGCCAGATCGACACCCTCAAGCCGCAAGCCGAGAGCCTGGCGATCGCCCGCGCGCCCGAGGACTATTCCAAGAAATTCCGCTACAACCAGCGTCGCGAGCAGCGGTTACTTGAGGAGGCGGGCGGGGTCGTGCAGCCGATGCTGGATTTCACGTCCGAGGAACAAGCGCGCATTTACTCAAGCCTGTTTCATGCCCGCTGGGGCTTCGATGTACCGGGCAAGGATCACTTGGCCAAGGTGTTCGAGCTGATGCGCGAGTTCATGACCGGCTCGATGATCCTGCTGGAGGGCAAGCCCATTGCCGCTCAGGTGCTGTACAGGGTCGAGTCGCCGCATTGGGTGTCGGTGGAATACATCAACGGCGGTGTGGATCCGGCCCATCAGGCGCTGAGCGCCGGCAGCGTGCTGAGCTTCGTCAACACGCAGAACGCCTGGGCTGACGCGAGGGCGGTGAACAAGCCATTGCGCTATTCCTTCGGCCGCTCCGATCGTGAATACAAAGACCGCTGGTGCCAGACGGTGCCTGTCTACAAGGTTGGATGACATGTCCGGGCGCAAGCAGCAGCTTCTGAAACGACATCGGCGCAACAAGCGTCTGGCGCTGATCATCGGTCTGGTGCTGCTGATCGGCATTGGTATCGGGGTCGCGTGGTGGCTGGTGCCGTTGCTGATCGTTGCTGCCTGGGTGGCCCACGAAGCCTGGTTCTCCGACCATCTGTTTTATTCGCCCAAGAGCGACTACCGCTATCAGTTTCCCGACGCGGCCCAGTCGCAGGCTGTCTCCGTCGTCAACGGCATGCTGCAACTGAGCGAGCCATTGGCCGAGGGCGAAACGCTGCTGCTGGAGCTCGATCTGCGCAGCAACTGGCTGGGTCGCTGGCTGGACCCTTACGTGGTGGCCGGCGACGACCGCCAGGATTTCGAACGGGGTTTCGCCGGGCGTCGCTACGTGAACCTCACCGGTCAGCGCGACGTCGTTGCTGACAGCACGTTGCGCCTCAAGGGCGGGTTCTGTCGCATCGGCAATGCCGCCCGTTTGTACGTGCTGAGCAACCCGGATTACCGCCAGCAACGGTTGATGATCCTCGCGCCCCACGCCGACGATGCCGAACTGGCAGCGTTTGGCCTGTACAGCCAGGCCGCCGAATGCAGCATCGTCACGGTGACTCAGGGCGAGATCGAGGCCGAACGCTATGAACGACTGGGGCTGAACCGCGCCGATGCCGCGCGGCTCAAGGGTCGCCTGCGCACGTGGGACAGCCTGGCGATTCCGTTGTGGGGCGGTGTGCCCCAGAGCCAGTGCGTGCAGTTGGGCTACTACTGCCTGCAACTGCCGGCCATGGCCCAGTCGCCGGATCAGCCGTTTGGCTCTCGCGACTCTTCAGAAACCGACATCCGCAGCGCGCGGCAGCACAATCCTTCGCCGTTGCCAGGGGATCGGGACGGCGCGCCGACCTGGAACAATCTTGTTGCCGATCTTGCAGCGTTGCTCGACGCGCATCGACCGGACGTCATTGTCATGCCGCACCCTGAACTCGACCCCCACGCCGACCACATCGCCACGACTCAAGCGTTATATGAGGCGGTGAGCAGAAGCGCGCACACGCCTGATGTGGCGCTGTTCTATGCCAATCACCTGCACGACAACGATCGCTGGCCCATGGGTCTGGCCGGGAAAGGCGTGGCGCTGCCGCCGTTCGTTGAAGCGCCGTCGGTTGATCAGCTCTGGAGTACGTCGCTCAGTGCGGACGTGCAACTTGATAAAGCCATGGCTCTGGCGATGCAGCATGACCTGCAGGGACCGCCACCCCTGAAGAAGCGCCTGCGTCGGCAGATTCAACGCTGGCTGGCCGGCCGCGAATGGCCGCTGACGGGAGACGACGAATTCTTCCGCAAGGCTGTTCGCCGGCATGAGGTGTTCTGGGTTCGCCGCTTTCCGCGTCCCTGACTGCAACAGCCGATGCACCATTAAAGGCGCCATTTGAAGCGCCGTTTGAAGCACTAAGGGATTCGAGGCCAACCGGCCAGCCAGCGCTGATCGCTGTGCTAAGATTCCGTCCTTGTCCATTTCTGCCACGGGTTGTTCGATGAAGTTGTCCATGCCGCGTTTTGATCAGGCTCAAGTGTTAGTTGTCGGCGATGTCATGCTCGACCGCTACTGGCACGGTGGCACTTCCAGAATCTCCCCTGAAGCGCCGGTGCCGGTGGTCAAAGTCGACCAGATCGAAGACCGTCCGGGCGGTGCTGCCAACGTGGCGTTGAACATCGCAGCACTGGGCGCCAAGGCGTCACTGGTCGGCGTCACCGGCACCGACGAAGCCGCTGACAGCCTGAGCAACAGCCTCAAGGCCGCTGGCGTCGTCGCCTGCTTCCAACGCATCGCCCACCAGCCCACCATCGTCAAATTGCGCGTAATGAGCCGGCACCAGCAGCTCCTGCGTATCGACTTCGAAGAACCCTTTGCCACCGATCCCGAGGCCCTGAGCCGCGAGGTCGACGCCTTGCTCGACGGCGTCAAAGTGTTGGTCCTGTCCGACTACGGCAAGGGCGCGCTGAAGAACCATCAAGTCCTGATCAAGGCAGCTCGGGACCGTGGCATTCCCGTGCTGGCCGACCCGAAGGGCAAAGACTTTGCCATCTACCGTGGCGCCAGCCTGATCACGCCCAACCTCAGTGAATTTGAAGCCATCGTCGGCCATTGTGTCGACGAGGCAGAGCTGGTCGCCAAAGGCGCAGCGTTGATGAAAGACCTCGATCTGGGTGCGTTGCTGGTCACTCGTGGCGAGCACGGCATGACCCTGCTGCGCCCGGACCAACCGACGCTGCACCTGCCGGCCCGTGCGCGGGAAGTCTTCGACGTGACCGGCGCCGGCGATACGGTGATTTCCACGCTGGCAGCGGCCATTGCATCGGGTGAGGAGTTGCCGCACGCGGTCGCGCTGGCGAACCTTGCGGCGGGCATCGTCGTAGGCAAGCTGGGCACCGCCGCGATCAGTGCGCCCGAGTTGCGTCGCGCCATCCAGCGTGCCGAAGGTTCCGAGCGCGGCGTGCTGACCCTCGATCAGTTGCTGCTGGCCATTGACGACGCCCGCGCCCACAACGAAACCATCGTCTTCACCAACGGCTGCTTCGACATTCTGCACGCCGGCCATGTCACCTACCTGGAACAAGCCCGCGCGCAGGGCGATCGGCTGATCGTGGCGGTCAACGACGATGCGTCGGTGAGTCGCCTGAAAGGCCCGGGCCGCCCGATCAACAGCGTTGATCGACGCATGGCGGTGCTGGCAGGTCTGGGCGCGGTGGACTGGGTGATCAGCTTCCCGGAAGGCACCCCGGAAAACCTTCTGTCCCATGTCCATCCGGACGTGCTGGTGAAGGGCGGGGACTACTCGGTTGATCAGGTCGTCGGCGCTGACATCGTCGCCTCTTATGGCGGCACCGTGAAAGTGTTGGGGCTTGTCGCCAACAGTTCAACGACAGCCATCGTCGACAAGATCCGCAGCCAGGACTGATCCGACGCCCGCAGCGCAGAGTGGCACCCCTTGCCGCTGCCATTTTTGTATTCGCAGTTCGGTATATGAACGTATGAAAGTCATGTTACTGGTGATGGATGAACAGCGCGTCATACTGGACGGCTTGTACGAAACCGTACGGCAGCAGTGTGACGACTGCGTCATCTTTCGCCTGAGCAAGCAACAGCAGCTGAATCTCGGGCCGTTTCTGGCCTCGGTCGACTATCAGAGCTACGACCGGGTGGTGATCTTCTCCCGGGTCAAACGGCTTGCTCGCCAGCGCGCGGTGCTCAAGTGCATCCCGGGGCTGATCTTTCTTGAGCACGATGCTTACCAGAATTACATGAGCGCCAGCAAATACCACGGGATGTACTCGCGCCTGTACCGGCAACTGCCGTGGAGTCGCGCGCTGCTGTCGGGCGCGGTGGTGGCGCGGCGCATGCGCGGCGAAGGCATCGATGCGGTATTCGTGTCCAAGGGCTATGACCAGGAAATGCTGCGCAATCTCGGGCAGCCCCGGGACATCCCTGTGGGCTTTCTCGGCAGCCTGAAGAGCCGCGAGTATTCCCAGCGCAAACAACTGGTGGAAAACCTCGCGCAGCGCGCCGGCATGCTGGTGACCCGCACGGCCTCTGGCGCCGAATACCTGGAAACCCTTAATCGCATCAGGATTTTCGTCAGCGCCGACATCGGCATGGGCGAGTTCATGATCAAGAATTTCGAAGCCATGGCTTGCGGTTGCGTGCTCCTCGCGTGGAGTCAGGGTGAAGAGGACGATCTGCTGGGCTTCGAAGAGGGGCGCAACGTCATGTTCTACCGCTCCGAAGACGAAGCCGTCGAGAAGATCCGCCTGCTGCAGAGCGACCCCGAGCTTGCCGCGCGCATCGCGGGCGAAGGGCAAAGATTCGCCGAAGAACGCTATGCCTTTGCCCGCGTGGGCCGCGATCTGGCCGATGAAATTCAGCGGCCAATGCGCCCGTGGCGGCGTCCATCCGCGCTGACCCGTGCCTGGGTCAAGTTGCGCCATGGCATGCAGGTGCCGGCCTGATGACGCTGCCGTCAGAACACGACAGCGCCGCGCCCCTTGTACCCCCTGTATTGCCGGGCGCCGATCAGGACGTGATCGGCGCACTTCCCGCTGCACTGCGCCAGTGCCTGGCAAACGCTGCACGGGTCATCCTCATCGCCAACAACCCTGCCATCACCCAGGCGGACTTCGATGCCTTGGGCGTGGGCGCCGACGATGTGGTGGTCAGCTTCAATCTGTGCATCAAGGCCGCTCTGCTGAAGCCAGAAAGCGTCAACCTGTTTGTGCACGGCTTCAATGCGCCGGACTGTTATTTCTTCGGACTCCCCGCAACCGCTGAAGTACAAAAACTCGCCGCCCAACCGGGGTCACGCTGCTTCACACTGTTGGTGGGATGCGCCGTGCAGCAGTGCCCGCTGCCTGACGTTGCGCTCTATTGGGACCGCATTCCGTTGCCGGCACTGGCTGAGCACTATCCGGTTGATCGCCCCAACGGCAAGCGCTTCGTCGGGCCCTCCACAGGATTCAACGTGCTGGTGCTGCTCGACTGGCTACGCCCCCATGCCGGTTATCGCTACAGACTTTTGACCCTGGGTTTTTCCAATGAAGCCGGCAAGCTCTGGGGCGGCCACGCCTGGGACTATGAGCGCCACTGGCTGCTGGGCGCCGATGTCGAGGTCATCGCCCTCAAGCCCCGAAGCTGGTGGCGCAAGCTGCTATTTAGTAAATGAACGACCCCGTCCGCCGCTTGCGCGCGCGCGTCCAGGCGCATCGCCATTGATCCCGGAGAGTTTGTCAGTGCTGAACATTGCGGTCGCGTTTTTTGGTATCCCGCGCAACTCGGAAATCTGTTTTCCGTCCATCGAGGAAAATGTCCTTGGGCAGTTGCCGAAGGGCAGCAACGTCAAATGCTTTTACCACCTCTACAAGATCGACGAAGTGCACAACCAGCGCTCGGCGGAGAAGGGCGAGCTGAAGGCGCAGAACTACGACGTTTTCCAGTCGATGACGGGGGTTCTCGAATCCACCGACGGCGTGCTCGATCGCTGGGATTTCGAACGGGTCAAGGCGATGGGAGACACCTGGGGCGACGAGTACGTTTCCCTGCGCAACCTGATCTATCAGCTCAACTCCCTGCACACGGTCACGGGCATGATGGAGTCGTTCGATCCGGACTTCGTGGTGTTTGTGCGTCCGGACAACTTCTTCCATTCGCCGCTGCCGGGTTATGTCTTTCATTCGCCGCAGGCCAGGCGGCTGAACGCCTATATCCCGGACTGGCAGTGGTGGGGCGGGCTGAATGATCGTTTCGCCATTTGCGGCCGCGATGTTTACCGGGCCTACGGCAAGCGGATCGAACGCATCTTTGAATTCTGCGAAGCGACAGGCCGCAAACTGCACTCGGAGCGCTTGCTCAAGTACGCGCTGCTCAAGGCGGATGCCCGGGTGTGCACACTGCCAACGACCGCCTCGCGTGTGCGCATCACCGGCGCCTTCGCCGATGAGTCGTTCTCACCGAAGCGCGGGATGGGCAAACGCGAAAACCGCTATTTCCACTTCTTCGCCCGGCTGCGCACCTGGCGTGACAAACACCTTGCCGAGAAGAGCTGAGCGGCGGCTTACTTGTGCAGGCCGCTGCGAACCAGCCTGACCAGGCGCCGCGCCTTGATGCGCAGCTTGGTCAGCCCTGACTTGGGCTTCTTCTTCGGCGTCATGCCCTGCTGCACCAGCCAGTCCTTCCAGCGAATCCGCTCCTCGCGCACCACCCAGCCTTCTTGCGGAGCGAAGCTCTCGGCCAGATAAAGACCCCGCGTACCGGCAGGCGAAAGCTTGTCGTTCTTCAGGGCGTACAGCTCGGGCAGGGGCGAGCCGTTTTCCAGGGGCATCAGGTAGAGATCCGGCTTGCTGCGATTGAGGCGCGCCACCAGCTCGTTGTTTTCCAGGCTTTCATCGACGTGGAAAAGGCTCAGCGGTCGAGCCTCTTTCGGCACTTCCAGGCGCATGTCGTAAATCAGCTGCAACGAGGCGGTCGGTAAATGCACATAAGCGCGGGGCCGCTCGATCAGGGTCAGGCCGCCGCAACGTACAGGGCGTGCCGCCCCGGAAAGCGGTGTGAGGCGAAAGGGCATCGCTTCGCGGTAATGCAGCGCTGCCGCGTAGGGCGCAGGCAGCCAGGTTTCATTGAAGCGTCCGCCGAGCCAGCCTTGGGGCGTCTCGATCAGGCATTCCTCAGCGACTTCCTGCACCGCGGTGTGCAACGGCAGGTTGAGCTCGTGGGCGGGAACGTAGCCCGAGATCAGCTTGAGCACCACATCGCCACGGTCCTGACGGCGCTGGCGAACCAGCACCCAGTAATCGCGGTTCTGCCAGCGCAGAGTCAGACGCACCGAGACGCCGAGATTGGCCAGCTCGGTGGAAAACCGTTCGCTGTCCTCTACGTCGATCTTGCGACGCCGCGCCAGGGTCTGGGTGAAATTCAGCGGCATCCCGACGCTCTGGTAGGTCAGGCCTTCCGGGGTGGCTTCGACGAATATCGGCAGGGTCTTGAAGTTACTGGGGTTCTTTCGGATCAGAGTTCGCGGCATATCGGCTCCTTCTTGCGTTGGGGTCGGCCGTGCGTCTCAGGGCTGACGACGGATCACGGCAGCGGCGGTTGCCACGTTATGGGCCAGATGCAGCGGGTTGATGGTGCCGACGATAGCACCGGTGACGCCGGGATGTTCAAACAGCAACTCGAAACTGGCACGCACAGGATCGACACCGGGGCTCAGGCAAACGTGCCCGCTGGCCAGTGCTTTTTTGACCAGCACCCCTTTGCCGTGTGCAGCAGCGTAGTCGAGGACCGGCTGTTCGCCCTGTTCGTTGAGGTTGTACGTGACCATCGCGCAGTCGCCGCCCTGCAAGGCCAGCAACCCGCCTTCGACGGTCTTCCCGGAGAAGCCGAAGCCGCGAATCTTGCCTTCGCGCTTGAGCTCGGCCAGGGTCTGATACACGGCGCATTCGTTGAGCACGTGCAGGTCGTTCCCGTCGGAATGCACCAGCACCAGATCGATGAAATCCGTTTCCAGGCGCTGCAGGCTGCGTTCCACCGACAGCCGCGTATGTTCGGCGCTGAAATCGTGCCGAGACTGGCCGGCTTCAAATTCCTCACCCACCTTGCTGACGATTACCCAGTCCTGGCGTTGCCCGCGCAGCAGCGGGCCGAGGCGCTCTTCGCTGCGACCGTAGGCCGGGGCGGTGTCGATCAGGTTGATGCCCAGATCCCGCGCCAGCTTAAGCAGCATCTGCGCTTCGCCGTCGTCGGGAATCTTGAAGCCATTGGGGTATTTGACGCCCTGATCGCGGCCCAGCTTCACCGTGCCCAGCCCCAGGGGGGAAACGTTGATGCCGAGGGTGCCGAGCGGTCGATGCAGATCGTGCAGGGTCTTCATGGCAGCAGTTGATCCCAGACAGGCATGGCGAGGGGCGGCTTGGGGAAGTCGGTGTGCGGCGGTTGTGGGGTGGGGTGAATGTCATCCCGGGACAACGAGGCCAGTACGCGATCGGCGAAGTCGGGAGCCAGCGCCAGCTTGGTCGGCCAGCCAACCAGCAAGCGGCCTTGCACGTCGAGAAAGGCGTTGTCGGGGCGAACCAGACCGCTTTGCTGCGGCTCGGCGCGGTCCACGCGCAGGGTGGCGAACTGCGCCTGACTGAGGTCGACCCACGGCAGCAGATTCCCGAGTTCTTTTTTTGCGGCGGCGATCTGCTCGGCGGGGTTGCGGGCAACGCCTTCGGCCTCGGCAATGTCGCCGCCCAGGTACCAGACCCACTGACCGTCGGCCGCCGGATGCGTCGTCACCGTGATCCTTGGTTTCGGCCCGCCACCCAGGCAATGGGCGTACAGCGGTTTAAGCGTCGGGCCCTTGACCAGCACCATATGCAGCGGCCGGCGTTGCATGGCCGGCTGGCTCACGTTCAGCGCCTTGAGCAGATCAGCCATGCCTTCACCGGCGCTGAGCACTACCCGCTGGGCGTGGATGTCGCGGCCGTCGACGCGCAGTCCGACCAGTTCGCCATCAACCCGCAGCGGCTCGATGTCCTGACCCGCCAGTAGGCTGTCGCCCGCCAGCTCCGTCAGTTTTTTCACCAGGCTGGGGATGTCGATGACCAGCTCGGCCAGGCGGTACACCTTGCCTTTGAAGCGCGGATCCTGAAGCGCAGGCGGCAGGTCGCTGCCCTTGACCTGATCGACGCGCCCGCGCACGGCTTTGCTGGCGAAGAAACTGGTGAGATTGCCGGCGATGGTGCCGGGCGACCACAGGTAGTGGGCTTCCGACAGCAGGCGCACGCCCGACAGGTTCAGCTCGCCTTTGCCGGCCAGGGCTTCGCGCCAGCGACGGGGCATGTCGGCAATCGCTTCGGAAGCGCCGGACAGCGCGCCGTGCAGGGCGTATTTGGCGCCGCCGTGAATGATCCCCTGGGATTTGAGTGTCTGGCCGCCACCCAGGCTGGCCTTTTCCACCACCACCGTCGAAAAGCCCTGATGCCGCAGTCGCGCGTTGAGCCAGAGACCGGCAACGCCCGCGCCGACAATCAGGACGTCAGTGGAAATAGCAGATGACATGGGCACCTCAAATGGCGAAACGAATGCCGGCATTATAGGGGAAGGCTGTTTTCAGTAACCCCCTTAATGACCGGCCGTCTTCGAGAACAGCTGGATGACCACAACGCCTGCGACGATCAGACCCATGCCGGCGATGGCAGGCAGATCCAGTTTCTGCCCATAAATAAACAGCGCGGCGATGCTGACCATGACGATGCCCATGCCCGCCCACACGGCGTATGCCACGCCAACCGGGATGGTGCGCACCACCAGCGTGAGCATCCAGAACGCAATGCCGTAACCGACGATCACCAGCAGCAGCGGGATCGGCGTGCTCAGGCCTTTGACGGCTTTCATGGACACGGTGCCGATGACCTCGGCACAGATGGCGATGGCCAGCAGGTAGTACGCAGGCATGGTGTTACTCCTTTTCGATGGCCGTCATTAAAGCGGCTTACCCGGCACCGAACAACCTGGCGTTTTGGGGAGGCGCGGTGGTCTCAGGTGGACTGTGCCGGGCAAGATATGTGCGAAGCTCGATGGAAATCTGACAGCAATTGGCTGATAAACTCCGCGCCCATGAATAGAACCCTCTACAGCATCCTGTTCCACCTCGGCCTCCCATTGATCGCCCTGCGCCTGTGGCTGCGTTCGCGCAAGGCCCCGGCGTACGCGCAGCGGGTCGGCGAGCGCTTCGCCATGGGCCTGCCCGCCATGCAGCGCGGGGGCATATGGGTGCATGCAGTGTCGGTGGGCGAGAGCATCGCCGCTGCGCCGATGATACGCGCCTTGCTGGCCCGCTATCCGCAACTGCCAGTCACCATCACCTGCATGACGCCGACCGGCTCGGAGCGCATTCAGTCGCTGTTTGCCCACGAGCCGCGCGTCCAGCATTGCTATCTACCCTATGACTTTCCGTGGGCCGCCGGGCGCTTTCTCGATCACATCCAGCCGAAGATCGGCGTGATCATGGAAACCGAGCTGTGGCCCAATCACATTCATCAGTGTGCGAAGCGCGGCATTCCGACGGTGCTGGCGAATGCGCGGCTGTCAGAGCGTTCCGCCCGTGGCTACGGACGCTTCGCCGGGCTGACTCGGCCGATGCTCGCCGAGATGAGCCTGTTTGCCGTACAGACCGAAACCGAGGCCCAGCGTTTTCGTGACCTGGGCGCTTGGCCCGAATGCGTCACGGTGACAGGCTCGATCAAGTTTGACCTGACCATCGATCCGCAATTGCTCGAGCGTGCCGTTCAGCAGCGTGAGCAATGGCAGACCCTGCAGCGTCCGGTCTGGATTGCCGCCAGTACCCATGCGGGCGAAGACGAGGTGGTGTTGGCGGCCCATCGCACGTTGATGGAAACCCATGCCGATGCGCTGTTGATCCTTGTGCCCCGTCACCCCGAGCGGTTCAACAGCGTGTTTGAGCTGAGCCAGCAGCAGGGGTTTGCCAGCATTCGTCGGTCTACGGCCGAGGCGGTGACGCCGGAAACGTCGGTTCTGGTGGGCGACACCATGGGCGAGTTGCTGTTTCTGTATGCCGTGGCCGACATCGCCTTCGTCGGCGGCAGCCTCGTGCCCAACGGCGGCCATAACCTGCTGGAACCTGCGGCGCTGGATAAGCCCGTTCTCAGCGGCCCGCACCTGTTCAACTTCCTCGAAATCGCCGCGATGTTGCGTAACGCCGGCGCGTTGGAGGAAGTGACTGACGCAGCTGCATTGGCCGCAACGGTACGTGATTTGATCGACCATCCTCAGAAAGCAAAGGCAATGGCCGATGCCGGATTGGCCGTGATGAAGGCCAATCAAGGTGCGTTGCAGAGGTTGCTGGATGGGATTGGGCGGTTGTTGAACTGATTGCGCCTGAAATGCCGCCTTCGTGAGCAAGGTGGAGCGCCACCCCGGTCACTCCCACAGGTGCGCTAGTTACCGCACGGCATCGGAGTGTCAGGGCGCCACCAATCCGACTAGTAAAGCTGGCCAACTCCGCAGCTCTGCCTGCTGACTGAGTACCTGTGGGACCGACCGGGGTGGCGCTCCACCTTGCTCGGGAAGAGGCAGGTACATCCGCCAAATCTTCAGCGGCTGGAATATCGTCTTCGTGAGCAAGCTCACTCCCACAAGTACGTCATTCACCACGCTACTGCGCGGTTTCAGGGCACAGGTCACTGACTACGAATCAAGCGCAGTGATTCCCGTTTCAATGCATTACATCCTTTCAGTGAAGCCGCTCACCGCTCCGTCGGCCGTTCGAAGTTCTTCGCCGCTTCTTTCGCCAGATCAGGCGGCAGGAAGTCTTTGTCAGGGTTGTAATCGGCCTTCAGGAAGCGCGACAGATCCTGCAGATCCCCAGGGCTCAGCGTGCCGGCTGCCTGCTTCAGACGCAGGTTGTCGAGGATGTAGTCGTAGCGGGTGTTGTTGTAATCGCGCACCGATGCATACAACTGGCGCTGTGCATCCAGCACGTCGACGATGTTGCGCGTACCCACCTGATAGCCGATTTCCGTGGCCTCCAGCGCGCTCTGGTTGGAGATGATCGACTGTTTGCGCGCCTGGACCTGCTCGACATCGGTGTTCACCGCGCGGTGCAGGTTTCGGGTGTTTTCCACCACCTGGCGGCGCAGACCTTCGCGCTGTTGTTCGCTCTGGCCGAGGCGGGCATAGGCCTCGCGGACTTGAGAACTGGTCAGCCCGCCGCTGTAGATGGGGATATTCACCTGCAGGCCGATGGTGCGTTGCTCGACGCTGCCGTGGAAACTCTGACCGGTGTAATTGGGATTGGTGAAGCCCAGCGGGTCGTTGTCGCCCTTCTCGTACTGCGCTACCGCATCGACGGTAGGCGCGTGGCCTGCCTTGCGTTGACGCAGGGTTTCTTCAGCGGCGCTGACGGCGTAGTTGCTGGCCAGCAGATTCAGGTTCTGCTGCGTCGCGGTGTCGACCCAGGCTTTCGCGTCGTTGGGCGTAGGTGCGAGCACAGGCAGGGTGTGCACGATGCCTTCGATGGAGTTGTAATCGCGGTTGGTCAGGGTGATCAGCGCCTGAAACGCGTCATCGACCTGGCGTTTGGCGACGATCCGCGCAGCGCGTGCGGTGTCGTAGCTGGCTTGCGCTTGAAGCACGTCGGTCTTGTCCGACAGGCCGACATCGAAGCGTTCATTGGCCTGATCGAGCTGGCGCTTGAGCGCCGCTTCCTCTGCCTTGGTCGAGGCGAGATTGTCCTGTGCGCGAAGCACCGCAAAGTAGTCTTCGGCGCTTTGCAGAATCAGGTTTTGCTCGGTGGCCGAGAGCTGCAGGATGGCCTGCTCGTTGACGTCCTTCGCAGCCTTGAGCTGGAACCAGCGGTCGGCACGGAAGATCGGCTGACTCAGGGTCGCGCGATAGACCGTTCCGCTGCGGCTGATGACGGCGGAGGGTTGGTCAATCGATGTGCGGGTGTCATTGATGTCAGCACCACCGGAGATGTTCGGCAGCAGGCCGGCGCGAGCCTGAGGCACGATTTCCTTCTGCGCGTCATAGCTGGCGCGGGCCGCCGCGAGATCAGCGTTGTTGTTCACCGCTTCCTGATACACGCTGACCAACCCGGTCCTGGTTGGCAGCGGCACGTCTGCTGCCCCGGCCATCGCACTCGAAGCACACGACACGGCAATGGCCAGTGAAAATTTGCGCAGCATAGACATTCCCTAGTAATTCAAGCGGTATGAAGACATTGACGTTGCGTCCGATCCAGATGGCTTTGGCGCCGCGTAGCGAGTGTAGTTCCAGAGGGTAGGGACAACAATCGGGCAAATCAGCCATTTAACGCGCGTTTGAATTCCGCGCTTGGCGTTTGGCCTGCGCCGCGACTAGACTGAAGCCGTTCTTGTCGGGGTGCCTTGATATGAGGCTGAGATCGGATAATCCGGATCCCGTTGAACCTGATCAGGTTAGCGCCTGCGTAGGGAACAAGATTTCTCGTCTCCCGGCGAGTCCTCTTGAGCGTCGTCCGGGGTCGTCTTTGTTCAATTTCTGAACAGTCCGCGCCTCTTCGATTCTCAGCATCCATGTCGTCTCAGGGTGCATCCGTCCGTGTTCATCAGGCTCAAGCTCCGACAATTCATTCCGCCGCTGGATGATGTCTGGAGAGCCCGTGATGAGTACAACACTAAAAAACGCCAATCTGAGTGAATCCGCCCAAGTCGATTCTGGGTCGGTTCAACCGTTTACCCGCTCGCAGAAAATCTACGTCCAGGGCTCGCGTCCGGACATCCGTGTGCCCATGCGCGAGATCAGCCTGGACGTTACGCCCACCGGCTTCTCCGGAACAGACAGCGGCGGCGAGATCAACGCGCCGGTCTGTGTGTACGACACCTCCGGCCCTTATACCGACCCCAACGTCATCATCGACGTGCGCAAAGGCCTGGCCGACGTGCGTTCGGCATGGATCGAGTCCCGCGCCGACACCGAGCGTCTGGCAGGTCTGACCTCCAACTTCGGCCAGCAGCGCTTGGCCGATGCCGAATTGACCAAGCTGCGTTTCGCCCACGTACGCAATCCGCGTCGGGCAAAGTCGGGAGCTAACGTCAGCCAGATGCACTACGCGCGTCAGGGCATCATCACCGCCGAGATGGAATACGTCGCCATCCGCGAAAACATGAAGCTGCAGGAAGCCCGCGCCGCCGGCCTGCTCACCCAGCAGCACCCAGGCCAGAGCTTCGGTGCGAGCATTCCGAAAGAGATCACGCCTGAGTTCGTGCGCGAGGAAATCGCCCGTGGTCGCGCGATCATTCCCGCCAACATCAACCACGTTGAGCTCGAGCCGATGATCATCGGGCGCAACTTTCTGGTGAAGATCAACGGCAATATCGGCAACAGCGCGCTGGGCTCGTCCATCGAAGAGGAAGTGGCGAAACTGACTTGGGGGATTCGCTGGGGGTCGGACACGGTCATGGACCTGTCCACCGGCAAGCATATTCATGAAACCCGCGAGTGGATCATTCGCAATTCGCCCGTGCCCATCGGCACCGTGCCGATTTATCAGGCGCTGGAAAAAGTCGGTGGCGCCGCCGAAGACCTGACCTGGGAGCTGTTCCGTGACACGCTGATCGAGCAGGCGGAGCAGGGCGTGGACTATTTCACTATTCACGCCGGTGTACTGCTGCGCTACGTGCCGCTGACCGCCAAGCGCGTGACCGGGATCGTCAGCCGTGGCGGTTCGATCATGGCCAAATGGTGCCTGGCCCATCACAAGGAAAACTTCCTTTACACCCACTTCGACGACATCTGCGAAATCATGAAGGCCTATGACGTCAGCTTCTCCCTGGGAGACGGCTTGCGCCCGGGCTCCATTGCCGATGCCAACGACGAAGCGCAGTTCGGTGAGTTGGAGACCCTTGGCGAGCTGACCAAGATTGCCTGGAAGCACGACGTGCAATGCATGATCGAAGGCCCGGGCCACGTGCCGATGCAGTTGATCAAGGAGAACATGGACAAGCAGCTGGAGTGCTGCGACGAGGCGCCGTTCTACACCCTCGGCCCACTGACCACCGACATTGCACCGGGTTACGACCACATAACGTCGGGCATCGGCGCGGCCATGATCGGCTGGTTCGGCTGCGCGATGCTGTGCTACGTCACGCCCAAGGAACACTTGGGGTTGCCGAACAAGGACGACGTGAAGACCGGGATCATTACCTACAAGATCGCCGCCCATGCCGCGGATCTTGCGAAGGGGCATCCCGGTGCGCAGATTCGGGACAATGCGCTGAGCAAGGCGCGGTTTGAATTCCGCTGGGAAGACCAGTTCAACCTCGGGCTGGACCCGGATACCGCGCGCGCCTACCACGACGAGACGCTGCCGAAAGACTCGGCGAAGGTCGCGCATTTCTGCTCCATGTGCGGGCCGAAATTCTGCTCGATGAAGATCACCCAGGAAGTGCGCGAGTACGCCGCTAACCAGAAGATCAGCGCGGTGGACGTGTCGGTGGACGAAGGCATGCGCGATCAGGCGGCGCGGTTCAGGCAGGAAGGCAGTCAGCTTTATAAGAAGGTTTAGTGGCAAGCGGCAAGCGGCAAGTCACAAGCTGCAAGGAAAAGCAGGCCCGCGTTTGATCTTCTCTTGCGGCTTGCGGCTTGCAGCTCATAACGGCTCTTCAGCGAGACACAAAAGTGAACACTCCCGGCACCTATTCCCCCGACGCCCCCGTACCCGCCGCCAAGCGGGTTTTTGGCGGGCGCGATCTATTCTCTCTGTGGTTTTCCCTCGGCATCGGCCTCATGGTCCTGCAAACCGGCGCGTTGCTGGCGCCCGGGCTGGGCATGTCCGGCTCGATGCTGGCGATTCTCCTCGGCACGCTGGTCGGCGTCTTGCTGCTCGCTGCTGTTGGCGTCGTTGGCAGTGACACCGGGCTGTCGTCGATGGCGGCGCTCAAGCTCAGCCTGGGCAGCAAGGGAGCAGGCGTTCCGGCGATTCTCAATCTGCTGCAACTGGTGGGCTGGGGCTCGTTTGAAATCATCGTCATGCGCGACGCCGCCAGCCTGCTGGGCGCGGGCGCTTTCTCCGAAGGGAGCCTTTGGGCGAGTCCGATGCTCTGGACCTTGGTGTTCGGCGCCCTCGCGACCTTGCTCGCCGTGAGCGGTCCGTTGGCCTTCGTCCGGCAGATCCTGCGCAAATGGGGCATCTGGCTGCTCTTGGCGGCGTGCGCCTGGCTGACCTTCAACTTGTTCAGCAAGGCTGATTTGACGGCGCTGTGGTCACGCGCGGGCGACAATTCGATGCCATTTGCCGTCGGCTTCGACATTGCCATCGCCATGCCGCTGTCGTGGCTGCCGCTGATTGCGGACTACTCACGGTTCGGCAAGCGCGCCACCGGTGTGTTCGGTGGCACAGCGCTGGGCTTCTTCATCGGCAATTTCTGGCTGATGTCCCTTGGCGTGGCGTACACCCTGGCCTTCGCGCCAAGTGGTGAAGCCAACGCGCTGCTGCTGGCGCTGGCGGGCGCGGGGATGGGCATTCCGTTGCTGCTTATCCTGCTGGACGAATCGGAAAACGCGTTTGCCGACATTCACAGTGCAGCCGTGTCGAGCGGGATTCTGCTCAAGGCCAAAGTCGAACACCTGTCGCTGGCGATCGGCATCATCTGCACACTGATCGCCTGCTTTGCGCCACTCGCCCAATACCAGAACTTCCTGCTGATGATCGCTTCGGTGTTCGCGCCACTGTTCGGCGTGGTACTGGTGGATCACTTCATCCTGCGCCGCCGTCGTCACGGCATCGCGACGACGGGCCTGCGCTGGATGACGTTAATCGCGTGGATCGGCGGGATCGGCACCTACCATCTGCTGGCGAATCTGTATCCGGACATCGGCGCAACGCTGCCCGCGCTTATTGTCGCTGGCGTGCTGCAGTGGGGATTGGCGCGCGGACAGGCATCTGCATTCAAGGCCGATGTGCGGCATTAACTCAGCGGGCCGGGCCTGGATTTACAGTATTCAGGCTCAAGTCGGCAGCATTCATCAGAGCGAATCAAGGTCCGGGAATCCCCAATCCGTCAGCGGTGCGAGCTGGGACAGAAAAGTCAGGTGCTCGATGGTTTTGACCTTTTGCAGATGTTTGAGATCGGCTGGACCGCCAAGTACGAGGGCAGGTACGAAGCCGTACATCTCATCGGGCTCCAGCGGTCCTAGTACTGCCAGTGCTTTTTCAAACAGATCGTCAAAGTCGTTCGAAGCGTGATCAAAGGACGCGAAGAAGATTTGTATCTCGTCATCAAAACGTTCGGTGGATATGTGTCGAGTGGTTCGCATATATCTAGCATAAACTGCATTGACCGTTAGCCAGCTTCCGGTACCTTGCTGCCACATGTAGATATCCCCAAATGCCCCTCTTGCGATCACATGATAGGTCTCAGGATCTGGAATGCCTGACTCCGACAGCCAAGAGCGCATGGTTACTTCGTACTCGGCCGGGTTGACGCACCAAAATACTCCATTTCCGTAGCCGCTCCAGCCATACCGATGCCAATGTAATAACAGTTGCGATGGCAATACCCCTGTGTACTTTTCCATGGATGATAATGGAGCTTCCCTTCTATTTATTTCCGGGCCGACTTCTTCAATCAAGCAAACGTAATATTCGTCCATACCCCTATTTACACCTTTCCAGTCTTGCGTTGATTTTTACGCTGTCACGCATATCTACGCTCGTTGTGCTCGCGGCGTGATCCAATCCGTCTATTCTGCCTCGCCACTGCGCGCCAATACTTGAATTGACACGTGCATCTCCGAAGTCAGAGATGACGTCTTTCCCTCCCGCAAATAAATCGGGGTTATGCAAAGCGGCAAGGATGCTCATCTTTTCTCGCGCTATGATTTTCGCCGCGCGTCTCGCTCCGAGTAGTGGGGTATCGTCTAGCTTCATTTTGGCCATGGCGTCTTTAATCAAACCTTCTTCCAGAGCCTTTCTGGCGAGCCGGGCCACCCCCGGATCCCTAACCTTATCTCCCGCCTTGAACGCCTCCCGCCCCCGCAGATACTCAGCCACGGTCAAATCATTCAACCCTCTTTCCTGTCCACCCAGCTGCCTGTCGAACTCGGGAATCTTGCTGTCATGCAGGTTGCTCGCGTTAAAGCATGGCACCTTGTATTCCGGCATGCCCAGCGGTTTCTTCCCGCCCGGTCGATCGGTTTCCCGAGAGCTGTCGGACTTAGGCTCCGGTGTGAGCGAGCTACCCGTTCGAGCCCTGGCAGGCTGCAAGTCAGGCCGCCCTTTAAGGCCCTCTTCATACTTGACCATCCACTGCGCCAGCCGCGCGCCTTTTCTGCTGGCGCGCATTTGGCCAGCCAGTAGCGCGATGTCGCCGCGACCTCGGGTCAAATACTCAACCATTGCGCCGAGCAGCAGGATTACCACTTCCGTGTGCCCGCGGGCGATGTGGTGTGCCGCTTGATCGACAACCCACGGGTCGTCCTGTGAAATCGGGTTTAGCCCATCGTTGCCTCGGGTCCCGTCCCAAGCGACCTCGATACCGCGCACGTAGTGGTCCAGCAGCGCAGGCAGACCTTGTACGAAAAACTCCGCGACCGACGCCAGCCCAAGCACCCCGAGAATCCAGCTGCTGGCTTGCAATCCCGCCGCCATGCCAGCGATCGCGCCGGGCCCCGCGCCTATGCCACCCGCCAGGGCGCCTACCCCCGCACCCATCGCGCCCCCGGCCAGAACACTGCCGACAATGATCATGGCCATGTCGCCGACGACGCCCATCAGATCAAACAGCACGTCGGCTATGTCGATGTCTGCGAATCGCTGGCGCAATAATGCGCTGGCTTCAAACTCGGCGCAGTAAAAGGCAGTTCTGATGTTGTCGACACGGCGCAGAACAAGTTCGACAGAAGGCGCCTGTTCATTTAGGTAACTTCGAAAGTCGCCTAGGCCGCTACTTTGAACTTCAAGCCTCAATCGATCTTCAATTTCAAACCATGACGGCAGGACATTCCATAAGCGCATCCCGTCTCCCTGACTGTTCTAAAAAGTTCAGGGCGGAACTTAATGATTAAATCAGTGAGGCGTCAATAAACAAGGGGTTTAATAATGGGGCGGGTTTAAGGAGGTTGATGTTTAATGTTTGGAAGTTATGTATGAACGTGTATGTAGGAGCTGGATATGGAAAAGAGGGGGGGTTAAGGAAGGGGATGTTAATAAAAAAGCCGGCGCTTTCTCAGCAACCGGCTTGGGTTCAACCAATCAGCTCCGGCCAGGAAACAGCTCAGGCTTAACGATGCCGTTCAACTGCGGATACGGAATCTTCAGCTCGATGTGGCCCATGGCGTAGGGGGCGATGGTTGTCACCGGGTACTTGAGGATCACCGCACCGTACGTCAGAGCAATGTTGGAAGTTTGCTTGAATGCCCACATGTTCTGGAACTCGGTGTCCTTGTCCAGCTTGCTGCTGATCAGCCAGGCCTGATGAGCGAGGCGGGCCTTGTCCCAGAAGGCAGCTTCCTGACCCGGGACCAGCATGTCGGCGAGCGTCAGCACGCGGTGTTGCTGGCGGGAATAGTTGATGAACGCGCGGCCCGGATTACCCTGGCCGCTGCCGGAATCGACGTAGCTGGACAGCTCCACGACCACGATTCCGTCATGCTGCTCACGTACCTTGGCTTGCAGGTAGCTGCTGTTGCGCGCCGGCGCGCGGCTCAAGTATTGCTCTTGGTACGCCTTCAGCGTCGGCGGCACCGGACCATCGCTGTCGCTGCGGGTCAGTTGCAGCAGCGTGCGCTGGACGATCTCGTCAAGTTTCGGCTCATCGGGGAAATGCACGGTGTCGATGTTCACCAGCGGGCAATCATCGGTGGTGCAGCCGGGCTTCATCAGCTCGGAGGCGTCACGCTGAACGGTCAGCGGACTGCGCAGATTGGGTTGGAACAGGCTTTGGCAGGCGCCCAAAATCAGGGCCACGCAGGCCAGTGAAATGATCTTCAGAAAAGACATGTTGATCCTTGGCATCGGCATAAGGGGGCGTCACGTGGTAGGTAACGGCAAGGTCCTTCGACTGTGGGTGGCGCAATCAGTTCGCCATCGGGCGGATTAGAGTGCTTTCGCCGGCAGTCGTCTACCCCGGTGACCGGTTTTGCGAATTCAAAGGGCTGCATCCCGCACCACAGCGCGTTAGGATGGGCCCGGACACAGTGCTCAAGCAGTGAGAAATGTATGACGGATAGCAACAGATCGACACCGACAAAGCACGAAATTACACACCGTGAGACCTGCTTCAAAGGGTTTTACCAGCTCGACCGTCTTCAATTGCGCCACGAGTTGTTCGCGGGCGGCATGGGCCCGGAAATCAAGCGTGAGCTGTTCGTTCGCCATGATGCGGTGTGCGTGCTGCCCTACGACGCCAAGCGCGATGAAGTGGTGCTCATCGAGCAGTTCCGCGTCGGCGTTATCGGCAAGCACGACAACCCGTGGCTGATCGAAATGGTCGCCGGCCTGATCGATAAAAAAGAGGAGCCCGAAGAGGTTGCTCACCGCGAGGCACAAGAGGAAGCTGGGCTGACGTTCAACGCCCTTTGGCCGATCACCAAATACTTTCCATCGCCGGGGGGCAGCAACGAGTTCGTGCATCTGTACCTGGGCAAGTGCGACAGCGAGGGGGCAGGTGGGCTGCACGGGCTGGTAGAAGAGGCCGAAGACATCCGGGTTTCGGTCTGGTCATTCGACGACGCGATGCAAGCCGTCAGGGACGGGCGCATCGTCAACGCCGCAACTATTATTGCAATGCAATGGCTGGCGCTCAATCGCGCCGAAGTAAGGGGGCTATGGTCGTGAATCTTCTGCGCGAGCGCTATCGTGTCGACCTCGCCGGGCTGCAAGCCGCCTGCGAGGCGAACTACGCGCGCTTGATGCGTTTGCTGCCCGATATGCGCAATCAACAGCGCTCACGCCGGGTCGCCGTGACCCAGGGCGATCAGATGCTGGGCGTGCTGGCGGTCGAGGTCATCCTCGATTGCCCGTACACCACCACGCTCCAAGTCCGTCAGGAACACAGCCTGCCGTGGTTGCCGGTGCCCGTCCTCGAAGTGCAGGTCTACCACGACGCGCGCATGGCCGAAGTCATCGGCGCCGAGCACGCGCGTCGTTTCCAGGGTATCTATCCCTATCCCAATGCCGACATGCACCAGCCTGACGAAAAGGCCCAGCTCAACGTTTTTCTGGGTGAATGGCTCAGCCATTGCCTGGCGTGCGGGCATGAGTTTGAGGCGGTACGCTGAGACGGCGCGACTTATCGGCTGGACCTTCTGCACGCAGATGAGAACCAGGCCCTCTTTCCAGGTTTGCCGCCGCACCGATCTCACACCATAATCCGGCCACATCCGCTTAAGGAGATGGCCATTGTCGAGCCCATCCTCTCATTCCTCATCCGTGCTGGTGGTCCAATTGACCGACAGCCATCTGTTCGCCGAAGCGGACGGCACGCTGCTGGGCATGCCCACGCGCGCCAGTCTCGATGCGGTGGTCGAGCGTGTCCTCATCGAGCAGCCGGCGATCGATCTGGTGCTGGCGACGGGGGACTTGTCTCAGGACGGCACGGTTGAGTCGTATCAGGCATTCCGCGAGGCAAGTGAGCGCCTGAATGCGCCCGTGCGCTGGATTCCGGGGAATCACGACGAGCTGAGGGAGATGGCGATTGCCGCGCAGAACAGCGACTTTCTCGAACCGGTCGTCGACGTCGGCAGTTGGCGGGTCACGATGCTGGATTCTGCTGTTTCCGGGTCCGTCCCCGGTTATCTGCAAGACGGCCAGCTTCAGTTGCTCGCCCAGGCCTTGAGCGAGGCGCCGGAGCGGCATCATCTGGTGTGTCTGCATCATCATCCGCTGCCCATCGGGGCGGCATGGATGGAACCCATCGGTTTGCGCAATCCCGAGGCGCTTTTTTCGGTCCTGGATCGATTTCCTCAGGTGCGTGCGGTGCTGTGGGGGCACGTGCATCAAGAATTCGATCAGCTTCGTGACGGCGTGCGGCTAATGGCTTCGCCATCGACCTGCATTCAATTCGCGCCGAACAGCGTGGATTTCGGTCTTGATGACCTTGCGCCCGGCTATCGCTGGCTGCGCCTGCACGACGATGGCCGGGTCGAAACCGGTGTTTCGCGTATCGAGCCCGACCTGTTCGACGTCGACATCAACGGCGCGGGCTACTGAAAGACATTTCCTCAATTTGCCGCGATTCGTCAACAGGTGAGTCATCGCGCAGTTGACCCTGTAAACTGCGTGGCTTTGCCTTGATGGGCGGCGACAGGCCAGCCCGTCCGGGATGTATCGATTGCCGTTTGGGAGGCAACTGCGTGAACCAGGATCAATCGACGCTTCTTTATATTCACGGCCTGAACAGCTCGGCCAGGTCGCAGAAAGCCACACAGCTGACGACGCTGATGGCGCGTCTGGGTTTGAGCGATTACGTGCGCGTGCCCGAACTGCATCATCATCCGCGTCAGGCGCTGACCCAGTTGGAGGCCGCAATCAAGGAGCTCGGTCGGCCGCTGCTGGTCGGCAGCTCGCTCGGCGGCTACTATGCGACTCACTTGGCTGAGCGCCACGGCCTCAAGGCTGTGCTGATCAACCCGGCGGTCAATCCGCATCAGCTCTTCGATGGTTTTCTCGGCACCCAACAAAACCTTTATACCGGCGAGAGCTGGGAGCTGACGCACGACCACGTGAAGGCGCTGGCCGAGCTGGAAGTGCCTGCTCCGCAGGACCCGCAGCGTATTCAGGTGTGGCTGCAAACGGGCGACGAGACGCTGGATTACCGCCGCGCCCAAAGTTTCTATCGGGCTTGTGCATTGCGCATCGAAGCGGGTGGCGACCACGGGTTTCAGGGTTTCGCTGCAAAGATGCCAGCGCTGTTGAGCTTCGCCGGGTTCGCTCCAGCGCTGCTGCAGGGCGTCGATCTGAGCGGGCTCTGACCTGAGCCGTCGCTGCGACACACGTGTAGAACAGTCTTGTAAAAACATTCTTGTAAAACAGTAGCACTCCGAAATTTCATGAACGACTTGATGACGAGACCCCATGGCCAATCCCAGCGCTAGCTCTTATAACGCAGACGCCATCGAAGTCCTCTCGGGCCTCGACCCGGTCCGCAAACGGCCGGGCATGTACACCGACACCTCACGCCCCAACCACCTGGCGCAGGAAGTCATCGACAACAGCGTCGACGAAGCGCTGGCAGGTCACGCCCGGTCTGTGCAGGTCATTCTGCACGCCGACAATTCGCTGGAAGTCTCCGACGATGGTCGCGGCATGCCCGTGGACATCCACCCCGAAGAAGGCGTGTCGGGCGTCGAGCTGATCCTCACCAAGCTCCACGCCGGCGGCAAGTTCTCCAACAAGAACTACCAGTTCTCCGGCGGCCTGCACGGCGTCGGGATTTCCGTGGTCAACGCGCTCTCGACCGAGGTACGGGTACGGGTCAAGCGCGATGGCAACGAATACGAAATGACCTTTGCCGATGGCTACAAAGCCAGCGAACTGGCGGTGATTGGCACCGTTGGCAAGCGAAATACCGGCACCAGCGTGTATTTCGCGCCGGACCCCAAATACTTCGACACCCCGAAATTTTCTGTCAGCCGCCTCAAGCACGTGCTCAAGGCCAAGGCCGTTCTGTGTCCGGGCCTGCTGGTTAGCTTCGAGGACAAAGGCACTGGCGAGAAGGTCGAGTGGCATTACGAGGATGGGCTGCGCTCGTATCTGCAGGATTCGGTGTCCGACTTTCTGCGCCTGCCCGACGAGCCGTTCTGCGGCGTATTCGCAGGCAATAAAGAGGCTGTCGACTGGGCGCTGCTGTGGTTGCCCGAGGGCGGCGACAGCGTTCAGGAGAGTTACGTCAACCTGATTCCGACGGCCCAGGGCGGCACCCACGTCAACGGCCTGCGGCAGGGCCTGCTGGACGCGATGCGTGACTTCTGCGAGTTCCGTAATCTGCTGCCCCGCGGCGTGAAGCTGGCGCCTGAAGACGTCTGGGAGCGCATCGCTTTCGTGCTGTCGATGAAGATGCAGGAGCCACAATTCTCCGGCCAGACCAAAGAGCGGCTGTCGTCCCGTGAGGCGGCGGCGTTTGTTGCCGGTGTGGTCAAGGATGCTTTCAGCCTGTGGCTCAATGCGCACCCGGAAATGGGCATGCAGCTGGCCGAACTGGCGATCAACAATGCCGGTCGTCGTCTCAAAGCGAGCAAGAAGGTCGAGCGCAAACGCATCACCTCAGGCCCTGCACTGCCGGGCAAACTGGCCGATTGCGCGGGGCAGGATCCGATGCGCTCCGAGCTGTTTCTGGTCGAGGGTGACTCCGCCGGCGGCTCCGCCAAACAGGCCCGGGACAAGGAATTTCAGGCCATCCTGCCGTTGCGCGGGAAGATCCTGAACACTTGGGAAGTCGACGGCGGCGAAGTGCTCGCCAGCCAGGAAGTGCACAACATTGCCGTGGCGATCGGGGTTGATCCGGGCGCTGCGGACATGAGCCAGCTGCGCTACGGCAAAATCTGCATCCTCGCCGACGCCGACTCCGACGGCCTGCACATCGCCACGCTGCTGTGCGCCTTGTTCGTCCAGCATTTCCGCCCGCTGGTGGATGCAGGTCACGTCTACGTCGCCATGCCGCCGCTGTACCGTATCGACTTGGGTAAAGACATTTATTACGCCCTGGACGAAGCCGAGCGCGACGGCATTCTCGACCGGCTCGTGGCTGAGAAGAAACGCGGCAAGCCGCAGGTCACCCGATTCAAAGGCCTGGGTGAAATGAACCCGCCGCAGCTGCGCGAAACCACCATGGACCCGAATACCCGCCGACTGGTGCAGCTGACCCTGGATGACTTTGAGGCGACGTCGGAAATGATGGACATGCTGCTGGCCAAGAAACGCGCAGGCGACCGCAAGAGCTGGCTCGAATCCAAAGGCAATCTGGCCGAGGTGCTGGTCTGATGCGGGGCTGGTTTGCAGCGCTGTTATTGATCGCCACGCCCGTTTTCGCCGCGCCATTGCCCGAGCTCAAGCTGCTGTCAGAGCATCCGGTGGACGACATGATCGGCGGCAACCTGTCCGGGCTCGCGTCCTGCAACGGCGTGCTGTGGACCGTTTCGGACCGCGACGACACCCTGCTTTACAGCCTTGACACCTCGGCAACGGTCTGGAAAGCCAAGGCCCAGACGCTGGAAATCCCACCGATTCCGGACAGCGGGCTGTCTGCGACCCTGCGTGGCATGGCCAAGGCTTCGGCGCTGATCCGTGGCGGCGACCTGGATTTTGAAGGCGTGAGTTGCGACGCAGCGGGCAACCGTTACCTCGTCAGTGAAGCCTACGCCGCCGTGCTGAAAGTGCCGGTTGACGGTGCGCCGGTCTGGCTGGAGCTGCCCAGGAAGGTCGTCGAAGAAGCGCAGTCGGCCGGGATGCTGCAGCATTTCAACGCCATCTTCGAAGGGATCGCGGTCAATCCGGCAGGCGATCAACTATGGCTCGCCGCCGAGCGTGACAAGCGCGGCCTGTTGACCGCAAAGCTCGGCAAGGACGGCTGGGCCTGTGACGCCAGCTGCATTCTGCGAGTCGAGTCCGGCAACGATATTTTGCCGCCCGAGCTGGGTGGCAAGGCCGTCTCCAAGGACTTTTCCGACGTCTCGCTGTACAAGGGCAAGCTGTTCACCCTGGAGCGCGCGGCTTACCGAATCTGCCGTCGGACCTTGACGACAGGTCAGTTGGAAACGTGCTGGTCGTTCGCCAAAGAGGCGCTCCAGCCAAACCGGCTGTATGACCAGAAATACGGCCTGACCGAAGCGCTGATCGTCGACGAAAAAGGCGCTTGGGTCGGCACCGACAACAACTTCGGTGTCCGCGCCGATGGCGAAAAACGTCCCGTCGTCTGGCGCTTTGCCGCGCCCGAGGGTGGCTGGAGCGGCAAGCCTTGACCCCGTCACCCCCCGGCAAACGCGCCGGGCGGCTGATGCTGATCATCGCCTGGGCGGCGGCGCTGTTTCTGGCGACGCGGTTTTTTGGCGAGTGGGAGCAGCGTCAGGAAAATCCGAATACCATCGTCGCCTCCGAGCATGGAGACGGCTATGTCGAGGTGAAGCTGGTGGGCAATCGTGACGGCCATTTTGTCATGACCGGGCAGATCAATACCCGTCCGGTGCAGTTCATGCTCGACACCGGCGCAACCAACGTCGCCGTGCCGGAGAACGTCGCGCAGGCGCTGCGCCTCGAGCGGGGCGAGCGCGTACAGGTGAGTACGGCCAACGGACGCACCGACGCGTTCCGGACCACGCTGCAACGGTTACAGATTGGCGACATCGTCCTGAACAACGTGCGCGCCCTGGTGGTGCCCGGTCTGGACGGTGAACAGGTGCTGCTGGGCATGAGCGCCGTGAAACAACTCGAATTCACACAGCGCGGCGGCACATTGCTGCTGCGCCAGACGACAAAATGATGAGGCCCGCATGAGCGACTCCCTTGACCTCAGCCTGGATGGCGTAGAACGCCGATCGCTGGCTGACTTCACCGAACAGGCCTATCTCAACTATTCCATGTACGTGATCATGGACCGGGCGCTGCCGCACATCGGCGACGGCCTGAAGCCTGTGCAGCGACGCATCGTCTACGCGATGAGCGAGCTGGGCCTGGACGCTGACGCCAAGCACAAAAAATCGGCGCGTACCGTCGGTGACGTGCTCGGCAAGTTTCACCCCCACGGCGACTCGGCCTGCTACGAAGCCATGGTGCTGATGGCACAACCCTTCAGCTATCGCTACACACTCGTCGACGGCCAGGGTAACTGGGGTGCGCCGGACGATCCCAAGTCGTTCGCCGCCATGCGCTACACCGAAGCGCGTCTGTCCCGTTACTCCGAAGTGCTGCTCAGTGAATTGGGTCAGGGCACGGCGGATTGGGGACCGAATTTCGACGGCACCCTCGACGAGCCGCTGGTGTTGCCGGCGCGTTTGCCGAACATTCTGCTCAACGGCACCACCGGCATCGCTGTCGGCATGGCCACCGACGTACCGCCGCACAACCTGCGGGAGGTCGCGACAGCCTGCGTGCGGTTGCTCGATGAGCCGAAAGCCACGGTCGAACAGCTCTGTGAGCACATTCAGGGCCCGGACTACCCGACCGAAGCGGAAATCATCACGCCCCGCGCCGACCTGCTGAAAATGTACGAAACCGGCAAGGGCTCGGTGCGTATGCGCGCCGTTTACCACATCGAAGACGGCGACATCATCGTTACCGCGCTGCCGCATCAGGTGTCCGGTGCCAAGGTGCTGGAGCAGATCGCGGCGATGATGCAGGCCAAACCGTCCAAAGCGCCGCAGATCGCTGACCTGCGTGACGAATCCGACCACGAAAACCCGTGCCGGATCGTGATCATCCCGGGCGCCCGCAAGAACTTCGACCACGATGCGCTGATGCAGCACCTGTTCGCTACCACCGAGCTGGAGTCTAGCTACAGGGTCAACATCAACATCATTGGCCTGGACGGCAAGCCGCAGCTGAAAAACCTGCGCGCATTGCTGGTCGAGTGGTTGGAGTTCCGGGTACAGACCGTGCGTCGTCGCCTGCAATTCCGCCTCGACAAGGTTGAGCGTCGCTTGCACCTGTTGGATGGTTTGTTGATCGCTTACCTCAATCTGGATGAAGTGATTCACATCATCCGCACCGAGGAGCACCCGAAAGCCGCGCTGATCGCGCGTTTCGCCCTGAGCGAAATCCAGGCCGATTACATTCTCGACACCCGTTTGCGTCAGTTGGCGCGACTGGAAGAAATGAAGTTGCGTGCCGAGCAGGATGAATTGCTCAAGGAACAAGCCAAGCTGCAAGCCCTGTTGGGCAGCGAGGCCAAGCTGAAGAAACTGGTACGCACCGAGCTGATCAAGGATGCCGAAACCTATGGCGACGACCGTCGTTCGCCTATCGTCGAGCGCACCGAAGCCAAAGCCCTGACCGAACACGATCTGCTGCCGAACGAGAAAGTGACGGTCGTGCTGTCGGAAAAAGGCTGGGTTCGTTCCGCCAAAGGTCATGAAACCGATGCCACCGGGCTCTCCTATAAGGCCGGGGATGGCTTCAAGGCCCTGGCGCCGGGTCGTTCCAACCAGTTTGCGGTGTTTATCGACTCCACTGGTCGCAGTTATTCGGTGCCGTCGCACACCTTGCCATCGGCCCGTGGGCAAGGCGAACCGCTGACCGGGCGTCTGACGCCGCCGCCCGGTGCGACATTCGAATGCGTGCTGTTGCCCGAGGATGACGCGCTGTACGTGGTTGCGTCCGATGCCGGCTACGGTTTCGTGGTCAAGGGTGAAGACCTGCAGGCCAAGAACAAAGCAGGCAAGGCGCTGTTGAGCTTGCCGGCCGGGGCCAAGGTGATCCTGCCGCGTCCGGTGCCGGATCGTGAGCACAACTGGCTCGCCGCCGTGACCACCGAAGGTCGTTTGCTGGTGTTCAAAATCAGCGATCTGCCGCAACTGGGCAAGGGCAAAGGCAACAAGATCATTGGCATTCCGGGCGAGCGCGTTGCCAGTCGGGAAGAGTACGTGACCGACCTGGCCGTCGTCCCGGACGGCGCCACGCTGGTGCTGCAGGCGGGTAAGCGCAATCTGTCGCTCAAGCCCGACGATCTGGAGCACTACAAAGGCGAACGCGGACGACGGGGCAACAAGCTGCCGCGCGGATTCCAGCGCGTCGATGCGCTATTGGTAGAAACCGCTGGCTAAGGCGGTTGGTTCGGCGGTCGCTCTTCGTTTCGTCACGAGAGCGACGCAGAATCGCTGGAGTCAACGCGCATATTCACGGATGATATGACGTCCTCCGGCGCCGCTATGGCGGAATGCCTTCATGTTTTCAAAGTATTCAACAGCGTGGACGCGTTACACGGCGTTCACTTGGACGGGATGATGAATTTTCTACGTGTTCCCTGTGTTCTGTTGTTGACCGGCGTTCTGGGTTTGGCCGGTTGCAGCGTTCATCAGCCCACGTCGCTCTATCAGCTGGACAGCGGCGACCCTGGGCAACCGAAACACACCAACGGGGTCGCAGTCTTGCTGGGCCCTGTGGCGATTGCTGACTATCTGCAGCGTGAAACATTACTGCAGCGTCAGCCGGATGGCAGCCTCAAGGCCTCCACCGACGGTCGCTGGGCCGGCAGCCTGTCTGCCGATATCGATCAACTGCTTCTGCGCCAGCTGGCCTGGAAGCTCGACAGCCAACGCGTAGTGATGGCGAATGCCGCGGCCAGTTTCACGCCCGATGTGCAGGTGGTGCTTTCCATCACCCGCCTGGATTCCGGCGAGAAGCAGCCGGCGGTACTGGATGCCCAGTGGCGCTTGCTCGACCGCCGCGGCAATGTGCGCGACAGCAAGCTGGTCCACCTGGAAGAGCCCCATACAGGCTCATCAGCCGCGCAGGTCAAGGCTCAAGGGATTTTGCTGCAGCGCCTGGCGGACAAGCTGAGTGTCGCGGTCAAGCCCATCGCGAGCCAGCCCTATGTGGCGGAAGTGCCCAAAAAGGCCTCGGCGCCGGCGAAAACCCGCACTGATCAGGACAAGCCGAAGATCCCGATGGCATCACCCATCCGCACTGATCTGGAAGTGTTCCGCTTCTGAGAGTGACGGCCACAAAAAAGCCCGCAGCGATGCGGGCTTTTTTGTGGGTGACGCTTAGACCTTGCGTGCCTCGTGCATGCGCGCCAGTTGGCGCTCCAGCATCGATGGATACGGCTCCATCAGACGCTCCACACAGCTGGCACCTTCAGGGCTCGCAATCGGGCGAATACGCGCACGCTGGCGGATGGTCGGGTCTTCGCTGATCTTGCGCTCCACCAGCAGCAGATTGCGGCTGTGCTGCGACAGCGCCAAGGCGTCCTGCGCGGTTTCGGTCAGCAGCAGATCGATCTGGTTCATGCCATGCAGGCCTTCGCCCAGTGTCAGCCCCAGCTGCAGTTGCAGGGTGATGCCGCTGTCGGCGACTTCGATCTGCAACGCATGGCTCAACGCACGCAGCAACTCGCCGCAGCAGATCGCATTGGTCAGGTAGTCATCGCCGCTGTCCTGGGTGCTGAAAACCATCAGCGAACTGCCGTCGTTCAGGGTGTGCAGCTCGCTGTCGTAGAGCGAAGCGGCCTGATCGATGCAGTCTCGGTAGCGCTCGAGCAGCTCGGTCAGGCGCGTTCGCGGCAGACGGCGCAGCTGCTCCTGTGAACCCAGCTGCACCGCCAGCACGGCGCTGTATTGCGGTTGCGACGGCACGACCGGAAGGATCGGACGCGGGGCGGGTTTTGGCGTGGCGGGAGAGTGATCACGAAGGTCCGCAAACGGATCCTCCTCATCTTCTTCATCTTCCTCGGCAGCGATACGTCGTGCCGGAATCACTGTGGCGCGGGGTTTGGGGGTGTCGTCGAAGTCAGGGTCGCTCAGGTCGCTGCTGTCGAACTCCGGCGAAGCGTCTTCCTCGTCTTCGACCTGTGCAGGCTCGGGAATGGGCGCCGGTTCCGGTTCTGGCGGCGCGTACGAAGTCTTCAACTGACGCGCCAGATCGCCGATCTCATCCTGACGATCAGTGGCCGGCGTGTACGGATCGATGTAGCGCAGCCACATGCGCAGTTGCAGCATTGGCGTGGAAATATGCCGCCCAAGGCGCAGGCTCAAGGCCAACGCGAGTGCCAGCAGGATACCGGCCAGAATCGCCATGCTCTGCAAGCTGATGGTCAGCGGCTGTTGGAACTGGGCCATGTCCAGGCTGATGCGCAGCGTGCCGGCGACCACGTCCTGAAAGGTGATCTTGATCTCGTAGAGACCTTCCGCCTCGCCCAGCAAGCCGTTTTTCGGACGCTGTCCGGCTTCGGCAAGAATGCGGTTGTCGGGGCTATAAATAGCCGCGTGGGCCACCAGCGGGTTTTTCACCAGGTTGCCCAGCAGCACATTGAGGCTGAGGATGTCGTTGGACACCAGCAGTTCGGTGGCGGACGTGGCGGTCTGCGTGGTCAGGGCTTGCCCCAGTGCGTCAGCCTGCTCGTGCATGGCTTGCTTGAACTGCAAACCCATGACGCAGGCGTAGATCACCAGAGCCAGCGCGACGAGGATCACGTTGTGGCTGGCGATACGCAAAGCAATCGGTACACGTCGATGACGCAATGCCCGGAAGATCAGCACGAAGAAATTATCGGTTTTTACAGGCGTGGGCCGGTTCACTGAGCACGGCTCTCTTGGTGAAGTTGGGGCGCAGTATAGCGAGCGACCCTGTGGCGGCAAAGCGCTGGCTGTGCCCGGCCGTCACTGAAAGTGCGTAGAATGCGGTTTTTTTCAACTGCGGGGGTGCGCCTTGCGCGAAATCGTCCTGATAAACATCACCGGTGAAGACCGTCCGGGCCTCACTGCGGCCATCACCGGTGTGCTGGCCCAAGGCGGCGTGAACATTCTCGACATCGGTCAGGCGGTGATTCACGACGCGCTGTCGTTCGGCCTTCTGGTCGAGATTCCCGACACAGAAGCAGGCGCGGCCGTGCGCCAGAACGTGCAGGCGACAGTCGACCAGTTGGGGCAGCACGTGCGTTTCACTGACGTGTCCGAAGCTGACTATCAGCACTGGGTCGACGGTCAGGGCAAGGCGCGGCACATCGTGACGCTGTTGACGCGCAAGGTCACCGCCGAGCAGCTGCAAACGGTCAGTGCGATCACTGCCAAATATGGCTTGAACATCAACCGCATCGATCGCCTTTCCGGGCGCATGCCGCTCGACATGCCCACCGAGAAGAGTAAAGGCTGCATCGAGTTTTCCGTGCGCGGCGAGCCGGTCGATCCTCAGCAGATGCAGGCTGAATTCCTCCATGTTGCCCAAGAGCTGAACGTCGATATCGCGTTCCAGCAGGACTCACTGTTCCGCCGCAACCGTCGTCTGGCCGTGTTCGACATGGACTCCACGCTGATCGAAGCCGAGGTCATCGATGAACTGGCCAAAGCCCACGGCGTCGGCGAGCGCGTGTCGGAGATCACCGAGCGCGCCATGCGTGGCGAACTGGACTTCCGCGCCAGCTTCAAAGAGCGGCTTGCGCTGCTTCAAGGTCTGGATGTGAAGGTGCTGGATGAGATCGGCGCTTCGCTGCGTTTGACGGAAGGCGCCGAAACGCTGTTTGCCGAACTCAAGCGGCTGGGCTACAAGACGGCGATCCTGTCGGGCGGCTTCACGTATTTTGCGCGTCAGCTGCAGGCCAAACTGGGCATTGACTACATCTTCGCCAACGAGCTGGAAGTGGTGGACGGCAAGTGCACGGGTAATGCGATCGAGCCAATCGTCGACGCCCAACGCAAGGCCGATCTGCTGCGCGAACTCGCCAGCAAGGAAGGGTTGAGTCTGGAGCAGACCATTGCAGTGGGCGACGGCGCCAACGACTTGCCAATGCTCGCCATCGCCGGCCTGGGTGTGGCGTTCCGCGCCAAACCGCTGGTCAAGCAATCGGCGAAGCAGGCCATCTCGACGCTGGGACTGGATGGCGTACTGTATTTGCTGGGGTTCCGGGACCGGGAAGGGCGCAGCGCTTAACACGCATGGACGTTGAGGCATCTGCAACGGATGCCTCAATGGCTCAGAGCACTGTCCACAGCGAGTCGAATTCCTGCTCCGGGCCGTCGTCGTCTGGCGTCGCGGCCTTTTTCGGTCCTTCAAGAATCTGATATTCAAACTGGTTGTAGCTGCCCGTCGTCGCCCGACGATTGCTCAGGCTAGCGCGTCGCTGTTCGCCGCTGGTATTGATCAGCACCTTGGAACCGTCCTCGAACGGCAGGCGCGGAGCGATGACCGTCGCGGGTACGTCAATCGCACGAACTTCCGGCAGCAGCAGGGCGCGCAGAAACTGACTGCTCTGTTCGGCGCGCGTGAGCTGCATGCCGCACGCCTGGGCAAAGGGCGCAATCAGTTCAACGCCCATCTGCATGCCACCGCCACGAACCTGCCGCACCCAGCGCACCACTGCGATGCTCCAGCCGTGACCGTGGTCCTGGATGCCAATCATCTCGCCGGCCTGCAACTGGTCCGGCACCTCTTTCGGCCAGGCCAGGCAGTAGCCGCCCGGGCTGTGATTGACAATGTGCAGCGCGTAAGTGGGGAAGCTCTTTTGCCCGTCGGACGCCGCATTGGTTTCAGCGTCGTCACGTTTGTATTCGATTTCCTCGAACGGCAGCATGCTGTTCGAGGTGCCATCGCGTGGCGCGTCTGCAGTCTGCGCCCACGGATCATGCTTGACCGGCTTCAAAGGCTGCAGCGTGTAGTCGACGACTCTGGACAGCGTCGACATTTGCAGCAGATCGCTGAAGGACTGCTGACCGCCGACGTAATAATGCAGAGCGCTCATGCCCACGCAGACGGTCAGGGTGCCTTGCCCCGGGGTGCGCTGAAACGCACGTTCCGACACGTCGCCCCACGCGGCTGCCAGGTGCTGCAGGACGTCGATGGACAAACCCGCCGGCACTTTCAGGGCTGACTTCGAACGTTCTTCAACCGGTGTTTCGGTGTAGCGCTCCAGGGCAGCCGACAAACCACGGGGGTCGATGCCGAGCAAATTTGGCCGCTGATCTTCGTCGTACAGCGCGGCATAGCGTGGCGCTGTGTCCGTACCTGGAGACACCGCGTACAGGCTGTTGCTGTCCAGCGGCTGCTGCAGGGTGACCATCGCGCTCCACGCATCCAGCGCTTCGGCGAGTTTGCCGATGTTGTGCTGGCGCATCTGATTGCAGCGCGAACACCCCATCAGCAGCGCAACGATGTATGTCTGTTCAACGCTCATCGCCTGAGTGTTGTGGGCGAGGCTGTCGGCAACCGGCACGTTCTGCAATTGATGCTGGCGGGCGATCTGATAAATCTGATGCATCTCCAGCCACAAGCCGTCCTGCACCGGGCAGTAAAGTTGGTTGGCGCGGATAAGCGGGCCGTTCAGGCAGCTGAGCGCGCGCTGAAGGGCGGTGGTCAGCAGGCCGATGCGGTCTTTTCCGAGCTTGACCGCGACCCGCGCGATGATCTGTTTGTAACCAATGGCCAAGTGGTTTTGCAGGGCCTGGCACAGGTTGGCAACCTTGCGCGGACGCTCTTCGAGAACAACCGACTGGTTCAGGAAGTGACGCTCCAGATGCTTGCACACGAAAAAGACTTCCGGGCGAAGCAATTCGAGGAGCTGCATGCGGTTGTCGCTTGGGGTGAGCAACTGGTTCAGCTCGCCCAGCCCCTGATAGAGCTGGCGCGCCATTTCGCCGAGATTGGCCTTGGGCAGGGTGGCGATCCAGCGCTTCATGTCTTTGGGCGTCGCGTCACAGAACGACAGGCTCGACTGCGTCGGCACAGGTGCGCGCAACAACAGTGGGAGACTTAAATTACTCATGTGACAGGCAAACTCCGACAACTACAGGCCTGAACGGCGGCGTCCAACTCCGGGGCAAGCACCCTCGCCGGGCGAAAAGAGCACGTTTACGTCCATTGACAGCGACGTTTCCTACAGCGCTGACACTGGACTCTAGCAGCATCCTGCAACGTCGCAGCCTGGGCCCAGGGTCATGCGGCCTGGCTCAACCATCCCTGACGAAGCGTAATGCTGCGCGACGCCTTGGTGCCGTTAGCGCCAGAAAAACAGCATCACGCTCTCAGGGGACTAGCTTACGCAAGAATCAGGCCTGCAATGGCAAAGCGAGGCCCTGACCCATTTGCACCGGCGAACCGGCCGCCAGCAGTTCGGACCATTTCACCTGATTTGGGCCAAACAGCACGATGGCCGTGGAGCCCAGCTTGAACCGACCCAGTTCGGCGCCTTTTTCCAGATGAATGGGCGCGCGCGCGGCTTCGTCGTAACGGAAAGTCTTGAGCTCGCGCTTGGGCGGCGTTACCAGACCTGCCCAGACGGTTTCGATCGAGGCGACGATCATGGCGCCCACCAGCACGACGGCCATCGGACCGCGCTCGGTATCGAAGAGGCAAACAACGCGCTCGTTACGGGCGAACAGCTCCGGCACGTTTTCCGCCGTGGTCTGGTTCACCGAGAACAGCCGGCCCGGCACGTAAACCATTTCGCGCAGGGTGCCGGCGAGCGGCATGTGAACGCGGTGATAGTCCTTCGGCGACAGGTAAACAGTCGCGAACTCGCCACCCATGAAGGGCGCGGACAGGCGCGCATCGCCGCCCAGCAATTCAAGCACGCTGTAGCTGTGGCCCTTGGCCTGGAAAATCCGGCCGTGTTCGATTGGGCCCAGTTGACTGACCGCGCCGTCGGCAGGGGAAAGAATCGCGCCCGGGGTTGAGTCCAATGGACGCGCGCCCGGCTTGAGGGCGCGGGTGAAGAAGTCATTGAAGTGCGCGTACCCGGTGATGTCCTCGACCTGAGCCTGGGACATGTCGACCTGATAGCGGCGCGCGAACCATTGAGTGAAGGCATTTTTGAACCAGCGCACGCGGCATTCGGCCACACAGCCTGCCAGTTGCGACAGCAGATGGTGGGGAAGCAGATACTGGAAAAGGATAAACAGACGCTGTTTCATCAAGATTCCTAACGTTTGAAAAGGGGAATACGGGTCGACTCCACACCGGGCGCCGATTTTATGTCTCGACCGGGGTGTCCGGATGGTTGCCCCATTCGCCCCAGGAGCCGGCGTAGCCCTTGACCCTCGGGTAACCCAGCGCCTTGGCCACCAGATAGGTGAAGCCCGAGCGATGATGGGTCTGGCAGTGGGTAATGATTTCTTTCTCCGGAGTGATGCCCAAGTCTTCAAGGATCTTCGGCATGTCCTTGCGGATGCGCAGGTGGCGCGCCTGATCCATGCCGGCGGTCCATTCGAAGTTCACGGCGCCGGGAATGTGACCTCCCTTCGCAGCGACGACTTTTTCGCCGGAGTACTCGGTCGGCGCGCGCGCGTCCCAGATCGCCAGGTCAGCAGCGCCCAGGCGGCTTTGCAGGTATTCGCGGGTGGCCGTGGGCTCGTCGTGCAGAGTCAGCGAAACCGGACCGCCAACGGCTTTCGGCACCTCAGTCGACAGCGGCAGGCCTTCGGCTTGCCAGGCGAGCAGGCCACCGTCGATATAGTGATACTTTTTGTGTCCGATGACGTCGAGCAGCCAGATGAACCGGCCGGCCCAGCCGCCGCCTTCGTCGTCATACACCACGTATACCGCGTCGGGGTTGTGGCCCAGTTCGCCGAACAGCGCTTCCAGTTGCGTGTGCGAGGGCAGCAGCCCCGGCGCTGGCGGCAGGCCCAGTTGCGTACGCTTCGGATCGACGAATCGCGCGCCGGGAAGGTGGCCGGCCTCGTAGCGGGCCGGGCTGGTCAGGTCGACCAGAATGAGCTCTGGCGCGCTGAGGCGTGCTTGCAGGTCTGCGGGCTCGATGACCAGCGGCAAGCTTGAAAAGGCAGACATCTAGCGTCTCCGGATCGCGAAAAGGTTGCGAATTGTAGCTCAGCCGTCAGCCATTGCGATGGCTAAAGGCAGTAAGCGCTTTCTCGATGCACTGACCGGTTTTTCCGAAAGCCTGGACGGACATCTCGGAAAACGGGCCACCGCCCTGATCGGCCATTACCATCATCACCACGCGTCCGTTGCTGGCCAGTGAGCGGATCAGCAGGTTCTCGCCGCTGAACAAATTGCGCAGTTGTGGCGGCAGCAGCGCCGAAAACTGAGCGTTGTTGGCCGGCGTCAGGCGTAATTGCGTGGGCTGGGCGAGCAGGCGTTGCAGCACGGTGCTGTCTTTGTAAGGCACCAGCAACGCCGCGGCCGACTTGTCCACACCCGCAATCTGATGCACACGCAGGCTGTCGGTCTTGCGATCGGTCATCAGCAACACCACCCGCTGCATGCCCGCCGCTACCAGAGCGTCCCGGGCGCAGGTGGTCAGGTGTATCGCGTTGATGAAAATGCCGGGCTCTTTCAGCAGATCCGCGCAATGCTTGCGCCACAGTTGCAGGGCGTCGGGCGAGGGTGGCGGGGCGGGCAGCAAGCCTTTATGGATCCTTCGTGCATGCCACGGCCAGAGCAACGCCTGCGCGGGGTGCCAGATATCCGGGCCGGAATGCTGGCGAGCGCTGGCGGCCGCGCTCTGGTGAACCTGCTGCTGGAGATCATCCAGTGGCTGCTGCAGATACAGGCTGGTCAGCAGCTGCCAGCGCAGGTTGTGCGGCGTGTCCCAAGCCTGGTGCGCCGACAGCGCAAGACCGTTGGCCAGCAGGATTGTATTGGCAGGCTGGTTGAGCCAGCGGCGCAGCGGCAAGTCGGCGTCGAGTTGCTGTTGCTGCTTGACCGGGTCGTCGTTGCTGTGGGCGATGCGCAGCACTCTCACCAGATTGCGTTGCTGAGAGGTCAGCAGTGCGTAGCCCTGGGTCACCCAGATCGGCAGGCGCCAGTGCTGTGCCAGGGCCTGACACAGATGCACCAAGCGCACGCCAAACAGAGCGTTTTCCACAGCCTTCGCGCACTCTCCTTTGTGGATAACCCGTAACTCCCACTCTTCCAGCAGCTTGGGATGCGCCAAGGCCATCGGCCAGAGCGGCGACAGAAATAGCAGGCTGCCCAGATGGATGTCCTGCCACAGCCGCGCCAGTTGATTGGCGAACAGGCCGTAAGCCTGCTGCATGGCGTGCTGACTGATCAGCTGTAGCTGACGGAGCGCCACCGGAATATCCCGTGCATCGACACTGGGCAGTCGCGCCAACAGCGCTTCGGTGCGCGCCAGGCCCAATCGGTTGATCGCGACTTCAAGGCTCTCCGCAGGCTGGGCGGTGGCGGGGCTGTTCAGGTTGGCGTCACGCAAAACGTTGAGCACCAGCGCCGGGCTGTCCTGCATGAGATCGGCAATATCGCGCAGCGAGCGGCGGCTATCGGTCAAGGCCGCCTGCACGCGTTTATACGCCACGGCGGGCACCGGCAAGGCGATGCCGTCGAGCTGCTTTATCCAGGTATCGAGGGTGCGCGGGACAGGGAGCGAAGAAGCTTTATCTGATTGCATTCACAACACCCGTACGGCTGGGAGGTTTTGATCAATGTAGGGTACTGGCATCATGCTGGCCCTCATGGACGCAACGTCCTGGGCCATGCATCGATCAGCATTTTCCTGTGATCTGACTATAGTCTGGCGCATTCATGCCGATAAGCAGGACAAGAGTTTCAAGCGCTTCTCGCACAATGACCATGAACCCGACTCAGTAAGTATTTTCTACCTATGGCAAAAATTATCGGCATCATCGTCGTTTTCGCGAGCGTTCTCGGCGGATACGTCCTGTCCCACGGTCAGATCGCAGCGTTGATCCAGCCTTTCGAGGTCATGATCATCGGCGGTGCGGCGCTGGGTGCATTCCTGCAAGCCAACCCGGGCTACATGACCATGCTGGTCATCAAGAAGTCCTTGAAGATGTTCAGCACCCGGTTCACCCATGGCTACTACCTCGAAGTGCTGGGCCTGGTCTACGAGATCCTCAACAAGAGCCGTCGCGAAGGCATGATGGCCATCGAAGGCGACATCGAGGAGCCCGAGAACAGCCCGATTTTCGCCAAATACCCTGGCGTGCTCAAAGACACCCGCATGATCGCTTTCATCTGCGATTACCTGCGCATCATGTCTTCCGGCAACATGGCGCCCCACGAGTTGGAAGGCTTGTTCGACATGGAATTGCTGAGCATGAAAGAAGAACTCGAGCATCCTTCCCACGCCGTGACCGGTGTCGCCGATGCCATGCCAGGTTTCGGTATCGTTGCTGCGGTACTGGGTATCGTGGTGACCATGGCCTCCCTGGGCTCCGGCGACAAAGCGGCGATCGGCATGCACGTCGGCGCGGCGCTGGTCGGTACCTTCTTCGGTATTCTCGCGGCCTACGGTTTCTTCGGCCCGTTGGCCACTTCCCTGGCCCACGATGCCAAGGAAGAAATGAACGTCTATGAATCGATCAAAGCTTCCCTCGTAGCGTCCGCGTCCGGCGTGCCGCCTTCGCTGGCCGTGGAGTTCGGTCGCAAGGTTCTGTATCCGGCCCATCGCCCCAGCTTCAGCGAGCTGGAACAAGCTGTCCGCGGTCGTTGATCCATGGAAAATAATCAGCCGATCATCATAAAGCGCGTCAAGCGCTATGGCGGAGGGCATCACGGCGGCGCCTGGAAAATCGCATTTGCCGACTTCGCGACGGCGATGATGGCGTTCTTCCTGGTGCTGTGGCTGATGTCGTCGGCCACGCCGGAGCAACTGCTCGCCATCGCCGGTTACTTCAAGGACCCGGTCGGGTTTTCCGACAGCGGTTCGCCCTACGTCATTGACCTGGGCGGTTCGCCGGAAATGTCCCCGGACCAGACGCTGAACCCGGAGGTGCAATCCACGCCTTCGCCGGATCGTGTGCCGGTCGACGCGGATCAGCAGGACGCCGCCGCCGAGCAGGTCGAGCAGGACCGTCTGGAAATGTTGCTGCAAGAGTTGCAGAACAAGATCAACGAGAATCCGCAACTGGCGAAGTTCAAGGACCAGATTCTGTTCGAGATCACCCAGGACGGTTTGCGTATCCAGATCACGGACGCCGAAAACCGTCCGATGTTCGACATCGGCAGTGCGAAGTTAAAACCGTATTTCGAAGACATCTTGCTGGCCATGGCCGACACCATTAAAGCGGTGCCGAACAAAGTCAGCATCAGTGGTCACACCGATGCGACCCCTTTTGTTGGCAACAACGGCTTCGGCAACTGGGAGCTGTCGTCCGGTCGAGCGAACGCTGCTCGTCGTGCGCTGCTCGCGGGTGGGTATCCGGATCAGCAGGTGGCGCGCGTGGTAGGTTATGCGTCTTCGGCACTGTACGACAAAGAGCACCCGCAAAATCCGATCAACCGTCGCATCGACATTGTGGTGATGACCAAGAAAGCGCAGCAGCGGATCGAAGGCGCGCAGAATTCAGGCGAAGCACCGCAAACCCCGGATGCGCCTGGAGCCGCTGCGCCATTGCCGGCACCTGGCGCTACCGCACCGGCCAATCAGCCGGGGGCGTCAATTTCCACACCGGCAGTTGATCCCCAGGCTTATGCCCAGCCCCACGAGATTCGGCAGAAGCTGAACATCTTCGATCAGGGCCAGCTGAAGATCGACGAAACCAAGAACTGATACTGGGTTGCAGACGCAAAAACGCCGCGATGATCGCGGCGTTTTTGTTTGCGCAGTTCAAGCGCTGGGATCGCAGTCAGTAGGACCGGCTTCAGCCGGGAAGGCCTAAATCGGATTGGCCACTACCGCTGAATCAATAACTGCTTTCCGGCAAGCTGGCGATGATTGAGCGATAGCTGTTCATGCGCTGTTGCTGCACGCGGCCGTCTGCAAGGCCCTGCAATAAGGCACAACCGGGTTCGCGGTCGTGTTTGCAGTCGCGGAAGCGGCATCTGCCGAGCAGGTCGTTGAACTCGATAAAACCCGCTTCGACGTCTGCACGACTGACGTGGCCCAGACCGAATTCACGAATACCCGGTGAGTCGATCAGGTCGCCGCCGCGCGGAAAGTGGAACAGGCGCGCGGTGGTCGTGGTGTGCGTGCCTTGGCCCGAATACTCCGACAATGGCCCGACGCGCGTGCCGACTTCCGGCAGCAGGCTGTTGACCAGCGAGGATTTGCCAACGCCGGACTGACCGACGAACACACTGATGTGGCCATCCAGCTGGTCCTGCAACTGCTGCATGCCATCGCCGTGGTGGGCCGACACTTCCAGCACGGGATAACCCAGAGTGCGGTACACCGCCAGCAGCGCATTGAGCGCCGGGGCGTTCTGATCGTCGATCAAGTCAAACTTGTTCAACAGCAACAACGGGCGAATCCCCGCATGCTCAGCGGCCACCAGGTAGCGGTCGATCAGATTGGCATGGGGTTCGGGCATCGGTGCGAAAACGATGACGATCAAGTCAACGTTGGCGGCGACCGGCTTGAGCTGGCCCCGGCTGTCCGGGCGGCTCAGTTCTGTATCGCGGGGCAACTGCGCAACGATGACGCCGATGCCCTGATTACCCGCGCGCCACACGACGCGGTCGCCGGTCACCAGCGCTGGCAGGTTGGCACGCAAGTGACAGCGGAAAACCTGACCCTGCAGCTCGCCGTCCTGCGCTTCGACTTCTACCTGCACGCCAAAGTGCGCGATGACAAGGCCCGTTTGCTCGGGACCGAGATCGCCGCCTTCCAGCGTTTCGAGAGCGGTTGATTCACGTTTGGCGGCACGCGCGGCGCGTTCGCCCTGAATCTTTTCGATGCGCCAGTTCTGGCGGCGGTTGAGTTGGCGTTTGGCCATGGGTGTTCAGTGTTCCGTTTGAAGACGCATAAAGGTGCTGATTTGATAAAGCGCGGGCGAGTCTAGCACGCCCGGGTGGGCTAAACTGCGCGCCAACGCTGAGGAGCCGACATATGCAGAACAAACAGAATCTTATCTGGATCGACCTGGAAATGACCGGTCTGGACCCTGATAACGACGTCATCATCGAGATGGCAACCATCATCACTGACAGCGAGCTCAACACCCTGGCCGAAGGCCCGGTCATCGCGGTGCATCAGAGCGATGAGCTGCTGAACGGCATGGACGAATGGAACACCCGCCAGCACGGCGGTTCCGGCCTGACCCAGCGCGTGCGCGAAAGCAAAATCTCCAACGACGAAGCCGAGGCCATGACGCTTGAGTTCATCAAGCAGTGGGTCCCCGAGCGCAGTTCGCCCATCTGCGGCAACAGCATCTGCCAGGACCGTCGCTTCCTGTACAAGCGCATGCCGACGCTGGAAAACTATTTCCACTACCGCAACCTCGACGTCTCGACCCTCAAGGAACTGGCTGCACGCTGGTCCCCTGACCTCAAGTTCAAGAAGGGCAGCACGCACCTGGCGCTGGACGATATCCGTGAGTCGATCGCCGAGCTGCGTTTCTACCGCGAGCACTTCATCAAGTCGTGACAGCAGGGCGCTGGCGGCCAATCGCAGTCGCCTGGAGAGAGCGCTAAACCAAACGCTCTCTTTTGGTGCCCCGGTCGAGTGGTTAGACTGCGCCCCTTTCTCGCAGGGACTGCCGCCATGTTGTTGATGCTCTACCTGATCGCCATTACGGCCGAAGCCATGACCGGCGCGCTGTCCGCAGGCCGTCGCGGCATGGACTGGTTCGGTGTGGTGCTGATCGCCTGCATCACGGCGCTGGGCGGCGGTTCGGTTCGCGACGTGCTGCTGGGGCATTATCCGCTGACGTGGGTCAAGCACCCGGAATACCTGATCCTTACCAGCATTGCAGCGCTGGTGACCATCTTCATCGCACCGCTGATGCGCCATCTGCGCTCGCTGTTTCTAGTGCTCGATGCACTGGGATTGGTGGCGTTTACCCTGATCGGCTGCATGACCGCGCTGGACATGGGCTTGAGCATGACCGTCGCCGCCGTGAGCGGGGTGATCACCGGCGTGTTTGGCGGGATCCTGCGGGATATTTTCTGCAACGACATCCCCCTCATCTTCCGCCGCGAGCTGTATGCCAGCGTGTCGTTTGCCGCCGCATGGTGTTTTTTGCTGTGTCAGTACGCCGGCTTGCCGGTGGAGCAGGGCACGCTGATCACGCTGTTTGGCGGATTGTTACTGCGGCTGCTGGCGATCAAGTTTCGCTGGGAAATGCCGAAGTTTGTTTACAAGGACGGGCACTGAACCGGCGCGTAATTACAACAAGCGCCCTGGGGCCCTGGCTTCATGCTGCCCCAACGCCCATTCCACATGCTCGCGCACCATCTCTGACGGATGCTCCCGCCGCGCTTTCAGCGCTTCGATCACGGGGATGGTAGACGGCGCGTTACCCAGCCCCACGGCCAGATTTCTCAACCACCGCTCATACCCGGCGCGCCGCAACGGTGAGCCTTCGGTGTTGCTCAGGAAGGTGGTCTCATCCCACAAAAACAGCGTGGTCAATTCGGCGTTATCAAGGCCGTGACGGGGTTTGAAGTCCGTTTGATCGGTCGGCCGTGCGAAGCGATTCCACGGGCAGACGATCTGGCAGTCATCGCAGCCGAACACCCGATTGCCGATCAACGCACGCAGGTCTTCGGGGATCGACGTCTTCAGCTCGATGGTCAGGTAGGAAATACACTTTCGCGCATCCAGCACGTAGGGTCCGACGAAGGCGTTGGTCGGACAGACATCCAGGCACGCCGTGCAGCGCCCGCAATGCTCGGTGGCGTGTGGCGCGTCTACCGGCAGCGGCAGGTCGACGAACAGCTCGCTGAGGAAGAAATAACTGCCGGCCTTGCGATTGAGCACCAGGGTGTTCTTGCCGATCCAGCCCAGCCCGGCCTGCTCGGCAATGGCCTTCTCCAGCACCGGTGCGCTGTCGACGAACGCGCGAAATCCGAATGGTCCGATCGCCTGTTGAATGCGCTCCGCCAGTTGCTGCACGCGCTTGCGGATCAGCTTGTGGTAATCACGGCCCAGGGCGTAACGGGAAACGTAGGCTTTCTCGGGCTGCCCCAGCAACTGAGCCATCTGCGTGTCGCCGGGAAGATAGTCCATCCGCAACGACACCACGCGCAGCGTTCCCGGCACCAGCTCGTCCGGATGCGAACGTTTGCTGCCATGCGCTGCCATATAGTCCATCTCGCCGTGGTACCCGGCGTCGAGCCAGCGCTCCAGGTGCTGCTCGTGCTCGGCCAGGTCCAGCCCCGAGATTCCGACTTGCTGAAAGCCGAGCTCGCGCCCCCAACCCTTGATCGATTGGGCAAGGTCGGTCAGCCCGGCTGCCGTTAGAGGCACTGGAGCTGTGGATGGGTCTACAGTTATCGCGGACATGCAAAGAGGACACCGGGGCGCAGGTGCGTATAATTCTGCCAGACATCGGAGCCCAAAGACGCATGTTGCACAGCAAACCCCCATTTCCCGACGCACTGTACAGCGCCGCTCAGGTGCGCGACCTCGACGCACGCCTGATTGCTGCCGGCACGCCCGGCTTTGAGCTGATGCAGCGCGCTGCCCATGCTGCATGGCGGGCAATACGTCGTCGCTGGCCCGAGGGCAGGCAGCTGACAGTGATGACCGGTCGCGGCAACAACGCCGGCGACGGCTACCTCGTGGCTGCGCTGGCCCGGCGTGCCGGCTGGCACGTTCACGTGCTGGCTGTGGGTGACTGCGCAGCGCTGGGCGGCGACGCTCGATCCGCTTATGAAGAGGCGGTTGCCGCCAAGGTCGATATTCAGCCCTGGCAACAGCAGGCGCTGGCCGGCATCGTTGTCGACGCGCTGCTGGGCACAGGGCTGACGGGGGACGTGCGCGATCCTTACGCGGCGGCCATTGAAGCCATCAACGACAGTGGATTGCCCGTAGTGGCCGTCGATCTCCCTTCAGGGCTCTGCGCCGACACCGGCCGAACACTGGGCGTCGCCGTCCGCGCCGATCTGACCGTCACCTTCATTGGCCTCAAGGTCGGGCTGTTCACTGGCGATGCGCCCGAACTGGTCGGCGAGCTGGTGTTCGATGACTTGCAGGCGGACGCCGAGATCATTCGGCAAACCCCCGTCAGCGTCAAACGGCTGGACACCTTCAATCTGCCCACCCTGGCGCCTCGCTCACGCGTCGCACACAAGGGCATGTTTGGTCGCGTGCTGGTGGTGGGCGGCGATCGAGGTTTCGGCGGCGCAGCATTGCTCGCCACCGAAAGCACGCTGCGCACCGGCGCCGGCATGGTCACGCTGGCCACGCGGCCGGAACATATCAGCGCCGCGCTGACGCGATTCCCTGAAGTGATGAGCGCCGGCATCAGCTCGGCCAACCAGCTCCTCGCCTTGATTGAGCCTGCGTCGGTGCTGGTGGTGGGTCCGGGGCTCGGCCAGCACAGTTGGGGAAAAAGCCTGTTGTCTGCGGCCGCGAACGCGCCGTTGCCGCAGGTCTGGGATGCCGACGCGCTGAACGAGCTGGCGACCGGTGCCGTGCAATTGCCCGAGGGCAGCGTGATCACCCCGCATCCTGGCGAAGCCGCGCGTCTGCTGGGCACCGACACGAAACACATTCAAGCCGATCGTCCGGCTGCGGCGCGTGCGCTGGCCAGGAAATTCAATGCTGTATGCGTTTTAAAAGGCAGCGGCAGCCTGATCGCCAACCCGGCAGGTGACCTCTCACTGGCCGATCACGGCCATCCGGCGATGGCGACCGGCGGGCTGGGCGATGTCTTGTCCGGTGTCATCGGCGCGCTGATGGCGCAAAAGATGAGCGCCTATGACGCTGCTTGTCTGGGCGTCTGGCTGCACGCCTTCGCTGGTGAGCAATGCGGCGCCGGCGGGCGAGGGCTGGCTGCCGCTGATCTGATTCCTGTTATTCGCCAGCTTCTGGAGGAGCACCAACCGTGTCTGAGTTAACCCTGGCGCTCATGGGTGAAGAGGCCATGACCCACTTCGGCGCACGTATTGCCCAAGTGACTGAAAGCAATGGGATTATTTTTCTGGAGGGTGATCTGGGGGCGGGCAAGACCACGCTGTCCCGAGGGATCATTCGCGGCCTGGGGCATACCGGCGCGGTAAAAAGTCCGACGTTTACGCTGGTAGAACCTTACGAAATTGGGAGAAACCGCGCGTATCACTTTGATCTCTACCGACTTGTTGATCCAGAAGAGCTAGAATTCCTCGGCATCCGGGACTATTTCGAAGGCGATGCCCTTTGTCTTATCGAATGGCCCAATCTTGGTGCAGGCTTTTTGCCAAAGCCTGACCTGATCATTACCATAAGGCCGCTCGACGAAGGTCGAGCGTTGACGTTGAGCCCAAAAAGCTCGCGTGGCGAGATGTGGTGTGCCGCTTTGGCGCCTTCGTTTAAATAGACATTCAATAGATATGGGGTTTGGTATGCGCATGCGCGCGCTGGTTACTGTGATAGGACTGCTGCTGGCGACACTGGCTGTCGACGCGTTGGCCGCTTCACAGGTACGAAGTGTCCGCTTATGGCGTGCCCCGGATAACACGCGGCTGGTTTTCGACCTGTCTGGCCCTGTTCAGCACAGTGTCTTCACGCTGCAGTCCCCTGATCGTCTGGTCATCGACATCAACGGCGCCACCCTGGGTGGGCCGCTGAACGTGCCGACGGCCAACACGCCGATCACCAGCATGCGCTCGGCGCAACGCACGCCTGACGACCTGCGTGTGGTCATCGACCTGAAGAAGGCCGTGACGCCGAAGAGCTTCACCCTCGCGCCGAACCAGCAATACGGCAACCGTCTGGTGGTCGACCTGTACGACAACGCCGCCGATGCCAATCCGCCGCCGTCGGTTGCCGATACCCCGGCCACCACCGCGCCTGCGACGCCCGCAGTGGTGCCGGTCAGCCCGTCCAAGCCTGAAATCAAGCTTACCCCTGTGCCAAACGGCAAGCGCGACATCGTTGTCGTCATCGATGCCGGTCACGGCGGAGAAGATCCGGGTGCGTCCGGCGGTCGCGGTGAGAAAGAAAAGAACGTCGTGCTCGCGATTGCCAAGGAGCTTCAGCGCCAGATCAACGGCGAAAAGGGCTACCGCGCCGAGCTGACCCGTACCGGCGACTACTTCATCCCGCTGCGTAAGCGCACGGAAATTGCCCGCGCCAAAGGTGCTGATCTGTTCGTGTCCATTCATGCCGACGCGGCGCCTTCTTCGGCGGCCTTCGGCGCTTCGGTGTTTGCCCTGTCGGAACGCGGCGCGACCTCCGAAACAGCACGCTGGCTGGCGGACAGTGAAAACCGTTCCGACTTGATCGGTGGCGCCGGGGCCGTGAGTCTCGATGACAAAGACCGCATGCTCGCGGGTGTGCTGCTCGATTTGTCGATGACCGCATCACTGACTTCAAGCCTGAACGTCGGCCAGAAGGTCCTGACCAACATCGGCCGCGTAACCTCGCTGCACAAGTCCCGCGTCGAGCAGGCCGGCTTCATGGTGCTGAAGTCGCCGGACATTCCGTCGATTCTGGTCGAGACCGGCTTCATCTCCAACGCGGCCGAAGCGAACAAGCTGCAAGGCACCAGCCACCAGCAGGCCCTGGCGCGCTCCATCACGGCGGGCGTGAAGCAGTTCTTCCAGCAGAATCCGCCGCAAGGCACGTACATCGCCTGGCTGCGGGATAACGGCAAGCTGGCCATGGGCGCACGCGAGCATACGGTGCGTCCCGGCGAGTCGTTGAGCATGATCGCGGCGCGCTACGACATGACCATGCCGATGCTTCGTACAGCCAATCATCTGAGCTCTGACGAGCTGAAAGTCGGGCAGGAGCTGAGAATCCCCAGCGCAGAACTGGCAGGTGAGCCGTGACTGACCTGTTGCTGGGTGATCAAGAGCTGGATGTCAGCGTAAGCCCCGATTTACCTGCGGCCGAGGCTGCGCGTATCCAGCTGCTGAGCCCGCGGCTCGCCAACCAGATTGCTGCGGGCGAGGTCGTCGAGCGGCCAGCGTCGGTGATCAAGGAGTTGCTCGAAAACAGCCTTGATTCCGGCGCGCGCCGTATTGATGTCGACGTCGAGCAAGCCGGCATCAAACTGTTGCGGGTTCGCGACGACGGCGGCGGCATCTCCTCGGATGATCTGCCCCTGGCACTGGCCCGACATGCCACCAGCAAGATCCGCGACCTGGAAGACCTTGAGCGAGTCATGAGCCTTGGCTTCCGGGGCGAAGCGCTGGCGTCGATCAGTTCCGTGGCGCGCCTGACGTTGACGTCTCGCACGCGCGACGCCGATCAGGCCTGGCAGGTCGAGACCGAAGGCCGCGACATGGTTTCCCGTGTTCAGCCCGCTGCGCATCCCGTCGGCACCTCCGTGGAAGTGCGTGACCTGTTTTTCAACACCCCTGCACGACGCAAGTTTCTTAAGGCCGAGAAAACCGAGTTCGATCACCTCCAGGAGGTAATCAAGCGCATGGCGCTGGCTCGGTTCGATGTGGCCTTTCATTTGCGCCATAACGGCAAGACTGTCCTGAGCCTGCATGAAGCCCACGATGACGTCGCGCGCGCGCGTCGGGTTTCGGCTATTTGCGGCCCCGGGTTTCTGGAGCAGGCGCTGCCGATCGAGGTCGAGCGCAACGGTTTGAGGTTGTGGGGATGGGTGGGGCTGCCGACTTTCTCGCGCAGTCAGGCCGATCTGCAGTATTTCTTCGTCAATGGCCGTGCAGTGCGCGACAAACTGGTTGCCCACGCTGTGCGTCAGGCTTACCGCGACGTGCTGTTCAACGGCCGGCATCCGACCTTCGTGCTGTTTTTCGAAGTCGATCCGTCGGTCGTCGACGTCAACGTCCACCCGACCAAGCACGAAGTGCGGTTCCGCGACGGGCGCATGGTTCACGATTTCCTCTACGGCACGCTGCATCGCGCCCTCGGCGATGTACGACCTGAAGATCAGCTCGCGGGCACCACCTCGGTTACCGCGCTGGTGCGGCCAAGCGGGCCGGATGCCGGCGAGTTCGGGCCCCAGGGCGAAATGCGCCTGGCCAATAACGTGCTCGAAACGCCACAAGGTCAGGCGTGGAACCCGCCGGCCGGATCTGCGCCAGGCTCTGGCAGTGGTGCGGGTTACCAGTATCAGTACACGCCGCGGCCGTCGTCGGTGCTTCCGGCTGAAGAGGCGCGTGCCGCTTACAGCGAATTCTTTGCCCCTCTGCCCGGCGTGCAGGCATCGGCGAGCGCAGGCAGCGTGTCGCTTCCCGAATCCCAGGGCGATGTTCCGCCGCTGGGTTATGCACTCGCTCAGCTCAAGGGTATTTATATCCTCGCGGAAAACGCCCACGGCCTGGTGCTGGTGGACATGCACGCGGCCCATGAGCGAATCATGTACGAGCGCTTGAAGATCGCCATGGCCAGCGAAGGCCTGAGCGGTCAGCCGCTGCTGGTGCCGGAGTCCATTGCGGTCAGCCAGCGCGAAGCCGACTGCGCCGAGGAACACATGGTCACCTTCCAGCAGCTGGGCTTCGAGTTGCAGCGCCTTGGGCCGGAGACTCTCGCTATCCGGCAGATCCCCGCGCTGCTGAAACAGGCTGAGGCGCATCGACTGGTGCACGATGTGCTGGGCGATCTGATGGAGTACGGCACCAGCGATCGCGTTCAGGCGCACATGAATGAGCTGCTCGGCACAATGGCGTGCCACGGTGCGATCCGCGCCAATCGCCGGCTGGCCATCCCGGAAATGAACGGGCTGCTGCGTGACATGGAAAACACCGAGCGCAGCGGTCAATGCAACCATGGACGGCCCACCTGGACCCAGCTGGGTCTGGATGATCTGGACAAACTATTCCTGCGCGGTCGCTGATGAGTGCTCTTCCTCCGGCCATCTTTCTGATGGGGCCGACCGCCGCCGGGAAAACCGATCTCGCCATCGAGCTGACCAAAGTGCTTCCGTGTGAGCTGATCAGCGTGGATTCCGCGCTGGTGTACCGCGGCATGGACATCGGCACTGCCAAGCCATCAAAAGCGCTGCTGGAGACGTGTCCGCACCGTCTCATCGATATCCTCGACCCGAGCCAGAGCTACTCTGCGGCGGATTTTCGAACCGATGCCTTGCACGCCATGGCGGAAATTACCGCCCGGGGAAAAATTCCCCTGCTGGTGGGCGGCACGATGTTGTATTTCAAAGCTCTACTGGAGGGCCTGGCCGATATGCCTGCGGCTGACGCCGAGATTCGTGCGCAGATTGAGGCGCAAGCGGCCAGTCAGGGCTGGCAGTCGTTGCATGATGAGCTGGCGAGCATCGATCCGGTGTCGGCGGCGAGAATTCACCCCAACGATCCCCAGCGGCTGGTTCGCGCGCTGGAAGTCTTTCGGGTCAGCGGCATGAGCATGACCGCGCACCGGGAACAACAAAGTGCGCAAAGTGCTCAAGCGAGCGCTTCGGGGCGTCATCAATTGCCCTATACTGTCGCAAATCTCGCGATCGCACCGACGGATCGCAAGGTGCTCCACGACCGAATTGCTGTGCGTTTCAGGCAAATGCTTGATAAAGGATTCGTTGAAGAAGTCGTAGCGCTACGTTCGAGGGGTGATCTGAACTCGAATTTACCGTCTATAAGAGCTGTGGGGTATCGCCAGGTCTGGGATCATCTGGACGGCAAGCTGACTCGGGACCAGATGCAGGAGCGCGGCATCATTGCCACGCGCCAGCTGGCCAAGAGGCAGTTCACCTGGTTACGCAGCTGGCAGAATTTGCACTGGTTGGACAGCCTGGCTTGCGACAATCTGCCACGCGCCTTGAAATACCTGGGGTCGGTCTCCATATTGAGCTGAGTCCTTGCAATAGCCGTCTATCCTTGGGGGATAGCCTTCGGGAGGTAGCGGCCCAAGCCAATGTTTTCGAATTTATTCTATTGATCCTTAAAGGAGTGCGGCACATGTCAAAAGGGCATTCGCTACAAGACCCTTACCTGAACACTTTGCGTAAAGAGAAGGTTGGGGTTTCGATCTATCTGGTAAACGGTATCAAGCTGCAAGGCACTATCGAATCCTTTGACCAGTTCGTTATTTTGCTGAAGAACACTGTCAGCCAAATGGTCTACAAACACGCCATCTCGACTGTCGTTCCCGTCCGCCCGATTCGTCTGCCTAGCGCTACCGAATCCGAGCAGGCTGACGCCGAGCCAGGTAACGCCTGATAGGAGTCTGCTTTGTTCTTTGAGCGCCACAGTGGTGGTGAGCGGGCGATCCTCGTTCACTTGGATGGTCAGGACCCTGAGGCGCGCGAAGATCCGCAGGAGTTCAGGGAGCTGGCGCTGTCGGCCGGCGCCGACATTGTCTCGTTCGTCAACGTGCCAAGGCATCGGCCAACGGCCAAGTATCTGGTAGGCAGCGGCAAGGTCGAGGAATTGCGCGACCTGGTCAAAACCGAAAAGTCAGATATCGTCATCTTCAATCATGTCCTTACACCCAGTCAGGAACGTAACCTCGAACGTGTTTTCGAGTGCCGCGTGCTTGACCGTACGGGCCTGATTCTCGACATCTTCGCCCAACGGGCGCGCACCCATGAAGGCAAGCTGCAGGTCGAACTGGCCCAGCTTGAGCACATGAGTACGCGGCTGGTCCGTGGCTGGACTCACCTTGAGCGTCAGGGTGGCGGTATCGGTCTGCGCGGTCCGGGTGAAACCCAGCTCGAAACGGACCGGCGCCTGTTGCGTGTGCGCCTGCGTCAGATCAAGGGCCGGCTTGAAAAAGTTCGCAGTCAGCGTGATCAGGCCCGTCGTGGCCGGTCCCGCGCCGACATCCCTACGGTTTCGATCGTCGGCTATACCAACGCCGGCAAGTCAACGCTGTTCAATGCGGTGACCGACTCCGACGTCTACGCGGCCGATCAGCTGTTCGCGACCCTTGATCCGACCCTGCGCCGCCTTGAAGTCAAAGACCTTGGGCCGATTGTGCTGGCTGATACGGTGGGTTTCATCCGTCATTTGCCGCACAAGCTGGTCGAGGCCTTTCGAGCTACGCTCGAAGAGTCGAGCAACTCCGATCTGCTGCTGCATGTGATTGACGCTCATGAGCCCGATCGCCTTGAGCAGATCGAGCAGGTCATGGTGGTGCTGGGCGAGATTGGGGCCCAGGACTTGCCGATGCTTGAGGTGTATAACAAACTCGATCTGCTCGAAGGGGTTGAGCCGCAGATCCAGCGCGATGCCGATGGCAAGCCGCAGCGGGTCTGGGTTTCTGCCCGTGATGGACGCGGTCTGGACTTGCTCAAGCAAGCCATTGCCGAAGTGTTGGGCAATGACCTCTTCGTGGGGACGCTGCGCCTCACGCAGGAGTTCGCCCGGTTGCGTGCCCAGTTTTTCAACCTGGGTGCGGTGCAGAGCGAAGAGCACGACGAAGAAGGTCAGAGTCTTTTGGCTGTTCGGTTACCCCGAGTTGAATTCAATCGCCTGGTGAGTCGCGAAGGACTGCAGCCGCTGGAATTCATCGAGCAACACACTTTGCAATAAAAGCCTGACAAAGCGGTTGTACCGCTTCGACGGGCATTCTGTAGCATTGGTCGGCGCGCCGTGGGCGCGTCTTTGCTTTATCAGATGGAGAGCGCTATGGCTTGGAATGAGCCGGGTGGCAACTCGAATAATCAGGATCCTTGGGGTGGTAAGCGCAAGGGCGGCGACCGCAAGGGGCCACCGGATCTCGACGAGGCCTTCCGTAAGCTGCAGGAAAGCCTGAATGGGTTGTTCGGTGGTGGCAAGAAACGCAGTGGCGATGGCGGCGGCAGCGGCGGTGGATCGAGCAAGGGCGGTGGCCTCGGCCTGCTCGGCATCGGTCTGGTCGTGCTGCTCGCCATCTGGCTGTACAACGCAATCTATGTGGTCGACGAGCAGGAGCAGGCTGTTGTGCTGCGCTTCGGCAAGTACTACGAAACTGTCGGGCCGGGTCTGAATATCTATTTCCCGCCGTTTGATCGCAAGTACCTCGAAAACGTGACGCGTGAACGTGCGTACAGCAAGCAGGGCCAGATGCTCACCGAAGACGAGAACATCGTCGAAGTGCCGCTGACTGTGCAGTACAAGATCACCAATCTGCAGGATTTTGTGCTGAACGTTGATCAGCCTGAAGTCAGCCTGCAGCATGCGACCGAAAGTGCCTTGCGTCATGTGGTGGGTTCGACCGCCATGGACCAGGTGCTGACTGAAGGTCGTGAGTTGATGGCCAGCGAAATCAAGGAGCGGCTGCAACGCTTCCTCGATACCTATCGCACCGGCATCACCGTGACTCAGGTCAACGTGCAGAGCGCTGCGGCGCCGCGCGAAGTCCAGGAAGCGTTCGATGACGTGATCCGCGCCCGTGAAGACGAACAGCGCTCACGTAACCAGGCTGAAACCTACGCCAACGGTGTGATCCCGGAAGCGCGCGGTCAGGCTCAGCGTATTGTCGAAGACGCCAACGGCTATCGCGATGAAGTGGTTTCTCGGGCCAAGGGTGAGGCGGATCGTTTTACCAAGCTGGTCGCCGAGTACCGCAAGGCACCGGAAGTCACGCGTGAACGTCTGTATCTGGACACCATGCAGGAAGTCTTCAGCAACACCAGCAAGGTACTTGTGACCGGCGACAAAGGTCAGAACAACCTGCTTTATCTGCCGTTGGACAAAATGATTGATAGCAGCCGTAACGGTTCCAGCTCGTCTGCCACGGGCGGCGCTGCTGCTGCACCGGCAGATCCGGGCTCACGGGCAGCGGACATGCAACAGCAACGTGACACGCGCACTAGGGAGACTCGCTGATGAGCAATAAATCTCTGGTTGCCCTGATTGTCTGCGTCGTGTTGGCCGTGGTCGCATGGAACAGCTTCTACATCGTCGCTCAGACCGAGCGCGCGGTGCTGCTGCAATTCGGTCGCGTGGTTCAGGCGGATGTTTCGCCAGGCCTGCACGTGAAGATTCCTTACGTGAATCAGGTGCGCAAGTTCGATGGTCGCTTGATGACCCTCGATGCGCCGACTCAGCGTTTCCTGACGCTGGAAAAGAAAGCCGTGATGGTCGATGCCTACGCCAAATGGCGCGTGAAGGACGCTGAGCGTTTCTACACCGCGACTTCCGGCCTGAAGCAGATCGCCGATGAGCGTCTCTCCCGTCGTCTCGAATCCGGTCTGCGTGACCAGTTCGGCAAGCGCACGCTGCACGAGGTGGTTTCGGGTGAGCGTGACGCACTGATGGCTGACATCACTGCGTCTCTGAACACCATGGCCGGCAAAGAGCTGGGCATCGAAGTTGTCGATGTTCGAGTCAAGGCCATCGACCTGCCGAAGGAAGTGAACCGCAGCGTGTTCGAGCGTATGAGCACCGAGCGTGAGCGTGAGGCCCGTGAGCACCGCGCCAAGGGTAACGAGCTGGCGGAAGGCATCCGTGCCGACGCCGATCGTCAGCGCCGCGTTCTGTTGGCTGAGGCGTATCGGGAGTCTGAAGAGGCACGCGGTGATGGTGATGCTCAAGCGGCTGCGATCTACTCCAAGGCCTACGGTCAGGATCAGGAGTTCTACGCGTTCTACCGTAGCCTGCGCGCCTACCGTGAAAGCTTCGCCAACAAAAGCGATGTGATGGTGCTGGACCCAAGCAGCGAGTTCTTCCGCTATTTGCAAAAAGCCAAGCCGTAATCGCATCAGCACCTGATCACTCCGCCGGGCGGCAAAACTGCCCGTCGGGGTGATCGCGCGACAAAACGTGTGTATGATGCGGCAGCCGGGAAATTCCCGGCTTTTTTGCGTCTGCACGATTGATTGGCCGTGACGTGTTCCGTGCGCGGCAGTTTTTTCGAGGACGGTGTTCACGATAGTGCGGCTCATCGGGCAGGGGACATTCCCTTGCCCTGCGTCCGCAGAATGCTGTCTGCTTCACTCAAGGCTTGCCCAAGGGCCGGCCGCCCGGATCATAGGGGAAAGGCGTAATGGCAACGGTTGACCGCTGGCTGCTGCCGGATGGCATCGAAGAAGTACTGCCGCCGGAAGCTGCGCGCATTGAAGTCGCGCGTCGTCAGGTGCTGGATCTGTTTCAGAGCTGGGGCTACGAGTTTGTCGTGACCCCGCACATCGAATACCTCGAATCACTGCTCACCGGTGCGGGCCAGGATCTGGATCTGCGCACCTTCAAAGTGGTCGACCCGCAATCGGGTCGGCAGATGGGTTTCCGCGCGGACATCACGCCACAGGTCGCCCGCATCGACGCCCACACCCTGCGTCGCGAAGGCCCAAGCCGCCTCTGCTACGCCGGCAGCGTGCTGCATGCCCAGCCGCGTGCATTGTCGTCCTCGCGCAGCCCGATCCAGTTGGGTGCCGAGCTGTACGGCGACGCGAGCCCGAGCAGTGACGTCGAAGTCATCAGCCTCATGCTGGCGATGCTGCAATTGGCGGATGTGCCAGACGTCCATATGGACCTGGGGCACGTCGGGATTTACCGCGGTCTTGCCCGCGCTGCCGGATTGTCCGGCGAAGTCGAGCAACAGCTGTTTGATGCACTCCAGCGCAAAGCCATCGACGAGGTCATTGCGTTGACCGAAGGTCTGCCGACCGACTTGGCCAGCATGTTGCGTGCGCTGGTGGATCTGTGTGGCGACCGTACGGTATTGGCGCAGGCCCGCGACCGTCTGGCGAATGCGCCGGCGGCGGTCATTGAGGCGCTGGATGATCTGCAGGAAATCGCCGAACGTCTCTCGGCCCGATTCCCTGAGCTACCGTTGTACTTTGACCTTGGCGAATTGCGCGGCTACCACTACCACACTGGCGTGGTCTTTGCGGTCTTCGTCCCGGGTGTTGGCCAGTCGATCGCCCAGGGCGGTCGGTACGATGACATTGGTGCCGACTTCGGTCGCGCGCGACCGGCGACGGGTTTTTCCACCGATTTGAAAACCCTGGTGACACGCGGCCAGGCGCAGATCGAGCTACCGTCTGGCGGTATCTGGATGCCGGACAGCACTGATGCGGCGCTGTGGCAAACGGTCTGCCAGTTGCGCGCTGAAGGTCAGCGTGTGGTTCAGGCGTTGCCAGGCCAACCGGTTTCAGCAGCGCTAGACGCCGACTGTGATCGGCAATTGATTCAGCAGGGCGAGCGTTGGCAGGTAATGCCGCTGGCCTCTTAAGTTTCCCCGCCGGCCGCTGCCGGCACCAAGTTTGCGCGAATGAGGACAAGTGTTATGGGTAAGAATGTCGTAGTCCTGGGCACCCAATGGGGTGATGAGGGCAAAGGCAAGATCGTTGATCTGCTGACCGAACATGCAACCGCGGTAGTGCGCTATCAAGGTGGCCACAACGCTGGCCACACACTGGTGATCGACGGCGAAAAAACCGTCCTCCACCTGATTCCGTCCGGCGTCCTGCGCGAAGGCGTGCAGTGCCTGATCGGCAACGGTGTGGTCGTCGCGCCTGATGCGCTCATGCGCGAAATCACCAAGCTGGAAGATAAAGGCATTCCGGTGCGCGAGCGTCTGCGCATCAGCCCGTCCTGCCCGCTGATCCTGTCCTATCACGTGGCCCTTGATCAGGCCCGCGAAAAGGCCCGTGGCGAGCACAAGATCGGCACCACCGGTCGCGGCATTGGCCCGGCATACGAAGACAAGGTTGCGCGTCGTGGTCTGCGCATCGGTGATCTGTTCCATCGCGAGCGCTTTGCCGCCAAGCTGGGCGAGCTGCTGGATTACCACAACTTCGTTCTGGTCAACTACTACAAAGAGCCGGCGATCGACTTCCAGAAGACGCTCGACGAGTGCATGGAATACGCCGAACTGCTCAAGCCGATGATGCTCGACGTGACCGCAACGCTGCACGAAATGCGTCGCGCCGGCAAAGACATCATGTTCGAAGGCGCTCAGGGTTCGCTGCTGGACATCGACCACGGTACCTACCCGTACGTCACCAGTTCGAACACCACTGCCGGCGGCATCGCTACCGGTTCGGGCATGGGGCCAATGTACCTGGATTACATTCTGGGCATCACCAAGGCTTACACCACTCGCGTGGGTTCGGGTCCGTTCCCGACGGAGCTGTTCGACGACGTTGGCGCGTTCCTGGCCAAGCGCGGCCACGAGTTCGGGGCAACCACCGGCCGTGCGCGTCGCTGTGGCTGGTTCGACGCCGTTATCCTGCGTCGCGCCATCGACGTTAACAGCATCTCGGGCATCTGCCTGACCAAGCTGGACGTGCTTGACGGTCTCGAGACCATCAACATCTGCGTGGGTTACAAGAACGAAAACGGCGCAGTGATCGACGCACCGACCGACGCCGACAGCTACATCGGCCTTGAGCCGGTGTACGAAGAAGTGCCGGGCTGGTCCGAGTCGACCCTGGGTGCCAAGACCCTGGAAGAGCTGCCTGCCAATGCTCGCGCTTACATCAAACGTCTTGAAGAGCTGGTCGGCGCACCGATCGACATTATTTCGACGGGCCCTGACCGCAACGAGACGATCGTTCTGCGTCATCCGTTCGACTGATAAGTCGTTGAAGCGCAAATAAAGGGTCGCCTCGGCGGCCCTTTGTTTTGCCCGCTGGAAACTACTCGCCACTGCGGCACGACCCTTGCTGTGATTCCGCTTATAAAACGATGCCATCATTTTGATGGCGTGTGTGGCGAGGGATCTCCTGTGTCGGCCGTTAATTCTCTTCTGCGCAGCCGCTTGCTGCGGCCCGTATTCATTGCTCTTGGTATCGCCCTTCTGGTGCAAGTGCTGGTTGCCGTCGCCCTCACTCGGAGCACCGTCACTGCGCTCGAAGCTGAGCTGGCGGCACGGCTGGGTGTAGATTCGCAACACTTGACCGGCGAGCTGGAGCAGGCGAGCCGTGACGTAACGTCCAGTCTGGACAGTCTTTCGCAAAATACTCGTCAGCGCCTGAGTGCCGGCCTCTCGACGCGCCTTAAAGATGAGCAGGCGCAACTGCGTGCGACGCTGGAGAAAGACCTTCGGGATTCGGCGACGGACATGGCCGAGCTGCTGGCAGCTGTCGCGCCACGGGCGATGTGGGATGGCGATACGCCGACGCTGTCGGAGTTCGCGCGCCGGGCGCAACGTAATCCGAACGTGCTGTTCGTGGTCTACGACGACGCCCAGGGCGAGCACTTGACGCGTTACCTGAATCGCGAGAACGAATCGATCAAGGCCCTGTTGGCGAAAGGCGAGGGTGAGCGCGCCATGGACAAGGTCCTGAACGCGGCGCAGAAAGACCCTTCGGTTTACTACGTTGAAGCGTCCATCAGCCCCAATGGCGTCGAGATCGGCAAGGTCCGCATGGGCGTGTCAACCACCTCGGTAGAAGAGAATCTGGCGGCGCTGGACAAGCGCTTCGCTGCGCTGATCGGCAGCGGTGATCAACTGGTCTCCGAAAGCTTGGGCGGCGCTGCGGCCGAGAGCTCTGCCGCATTGCGCTCGCGTCTGCAAACGGCGCAATCGTCGGCCGCTGCGATGGCAACCAATACCAGTTCTGCCGTACAGGAAGCTGCGTCCACCTTGCGCTGGAGGATCGGCGTCGGGCTGTCCCTGGTGGGGCTCGGCGTGCTGGTGGTGTTGGCGATTGTGCTGGGGCGTCGCGTGGTGCTGCGCTTGCAGTTGCTCAACCGTGCGCTGGATGATCTGGCGGCAGGTGAAGGCGATCTGACCAAGCGCGTCAAACTCAACAGCAACGATGAGATAGGCGACATGGCTGCGGCCGTGAACCGCTTTGTCGATAAGTTGCAGCCGATCGTCCGGGAGGCGGGGGATGTGGCGCAGCAGACTGGCGTCGAGATTGGCGCCATGAGCAAACGCAATGCAGGAGCTGGCGCGGCAGCTGAATTGCAGCGCGATGAGGTGGCTGCCAGCCTTCAAGCGTTGGCACAGATGGCTGACGAGGCGCAGGCCGAGAGCCAGGCGATGCAGGCGGCGTTGCGGCAGGTGGTGGATATTCGTCAAGCGACTGATGAGAACACGCGCACCTCCAATCAGGTCGGCAGTTTGATCGAGGCGCTGGCCGGGCAGGTGGACACCGGCGCCCAGGTCATCGAGCGGCTGGCGCAGCAAAGCCAGCAGATTGAAGTGGTGCTGGAAGTGATCCATGGCATCGCCGAGCAAACCAACCTGCTTGCTCTCAATGCTGCCATTGAGGCCGCGCGCGCCGGTGAGACCGGTCGAGGTTTCGCCGTTGTCGCCGATGAAGTGCGCGCGTTGGCGAGCAAGACGCAAAGCTCGACGGGCGATATCCAGGAGCACATCGCCAAGCTGCAATCCGGGGCGCGCGAAGCAGTGGCAACGATTGGTCTCGCCGGTCGTCAGGCCAAGGAAGGGCTCGCAGTGCTGAAAGACAGCGCGCGGCTGCAGCACTCTGTGCAGGTGTCGGTCGAGCAGGTTCATGCGGCGATTGGCCTGGCGACCCGAGCGGCAGAGCATCAGGCTCAGGGCGCGCAAGCGGTGCGTGGGCGGGTAGAGGTTATTCACGCCCAGGCCGAGAAGGCTGCCCAGGCAGTGGTGGAAACGACCGCCAGCGGCAAGACGCTGGACAGGCTTGCCGCGCAGCTGAAGGCTAGTCTGGGGCAATTTCGAGCGTAGTTTCGCTCTAGGAGGGACAATTGCAGCTCCCCAGAAAGCACAAAACCGAGCACTCGGCTTGGTTTTGTTTGTTTGGTGCCCAGAAGAAGACTCGAACTTCCACGACCTTGCGGTCACCAGCACCTGAAGCTGGCGTGTCTACCAATTTCACCATCTGGGCATGGCGCTGATTTAATTAGATTTTTCGCGGGAGTGCAACTGAATTTTTGAATTTATTGGGGAGACGGCAGGATGATTCATTTGCAGCGAGGACAGGGCAGGGGGAAGTGATCTACGCTAACGGCTGTTTTGCAACACTTGACTTTTCAAACCGCAAAATGCACAAAACCGAGCCTAAGCTCGGTTTCGTTGAATTGGTGCCCAGAAGAAGACTCGAACTTCCACGACCTTGCGGTCACCAGCACCTGAAGCTGGCGTGTCTACCAATTTCACCATCTGGGCAGTTCGTTGATTTCATTCGATATTTCGTTTGATTTCAACTACAACTTGGCAGTGCCGTCGTTGTGGGGCGCATCTTACGGAGGAGATTGAAGGCTGTAAAGCCCCCGTGCAAAAATAATTTGAAATAGCGAAAAGTCCCAGCAAACGCTGTCTTCGCGTTTCAATCTGGTATATGCCAAACTAATTACATACAGATAAGGTGAATTCATTCTAATGGCCGATTGGCAGTCCCTCGATCCCGAGGCCGCTCGTGAAGCGGAAAAATACGAAAACCCCATCCCTAGCCGTGAGCTGATTCTGGCTCACCTCTCCGAGCGCGGATCGCCCGCAGCCCGCGAGCAGTTGGTGGAAGAATTTGGCCTGACGACTGAAGATCAGATCGAGGCCCTGCGACGTCGGCTCCGTGCCATGGAGCGCGACGCGCAACTGATTTACACCCGGCGCGGCACGTACGCGCCGGTCGACAAGCTGGACCTCATCCTGGGTCGCATCAGCGGTCACCGTGACGGCTTCGGCTTCCTGGTCCCGGATGACGGCTCTGACGACCTGTTCATGAGCCCTGCGCAAATGCGCCTGGTGTTCGATGGTGACCGTGCATTGGCGCGCGTCTCGGGCCTGGACCGTCGCGGTCGCCGCGAAGGCGTCATCGTCGAGGTCATCTCCCGCGCCCATGAAACCGTAGTGGGCCGCTACTTCGAAGAAAGCGGCATCGGTTTCGTCCAGCCGGACAACCCAAAAATCCAGCAAGAAGTGCTGATTACCCCGGGCCGTAACAACGGCGCCAAGGTCGGTCAGTTCGTCGAGGTGAAAATCACCCACTGGCCAACGCCGCGTTTTCAGCCGCAAGGCGATGTGGTTGAGGTTGTGGGTAATTACATGGCGCCAGGCATGGAGATCGATGTCGCGCTGCGTACCTACGACATTCCTCACGTCTGGCCCGAGGCTGTGCTGAAAGAAGCCGCCAAACTGAAGCCGGAAGTGGAGGAGAAGGACAAGGAAAACCGCGTCGATCTGCGTCACCTTCCATTCGTCACCATCGACGGTGAAGACGCCCGCGACTTCGACGATGCCGTTTTCTGCGAAGCCAAGCCCGGCAAGCTGCGCCTGTTCTCCGGCGGCTGGAAGCTTTACGTGGCCATCGCCGACGTATCAAGCTACGTGAAGCTCGGCTCGGCGCTCGACGCGGAGTCTCAAGTGCGTGGCAACTCGGTGTATTTCCCCGAGCGCGTGATCCCGATGCTGCCTGAGCAGCTGTCCAATGGGCTGTGCTCGCTGAATCCGCTGGTTGATCGTCTGGCAATGGTTTGCGAGATGACGATCTCCAAAACCGGCGAAATGACCGACTACGTGTTCTACGAAGCCGTGATCCACTCCCATGCACGCCTGACCTACAACAAGGTCAGCTCGATGCTGGAACACCCGAAAGCCGCCGAAGCCAAGCAGCTGCGTGAGCAGTATGGCGACGTCGTACCGCATCTGAAGCAGCTTTATGCGTTGTACAAAGTGCTTCTGGGCGCCCGGCATGTTCGCGGTGCCATCGATTTTGAAACCCAGGAAACCCGGATTATTTTCGGTTCCGAGCGCAAAATCGCCGAGATCCGTCCGACCACTCGCAACGATGCGCATAAGCTGATTGAAGAGTGCATGCTCGCGGCGAACGTGGCGACTGCAGCGTTTCTCAAGAAGCACGAAATTCCCGCACTGTACCGCGTACACGACGGCCCGCCGCCTGAGCGCCTGGAAAAGCTGCGTGCCTTCCTTGGCGAGTTGGGTCTTTCTCTGCACAAGGGCAAAGACGGCCCGACGCCGAAGGATTACCAGGCGCTGCTCGAAACCATCAAGGACCGTCCGGATTACCACCTGATCCAGACTGTCATGCTGCGTTCGTTGAGCCAGGCGGTATACAGCTCCGATAACCATGGCCACTTCGGCTTGAATTACGAGGCGTACACTCACTTCACCTCGCCGATTCGTCGCTACCCGGACTTGCTGACTCACCGCGCGATCCGCAGTGTGATCCGCTCCAAGCAGGAAACCCCGCACGTTCGCCGTGCCGGTGCTCCCGCCATTCCGAAGGCCCGTATTTACCCGTACGACGAAGCGATGCTCGAGCAGTTGGGCGAGCAGTGCTCGATGAGCGAGCGCCGTGCCGATGAGGCGACACGCGACGTCACGAACTGGCTGAAATGCGAGTTCATGAAAGACCGCGTTGGCGAGTCGTTCCCGGGTGTGATCACGGCTGTTACCGGCTTTGGTCTGTTCGTCGAGCTGACCGATATCTACGTCGAAGGCCTGGTTCACGTCACCGCATTGCCGGGTGACTACTACCACTTCGATCCGGTCCATCATCGCCTGGCCGGCGAGCGCACAGGCCGTAGCTTCCGTCTGGGCGATACCGTTGAAGTGCGCGTGATGCGCGTTGATCTTGACGAGCGCAAGATCGACTTCGAAATGTCCGAAAAGACCACCAGCGCGCCGATCGGCCGCAAGCGTCGAACGTCCGAGCCTGCGGCGGCGGAGAAGGGCAAGGACTCCAAGGAGTCGTCGTCTGCTTCCAAGTCCGGTCGTCGCACCGCGAAAGAGCCTGTCGCCGAAGCTTACCGGCCGGGTGATGCGGCTGCCAAGAATGCGGAAGTCCGCAAAAGCCGTGAGATGAAGAAAGCGCTGCTGACTGAAGCCAAGGGTGGTAGCAAGGCATCGTCGGGAAAGTCGACGAGTGACTCTGCTGGCGCTTCCGGTAAAACCAGCAAACATCGCAAGGGGTCGTCCAAATCGGGCTCGACCTCTGCTTCAGGCAGTGGCAGCGTGCGCAAACCTAAGGCGAAGTCATGAGTCAGCTGGAAAAAATCTACGGTGTTCATGCCGTAGAGGCGTTGTTGCGTCATCACCCGAAGCGGGTCAAGCAGATCTGGCTGGCTGAAGGGCGCAGCGATCCGCGGGTTCAGGTGCTTATCGAGCTCGCCGCGCAGAACCGCGTGTCGGTGGGGCAGGCCGAGCGCCGCGAGATGGATGCGTGGGTCGAGGGTGTTCACCAAGGCGTAGTGGCGGATGTCAGTCCGAGCCAGGTCTGGGGCGAGGCGATGCTCGACGAGTTGCTCGATCGCACTGAAGGTCCGCCACTGATCCTGGTGCTTGATGGCGTCACTGACCCCCATAACCTTGGCGCCTGCCTGCGGACTGCCGACGCAGCCGGCGCTCTGGCGGTGATCGTGCCCAAGGACAAGTCTGCGACATTGACGCCGACCGTTCGAAAAGTGGCATGCGGTGCGGCGGAGGTGATCCCTCTTGTGGCCGTGACCAACCTGGCACGCACGCTGGAAAAACTTCAGCAACGTGGTCTGTGGGTCGTCGGCACTGCGGGCGAGGCCGAGCAGGAGTTGTATCAGCAGGACCTGACCGGCCCGACCATCCTGATCATGGGTGCCGAAGGCAAAGGCATGCGCCGCCTGACCCGCGAGCATTGCGACTATCTGGTGCGCCTGCCGATGGCTGGCAGCGTGAGCAGTCTCAACGTTTCGGTTGCCACAGGCGTCTGCCTGTTCGAAGCCCTGCGTCAGCGCGCTGCTGCCAAGAAGTAGTTGTCAGTAGCAAGCTGCAAGCCTCAAGCTGCAAGCCTCAAGCCAGTCACGCTTCAGCTTGTAGCTTGTAGCTCAGCGTCATTGTTCAAATATTCACCAATCTCCTTGCGCCCCTCCGACCCCTTCTCTACAATTGCGCCCCTTGCTGTCATGGCAGGCGCTCATGTGCCTGTCCCTGTGCAAGATAAACCAGTGTTATTCACTCCTTGTCTGACCGCTTTGGCGGCAGGCTACAACCCGTAAGGAGCATTCATGCGTCATTACGAAATCATCTTTCTGGTTCACCCGGACCAGAGCGAGCAAGTCGGCGGCATGGTTGAGCGTTACACCAAGCTGATCGAAGAAGACGGCGGCAAGATCCACCGTCTGGAAGATTGGGGCCGTCGTCAACTGGCCTATGCAATCAACAATGTTCACAAGGCTCACTACGTGATGCTGAACGTTGAGTGCACTGGCAAGGCCCTGGCCGAGCTGGAAGACAACTTCCGTTACAACGATGCCGTGATCCGTAACCTTGTCATCCGTCGCGACGAAGCTGTTACTGGCCAGTCCGAAATGCTCAAGGCTGAAGAAAACCGCAGTGAGCGCCGTGAGCGTCGCGACCGTCCTGAGCACTCCGACGCCGATGGCGCCGATGGTGATGACAGCGACAACAGCGATAACGCTGACGAGTAATCCACGGACCTTTTGAGGAGCCCATTACATGGCACGTTTCTTCCGTCGTCGTAAATTCTGCCGCTTCACAGCTGAAAATGTGAAGGAGATCGATTACAAAGATCTCAACACCCTGAAAGCCTACGTATCTGAAACCGGCAAGATCGTTCCTAGCCGCATTACTGGTACCAAAGCTCGTTATCAGCGTCAGCTGGCTACCGCTATCAAGCGCGCCCGCTTCCTGGCCCTGTTGGCCTACACCGACAGCCACGGCCGCTGAGACCAGGTAGTCGACAAACGCAGTAAGGGATAGATCGCATGCGCGCCATGGCTGAATTCATCATGCGCGGCCGCATGCAGGCCACTCTCGTAGTGGTTGGATGTGCGGCATTGCCGCTGTTGTTCTGGTTGAGTGCTGCCGCAGGTTGCCTTGTGCTCCTGCGACGCGGGATGAGTGACGCCCTGGGCGTCCTTGCCTGGGCTCTGCTGCCAGCGTTGGTCTGGTGGTATTTCGGTGAACCTCGCACCCTGATGGTGTTGCTGGGTTCCTGGGGGCTGGCCGCCGTGTTGCGTGCCAGCGAGTCCTGGGTCCGCGTGCTGCTGGTCAGCGTGGCGGTTGGATTGTTGTATGCAGTGGTTCTGGGCGCGGTGTTTCGCGAGCCCATCGAAGCCATGGCGGGGGAGCTGCAAAAGCTCCTGCCCCACGTCTTCGGTGATGTCTACCAGCAGATGTCGGTAGAAGAGCGAGCGCGTCTGGGGGCACTGATTACACCGGTCCTCAATGGCCTGATTGCAGCGTTGTTGCAGATCGTCAGCGTGGTATGCCTGCTCCTTGGGCGGTACTGGCAGGCGTTGTTGTATAACCCGGGCGGTTTCGGACGCGAATTTCGCAGCCTGAAACTCCCGCGGGCACCGATGCTGGTGCTGCTGGTGTGCATGTTGGTGGGGCCGAACTTCGGTCCTCAACTGGCGATGCTGACACCGTTGTGCAGCGTGCCGCTCATGTTCGCGGGCCTGGCCCTGATTCACGGTCTGGTCGCTGCAAAGCGCCTGACACGGTTCTGGCTGGTGGGGTTGTACGTCACGCTGTTGCTGTTCATGCAGCTGATCTATCCGTTGCTGGTGGTGTTTGCCATTGTCGACAGCCTGATTGATTTTCGCGGCCGTCTGGCGTCGAAAGATGCCGATAACGGTTCTGCGAACGGTGAAGGTTAAAGTTAAGAGGTTTTACCAAATGGAACTCATCCTGCTGGAAAAAGTCGCCAACCTGGGCAACCTGGGCGATAAAGTAAACGTTAAGGCTGGCTACGGTCGTAACTTCCTGCTGCCTTTCGGCAAAGCAACCGCTGCAACCGCTGCCAACGTGGCCGCGTTTGAAGAGCGTCGTGCAGAGCTGGAAAAAGCTGCCGCCGAGAAGAAAGCTTCTGCTGAAACTCGTGCTGCTCAACTGGCTGAGCTGGAAGTGACTATCACTGCCACCGCTGGTGACGAAGGCAAGCTGTTCGGTTCGATCGGTACTCACGACATCGCTGACGCACTGACCGCCTCTGGCGTTGAAGTGGCCAAAGCTGAAGTTCGTCTGCCGAACGGCACCATCCGTAACGTTGGCGAATACGACGTAGCCGTGCACCTGCACAGCGATGTTGAAGCTACCGTTCGCGTTGTTGTTGTAGCTGCTTAAGCAGTATGGTTTCTGCGCTTCGGTGCAGAAGTCTGACCGACTGATGACTCGCTCCTCCGTCGGTTAGCATTGGGCACGTTCCTGTTCGCAGGTCGTGCCCTTTGTCATTTCTGAGTATCCTGATTCAACCCCCTGATTTCCGTGTGGCCATGAACGACATCTCCGCTCCCGAGCAATATGACCTGCAAACCGCTGCCCTGAAGGTGCCGCCGCATTCCATTGAGGCCGAACAGGCCGTGCTCGGTGGTTTGATGCTGGACAACAACGCCTGGGAGCGCGTGCTTGATCAGGTGTCGGATGGCGACTTCTATCGTCATGACCACCGTCTGATATTCCGCGCCATTGCCAAGCTGGCGGATCAAAACCAGCCGATCGACGTCGTGACCCTCGCCGAGCAGCTCGACAAGGAAGGCCAGACGTCGCAAGTCGGTGGCCTCGGTTACCTGTCGGAACTCGCGAAGAACATCCCGTCGGTTGCGAACATCAAGGCGTATGCCCAGATCGTTCGTCAGCGCGCAACGCTGCGTCAGTTGATCGGCATCAGTACCGAGATCGCTGACAGTGCGTTCAACCCGGAGGGGCGTACCGCCGAAGAGATTCTCGACGAGGCCGAACGGCAGATCTTCCAGATCGCCGAAGCGCGGCCCAAGACAGGCGGCCCGGTCAGCGTCAACGACCTGCTGACCCGGGCGATTGACCGCATCGATACGCTGTTCAACATCGGCGACGGCATCACCGGTCTCTCTACCGGTTACGCCGACCTGGATGAAAAGACCAGCGGTCTGCAGCAGTCTGACCTGATCATCGTCGCGGGTCGTCCGTCGATGGGTAAGACCACCTTCGCGATGAACCTAGTGGAAAACGCAGTGCTGCGCAGTGACAAGGTGGTGCTGGTCTACTCGCTGGAGATGCCAGGCGAATCGCTGATCATGCGTATGCTTTCGTCGCTCGGTCGTATCGATCAGACCAAGGTCCGTTCCGGTCAGCTCGATGACGATGACTGGCCGCGCCTGACATCGGCGGTCAACCTGCTCAACGATCGCAAGTTGTTCATCGATGACACGGCCGGCATCAGCCCCTCCGAGATGCGAGCGCGCACGCGGCGGCTGGTCCGCGAACATGGCGATATCGGCCTGATCATGATCGACTACCTGCAACTGATGCAGATCCCTGGCTCAAGCGGCGATAACCGGACGAACGAGATTTCCGAGATCTCCCGTTCGTTGAAAGCGCTCGCCAAGGAATTCAATTGCCCGGTGGTCGCGCTGTCCCAGCTCAACCGCTCCCTCGAACAGCGTCCCAACAAGCGCCCGGTGAACTCCGACTTGCGGGAATCCGGAGCGATCGAGCAGGACGCCGACGTCATCATGTTCGTCTACCGGGATGAGGTGTATCACCCCGAGACCGAACACAAAGGCATCGCTGAAATCATCATCGGCAAGCAGCGGAACGGCCCGATCGGGTTTATCCGGCTGGCGTTCATCGGCAAGTACACCCGCTTCGAGAACCTCGCGCCGGGCAGTTACAACTTTGATGATGATGAATAAGTAGGCCTCGGGATCGCGACTTTGATGCCGGAAGGGTGCCAGAGTCGCGAGTCGAGCCGATCACTTATCCGACTACTGTCGTCGGATTTGATCAAAATTTGTGCTATTCTCCGCGCCCGCGAATTTCCAAGCGAAAATCGCCCCCAGACACGAACACTGGTCATCGATATGCAAGCAGCCAAGCCGTTATTTGACTATCCGAAGTACTGGGCCGAATGTTTCGGACCAGCGCCTTTCCTGCCCGTGAGCCGGGAAGAAATGGATCAGCTTGGCTGGGATTCCTGCGACATCATCATTGTCACGGGTGATGCCTACGTCGATCACCCCTCGTTTGGCATGGCAATCATTGGCCGGCTGCTGGAGTCCCAGGGCTTCCGCGTCGGGATCATTGCCCAGCCTGACTGGAAGTCAAAAGACGACTTCATGAAGCTCGGCGAGCCGAACCTGTTCTTCGGCGTCGCGGCCGGCAACATGGACTCGATGATCAACCGTTACACCGCCGACAAAAAGATTCGCTCCGACGATGCTTACACGCCGGGCGGCATGGCGGGCAAGCGTCCGGACCGTGCGAGTCTGGTCTACAGCCAGCGCTGCAAGGAAGCCTACAAGAACGTGCCGATCGTTCTGGGTGGCATCGAAGCATCGCTGCGCCGCATCGCTCACTACGACTACTGGCAGGACAAGGTTCGCAATTCGATCCTGATCGACGCCTGCGCCGACATTCTGCTGTACGGCAACGCCGAGCGGGCCATCGTTGAAGTGGCGACCCGCCTGTCCTATGGCGAGACGATCGAAAGCATCACCGACGTTCGCGGCACGGCATTCATTCGCCGTGATACGCCGGAAGGCTGGTATGAAGTCGATTCCACGCGTATCGACCGTCCAGGCAAGATCGACAAGATCATCAACCCGTACGTGAACACTCAGGACACCCAGGCCTGTGCCATCGAGCAGGAAAAAGGTGACGTTGAGGATCCGAACGAAGCGAAGGTCGTGCAGATTCTGGCGAGCCCGCGCATGACACGCGACAAGACGGTCATCCGTCTGCCGTCGATGGAAAAAGTGCGCGGCGACGCGGTGCTCTATGCCCACGCCAACCGCGTCCTGCACCTGGAAACCAACCCGGGCAACGCCCGCGCACTGGTCCAGAAGCACGGCGAAGTGGATGTCTGGTTCAATCCTCCGCCCATTCCGATGACCACCGAAGAAATGGACTACGTGTTCGGCATGCCCTACGCGCGCATTCCGCACCCGGTGTATGGCAAGGAGAAGATCCCGGCCTACGACATGATCCGTTTCTCGGTGAACATCATGCGCGGCTGCTTCGGCGGCTGTACGTTCTGCTCGATCACCGAGCACGAAGGCCGGATCATCCAGAACCGTTCCCACGATTCGATCATTCGCGAAATTGAAGAGATCCGTGACAAGGTCCCTGGTTTCACCGGCGTGATTTCCGACCTCGGCGGGCCGACGGCGAACATGTATCGCATCGCCTGCAAGAGCCCGGAAATCGAATCGGCGTGCCGCAAGCCGTCGTGCGTGTTCCCGGGTATCTGCCCGAACCTGAACACCGATCACTCGGCATTGATTCAGCTGTACCGCAGCGCCCGTGAACTGCCCGGCGTGAAGAAGATTCTGATCGCGTCCGGTCTGCGTTACGACTTGGCCGTTGAATCTCCCGAGTACGTCAAGGAACTGGTGACGCACCACGTCGGCGGTTACCTGAAGATTGCGCCTGAGCATACCGAAGAAGGCCCGCTCAACCAGATGATGAAGCCGGGCATTGGCAGCTATGACAAGTTCAAGCGCATGTTCGAGAAGTACTCCAAGGAGGCGGGTAAAGAGCAGTACCTGATTCCTTACTTCATCGCGGCCCACCCGGGCACGACCGACGAAGACATGATGAACCTGGCGCTGTGGCTCAAGGGCAACGGCTTCCGTGCGGATCAGGTGCAGGCGTTCTATCCGTCGCCGATGGCCAGTGCGACGGCCATGTACCACTCCGGCAAGAACCCGTTGCGCAAGGTCACGTACAAGAGCGACTCGGTCACCATCGTCAAGAGCGAGGAGCAGCGCCGTCTGCACAAGGCGTTCCTGCGCTACCACGATCCGAAGGGCTGGCCGATGCTGCGTGAAGCGCTTGAGCGGATGGGCCGTGCCGATCTGATCGGGCCGGGCAAGCACCAGTTGATTCCGCTGCATCAGGTTGAAACCGATAGCTATCAGAGCGCGCGCCGCAAGAACTCGACGCCGGCCGGTAGTCATAAGGTCGCCAAGACCACCAAGATCCTGACGCAGCACACCGGCTTGCCTCAGCGTGCAAGCGACGGCAGCAAGCCTTGGGACAAGCGTGAAGAGGCCAAGGCCGCTGCGGCGGCTCGTAACCGGGACGCCGCCAAGGAACGCGCTGATGCCGCCAAGGGTGGCAAAGGCGGCAAAAGCAAGAAGCCTTCGCGTCAGCCGGTCTTTCCACGCTAAGGTCCCGCGCCGCGCGATACCGAACAACAAAACGCCAGCTTTCGAGCTGGCGTTTTGCATTCCGGTGCAAATAACCCCACCCGCCTCATTTCCGTGCGACCCTTGCACCATTCGTTGAGGGTGGCGCGATTTTGGTGCTGTGCCTGGCTGAACAGGCAACCTCCGCGCCGGAGGCGCCTGATTTGCCGGGGTGGCATAAGTCTTGCGCAGCTCCGTTACCGTCCAGGCTCGCAGGAGGCACGCCGTGTCGATTCACATTGCCTTGCACCATATCACGCATTACCGCTACGAACGCGCGGTAGAGCTGGGTCCGCAGATCGTCCGCTTGCGCCCGGCGGCCCACAGCCGCACGCGTGTGCTGTCGTATTCGCTGAACGTCCTCCCCGAAAACCACTTCATCAACTGGCAGCAGGACCCGCAGGGTAATTACCTGGCGCGGTTAGTGTTCCCGGAAAAGACCAGCGAGTTGCGCATCGAAGTGGACCTGGTCGCCGAAATGGCGGTGTTTAACCCTTTCGACTTCTTTCTTGAGCCCTATGCCGAGAAGATCCCCTTCACTTATGCCCGAGAAGAGCACCACGAGCTGCAGCCCTATCTGGAAAAGCTGCCGCTGACCCCGAGATTCCAGGCGTACCTGGACAGCATCGACCGCACGCCGATTCCGGCGATCGACTTTCTGGTGGGGCTCAACCAGCGTCTGGCCAACGACATCGGTTACCTGATCCGTATGGAACCGGGCATTCAGACGCCGGAATATACCCTCGAAAACGCGTCGGGGTCCTGCCGCGATTCGGCCTGGTTGCTGGTGCAGTTGCTGCGTCACCTGGGCCTCGCCGCGCGGTTCGTGTCCGGGTATTTGATTCAGCTCAAGGCCGATGTCAAAGCGCTGGACGGACCGTCTGGCACTGAGGTTGATTTCACTGACCTGCACGCCTGGTGCGAGGTGTACCTGCCGGGCGCTGGCTGGGTGGGCCTTGACGCGACCTCCGGCTTGTTCGCAGGTGAGGGACACATTCCGCTGGCGTGCAGCCCCGAGCCGTCTTCGGCGGCGCCGATCAGTGGCATGGTCGAGCCTTGCAACACCGAGTTCACCCACGAGATGTCGGTGGAGCGTATCTGGGAGGCGCCGCGCGTCACCCAGCCCTACACCGAAGCGCAGTGGCAGGACATTCAAGCGCTGGGACGCCAGATCGACAGCGATCTGGTTGCCCACGACGTGCGCCTGACCATGGGCGGCGAGCCGACCTTTGTGTCCATCGACGACCGTGACGGCGAGGAATGGAACACCGCTGCGCTGGGGCCGAAGAAGCGCCTGCTCTCCGCCGAGCTGTACCAGCGCATGCGAGACCATTACGCGCCCCAGGGCATCGTTCATTTCGGTCAGGGCAAGTGGTACCCCGGTGAGCAACTGCCGCGCTGGTCGCTGAACTGCTTCTGGCGCAGGGACGGGCAACCGGTGTGGCGCAACAATGCGCTGATCGCTGATGAAACCCGGGACTATGGCGCCGACAGCGAGATGGCGGGCAGTTTCCTGCGCAGCGTTGCCGAGAGGCTGAAGCTGCCGACGCATTACGTTTTCCCGGCGTACGAAGACAATTTCTATTACCTGTGGCGCGAGGGCGCGCTGCCCAAAAACGTCAGCGCCGAAGCCTCACGTCTTGAGGACCCCCTTGAGCGCGCCCGTCTGCGCAAAGTGTTTTCCCAAGGGTTGGACACGATCATTGGCCACGTTCTGCCGTTGGCGCGAACCGCCGCCGACGATCAATGGCAGAGTGGTCGCTGGTACCTGCGCGACGAGCATTGCCGCCTGGTGCCGGGGGATTCCGCCCTTGGCTATCGCCTGCCGCTGGCCTCGCAGCCATGGGTCAAGGCGGCGGAATATCCCTACATCCACCCGACCGACCACAATCAGGCATTTGCCGAGCTGCCCGACCGCGACGAGGTTCAGTCGCGACTGGACGGCCTGGCAGAGCAGGGCGACCCGAGCGTCGACCGCGAACCCGAGATCGACGAGTCGGCCGATTGGCTGACCCGCACCGCACTCAGCGCCGAAGCGCGGGGCGGACGGTTGTATCTGTTCATGCCGCCGCTGCAATCCCTTGAGGCCTATCTGGAATTGGTCGCCGCCATTGAAGCGACGGCCGAGGACATGCGCTGCCCGGTGTTGCTGGAAGGTTACGAGCCGCCGAGCGATCCGCGTCTGGCGAACTTCCGCATCACCCCCGATCCAGGCGTGATTGAAGTGAACGTACAGCCGTCGTCCACCTGGGATGAGCTGGTGGAACGCACCGAGTTTCTCTACGAGCAGGCGCGTCTGACCCGGCTGACCACCGAGAAATTCATGATCGACGGGCGCCACACCGGCACCGGCGGCGGTAACCATTTTGTCCTCGGTGGCGCGACGCCCGGCGACTCGCCCTTCTTGCGTCGGCCGGATCTGCTGCGCAGCCTGTTGAGCTACTGGCATAACCACCCGTCGCTGTCCTACCTGTTCTCCGGATTGTTCATCGGCCCGACCTCCCAGGCACCGCGGGTCGACGAAGCGCGCAATGACTCGCTGTACGAGCTGGAAATCGCCTTTTCGCAGATGCCCAAGCCGGGCGAGGAATGCGCGCCGTGGCTGGTGGACCGGCTGCTGCGCAACCTGCTGATCGACGTGACCGGCAATACCCACCGCGCGGAATTCTGCATCGACAAACTGTACTCGCCCGACGGTGCTACCGGGCGGCTGGGACTGCTGGAACTGCGTGCATTCGAGATGCCGCCGCACGCGCGCATGAGCCTGGCGCAACAGCTGTTGCTTCGGGCACTGGTCGCGCGTTTCTGGCGCGAGCCCTATGCACCGGCGAAACTGGCGCGCTGGGGGACCGAGCTGCATGACCGCTTCATGCTGCCGCACTTTATCGACCAGGATTTTGCCGACGTCATCGCCGAGCTCAACGACGCGGGTTATCCCGTGCGCGGCGAGTGGTTCGCGGCGCATCTGGAGTTTCGCTTTCCGAAGGTCGGCGACTACGCCGTCAGCGGCATCGAGCTGGAGCTGCGTCAGGCGCTGGAACCGTGGCACGTGCTGGGCGAGGAGGGTGCAGCGGGTGGCGCGGTTCGCTACGTGGACTCGTCTCTTGAGCGCTTGCAGCTGAAGGTCACGGGTCTGCCGCCGCAGCGTTACATGCTCACCTGCAACGGCGTGCCGGTGCCCCTGCAACCGACCGGGCGCGTCGGCGAGTTCGTCGCCGGCGTGCGTTACCGCGCCTGGCAGCCGACCAATGCCTTGCAGCCGACAATCCCGGTGCATGCGCCGCTGGTCTTCGACATTCTCGACACCTGGATGCAGCGCTCGCTGGGGGGCTGCGAGTACCATGTCGCCCACCCTGGCGGGCGCAATTACGAGACCCTGCCGGTGAACGCCAATGAAGCGGAAAGCCGACGTCTGGCGCGGTTCTTCCGGGTCGGCCACAGTCCCGGCAAACGTGAGGTTCCCGCGTTGACCCTCAACGATGAGCTGCCGATGACCCTGGACCTGCGCCTGCATCGGTAGCCGCGCCGGCGACCTGACGTGGGATCAGGTCGCCGTGCCGCACGTTTGAAACGTGGAAAGCGGCGCCTGCGTGTCATGTTGTCTGCGCTAGTCTAAGCGCTGTTGATTCGAGTCCTTTTGTTGCCTGCCGAGCCTTCCATGCCTGACCTGCTTGATCAATATCCGCTCACCCCGGGTACCTATCACGAGATGCTGGATGCCAGCGGCGCCGTTCGGCCGCACTGGCAGCGTCTGTACGAGCATCTCCAGCGCAGTACACCTGCGCAGCTCATCCAGCGTCAGGCGCTGCTCGCCCGGCAGATTCAGGAAAACGGCGTGACCTATAACGTCTATGCCGACCCCAAGGGTGCCGATCGGCCCTGGGAACTGGACATGCTGCCCCACGTGATTCCAATGGAAGAGTGGCAGCCGCTGGCGGCCGGCATCGCCCAGCGCGCGCGTCTGCTCAATGCCGTGCTGGCTGATCTCTACGGTCCGCAGGAACTGATCGCCGAAGGACTGCTGCCGTCGGAACTCGTGTTCGGCCACAATAATTTTCTCTGGCCATGCCAGGGCGTAACGCCCCCCGAAGGCACCTTCCTGCATGTGTACGCAGTAGACTTGGCGCGCACGCCCGACGGTCGCTGGTGGGTGACCGCCGACCGGACTCAGGCGCCGTCGGGTGCCGGTTATGCGCTGGAAAACCGCCTGATCGTGTCGCGAGCATTTCCCGAGTTGTACCGGGATCTGCAGGTCCAGCACCTCTCCAATTTCTTTCGGTCGCTGCAGGAAACACTCGCGCGCCAGGCACCGACCAGCCACGAAGCACCGCTGGTGGTGTTGCTGACGCCCGGGCGTTTCAACGAGAGCTATTTCGAGCACCTTTATCTGGCCGGTCAGCTGGGCTATCCACTGGTGGAAGGCAGCGACCTGACCGTACGCGACGCCACGGTGTACCTGAAAACCCTCAGCGGCCTGCGTCGTGTTCACGCGATCATGCGCCGTCTGGACGACGACTTCTGCGATCCGCTGGAACTGCGCACGGATTCAGCGCTGGGCGTGCCCGGCCTGCTGCAGGCGGTGCGTCAGGGGCGTGTGCTGGTTGCCAACGCCTTGGGCAGCGGCGTGCTGGAATCGCCGGGACTGTTGGGGTTTCTGCCAAAGATCAACGAACACCTGTTTGGCGAAGAGCTGTTGCTGCCGTCGATCGCCACGTGGTGGTGCGGCGAGCCGCCGGTGCTGGCGCAGGCGCTGGAGAAGATGCCGGAGCTGCTCATCAAACCTGCATTCCCGTCCCAGAGTTTCGCCCCGGTGTTCGGCCGCGATCTCAGCGAGGAAGCGCGTCAGGCGCTGTCCGCGCGCATGCAGGCCAGGCCCTATGCCTACGTGGCTCAAGAACTGGCGCAGTTGTCCCACGCGCCGGTCTGGCAGGGCGAGGACAGCCAACTGCAGCCCCGCGCCATCGGCATGCGCGTATACGCAGTGGCCACCGCCGATGGCTATCGCGTCCTGCCGGGCGGACTGACCCGCGTGGCCGCCGATGCCGACGCCGACGTGGTGTCGATGCAGCGGGGCGGCGCAAGCAAGGACACCTGGATCCTCGGTGAGCGTCCGCTCGGGAGCGAACCGTGGAAAAACCGTCACTCGCTGGGCGTGCACGACCTGGTACGTCGCGACCCCTATCTGCCGTCGCGGGTGGTGGAAAATCTGTTCTGGTTCGGCCGCTACTGCGAGCGCTGCGACAACAGCGCGCGCCTGCTGCGAATCATGCTCACGCGCTATGTCGACGGTGATGATCCGGTCGCCCTGCAAGCAGCGGTCGAGCTGGCCGAACGGTTGAACCTCCTGCCGCTTCAGGACGAAGAAGCACCGAGCGAGCTGCATGAGCGTCTGCTCGAAGCGCTGTTGGGTGATGACTGGCCGTTCAGCCTGCGCTCCAACTTGCAGCGCTTGCAGTGGGCGGCGTCCCAAGTACGCGGCAAGTTGTCCCGCGAGAACTGGCAGGCGCTGGTGGAGTTGCAGCGGGAAGCGATGAGCCTGGAGACCGAAACCCCTGATTTCGGCGAGCTGCTGGATTTCCTCAACCGGCTGGTGATGTCACTGGCGGCGTTGTCCGGTTTTGCCTTGGACGACATGACCCGCGACGAGGGCTGGCGCTTCCTGATGATCGGGCGGCGCATCGAGCGCTTGCAGTTTCTGTGCACGACGCTGGCGGCATTCCTGCGCAGCGACGCGGTATTTCATCAGGATGCGCAGGACGGGCTGCTTGAACTGGGTAACAGCGGGATCACTTACCGCTCGCGCTATCTGGCCCTGCCGCAGTTGATCCCGGTGCTCGATTTGCTGGTGCTGGACGATCAGAACCCCCACGCGGTGTTGTTTCAGCTCAAGCTGGTGGCCCGCTCGGTGAAACGCATGAACGAGGATTTCGGCGTGCCCCAGGACAATAGTCTCGCGGCGCTGATCCAGCGGCTGTCGATGTTCGATCTGGGTTGCCTGGAAGAAGGGCTCTTCGGCGAGAGCAGTGTCAAAGCGGCGCTGGATGGGCTGGCGGATTTGCTGCAGACCATAGGCGACACCAGCGGCCATGTTTCTGACCGGCTTGCGCTGCGTCATTTCGCCCACGTCGACGACGTCAGTCAGCGCACGGTGTCGGTCTGATGAACAGTGCCCAGTATCAGATCCTCCACGACACGCACTACAAATACGACAGCCCGGTTTCCCTGGCCCAGCAACTTGCGCATCTGTGGCCGCGGCGCAGTCCCTGGCAGCGTTGTCTGGAGCAGCACCTGGTCATCAGCCCGATGCCAACCACGCGCCGCGATGAGCTGGACGTGTTCGGCAATCCGCTGACGCGTCTGGCGTTCGAACGCCCCCACGATGAGCTGCAGGTCAACGCGCGCCTGCGCATTGAAGTGCTGGAACGCCCGCTGCTGGATTTCAATGCTTCCGCTTCGTGGGATGAGGCCCAGCACCGGCTGACCTACAGCGCGTCGAGAATGGCGCCGGATATCCTTGATGCCTGCCGCTATCGCTTCGAATCGCCCTACGTGCACCTGAAGCAGACGTTTGTCGAGTTCTCCGTCAGTTGCTTTCCCGCGGGGCGGCCGGTACTGCTGTGCGCGCAGGCGCTGATGGAGAAGATATTCGAAGAATTCACGTTTGACGGCGAGGCGACTCAGGTTGCGACGCCGCTGGTGGAGGTCCTGGAAACCCGCCGTGGCGTCTGTCAGGACTTCGCTCATTTGATGCTGGCGTGCGTCCGGTCGCGCGGGCTGGCGGCGCGTTATGTCAGCGGCTATCTGCTGACCCAGCCGCCGCCCGGTCAGCCACGGCTGATCGGTGCCGATGCGTCCCACGCGTGGGTGTCAGTGTTCTGTCCGGTGCTGGGGTGGGTGGATTTCGATCCGACCAACAACGTTCAGCCTGCGCTTGAGCACATCAGTCTGGCGTGGGGGAGGGATTTTTCGGACGTGTCGCCGTTGCGAGGGGTGATTCTGGGGGGCGGGAGCCATGACCCGGACGTGCGCGTCACGGTGATGCCGATTGCGGGGTAGGTGGGCGTTGCTGTCGACGGGGCTGTGAGCGTACTGGCGATCAGGGGGTGTCAGCCAATGGATGGATCATGGCGAAAATCCCATCGCGAGCAAGCTCACTCCTAGAGGTTTCGCGTTCATCCATCCCATTGCGCTGAATCAGACGATCACTCAGCGGGCTTTTCTTCGGCGGAGCCTTTTACGTCAGCGGAGCCTTCAGCATCGGTAGAGTGTTCGGCTTCGGAAGAGCCTTCGGCGTTTTCGCCGTCTACAACTGCAGCTTCTCCGGCCTCTGCTTCAGCCTTCTCAGCCTGCTTGCGCTGTGCTTTTTCCTCTTTCTTTTGCTCTTTTGCCAGATCACGTTGGCGTTTGGCGAAGGAATAGTTGGGTTTGGCCATGGGCAGTCCTCGAGGCAGACGATAAGTCAGCACATTCTGCCTGAGAATGGTGCAAAGCCGGCGTGGTATTTTTCTTCACCCAGTCATATATCCCGGTCGGTCGCCCGCCGTTACAGGTCGTAGCCTGCGGAAAACGCGCGTTGATAGACGCCGTAATCCTGGCTGGCGCGGTCGTAACTACCCGATGCGCCACAGGCGTAAGCGGCGAGCAAGCTGCGGAAAATGCTGGAGAGTTGCATGGGATCGTCCTGAAGATAGGTGACAGCGCGATCTTATGCAGCCATCGTAGCGCTGACTGTTTGATTGTCTTGATGGCACTGATAGAGGCCGCCCAGAGGTGACCGGTCATAACGGTTGATAAATTGTTCTAATTCAGGTCAGTCTTTGTATGCAAAATCCAGGGCTGCCCACCAGGAGACGCACCATGATTCGCAAGCTTGTCGCTGCATCCATTCTGACTTTGGCCAGTGGGCACCTTCTGGCGGCGGAATGCTCGGTCGAAGTCGATTCCACCGACCAGATGACGTTCACCACCAAGGCCATCGAAATCGACAAGAGCTGCAAGCAGTTCACTGTCAACCTGAAACACTCCGGCAGCCTGCCGAAGGCCGTCATGGGCCACAATCTGGTCATCAGCAAATACGATGACATGTCGCAGATCGCCACAGACGGCATGAGCGTCGGCATCGACAAGGATTATCTGAAGGACGGTGACGCGCGCGTTATTGCCCACACCAAAGTGATCGGCGGAGGCGAGAAGGATTCGGTCACGTTCGACGTCTCCAAGCTGGACCCGGCCGAGAAATACGGCTTCTTCTGCTCGTTCCCCGGCCACATCGGCATGATGAAAGGCACCGTCAGCCTGAAGTGACCGCTAGTGCTGCTTCGAGTCGGTCATTTTGAAGATGCCCTGCGCGTTGCTGCTGTCGAAGTTGAGATCGATCTTGCCGTTGTCAGGGTCGATCTTGCGCTGAATGAACTCCACGAATGAGCCCGGCACCTTGTGCGCCACCACGACGCCCTCGGCATTCATCAGCCCTCGGCTCACCGTGCAGGCCTTGTACGCGGTCTGCATGACCCTTCCCGAACCTGACACCTCGATGCTGTCCTTTATCGGCCGTTCGCGCCGATTCTGTTCGGCCACCGTCGCTTCCAGATCCACCACCCGATCGGTCAGATGATTGAAGCTGTTGCCCTCGGTGGCGATCCACGCCATTTCCGCGCTTTCGCTCAGCAGTTGGCGATAGTCATCCTCCCGAACGACGCCGTGCTGGCGGCCAAACGCGCGATACAGGGCCGGCAGCAGGCGCGTGGCTTCGGCCAGGCTGCAATGCCGGGTGGTGCGCAGGCGATTCAGCATGCTCAAGTCTTCAGAACTCAACGGGTCGCGGCTCGAACCGACGACGCGGCTGACCGCCTCTTGAAACGACTGACTGAGTCGGCCGGGGTGCAGTTCGGAGACGAAGAACTGCGCGATGTCTTCTGGCAGGTCCATCTGGCGATAGCCCCAACCGGTCATGTTCAGTTTGGTCAGCGGATAGGTGCGCACATCGGTGAAACCCAGCGGCTCGAGCAGGCGCGAGAAGGCCTGACGACCGCGCGGCAATTCGCCGTTGTCCGCCCAGTCGACGGTGCGGATGGCGCCGTGGTCGAACACCACTTTATGGCCGCCGTCGAATTGCTCGTCCACATAGCGAAGCCCGTCGGGCACGGCCTCTACCAGCTTGTGGAACAGGCACAGGTTCAACGCTTCGGCGAGCCAGACCCGATGGACCGCCTCCTCGGACCAGGAAAACCCGCCCAGCGCCTGCGGCACCTCGACGCGGTGTTCCAGCCATGCCGCAGCAGGCTGGCCGACGGTGGACGCAACGAGGGTGAAGAGGCCTTGGAAAGCAGTCATGGTTAGCGGCTCTGGGCGGGAAGTCAGAGCGCTATGTAAGCCGTGATGGCGAGCGCCATCAAGCGAAAAGAAATAACGGGTTCATTCCGTTTTTGAATGCAGCGGTACTGCTGCCCGATGAATTTTCAATCAAACCCATCGGGCGTCTTTGTGACCGAGCCTTATGGCGCGTAAGGCAGATCCCGCTTGTGCTGGGTCTTGCGGTAGGTGCTGACAATGATCTCGGCGGTTTCCTGCTTCACCGGTTCGCCGTGCAGGAAGGCGTCGATTTCTGCGTAGCTGATGCCGTGGGCCGCTTCGTCCGGTTTGCCGGGGACCAGTTCTTCGAGGTCCGCGGTGGGGACTTTCTCGACGAGGTTCTGTGGCGCGCCGAAGCTGCGGGCGATCGCACGGACCTGGTTCTTCACCAGACCGCTCAACGGGGCCAAGTCGCAGGCCCCGTCGCCGAACTTGGTGTAGAAGCCCATGACCGCTTCAGCCGCATGGTCGGTGCCGATGACCAGGCCGCCTTTCACGCCAGCAATGGCGTACTGCGCGACCATCCGCGCCCGGGCCTTGATGTTGCCTTTGACGAAATCCACGGTATTGGCCGGCTGGCCCTCGAAGGCTTTGATCTGATCAACCAGCGCTTTCACCGAGGGCGCGATGTCCACGGTGTGGCGCTCGTCCGGGTTGATGAAATCAACCGATGCAGTGGCTTCGTGTTCGTCGTGCTGGATGTGATACGGCAGGCGCACGGCAACGAAGGTGTAGGCATTGTCGCCGGTGCTTTCACGCAGCTCGCGGATGGCGCGCTGGGCCATCAAACCTGCCGTTAGCGAATCCACGCCGCCGCTGATGCCCAGCACCAGCACTTTCAGACGGGCGTTATGCAGGCAGTCCTTGATGAATTGCACGCGGCGGCTGACTTCCGCCTGCAGTGCCTCATCATTGGCAAAAGGCGGCTGGACGTTGAGCTGCCGGGCGATCTCGCGCTGTACGTCTTGCATGATTGACTCCTCAAGCAAAAAAGGAATGGCATAAAAAGGGCGGCGGTCGGTGCTCGACTCAGGCTGGCACCTTGAATACGTGGCGCAGATAGGACACGAACTCCGGGTCCTTGCACTGGGTTTTGCCGGGCTCGTCGGAAATCTTGGCGACGGGCTGGCCGGCGCAGGCGGTCATTTTCAGCACGATGCTCATTGGCTGGATCCCCGGGATGTCGGCGGTCAGGTTGGTGCCGATCCCGAAGCTGACGTTGATGCGACCCCGCAGCGCGCGGAATATTTCCAGCGCCTTGGGCAGATTCAACCCGTCGGAGAACACCAGGGTCTTGCTCATCGGCTCGATGCCCAGCTTTTGATAATGCCGGATGCATTTTTCGGCCCACTGCACGGGGTCGCCCGAATCGTGGCGCAGGCCGTCGAAGAGCTTGGCGAAGAACAGGTCGAAATCACCGAGGAAGGCATCGGTGGTGATGCAGTCTGTCAGCGCAATACCCAGCAGGCCGCGGTATTCGCGGACCCAGCAATCGAGGGCGGCAATCTGGCTGTCGATCAGCCGCGGGCCGAGTTGCTGATGGGCCATGATCCACTCGTGGGCCATGGTGCCGAGGGGTTTGAGGTCGAATTTGCGCGCCAGGTGCACGTTGCTGGTGCCGACGAACTGGCCGGGGAAATCCTTTTTCAGCACCGAAACGACGTCTTCCTGCACCGCGTAGGAGAAGCGCCGGCGGGTGCCGAAGTCAGCCACCTTCAATTCCGCCAGTTCATCAGCGGTGGCGGTTGCGTTGAGCCAGTCGATTTTTCGGTACAGCTGATCGCGGGCCTGGCTGAGCAGGGTTTCCGGGTTGCGATGGCGATTGCGGACTTCGCTGACGATAGCCAGGACGGGCACTTCGAAAAGGATCACGTGCAGCCAGGGGCCTGAGAGGCGGATGCACAGTTCGTCGTTTTCGATGGTGGTCTGGACGTAGCGCAGGTTGAAGCGGAATAGCCCGAGGAAACGCAGGAAGTCGGGCTTCATGAAGTTGATGCGTTCGAGGAAACCGGTCTCCTCGACACTCAGCGACAGGTCGCAGAGCTGCTCGATCTGATGGCGGATCTCGGCCAGATACGGCCGGAGGTCTTCACCGTTGCGGCAGCGAAACTCCCACTCCACTTCGACGTTGGGGTAGTTGTGCAGCACGGCCTGCATCATGCTCAGCTTATAGAGGTCGGTATCGAGCAGGTTCTGCACGATGCGGTCCGCGAAAGCGCTCTCACTCATTGTGTCGCTCCAGCCAGCAGCGGCCGCCAAGGTGCGGCCCGGGATTCAATTGGGTGTCGCATACAACCTTGCGGTAGCGCTGTGGCGGTACGTCCGGTTTGTTATTGACGATGGCCGACATAATGCCAGTCGTCGTGGAAGAGGGGCAGAAATGTTTCAGCGACTGACTGCCTGCTCCTAGCAGGACTGGCTGGAACTCCGATTCCATGGACTGGCCTGAACTCCAATTGTAGGACCGGCTTTGGCCTGGAAGGCGTCGGTGGTCACGGCGCAGATTTGATGGTGCGCAAACTGGCCTCTTCCCGGCTGAAGCCGGTCCTGCTAAAAGCATCGCGTGCATCCAATGGGGCTGGCTGGAATCCCAACGTGTGGGACCGGCTTTAGCCGGGAAGGCGTCGGTGGTCACGGCGCAGATTTGATGGTGCGCAAACTGGCCTCTTCCCGGCTGAAGCCGGTCCTACTGTGAGATTGCGCGACGTCAGTAGGACCGGCTTTAGCCGGGAATGTTTTTACTGCGGCGTTGGCTCGTTGAGCTGTTCGAGCATCCATTCCACAAACACGCGGATTTTCGGCACTTCGGCCGCGTGCTCCGGGTATGCGAGGTAGTAGGCGTCCTGACTGGGCAGGGCGTGGGGCCAGGGGATGATCAGCTTGCCGTCCGTCAGCTCTTCCTCCACCAGAAACCGGGGCAGCAGCGCGACGCCGCAGCCCACTTGCGCCGCACGAATGCACATATAGATCGTTTCGAAGCGCGGGCCGTGGTAGCTGTGCTCGGTCTGGTGACCCTGACTGTCGAACCAGTCATGCCAGGCCTGGGGGCGGTGCGCGTTTTGCAGCAGGACCAGATCGGTCAGTTGCGTAGCATCGGTGAAGGGTTCATCGGGCAGGCTGCCGGGAGCGCAGACCGGGATCAGCTCTTCGCTGAACAGCCTCACGCTCTCCGCACCGGGTCGGGCACCTCCACCAAAATAGAACGACAGGTCGCAGCGGCTCTGGGCTACATCATCGCTCTCCTGTTCGTTGACCAGATCCAGATGAATGTGCGGATGACGCAAGCGCCAGCCCTTGAGCCGTGGCACCAGCCAGCGGGCGCCGAAGGTCGAGGGTGTTGACACCCGCAGGACTTCGGTTTCGCCGCCGTAGGAACGCAGGAAGTGCGTCGACATCTCCATCTGCGTGAGCACTTTGCGCACCTCTCCCAAGTACAGGGCACCGGCTGGTGTCAGTTGCAGGCGTCGACGCACCCGTCGGAACAACAGGTGCTGCACCAATTCTTCCAGCTGGGCGACCTGCTTGCTGACCGCGCTCTGGGTGAGGTTCAGCTCCTCGGCCGCGCGGGTGAAACTCAGGTGACGGGTCACCGCTTCAAAACATTGCAGCGCGGTGACCGACGGGAGATGGCGTTTGCTCAGCATATTCGGCTCGTTCAGCGTCAGCATGAAAAAACGGAATGATATCTCGCTTAATCGTCGTTTGTTGCAGTGTCGCCGGCCAGCTATTACTAGAGGCTGACGAAATAACCCAAATTTGGCATTCCGCTTTTGCGCTTACGAACAGTTCCAGGAGAAACCATGCTCAACGACCTGCTTACCCGACTCGGTGTCGACGCCGCGCTTTATCAACAGGGTGACAAGCCTGTTCACACGCCGATCGATGGCAGCCAGGTCGCGTCGGTGAGCTGGGAAAGCGCCGCCGAAGTCGAGCAGCGCATCACCCGCGCCGATCACGCCTTCGAAGCCTGGCGCAAAGTGCCTGCACCCCGTCGCGGCGAGCTGATTCGTCTGTTTGGCGAAGCGCTGCGCAAGCACAAAGCCGACCTCGGTGAACTGGTGTCGTGGGAAGCCGGCAAGATCACTCAGGAAGGGCTGGGTGAAGTGCAGGAAATGATCGACATCTGCGACTTCGCCGTCGGCCTGTCGCGCCAGATGTACGGCCTGACCATCGCTTCCGAGCGCCCGGGCCACCACATGCGTGAGACTTGGCATCCGCTGGGGGTTGTCGGCGTCATCAGCGCATTCAACTTCCCGGTCGCCGTCTGGTCGTGGAACACCGCATTGGCGCTGGTCTGCGGTAACGCGGTGATCTGGAAACCGTCGGAAAAGACCCCCCTAACCGCGCTGGCCTGCCAGGCGCTGTTCGATAAAGTCGCCGCTGAATTTTCCGACGCGCCGCAGTACCTCACCCAATGCATCGTTGGTGGGCGCGAAGCCGGTGAGGCATTGGTCGATGACATCCGCGTCGCATTAATCAGCGCCACTGGCAGCACGCGCATGGGCCGCGAAGTGGCGCCGAAACTCGCTGCACGTTTCGCCCGCAGCATTCTGGAGCTGGGCGGCAACAACGCGATGATTCTGACCCCGAGTGCCGATCTGGATCTGGCCGTGCGCGCGGTGCTGTTCAGTGCCGTCGGCACGGCCGGTCAACGCTGCACCACCCTGCGCCGTTTGATTGCGCACTCGTCGGTGAAGGCGGAGTTCGTCGAGCGCCTGAAAGCGGCGTACGCCAAAGTGCGCATCGGGCATCCGCTGGAAGGCAATCTGGTCGGTCCGCTGATCGACAAGCAAAGCTACGAAAACATGCAGGAAGCGCTGGAGCAGGCGTTGAGCGAAGGCGGCAAGGTGTTCGGCGGCAAGCGCCAGTTGGAGGAGAAATTCCCGAACGCTTATTACGTCTCGCCGGCCATCGTCGAGATGCCGGAACAGAGCGAGGTCGTGCGCAGCGAAACCTTCGCGCCGATTTTGTACGTGGTGGGCTATGAGGAATTCAGCGAGGCGGTTCGTCTGAACAATGACGTCCCCCAAGGTCTGTCGTCCTGCATCTTCACCACCGACGTGCGCGAGGCCGAGCAATTCATTTCGGCACTGGGCAGCGATTGCGGCATCGCCAACGTCAACATTGGCCCGAGTGGTGCAGAGATTGGCGGCGCGTTCGGTGGCGAGAAAGAAACCGGCGGTGGCCGCGAATCCGGCTCGGACTCCTGGAAAGGCTACATGCGTCGCCAGACCGCGACGGTGAACTACTCCCGCGAACTGCCGCTGGCGCAGGGGATTACGTTTGATTGATGGTTTGTGTAGGAGCGTGGCTTGTCCCGCGATCTGGCGCGCAGCGGCAGTAAGTTCTTGAACCCGGTTTGTCTGAATCAACCGGGGAAACGCATTACGACTGCTGCGCAGTCGATCGCGGGACAAGCCACGCTCCTACAGGTTTAAGCCATCCGCGCGCATGCATTACCACGCGGAGCGTGGGAACGATCAATGGTCTGGCTGTCTCTTTCCGAGGTTTTGCGATGCCGTTACGCGAAGAATGTCTGTGGGAAACGCTGACGCCGCAGAGGCCGGAAGCGCCCGCGTTGCGCGGGGAAGTGACGGTCGATGTGTGCGTCATCGGCGCAGGCATCACGGGTTTGTCGGCGGCCCTTCATCTGCTTGAGCAAGGCAAGACGGTCGCTGTCGTCGAAGCCCATCGCACCGGGCAGGGCGGGTCCGGCCGAAACGTGGGACTGGTCAATGCCGGCCTGTGGATTCCGCCTGACGAAATCGAAGCCGGATTCGGCGAGAAAGTCGGCAGCCAGCTCAACACCATGCTCGGCAACGCGCCGTCGCTGGTCTTCAGCCTCATCGAAAAATACGGCATCGACTGCCAGGCGACGCGCAAAGGCACGCTGCACATGGCCCACAACGCCAAAGGCGAGCTGGACCTGCGCAGCCGTGAGGAACAGTGGAAACGTCGCGGCGCGCCTGTGGAATTGCTCACCGGCAAGGCCTGTCAGGAAGCGACCGGCACCACCGAGATCACCTCCGCTTTACTTGATCACCGCGCCGGCACCATTAACCCGATGGCCTATACCAGCGGGCTGGCGGCGGCCGTCACGCAGTTGGGCGGTCAGCCTTTCGACCACTCGCCGGTCAGACGCCTTGAGCGACAAGGCTCGCGCTGGTGCGTGATCACTGAAAACGGCGCGGTGCTTGCCGAGCAAGTCGTCATCGCCTCCAACGCCTACACCGAGGGCGAGTGGACGGAGCTTCGGCGCAACTTCTTCCCCGGCTATTACTATCAAGTGGCCTCGGCGCCGCTGACCGAAGACGCGGCGCAGCGGATTTTACCGGGCGGGCAGGGCTCCTGGGACACGCGGCAGGTGCTCAGCAGCATCCGTCGCGATGCCGATGGCCGGTTGTTGTTGGGCAGTCTGGGCAATGGCAATCAAAAGCCTGGCTGGTTTCTCAAAGCGTGGGCCGATCGTGTGCAACAGCATTATTTTCCGTATCTCAAAACGGTCGAGTGGGAATGCACCTGGACCGGCTGCATCGCGTTTACGCCCGATCACTTGCTGCGAATGTTTGAGCCTGCACCAGGACTGGTCGCGGTCACCGGTTACAACGGACGCGGCAACACCACTGGGACAGTCGTCGGCAAAGCATTCGCCGATTACCTGTGCAGCGGCAACGCCAGTGTTTTACCCATCCCTTTTGCGCAGATGCAGCCGCTGGCGGCCGTCGGACTGCGCAGTTCTTTGTACGAGGCTGGCTTTTCGCTATACCATGCGGGACAGTGCCTCAGAATCGTGATCTAAGAAGAATTCTCTCTCCAAAACAACGCTTTCTCCTACATCCACTACCCTCAAATGGTGCGGCCCGTAGCGGATCCGCACCGACGGTGTGCAGTTCGGTGACGCACGCTGTAACAACAGGGTTGTACAGGTGAGAACGGCGCGGTTGCGCGCCGGTCTCGCCAGGGTTGCTCTTTTAAAGTCGCGAGGTTGCACCTTGCGCGGTTTAGACGGTTGCACGCCCCGTGAAAAAGGGCAGAAATCAGTCGGATAGCGACAAAACGACGAGTTTCTCAAGAATAAAAAACCGATGGCACGCCACTTGCTCGCAGCAGCTCTGTGGTCGCAGTGCTAATTAAAAAACCCAGGAGCACCAACTCATGTCGCAGACGTTCTACAGAAAAGGCTTTCTCGCACTCGCCGTGGCTACTGCCATGGGTGCGGCTTCATTTGCGCAGGCAGCCGACATCAAGATCGGCGTTGCAGGCCCGATGACCGGCGCCAACGCCTCATTCGGCGAGCAGTACATGAAGGGCGCTCAAGCGGCTGCCGATGCCATTAACGCTGCGGGCGGCGTCAACGGCGACAAAATCGTCCTGACCGCCTACGACGATGCGTGCGAACCGAAACAGGCCGTTGCCGTCGCCAACAAGGCCGCGTCTGACAAAGTTGCCGGCGTTGTCGGTCACTTCTGCTCCTCCTCGACCATCCCGGCGTCGGAAGTCTATGACGAAGCCGGCATCATCGCGATCACTCCTGGCTCCACCAACCCGACCGTGACCGAGCGCGGCCTGAGCGCCATGTTCCGCATGTGCGGTCGTGACGATCAGCAAGGCGTCGTTGCCGGCGACTACATCGTCGACGTGCTCAAGGGCAAGAAGATCGCCGTCATCAACGACAAAGACACCTACGGCAAAGGCCTGGCAGACGCCACCGCCAAGCAGCTGACCGCTCGCGGCGTGAAGCCTGTGCTGGAAGAAGGTCTGACCCGTGGCGAAAAAGACTTCAGCGCCCTGGTCACCAAGATCCGCTCCGTTGGCGCTGACGTCGTTTACTTCGGCGGCCTGCACCCGGAAGCCGGTCCACTGGTTCGCCAACTGCGTGAGCAAGGCCTGAAAGACGTGAAGTTCATGTCCGACGACGGCGTTGTGACCGACGAGCTGGTGACCACCGCTGGCGGCGCGCAATACGTCGATGGCGTGTACATGACCTTCGGCGCCGACCCGCGCATGCTGCCAGACAGCAAGGCTGTGGTTGAGCAGTTCCGCAAATCCGGCTACGAGCCAGAAGGCTACACCCTCTACGCTTACGCTTCGGTTCAGGCCCTGGCTGCTGGCTTTAACGGCGCCAAGTCGAACAAAGGCGAGGACGCTGCCAAGTTCCTGAAAGCCCATCCTGTCAAAACCGTCATGGGCGAGAAAGCCTGGGACACCAAGGGCGACCTGAAAGTCTCTGACTACGTGGTTTACCAGTGGGACAAGGACGGCAAATATCACCAGCTCGAAAAGCAGAAGTGAGTTAAGCGCTTAGTCGGATCGGCCGTTTCCCGGGGGTGAGTCGGGAAACGTTCTGATCCGGTAATCGGCGCTGTCTGACAGCGGCGCCGGATTTCTTCTGTTGCCACTGTGTGCGCCGCTCTGTTCCTCACGAGGGAATGGTCGCCGCGCGTCAGGCTGGCCTTTCAAGTTCGTGAGCGTGCGTGATGGACGGTATTTTCCTGCAGCAAATGGTCAACGGCCTGACACTGGGCTCGGTCTATGGCCTGATCGCCATCGGTTACACGATGGTCTACGGCATCATCGGCATGATCAACTTCGCCCACGGCGACGTGTACATGATCTCCGCCTACCTCGCAGCCATTGGCCTCGCCGTACTGTCGTTCTTCGGCGTTGAGTCATTCCCCTTTCTGATTCTCGGCACACTGATCTTCACCATTGTGGTGACCGGTGTGTACGGCTTCGTCATCGAGCGCGTGGCGTATAAACCGCTGCGTAACTCGACCCGTCTGGCGCCGCTGATCAGTGCGATCGGCATCTCCCTGATTCTGCAGAACTACGCGCAGATCGCTCAGGGCCCACGCCAGCAAGGCGTACCGACCCTGCTCGAAGGCGCCATGCGCTTCGATGTCGGCAGCGGCTTCGTACAGATCACCTACACCAAAATCTTCATCCTGATCGCCGCCTTCGTCGGCATGGGCGTACTGACCTACATCATCAAGTACACCAAGCTGGGCCGCATGTGCCGCGCCACGCAGCAGGATCGCAAGATGGCCTCGATTCTGGGCATCAATACCGACCGGGTCATTTCCTACGTGTTCATCATCGGCGCGGCTATGGCGGCACTGGCCGGCGTGCTGATCACCATGAACTACGGCACCTTCGACTTCTTCGCCGGCTTCGTCATCGGCATCAAGGCGTTTACCGCAGCGGTCCTGGGCGGCATTGGTTCGTTGCCGGGCGCCATGCTCGGCGGGCTGATCCTGGGGGTGGCCGAGTCGCAGTTCTCCGGCCTGATCAACTCTGACTACAAAGACGTGTTCAGTTTCGGCCTGCTGGTAGTGATTCTGATCTTCCGTCCCCAAGGCCTGCTGGGTCGCCCACTCGTGGCGAAGGTATAACCATGTCTGCACCTACTAAACCCATTGATATCAAACAAAGCCTGATCGACGCGGTGATCGCCGGACTGCTGGCGTTGATCGTGTTCGGCCCGATCGTCGGCATCGTGCTCGACGGTTACGGCTTCAACCTGCAACCAGGGCGCGTCGCCGTGCTGGTGGGCGTGGTCGTTGTCGGTCGTTTCTTCATGAGCCTGTTCCTGCAGACGCCGAAGGGCGTGGCCATCGCCCAGAGCTTCGAAAACTCGGGCTCAGGCGTGCACGTGCTGCCACCGGGTTACAAGACGCGGCTGCGTTTCATCATTCCGCTGATGATTCTGATTGCGGTGATTTTCCCGGTCTTCGCCGACAAGTATGTGCTGACCGTGGTGATCCTCGGCCTGATCTATGTGCTGCTGGGCCTGGGCCTTAATATCGTGGTCGGGCTCGCCGGTCTGCTCGATCTGGGTTACGTGGCTTTCTATGCGATTGGCGCGTACGGCCTGGCACTGGGTTATCAGTATCTGGGCCTGGGGTTCTGGTCGGCGTTGCCGCTGGCAGCCATTGCGGCGGCGCTTGCCGGTTGCATCCTCGGCTTTCCGGTGCTGCGCATGCACGGGGATTACCTGGCGATCGTGACGTTGGGCTTCGGCGAGATCATTCGTCTGGTGCTCAATAACTGGCTGTCGTTCACCGGCGGACCCAACGGCGTGGCGGTGCCTGCGCCGACCTTCTTCGGCCTGGAGTTCGGACGTCGCGCGAAAGACGGCGGCATCCCCATCCACGAGTATTTCGGCTTCGAATACAACCCGGACCTGAAATTCATTTTCATCTACACCGTGCTGTTCCTGGTCGTGTTGGCGGTGCTGTACGTCAAGCACCGCCTGACGCGCATGCCGGTCGGCCGCGCGTGGGAGGCACTGCGTGAAGACGAAATCGCCTGCCGCTCCATGGGCCTGAACCACGTGCTGGTCAAGCTTTCGGCTTTCACCATCGGCGCCTCGACCGCAGGGCTGGCCGGCGTGTTCTTCGCCAGCTATCAAGGCTTCGTCAACCCGACCTCGTTCACCTTCTTCGAGTCGGCGTTGATTCTCGCCATCGTCGTGCTCGGCGGCATGGGCTCGACCGTCGGCGTGGTCATTGCGGCGTTCGTGCTGACCGTCGCACCGGAACTGCTGCGCAGCTTCGCGGAATACCGCGTCTTGCTGTTCGGCATCCTCATGGTGCTGATGATGATCTGGCGTCCCCGTGGCTTGATCCGCATCAGCCGTACCGGCGTGCAGCCACGCAAAGGCGTGCTGGCTAAAGTGGAGGGCGCGTGATGAGCGACGAAATCGTTCTGTCCGTCGAAAACCTGATGATGCACTTCGGCGGAATCAAGGCCCTCAGCGACGTCAGCCTGCAAGTGCGGCGCAACTCGATCTTCGCCCTCATCGGCCCGAACGGCGCCGGCAAGACCACGGTGTTCAACTGCCTGACCGGTTTCTACAAAGCCACCGGCGGGCGCATCGAGCTCAACGCGCGGGGCAAGAAAACCAACGTCATTCAGTTGCTCGGCGAACAATTTCGCGCCGCTGACTTCGCGTCGCCCAAGCGCTTCGGCAGCCGCCTGTACTACAAAATGTTTGGCGGCACGCACCTGGTAAACCGTGCGGGGCTTGCGCGTACCTTCCAGAACATTCGCCTGTTCAAGGAAATGTCCGTCGTCGAGAACCTGCTGGTCGCACAGCACATGTGGGTCAATCGCAACATGCTGGCCGGCATCCTCAACACCAAGGCCTATCGCAAGGCCGAAGAAGACGCCATGAATACCGCGTTCTACTGGCTCGAAGTGGTGGATCTGGTGGACTGCGCGAACCGTCTGGCCGGTGAGCTTTCCTACGGCCAGCAACGCCGTCTGGAGATCGCGCGGGCGATGTGCACGCGTCCGCAGGTCATCTGCCTGGACGAACCGGCAGCCGGCTTGAACCCACAGGAAACCGAGGCGTTGAGCGGCATGATTCGCCACCTGCGCGACGATCACGACATGACCATCGTGCTGATCGAGCACGACATGGGAATGGTCATGGGCATTTCCGACGACATCGTCGTGCTCGACCACGGCAACGTGATCGCCAAGGGTAAACCGGAGCAGATCCGCAACGATCCGAAAGTGATCGCCGCATATCTGGGCGCTGATGAAGAGGAGTTGGTATGAGTAAGCCGATCCTCGAACTGAAAGAGATCGACGTGTATTACGGGCCGATTCAGGCCTTGAAGAAAGTCTCGATGCACATTGACGAGGGCGAGACGGTCAGCCTGATCGGCTCCAACGGCGCGGGTAAATCCACGCTGCTGATGTCGATCTTCGGCCAGCCGCGCGCGGCCAGTGGACAGATCATCTATCAGGGCACCGACATCACCCACAAGTCGTCGCACTACATCGCGTCCAATGGCATCGCGCAGTCGCCGGAAGGCCGCCGTGTGTTCCCGGACATGTCGGTGGAAGAGAACCTGATGATGGGCACCATCCCCATCGGCGACAAACACGCCAGCGAAGACATGCAGCGCATGTTCGAGATGTTCCCGCGGCTCAAGGAGCGTCGCAATCAGCGGGCGATGACGATGTCCGGGGGCGAACAGCAAATGCTCGCCATTGCGCGGGCGTTGATGAGCCGTCCCAAGTTGCTGTTGCTGGACGAACCGAGCCTGGGGCTGGCACCCATCATCGTGAAGCAGATTTTCGCAACGCTGCGCGAGCTGGCCCAGACCGGCATGACCATCTTCCTGGTCGAGCAGAACGCCAACCATGCGCTGAAGCTGTCGGACCGCGCCTACGTGATGGTCAACGGCGAGATTCGCCTGACGGGCACGGGTAAGGAATTGCTCACCAACGAGGAGGTCAGGAACGCCTATCTAGGCGGTCACTGATTGCTGATCAATGCGGCTCAAACAAGCCCCGGGTGGATAACTTCCGGGGCTTTTTTATGCGGTAGCCGAATTGTGGAAAACAATTTTGGGCAGATGCGAAAACGCGACATATAGCCGCTGCAAATCGCTGTTTTGTCACGCTTTTGACTTGTTCAGTTTTACTGTGGAGGTGACTGTGAATAAGTTGGGAGCAGCTGGCTGGAGGCCTTTATTTACGTGGCTTGCAGCATGCTGATCAATATTTGACCAGTGCTTTCGGCCGGTATTTTTAGGGGGTTTGTCAACGTTCTTGTGGCTGGTTTTTTATACAGTCTTTATAAGGTGTCTGCCTGTGGATAAGTCTGTGTGCAACCGTTGGAAAGACCGCCGCAGATAGCGCAATCTCTGGCGTTCACGCAGCAATCCTGTCCGCGCACCCAAGTCTTGAGAATAGTCGACGGCAGATGGCCCATGGCCGGTCAAGTAAAAACATGCGCTGAGTTACCCACACGCCCCGTATGCCGGGACTTTCGGCGTTTTAGAGTTGCCCCCAGAAAATGTACGTCTGACTGTGGATAAGGTGGGCAAAAGTGTCTGCAGGCCACATGGTGTAAGGGTTGGGAGCAATTGGTCGTTTTTTGTACAGCAGAGCGGTTGTATGAGGATGTTGCGGATGGTGCTTGATCCCGGCCTGTGCGGGCGGGCATTCTCCAGAACCTTCCTACACGCAACGCTGCTTGCGTGACATTCCCGCTTGGCTTGATAAGCCCGCATCTTTAGTCAGGAGAAAGAAATGACCTCTACCGTATTCATTACCGGGGCCACTTCCGGGTTTGGCGAAGCCTGCGCCCGTCGTTTTGCCGAGGCGGGGTGGTCGCTGGTGCTGACCGGTCGCCGTGAAGACCGCTTGCAGGCGCTGAGCGCCGAATTGTCGAAACAGACCAAGGTGCACACGCTGACGCTGGACGTGCGCGATCGCGCAGGCGTGGAGCGCGCCGTGGAAAGCCTGCCGGCTGAATTCGCGAAGATCCGCGGCCTGATCAACAACGCAGGCCTGGCGCTGGGGATTGATCCTGCACCCAAGTGCGATCTGGATGACTGGGACACCATGATCGACACCAACATCAAAGGGCTGGTTTACACAACGCGCACGCTGCTTTCGCGTCTGATCGCCTACGGCCGCGGCGCCAGCATCGTCAACCTTGGCTCGGTTGCGGGGAATTATCCGTACCCGGGCGGTAACGTATATGGCGGCACCAAAGCGTTCGTCGGACAGTTCTCGCTGAACCTGCGCAACGACCTGGTCGGCACCGGCGTACGGGTGACCAACCTTGAGCCGGGCCTGTGTGAGAGCGAGTTCTCGCTGGTGCGTTTCGGCGGCGATCAGGCCAAGTACGACGCCACCTACGCAGGCGCCGAGCCGATCCAGCCGCAGGACATCGCCGACACCATCTTCTGGATCATGAACACGCCGGCCCACGTCAACGTCAACAGCCTGGAGCTGATGCCCGTGAGCCAGACCTGGGCCGGGTTTGCGATTGATCGCAGTCGCGGGGAGAAATAAGTAGGGTTTTAGGAGATTAGCGTCGCCCGACACGCGGCGCGTTCTTGAGGGCAGCGCCGTCCATGTGGGAGTGAGCTTGCTCACGAAGACGGCATTCCAACCGCTGAATATTTAGCGGATGTACCTGCCCATTCGCGAGCAAGCTCGCTCCCACAGGGGGCGCCGCCAATCTCTGATGGGATGACCATCAGGGAATCAGCTCAGCCGATAAAAAACTCGGCCAGCCCGATGTAGCAGGTCGCCAGGTGATACGGCGTTGTCGACGGCATGTCGCTGCGGCTGATCTGCCCCTGGCTGTCGAGGCACTCGTTCCAGCCGGTGGGGTGCAGAAACTGCGTTTGCAGCGCAGTCAATTGGCGCGCCAGCAGATGTTCGCTCTCAGGCCGTAACGTCAGCGCGCGCAGGTATTCAGCCTGAGCCCAGATGCGCTGCGTGCCGTCTTTCACCGAACCGTCCACTTCCAGCATCGCCGCGACCGCGCCAGTCGTCTGGTCGACACCCTGTGCTTCGGCGTGGGCGAATGCAGTCTCCAGCGAGCGATACAGCGGCGTGCTCCGCAGACGCGCGGACGATGCCAGCAGATAAAACCATTCAAACTGATGACCCGGCTCGGACCAGTTATCCACAGCGTCCAGCGGTTTCTCCAGCATGACGCCGTGATCGACGTCCACGAAGCGTCGCTGCATGGCTTCTACCAGGGCATCCAGCGCCGCCAGCGTGTCAGCGTCATCACGCACGGCCAAGGTGCCGAGAAATGCTTCGGCCAGATGCATCAGCGGGTTTTGCAGCGCGCCGGCGTTGAGCGAAGACCAATCCTCGGCCAGCACGGATTCGTACAAGCCATCGCCATCGGCGAAGCGTTCGGCGACCACGTTCAGCGCGGCATTAAGCACCGACTCCACCAACGGCTCACGGACCTTGCCCCAGTAGTGCGCGCAGGCGAAGACGATGAAGGCGTGAGTGTAGAGATCCTTGCGGCGATCCAGCGGTGCGCCCTGTGGATCAATGCTGTAAAACCAGCCGCCGTGCTCGGCGTCGTGAAAGTGCTGCTGCAACGAACGAAACAGCGCGGCCGCGCGGGTGGCGGCGTCGGGCACGTCGGGGTGATCGATCAGGCTTGAAAACAGAAACAGCTGACGCGCACAGGCCATGGCCCGGTAGCGCTGTGGCGGCAAAGGCCGATGCTGGGCGTCGAGCGCCTCGAACGGCAACGCCATCTCGGCATTCCACCCCGGGCCCTGCCACAACGGCACGACCACGCGCATGAAGTGCTGCTGCAGCTCAGTGAACAGGGCGGACAGTTCAGACTTGGCGGTGGGGAGGGAAGCGTCAGGCATTGGATGGCGTCACGGCAGTGGCAAATTGCGCGACATGGTAGCAGGAGGTGAGGCGAGCGGGGCAGCGGGGATCGATTGATCCCCGCCGAACCCTATAGGGCATGGTTTAGCCCGCGAACAACCAGATGCCGGCTGCGGCCGACAGCGCACCTGCGATCCGCACCACTGGTGCCGCCGCGGTTGGCAGAAACCGCACCACGGCATAACCCGCTGCATGCAGCGCAGCCGTCGCGCCGACGAATCCGAGGGCATAGCCCCACGGGCTCGACATTTCAGGGAGCTCCAGACCGTGGGCGACGCCGTGGAACAGCGCAAACAGCGCCGTCGCTGCTACAGCCATGAACAGTGGCGGGCGTACGGCCAGCGCGACCGCCAGGCCCAATGCAAACACCGATGCCGCAATGCCGCTCTCCAGTGCCGGCAATGCCAGGCCTTCAAACCCGAGCAAGCCGCCCATCAGCATGGTGCCGACAAACGTGCACGGCAGCGCCCAGCGCGCGGCGCCTTTTTGCTGTGCAGCCCAAAGCCCGACAGCGATCATCGCCAGCAGGTGATCGATGCCGCCCAGTGGATGGCTGATGCCGGCCACAAGACCGCTTTCATCATGGCCGGGGTGGGCGAAGGCCAGCGCCGGAACGAGGAGCAGCGCCAACGCGCCGAATACTTTTTTGCCGTTCATGAATGAATTCCTTGCTTCACTTGGGTGTTAGCCATTTGGGTGGACGAAATCAGGCCGCAGTCAGCAGACCCTGGCGCTCGATGAACGCGATGATCTGCTCCAGGCCGTGACCGGTTTTCTGGTTGCTGAACACGAACGGCTTGTCGCCGCGCATCTTCTTCGTGTCGCGGTCCATCATGTCCAGCGATGCACCCACCAGCGGCGCGAGGTCGATCTTGTTGATCACCAGCAGATCGGATTTACAGATGCCCGGGCCGCCCTTGCGCGGCAGCTTGTCGCCGGCCGACACGTCGATCACATAAATGGTGAGGTCCGACAGCTCCGGGCTGAACGTCGCCGACAGGTTGTCGCCGCCGGATTCGACGATGATCAGGTCCAGCCCCTCGAAGCGCCGATTGAGCTGGTCGACCGCTTCCAGATTGATCGAAGCGTCTTCGCGGATCGCCGTGTGCGGGCAGCCACCGGTTTCGACGCCGATGATGCGCTCGGGCGCCAGTGCTTCATTGCGCACCAGAAAATCAGCGTCTTCACGGGTGTAGATATCGTTGGTGACCACCGCGAGGTTGTAACGATCGCGCAGGGCCAGGCACAGCGCGAGCGTCAGCGCGGTCTTGCCGGACCCGACCGGACCGCCGATGCCGACGCGCAAAGGTTGGCTGTTCATTCGTTCTCTCCGTTAAGCATGGTGTACGGTTCGAGGTACTGCGGCGATGGCAGCCACCTCATGATCGGAACAGGCGGCTGTACTGCCGCTCATGGTTCATGCTCGCCAGCGCCAGACCGAATGGCGCGCTGCCGATGTGTTCAGGATTCAGTACGTTCGCGTCGTGCCGGGCCTTCTGCAGCAGCGGCAGCAACTCACTGGTCAGGCGCTGTGCAGCTTGCTGCCCCAGTGGCAGGGTTTTCATCAGCACCGCCAACTGGTTTTCGAGCCAGCTCCAGAGCCAGGCAGCGAGCGCGTCCTGAGGGCTGATCTGCCAGGCGCGCGCGGCCAGTGCCCAACCCAGCGCCAGATGTGGCTCACCCATACGCTGTAGAAAGTCCCGCGCGGGCTGATCCATTTCCGGCAGACCGTTGAGCAATTGCTGCAGCGAGTAGCCCATCTGCCGGCTTTCCAGATGCAGTTCGCGGGTTTCGCGGCTGGCGCGATGCTCTTCGCTCAATTGCAACAAGGCCGCCCAGTCGTCTTCGGCAGCCGCCGTGCAGTGCGCCAGTAAAAGCGGCGCCTCGAATCGTGCAAGGTTGAGCAGCAACTGGTCGCCAATCCAGCGGGCGGCGCTGGCCGAGTCGTGGACGGTCGATTGCTCGACCGCCATTTCCAGGCCCTGGGAATAGCTGTAGCCGCCGATCGGCAGTTGGGGGCTGGCCAGACGCAGCAGCGCCCAGGCTGCGTTCACGTGCGTACGCCGAATTGATGAATGCGCGGCGCGTAATTGAAATCTTCCTCACCGGCGCGCGAATGGTGATGGCCGCCGCCATAGGCGCCGTGCTCGGGCTGGAAGGGGGCTTCGATGGATTCGGTCGTGGCGCCCAGTTGATCGAGCATGGCCTTGAGCACGTAGTCGTCGAGCAGACGCAGCCAGCCGTCGCCTACTTGCAGTGCCACATGGCGGTTGCCCAAGTGATACGCCGCCCGGGTCAGCTCGAACGTGTTGCTGCACGTCACGTGCATCAGTTGCTCGGGGCGCGCGCAAACACGCACGATCCGCCCGTCTTCAGCCTTGAGAAAGTCGCCATCACGCAGCGGCGGCTGGCCCCGCTCAAGGAACAGCCCGACGTCTTCGCCCTCGCCACTGAAACAGCGCAGCCGGCTTTTGCTCCGCGCCTCGAATATCAAATGCAGCTCTGCGGCCCATTCAGCCTGAGGTTCGACCCGTTGATGAATCACCAGCATCAGAAAGCTTCCAGCAATGTGCGATGCAAGGGCTAGAGCAAGTGGCTTGCCAACAGATGGACAGGGCAGAAATTGCCAGAATACGGTGCAGTAAGGGCTGTACTGATCACCTCAGTGCGACTTATCGGTGCGTCAGTTGCGAAGGCGCACCTCCGTGGTGCGAAGGGAGGGTCATGAGGCCGTGTTGCAGAGGAGTGAAGCGTCGCGGCTCACTCGGTGCTGCCCAATCCCTGCCAACGCTTGGCGCCGATGAAGATAAAGCGCAGTTGCTGAGTGATTTTCGCGCGGGGGGTCAAATGTTCGGCCAATGCCGGGGGCGGCGGGTCGATCAGCTCCGGAAGCATGGCAAACACGCTTTTCACCACCAGGTCGGCCATGACCGAGAGGTCGTCGGTGTTCAGGTGATGGAATTTGGGCATCGACGCCAAGTCGGTCGCGAGGTCGGCGATGATGCCTTCGCGCAGCGCACCGAGCGCCTGTCGGACCTTCAGCGAGCCGCCGTATTGTTCGCGCGCCAGGAACAGAAACTGCGAGCGGTTGGCGGCCACGACGTCCAGAAAGATGCGGATGGAGGCGTCGATGATGCCGCTGTCGATGTTGTCGTTGTGGCGCACGCGGCGGATGGTTTCGCGGAAGGTCTGACCGACTTCGCTGACCAGCGCCAGGCCGAGGTGGTCCATGTCATCGAAGTGCCGATAGAAACCGGTGGGCACGATGCCGGCGGTTTTCGCCACTTCGCGCAGGCTCAGACTGCCGAAACCGCGTCCGCTCTCCATCAGGCCCCGGGCTGCATCGAGCAGGGCATGGCGAGTCTGCTGTTTCTGTTCGGCGCGGGGCAGCATGGGGCGTGTATCTGATAGAGGCATGGGCCGCAACTCTAGCAAATGCGTTTGCGTGGCGTCGAACCCGGTTTGACGTCGGGCAATAAAAAGCCCGGCGATCAGGGCCGGGCTGTTCACATGTTTTTTGTCGTGCCGATTTTTGGTTGATCTGACCGGCCTCTTCCCGGCTTAAGCCGGTCCCACTAACAAGCGCCGCGTTGTTTCTGTAGGACTGGCTTCAGCCGGGAAGCTTTTGACGGAGCGGGTAAAAATCAGGAAACGCGCTGATACTGCTGAATCAGCCGATCAGGGCCGTTTTCGGCGACGCGCTGATATTGATTGATCAATCGGTCGGGGCCGTCCTGCGCAAGGGTCGGCAAACCGGAATGCTGTGTCGCCTTTGCTTCGCCGAGGATCGCTTGTTCGCTGGCAGGCATCGCGAACGCGCTCGAGGCAAGCAGGGAAAGGGTCAGGGCAATCAACTGGCGTTTCATGGAAGGATGCTCGGGTGTAAAGGGTGATGTGAACGTGCTGGCGATTTTACCGCTGCCCGCCTGATAAAGAAGTTCAGCGAGCTGATGGTGACCATCGACAGAAATGATGCGCCTCTGGACTCGTTGCCTGGCGGGCCTTTCAGCGAGTTTCAGAGGGATCGCCAAGCCCGTCTGGACGTACGGTATCGGTGGGGTGCGGAACTTTTCTGGCCTTGAATACAGATTTGATCAAACCGACGCGGCTTTTCTCAGTCGAAGCGTTACGACGTACGAGACGCGCCCTGGATGGCGCATCGGTTTTTGGGGAGACAACGCAATGACGCGAGGCCGTAAAATCTTCGCCTGGACAGCCGCAATCCTGCTGCTGTTGCTGGTGATTCTGATCATTGTGATCGCCACGTTCGACTGGAACCGACTCAAGCCGACCATCAACGAGAAGGTGTCTGCAGAACTCCATCGTCCCTTTGCCATCAACGGCAATCTGGCCGTGAGCTGGCACCGCGAGCCCGATGAAGGCGGCTGGCGCGCCTGGGTGCCGTGGCCGCACCTGTCGGCGGAAGACATCGCACTGGGCAACCCGGAATGGTCAAAGACGCCGCAGATGGTCACGCTCAAGCGCGTCGACCTGCGTTTGTCTCCCTTGCCGTTGCTGGCCCAGCGCGTGGTCATCCCGCGTATCAACCTGACCGAGCCCAACGCGAAGATCGAGCGTCTGGCCGATGGCCGCGCCAACTGGGTCTTTGATCTGCCCAAGAGCGACCCGAACGCCAAACCGTCGAGCTGGGTGGTCGACATCGGCTCGATCGGCTTCGACAAAGGCTTCGTGAGCTACAACGACCAGAAGATCAACACGGCCGTCGATGTCGTCATCGACATGCTGGGCAAGCCGATCCCCTACAGCGACATCGTCGGCAGCAGCGAGGCGAAGAAGGTTCAGGACAAGGGCGCTTCGGCTCAGGACTATGCCTTCGGCTTTACTGCCAAAGGCCAGTACCACGGCCAGAAACTCAACGGCAGCGGCAAGGTAGGTGGACTGCTGGCGCTGAAAGACGCGGCGTTGCCATTCCCGGTGCAGGCCGACGTCAGCGCGGGTGCCTTGCGTGTTGCGATTGCAGGCACGGTTACCGATCCGCAGAATCTGGGTGAACTGGACCTGCGCCTAAAACTCTCCGGCGACAGCCTCAGCAATCTCTATCCGCTGACCGGCGTGACGCTGCCGGATTCCCCCCCGTACTCCACAGACGGCCGCCTGATCGCGAAACTGCACGACCCGGCGGGTGCGTCGTTCCAGTACAAGGGCTTCAACGGCAAGATCGGCGACAGCGACATCCACGGTGATCTCGGCTTTGCCGCCAGCGAACCTCGCCCCAAGCTGACCGGCGCGCTGGTGTCCAACCAACTGCTGATGGCGGACCTCAAGCCGCTGATTGGCGCCGATTCCAATGCCGAGCAGAAAACCCGGGGCGGCGAGAGCAAGCAGCCGACAGGCAAGGTGCTGCCGGTCGAGGAGTTCAAGACCGACCGCTGGGCTGCCATGGACGCCGACGTCGAGTTCACGGGCAAGCGCATCGTGCAGAGCGCCGACCTGCCGTTCACCGACCTGTACACCCACGTGGTGCTCAACGATGGTGTGCTGAGTCTGGAACCGCTGCGGTTTGGTGTGGCAGGCGGCAAGCTCGACGCCGACATCAAGCTCAACGGGCACACCCAGCCGCTGGAGGGCCGCGCGAAACTGTCGGCTCGCGGCTTCAAGCTCAAGCAGCTGTTCCCCACCTTCGAACCGATGAAAACCAGCTTTGGTGAGCTCAACGGTGATGCCGACCTCAGTGGCCGTGGCAACTCGGTGGCAGCGTTGCTGGGCACGTCCAACGGCGAGCTGAAGATGCTGATCAACGACGGCGCCGTCAGCCGTGGCCTGATGGAGATTGCGGGCCTGAACGTTGGCAACTACGTGGTGGGCAAGCTGTTCGGCGACAAGGACGTGAAGATCAACTGTGCGGCCACCGATGTCGGCTTCAAGGACGGCTTGGCGAGCACGAAGGTGTTTGTGTTCGATACCGAGAACGCGATTATTTACGTCGATGGCACGGCGAACCTGAAGACCGAGCAACTGGACATGAAGGTGACGCCCGAGTCGAAAGGCTTCCGGGTCTTCTCCCTGCGTTCGCCGCTGTATGTGCGTGGGCCGTTCAGCAAACCCAACGCGGGTGTTGAGTCAGGTCCGCTGTTGCTGCGCGGCGCGGGCATGGTGCTGTTGGGCGCTGCAGTCGGACCGGCGGCGGGATTGCTGGCACTGGTGGCACCGAGCAGCGGCGACGCGCCTAACCAGTGCACCGGGTTGCTGGAGCAGATGCGTTCAGGCAAGGCGCCTAAGACTGTGAAATAAGTTCGGCGCAGGATTCTGTGCCGTCTTCACTCACACAATATGCCCGGCTTCGGCGCAGGCTTGCGTGGTACCCGGTCCCACAGAACCGCGTTCGGCGCCTGATTCAGCGTCAGGTTGATCTGGCCCTTGTGGGAGCGAGCTTGCTCGCGAAGAGCTCGGTATCCGCTAAACATCCCGCCTGAAAGTTACCCACAAAAAAGCCAGGGCATGTGCCCTGGCTTTTTGCATTGCGTGTCGCGTATCAGAGGCCGTCGAGCAGGTCTGCCATGTCGTCGGCGTGCTCTTCTTCCTGCGCCAGGATCTCTTCAAAGATACGGCGGGTGGTCGGGTCTTGGTCGCCGATGTACTGAATGATTTCGCGGTAGCTGTCGATCGCGATGCGCTCGGCCACCAGGTCTTCAGTGATCATCTCTTTAAGCGTGTTGCCGGCCACGTACTGGGCGTGGGAATTCTGGCTCAGCAGGTCCGGGTTGAATTCCGGCTCGCCGCCCAGCTGCACGATGCGCTCGGCCAGCTTGTCAGCGTGTTCGAGCTCTTGATTGGCGTGTTCCAGAAACTCATCAGCGGCGGCGTGGGACTTGATGCCCTTGGCCATGAAGTAGTGACGCTTGTAACGCAGGGTGCAGACCAGTTCAGTCGCGAGCGACGAGTTCAGCAAACGCAGGACCTCATCACGATCACCGTTGTAGCCTTCAGTGACGGCGCCGTCTTCAACGTTTTTGCGCGCGCGCTCTCGCAGGGTGGCGACGTCGGTCATTGGGTGCAGATTGATCATCAGATTTCTCCAGGGCTTTTACGGTTTTTTCCGTCGCGCTCTGTTGCGCCATACGTCAAGCAGGCGCCCGGCGAGATCGGGTCTTAAGGTGTGAGTGGTGGGCGCTGGCAAAAGTTTGATTTTTGTTCGGGGACTTTTTGACGCAGTGTCAGATGGTCGGGTTGTGGCGGGAACAGGGCGATGCGGAGTCAAGATGGTGTGCGCGTGTTTCCAAGGAATCGCTCGCGACAGCGGCAGCGCCGGGCATCTTTGCGATGCCTCGGCGCTCGTGATCACGAGCGGACTCACCCATTCATACGAACGGCGTCAGATCACATGGCGCGTTCGTTGGCGTCACGCTGTTCGCAGGTCATGAAACCCTTGCTGTTGACGCGGCCATTGTTGTCGAAGGTGACGTAGTACGCCTGCTGATGGCCTTCGCGGTTCAGCACGTAGTTGTTGCAAGTACCTGGGTGGGCGCGACGCTGAATGGAGGTCGATGGCGTGCCGCCAATGGTCAGGACCTGTTCTTTGGTCATGCCTTCTTCGACTTGCTTGACCAGCGGCTCATTGCGATAGGTCGCGTAATCAACGGGGTTCGGCAGGGTGGTCGATGCGCAACCGGCCAATGCGGCCATGGAAATCACTACTGCCAGGGATTGCTTGAACATTCGAATCGCTCCGCGAAAAAGGCCATTGTTGGCCCGTTGCTGTTAGGAGCATTCAAGATGCAAAAGAGTTCGATCAAATTGATGGCGATGGGGCATTACCCGTACTGTCATGTTTTATGAATGTTTCCCGGCTACTTTGACGTGGCTGACTTGACCCCGCAGCGCTGAACAAAAACGCTCACTGAGGGACGCTCCTTAATGTCGCAAGAGCAGGCCACCCGTTATCCCATCGTTCTGGTACCGGGATTGATGGGCTTCGTGAAACTGGTGGTCTATCCGTATTGGTTCGGCATCGTGCCGGCGCTGCGTCGGGGCGGCGCGCAGGTGATTCCGGTCATGGTGTCGGCGGTCAATTCCACCGAGATTCGCGGCGAGCAATTGCTGGCCCGAGTCCAGGAAGTTCTCAAGGAAACCGGCGCAGCGAAGGTCAACCTGATCGGTCACAGTCAGGGAGCGCTGACCATTCGGTATGTTGCTGGCGTACGCCCGGACCTGGTCGCCTCGGTCACCTCCGTCGCGGGGCCCAACCATGGCTCCGAACTGGCCGACTACTTTGAAGCGCATTACCCGCCCCATACCCTGAAAGGGCGTGTGGTCAACGCTGCCATCCGCCTCACCACGCTCATCACCAGCCTGCTCGACACCGGTTATCGCGGTACGCGCCTGCCCGTGGATGTCGACGCTGCGCACCATTCGCTGACCGCACGCGGCGTGGCGCACTTCAACCGGCGGTTCCCCCAGGGATTGCCCGAACACTGGGGCGGGCAGGGCGAGGAGGAGGTCGGCGGCGTGCGCTATTACTCGTGGTCCGGGACCCTGCAACCGGGGCGTACCGACCGCGGCAAGAACCTCTTTGATACGTCAAATCTCACTTGCCGAATATTTGCTCGCACGTTCACGAAAGAGCGGGGTCAATCTGATGGCATGGTCGGGAGATGCAGTTCTCACTTGGGTAAAGTCATCGGTGATGACTACCCGCTCGACCATTTCGACATCGTCAACCAGCACTTCGGGCTGGTGGGCAACGGAGCCGATCCCGTGGGGTTGTTCCTTGAACATGCCGCGCGTCTCAAAGCCGCCGGTCTTTGACTTATTTGGCCGTAGTTCGTGATCAGTCGACCCGTGAGGTCGCGTAGGAAGAGATGCGATGAGCGACAAAGAGCTTTATGAAATCGAGTACACGCTGGCCGGTGAGCACCATGTCGATCTGATTGAAAACCTCGACGTGCCAATCATCGAGGTTGTGCACGAGCTGGCGCTCAAGCACAACGTGGCCGTTGAAGATGACCCCTTCGATACCGGTGAGGACACCATCGGTCTGCCCCATGTGCTGGGCATCACCGACGTGTCGATTCACGCTGCGCAGGAGCACGACAAAGCCTGATAGCCGGTTTCATTCGACGGACAGCGTTAATGGATTGCGGCCTTGCGCAGCGGTGTGGTCCAGCGTTCTGCCAGGATCACCCCGCCCAGCGTCAGGGCACCGCCGATGAAGTGATACGACGCCAGCTGCTCGCCCAGTGCGAGCGCAGCGACCAGCGCCGTCAGGATCGGCACCAGGTTGAAAAACAACGTGGTACGGCTTGGCCCGAGGATGGAAATCGCTTTCATCCACAGCAACGGCGCGAGCATTGAGGTCGGGATGCACGCGTAGAGCACCAACGGAATGTTGCTCGCATTCAGGCCGGTTTTCGGTGAAATCACGAACAGCGGAAACAGCGCGATGATCGCCACCAGGATCTGCAAATAAAGCAGCTGCAACGGCGGCATGCGCAACTGCCACTTCTTCAGCAGCGTGCTATAGGTCGCATAGGCCAGCGTTGCGACCAGCATCATCACGTCGCCGATGTTGATGCCATGGGCAATCAGCAAGCTCCAGCTCCCTTGGGACACCACCCACAACACGCCCGCAAACGACACGATAGCGCCGACCAGCGCGCCTGCGGTCAACCGGGTGCCAAGGCTGGCGATCGACATGCCCAGGGTCATCACCGGCACCAAAGACAGAATGATGCCCATGTTGGTGGCCGTCGTGATGTTCGCCGCGTAGTACGCCAGGCTCTGATAAATCGCCATGCCCAGCACGCCCAGCACCACGACCTTGCCGATGATGGGTTTGATCTGCGCCCGATTGCGCAGCACGGGACCCAGCAGAAACGGCGTGAACAGCAAGCCGGCCAGTAACCAGCGATAGAAGCCGATCTCGGCCGGGAAAATACGGCCCGCGGCGGCTTTGGTGATGACGTTGTTGCCCGCCCAGATCATGACGGTGAGCAGTGGATAAAGGTATTGCATGACCGGCCCGGCGGCTGAATGAGGCGCCATTATCGGCCTGTCAGTGCGCGCGTCCAGCGTGCGCTACGCATTTGCAGAAATATGCAGCAACATTCTTTGGCTACACTGCTCCGAAAGCCATGCAGGTGCGTGGCGCTTCCGGAGAAAAGCGATGACGATGCTGCGTATTCCTCTGCTGGTGATGGGCCTGCTGCTGAGCGCCCAGGGTTTTGCCGCCACCGCCCAACAAAACAAGATGACCACCTGCAACGCCGATGCCTCGGCCAAATCCCTCAAAGGCGACGAGCGCAAGGCGTTCATGAGCTCCTGCCTGAAGGCCGCGCCTGCGCCTGCCGCCACTCAACAGGAGAAGATGAAAACCTGCAACGCCACGGCCAGCACTCAGGCGCTCAAGGGCGATGCGCGCAAGGCGTTCATGAGCGATTGTCTTAAAAAGAAATAATTTTCCGAGCCAATGGCGGGCGTCGAAAGGCGGCGCCGGCCCCTGTACTTTCTGCGATTGCGGCCGATGATCTGGCCTGCAATCGCAGCCTCCCAACGCTTGAGCCCTGAAGGGCTTTCGCGTCGCTGGTTCTCCACTCAGAACGCTGGCAGACTGCCCATCCTTCACGCCGCTCGTTTTGAGGCTGTATGCCAACGTTTACGCCCCGTCAAGTCTATCTGGCCAGTTGCATTCTCGTGTTCGGCGGGTTGCTGCTGGTCTTGCCGCTCAACCTTCTGCCCAGTCTGCTGGCGGGTTTGCTGGTGTACGAACTGGTCGACATGCTCACCCCACAGCTGCAACGGCTGATTGCCGGCGAGCGTGCGCGGTGGCTGGCGGTGGCGTTGCTGGGGACTCTGGTGGTGACGGTGCTGGCGTTGCTGTTTGCCGGCGCGATCAGCTTTTTGCTGCACGAGGCGGAAAACCCCGGCGCGTCGCTGGATAAATTCATGATTCTGGTGGACCGCGCCCGCGGTCAGCTGCCGCCCTTCATCGACAACTACCTGCCGGCGAGCGCCACCGAGTTTCAGGTGTCCCTCAGCGCGTGGCTGACCAAGCACCTGGGCGAGCTTCAGCTGCTCGGCAAGGGTGCGGCGCACATGTTCGTGACGTTACTGATTGGCATGGTGCTGGGCGCGATCATCGCCTTGCAGCGCATCCCCGATGTCACCAAGCGCAAGCCATTGGCGGCGGCGCTGTTCGAGCGTCTGCACCTGCTGACCCAGGCCTTCCGCAATATCGTTTTCGCGCAAATCAAGATCTCGCTGCTGAACACGGCGTTCACTTCTATATTCCTGGCAGTGATCCTGCCGCTGTGCGGCGTGCACCTGCCGCTGACCAAAACCCTGATCGTGCTGACCTTCCTGCTGGGCTTGCTTCCGGTGGTCGGCAACCTGATGTCCAACACGCTGATCTTCATCGTCGGCATGTCGTTGTCGATCTGGGTGGCGGTGGCGGCGTTGGGTTATCTGATCGTGATCCACAAAGTCGAGTATTTCCTCAACGCAAGGATCGTCGGCGGGCAGATCAGCGCCAAGTCGTGGGAATTGCTGCTGGCGATGCTGATCTTCGAAGCCGCCTTCGGCCTGCCGGGGGTAGTGGCAGGGCCGATTTATTACGCGTACCTGAAGAGCGAACTGCGCCGGGCAGAGCTGGTGTAGCGGCAGGTTTCAACCATTTCGCGAGTACCTGCGGTGTGGAGGCCCGGCTTCAGCCGGGAAGAGGCCTGCGCGGACAACCTCACTTTCGCGGCATGACACCCGACGCCTTCCCGGCTAAAGCCAGTCCTACGATGCGCCTGCGATGTGTAGGACCGGCTTCAGCCGGGAAGAGGCCTGCGCAGCCAACCTCACTTTCGCTGCGTGGCGCCTGACGCCTTCCCGGCTAAAGCCGGTCCCACAAAGTGCACACGGTCGGTCAGTGGGACCGCGATGTTCAGTAGGACCGGCTTCAGCCGGGAAGAGGCCTGCGCGGACAACCTCACTTTTGCGGTGTAACACCTGACGCCTTCCCGGCTAAAGCCAGTCCTACAAGCGCCCCGCGGGGGATCAGCCGTAACGCTTCTTGGCTTCGATCGCCAGCCCGCTGCCGATGCTGCCGAAGATGTTGCCTTCGACGTGCCGGGCCTTGGGCAGCATGGCGGCGACGCTGTTGCGTAGTGCCGGGATGCCGCTGGAGCCGCCGGTGAAGAACACGGTGTCGACATCGGTCACACCCACGCCTGCGTCATTCAACAGGTTGGTCACACTGCCGCGCACGCGTTCGAGCAAGGCGTCAATTGACGATTCGAACAACTGCCGCGTGAGGTCCACGCTCAGGCCGGGCTCGACGCGGTCCATCGGCACCAGACGATTTTCCGAGTGGGTCAGCTGGATCTTGGTTTCTTCGACTTCCATCGCCAGCCAGTGACCGGCGCGTTGATCGATCAGCCTGAACAGCCGATCAATGCCCAGGGTGTCTTCGATGTCATAGCGCATGCTGCCCAGCGCCAGTTGCGACTTTTGCGAATACACCGAGTTGATCGTGTGCCAGGTCGCCAGGTTCATGTGCGTGCTGGTCGGCATGTAGGCGCCGCTTTTCATCCGGCTGCCATAGCCAAACAGCGGCATCACGCCCTGCAGGCTCAGCTGCTTGTCGAAGTCGGTACCGCCGATGTGCACGCCGCCCGTGGCGAGGATGTCGCTGTGACGGTCGTCAATCAGGCGACGCTCCGGCGACAGGCGCACCAGCGAGAAGTCCGACGTACCGCCGCCGATGTCGACGATCAGCACCAGCTCTTCACGGTCCAGCGTTGACTCGTAGTCGAACGCGGCTGCGATGGGCTCGAACTGGAAGGAAACCTCCCTGAAGCCGATCTTGCGCGCCACATCGGCCAGCGTGTCTTCTGCCTCCTGGTCGGCGGCAGCGTCGTCATCGACGAAATGCACGGGACGGCCCAGCACGACGTGCTCGAAGGAATGACCGGCAGCGGCTTCAGCACGTTTTTTAAGTTCGCCGATGAACAGCCCGAGCAGGTCCTTGAACGGCATCGCTGTCCCGAGCACGCTGGTGTCGTGCTTGATCAGCTTGGAACCCAGCAGGCTCTTGAGCGAGCGCATCAGGCGGCCTTCGTAGCCCTCGAGGTACTCGTGAAGCGCAAGACGACCGTAGACCGGGCGGCGCTCTTCGATGTTGAAAAAGACCACCGAGGGCAGCGTGATCTTGCCGTCCTCCAGTGCGATCAGCGTTTCCACTCCAGGGCGTAGCCAGCCGACCGTGGAGTTGGACGTGCCAAAATCGATGCCAAGGGCACGGGCCGGGGATGGAGTGCTCATCTGCTTTGCATACCAGTCAAAAAACGGCCGCGCAGTGTATGCGAGTGCGCGCCGGATGCGTAGCGCGAAATGTCGGTTTATCGCCCGTCCGGCATCTATTTCCCGCCCCTGGCTTGAACTGTGGCCCCGAGCCCCAATCTAGCAGGCAACTCTTAATGCATTTGGCCGGTCTGGACAGCGTTTCAATTCGCGGGACGGCGTGCCGATAACATTGCAACGTTCAACGCAGCCAGCGTTCACATGTGGAACACGCTGCGGACTGGGCTGGATATTCCAGAATTGGGTGACCGTCAGATGGACTTCAAAGACTATTACAAGATCCTTGGCGTAGAGCCGACGGCGGACGAGAAGACGATCAAGACTGCCTATCGCAAGCTCGCGCGCAAGTATCACCCCGACGTCAGCAAAGAGCCTGGCGCGGAAGACAAATTCAAAGAAGCCTCCGAAGCGTATGAAGCGCTCAGCGACCCTGAAAAGCGCGCCGAATACGACGAGATTCGCAAATACGGCAGTCAGGGCCGGTTCCAGCCACCGCCTGGCTGGCAGGGCCGTGGCGGCGCGGGCGCGGGTCAGGGCTTTGGTGGCGGCGGCTTCGAAAACGGCGACTTCTCCGACTTTTTTAGTTCCATTTTCGGTAATCGCGGTGGTCAGCAAGGCGGTCGGGCGCAGAGCCCGGGGCGTCGAGGGCAGGACGTGGAGATGGAACTGGCGGTGTTTCTGGAGGAGACCCTCTCCACCGAGTCCAAGCAGATCAGCTTCAAGGTGCCGCAACACAGCGCCAATGGTCAGCGCATGGCCGACATCACCAAGACGTTGAATGTGAAGATCCCCGCGGGCGTCACCGATGGCGAGCGCATCCGCCTCAAGGGGCAGGGCGCGCCGGGCGTTGCCGGTGGGGAGAAGGGCGATCTGTATCTGATCATCCGCCTGGCGCCGCACCCGATGTTCGACGTCGAGGGGCATGACTTGATTATCACGGTGCCGATCGCGCCGTGGGAAGCAGCGCTCGGCACCAAGGTGGCGGTGCCGACGTTGACCGGCAAGATCAACCTGACCATCCGCCCGGACAGTCAGAACGGTCAGCGGCTGCGGGTCAAAGGCAATGGTCTGCTGAACAAGCAGGGCCAGCGCGGCGATCTGTACGCGCAACTGAAAATCGTCATGCCCAAATCCACCGATGAGGCTACCAAAGCGCTGTGGGAGAAGCTGGCCCAGCAGGCCGCGTTCGATCCGAGGGCTCAATGGAGTAACTGATCATGAGCAATACCCTGGTCATAGACATGCAGGAGTTCTGTGAGGTGGTCGACCTGCCGGCCGCCTTCGTCATCGAGATTGTCGAGCACGGCATTCTCGAACCCCAGGGAAGGCAGCCGGATGAGTGGCTGTTCGACAGTGCCGCGTTGTCGATCGGCAGGCGTGCGGTCAAATTGCGTCGCGAATTGCAGCTGGAATGGGACGGCGTCGCTTTGGCGCTGGACCTTCTGCAAGAGCTCGAACACGTCAGGGCGGAAAACCGCATGCTCAGGCAGCGGCTGGGGCGGTTTGTGGATTGAAGCGCTGGACTGAAGCTCACTCCCCACACGGGTTGTGCTCGCTGCTCAACGCTTATTAACCTTTCTTCGGCAATTCCACGTTAAACGTCGTGCCGTCTCCGACGTTGGACACAACTGTGATGCTGCCGTTATGGGCATTCACCACCTCTTTCACGATGAACAACCCCAGGCCCAGGCTGGTGGAAGGGTTGTGGATGCCGGTTTTTTCGTTGGCCGAGCGGACCAGCGGGTCGAAGATGCTGCCGATGGCTTCCTCCGCGATAGGCTCGCCGCCGTTATGCACCGAGAGGCTCACATGGTTTTCGCTGCCGGTGAGCTTCACGGTGACCTGCCGCGTCGCCGCGCCATGCTGCAAGGCATTGCCAATCAGGTTTTGCAGCAACTGTGCGATGCGTGCCCGATCCCACTCGCCCCGGGTGTCACCGGTGCTGGTGAACACGGCGTTGCAATCGGGCTGTCCTGCCGTGGCCGCGTCGATGGCCTCGCGGCAGGCCAGGGTCATCTCCATGGGTTTGCGCTCGACCGGCAGCGTGACGCCGAGACGGCTGCGAACAAACTCCAGCAAGTCGCTGATCATTGTCCCCATCAACAAACTGCTGCTTTTGATGCGTTTGATGTACCCAAGCTCGGCGTCTGCCAGCGTGGTCTTGCGCATCAGCACTTCGGACGACATACCGATGGCCTGCAAGGGCGCGCGCAGGTCATGACCGAGAATGGCAAGAAAGATGTCACGGGAACGTGTCACGCGATCGGCGTAGGCCGCCGTCGACTCGGCCAGGGCTTCATCGATGGCTTCGTTGAAGCGGATCATGTCGGTGATGTGACTGACCTGTGGATCTATCTGGTTTTCTGCCCAGAAGCGCACGACCGTGGCCCGAAGGTGGCGGAACTCTGAAGTCATCTGCACCAGGTCAAACCCGACGATATGGCGCAACTCACCATGACTGGAGGCGGCCTGATCGAGTGTCGGGGTTTTGCCGATGTCTTCGCCCTGCGCCTTGGCGATGCGTTCGGCTTTGGTCTGAGCGGTGTTCATGTCACGCGCCGCCGCGAGCAGGATCGCCTCGGCATGGTCGCGCAGCTCGGCTGAACTCATCTGGGCGGCGGCGGGCGTCAGCGTGGCCGCAAACCGTTCCCACTCATCGACGATGCGATCCACATTCTGAACGATGAAGTCCGAAAGACGCATGGGGAACTACCTTGCTGCCGGGGCGCTGAATGAGAGCGCGCATAGTACCGCCATGTTGTTGCAGGAAGCATCACGCATTTGCACGCTTTCATTGTAGGAGCGTGGCTTGTCCCGCGATCGGCAACCAATTCGTCGTGAAAAGCGGCGATCACGGAATAGCTGGATCTTCGCATTCATGGATTTCACTGGCGCTGCGCACCAGATCGCGGGACAAGCCACGCTCCTACAAAAAAGGACTAATACCCTTAGAACAGAAAATACCGCTGCGCCATTGGCAGCACGTCCGCCGGCTCGCACCACAACAGCACGCCGTCGGCCTTGACCTGGTAGGTCTGCGGGTCGACGTCGATGTTTGGCAGGTAGTCGTTGTGGATGAGGTCCGCCTTCGTGACGCTGCGGCAGCCCTTGACCACGCCGATCTGTTTCTTCAGACCCAGCTGCTCCGGGACCCCGGCGTCAAAGGCCGCCTGGCTGATGAACGTCAGGCTGCTGGCGTGCAACGAGCTGCCGTAGCTGGCAAACATCGGGCGGTAGTGAACCGGTTGCGGGGTCGGGATCGAGGCGTTGGCGTCGCCCATCAGGCTGGCGGCAATCGAGCCGCCCTTGAGGATCAGCGTCGGTTTCACCCCGAAGAAGGCCGGGCGCCAGAGCACCAGGTCCGCCCATTTACCCACCTCAATGGAGCCCACTTCATGGCTGATGCCGTGGGTGATGGCCGGATTGATGGTGTATTTGGCGATGTAGCGTTTGGCGCGGAAGTTATCGTTGCCTTCGCCGTCCCCCGGCAGCGGGCCGCGCTGGCGTTTCATTTTGTCGGCGGTCTGCCAGGTGCGCATGATCACTTCGCCCACGCGGCCCATGGCCTGGCTGTCGGAGCTGAGCATCGAGAACGCGCCCAGATCGTGAAGGATGTCCTCGGCGGCAATGGTTTCGCGGCGAATGCGGCTCTCGGCGAACGCGACGTCTTCGGCGATGCTCGGGTCCAGGTGATGGCAGACCATCAGCATGTCCAGGTGCTCGTCGATGGTGTTGCGGGTGAACGGCCGGGTCGGGTTGGTCGAGCTCGGCAGCACGTTAGGGAAGCCGCAGGCCTTGATGATGTCAGGAGCATGACCGCCGCCGGCGCCTTCGGTGTGGTAGGTGTGAATGGTGCGGTTCTTGAACGCCCCCAGAGTGGTTTCGACGAAGCCGGACTCGTTTAGCGTGTCGGTGTGGATAGCCACCTGCACGTCGTACTGATCGGCGACGCTCAGGCAGTTATCGATGGCCGCAGGCGTGGTGCCCCAGTCTTCGTGCAGCTTGAGGCCGATGGCACCGGCCTTGACCTGTTCGATCAGCGGCTCGGGCAGGCTGACGTTGCCCTTGCCGGTAAAGCCGATGTTCATGGGGAACGCTTCGGCAGCCTGCAACATGCGCATCATGTGCCACTTGCCGGGCGTGACCGTGGTTGCGTTGGTGCCCGTCGCCGGGCCGGTGCCGCCGCCGATCATGGTGGTGACGCCGCTCATCAGCGCTTCTTCGATCTGCTGCGGGCAGATGAAGTGGATGTGCGTGTCGACGCCACCGGCGGTGAGGATCATGCCTTCGCCAGCGATAACTTCGGTGGCGGCGCCGATGGCGATGGTCACCCCGGGCTGAATGTCCGGGTTGCCGGCCTTGCCGATGGCTGCGATGCGCCCGCCCTTGAGGCCGACATCGGCTTTGACGATGCCCCAGTGATCGACGATCAGCGCGTTGGTGATCAGCGTGTCGACGACTTCGGCAGCCACGCCCTGGCCCTGGCCCATGCCGTCACGAATGACCTTGCCGCCGCCGAACTTCACTTCCTCGCCATAGACGGTGAAATCCTGCTCGACCTCGATCCACAGCTCGGTGTCGGCCAGACGCACACGGTCGCCGACAGTGGGGCCGAACATGTCGGCGTAGGCTTGTCGGCTGATCTTCATACTTCGTTCCTCGAATCAAAGCGGCAAGCCTCAAGCGGCAAGCGGCAAGTAAAAGCGAATGTTGTGTACGCCGCGGACTGCTGTGCTTGGCGCTTGTGGCTTGGCGCTTGCAGCTTGACCTGGCTGGAAAGTGAACGCGTTTTACAGTTCACCCATAACTCTTCCCGCAAACCCGAAAACCCGCCTCAACCCGGCCAGGTCCACCAGTTCCACTTCCCGCGCCTGTCCCGGCTCGAAGCGCACGGCGGTGCCGGCGGGGATGTTCAGGCGCATGCCCCGGCTGGCGGCGCGGTCGAAGGTCAGGGCGTCGTTGGTTTCGAAAAAATGAAAGTGCGAGCCGACCTGAATTGGCCGGTCTCCGCTGTTGGCGACGCTAAGGGTGATGGTCCGGCGACCGGCGTTGAGCTCGATGTCGCCGGGCTGGATCTGGTATTCACCAGGAATCATGCGCTCTTCCTCGACAGTAACTTGTAGTAAATGGCCGTGGCCTTGTATTCGCCGTCGGGGTTGCAGGCGTAGTCCGGCAGCAGGCCAGACAGCTCATACCCCGACGCGCGATAGAAATCTTCGGCATCGGAACCGGCCAGTGTGTCCAGAAACAAAAGCCCGCGCTGGTGCTGCTGCGCTGCCTGTTCCACGGCGGTCATCAACTGCGTCGCCAGCCCGCGCCGGCGTGCCTGACTGAGCACCAGCAATTTCTGTACCTCGGCGCGGTTCAGGCCATTGGCCTTCTGGCACAGCGCCAGTTGCACCGTCGCCAGCACCTGGTCTTCCTCTGCCACCACCCAGAGCAGCACGTTGCCCTGCTCGACTTCGGCCTTGACGCCGTCCCACCACGTGGTGGCCTCTTCAGCGCCGAGATCGGCCATGAAACCGACCGAGGCCCCGTGGCGGACGGCGTCCAGCAACAGCGCCACCAGGCCTGAGCGGTAATGCGCGAAGCTTTCTGACGTGACACGGCGTAAGTGGGCGGCATTCATGGGCGAAATCCTTTCAGAATGAACATTCAGGCGACAGGCGTGAGGCCGGGCGCTTGCGAAGGTGGGGCAGAGGCGCCGGGCGACAGGTCCAGCTGCATGAAGGTCAGGTCCAGCCAGCGCCCGAACTTGGTGCCGACCTGGGGCATTTGCCCGGTGGTGATAAACCCTTGGCGCTCGTGCAGGTGAATCGACGCCGCGTTACCGCTTTCGATTGCCGCGACCATCATGTGCTTGTCGCAGGCGCGGGCGCGCTCGATCAGCGCTTTCATCAGCAGCGGACCCAGGCCGTTGCCCCGTTGATCGGCACGCACGTAAACCGAGTGCTCGACGGTGTGACGAAACCCCTCGAACGGTCGCCAGTCGCCGAACGACGAATAGCCCAGCACCTGATCCTCGTCGTCGACGGCGACCAGAATCGGGTACGCCTGTGCCTGGCGCGCGGCGAACCAGGTTTCGCGGTTGGCAAGGTCCACCGGCTGCTCGTTCCAGATCGCCGTGGTGTTGAGCACGGCGTCGTTGTAGATCGCCAGCACGGCCGGCATGTCAGTCAGCAAAGCGTCACGGATCGAATAGGTCATGTTCGTTTCCACGGGTTCCTGTGTGGCTGTTTCAACGGGCTTCTCAGGTTCAATGGGCCGTTCAGGCAATCGGCTGATGCACGGTGACCAGCTTGGTGCCATCCGGGAAGGTCGCCTCGACCTGGATCTCCGGGATCATTTCCGGGATGCCTTCCATCACCTGGTCACGGGTCAGCAGGGTGGTGCCGTAGTGCATCAGGTCGGCGACGGTCTGGCCGTCACGCGCACCTTCCAGCAGGGCGGCGGAGATGAAGGCCATCGCTTCCGGGTAATTAAGCTTCACACCGCGTGCCAGCCGTCGCTCGGCGACCAGGCCTGCGGTGAAGATCAGCATCTTGTCTTTTTCGCGTGGGGTCAGATCCATGGGTTTTGTCCGTTATTAAGTTCCGAATAGAGAAATCGCCGCAAACTCTGTAGGAGCGTGGCTTGTCCCGCGATCTGACGCGAAGCGGCAGTCATGGCCTTCCTTCGATCTGTCATGAGGACCGTATGGGCCGGTTTACGACGACTTCGTCGCCGATCGCCGGACAAGCCACGCTCCTACAGATGGCCAGTTTCGTTTAGGTGCTCCAGATCCTCGGCGCCACCGCCTCCCGGCCCAACAGGGCAGGGCGCAGCAGCCTCCATAATTCAATCAGCCAGGCCCGCGCGTGCAGGGCTTCGTCTGCCAGGCAGCGGGCGATGATCAACCCTGGCAACTGGCTGAGGTCGCCGCGCACGGCTGAATGTGCGGCCAGCTCGCGGCAGCGCTCCATCAAATCAGCGTCGATTTCCCCGGTCACGATCAGCGTCGCGAACACCGGTTTGCCGCACAGGCCGATAGGCGAATCCAGCAAGCCGTCATTGCCGACGATGCGCTGGCGCTCGTGCCACAACAGCTTGCCGTCACGCCGGATATCCAGATGCGCCTGAAAGTGGCCCTGATCGAAATGCTCCCCACTGGCCGGCCGGCCCAGCGCAACCACGTCCCAATAGAACAGCCGGGCGTCGCCTTCCAGATCGATCTGCGTGGTCAGTTCAGCCTTGGCTTCGCTGAAGACGATGGATTCCTGCGGCAGCCATTCCAGCGTGCCGCCTGCAGAGACGTTTATGTCCAGTTGCTGATAGGCCGGACCCGCCGCGCGGTACCACTTCGCTGCGCCGGGGCTGGTCAATTGCGCCCAGGCGTTGGCGCCGACGCTGGCGCTGATGTCCAGCCGATCGCCGCCGGCAATGCCGCCCGGCGGGTGAACGATGATGTGTTGGCAGACCTGCGGCCCTTCGGCGTACAGATGCTTTTGCACCCGCAACGGACCTTTGTGGCGTCGTTGCGTCGGGCGCGTGCTGTCGCCGAAACGCCCATACGCCAGCTCCAGCTCGGCATGCCAGCTGGGGGTGAACAGGGCGGTGTGGGCAGGAAGATTCATAAGTCGATTATCGTTTTATCGAAGGTCAGTACCTTAGCTGATCGGCGCATTAATTAAATGGTGACCAGACCCCGAACGCCTTCGGCCTCCATGTTTTCGCCGCGCCCCTGCTGCACGATCTCGCCGCGGGACATGACGATGTACTGGTCCGCCAGCTCGGCGGCAAAGTCGTAGAACTGCTCGACCAGCAGGATCGCCATGTCACCGCGGGCGGCGAGCTTTTTGATCACCGCGCCGATTTCTTTGATCACCGAGGGCTGAATGCCTTCGGTGGGTTCGTCGAGAATCAGCAGGCGAGGGCGACTGGCGAGGGCGCGACCGATCGCCAGTTGCTGTTGTTGACCGCCGGACAGGTCGCCACCGCGCCGGTGCTTCATCTGCAGCAACACCGGGAACAGCTCGTAGATGAACGCCGGGACTTCCTTCGCCTCCGATCCCGGAAAGCGTGACAGGCCCATCAGCAGGTTTTCCTCAACGGTCAGCCGCCCGAAAATCTCCCGGCCCTGGGGCACGTAGGCGATGCCGGAATGCACGCGCTGGTGGGGCTTGAAACCGGTAATCGGCTTGCCTTCCCACTGCACAACGCCTTCTTTGGCGGGCAGCAGCCCCATCAGCACTTTCAACAGCGTGGTCTTGCCCACACCGTTACGACCGAGCAGGCACGTGACCTCGCCGATTTTTACGTCAAACGACAGGCCGCGGAGGATGTGGCTGCCGCCGTAGAATTGATGCAGCTGAGTGACGGTTAACAATTTGATTTCCTCGGATTCATCAGCTGCAAGCTGCAAGAAAAAGCGGGTCATGCGTTTGGCTTCAGCTCGCCGCTTGCAGCTAAAAGCTTGCCGCTGGGCGGTTTACCGCCCCAAATACACTTCGATAACTCTTTCATCCGCCTGCACGTCTTCCAGCGTTCCTTCCGCCAGCACGCTGCCCTGGTGCAGGACGGTGACGTGGTCGGCGATGCTGCCGACGAAGCCCATGTCGTGCTCGACCACCATCAGCGAGTGCTTGCCGGCCAGGCTCTTGAACAGCTCGGCGGTGAATTCGGTTTCGGCGTCGGTCATGCCGGCGACAGGCTCGTCGAGCAGCAGCAGTTGCGGGTCTTGGACCAGCAACATGCCGATCTCCAGAAACTGCTTCTGGCCGTGGGACAACAGCCCGGCGGGGCGCGACATCGACGCCGTCAGGCGAATGGTTTCCAGCACCTCGTCGATGCGGTCGCGCTGTTCGCCGTTGAGCTTTGCCCGCAGGCTGGCCCACACCGATTTGTCGGTCTTCTGCGCCAACTCCAGGTTTTCGAACACGCTCAGCGCTTCAAACACCGTCGGTTTCTGAAATTTGCGGCCGATGCCGGCCTGGGCGATCTGCACTTCGCTCATCTTGGTCAGATCGAGGGTTTCGCCGAACCAAGCCTTGCCGTGACTGGGGCGGGTCTTGCCGGTGATCACATCCATCAGCGTGGTCTTGCCTGCGCCGTTGGGGCCGATGATGCAGCGCAGCTCGCCGACGCGGATGTACAGATTCAGATCGTTGAGGGCCTTGAAACCGTCGAAACTGACGCTGATGTCTTCCAGCGTCAGGATCGTGCCGTGCAAGGTGTTCAGTCCTTTGCCGGCGACCTGACCAAGGCCGATGGCGTCGCGGCTGGTGCCGGCGTCGCTGTTCGGGTCGAGCACCGGATCGAATGCGGGCGTCGGAGTGCTTTTCATTGCTCGCCCCTTTTTTTGATCAGGCCGATCACGCCTTTGGGCAGGTACAGCGTCACCACGATGAACAGCGCGCCGAGGAAGAACAGCCAGTATTCAGGGAAGGCCACGGTGAACCAGCTCTTCATGCCATTGACTACACCTGCGCCAAGCAGCGGGCCGATCAGCGTGCCGCGACCGCCCAGGGCGACCCAGACGGCCGCTTCAATGGAGTTGGTCGGCGACATTTCGCTCGGGTTGATGATGCCCACCTGCGGCACGTACAACGCCCCGGCCAGCCCGCACAGCACGGCGCTCAACACCCAGACAAACAGCTTGAAACCGCGCGGATCGTAGCCGCAGAACATTAAACGGTTCTCCGCATCGCGCACGGCGGTCAAGACACGACCGAACTTGCTGCGGGCCAGACGCCAGCCGACAAACAAGCTGCCCGCCAGCAGCGCCACCGTCAGCAGAAACAACACCGCGCGAGTGCCCTGGGAGGTGATGCTGAACCCCAGAATGCTGCGGAAGTTGGTGAAACCGTTGTTGCCGCCAAAGCCGGTTTCGTTGCGGAAAAACAGCAGCATGCCGGCGAAGGTCAGGGCCTGGGTCATGATCGAGAAGTACACGCCCTTGATCCGCGAGCGGAAGGCGAAGAAGCCGAACACCAGTGCCAGCAACCCCGGCGCCAGGACCACCAGGCACATGGCCCAGAGGAAATGCTGGGTGCCGACCCAGTACCACGGCAGTTCGGTCCACGACAGAAAGGTCATGAACGCCGGCAGACCGTCGCCCGACGCTTCGCGCATCAGGTACATGCCCATCGCGTAACCGCCCAGCGCGAAGAACAGCCCGTGGCCGAGGGACAACAGGCCGGCGTAACCCCAGACCAGGTCCAGCGCCAGGGCAACGATCGCGTAGCAGAGGATCTTGCCTACTAGCGTCAGCGTATAAGCCGACACCTGCAGGCTGTTGCTCTCGGGCAGCAGGGACAGCAACGGCAGGGCGATCAGCAAGGCAAGAATCACCACGCCGACCGCGACCGTGACTTGGGTGCCGGCGCGTTGCGCGGCAGTGACCATTAATGGCTGATTCATCAGTCGATCACCCGTCCTTTGAGTGCGAAGAGGCCTTGCGGACGTTTCTGAATGAACAGAATGATCAGCGCCAGGATCAGGATCTTGCCCAGTACCGCGCCGATCTGCGGTTCGAGAATCTTGTTGGCGATGCCCAGCCCGAAGGCTGCGGTGACGCTGCCGGCCAGTTGCCCGACGCCGCCGAGCACGACCACGAGGAAGGAGTCGATGATGTAGCTCTGGCCCAGGTCAGGACCGACGTTGCCAATTTGGCTGAGTGCCACGCCGCCCAGGCCGGCAATGCCGGAGCCGAGCCCGAAGGCCATCATGTCGATGCGCCCGGTGGGCACGCCGCAGCAGGCGGCCATGTTGCGGTTCTGGGTGACGGCACGCACGTTCAGGCCCAGGCGGGTTTTGTTCAGCAGCAGCCAGGTCAGCACGACGACAAACAGCGCGAAGGCGATGATGACGATGCGGTTCCAGGGCAGCACGAGATTGGGCAGCACCTGAATGCCGCCCGACAGCCATTCCGGGTTCGCCACTTCGACGTTCTGCGCGCCGAACACCACGCGAATCAGTTGGATCAGCATCAGGCTGATGCCCCAGGTCGCCAGCAGTGTTTCCAGCGGGCGACCGTACAAGTGGCGGATGACCGTACGTTCCAGGGCCATGCCGATGCACGCGGTGACGAAAAACGCGATCGGCAGCGCCACCAGCGGATAAAACTCAAGGGCGCCTGGGGCGTAGCGCTGAAACATCATCTGCACGACGTAGGTGGCGTAGGCGCCGAGCATCAGCATCTCGCCGTGGGCCATATTGATCACACCGAGCAGGCCAAAGGTGATCGCCAGCCCCAGCGCCGCCAGCAGCAGAATCGATCCCAGTGACAGGCCGGCGAAGGCTTGCCCGAGGATCTCGCCGATCATTAATTTGCGTTTGACCTGAGCCAGGCTTGTCTCCGCCGCCAGACGCACGGTGGGGTCGGTTTCAACGTTGGGTTCGAGCAGGGTTTCCAGCCGGGTGCGGGCCAGTGGATCACCGGTTTCACCGAGCAGGCGCACCGCGGCGAGCCGCACGGTAGGGCTCACGTCCACCAGCTGCAGGTTGGCCAGCGCCAGATTAAGGGCCGAATGGACGCTGTCGTCCTGTTCGCTCGCCACTTGTTGCACCAGCAACGGCAATTGCGCCGGGCGCGCGCTTTTCTGCAGGATTTGCGCGGCGGCCAGGCGAACCTTGGGGTCGGCAGCGAGCAATTGATGGCTGGCCAGCGCGGTGTTGATCAGGCCGCGAAGGCGGTTATTCAGGCTAATGGCCTGTGGCGTGTCGGGGTGTGGCGCATCGGCCAGCGCGGGAGCGGCAGGGTCGACGGCGATGAAGCTGTCGCCGTTCTGGATGAACGCCCGGTTGCTGCTGTCGGCGGCGACGCGGCCGTCCTGCAGGGCAACCAGCAACTCGACGCGCGCCGGGTCAGGCCTGGCGGCCCAGGTTTCCAGCAGTTGGGCGCGCTCGGAGGATTGGGCCGCGACAAAGTCGCCGGCATCGCTGGCGTGGGCGGCGAAGGGCAGCCACAGGCACAGCGCGAGAATGAGGTGGTGGAAGTATCTGGGCATATCGAGTCCTGGGAGCACCCGCATGACGCAATGTCATGCAGGGAACCTGTAGGCGTGAGCTTGCTCGCGATCACGTGATGTCAGACGGCATCTGCGATCTCGGTGAGATCGCATTCGCGAGCAAGCTCGCTCCCACAGGGAAAGGTTCAGCCGGAACATTTCAACCGACCGTTTACCCTGTTTTCCTTAGTTGCTCTTCACTGCGTAGTCAGGCTTTTTGTCGTTGCCCGGAATGAACGGACTCCAAGGCTGGGCGCGAATCGGCTCTTTGGTCTGCCACACCACGTTGAACTGACCGTCAGCCTTGATCTCGCCGATCATCACCGGTTTGTGCAAGTGGTGGTTGGTCTTGTCCATCGTCAGGGTGAAGCCCGACGGCGCGGCGAAGGTCTGGCCAGCCATGGCTTCGCGGACTTTATCCACGTCGGTGGATTTGGCTTTCTCGACCGCTTGCGCCCACATGTGGATACCCACGTACGTGGCTTCCATCGGGTCGTTGGTCACGGCCTTGTCGGCGTTCGGCAGGTTGTGCGCCTTGGCGTAGGCCTTCCAGTCGGCGACGAACTTGGTGTTGACCGGGTTCTTCACCGATTCGAAGTAGTTCCACGCCGCCAGGTTGCCCACCAGCGGTTTGGTGTCGACGCCGCGCAGTTCTTCTTCGCCGACCGAGAACGCTACAACCGGTACGTCGGTGGCCTTCAGCCCCTGATTGCCCAGTTCCTTATAGAACGGCACGTTGGAGTCACCGTTGACCGTTGAGATCACCGCCGTCTTGCCGCCCGCCGCGAACTTTTTGATGTTCGACACGATGGTCTGGTAATCGCTGTGACCGAACGGGGTGTAGACCTCTTCGATGTCCTTGTCCGCGACACCTTTGGAGTGCAGGAACGAGCGCAGAATCTTGTTGGTGGTGCGCGGGTAAACGTAGTCGGTGCCCAGCAGGAAGAAGCGCTTGGCCGCGCCACCGTCTTCGCTCATCAGGTATTCAACCGCAGGAATGGCCTGCTGGTTGGGCGCGGCCCCGGTGTAGAACACGTTCGGCGACATCTCTTCGCCTTCGTACTGCACCGGGTAAAACAGCAAGCCGTTCAGCTCTTCGAAGACCGGCAACACCGACTTGCGCGACACCGAGGTCCAGCAGCCAAACACCACGGCGACCTTGTCCTGGGTCAGCAACTGGCGGCCCTTCTCGGCAAACAACGGCCAATTCGACGCGGGGTCGACCACCACAGGCTCAAGCATCTTGCCGTTGACGCCGCCCTTGGCGTTGATTTCATCAATGGTCATCAGCGCCATGTCCTTGAGCGAGGTCTCGGAGATGGCCATGGTGCCGGACAAAGAATGCAGAATGCCGACCTTGATGGTCTCGGCCGCCTGAGCGGTCCAGGTCAAACCCATCGCTGCGATCGATGCAGACAAAGTGAACGCTTTCAGCAAACTACGACGCTTCATTGGCTAGCTCCATTCTCTGATTTTTTTAGATGACGGCTGTTGGCGGTGCACAGTTGAGTCTGCTTAGGCTTTAGCAAACGCTGGGCCAAGGCTGCGCGCGTCGCAAAATGGAATCAAAACTTCGCGTGAACCCGGCGCCGCGCACCAATGTGGATCGGTGCGGGGCGGGTGGTGCGTCAAGCGCGCTCAACTGGTGCGATACCGTCCGGCGCCCCTCGTTTGACTGGCCTGGCGCACTCGGCAAGGGCTGCTACCTCACGAAAAGCTCACGCTCCCCCGTAAACAGATCAAAGGTTTCGTAGACGATGTTGTCCGGCGCGGTGAAATAGGCGAACGCCTGTCCGTTCACCTCTTGAAACGCTTTGAGCTGAACGCGGGTGCCGGGCGGGATAGCGACTTGGTCGGCAAGAAAATCCGAGAACATGTTCTTCTTCGGTACCGACGGCGCAAAGATCAGAAACACCGGACGCGTATTACTGAGTGCCTGGTCCGTCACGAACCTGTCCAGGCTCCAGCGCACGGCATTCCCGCGGCTAATGGACGCTGATTGCACCCCTGCGTCAACAAACACCGCGCCGAGCTGGCGTCGTAATTGTTGCAGACCCTCGTCCGTGACGCGCGCGGCACGGAACGCATCGCCTTTCCATGAACGCAGGCGGTAGAACTGGTTGAGAAACGCCTGGGTCCGGGGCGTCCGCGCTCCGCTTCTCAGGAGTTGATTGATCTCTGCGGATCCGCCTTCGATGTAGTCGAGGAGCTCGGGGTACAGCTCCGCCCTTGCGCGTTCGGCCAGGGCCAGGAACCGGGGTTCATCGAGGGACGGTTCAGCAATGCTAATGCCTTCAGACGGGAACGGCCATCCGGTGAGCAGCAGGCTTAGGTCATGCCGGGCCTGTCGACTCGCGCTCGGTGCCAGGCGCACCACCGGCTGCGAGAGCTTGCGCCAGCCCCCGGTCCTTGTCCGCACAACGTATTCGTCCTCATGGATCAGCAGCGCGGGGTCTCGGTAATAGGGGCGGTACAGGCGGCACCGCCCGAACAGGTTGAACCGTCGAGCCACGTAGGCCTTTTCAGAATCGAGGGTGATCTCGGTAAATTTTTTCGGGTCAAGCCTCGTGATCATGCCCGACTCGGCAAAGTAGGGCGCCCCAGCGGGTGACAGCAGATAGCCGATCTGCACCTGTCCATGGCGTCCGGTGCGGCGGACCAGGTGCGGGCGTTTTATCGCCGCCAGTTGACGGCCCTTGAAGGCTGCGCCACCTGCGCGGGAGATACCGGCAGTCAGCAGATAACCGGCCGCGTCCATAAACTCCTGTGCGGCACCGTCCCAGTCGTTTTCATCGACTTTTTGAAAGCCGCTCCAGGCGTTGGCCAGGCCCATTCCGAGCGCGAGGGGGATCATGACCGGCGGGGGCAACAGCAGCAGGGCCACGCTCACCACCATGTCGAAGGTTTGCCACCGGGACTCGCCACTGCCGGGCTGGATCAGCAGCGATTTCGCTTCCTCTTTCAACTGGCGGATCCTGCCCCCGAAATACTCGTCTAACAGATCGCCCGTCTGCGTCACAAACACCACTGGATGCGTAAAGTGGGACGGGATGGGAAGCGGACTCGGCAGCGACGCCAGTACGTCCGGGAGGCGCCAGTGCTTGAGCGACTCTTCGTAATCGAGCATCAGCCTGGCCTGGCGTCTGTCGGCCAGCGGCAGCAGCCTCGCCATGTAGGATTTGTACGTGTCGTTTTCCAGAAAAGCGTTCGTGAGGTGGAACATGCTGTCGAATGCGCGGAACACCACGTTATCCGGGGCGTTGAGCGTGCAAAGCACAAGAGGCCCCTTGCTGAATTTGCCAGCGGGGGCAATCAACATGACGTCCGGGATCTTGACCCCGCTAATGTGCAGCAATCGCACCTCGATATTGACCTCGTCCACCCCCGGACGCCGCTGCGAATCGGGGCCCTCCAGTACCGCTTTGATCCAGCGCAGCCGGTTCTCGGGAAATCCGTTGAGCTGACTCTCCCTATACGCCATGCCCAGTCGCGCCAGCAGCAACTCGCGGTGCTGGCGCTTCAACTGGCCAGCGTACTCGGAGTGATCAAGGTGTTCGGTTAGGTAGTCGTCCAGCCGCTTTGGAATCTGGATTCGCGCTAGCAGCTCTCTCACGAAAGCGCCAGAAAGCCCCGGTATCTCTGCACCGTGTTCGTCTGCAGCCCGTAACTCGATGGCGTTCTGGATGTTCGTCCGTAGGGCGTCTTCGTGGGCCAATGCGTGCAGCGAGTGGGTCTGGAACCGGGTTGTCGTTTCTGTCGGGGTAAGGGGGTAAAACAGGGACCGTCGAGATGCTGGAACGTCGCAATGACCTGAATATTTCGAGGCGCCAGCTGGATATTTTTCTCTGCCAGTGCGGCGGTGACCGTTGCATCGACGTAGGCCGTAATGACGTGGGCGCCGTTAGCTTGCGGCGTGTTGAAGTAGTCCAGACTGATGCGCCGGATGGCCCGGATAGACTGAGCGTAAGCCGTCGCATCGCGGGTCCATTCGGCCCGCTGTTCTTCGCTCATTTTGTCCCACCAGTCCGGCATCTGCTCGCGGACCACATCACAATCCAGCTGCCGCTCGATGCGGTGGTTGTCGAACAGTTGATCCGAGGCCATCAGCTCGAGAATGAGGCGCTGCAACGACGGCTGATTGAGGTTCAGGGATTGAGCGATGTTCACCGCGTGGTCGAAGTCAGCCTTCTGTTTGATGATCTGCGATGTCAGCAGCAGGCTCATGAAATTATTGCCCAGCTTCTGCAGGCCCCAGCGTACAGGGGGCTGCTCAACGTCAGCGTTGGGCAGCGCCATTGTGATGACATCGTTGAGCCTGAGATGGCCCAGTAACTGGCGGCGTTGCGTCTCGTCGGCAAGGCGACGGGTGAGGGTGCCGGTGAGCTGATTCACTGAATCGAATCGTTCCAGACTGCCGGCAGGGGTGTAGAGAACGACCTCTCCTACTGACTCGTCGTCAGGTGCCGGAACCTGATCGCTGCGTTGCTCGGTGATGACAAACGCCCCTGTCAGGGGAAACAGTGCGGTGGAGCTTGTCCCCAACCACAGGTTAAAGACGTCGTGCTTCTGCAGTGGGTCCGCCGAGGTGTCCATGCCGTAATCCAGTGTGGCGTCGAGCATGCTGTACAGATACGGACGAAACTCACCTTTTTCGACTCGCATCTGGCCCTCCAGCCTGAGCAATTTGACCCGATCCGCGAGGAAGTCGTCTCCCCGCTTTTTACCGGAGGGTTGAAGCTCTGCCCAATGATCCGACAGTGTTTGTTTGTAGCGGGCGGGCAGGGCCTGCGCGACGGCTGCATACAGAGCGATCAGTGCGTCGCGGTCCAGCCCGCCGATGGAGGGCGTGTCCGGCGAAGGAAACTCAGTGGTGTAGAGCCCGGCAGACTCGACGTTCTGCCACTGAAAAAGCCCGGTGAAGTGGGCTGTCAGGCTGGCAAGCAGCGGGTAACTGCTGGTGACTTCGCTTGCGCCGGGTTCGATGCTTCGCTCCTGGCAGACCAGCCGGGCACGGGCGTAATCGAACGCCAGCCCGCGATGGCTCAGGCGAAGGCAGTCAGTGAGCGTCTGTTCAAGGGCCTGGGTGAAATCGGGGAGTGTGTAAATCGTCAAGGCAGAGCTGTCGACGTCGAGCATGGATGGAGCGGTAACGTTCGTGGAATTCATGGCGCCTGTTCGTATGCATGAGGGATGACTCGCAGAACCGACGGGTTCGGCGACTCGTTTCATGGAGTCAGGGCGTGAGGCGCGCGTCTGTAGGCGGAGCCAAGTCTGGAGGTAAAGGAAAAGCGACCAGACGGGTAGGAGTTTTCGCGGAGGAGGTGGGACATTCGACGATCAGAAAAACAGGTGCGAAGCCTGAAACCCGAAATGAGGAGGAATTCATCACTAAACCACCCAAAAGAGGTTCCAGGCTCCGCGAGACGCAATCTAAGCTGTTGTCGCCGTTTTGGCAAAGCGCGAACGCACTATTCGATCGAGCATCCATACCGCCAGCATCGAAACCCCTACCAGCGGAAACGCCACGCCCAGCGCGACCATCACCACCGTTGCGGCTTTCCAGCGCGGCAGGTCATGACGCAACGGCGGAACGCCGAAACCGTTCTGCGGGCGACGCTTCCACCAGATCACGATTCCGCTCACCGAACTCAGCAGCACCATCAGGCAGATGAACAGAATCAGCAGCTGGTTTACCCAGCCGTACATCTTGCCTTCGTGCAGCATCACGCCCAGTTCAGTGGCCTTGGACACGGTGCTGTAATCGCTGTAACGCACGTCCGCCAGCACCTTGCCGCTGTACTGATCGACATGCAGCGTGGCGTCATTGCGCGGGTCGTCGGCGAACACGGAGACGGTGAACACGCCATCGGCGGTTTTCGGTTGGGTGATGCTGTAGCCCGGTTCGATAGTGCGCGCCTTGGCGATGTCCACTACCTGCTGCAGGGAGATGCCCGGCGCTGCGGGAGCGCTGGACATGTGCGCGTGATTCATGTGCTCGGCGTGATCCCCGGACGACACCGGCATCGGCGTGTTTTCCATGGCCCACGGCACGGTCTGCACACTGGCGCTGTTCAAGGCGCCCGCCTGCTTGTCCGACTTGGGCACGTCATTCCACATCGCCGCCGGAAACGTGTTCCAGACATCGGCATACACCTTCCCCCACATGCCGGTCCAGGTCATGCCGCTCAGCAACATGAACAGCAGCGCCACCGACCCCCAGAATCCGGTCACCGCGTGCAGGTCGCGCCAGAGAATGCGGCCTCGGGCGGAGAGACGAGGCCAGAGCACGCCGGCGGGTGATCGACCGCGTGGCCACCACAGGTACACGCCCGAAACCACCAGCACGATGCCCCAGCCGGCGGCCAGTTCCACCAGCCGATCGCCGACGGTGCCGATCATCAGTTCGCCGTGCAGTTCGCGCGCGATGGCTTGCAGGTTTTGCTTTGCGTCCTGGGTGCCAAGCACCGTGCCGCTGTAGGGATCGATGAACACGTTCATGTCGCGGCCGGCGTTTTTGACCACGAACTGCGCGCTGCCCTCGGCATTCAGCGGCGGCAGGTATTTGCTCACCTGAGCCTGTGGAAAGGCCGTCAGCACACGCTTTTGCAGGTCATCGGCACTGAGTGAGTGGTGCGCGGGTTTAACCGTCAGCAGGTCGCTGTACATCAGCGCGTCGAGCTGAGGTTTGAACAGGTAAATGATCCCGGTGACCGCCAGCAGAATCATGAACGGCGCGACGAACAGGCCGGCATAGAAATGCCATCGCCACGCCAGGTTGTAGAAAGACACATTAGGTTTGGACATGGTGCAACGCTCCCGTCAGGGAAAACACGGCGCAACCCGCTGGCAGCCAGAGAAGCCGTCAGCGGGTGCGAGTCAATTTGTGGCGTTCAGGCGACTGACGAGAGGGGCGGCGCGCGACTGCGGGCGTTGGGGAAGACGTTGCGCTGGGCGTGGCCGAGTTGCGTGGCCTCGTTGTAGAAGTCAGCGGGTCTGGGCGGGACGGGGGCCAGGACGGCGACGGTTTTGGTGAGCGCCGGGCAACTGAACAGCAGTGTGCAATAGCCGCATTTGGCCCAGATGACGTGATCGACGCCGGCGTCCAGTTCGGCCTTGGCGTGGCCGCTGTGTTCGCCCGCGCCCATCTCCATGGCCATGTCCATCGAGGCCGACATGTCCATTTCGCCATGCATCGACATCGACATCGAAGTCGGCGCGGGTATTGCCATACTGCTGTGATGCTCCATGGGCATCGACTGCGAGATCAGCGGGCCGATGAAGATCATCAGCATGGCGAACAGGCTCAGCCACGCACCCTGCGAGTGACGAGGGGCGTGGGCTGATCGGGCGCGGTTCGCGGGCGGACGGTTCAAGGGGGCGGCGTCGGGATTCGGCGGGTCAGTGGGCGTGGGCCGGGGCGGCAGCATCGGGTGGCTGTTTCAATACCATGACGTCAACGGTCAGGTCGCCCGCTTTCTCAAAGTGCAGTGTGAGGGGGAAGCTCTGCCCGTCGATCAGTCGGGCGCGGTCTTTCAGATCCAGCAGCATGACGTGATAGGCCATGGGGGCGAATGTCGCGGTGCCGCCGCCGGGGATATCCACCGTCTCGACGTGCTGCATTTTCATCAGGCCGTCCTGGCTGACGTGCTCATGCAGCTGAGCGGCACCGGCGATGGGGCTGTCGACCGCTTTCAGCTTATCGTTCTCCGCGCCTCCGTTGGTGATCACAAAATAGGCAGCGACGGTGGGCGCGTTGGGCGGCAACGCCATGGACCATGGCTGCGCGACGACCAATTGGCCCTTGGTGTAATCCTGGGCTTCAACGAAAGCCGCTGGCAGCGCAAGGGCGATCAGCAGGAGGATTTTGTTCAGCATCAACGCAGGTCTCCGGTTCATTCAGGTGCGCCAGGGCAAGGTCGACTCATCAGACCCGGGGCGATGCGTGCGGATTGCGTGCAGGCCAGCGCTGAAGGGGCGGCGCACGCAGCACCAGTACCGCAACAGGGAAACGCACCGGTTCGACCAGGGCGAACAATCCAAAACCGATGAGGGTCGGCACTGCAACCAGTGGCGTGGCGTTTGTGCAGCAGGCGCAGTGCTGCACGAACGCGATGTCGGGGTGATAGGACGATTGTTTATCGATGACTTCAACGGGCGTCATGGCCAGGCGTGATGCGGCGTCTGTGCAGCCGCTTCCCCAGACCAGCCGCTCACCCTCGGGGCGCGGCATGGTCGGCGTCATCGGCATCGCCAGCACGCCGAACAACAGTGCGAAACAGGCCACCCAGGCGAACGCCCGGCGCCGCTTCTGCGTGATGATTTGATCTTGTTGTTTTCTCATGCCGGCCATTTAGCCTGATCAGCCGCCAGATGTAAAAAGCCCGCCCGCGACGTTATGTCGCGGGGCGGATTTGGTTCAGGAAGGGTTCAGCAGGGGGCCAGACGGATGCCACACAGCTAGCTGGCATCTTCAGCATTCTGCAACGCAGCCAACACCTCGCCCACACTCCAAAAGGCCCGATCCACCTCCGGCAGCATCGGCCGTTTCAACACCAGCACCGGCACCCCGCGCTCCCGCGCCACCTCCAGCTTCGGCTCGGTGGCCGTGCTGCCGCTGTTCTTGCTGATAAGGACGTCGATGTTGCGAGTCTCGAACAACTCGCGCTCATCCTCCAGCCGGAAAGGGCCGCGCGCGCCGATCACTTCACAGCGTTCGTTGCCGGGGTAGATGTCCAGGGCCCGCAGCGTCCAGAACTGATGGGCGGGAATCTCGTGCAGGTGCTGCAAAGGTTCGCGGCCCAAGGTGAACAGGGGGCGTTGAAAGGGGGTGAGGGCGGCGATCAATTCTGCCCAGTCCGCAACTTCGCGCCAGTCATCGTCCGGCCCCGCCTGCCACGCGGGTCGACGCAATGCCCAGCAGGGAACACCGGTCAGCTTTGCCGCCGTGACAGCGTTCTGGCTCATCTGCGCAGCGTAAGGGTGCGTCGCGTCCAGGATCAGATCGATGCCTGTTTGCTGTACGAAGTTTGCCAGCCCTTCAGCGCCGCCGAACCCGCCCACACGGACTTCGCAGCGCAGGTCGGTGGGCACGCGACCCACGCCCGCCAGGCTGTAAACGTGCTGAGGCCCCAGCGTACGGGCGATCGCCAGTGCGTCGGTGACGCCGCCGAGCAATAGTACGCGTTTCAGGGTGTGTGAGTTCAATCAAAACCTCCCGCGTGGCCGACGATCCCGCCCTGCCGGTCGATGGCGAAGACCTCGACCTCAACCTGCGCCGGCACCACGCTGCGGGCGAAATCCAGCGCGTGCTGACAGACCGCATCACCCAGCGCGATGCCGACGGCGGAGGCCATGGCCAGCGCTTGCTGACTGGTGTTGGCCTGGCGAATGTTCTGTTGCAGCTCGGCGTCCGCGCCCACATCGGCAGCCCAGCGCGCGAGCTGAACCAGATCGATACTGGAGTGGCGACTGTGCAGGTCCATATGGCCCGCCGCCAGCTTGCTGATCTTGCCGAAACCGCCGCAGACACTGAGCCGCTCTACCGGGGTTTTGCGCAGGTGCTTGAGCACAGCGCCGACAAAATCCCCCATCTCGATCAGTGCGATGTCCGGGATCTGATACACGCGACGCATCGTGTCTTCGCTGGCGTTGCCGGTGCAGGCGGCGATGTGCTGGTAACCGTTGGTGCGCGCGACGTCGATGCCCTGGTGGATCGACGCGATGTACGCCGCGCAGGAGAAGGGACGAACGATCCCGCTGGTGCCCAGAATCGACAGGCCGCCGAGAATCCCCAACCGCGGGTTCATGGTTTTCAAAGCCAGCGCGCTGCCGTTTTCGACGCAGACCGTCACTTCAAACCCGCCGCCATAGCTCACCTCTTGGGCCAGATGCGTCAGGTGTTCGGCCATCATCCTGCGCGGCACCGGATTGATCGCCGGCTCGCCGACACCCAGCACCAAACCTGGGCGGGTGACGGTACCCACGCCTTCGCCCGCGACAAATCGCACGCCGGGCTCAGGGACCAGCCTGACTTGGGCAGACACCAGCGCGCCGTGGGTAACGTCCGGATCGTCACCGGCATCCTTGAGCGTGCCGGCCTCCGCGCCGCCCGCAATCAGACGGCAGAATTCCAGGCGCATCTGCACGCACTTGCCTTTGGGCAGCGTGATTTCGATGGCATCGTTGGTCTCGCCGGCCAGCAACAGGCGCGCGGCGGCGAGGGACGTCGCAGTGGCGCAGCTGCCAGTGGTCAAGCCGCTGCGTAATGGCGCGGGCTGTTCGGCGGTTTCGTCGCGCATCAGGGTTTGATCGCTTCGAGCAGCGTGATCGGCAGCGCCTGACGCCAGGTGTCGAATTCGCCCAGTGGTTTGGCGTGGGCCAGGTGAATGCGGGTCAGTTCGCCGCCGTATTGCTCGCGCCAGTTAACCAGCATCGCTTCGCTTTGCAGCGTGACGGCATTGGCGACCAGTCGACCGCCGGAGCGCAGGTTTTCCCAGCACGCGTGCAGCACACCTTCGCGCGTCACGCCGCCGCCGATGAAGATCGCGTCCGGTTGTTCAAGGCCTTCCAGCGCATCGGGCGCACGTCCGCGAATCAGTTGCAGGCCTGGCACACCCAGCGCATCGCGGTTGAATTCGATCAGTTGTTGCCGTCCCTCATCTGCCTCGACGGCGATGGCGCGGCAGGTCGGGTGCGCGCGCATCCACTCGATGCCGATGGAGCCGCAGCCTGCGCCCACGTCCCACAGCAGTTCACCGGGAACAGGGGCGAGCCTTGCCAGGGTGATGGCCCGCACGTCGCGCTTGGTGAGCTGACCGTCATGCCGAAATGCCTCGTCCGGCAGACCGCCCAGCGGCGAAAGACGCAATGCATCAGGCTGGGCGCGGCATTCGATGGCGACCAGGTTCAGCGCCGCGATGTCCGTGGCGTTCCACTCACCGGCGGTGCCTTCGATCTGTCGCTCGGCGCTGCCGCCCAAGTGTTCGAGCACGATCATGCGGCTCGGGCCAAACCCGCGTTCGCGGAGCTGCGCCGCGATGGCCGCCGGGCTGGAGCCGTCGTTGCTCAGCACCAGCAGGCGCAGGCCGTGTTGCAGGTGAGCATTCAAGGCCGCGGCCGGGCGGGCGACGACTGACAGCGTCACCACGTCCTGCAACGCCCAACCCAGACGGGCCGCCGCCAGCGAATAAGAAGACGGCGCTGGAATAACCCGCATCTCAGCGAAGGGGACGTGTTTCGACAGGCTCGCGCCGACGCCGAACAACATGGGGTCGCCGCTGGCCAGCACGCAGATCGGGTCGCCACGCTGCTCCAGCACCGGGCTCAGGGAAAACGGGCTCGGCCACTGGCGCTGCTCGGCCTGAATGCACGGCGGCAGCAAGGCCAGCTGCCGCGGGCCGCCGAACACCTGCCGCGCCTGCAGCAGCGCGTGCCGAGCGTTTCGGCCCAGACCTTTATAGCCGTCCTCACCGATTCCCACGACTGTCAGCCACGGTGACATGAATTGCCCTCAACCCGATTGCGTGCAACAGGCCCGCCTGCTCGGCCTGTGAAAGTGGCCGGCATGATACCGCGCCGACGGGGCCGGTTCGTATGGCTTTGTGAATCCGACAGAGCGTCTTTTCATGGCAGCGGCCAAAGCAGGCATAATGCGGCCCCTGTAACTTTTCGTTTCTCTTTGCGTCCGCCCATTCGCACCAGGTGATCCATTGACCGAGCCGTTGTCCGCTCGCCCCTCCGCTACGCCCATTCGCCCCTCGGCTTGTCCGGGGTTGTTGCGTATCGTCCCGGCGCTGGATGGCGGCATCTGCCGGATCAAGCTGCCGGGCGGGGTGCTTTCAGCGGATCAGGCGCTGGCCGTGGCGGATGCTGCTGAGGGGTTCGCCGGCGGTGTGATCGAGGCGACCAATCGCGGCAATCTGCAGATTCGCGGTATAGGCGCCAACCATGACGGGCTGATCGCCTGCCTGCTCGATGCCGGTCTGGGGCCAAGCAATCCGGCCGGTGACGACGTACGCAATCTGATGCTCAGCCCGACCGCAGGCATCGATCCGCAGCAACTGCTGGACGTGCGTCCGCTGGCCGGGCAGATCCTGCATACCCTTGAGCACCACCCGCGTTTCCATGAGCTGTCGCCCAAATTTGCCTTGTCGCTGGACGGCGGCGAGGGGTTGGCGATGCTCGAGCATCCCCATGACGTCTGGCTGTCAGCGTTGCAGGTCGATGGCCGGACGCTACTGGGTTTCGGGCTGGCGGGCTGTCCGGCGACCGACTCACCGGTGGCTGCAGTGGCGCCGGAAGCAGCGCACGCATGGGTGGTCGCGGTGCTGGAAACCTTTCTGGATCTCGCTCGGCCCGATCAGGCGCGCATGCGCGATCTGCTGAAAGAAACGCCCGTGCACCGATTCCTCGAACACGTCGCCGCGCGTTTGCCGCAGTCACTCGTGGCTGATCAAAAAGTAACCAGCTGGCGGCGCGAACCGATCCGCTCTTTTGCGCACATCGGCACGTACGCCCAGGCAACAGCCGGCGTTGTGGCCGTGGGCGCAGGCGTGCCGTTGGGGCGTCTGCGGCCGTCCATGTTGCGTGAAGCCGCGCGATTGGCGATTGCGTGTGGCGACGGCCAGCTGTGCATGACACCGTGGCAAAGCCTGACGCTGCGCAATGTCCCGGCGGAAAAGTCAGCGCTCGCAGTGGATAGCTTGGGTCGGGCGGGCCTGCTCGTCGATGCCGCTCAAGCACTGTCGAAAATCGTCGCCTGCACCGGCTCCGCTGCCTGCGCTAAAGGGCTGGCTGACACCAAGGCCGACGGGCTGCGTCTGGCCGCATTGCTGCAAGAAAACGCCATCAGCCGCGCGGTGCACCTATCCGGCTGCGCGCGTTCGTGTGCTGCTGCCCATGTGGCACCGGTGACCCTGCTGGCAGCGTCGCCCGGTCGTTACGACCTTTATTTTCGTCATGCAGAAAAGGCCGGGTTCGGCGATCTGCATGCACGTGACCTCACTATTGAAGCAGTCGGCGCGTTGTTGACCGCCGACTCACGGAGCAACACCGATGATTGATTACATCCGCGACGGCCAGGAGATCTACCGTAACTCCTTCGCGATCATTCGTGCCGAAGCCCGGCTCGATTCCATCCCGGCCGACCTGGAAAAACTCGCCGTACGGGTGATTCATGCCTGCGGCATGGTCGATGCGGTCGAAGGCCTGCGCTTCTCGCCGGGCGCGGGCACGGCAGGTCGCCGCGCGCTGGCCGCCGGTGCGCCGATTCTGTGTGACGCACACATGGTCGCCGAAGGCGTCACGCGCACTCGCCTGCCCGCCAACAACCCAGTGATCTGCACCCTGAAGAACGAACGCGTGCCCGAGATGGCGCGGGAGCTGGGCAACACTCGCTCGGCCGCTGCGCTGGAGCTGTGGCGCCCGCATCTGGAAGGCGCGGTTGTGGTGATCGGCAACGCGCCGACCGCGCTGTTCTATCTGCTGGAAATGCTCGACGCCGGCGCGCCGAAACCCGCGTTGATCCTGGGTTTCCCGGTGGGCTTCGTCGGCGCCGCTGAATCCAAGGACATGCTGGCTGCCGACAGTCGCGGCGTGCCTTACGTGATCATGCAGGGCCGTCGCGGCGGCAGTGCCATGGCGGCGGCGGCGGTCAACTCACTCGCCACGGAGATCGAATGATGGCACCCCGCGGTCGTCTGATTGGCCTGGGCGTGGGGCCGGGTGATCCGGAACTCATTACCGTCAAGGCGCTGCGCCTGCTGCGCGAGTCGCCGGTGGTCGCGTACTTTGTCGCCAAGGGCAAGAAAGGCAACGCGTTCGGCATCATCGAAGGCCATCTGCAGCAGGCTCAGACGCTGATGCCGCTGGTGTACCCGGTGACCACCGAGGCTTTGCCCGTTCACCTGTCTTACGAGCAAGTGATCAGCGATTTCTACGACCGCAGCAGCGCCGATGTGGCGGCGCATCTGGACGCCGGACGCGACGTGGCGGTGATCTGCGAAGGCGACCCGATGTTCTACGGGTCTTACATGTACCTCCACGATCGTCTGTCCGATCGCTACGAAGCCGAAGTGATTCCCGGTGTCTGCTCGATGCTCGGCGGCGCGTCGGTGCTGGGCGCGCCGCTGGTGTACCGCAATCAGAGCCTGTCGGTGCTGTCTGGCGTGTTGTCCGCCGAGGAACTCAAACGCAAGCTTCAGGATGCCGACGCTGCGGTGATCATGAAGCTGGGGCGCAACCTGCCGAAAGTGCGTCAGGTGCTGATGGAAACCGGCTTGGCGGAGCGCGCGCTGTACGTCGAGCGCGCGACCATGGCCAATCAGAAGATCGTGCCGCTGGCCGAGGTTGACCCGATGTCGTCGCCGTATTTCTCGCTGATCATTGTCCCCGGCGAACGGTGGCAAGGCTGATGGTCACGACCAGCATCAAGGCTCCGGCGATTGTCATCCTGGGCAAAGGCGCGCTGGCGACGGCGCGACGTATCCAGCAGCTGTACCCCCAATCGCTGATTTACGGGCTGGCCGGGCGCGTCGAAGAGGCCGACCGCAGCTACTCGGAGTTTGGCGCGACACTGCGTCAGCTGTATCAGCAAGACACGCCGATCATCGCGCTGTGCGCAGCGGGCATCGTCATTCGCACGTTGGCGCCGGTGTTGCTGGAGAAGGGCGTCGAGCCGCCGGTGCTCGCCGTTGCCGAGGATGGCAACGCAGTAGTGCCGCTGCTGGGCGGACTGGGTGGCGTCAACGTCATGGCCCGGGAAGTGGCCGCCGCGCTGAACACCGCAGCAGCTATCACCACCAGTGGCGAGTTGCGCTTCGGCACCTGCCTGCTTAACCCTCCAGCCGGTTACGCGCTCGGCGACCTGGAGCTGGGCAAGCGCTTCGTCAGCGACTTGCTGTCGGGCGAAAGCGTGCGTGTCGAGGGCGCGGCGCCCTGGTTGGCCCAGGCGCAGTTGCCTGAGGATGATCAGGCGCAGCTGGCGATCCACGTGGGTTACGCCGAGCGCGAGCCCAGCGATCACGAGCTGCTGATCTATCCGCGCAATGTGCTGGTGGCGCTGAGCGGTGATCTGGCCGATCCCGCCGAGGCGGTAAAAAGCGCGCTCCACGATTCGCGCATTGCCGTGCAGGCGCTGGGTTGTTTACTGGCCAGCAAGGCCGAGATGGCCAGTCCGGCGCTGCACGCGGCTGCCGAATCACTGGGCGTACCGTTGCGTTTCACCGCCGCCGGTACCCCTGCGGAAATGACCCAGCAGGTATTGCCACAACTGTTGCCACCGCTCACCCCGGCGGCGGGCATCGCCATTGCTGTCGCGCCGCAGCCGCTGGAGGTTCAGCAGATTGGCTGTGCACGGGGGCGGCTGGCGGTGATCGGCCTCGGCCCGGGCGCTACCGACTTCATGATTCCCGCCGTTAAAGCCGAGCTGGCGCGCGCCAACGATGTGCTGGGCTACGAAACTTATGTGCGTATGGCCGGGCCGTTCCGCGCAGACCAGGTGCTGCACTGCACCGACAACCGCGAAGAAATGCTGCGCGCCCGCCATGCATTCGAGCTGGCCGCTGAAGGGCGCTCGGTGGTAGTGGTTTCTTCGGGTGATCCCGGCGTCTTCGCCATGGCGGCGGCGGTGCTGGAAGCGCTGCATGAGTCGGACAATTCCGACTGGCACCGGGTGGATCTGCACATCCTGCCGGGCGTGTCGGCTTCGCTGGCAACCGCCGCGCTGGCGGGTGCCCCGTTGGGCCACGACTTCTGCGTCATGTCCCTGTCGGACAACCTCAAGCCGTGGGAGATCATCGAGAAGCGGCTGGACCTTGCCTGCCAGGCCGATCTGGCGCTGGCGTTCTACAACCCGATCTCGCGCTCCCGGCCCTGGCAGTTGGGGCGCGCCCTGGAAATCGTCCGCCAGCATCGAGGCCCTGACACCCCGGTCACCCTGGGGCGCGACATCGGCCGGCCCGCCCAGACGTTACGGGTCATCACCCTCGGCGAGCTGACGCCGGAGCAAGTCGACATGCGCACAATGGTGCTGGTGGGGTCGTCGCTGACCTGCGTATTCCCTCGCGCCAATGGCCAGCCGTGGGTCTACACGCCGCGGTGGTATGGTGCCAAGCCGGCGTGAGTGACTGTTCGGTTCGTGCTGTGGGATTTGTCTCATAGCTGACGCAGGCCTATCAGCCGGTCGATGGCGAAACCTATCCAGCCGCGTGTAGAAACGCCAGCCGGTGGACGACTGGGCGCGTCGTCCACTGCCGTTGCCCTGCGCAAAGCGCCTGCCAACCGCTTGCTTTGCTTGATGTTTAGCTCTCGCCATGGCCAGTAGCGGTGCCGTCGCTTTGTAGGAATAGGTGCCTGAATGTGCCGAACCCGGCTACCAATCCTTGGGTGGCGCGGCGGGCAATGTTCGTTAATCTCGGAGGTGTCCACGACGGACTTACCTGCCAGTTAAAGGATTAACGAATGAAACATGAAACAAGCATGACCGACGCCGAACGCAGTGCTTTCATCGACCAGTGCCAGATGGCCAACTGCACCCACTCGTTGATCGAGCACTTCTCCGCAATGGATAACGCTGTTCCGGATCTCCCGGACGACCCAAGCCAAGGTGCCGTTGCGGCGGGCAACCTGCTGGCCTTCGCCGAAGGCGTTTCGCGGCAGAACAAAGACGACGTCATTGACTCCCTTCTGTTCGCCACGCTGGTCGCCAACAAAGCGTTCAACCCGGAGAAGCAGAGCGAGCAGTGGTACCAGCAATACAACAAGGTGTTGACGACGCTGGGCTGGTTTTCCACCAACTGGAGGTACAGCCGCTATTACTCGACGCACCGTCGATTCAGCATGGAGCAAGCAGGGCTGGAGATCATCTCTTCCGCTATCGCCGCCGCCGCACTGCCCGGGCCTGCGTCCGTCGCCATGCTGAAGGTCGCCGGTGATGCCGTCGCCGCGCTGAAAGCCCAGGAAAAACCGCTGCGAATTTTCGAGCGTCAGACCAAGACCCACCGTGGCGCGAATTTCCGCATCGGCGCTTGTACTGAATCCAGCGACGGCACTGTCAACCTGGCGATGGGTGCGGTGAATTTCTCCACCGATTCGGCTGTCACCAACGTCCTCTTTTGGGAATGGAACAGTGCTGAAGTGCAAGCTTTCCGGGGTGAGAACCATCTGGTGTTGAACACACGCGTCTATGCGGCACTGCGTACACAGATCCAGCAGCGTTTGAACAAGAGCGCCTCAGCCGCCATCGAGGAATTCCAGATCTAATCAGATAGGGGGAGGCGCCCGTCGCCTCCTTCTCAAGGAGATGTGCCCATGCATCAGGGAATGATCGAAACGCAGGTCAGCGCAGGGTGCCTGCTGTTCACGCACAGTGCCTGTGCTGACTTACAGAAAAGTGACGCCGCCGATTGCGTGCTGTACACGCAGCTTGCGGCGACCAAGAAACACGCTCGCTTTACCGCCACCTCTGCCTGGAACGACACATGGCTCGCTGCTTTCATCCGTTTCGGCTGGGCGCTGAACACCCATGAGACGTTGAGTTGCCCGGCGCTGGAACTCGGGCCCGGCTCGGTGTGGGGATGGTTGAAGAGCAAGTGGCCGATTTTCATGCCCAACGACATGCTGTCTGACAGTGAGTCGGCCCTCTGGCGTTCTGTTTCCAGCCGACCCAATCAGCCAGCAGTCGACCTGCTGGCCCGCCAGGCGCTCGGGCCTTTAGTGCCGAGGGATACAGGCGACGTGCAAAAAGGCCAGAAGGTGGTGCTACAGTTCGGCTTTCTGAACCTGAACGCAGGGCTGTCCGTTGCGCTCGTGAGCTTCACGCACCGAACTGCGCTGAAAGACGACTTTGTGTTCGAGACGCTGCAGCCCCACGATATCGTCGGCAATATCGATCTGCGCTTCTATTCCCTGCGACTCATGGACCTGGTCTACACGCCCCTGCGCAAAAACGTCAGCCAGGCGCTGGAGGGTCGTCGCCCCAGCCTGGTGTGCGCGTTGGCGGGAGCTGACGCATGAGCGCGACAGGCGCGGTAGTCGGCAATGGTCTGGTCTCACTGTCTGCCGGTATCAAGAGGCAGGACCGCGAGGACCTGTTCGACTGCCTGCTGCGAGCCGAGCGAGTGGCGGGTAAGGTCAGTCGGGATGAACATTTCACCTACTGGGCATACCGGTATGGCACGGCACTGGAGCAACGAAGTTTCAGGAAACTGAGCCCGATCATTCATGAACCAATGGTGATCGGGAGCGCGTCGGAACTGGAGGAAATCAGCTTCAGTGTTATCGAATCACGCGGCTCCGCTCGGTTGGCGCGGCAGGCGAAGGCGTCGCTTCAGTCCATGCGCATCCATCGTTATGCGACGCATTTTTTTGAGAGCATCAACGCCAACAGCGTCATCGCCGGCTTTCAGGTCATTCCGTGCGCGACGGACTCTGCGGGCAATGTGATGGTGCTGCTGTGCGGCATCCAGATGACCGGCAACGTCGAGACGAGGGATTTCGACTTCTGGTCTGAATCACGCAGTGAGCTGACATTGCGCATCACCGGAGGGGTCTACCGTTTTGACCGCACCGACTACGCCAGACACCGAGATGCCGTTGCCAGGGAGCTGGACGGCCATGGCGCACGGGCGATTCAGACCTTTGCGATCTGAGCGCCCATCAGGTCAGCAGGTAGCCCTTGATGCCCGTGAAAATGATTTGGGCGGCGAGCGCGCACACAAACAATCCCATTAACCGGCTGACAATCTGCAGGCCTTGATCGCCGAGAATCCGCTCGATGCTGTTGGACAGATAGAGGATGACGCCGACGGTCAGGCTGGCCAGCGCGATGCTGACGATGGCCGTGAGTTTGTCATCCCAGTGCGGCTGGCTGATGCCCATTACAAGCAGTGCGCCGATGGTGCCGGGGCCGACGGTGATAGGGATGGTCAGCGGTACGATGGCAACGTCCTGCTGGACGTTGTCGGTCTGCACGCCGGATTTGCCCTGCGCCATGGCCAGCGCGGAGATGAACAGCACGCTGCCGGCACCAATACGGAAGGCGTCGGCGGTAATGCCGAACACACCGAAAATCACCCGCCCGAACAAGTACAGCAAGACGCTGGACACCAGCGTCGCGAAGGCGATCTTCCACGCCAGGCGTCGGCGTTCCTTGCGCGAATAACCGCGGCTCAGGGAAATGAAACAGGACAGGACGAAGAACGGGCTATAGAGCACCAGCATCTTCAGGTAAACGCTGAACAGCACGTGAAGCATGGTTTGAGCTCATGGCGGCAGACTGGGACGGCGCCAAGTCTATCAGCCTGTAACGGCCACCTGGCGGTCAGTTTTGCTCGTAACGGTCTTCGCCGCGGGTGGCGCGGGTCGCGTCATCCCGGGCACGTTGCTCCACCCAGTATTCGACCAGATCGCGTAACTGCGACATCTCTACCGGCTTGGACATGTGCCCGTCCATGCCGGACTGTCGCGCGCGATCCTTGTGCTCCGCCAGAATGTGCGCGGTCAATGCCACCACAGGGGTGCGAATGCGCTGGTTTCCGGTTTCCCAGGCGCGGAACTGCTGCGTCGCCGAGAACCCGTCGAGGATCGGCATTTCGCAGTCCATCAGCACCAGGTCATAGCGCCGGGTCTTCATCGCCAGCAGCGCCTCTTCGCCATTGCTGGCCGTGTCCGGCTGCAGGTTGAGCTTGCCGAGCATGCCACGAATGACCTTGGTGGAAATGCTGTTGTCTTCGGCAACCAGAATGCGGAAGTCGCTGGGCACGTCGATATCGCCGATCGCCCCGGCGACTGCAGAAAAGGGCGCATTGCCTATGTTGCGCTGATTGAGCTCGTCCGCCAGCGTGGTCTTCAGCGTGTACCCGGCGACCGGTTTGGCGAGGATGCGTTTAACCCCGGCATTGCGCGCGATGATCTTGCTCGGCGCGTTGCTGATGCCGGTGAGCATGATCAACAGAATGTCGTGGTTCAGGCTCGGGTCTTCCTTGATCTTGGCGGCCAGTTGCATGCCGGTCATGCCGGGCATGTTCTGGTCGAGCAGGACGATATCGAAATAGTCGCGCAGGTGAGCCTTGGTGCGCAGCAGCGCCAGCGCCTCTTTGCCCGATGGCACGGCGCTGACGTTGAGCCCCCACGCGCTGCACTGCTGGACCAGCACCTTGCGGCAGGTATCGTTGTCGTCGACCACCAGAACCCGCGCGCCTTTTAGCGGGCTGTCCAGATCGGCGGGGGGCTGCTCCAGTCGTTGTGCATCAAGGGGCAGACTCAGCCACAGCGTGCTGCCCTGATTGGTGCCGCTCTGAATGCCGAACTCGCCGCTCATCAACAGAATGAGCTGCCGGGCGATGACCAGCCCCAAGTGACCGCCCACCTTGCTGGCCGCCAGGAAATTCTTGCTGTGCAATTCGGCGTGCAGCAGCGCGTCGCGCTCGTTGGGCGTCAGCGGCGTGCCGCTGTCCTGAACGGCGATGCGCAGTCGTGGCTTGCCGCCGCGGGAGTCGAGGGCGACGACCAACAGGATCTCGCCCTCGTCGGTCTTCTTTAAGGCGTTCTCCAGCAAGCTGAGCAGCGTCTGCCGCAGGCGTGTCGGGTCACTGCTGATGACGCGCGGCACCTGGGGCTGAATGAAGCTGATCAGCTCGACACTTTGCTGTTCGGCCTTGGCGCGGAAGATGCTCAGGCAGTCCTCGATCATCGCATTGAGATCGAACTGTACGTCGTCCAGCTCGATCTGACCGGACTCCAGCTTGGTGATATCGAGGATCTCGTTGATCAGGGTCAGCAGTTCGTTGCCGGCACTGTGGATGGTCTGCACGTAATCGCGCTGCTTGACCGACAGCGGCGTGCCCAGCAGCAGCTCGGTCATCCCCAGAACGCCGTTCATGGGGGTGCGGATCTCGTGGCTGATCTTCGCCAGAAACTCGGCCTTGGCGTTGATCTCCGCTGTGCTGGCGGCGAGTTCGCGGCTGATGCTGAAGTTGTCTTCAGTGATGCTGCGATGACGCTCGCTGAGGGCGATGCTCATCAGCAGGCCGCACAGGCAAAACACCGCCAACACCCCGATGATCAGCGTCTGCGCGGGAATACTCGTCAGCCAGAGCATGGCCGGCAGTACCACGAGGTTGCCGAGATTGAACGCGATCATGGCGATCACGAACGGCCGGGCAGGGGAGTAGCCCTTCTGCAGGTGGTATATCGACACGAGGGTGATGCTGACCGTGGTCAATGCCACCAGCAGGAACGTCATGATGTTCAGCGGCAGGGTGTCAACGAACAGCACCAGGAGCGCACCAAAGCCCACCACCAGCAGCACGCCCATCAGCAGCCGATTGAGCATCTCGACGCCGCGCTGAACGAAGAAACAGTAGGTGTACATCAGCCCGGTCGCGGCGGCGAGGAGCAGGGCGAGGTGAGCGCTCGGCGTCTGCGCCAGATGCCAGCGCGGCAGCCACGGCGCCTGAAGGTTGAGCAGCAACAGCGCACTCAGCCCCAGAAACGCCTCGCACGCTGCCAGCCACAAGCTGCTGATCGAGCGAGACTGGGCGAAGCGCGTGAGGTTCTGCACGATCAGCATGGCCAGCGAGCCGAAGAACAGGCCGAGCAGCAGGGGGCGGCGCTCGTCGGCGGCGCTGGTGACGGCGGACTGCAGCGTGATGTTAGGGCGCAGCTCCTGCTCGGACTTGAGGCGCAAATACAGGTCGAGCGGCTTGTCGCTGTGGGGCACCGGCAGCAGGAAATCCAGTGACGGCAGGGGTTGGGCTTCGCGCGGCACCCGGTTACCGGAGCGCGAATGATCGATCAGGCTGTCGCCGTCGAGCACGTACATGTCGACCGTCGCCAGGTCAGGCGCGAAGATCCGCACCAGTTGTTCATGGGTGGCCGGGGGCAGGCGGTAGTGCAGCCACAGCGCGGCGTCGCGATTGGTCGCGCGCACCTTGTCGAGTTCGACCGGGCTGAATTGGGATTCGTAATGGGGGGAGCGAATGTCGCTGAGGTTTAGGTTTGCCTGATCGTCGACAAGGGTTGACCAGCCTGCACCGACCTCGGCGGCCGCCGAAGTTATACAGAGCAGGGTCAGCAATGTGACGGTCAAACGAGTGGCAATCCTGAGCCAGCGCACGGCGAAATCCCTTCGTGAATGAAGCCTGTTTAACTCTGGGGCACCGGATGCCCGATCAGCGACTCAACGAGGAATCGCCGATCGGGCCGAGGCTCACGCCAGATCTTCGCCGCGTTCCCGGGCAATGGCGCGATAGCCGATGTCCGTGCGGTAGAAACAACCTTTCCAGTCAATCTTTGCAGCCAGCTCGTACGCTTGTTTCTGCGCATCGCCAACGCTGTCGCCCAGCGCTGTCGCGCACAGCACGCGACCGCTGGAGGTCACGATACGGTCATCCTGCAACGCAGTGCCAGCGTGGAACACTTTGCCCGGCAACGCGGCCGCAGCGTCCAGCCCGTGAATCTCGTCGCCCTTGGCGTAGTCGGCCGGATAGCCGCCGGCTGCCAGTACGATTCCCAGACTCGGACGCGGGTCCCACTGAGCATCCACCGTATCCAGCGTTTGCGCCAGAGCGGCTTCAACCAGGGTCACCAGGCTCGACTGCAGGCGCAGCATGACAGGCTGGGTTTCCGGATCGCCAAAACGGCAGTTGAATTCGATGACTTTCGGATTGCCAGCCTTGTCGATCATCAGACCAGCATAGAGGAAACCGGTGTAAATGTTCCCCTCGGCGGCCATGCCCCGGACGGTCGGCCATATGACTTGATCCATCACGCGCTGGTGAACCTCGGCGGTGACCACCGGGGCCGGGGAATACGCACCCATGCCGCCGGTGTTCGGGCCGCTGTCGCCATCGCCGACGCGTTTGTGGTCTTGACTGGTGGCCATGGGCAGTACGTTCTTGCCGTCGACCATGACGATGAAGCTGGCTTCTTCGCCGTCGAGGAATTCCTCGATCACCACGCGCGAACCGGCGTCGCCGAAAGCATTGCCGGCCAGCATGTCGCGCACGGCGTCTTCTGCTTCTGCGAGGGTCATCGCGACGATCACGCCTTTGCCCGCCGCCAGGCCGTCGGCCTTGATGACGATCGGTGCACCTTTCTCTTGCAGGTACGCCAGCGCCGGTTCGATTTCAGTGAAGTTCTGGTAGTCGGCAGAGGGAATGTTGTGGCGCGCGAGGAAGTCCTTGGTGAATGCCTTGGAGCCTTCCAGCTGTGCGGCGTCCTTGGTCGGGCCGAAGCACTTCAGGCCACGGGCGCGGAACAGGTCGACAACACCGGCGACCAACGGCACTTCCGGGCCGACGATGGTCAGCGCGACGTTCTTCTCGGCGAAGTCAGCCAGTTGCTCCAGCGCCAGCACGTCGATGGCGACGTTTTCACACTTGGCTTCAGTGGCGGTGCCGGCATTGCCGGGAGCGACGAAGACTTTCTCGACACGAGCGTCCTGCGCGACTTTCCAGGCCAGAGCGTGTTCACGGCCACCGCTGCCAATGATCAAAATATTCAAAGAAAGACTCCTTCGGAGAAGCTGCAAGCTACAAGCGGCAAGTAAAAGCGAATAGCACAACTCTTAATCACGGCTCATTGCTCTGAATTAATAAGACTGCAAGGGCGAGTAAAGCGACGTGACTCTGCTTTTACTTACCGCTTGCAGCTTGATGCTTGCCGCTGCACTCAGTGCCTGAAATGGCGCATGCCGGTGAATACCATCGCGATACCCGCTTCGTCCGCTGCTGCAATCACTTCGGCGTCACGCATCGAGCCGCCTGGCTGGATCACTGCCGTGATGCCAACCTTGGCCGCGTTGTCGATGCCGTCCCTGAACGGGAAGAACGCATCGGAGGCCATGACAGCGCCCTGCACCTGCAAACCGGCGTGTTCGGCCTTGATCGCCGCGATGCGGGCAGAGTTCACCCGGCTCATCTGGCCTGCGCCGACGCCGATGGTCTGCCGGTTCTTGGCGTAAACGATGGCGTTGGACTTCACGTACTTGGCGACCTTCCAGGCGAAGATCAGGTCGTGAACTTCCTGCTCGGTCGGCGCGCGTTGGGTGACCACTTTCAAGTCGTCTGCGCCGATCATGCCGATGTCGCGGCTCTGCACCAGCAAGCCACCGTTGACTCGCTTGTAATCCCAGGCCGGCGCGCGCTCTGCGTCCCACTGGCCGCTGGTCAACAAACGCACGTTGGCTTTGCTGGCAATGATGGCCTGGGCTTCAGCGCTGACGCTCGGGGCGATGATCACTTCGACGAACTGGCGCTCAACGATGGCCTTGGCCGTCTCGGCATCCAGCTCACGGTTGAAGGCGATGATGCCGCCGAACGCCGATTCGCTATCGGTGGCATAGGCCAGTTCGTAGGCCTGACGAATGCCGCCTTCTGTATCCAGGCTTACTGCAACGCCGCACGGGTTGGCGTGCTTGACGATCACGCAGGCAGGCTTGACGAAGCTCTTCACGCACTCAAGCGCCGCGTCGGTATCGGCGACGTTGTTGTAGGAAAGCTCTTTGCCTTGCAGTTGGGTCGCGGTCGCAATGCCGACTTCGGCAGGCTTGGCTTCAACGTAGAACGCCGCGCTCTGGTGCGGGTTCTCGCCGTAGCGCATTTCCTGCGCTTTGATGAACTGGCTGTTGAAGGTGCGCGGGAATGCGCTGCGGCCTTCGGTGCTCAGGGTGTCAGCGGACTGGTCAACGCTGCCCAAGTAGTTGGCGATCATGCCGTCGTAGGCCGCAGTGTGCTCGAAAGCCTTGAGCATCAGGTCGAAGCGCTGCGCGTAAGTCAGGCCGCCGGCCTTGAGGCTTTCCAGCACGTTCGTGTAATCGCTGGCGTTGACGACGATGGCGACGTCTTTATGGTTTTTAGCGGCGGAGCGAACCATGGTCGGGCCGCCGATATCGATGTTCTCGATGGCGGTCGGCAGGTCGCAGCCCGGCTTGGAAACGGTGGCTTCGAACGGATAGAGATTCACGGCGACCAGGTCGATCGGCTTGATGCCATGTTCGCTCATGATGGTGTCGTCGATGCCGCGACGACCCAGGATGCCGCCGTGGATTTTCGGGTGCAGTGTCTTGACCCGGCCATCCATCATTTCAGCGAAGCCGGTGTAGTCGGCGACTTCTACCGCTGCAACGCCGTTGTCCTTGAGCAGCTTGAACGTACCACCGGTGGAGAGGATCTCGACACCGAGGGCTTGGAGTTCACGCGCAAATTCAAGGATACCGGTCTTGTCGGATACGCTGATCAAGGCGCGGCGGATCGGCAGGCGGGTCGTCTGGTCGGTCATCTCAACTTCCATCAAAAGCAAAAGAATTTTGCAAAAAAAACGACCGCATTGAGGTGAGGTCGCTTGTTTTTCGGATGCTTACAGCAGGTCGTACTGCTTGAGTTTCTTGCGCAGGGTGCCGCGATTCAGCCCCAGCATCTCGGAGGCTTTGGTCTGGTTGCCCTTGACGTAGTTCATCACGCACTCGAGCAACGGCGCCTCGACTTCCGAGAGCACCAGGTTGTAGACATCAGTGACGGCCGCACCTTCCAGATGAGCGAAGTAGTTGTGCAACGCCTTCTCGACGCTTCCGCGCAGGGTCTGACCCTCTTCGCTTGGCGTATTGAGGTGTTGTTTCAAATTGACGTTGTCGCTCACGGGTGTTGTTCCACTCACTAAAGTCTCAGTCATCATCGTCATGCGGCCACCTCTTCTTCGTTCCCTGCTGGGAGGGATTTATCGCGCTGGGAAAAGAACTCCCGAACGTTGGCGCACTGTGCTTCTGTATCTTCCAAACGGTTGAAAAGGGCGCGAAACTCCTTGGCGCCCGGCAACGTTGCGAGGTACCAGCCGACGTGTTTGCGGGCGATTCGCACGCCCATCACGTCGCCATAGAAGGTGTGAAGCGCAGCCAGATGCTCTAGCAGAATGCGTTCCACTTCACTGACGGGCAGGCCTGGAAGTTTTTCCCCGGTCTGCAGGTAGTGTTCTATCTCGCGAAAAATCCATGGGCGCCCCTGGGCGGCCCGGCCAATCAACAGCCCGTCGGCGCCGGTTGCGTCGAGGACGTAGCGGGCCTTTTCCGGTGAATCGATGTCGCCGTTGGCAAACACCGGGATGGACACCGCCTGCTTGATGGCGGCGATGGTGTCGTACTCGGCTTCACCGGTGTAGAGATCGGCACGGGTTCGCCCGTGCACCGCCAGCGCCTGAATGCCGGCTTGTTCGGCAATTCTGGCGACGGTCAGACCATTCTTGTTCGCCCGGTCCCAGCCGGTGCGAATCTTCAGCGTGACCGGTACCTCGACTGCCGCGACCACCGCGTGCAGGATTTCGGTCACTAACTGTTCATCTTTCAACAACGCTGAGCCAGCGGCCTTGTTGCAGACCTTTTTTGCCGGGCAACCCATGTTGATGTCGATGATCTGCGCGCCGAGTTCGACGTTGGCGCGTGCTGCGTCCGCAAGCATCTGCGGGTCCCCGCCAGCGATCTGTACCGAGCGTGGCTCGGGATCGCCTTCGTGAATCATGCGCAACCGCGACTTGCGGCTGTTCCAGAGGCTCATGTCGCTGGTGACCATTTCCGAGACCACCAGGCCTGCGCCGAGCTGGCGACAGAGTTGTCGGAATGGCTGGTCAGTGACACCCGCCATCGGGGCGAGAATCAAGCCGTTTTGCAATGTGTAAGGGCCGATGCGTACCGCCGACATAGGGTGACCTGTTGTGGGGCCGAATCACGAGGTCTGGTCCGAAAAGTGCTTCAGCGCCAATTCAGACGGGACCCAGAGTATGAAAAAGGGTGGGCATGATACCCGCTCTCGATGACTGGATAAAGGCTGAATTGGATAAAATCTGAACAGTTCCGTTCTTAACGCGAACGGTTAGGTTTAGGCCGGTATTGTCATAAAAGTGTCGTCGGATTTCGGGCATCCCGTCCCTTGCAAGGTGCTGCATTTCGGTGCGGACAAACCCGCTGCGCCTGGGTTTTCACTCCGGCGAACGGAAGCTCAGGCTGTAATTGGCCGCCTTGGGGCCCGGGTCGAGGACGTCTAGGGCGATGTGAATCGGCGTCTGGGGTGGCATTTCGTCCTTGCCCGCCAGCTCGCCGCTCAGGTACTCGCCCGGTTTGAATCGACGGCTGGCGATCAGTTGACCCGTCGCATCGGCAAAGCGTAGTTCGAGCAGCGGGAACGGCTGGGAGAATGACGCACGGTTATAGATGATCGCGTCGACGACCAGCGCGCCCTGAAACTCGGGGTGGCTGCGCACGACAAGGTTGCTGCTCTTGAGCAGTTTGATATCAACCTTGGACGGGACCTTGCAGCCGAGGGACGGGCACAGCTCCATAAAAATGGGGCGATATTGATCCTGTCGCGCCAGCTCTTCGAAGTGGTACGCAATGTATTGGCCGGCCAGTGCGCCCAGCCCAACCAGGATCAATAGCATCCACAGCAGACGCCGTCCCCAGCGTGGCTTGGGTTTCTGCCAGGACAACTGCAGCGGGTCATCCGTCAGGTCGACCAGCGCCCTGTCCCGCAGGCCCGGTTCGTTACGGCCGCCACGCTTGTCGGCAGCGGCGTGCGGAGGCTCATCGTCCCCATCATCATCATCGTCACGGGCGCTGAGGCGATCCTGATGCTCGTGGGTGTCCAGAGCGGAGAAGCGTTCCGAGGACGACTCATCGTCGGGGTCGGCGTGAGGCTTGAGCGAGTGGGGGTGATCGGGTTCGTCGCCCAGATCGTCCGGGCTCAGCGAGAATGAAGGCTCGGTGCGATGGCGTTCCTGCTGATTGATGGGCTCGTCCAGCGGGCCTTCGTCTATCGTGTGATCGGTATGCGCTTCGCGTTCCTCGACGACTTCGGCGCGCAGTTCGGGCAATCGGTCGACATCCTCGTGACTCATGCCGTGGGCCCACGACTCCTGCGCGACGTCAGGCTCATCGCGTCGGGCGCTGAAGGACTCGACTTCGTCGTGATCGCGCGCCTTGCTGACACGCCCGAAGGACTCGGGCAGCTGAATCTCGCGCTGTTCGAGACGGGCCAGCTCGACATCGAGATCGTCCAGATCAAGGCTGTCCAGGTCCACCTCACGCTCTTCACGCTTGACCGGCAACGGCGCTGGCTGTGTCACGACGAGGGATTGTGGCGCGAGGATTTCCAGCGTCTTCTCCACGCTTTCGATGTTCGGCGCGGAAGGCAACGGCGTTTCCGGCGTTGCATCGGCGCGTTGTTCCAGCAGTTGCTTCGCGGCGTTGAACACCTGCAGGCATGAGCCACAGCGCACCATGCCTCGGGCCACGCTCAACTGGGCGTGACTGACGCGGAAACTGGTCTGGCAATGCGGGCACTGAGTGACGAAGCTGTCGGTCATGCGGGTATCCGGGGTTAAAGAGCGCCTGATGGTTGGATCTTAGGGCAACTGGCTGTCAGCGGCGACGACCGGTGATCCGTACCCAGCCCTCGCGGTTGGCGATCGGGTCCAGCTCGAAGGTGTCAGCGTACGCGGCAGCGACTTCATCGCCTTGCTCGGCAAGGATACCGGACAGCGCCAGACGGCCACCGGGTTTGACCAGGCTCGCCAGCTGCGGCGCCAGAGCAACCAGCGGGCCTGCGAGGATGTTGGCCACCAGCACATCGGCCGGCACCTGGGGCAGGTCTTCAGGCAAATACAGCGGGAATTTCTCGGCCGGGACATTGTTGCGGCCGGCATTGTCGCGCGACGCTTCCAGGGCCTGGACGTCGATGTCGGTGCCGACGGCTTGTTCAGCGCCCAGCAGCAGTGCGGCGATGGCGAGAATGCCGGAGCCGCAGCCGAAGTCCAGCACGTTGCAGCCGGCGAGGTCCTGGCCGTCGAGCCACTCGAGGCACAGCGCGGTGGTCGGATGAGTACCCGTGCCGAATGCGAGGCCCGGGTCGAGCAACAGATTGACGGCGTCCGGCTCCGGCGCGGCATGCCAGCTCGGCACGATCCACAACCCCTGGCCGAAGCGCATCGGGTTGAAGTTGTCCATCCAGCTGCGTTCCCAGTCCTGATCTTCGATCACTTCATGGGTGTGTTCCGGCAGCTCGGCGTCGGTGAGCAATCTCAGGTGAGCGAGGACGTGATCGGCATCGGTGTCGGCTTCGAACAGCGCCAGCAGGTGCGTGTGCGACCACAGCGGCGTGGTGTTCAGCTCTGGCTCGAAGATCGGCTGGTCTTCAGCGTCCATGAACGTCACCGATACGGCGCCGACTTCGAGCAGGGCGTCTTCGTAGGTTTCGGCTTGTTCGGGGCTAATGGCGAGACGGACTTGCAGCCAAGGCATGGCGGGTGACCTTCGAGTTGAAAAATTGAAAGGCGGCCGACGGCCACGAAAGACCGGCAAGTTTACGGGGTTCGTGGGGAAACAACAAAGTGGGTGTCGCGATCTGTGGCGTGCGTGTGATTCTGGCGGGGCGGTTAATCGGTAGGACCGGCTTTAGCCGGGAAGGCGTCCGTGTTCACACCGCAACCCTGATGGCGATCGGACCGGCCTCTTCCCGGCTAAAGCCGGTCCCACTGAATGCCGCACCCCACAACCAGATCGCACGCCCCGAAAACAACAAAGCCGCTCGAGAGCGGCTTTGTTGGTCTGTAGCACTTACTGGCAGATCAATGCTTGTCAGCGGCCAGTTTGTGTTCCAGGTAGTGAATGTTGACGCCGCCTTCGCAGAAGCCTTCATCACGGGTCAAATCACGGTGCAGCGGGATGTTGGTCTTGATCCCGTCGACCACGATTTCATCCAGGGCGTTACGCATGCGCGCCATGGCTTCTTCGCGGGTCGCGCCCCAGGTGATCAGCTTGCCGATCAACGAGTCGTAGTTGGACGGAACCTTGTAGCCGCTGTACAGGTGCGAATCCACACGCACGCCATTGCCGCCTGGCGCGTGGAAATGCTTGACCAGGCCCGGACTCGGGACAAAAGTCTTCGGATCCTCTGCGTTGATCCGGCACTCCAGCGAATGCCCGGTAATGACCACGTCATCCTGGGTGTACGACAGTTTGTTGCCGGCGGCGATGCTGAGCATCTCCTTGACGATGTCGATACCGGTGACCATTTCCGAAACCGGGTGCTCCACCTGAACACGGGTGTTCATTTCGATGAAGTAGAAACGGCCGTTCTCGTACAGGAACTCGAACGTGCCAGCACCACGGTAGCCGATGTCGATGCACGCTTTGACACAGGCCGCGAACACGTCCTTGCGGGCTTGCTCGTCGATGAACGGTGCAGGCGCTTCTTCCAGAACCTTCTGGTGACGACGCTGCAGCGAACAGTCGCGGTCGCCCAGATGGATCGCCTGGCCCTGACCGTCGGAAATGACCTGGACTTCCACGTGACGTGGGTTGGTCAGGTACTTCTCGAGATAGACCATCGGGTTGCTGAACCAGGCAGCCGCTTCAGCACGGGTCTGCTTGGCCGCTTCGATCAGGTCTTCTTCCTTGTGCACCACGCGCATGCCGCGACCACCGCCGCCGCCAGCGGCCTTGATGATCACTGGGTAGCCGACTTCACGGCCAATGCGCAGCGCGATCTCTTCGTCTTCCGGCAGCGGGCCGTCGGAACCGGGAACGGTTGGCACGTTGGCAAGCTTCATGGCGTCTTTGGCGGAAACCTTGTCGCCCATCAGGCGAATGGTTTCGGCTTTAGGGCCGATGAACGCGAAGCCGGATTTCTCGACCTGCTCGGCAAAGTCTGCGTTTTCCGCGAGGAAACCGTAGCCCGGGTGAATCGCCGTGGCGCCGGTCAGCTCTGCAGCCGAAATAATGGCCGGAATGTTCAGGTACGACAGGTTGGCTGGCGCCGGGCCGATACAGACAGTTTCGTCTGCCAGGCCAAGGTGCATCAGCTCACGGTCTGCCGTGGAATGGACCGCGACGGTCTTGATGCCCAGTTCTTTACAGGCACGCAAGATGCGCAAGGCGATTTCGCCGCGGTTGGCGATCAGGACTTTTTCCAACATCGCAGGCTCTCCCCGGTTCAAACGATGGTGAACAGCGGCTGGTCATACTCAACCGGCTGACCGTTTTCTACCAGGATGGATTCGATCGTGCCGCTGACTTCAGCTTCGATGTGGTTCATCATTTTCATCGCTTCAACGATGCAGATGGTGTCGCCTTTCTTGACGGTCTTGCCGACTTCAACGAACGCTGGCGAGCCAGGCGCCGGAGTGCGGTAGAAGGTGCCGACCATTGGCGACTTGACGACAGTGCCGTTGAGCTTCGGAGCAGAGGGTGCTTCGGCGGCTGCGGCCACTGGGGCTGCAGCCGGGGCAGGTGCCGGAGCGGCAACCGGGGCAGGCGCGTAGTACTGCTGTGCTGGAGTCTTGCTGTGACGGCTGATCCGTACGGATTCTTCGCCTTCACGGATCTCCAGTTCGTCGATGCCGGACTCTTCCAGCAGTTCGATCAGTTTCTTGACTTTACGGATATCCATTAATCATCAACTCCCAAGGGACGGTCAGGGGGATTTGGTAGCCGGTTCCGGCGGTCTGGCTCAGTACGGGACTGTGCCGTTCACGCCTCCGAACGCTTGGCCAATTGTTCCAGGGCGGCCTCCAGGGCCAGTCGGTAACCGCTGGCGCCAAGGCCGCAGATCACGCCTACAGCAACATCTGAAAAGTAGGAGTGATGGCGGAAAGGTTCGCGCTTGTGCACGTTTGACAGGTGCACTTCGATGAATGGGATGCTCACTCCCAGCAGCGCGTCACGTATCGCGACGCTTGTGTGCGTAAAAGCAGCCGGATTGATCAGAATGAAGTCCACGCCTTCATCGCGTGCAGCGTGGATGCGATCGATCAGCTCGTACTCAGCGTTGCTCTGCAGGTACATCAGGTGGTGACCGGCTTCGCGCGCACGCTGTTCCAGATCCTGGTTGATATCGGCCAACGTGATCGAGCCATAGATCCCCGGTTCACGGGTCCCCAGCAGGTTCAGGTTAGGTCCGTGAAGAACCAGAAAGGTCGCCATCGAGTGTTCCTTGTTGTTCGCGTTTTCGACGCTCACGTACAGAGTGAGCCGCTGATGGGCAGCGACTATGCCGGAAAGTACGATGGACTGTCCAGTTACCCACAATATTCAGCACGATGCCCGATGTTCGCGCGAAGTTTGTGACCATGGCGCTAGATTTGGTCATTTGCTCTAGAAAGCCGCTCTGAGAACGCTTCGACGTCGATTTCGCCGACGACGCGTGCGTTTTCCAGCTCGTTGCCGTTTTTTCCGAAAAACAGCAGCGCGGGAGGGCCAAACAGTTTGTAGCGATCGAGCAATGCGCGTTGTTCGGCATTACTGTCCGTCATGTCAAAGCGGATCAGCTTGAAGGCCCCCAGTTGGCTGACGACTTTTGGATCTGGCAGTACCTCGTGCTCGATAACCTTGCAGCTGATGCACCAGTCGGCGTACCAGTCGACCAGCACGGGTTGGCCGGCGCTTTTGGACGCTTCAAGGATCCGGTCCAGCTCGCTGGCCTGGGTCACGGTCTGCCAGCGGCTTTCCGAGGCCGGTTGGGCAGGGCCTGAATCGAGCCGGGATTGACCCAGCGGACGCAGCGGATCGGTCTGCCCGCTGAAAGCGCCGTACCAGCAGGCAAGGGCGTAAACCAGCAAGAACAAGCCAAGCAATTGAGCGAGGCGGCCCCGCGTGGTCTTTTCGCCGAACTCCAATGCACCGAGGAACAACGCAACGCCGGCCCACAGCAGGCCGATCAACAGTAGCGTGGCTTGCCCCGGAATCACCCGGCTCAGCAAGCCGATGGCCAGGGCCAGCAACAGCACGCCGATGGCATTTTTGACCGCCACCAGCCACGGCCCGCTTTTAGGCAGCCACGCCGCCCCGCCCGTCGCCACCAGCACCAGCGGCGCGCCCATGCCCAGGCCCAGAGCCAACAGCTTCAAGGCCCCGCCCAGGGCATCGCCGCTGGCGCTTATATAAAGCAGCGCGCCGGCCAGTGGTGCCGAGACACAGGGGGAGACCAGCAGGCTTGAAACCACGCCCAGAACCGCCGCGCCCCACAAAGACCCGCCCTGGGTATTGCCGGCGATGCGGTCCAGTCGGTCATTGAGCGCGCGGGGCAGGCGCAGCTCGAACGCACCGAACATGGCCACGGCGAACAGCGCGAAAAAACCGGCGAACGGCACGAGCACCCACGCCGATTGCAATCGCGCCTGCAGATTGAGGCTGGCGCCGAACATGCCCATCACTGCGCCAAGGATCGCGAAGCAGAGCGCCATCGGCAGCACGTAGGCCAAGGCCAAAGAGAACCCGCGCAACCCGCCGATCTGCCCGCGCAGGACCACGCCGGAGAGGATCGGCAGCATCGGCAATACGCACGGCGTGAACGTCAGGCCGACGCCGGCGAGGAAAAACAGCGCCAGTTGTTTCCAGCTGAACTCGGCGTGGGTGACATTCCCGGCAAGGGGGGTATCGGACTTTGCAGGGCTCGCGCCGTCGATGCTCAGTCGCTCGGTTTCCGGCGGGTAGCAAAGGCCCTTGTCCGCGCAGCCCTGATAGGTGACGACAAGGGTGAAGGGCCGCATGTCTCCGGTTTTGCGCGGCAGGGTGACGTCGAGGATGCCGTGATAGACCTCAACGTCGCCAAAGTACTCATCGTGCTTCTTTTCGCCGTCTGGCAGTTGCGCGGCGCCGAGGCCGATGTCGGCGGGCTCGGTGCGGAACTGAAAGCGATGGCGATACAGGTAATAGCCTTCAGTGGCGACGAACTGCAGCTTGACGGACTCTGGGCTGGTGTCGCTCAGGTTCAACTGAAACGCCTGACGCACCGGCAGAAAATCCTTGCTGTTGTCGACAGCTGCGCCGCCCAGTGTGGTGCTCGATCTGTTCTCCAGAAAGCTCGCGCCGACGGCGGGCAGGGCACAGATCAGCAGTAACAGACAAAGCAGGCGGCGCATGGCGGTCTCGCATCACAGAAGTCCGCGCATGATAGCGGAGTGGCTGCGGGCGTGCAGGGAGGGCTAGAGTTCTTCGGTCTGAACTTCGGTCTGAAAATGATGCAGGACGCAACCTGTCAAACGATGTCCGGCTGGGTGTGTTTGCTGTGGCGCGACACTGCTGCATGTACTTCTAGCCCGTGCACTTGGTTGCGGCCTGCCTTTTTTGCGCGGTACAGCGCTTCGTCTGCTTGCGAGGCCATCATCAGCGCGTCGTCGTCCTCGGTGATCTCTACCACCCCGGCGCTGAATGTGCAGAACAGGTCCACAGGCTCCGCGGGGTAATGGATTTCGGCGAAGCGCTGGCGAATTTCGTCTAGCACGCCGTGGGCCGCTGCGAGATCAGTGTCCGGCATGACCACGGCGAACTCCTCACCGCCATAGCGACCGATGTAGTCGGTCTTGCGCAGTCTTTGCTTGAGGAACAGCGCCAGGCTTTTGATCACGCGGTCGCCCATGGGGTGGCCGTGGCTGTCGTTGACCTTCTTGAAATGGTCGATGTCCAGCATCGCGAAGCTCAGCGGCTTGTTCTCTCGCCGCGAGCGGAAGCTGCAATCTTCGAGCAATTGCAGGATGTGCGTGTGGTTATACAGGCCGGTCAGGCTGTCGCGGATCATGCGCGCCTTGAGGTTGCGCGCCCGTGCCGCGCGATTGCGCACGGTGGTGATCAGGTGGCGAGGCTTGATGGGTTTGGTGAGAAAGTCATCGCCGCCTTCGCTCATCGCGTCCAGCTGTTTATCCAGATCGTCTTCAGCCGAGAGGTAGATGATCGGGACGCTGACGTAGCGATCATTGTGGCGGATCACTTTGGCCAGCTCGGTGCCGGTGCAGCCGGGCATGTACATGTCGAGGATGATCAGGTCAGGCTGAAATTCGGCCAGCTCAGCCATGGTCTTGATGGGGTCGAGCAGGGTACGGGTGACGATTCCGGCCCCGTTCAGCAAGCGTTCGGTGTGCTTCGCCTGGGCGCGCGAATCGTCGATGATCAGCACCTTGTAGGGTTCGTACTGTGCAACTCGGGTCAGGATTTCGATCTTCTCCAGCAAGCTTGACGCTTCGAGCGTGCCGGTCAGGAATTCCTCTCCACCGGCGCGCACGGCGGCGAGGCGCGTGGGCGTGTCCGTCTCGTGATGGCTGAAAAACAGCAGCGGGAGTTTTTGCTCGAGTCCTTCCTGCATCTGGGTGGCGAGCTTCAGGCCCTGGCCTGCGCCACCGAAGTCGACGTCCATGACGACAGCGGCAGGCAAGCGTTCGGCCATCGTCATGTGGAAGGTGTCGACGCTTGCGAGGGACTGCGCGCTCAGACCGAAGAACTCCAGTTGCTTGGCCAGACGCTCGCCGCGTTCATGGTCCTCCAGCACAATGTAAATCGGTTTGCGCAGGGGCGGCAGAGCGGTTTGCTCAAGACGGTCGCCGTGCCTGAGGCCGGTGTGGGACAAGCGTTGCATCAGACGGTTGAGGTCAGTAATCAGGGCGCTGCTCAATCGACCGCGATTGGCCTCGACGTCGAGCAATGCCAGGTTAATCGCGGTGGCGAGTTGCACGTGTTCGGCCTGCTCGAAGCGTTCGGCAAACCGCAGCAGCCGCTCGTTGGCCTCGGTGAGTTCAGCCATGTCCGTTGCCGACCATTCACTTTGCTGCAGGCGCTGCCACACCTCAAGGATCTGACGGGCCTGATGGATAACGCGCTGGGCAAAGTGGTGTCTGAGCCGGTCGCGGCTCGGATCTTCTGCTTCGGTCATGTCCTGACTTCTTTATAGGGGAAACCCCGATATAAGTGGTGGCGCTATGCTAGCACTACTTTCTGCGGCTAAGGATGCCGCAAGTCATTTTCTCGTGATTTTTGACGATTTCATCCGTCAAATTTCCAGCTTTTAACCCGTTTGAGTGTACGGACCAGTTGGTTAGATTCGGGACATGCAGATCACCCGTGGTTGCGGTCGGTAAGAGAATGGATGAGGTGCCATAAAGCGTGACCCTGATGGCCTCAGCATCCGCCTCCTCCCGGCTAAAGCCGGCCGGGAAGGCGCTCGACTCAGTTGCTCAACAATTGCACCTGCCATCACATTCCTGCCAAACGCACCTTGCTGTAAGGTTGCGGTCAGAAGCACTGAATTCCGTGATTGAAAGGACAAGGCCATGCTGGATTGGAAGAAGCGCTCGGGCAGCGCGGGAACTGAACGCGTTGACGAAAAACCGATGGGCAAGGCGCCTCGCGGTTATTGGGGCGGCCTGTTGTTCAGTCGCGCCGTCGGGGCCGTGGTGGGTATCTACCTGGTGGTCACTGTGGTGCTCGGCATCTGGTGGAGCAGCGAACCGCCCCTGTTTCCGGTCCAGCAGCAAGCCCAGGCCGCCGCGCAAAGCGAAGGCAAGCAGATGGTGTTGGGCTACACCACCGTCGAAACCCTCAAAACCGTCGCCTCCACTCTGCTGGACAAGCCGGGCGGTTACATTTCCAACGATCGCTCGCCGCCCGGCCTGTGGATGGACAACATGCCGAGCTGGGAATATGGCGTCCTGGTCCAAGTGCGCGACCTGAGCCGTGCCCTGCGTAAAGACTTCGCCCGCTCGCAGTCACAGTCCGCCGAAGATGGCGACCTGGCACGTGCCGAGCCGTTGTTCAACTTCGACAACAAAAGCTGGGTGCTGCCTTCGAGCGAGTCTCAATACCGTGACGGTATCGCTGCGCTGAGCCGCTATCAGGCGCGCCTGTCTGACCCGAATCAAAAGGGCGCTCTGTTCTACACCCGCGCCGACAATTTGAATAACTGGCTGGGCGACGTCGGCACGCGACTGGGTTCTCTGTCCCAGCGCCTTTCCGCCAGCGTGGGTCGGGTCAAACTGAACAGCACCCTGAAAACCGAGGCGCAATCTACCGTCACGGTCAAGCCGGGCGAAGTGCCGCAGGTTGACGAAGAAATCGTTGAAACCCCATGGATGCAGATCGATAACGTCTTCTACGAAGCACGCGGTCAGGCCTGGGCGCTGTCGCACCTGCTGCGCGCGATCGAGGTCGATTTCGCCGATGTTCTGGCGAAGAAGAACGCGACCGTCAGCGTGCGTCAGATCATTCGTGAGCTGGAAGCTTCGCAAGAGCCGATCTGGAGCCCGATGATCCTCAACGGCAGCCCATTCGGCATTTTCGCCAACCACTCGCTGGTCATGGCCAACTACCTGTCGCGTGCCAACGCGGCGGTGATTGACCTGCGTCAGCTGCTGTCCCAAGGCTGATCGATGAGTGTTTCCGATCAAGAGGCCGCCCACCGTGCGGCCTCTGATGCCGAGTTGATTGCCTGGGTTGATCGTCATGACCAACCCCTCGGTTCTTTACCCAGGGCAGATCTGCGTGAGCGCGGGCTCATCGGGCGCGGCACCTATATCCTTCTGTTCAATTCGGCTGGCGAGCTGTGTGTGCACCGACGCACGCTGAGCAAGGCCATTTATCCCGGCTACTGGGATGTGGCGGCGGGCGGTATGGTGCAGGCCGATGAAAGCTACGAGCTCTCGGCGGCGCGCGAACTGGAGGAAGAGTTGGGCGTTTCCGGCGTGGCGCTTGCGGCTCACGAGCGGTTCTTCTTCGATCAGCCGGATAACCGCCTGTGGTGCGCCGTGTTCTCGGCGATCTGGGACGGGCCATTGAAGCTGCAGCCGGAAGAAGTGCTGGAAGCGCGCTTTCTCAGCATTGATCAAGTACTGCGCGAAACCACTGAAAAGCCTTACTGCCCGGACTCGTTGGCCGCGCTGAAGCGCTATTTGGAAGGCGTCGCAAATGTCCCGTAAATTGGCGCATATTTGCACTTAGCATCGGCGCCTTTTGCCGTTACACTGCGCGACTTTTCACGCCGGACCGCCCTTGCGATCCGGTAGCGCTGCCCCTGCCTGAGTGGGGCTTCGCGGTCGGCTCCCGTCGGCCAGACTTCGCTCCTCAAGAAGAGGATTGCCGGTGGCCAAAAAAGCCGCATCCTTCGCCGCCCTCGGTGGCCTGGTATTTTCAACCGATGCCGGTCGGCATTGTCCCGACTGCCGTCAGCCTGTCGACGCCTGCACCTGCAAAAGCACGCTCATCCCGGAAGGTGATGGCATCGCCCGTGTGCGCCGTGAAAGTAAAGGCCGTGGCGGCAAGACCGTCACGACCGTCACCGGCGTTCCGCTGGCCGAAGACGCGCTCAAGGACCTGGCAAAGACCCTCAAGCAACGGTGTGGAACCGGCGGCGCGCTGAAGGATGGCGTGATCGAGATCCAGGGTGACCACGTCGACACGCTGTTGGCCGAGCTGGTCAAACAGGGTTTCAAGGCGAAGAAGTCGGGCGGTTGAGCCGTCTGTTTCGAGCCCGTTGATTTTGTCGTCGGTCTGGCCGCAGTCATCCATGCAAACTCTGCTGCGCAATGCGGGTCTATTGCCCCACAGGCGAGCAGGCGCCAAACCGTCATTTCCACGCTCTACACTGCGCCCAGCCGGTCAGGCCGGGGCTTTATGACTTTTCTATAGGGGACTTTGATGTCCGTACGACGCACACGCAAAGACGATGGCAGCCAATGGACCGTGGCAGACAGCCGCAGTGTCTACGGGATCCGTCATTGGGGGGCCGGTTATTTCGCAATCAATGAAGCCGGCCGCGTTGAAGTTCGCCCCAACGGGCCGACCAGCTCGCCCATCGATCTTTACGAGCAGGTCGATCAGCTGCGCAAAAGCGGCTTGTCCCTGCCACTGCTGGTGCGTTTCCCTGACATCCTGCAGGACCGCGTGCGTCAGTTGACCGGTGCGTTCGACGAAAACATCGCCCGCCTGGAATACCAGAGCAAATACACCGCGCTATACCCGATCAAGGTCAACCAGCAGGAAGCGGTGGTGGAAAACATCATCGCCACGCAAAACGTTTCCATAGGCCTCGAAGCCGGCTCCAAGCCTGAGCTAATGGCCGTGCTGGCTTTGGCGCCGAAGGGTGGCACCATCGTCTGCAACGGCTACAAGGATCGCGAGTTCATTCGTCTGGCTTTGATGGGGCAGAAACTGGGCCACAACGTCTTTATCGTCATCGAGAAAGAGTCCGAAGTCGAACTGGTCATCGAAGAAGCCGCCGAGCTGAAGGTCGCGCCGCAAGTGGGTTTGCGCGTGCGCCTGTCGTCCCTGGCCTCCAGCAAATGGGCCGACACCGGTGGCGAGAAGTCCAAGTTCGGGCTGTCCGCCGCGCAGTTGCTGTCGGTCGTCGAGCGCTTCACCAAGGCAGGGCTCGATCAGGGCATTCGTTTGCTGCACTTCCATATGGGCTCGCAGATCGCCAACCTGGCCGACTATCAGCACGGTTTCAAGGAAGCGATTCGTTATTACGGCGAGCTCCGCAACCTCGGCCTGCCGGTCGATCACATCGACGTGGGCGGCGGTCTGGGTGTCGACTACGACGGCACGCATTCGCGCAACGCCAGTTCGATCAACTACGACATGGACGATTACGCCGGTGTCGTGGTCGGGATGCTCAAGGAGTTCTGCGACGCGCAGGGCCTGCCGCATCCGCACATCTTCTCGGAGAGCGGCCGTTCGCTGACTGCGCACCACGCCATGCTGGTGATTCAGGTGACCGACGTCGAGCGTCACAACGACGAAGTGCCGGAGATCACCGACAAGGAAAGCCTGCCGGAAACCCTGCAGTGGCTGATCGACCTTCTCGGCCCGACCGACATCGAAATGGTCACCGAGACCTACTGGCGCGCCACGCACTACATGAGCGACATCGCGTCCCAGTACTCCGACGGCAAGATCACCCTGGCGCAGAAAGCTCTGGGCGAGCAGTGCTATTTCGCAGTGTGCCGCCGTTTGCACAACTCGCTGAAAGCCCGTCAGCGTTCCCATCGTCAGGTGCTCGACGAACTCAACGACAAGCTGGCCGACAAGTACATCTGCAACTTCTCGGTGTTCCAGAGCCTGCCGGATACCTGGGCGATCGATCAGGTGCTGCCGATCATTCCGCTGCATCGCCTGGACGAAGAGCCGCTGCGTCGCGCCGTACTGCAAGACCTGACCTGCGACTCCGACGGCAAGATCAATCAGTACGTCGACGAGCAGAGCATCGAGACCAGCCTGCCGGTTCACTCGTTGAACGAGGGTGAGGATTACTTGCTGGGCGTGTTCCTGGTCGGTGCGTATCAGGAAATTCTGGGCGACATGCACAACCTGTTCGGTGACACCGATTCGGTGAACATCTATCAAAACCAGGATGGCAGTGCCTATTCAGCCGGGATCGAAACCCACGACACCATCGAAGACATGCTGCGTTACGTGCACTTGTCGCCGGAAGAACTGATGACCCATTACCGGGACAAAGTGGCCAGCGCCAAGATCACCCCGCGCGAGCGTACCCAGTTTCTGGATGCCTTGCGACTGGGCCTCACGCGGTCGTCCTACCTGTCGTCGTAATGAGTTAGGTAGTCCCAAAAACGGGCCCTTGTGGCCCGTTTTCGTTGTCTGCACAGTCAGGTGTCCTTCACTGTTTCGGGAGCATGAACGATGATCAAACTGGCGCTCAAAGCAGTGCTCGCCGCCTGGCTGATGACCTTGCTGATGGCCTGCTCGCCGTTGAAGGTGCTCAACGCGTTTACCCCGAGCAGCACGTTCAGCAGAACGTCCGATCTGGCGTACGGCCCGGACCCGCGCAATAAACTCGACGTCTACACGCCCAAAGATGCAGCGCCGGACGCGCCGGTCGTCGTGTTCTTCTATGGCGGCAGCTGGACCAGCGGATCGCGGGGTGATTACGCCTTCGTCGGTGAGGCGCTGGCGTCCCGGGGCATCGTTGCGGTACTTGCCGATTATCGGTTGTACCCGCAAGTGCATTACCAGGAGCTGCTGCAGGACAGCGCCCAGGCAGTGGTCTGGACCCGCGATCACATTCGTCAGTTCGGCGGGGATCCGGCAAAGTTGTATGTGATGGGCACAGTGCCGGGGCTTACAACGCGGCGATGCTGGCCCTGGATCCGCAATGGCTGGCGGCGGCGGGCACCACGCCTTCCATCATCAAGGGCTGGGTCGGTCTGGCCGGGCCCTATGATTTTCTGCCCATCGAAGACGCGGAGGTGAAGCCGGTTTTTTACTTCCCGAATTCGCCACCGGACTCCCAGCCGATCAACCATGTCAGCGCAGCGTCACCGCCGGCGTTGCTGATCGCTTCCGTGGACGACACGGAAGTAAACCCGCAACGCAACACGGGGGGCATGGCCAGTCGTTTGCGCGCTCAGGGCGTGTCAGTGCGCGAGGTGTATTTCTCTCGCACCAGTCATCGCACGCTGGTGGGTGCACTTGCCCGCCCGTTACGCAGCCTGGCGCCGGTGCTGGAGGAGGTTGCAGCGTTTATCCACGCCCAGGATCAGGCGCAGGTCTCCAGCGTCTCGGTCAGCCGTTGAACCAGGCGCCGCTGCGGTTGAGCTTCAACGCCAGATACCCCAGCGTCAGCGCCCTCAATGCCATGAACAGCAAAAACGCCAGCCACAGCCCATGGTTACCAAACCCGCTTGCCAGCCAGGCAAACGGCGCGGTGATCAACGCCGTGACGACCATCGCGTTGCGCATCTCGCGAGCACGGGTGGCGCCGATGAACAGGCCGTCGAGCAAATAGCTCCAGACCGCGACAAAGGGCAGCACGGCGAGATAGGGCAGATAAACGAACGCGATGTCACGCACTGCGGTGATGTCGGTCTGCATCTCGACGAACAGGTGCCCGCCCAGCAGAAACAGCCCCACAAAAGCGACGCTGCAGATCAGCGACCAACCCCCGGAGACGTTCAACGAGCGCCGCAGCGCCTCGCGATCCCGCGCGCCGATGGCGTGTCCGCAGAGGGCTTCAACGGCGTGGGCCAGTCCGTCCAGCGCGTGGGCCATCAGCAACAGCCCATTGAGCAGCAGCGCGTTGGCTGCCACGGTGGCGTCGCCCAGTCGAGCGCCCTGCACGGTGATCAGGAAGAACACCGATTGCAGGATCAGGCTGCGAATGAAGATATCGCGATTGACCGTGAGCAGCGGTTGCCAGCTCTGCCAGCGCTTGAGCGCGGACACCGCCAGCTGTCCGGGATACGCGCGCAGACCTCTGTGGGTGAGGGCGAGACCGAGGAGGGCGCCAGTCCATTCGGCGATAACCGACGCACGTGCGCTGCCGACCACGCCCCAGTCCAGGCCCATGACGAACCACAGATTCAGCGCGATGTTGACCAGGTTGGTGGTCAGCAGAATCGCCAGCGGCGCTCGAGCGTTTTGCAACCCGAGGAACCAGCCCACCAGCGCATAACTGGCTAGCGCGGCCGGTAAGCCGAACAAGCGGGTATGGAAGAAATCGCGGGTCAGGTCGTTGAGATCATTGGAGGGCTGCATCATTTCCAGCGCCAGGTGCTGGAAGGGCAGGCCGATCAGCCCCAGTAGCACAGAAAACCCAATCGCCAGCAGCAAACCCTGCAACAGCACCTGGCGCAGCGCCGCGCCGTCGTTGCGCCCGGCGGCCTGGGCGGCGAAGCCGGTCGTGCCCATGCGCAGAAACCCCATGGCCCAGGCGAGAAAGCTGTACAGCGTGCCGCCGACCGCCACCGCGCCGAGCTGGTGGGCGTGGGGCAGATGGCCGATGACCGTGCTGTCCACCAGCGAAACCAGCGGCACGGAGATATTCGACAGGATCATCGGCGCGGCCAGCGCCCACACCTGCTGATGCGTGGCGCGCTGACGCCAGTCATTGAAGAAGTTAGACATGAAGGCTCCCGGGCAAGCGCGCGAGTGTAGCGAGAACAAAAGCACAAACCCACGGTCTATCTGCGCGCCGCGCTTTACGATTGCCAAAGCGGTGCTATAACTTCTGCTTCCTCATCGCTGCCGTCCAAATGAGTGCCTCATGCTAAACAAAGGATTGTTCCTGGCCTGCGCGCTGGTACTGCTCAGTGCCTGCGATTCCTCTTCATCCGACAAACCCGCCCCTGTCCCCGCTTCGCCGGCTGCAGCAGCTGCGCAATCCGGCCCCACCGATGCCAAGCCCAAGCCTGCGGTGGACATTCCCGCGCTGAGCAAGCGTTACGCCGGGCGCGAGTTGACGGTGGTGGACGTCTCCGAAGTTCAGCTTGATGGCGCCAGCACGCTGTCGTTGAGCTTCTCGGTGCCCTTGAACCCCGATCAGAAATTCGCTGAAAAAGTGCACCTGGTCGACAGCAAGGACGGCAAGGTCGATGGCGCCTGGGAGCTGTCGGACAACCTCATGGAGCTGCGCCTTCGTCACCTCGAGCCCCAGCGCAAACTGGTGCTGACCATCGATCCGGGCCTGGTGGCGGTGAACAACAACACCCTGGCGGCCGAGTATTCCGCGCGCTTGGAAACGGCTGATCTGCAAGCGACCGTGGGCTTCGCCAGTCGCGGTAGTCTGCTGCCCACCCGGCTCGCTGAAGGCCTGCCGGTGATCGCCTTGAACGTCGATAAAGTCGACGTCGAGTTCTTCCGCATCAAGCCTGAGTCACTGCCTGCGTTTCTTGGCTCGTGGGAAGGCTCGTCCAGTCTTGAGAGTTATCAATCCAAAGAACTGCTGCCCCTGGCCGATCTGGTCTACAGCGGCCGTTTCGACCTGAACCCTGCGCGCAACACCCGCGAGACCGTGCTGCTGCCGATCTCGGGCCTCAAACCGCTGCAACAGCCGGGCGTTTATCTTGCCGTGATGCGTGCCTCCGGGACCTACAACTACACGCAGCCAGCCACGCTGTTCACTCTCAGCGACATTGGTCTGTCGGCGCACCGTTACGCCAACCGCCTGGACGTGTTCACCCAGGCGCTGGAAGGCGGCAAAGCCCAGAGCGGCGTTGACGTCGAGCTGTATGACGAGAAGGGCCGTGTGATCGGCCAGGGCAAAACCGACAACGCTGGCCACGCGGAACTGCCTTTGCCGGCCAAAGCCCAAGTGCTGCTGGCCCATCAGGGCGAGCAGACCAGCATGCTGCGCCTGAACAGCGCCGCGCTGGATCTGGCGGAATTCGACATCACCGGCCCCAAGGCCCACCCGCTGCAATTCTTTATCTTCGGCCCGCGCGACCTCTATCGTCCGGGAGAAGTGGTGCTACTCAATGGCTTGCTGCGTGACAGCGACGGCAAGAGTGTGAAACCGCAGCCGATCACCGTGGAAGTGCGCCGTCCGGATGAGCAGGTCAGTCGCAAGTTCGTGTGGGACGCTGACGCCACCGGGCTCTATCAATATCAATTGCAGCTGTCGGACGAAGCACCCACAGGTCGCTGGCAACTGGTGTTTGATCTGGGTGACGGCAAGCCGCAGCTGTATGAATTCCAGGTCGAAGATTTCCTGCCAGAGCGCATGGCGCTGGAACTCAAGGGCAGCGACATCCCGCTGGCGCCCGATGCGCCGTTCGACGTAGCCATCACCGGTCGATACCTGTACGGCGCGCCAGCGTCGGGCAATCGCCTGAACGGTCAGTTGTATGTGCGTCCTCTGCGTGAAGCGGTTCCCGCTCTGCCGGGTTATCAGTTTGGCTCGGTGACCGAGGAGGAACTCAAGCAGGACCTTGAAATCGAAGACAGCACACTGGATGCCAACGGCAAGCTCGACCTGAGTATCGACAGTCAGTGGGCCAAGGCCCGGTCACCGCTGGAGCTGGTGCTACAGGCCAGTTTGCAGGAGTCGGGTGGGCGCCCGATCACGCGGCGACTGACCCAGCCGGTCTGGCCCGCTGACGCAATGCCGGGCCTGCGCGGTTTGTTCGACGGCGAAGCCACTGATGGCGACGGCCCGGTCGAGTTCGAAGTGCTGATGGCCGACGCCCAGGGCCACAAACTGGCTGCTGACAACCTCAAGGTGCGGCTGGTGCGCGAGCGCCGCGATTACTACTGGAACTACTCCGAGAGCGATGGCTGGAGCTATCACTTCAACGAGAAGTTTCTCAACCTGTCCGAAGAAACCCTCAGCGTGAAGAAGGATTCGACGGCGAAAATCAGCTTCCCGGTTGAGTGGGGCCCGTACCGCGTCGAAGTCGAGGATCCGGCCACCGGCCTGATCAGCAGCGTGCGTTTCTGGGCCGGTTACCGCTGGCAGGACAACGCCGAAGGCGGCGCCGTGCGTCCCGATCAGGTCAAGCTGGCGCTGGACAAACCGGCCTACGCCGACGGCGACACTGCGAAAGTGACGGTCACGCCGCCGTCTGCGGGCAAGGGCTATCTGTTGGTGGAATCGAGCGAAGGGCCGCTGTGGTGGCAAGAGATCGATGTTCCCGCCGAGGGCAAAACCTACGACATCCCGATGGACAAGAAGTGGGCGCGACATGACCTCTACGTCAGCGCGCTGGTGATTCGTCCGGGTGAGCGCAAAGCCAACGTCACGCCGAAACGCGCCGTGGGCGTCCTGCACCTGCCGCTGGATCGCTCGCAACGCAAGTTGGCGCTGAGCGTCACGGCACCCGAGAAGATGCGGCCCAAGCAGCCGCTCAAACTTAAGGTCAATGCGAAGAACGCTGACGGCACGATCCCGGAGAGCGTGCATGTGCTGGTAGCGGCGGTGGACGTGGGCATTCTCAACATCACTGAATACGCCACGCCGGATCCGTTCGCGGCAATGTTCGGGCGCAAGGAGTACGGCGCCGATCAGCTGGACATCTATGGGCAGTTGATCGAGGCCGGGCGTAATCGTCTCGCCAGCCTGGCCTTCGGCGGTGACGCGGCGCTGGCCAAAGGCGGCAAGCGGCCGGAAACCAGTGTCACCATCGTCGCCCTGCAAAGCGCGCCGGTGACCCTGAACGAGCAGGGAGACGCGGAAGTCAGCGTCGACATCCCGGATTTCAACGGTGAGCTGCGGATCATGGCCCAGGCCTGGACCGATGAGCGCTACGGCATGGCCGAGGCCAAAACCGTGGTAGCGGCGCCGCTGATTGCCGAGTTGTCGGCACCGCGATTCCTGGCGGGTGGCGACCAGACCAAGGTGGCGCTGGACCTGTCGAACCTGTCCGGCAAAGCGCAGAAGCTCAATGTGCAAGTGGTTGCTGAAGGGCAGTTGAGCCTCGCAGACGGCGACGGCCCGAAAGCCGTCAGCCTGGATCAGGGGCAACGCACCACGTTGCAGATTCCGGTCAAGGCGCTGGGCGGCTTCGGTCAGGGCGTGATTCGTGTCACGGTCAATGGCCTGGACCTGCCGGGCGAGAGCCTGCCGGCGTTCAGCCGCGAATGGACCATCGGCGTGCGGCCTGCGTACCCGGCGATGCTCAAGCAATACCGCGCGGTGCTGAAGGATCAAGCATGGAGCCTGCCAGACGGCGCCCTTGAGGCGTTCGAGCCCGCTGGTCGTGAGGCGTTGCTGTCTGTGTCGAGCCGTCCGCCGCTGAACCTCGGCGAACAGATTCGCGCGCTCAAAGCCTACCCCTACGGTTGCCTGGAGCAGACCACCAGCGGCTTGTACCCGTCGCTCTACGCCAACGCCGCAACGCTCAAGCGTCTGGGCCTGCAAGGCGAACCCGATGCCAAGCGCAAGGGCAAGATCGAGCTGGGCATCGAGCGACTGATCGGTATGCAGCGCTACAACGGCAGCTTCGGCCTGTGGGCCGCGGACGGCGAGGAGGAATACTGGCTGACCGCGTACGTCACCGACTTCCTGCTGCGCGCCCGCGACCAAGGCTTTGCCGTGCCACCGGATGCATTGAAGAAAGCCAACGAGCGGCTGCTGCGTTACTTGCAGGAGCGCAATCAGATCGAGGTGAATTACAGCGAGGACGCCGACCACACCCGCTTCGCCGTGCAGGCCTACGCCGGTCTGGTGCTGTCGCGCAGTCAGCAGGCCCCGCTGGGTGCTTTGCGCAGCCTCTTCGAACGCCGCAGTGACGCGCGATCCGGCCTGCCGCTGGTGCAGTTGTCCATCGCGCTGGAGAAAATGGGCGACAAACCCCGTGCCGATCAGGCCTTGCTCGCAGGGCTGGCAGCCGGTCGCAAGGCCAACGACTGGCTCGCCGATTACGGCAGCCCGTTGCGTGATCAGGCGTTGATTCTGTCGTTGCTGGAAGAAAACAAACTCGCACCGGAGAAGGTCGAGGAGCGGCTGTTTGCGCTGGCTGATCAGGTCGCGGCGAACCGCTATCTGTCGACCCAGGAGCGCAACTCGCTGTTCCTGGCCGGTCGCGCGATCCTTGATAAGCCCGAAGGCAAATGGGCTGCGACCTTGACCAGCGGCAGCAACAATCGCGCGCTGAGCAACGATCAGCCGGGCGTCAAACTCGACAGTTCAGTGCTGGCCGCGCCGTTGACGGTGCAGAACACCGGTGGCGACACGCTGTATCAGCAGATGACCCTCTCCGGGTATCCATCCCAGCCGCCTGCGGCCGGTGGCGAGAACCTGTCGATCAGCCGTGACTATCTGGGGATGGACGGCGCGGCGCTGAACCTCAATGGCTTGAAGAGCGGCGAACTGGTCTTGGTGCATCTGGAGATCAAGGCCAGGGAGCGCGTGCCGGATGCGTTGGTGGTGGATTTACTGCCGGCCGGTCTTGAGATCGAAAACCAGAATCTGGCGCAGAGTTCGGCCAGTCTTGAAGACGCCAGCGAGTCTGTGAAGCAGTGGCGCGAATCGATGGAAAACGCTGGCGTGAAGCATCAGGAATTCCGTGGCGATCGTTATGTGGCTGCGGTGGATCTGGAGGGCTTCAACACGGTGCACCTGCTGTATCTGGCGCGGGCTGTGACGCCGGGCGTGTACCGCGTGCCGCCGCCGCAAGTGGAGTCGATGTATCGGCCGAACTGGCAGGCACTGGGCGAAGCGCCGGCGCAGTTGGTGGTGAAGGGCAAGAAGTAGAAGGACGGTGATTGCTCCCACGCGCTGCGTGGTAGCAGCCTTTACTGACGCTTTGCGTCAGGTGACGCTAGGGGACTGATTTATTTACAACGCTCCACCGTAAATTAATCTGTCCCCGGTTCCTGACGTATCAATGAATAATCCAGCTCAACAGCCACAACCCTAGAAACAGCCAGATGATCCCCATGATGATCGAGGCGCGCATGAAGGCGCGGATCGCTGAATACAGCAGCATCAACCCGATGACCAGGGCGACGATGCTGACGATTGAAGTGTCCATGCCCAGCGTGCGCGACAGGCCGTCAACGAAATTGCCGCCCGCGTGAGTGAACATGTTGAACAACCAGCTTAAGCCGTCGACGACGAAGCGGATCACGGCGCCAATCACTTGGCCGAGCCATTCGAAAACGCTTTCTACCTGCATATCTGCTTCCTGATGAGGGACGTGGACCAAAAACGGCACTGCTCGCTTTGGCTGTCGATTGTCTGGGCGAGTTCCCTGTCGGGTAAAGGCTTTCTGTGAAGATCACCCGATTATTGCTACGACAGACGCGCTCGGGATCGTGGGAGCGAGCGTGCTCGCGAATGGGGCGACGCTTTGCCCGCGCTTTCGCCTGGCTCATCGGCAGCCTGCTCATCGTGTGCCTGCTGCTCTGGCTGGCCGACCGGATCTGGCCGCTGCCCTTGCCCAAGGACGATCTGGCCCGCGTGGTGCTCGCCGAAGACGGCACGCCGTTGTGGCGATTCGCCGATGCCAATGGCGTCTGGCGCTATCCGGTGACGGTCGATCAGGTGTCGCCCTACTACCTCGAAGCGCTGCTGACCTACGAAGATCGCTGGTTCTATCAGCACCCTGGCGTAAATCCCATGGCACTGGCGCGCGCCGCTTGGCAGAACCTCGCTGGCGGCCACGTGGTGTCCGGTGGCAGCACGCTGTCGATGCAGGTCGCCCGTTTGCTCGACCCGCATTCGCGCACGCTGGCGGGAAAACTCCGACAACTGTGGCGCACCGCGCAGCTTGAATGGCACCTGTCCAAACAGGACATTCTGGTGCTGTACCTGAACCGCGCTCCGTTTGGCGGCACCTTGCAGGGCGTCGCCGCCGCCAGTTGGGCGTACCTGGGCAAGTCCCCGCAGCAGCTGACCCGTGCCGACGCGGCGCTGCTGGCGGTCTTGCCCCAGGCGCCGAGTCGCTTGCGTCCGGATCGCCACGCGCAACGCGCCCAGGCCGCGCGGGACAAGGTGTTACGGCGTCTGGCCGAGTTCGGCACCTGGTCCCAGGGGGCCGTTAACGAAGCGCTGGAAGAACCGCTGCTGCTCGCGCCTCGCCAGGAACCCAGCCTGGCGCCTTTGCTCGCCCGGCGCCTGAACCGCCCGAACAGCCCGCCGCTGATCCGCACCACCCTGGACGCCGGTCTGCAGCGACGTCTCGAAGACCTACTGCTGGGCTGGCGCGCGCGTCTCCCCGAGCGCACGTCCGCTGCGATTCTGGTCGTAGAAGCGCAGAACATGGCCGTGCGCGCGTACGTCGGCTCGGCGGACATCGGTGATGCCAAACGCTTTGGTCATGTGGACATGGTCAGCGCGCTGCGCTCACCTGGGTCAACGCTGAAACCCTTTCTCTACGGCAAGGCCATCGACGCCGGGCTGATCCATTCCGAGTCATTGCTGCAGGACGTGCCAAGGCGCTATGGCGACTATCGTCCCGGCAATTTTTCGTCGGGCTTCAACGGTGCGGTGGCGGCAAGCTCGGCGCTGTCGATGTCGCTCAATCTGCCAGCGGTGCAGTTGCTGGAAGCCTACGGCCCCAAGCGCTTTGCGGCGGAATTGCGCAATGGCGGCGTGCCGCTGACTCTGCCGCCTCTGGCCGAACCCAATCTGGCGTTGATCCTTGGCGGTGCAGGCAGTCGGCTGGAAGATCTGGTCGGTGGCTACAGCGCGTTTGCGCGGGGCGGGCGCAGTGCGGACATTCGTTTGCAGCCCGATGACCGTCTGCGTGACCGACCGATGATGTCGCCCGGCGCGGCGTGGATCATTCGGCGGATTCTCAGCGGACAATCCCGGCCTGACCTCGATCCCCACGCCGAGCTTGTGCAGCGCCCGCAACTGGCCTGGAAAACCGGCACCAGTTACGGCTTTCGAGATGCGTGGTCGATTGGCGTAGGGCCGAGGTTTCTGATCGGCGTGTGGATCGGCCGCCCGGACGGAACCCCGGTGCCGGGGCAGTTTGGGCTGGCGTCGGCAGCGCCGCTGATGCTGCAGGTTCACGACCTGCTGGTGAACCGCGACGCCCAGCGCAACATCCTGCCGCCGGTGTTGCCGGTGCCGCTCAACGTCGGTGTCGCAGCGATCTGCTGGCCGCTGGGGCAGCCGATGAGCAAAAGCGATCCGAACTGCCGTCGCCAGCGTTTCGCCTGGACCCTCGACGGCACGACGCCGCCGACCTTGCAGGCGACCGATCAGCCGTTGGGGTTGGGGCTGACGGAGAAAGTCTGGCTGAACGACAAGGGCTTGCGTGTCGCGGCAAGTTGTCCACAGGCGCAGGCCAAAGAGATTGCCCTCTGGCCGGCGCCGCTCGAACCCTGGCTGCCCAAGAGCGAGCGGCGCGAGGCACGTTTGCCGGACATCGACCCGTCATGCCCGCCCCAAGGGTTGAGCCTGGCGCCGCCGTTGTCGGTAGTGGGGGTGCGAGAGGGCGATCAGTTGCGCTTGCCGGCCGGCAGTCAGCAGCTATTGCGCCTCAAGCTGTCGGCGCTGGGCGGAAGTGGCCGGCGCTGGTGGTTCATCGACGGCACGCCGGTGGGCGACACCGCCAGTCAGGACAGCTACACCCACACCTTCACACGCATGGGGCGATATCAACTGAGCGTGCTGGATGAAAGCGGACAGACTGCCAGAGTGGAATTCAGTGTGGTGGATTGAGGCCTGGAGTTCGCCCCACTCGTGTGGGCGCGAGCGGGGTGGCGGTCCACCTTGCTCGCGAATGGGTGCTACAACCGCTGAATCTTCGGCGGTTGCAATGCCGTCTTCGTGAGCAAGCTCACTCCCACATGGACCATGCCTCACCGGCTGAGAACTGGGATCCACCCTCAATGGGGCGGGTATTGCTGCAGGATTTTCTGCACCGTCTGGCGCAAGGCCTGCTCGCGCGCAGCAGGGTTGGCGTTGCCGTCACTGACCATCTGTTCGGTGCTGCCACGCCACACCAGCTTGCCGTCCTTGCCGTCGAGCATGTCGATCTGCAGCGTCGAGACTTTGTAATCGATGTTGCGCGTCTCGGTGCCGATCGGGCCGCCCCAGTAGCCGCCCCATGGATTGCCCCAATACCCGCCACCGCCGCCGTAGTTGGTGGTGACCGTCTGCTGACGGTTCTCAACGATCAGCCACGTCTGCAATTGAACGTCCGCTTTCACGCCGGGCGCCGCCATGCGCAGGCCGCGCTGCTCAAGCTGCTCGCCGACTGCCTGGCGAATGCGCTGCTCGGTGAGGTCACTTTTGATCCGCGGATCGTCGGGCTGATATTGCAAACCGGGCTCCTTCCACGCCCAGGACCGGTAGGCGCCGAAATCGCGCTGGGCGTCGAAGTCGCGGTTGACCCGATCAGTCTGGCAGGCGCCGAGCAGCAGGGCGACACAAAGGACAGCAATGCGGCGGTACATGGGATTTCTCCAGCGTGTAAACAAAACGCCATGGGGCGCGAAATCAGGACGGCGGGTAGGCCGTCAGGGCTTGTTGTACGGCCTGGCGCAGGGCTTTGGCGCGCGTCGACTGATCGCCGCCGCTGGCAGTTTCGGCGCTCGCGCTCCAGACCGGCTGACCGCTGCGGGCATCGAACAGACTGATGCGCACCACAACTACCTGCTCTTGATAGGTGCGCACGATCGGCACGCTGGCATAACCGCCGTAACCATTGCGGTACCCATTGCCACCGTAATAACCCACACCTGAACCGCCGTAGTACGGATCGTAATAGTCGTCACGCACCTGCCGAATCCGGGTCTCTGCATGGGCATCGGCGGCCACGCGCAGGTCTGCCGCCTGCGGGTTCTGCGAAGGCCGCAGACCGCGTTGATCCAGCCCATTGCTGACGGCTTCGGCCAGTTGAGCAGAGTCAGCCCAGAGGGTGCCCGGCGGCAACTGACCGTTGAGCCAGGCCCAGTTGCGATAGCGGCCATAGTCGCGCGGCGCCGCAGGGTAAGTGCTCATGTCGATCGCATTGGCGGCCTGAGGCGGCGCCGGTGGAATGGCCGCAGACACGGCGCGATAAGGGTTGGGGCTCTGGCAGGCGGCGAGGCCCATGCAGAGGGAAAGCAAAGCGAGACGGCGTTTCATGAGGGTCTCCGCAGCGAGTGTTAAGCAGCGTGTATCAACCAGCGTGGGTCAGACAGCCCGGCACATCCAGTGCAGATAGCGTCCCAGTCCGGCGAAGGCCGGGTGGCGACGGTGTGCGAGCTCCATTTCCAAGAGGTCCGCGAGATCAGCTTTGGCCTGAAACTCGACCGGCATGTAATCGTGAAAAACCCGAACGCCACTCTGGGTTTCGACTCGCCACAGGGAGCCAAGTTGCGCCGCCAGTTCGCGGGGATCAACAGGCTCCTGGGGCGTCAGGCTCTGTTTTTCACCGGCCAGGGTGTTCCTGCGCATCTTGCGGAAGTGGCCCTTGAGCAGGTTGCGGTAAATCAGTGCGTCGCGGTTGTAAAAAGCCAGTGATAGCCAGCCGTCGGGCTCGGTCAACTGATGCAGCACCGGCAGAATCGTGAACGGCTCGTCCAGCCATTCCAGCACTGCATGGCAGATCACCAGGTCGTAACGCTCAGTCAGAATATCGGGCAGGGCTTGCCAAGGTGCTTGAATGAACGTGGCGCGCTGACCGGCATCGGCGAAGCGCTGACGGGCGCCCTCCAGCATGGGGGCGGCGGGCTCAGCCAAAGTGACGTCATGGCCGCGTTCGGCGAGCCACAACGACATGTGGCCAAGCCCCGCGCCAATGTCCAGCACGCGCAACGGACGATCCGGCAGGCTCTCGGTGAGGTCAGCTTGCAGCACCGCTAGACGGATCGCGCCCTTGGCGCCGCCGTAGATTTTTTCAGCGAAGCGCGTCGCCAGTTGATCGAAATGACGGTCGCTCATTGGCTGAACCGCCGTTCGCCGTCCGCCAGTTTCGCGCGCACGACTTCATCCATGTCCAGGCCCAACTCGCTGCACAACAACAGCAGGTAAAGCACGATGTCCCCGACTTCCTGCCCGGCGTGGGCCAGTTCATCAGCCGGCAGTTGGCGGGACTGATATTCGGTTTTCCACTGGAAGATTTCCACCAGTTCAGCCATTTCCACGCTGGCGGCCATGGCCAGGTTTTTCGGGCTGTGAAATTGCCGCCAGTCGTTGTTATCGCGGATGCGATGCAGGCGTTCGGTGAGTTCGTCGAGGTTCATGGGCGTCTCCTGAAGGTGCGTAGCTTCAGGGGGATAAGCGATTGACGCAAGGGGGTGAGATGCGCCGGGACGCAGGTTCAATACCCGCTACGGCGGTGCGCCGATTCCCTTTGTAGGACCGGCTTTAGCCGGGAAAGCGGCAGATGCCACACCGCAAAAGTGATGGCCCAAGCACAGCCATCACTCCGAAGCCGGCTGCCAATTCCCCACCATATGCACGATTCCTTCCGCGCCCTCCAGCTTAAACTGCCCATGGGACCCTGGCGCGCTGGCAGACAGCGTCACTCCGCTGGGCAGCCGCACTGGTTTTTGAAATGCCACCGATATCTCAACGTTCGACGCCGGCAGGTGATCTTCAAGGGCGGCCAACGAGCGGCTTTTTATCCACAGCCCATGGGCAATCGCCTTGGGAAAACCGAACAGTTTGGCGCTGCTGTCACTCAGGTGAATCGGGTTGTAATCACCACTGACCTTCGCGTATTGGCGACCGATGTCCGACGGCGCCGACCACGTCGCCAGTTCCGTCATCGGCAGTGGCGCGGGCTCGTCATCGCCTTCGATCTCGCCGTCCACGTGAACGCCTCGGCACAGCATCGTGCTCTCTTCCTCCCACAGCAGGCCCAGCGCATCCTCGATCTGGGTGATCAGACTGAACGTCGCGCCTTTGGCGTGGGGCTTGAGATGGCCGGCGCGTACGCTGACCTGCACCTTGATCACGCTGCCGAGCGGGCGACGAATGCTGATCCGGTTATGCAGGTGGACCAGCCCGAGGAGCGGGAAGGGGAAGTCCTTGTCGGTAAGCAGCTTCATCTGCAGCGGGAAGGCCAGCACGTGGGGGTAAGTGGGCGGCAACAGGCTGCCGGGCACGAACCCGCAGACCTGGGCAAATGCTTTCACTTTGTCCGGGTCCACCGACATCCAGCACCGCAGGCCCTGATCCGGCAATTGGGTGCCGCTGACCTTGCGCCGCAGCGCCGCTTGCATGAACAAACTGGGCAAGGCCGGGGGCGTGTCCAGATACCGCCAGTGCGCACTCATCGAGCTTCTCCTGTGGTGATGCTGCAGATCAGGCACGCCTCGGACCGACGGGGCGAGCTCAAACGGTGATCGTGTCGGTGCTCACTCAGGCGCCAAGCACGCTTTGGCCGCACACGCGCAGCACCTGGCCGCTCATTGCGTCGGAGCCCGGCTGACCCAGCCAGGCCACTGCTTCCGCCACGTCTTGCGGCTGACCGCCCTGACCCAAAGAGCTCATGCGTCGACCGGCCTCTCGCAGGGCAAAAGGCATGTGCGCCGTCATGCTGGTTTCGATAAAACCCGGCGCCACGGCGTTGATGCTGATGCCCCGCGCTTTAAGCGTCGGCGCCATCGCCCGTGCGTAGCCGATCAGGCCGGCCTTGCTGGTGGTGTAGTTGGTCTGGCCGCGGTTGCCTGCCAGTCCGCTGATCGACGCCAGCAGAATCACACTGCCGTTGTCGCGCAGTGCGCCGCTGTCGATCAGCGCCTGGGTCAGCACCTGGGGAGCATTGAGGTTGACGTCGAGCACCGAGTCCCAGAAGTCCGCGGGCATATTGGCCAGCGTCTTGTCCCGGGTGATGCCGGCGTTGTGCACGACGATATCCAGGCCGCCGGGGAGGTGTTCAATCAACTGAGCGGCAGCGTCCGGTGCGCAGATGTCCAGCACCAGCGCCTGCCCGCCAAGACGCGCCGCCAACGCATCGAGATCGGATTTGGCTTGGGGCACATCCAGCAACACGACTTCGGCCCCGTCACGGGCGAGGGTTTCCGCGATGGCCGCGCCGATGCCTCGGGCTGCGCCGGTTACCAGCGCTTTACGTCCGGCCAGTGGGCGGGTCCAGTCCTGAACCTGCTGATGGCAGGCACTCAGGCGAATGACCTGACCGGAGATGAACGCGCTCTTCGGCGACAGGAAAAACCGCAGCGCGCCTTCCAGTTGATCTTCGGCGCCGTCCTCTACTTGCAGCAGCTGAACCGTGCCGCCGTTGCGCATTTCCTTGGCCAGCGAGCGGCTGAAACCTTCGATGGCCTGCTGCGTGCTGGCCGCCAGCGGATCGGTTTGGGCATCGGGCGAGCGCGCGAGAATGACGACGTGGGCGCTGTTATCCAGATGACGCAAGATCGGCTGAAAGAATTCGCGCAGCTGATTCAGCTGAGAGGTGTGCAGTAGCGTGCTGGCGTCGAAGACCACAGCCTTGATCTTCTCGCTCTGCTCGGCGGTCCAGGGTTGGGCGCCGGTATTTTCGCCAGTCACTGCACCGCCAGCACTGAACAACACGTAGGTCAGGCGTGGCGCAAAGGCGCTGACCCGCTCGGCCAATGGCCCCGTGCTCAGCAACATCGCGCCCTCAACCGGACGCAACCGACCCGCCTGCCAGCGCTCCAGACGTGCGGGCGCAGGCAAACCGACGGCCCCGACCAGCTTGCGGCCGAGGTCGGAGTTGACGAAGTCAATGTAGCGATCGGATGCCATGGAACACTCTCCTTGAGTCTGGGTTCAAATCAGTGGACCGCGTGGTCGGGTAATAGGTCCTACGCTGTCAGGCAGCGCTTCTCAAACAATAGACGCATTCAGGGCAGGGAGATTTAGATGATTCAGACACGACGCGTGGCCATTGTCGGCGGTAATCGCATTCCGTTCGCTCGCTCCAACGGCGCGTATGCCACCGCCAGCAATCAGGACATGCTGACTGCCGCGCTGGAGGGTCTGATCGAGCGTTTCAATCTGCATGGCCTGCGCCTGGGCGAAGTCGCCGCCGGCGCGGTCCTCAAGCACTCCCGTGATTTCAACCTCACCCGTGAATGTGTGCTCGGCTCAAGACTGTCGCCGCAAACCCCTGCCTATGACATTCAACAAGCCTGCGGCACCGGGCTCGAAGCGGCGCTGCTGGTGGCGAACAAGATCGCCCTCGGTCAGATTGAGTGCGGCATTGCCGGCGGCGTCGATACCACCTCCGACGCGCCCATCGGCGTCAACGAGGACCTGCGGCAGATTCTGTTGCAGGTCAATCGCAGCAAGACGACGGTTGACAAGCTCAAGGCGCTGACACAATTGCGCCTGCATAACCTCAAGCCGGAACTGCCGCGCAATGGCGAACCCCGCACCGGTTTGTCGATGGGCCAGCACTGCGAGCTGATGGCGCAGACCTGGGGCATTCCCCGCGAGGCGCAGGACCAACTGACGCTGGAGAGCCATCAGAAAATGGCCGCTGCGTATGCGGAAGGCTGGCAGGACGACCTGCTCACGCCGTTTCTCGGCCTGACCCGCGACAACAACCTGCGAGCCGACGCCAGCCTGGAAAAACTCGCGTCGCTCAAGCCCGCGTACGAGCGCAGCGCCAAAGGCACGCTGACAGCGGGCAACTCGACGCCACTGACTGACGGGGCGTCCCTGGTGCTGCTTGCCAGCGAAGAGTGGGCGCGTGAGCGGGGCTTGCCGATTCTGGCCTACTGGCAGGATGGCGAGGCCGCCGCCGTGGATTTCGTGCGCGGTCACGAAGGCCTGCTGATGGCCCCGGTCTACGCCGTCCCTCGTCTGCTGGCACGCAACGGGTTGACGCTGCAGGACTTCGATTATTACGAAATTCACGAAGCCTTCGCAGCGCAGGTGCTGTGTACGTTGAAGGCCTGGGAAGACCCCGAATACTGCAAAACCCGTTTGGGCCTGGATGCGCCGTTGGGATCGATTGATCGCCGCAAGCTCAATGTGAAAGGCAGCTCGCTGGCGGCGGGACATCCGTTCGCTGCGACCGGTGGGCGCATTGTCGCCCATCTGGCGAAGTTGCTGAGCAAGAAAGGAGGAGGGCGTGGATTGATCTCCATCTGCGCGGCCGGTGGTCAGGGCGTTACGGCTATCATCGAGAGCTGATTTTTTAAAGTGTGTTCAAGGGACTTTTTTAAAGGGGACTGATTTATTTAAGTGCTTTAAAGGGGACTGATTTATTTACAGCGCTTCACCGTAAATTAATCTGTCCCCGTTTGAAGGGAACCAAAATCAAATAAATCAGACCCCTTTAGTCATTATCCCTTTTAGTCCAGTGCGGCAGCCCGATTCTGCATCAGCTGTCATCCCCCAAACAGGCTCCAGCGATGGCAACTGACGAACACTCCTCACGCAGCCTCGATACTCAGCGTCAAATCCCGGCGATCAAGGCCCTACCGCGCGCGCTCTACGCCCGAGCCGAAAGTTTGAGCCAAGGCTCATGGACCCCCACTCACAGCCACGACTGGGTGCAGTTTTCCTACGCCATCAGTGGCGTACTTGGCGTTCACACCCCCCATGGCAGCTTCTTTGCTCCGCCGCAGTGGGGCGTTTGGATTCCGGCTGGTCTCGACCATGAAGTGGTCACGTCAACCCGCGCCGAGATGCGCAGTCTTTATGTGCGCAGGGAGGATTGCGAGTGGGCGCCGGACCGCTGTCGCGTGCTGGAAGTCACGCCGCTGGCCAGGGAGCTGATCAAAGCGTTCTGCCAACTGCCGGCGGAATATCCACAGGTCGACAGCCGCGAGATGCGCCTGGTGCAGGTGCTGATCGATCAGTTGGCAAGTCTGCCTGAAGTGGGGTTTTCCCTGCCGCTGCCAAGGCATGCGCGCCTGCTCGGTCTGTGCAATGAACTCATCGAACAACCTGAGCAGCTCATCACCCTGACCGAGTGGGCAGCGCGACTGAGCATGTCCGAGAAAACCCTCATGCGCCTGTTCCAGCGGGAGACCGGCCTGAGCTTTCGAGGCTGGCGACAACGCGCCCGATTGCTGTCCTCACTTAAAGCGCTGGAGGAGGGCACAAGCGTGACCAGCGCAGCGCTGGCCTCGGGTTACGACTCGACATCCGCATTTATCGCCGCATTCAAAAGCCTGTTCGGGCTTACCCCCGGCGAGCTCTTTCGCAGCCAATAACAGTAGGTAGGCGTGGAAAGGGGACTGATTTATTTACTGGAAAGGGGACTACTGGAAAGGGGACTGATTTATTTACAACGTTTCACCGTAAATTAATCTGTCCCCGAGTGCCGCGCGTGCCATGTCCCCGCGTGCCAAATCCGATCTGATCCATCCCTGATCAAGTACCCAATACACCCTGAGGCCGACCCCGGCCCCGGTATTCAACCCGTCGCCCCAACACCTGTTCAACCTCATCAGCAAACTGCCGTCCCCCCGTCAATTGCCCCCTCTGCAGTGCATTCCGAATCAGTCTCAGCTCGCCGTCAGCCGCCGGCGCCTCAAAAAACGACCGATACGCCTGTTGCCGACCAAGCCGTGTCAGCCCCAACGCCTCGTAACAGGAATGAACATCCAGCCAGTCGTGCTGCACATTCGTGGTGAACCGCAACTCAAAGCTTGACCATCGATACTCCTCCACGCGTTCAACCATTCCGGCCCGCACAGGATTGAGTTCGATATACCGACTGCACGCCAGCAAATATCCATCGGACTGCACAACGCTAGACTTGTAACGACTCTCCCATAGCGTTCCAGACCGCCCCTCCAGCTTATTGCGATACCGCGTCATGCGCGCAGCAAGCGCCTTCATCAACTTCCCCAATCCTTCGGTGCATGAAGGGGCTAGCAATAAGTGCACATGGTTGGTCATCAGGCAGAACGCAAACACCTTCACGTCAAACACATCTTTGAGTTCCTGAAGATCATCCAGATAACGCGCGAAATCGTCCTCATGGGCAAACACCGTTTGCCGGTTATGGCCGCGCTGAACAATATGATGAGGGTGACCGGGCAACACGATACGAGTAATGCGGGGCATGACTGATCCTCCGTCCTTGGGAAGGATCAGCGTAGCCGCGATAGTTCAGGGCGACCTGCGTCAAAGGGGGCAAATTGATTGCAACGTTTGTAGCGCAAGCGAACCAAAAGCGCTGAATCGAGGCAAGGGGACCGAGGCAAGGGGACGGATTTATTTAGAGATGCAAGGGGACTGATTTATTTACACGCTTCACCGTAAATAAATCTGTCCCCGGTTTAAATAAATCAGACCCCTTTATCAAATAGTAACTTTATCTCTAAACCCCTTTATCTGTACTACTGGCTTAAAGAGATCGAATAAGAATGTTATCTACTTGATAATCGTTGCCGTCCCCCGTTGAAACATGACTAACAATTTGAAACGTAAGCTGCGAGGATTTCGACTGAACTGTCCCAGCAATCCTTACCCACTGTTCGTCGTACATGAGTGTGACTTGTGAGGAAACTGGTCCTTGGTTAGTTGCTAGCGACAGGACAGGAGGGGTCCGCCAAGACCCGTGACGTTGTCCTTGCAATGAAAACTCGTACTGTTTTCCAGTAATCAAATTAGATAGAGTTTTTTGTAACGTAACTCCGGCTGAAGCATTAGTAAAAGTTACATTCGCTGCCCATGTATTGCCCCCGTAAGAATCTATACGCCAATCACGCGGATCTGCCGCGGCCGGCCCAGCACTCCAGCCGTTCCAGCTCCTATCCTCAAAGTCAGTGTAGTCATGCAAAGGTGCTCTTCTGGTAAAGCGACGAGGCGATGAGACAGGCCGTGATCCATATAGTCCCTTGGCAGTGATTGAGTAGTCCTTCATCTCCAATCCCAACATCAGCAGGGACCAATCACCCGTTGCACCAGTATGAACAGTACCCAGAGAGATTACGCCGTTTAATAACTCGACGTTCGTATCAGGCGACGCATTCCCGAATACAGTTACTGAGCCGCTGTACGTACTTCCACCGTCAGGAATCTCGTCTGCGTCCTCATCAACGATTCTTGTTATAACTGGTTGAATATCAGGTGCAGCAACCACTGTATAGCTCTGCACCGGAAACGCCTGCTGCGTCAGCCCTCCATCAAACGACACTTTTAGCACCAGCCTCAATGTTGAGGCGTCCGCTAACCCTTCTAGATAGCTAAGGGGAATCTTGGTGCTTTGAGTTCCCGTGCTGGTAATTTCATACTTTTGCCAGGCAGGTAGATCCAGATTGTTGGACCCCTCAAGGTGCATCGACATTTTTTGCCCTACCGCGATAAACGGCCATGGCTGCACCGTGAGATCGGCATCGCCTTGCAGCGCCCCAACATCCAGTGAGCCACCCGACGCCTGGCTGATAACGGGCGTTGGCAGTGAGGTCGGCGGAATCGCCTCAATGGTCAGTTTCAAAACATCCGACCGATGCTCCTGCCCCCCACGATGAACCTGATAGCGGACGTCGATGGTTTTACCGATTGCTTTACCAATCAGGGCAGCCGGAACAGGGGACTCAACCGTGTCAGGTGGAGAGCCACCGGGTTCACCAGGCTTCGACGGAATGGTATCGGAGATATCTTCCCAGACCGGCACGATAGTATCGGTGGCTCGCATGCCAGGGTAACTCGCACGAAACGTGGCGCCGCCCACGACGGTGATCGGATTCAATGTCCCCGCCAGCGCTTCCACGATGACCGGCGCCGGAATTACCGCCGGTGCGCTACTAATGGTGTACGCCTGTTCCGAAAACGGAAAGCGCGTTGCACCGCCATCAAAAGACGCCTCCAGCTTCAGCGTAAAGGTCGAGCCGTCGGTCAGCGTTTTGAGGAGGTCCTTGGAGATGCCCCTGCTCTGGGCGCCCAACGTCGTGACGTTCAGCGGATTCCAGTTCTGCAGCGTGATCTGCG
>NZ_JAXCIP010000011.1:0-150719 GCF_046540435.1 Pseudomonas sp. W5-01
GGGCAGCTTCAAGGCCTTCTGCGAGGCCATCGGCAAGCGGCAGATCACCGAATTCAACTACCGCTACCACACCGACCGCGAGGCGCACATCTTCGTCGGCGTGCAGACCCACCCCGACACGGATCCCCGCAAAGCCCTGATCGCGAGCCTGACGGAACAGGGTTTTCCGGTGCTGGACCTGACCGACAACGAACTGGCCAAGCTGCATTTACGGCACATGGTCGGCGGGCATTCGGAGCGGGTCAGCGATGAAGTGGTACTGCGCTTTGAATTCCCCGAGCGGCCGGGTGCGCTGTTCAACTTCCTGAACAAGCTCGGCGGGAAATGGAATATTTCAATGTTCCACTACCGCAACCACGGTGCGGCGGATGGCCGAGTGGTGGCGGGATTGGTGGTGCCGGAAGATGAACGGCATCTGGTGCCGCAGGCGCTGGCGGAGATCGGTTACCCGTACTGGGACGAAACCAGGAATCCGGCGTACAAGCTGTTTTTGGGGTGAGCTCCGAAGACTGACACTGCTGACTTCAGCGGCTCATGCCCGGACCTACAGGATCAACAGCGGCAGCGGCATGCAACCGGCTGCTAATCTTCAAGCACCGCCAGACACAGGGACACGAACACAATGGAACACTTCGCTGCACTGAAAATTCTGCATGTCGTCAGCACGGTGCTGCTGTTCATCTGCGCGCTCGGGTTGCTCGTGTGGATCGTGCGTGGCCGTCGGGCCAGCGATGCGACGGTGCAGAACCGCGCCATGCAACGGCCGTGGGCATTTGTCTGGGTGCTGATGGGCGTGTGCCTGTTAACCCTGCCGATCAGCGGCTGGTGGCTGGTCCACTACGCCGGTTGGCCGCTGGGACAGACCTGGCTGCTGGCGGCGAGCGTGCTGTATCTCTTCGGCGCCTTGAGCTGGGCCTGGCTGGCGGTGCGGGTGAACCGCCTGCGCCGGCCGGTGATCGTGGGCAATTCCCGCTTCACCCTGGCCCTGGCCATCTTCAGTGTCGTTTGCTTCGTGGCGATCGCCGGTCTGATGGGCGCCAAACCGGTTTAACCCCCGGTCATCAAAGCTGGCGGCACCGCAGCTCAACCTGCCGACAAAGAACAGTGGGAGCGAGCTTGCTCGCGAAGGCTTTTCAACCGCGCAGTGAAATCACCGGCCAGCCGCGACGGGTGGCTTCGGCGCGCAGCTTTTCATCAGGATCGACTGCGACCGGATTGGCCACCTGCTCCAGCAGTGGCAAATCGTTCATCGAATCACTGTAGAACCAGCTGTCGTCCAGGTTGAAGCCGTTTTCTTCGATCCAGCGATTCAGACGGGTGACTTTGCCTTCGCGGAAGCACGGCACGTCAGTGGTGCGCCCGGTGTAGCGACCGTCGACGACCTCGCATTCGGTTGCCAGCAACGTGTCGATACCCAGCCGGGCCACGATTGGCGCGGTCACGAAACGGTTGGTCGCCGTGATCACCACCAGCTTGTCGCCCGCGTCGCGGTGTTTGGCGATGAGGGCCATGGCCTTCGGCAGGATCAGGGGTTCGATGCAGTCGCGCATGAATTCCCGGTGCCATTCGTCGAGCTGCGCCATGTCAGTGCGCCCGAGGATTTCCAGGCTGAAATTCAGGTAGTCGGTCAGGTTTAGCGTGCTGGCCAGATAGTCCTGATAGAAAGCGTCGTTGCGTGCCTTGTACGCAGCACCATCCAGGATGCCGCGCTCGCACAGGTAATCGCCCCAGGCGTGGTCGCTGTCGCCGCCGAGGAGGGTGTTGTCGAGGTCGAAGAGGGCCAGACGCATGGGCTTTACTCGCTGAAATATCAGAAAAAAGAGCACAAGAATACGAGGTTTGCCCGAGAGATCGCATCTATTAATGCAGTTGTCACGATAAGCTGTCGCAGCCTCGTTGCTGCCTTCACGATCTTTGTGGAACAATGCGGCGACATGCGTTTGCGAGGTTGTGGCCGTGATCGACCCCGATGGTTTTCGCCCTAATGTCGGGATAATTCTGACAAATGATGCTGGCCAGGTCTTATGGGCTCGGCGCATCAATCAAGACGCCTGGCAGTTTCCGCAGGGGGGTATCAACCCTCAGGAGACCCCGGAAGACGCGCTTTACCGTGAATTGAATGAAGAAGTCGGGCTGGAACGGCATGATGTTGAAATTCTTGCCTGCACCCGGGGTTGGTTGCGCTATCGTCTGCCGCAACGATTGGTCCGTACCCACAGCCAGCCGCTGTGCATCGGCCAGAAGCAAAAATGGTTTCTCCTGCGCCTGATCTCCAACGAGCAGCGGGTGCGGATGGATTTGACCGGCAAACCGGAGTTCGATGGCTGGCGTTGGGTCAGTTATTGGTACCCGCTGGGCCAGGTGGTGACATTCAAGCGCGAGGTATATCGCCGCGCACTCAAAGAGCTTGCCCCGCGCCTGTTGGCGCGCGACTGACACGGAGTTCGACCCCGAGCCATGCTCAATACGCTGCGCAAGATCGTCCAGGAAGTTAACTCCGCCAAGGATCTCAAGGCGGCGTTGGGCATTATTGTATTGCGCGTAAAAGAGGCCATGAGCAGCCAGGTCTGCTCGGTCTATCTGCTCGATCCTGAAGCGAACCGCTTCGTGCTGATGGCCACCGAAGGCCTGAACAAGCGCTCGATCGGCAAGGTGAGCATGGCCCCGAACGAGGGCCTCGTGGGTCTGGTGGGTACGCGTGAAGAACCGCTGAACCTCGAAAACGCCGCCGATCACCCTCGTTATCGCTACTTCGCCGAAACCGGCGAAGAACGCTACGCCTCGTTTCTCGGTGCGCCGATCATCCACCACCGCAGGGTAGTGGGCGTCCTGGTCATCCAGCAAAAGGAGCGACGTCAGTTCGACGAGGGCGAAGAAGCCTTCCTTGTGACGATGAGCGCGCAGCTCGCCGGCGTTATCGCCCACGCAGAAGCCACCGGCTCCATTCGCGGGCTCGGTCGGCAGGGCAAGGGCATTCAGGAAGCCCGATTCGTCGGAGTGCCAGGTTCGCCGGGAGCCGCCGTCGGTACCGCGCTGGTCATGCTGCCGCCGGCCGACCTCGAAGTCGTGCCGGACAAAACCGTCACTGACATCACCGCCGAACTCAAACTGTTCCAGACCGCCCTTGAAGGCGTGCGCAATGACATGCGCACCCTTTCGGCGAAGTTGGCCACACAATTGCGCCCAGAAGAGCGCGCGTTGTTCGATGTGTACCTGATGATGCTCGACGATGCGTCGCTGGGCAGCGAAGTCACCAACGTCATCAAGACCGGCCAGTGGGCCCAGGGCGCGTTGCGTTCGGTGGTCAACGAGCACGTCAAACGCTTCGAGCTGATGGACGACGCCTACCTGCGTGAGCGTGCATCGGACGTCAAAGACCTCGGTCGCCGCCTGCTCGCCTACCTTCAGGAAGCGCGCCAGCAAACACTGGTCTACCCCGACAACACCATCCTGGTCAGCGAAGAGCTGTCGCCCGCCATGCTCGGCGAGGTGCCGGAAGGCAAGTTGGTAGGCCTGATTTCGGTACTCGGCTCGGGTAACTCCCACGTCGCTATTCTGGCCCGGGCCATGGGCATTCCCACGGTCATGGGGGTGGTGGACCTGCCGTACTCGAAAGTCGACGGCATCCAGTTGATCGTCGACGGCTACCACGGCGAAGTCTTCACCAACCCGTCCGAGATCCTGATCAAACAGTATTCCGTCGTCGTCGAAGAGGAGCGCCAGCTCTCCCAAGGCCTCGACGCGCTGCGTGAATTGCCCTGCGTAACCCTCGACGGCCATCGCATGCCGCTGTGGGTCAACACCGGTCTGCTGGCAGACGTTGCTCGCGCGCAACAGCGAGGCGCGGAAGGCGTCGGCCTGTACCGCACCGAAGTCCCGTTCATGATTCAGCAGCGGTTCCCCAGCGAAAAGGAACAGCTCGCCATCTACCGTGAGCAATTGGCGGCGTTTCACCCGTTACCGGTGACGATGCGAACGCTGGACATCGGCGGCGACAAGTCGCTGTCGTACTTTCCGATCAAGGAAGACAACCCGTTCCTCGGCTGGCGCGGCATTCGCGTCACGCTGGACCACCCGGAAATCTTCTTGGTGCAGACCCGCGCCATGCTCAAAGCGAGCGAAGGTCTGAACAACCTGCGGATTCTGCTGCCGATGATCTCCGGCACCCACGAGACCGAAGAAGCGCTGCACCTGATCCACCGGGCATGGGGCGAAGTGCGCGATGAAGGCACCGACGTGCCGATGCCGCCAGTGGGCGTGATGATTGAAGTGCCGGCAGCGGTCTATCAGACCCGTGAGCTGGCGCGTCAGGTGGATTTCCTGTCTGTCGGCTCCAACGACCTGACCCAGTATTTGCTGGCGGTCGACCGCAACAACCCGCGGGTGGCGGATTTGTACGACTACCTGCACCCGGCGGTGCTCCAGGCCCTGCAGAGCGTGGTGCGCGATGCCCACGCCGAAGGCAAGCCGGTGAGCATCTGCGGCGAAATGGCCGGTGATCCTGCGGCGGCGGTGCTGCTGATGGCGATGGGCTTCGACAGCCTGTCGATGAACGCCACCAACTTGCCGAAAGTGAAGTGGATGCTGCGTCAGATCAACCTGAGCATGGCCAAGGACCTGTTGGCCCAACTGATGAAGAACGATAACCCGCAAGTCATCAGCAGCTCGCTGCAGCTGGCGCTGAGGAATCTGGGCCTGTCGCGGATGATCAATCCGGGGTCTGTGAAGGGGCACTAAGGGCTGGCGCTGCGCTGCTCTTAGTGGGACCGGCTTCAGCCGGGAAGAGGTGGAGTCAAATCTGCAGGTCCACCTCACCCAATCTCCCGCCATACGGCCCAAAGCTACGCTCGATCAGCCGCCGGCTGCCATCCGCATTCACCCGCAACACCGTGCTCGCCCGCGTGCCGTAATTGGGGCTGGCGATGAACACGCTCGACAGCAATTTCTCCGTCGCAAGCCCAACGCCTGTGCTTGGCAGTTCAGCGTCCGGCGCAGGCGCGTGATCGCTGAGAAAGCCAAACAACGCGTCGGGATCAGGATTGTTCAGCTGTTCGGACAGCGCGGCTTTGGCTTTCACCAGCTTAGGCCATGGCGTGTCGAGCCCGGCGTTGGACACACCGTAAACGCCTGCTTCCAAGCAGCGGGGTGCCGAATCGTTGCCGTTGAGGAAGTGCAACTGCTGACGATCACCCACCAGCAGATTGAACCCGCCGTATTCCGTTGATCTCGCTGCGATCTCACTCAGGTACTCATCTATGGACACATCGCTGGTCAAAAAACGAGCAACCAATTCGCCCCGCGAACGACGGCCAGGCGGCTTGCCCGGCTCGCGGATGTTGGTAAGCGCTGCGAATCGTCCGCCAGCATTGATACCCAGCCACGTCCCACCCGCTTCTAGATCGCGCCCGGCATACACCTGCGGCGCCTCTTCCCACTGGGCCAGCGGCAGAGTAGGACGGGCGTAGAACTCGTCACGATTGGCCGCCAGAATCAGCGGCTGAGAGTGCGTCGGCGGCCAGGCGAAGACGATGAGGCACATGGATGACTCCTTTTTGCGCCACTTTACCCACCCCGCACGCCGACATCCATCGCACGCTGCTAGAGCGGATCGGCGCGGTCCGGTAACATGCCGCACTGTTTTTGAGAGATGTCCGTGCTAGTGAGAGCGGCATCGTCGGCGTGCGAGGCTTTCATCGCGGTCGCTCTTACACCAGATTTCATCATTATTGGGTGGCACGACCTGCTGCCGCCGCCGCATAGTTCTGCTTCGTCGCTCAATGAGCGCTTCTATTTCAAGGAGTCGCAATGCTGCCTTACCCGCAGATTGACCCGGTAGCCGTGGCCATCGGTCCGCTGCAAATCCATTGGTACGGCCTGATGTATCTGGTCGGTATCGGCAGTGCCTGGTACCTGGCATCCCGTCGCTTGAATCGCTTTGACCCGACGTGGACCAAAGAAAAGCTCTCGGACATGATTTTCTGGGTCGCCATGGGCGTCATCGTCGGTGGACGGCTGGGCTACGTGCTGTTCTACGATCTGCCCAACTACATCGCCAACCCGCTGCTGATCTTTGAAGTGTGGAAGGGCGGCATGGCGTTCCACGGCGGCTTCATCGGCGTGATGATCGCGACGTACTGGTTCGGCAAGCGCAACGGCAAGTCGTTCTTCCAGCTCATGGACTTCATCGCGCCCATGGTGCCGATTGGTCTGGGTGCCGGGCGCATTGGCAACTTCATCAACGCCGAACTGTGGGGCAAGCCGACTGATCTGCCCTGGGCCATGGTGTTCCCCACCGACCCTGCGCAGCTGCCGCGCCACCCGTCACAGCTCTACCAGTTCGCGCTGGAAGGCGTGGCCTTGTTCGTCATTCTCTACTTTTTCTCCCGCAAGCCGCGTCCGACCATGGCCGTTTCCGGCATGTTCGCGTTGTTCTACGGCATCTTCCGCTTCGTGGTGGAGTTCGTCCGCGTGCCGGATGCCCAGCTCGGTTATCTGGCCTGGGGCTGGGTCACCATGGGGCAGATCCTCAGCCTGCCGATGATCATCGGCGGCCTGGTGCTGATCTGGCTGGCTTACCACCGCGCGCCCGCTGCCAACAACGCTGCGGTGTGACGCGCCGGGTTCATCTGCTGAGCGCCGGGCCTTATGGGTTCGGCGGATTCACCGAAACAGAGGGCCTCTGGTCATGAAGCAATACCTTGAACTGCTGCAGGACGTCATCAACAACGGCACCCGCAAGGGCGACCGCACCGGGACCGGCACCACGGCCGTGTTCGGTCGGCAGATTCGCCACAACCTGGCCGATGGCTTCCCGCTGCTGACCACCAAAAAGCTGCACTTCAAAAGCATCGCCAACGAGCTGATCTGGATGCTCAGTGGCAACACCAACACCAAATGGCTCAACGAAAACGGCGTGACCATCTGGGACGAGTGGGCCACTGAAGACGGCGATCTGGGCCCGGTGTACGGCGCGCAGTGGACTGGCTGGCCGACCAAGGACGGCGGCAAGATCAACCAGATCGATTACATGGTCGACTGCCTGAAGAACAACCCGAACAGCCGCCGCATTCTGTTTCACGGCTGGAATACCGAATACCTGCCAGACGAGAAGCTGTCGCCACAGGAGAACGTCAAGGCCGGGCGCCAAGCGCTTGCGGTGTGCCATTTGCTGTACCAGGCCTTCGTGGCCGACGGCAAGCTGTCGATGCAGTTGTACATCCGCAGTTCCGACGTCTTCCTCGGCCTGCCGTACAACATCGCCGCGCTGGCGCTGCTGACCCATATGCTGGCTCAGCAATGCGACCTGATCCCCCACGAGATCATCGTCAGCCTGGGCGACACTCACGCTTACTCCAACCACAAGGAGCAGATCGCGACGCAGCTCACCCGCACCCCGCGACAGCTGCCGCAGCTGAGCATCAAGCGTCGCCCTGAAAGCATCTATGACTATCGATTCGAAGATTTCGAGATCGTGGGTTATAACGCGGATCCGAGCATCAAGGCGCCAGTGGCTGTTTAAGCGCTGATCCGAAGCCATTCGCTGGACCTGCAGGAGCGCGCTTGCCCGCGATTGCGATTTGCCTGCGCCTCGACATTGCCTGACACACTGCATTCGCGGGCAAGCGCGCTCCTACGCCCATCCATCGTAGGACCGGCTTTAGCCGGGAAGGCGTCGTATGCCATACCACAAGCCGTTCAATGCCCGTGGCTGCGCCCTACGTGAGAGTGTTCGACATCGGCAGCCACGACACTCCCGCTGATTTCCAGTCGATCCAGAATCCCGCAGTGATCCGGCGCGCCTTCGCTGCAGCGTTGGCGCAGGTCGACCAGTTGCTCCTGCAACGCTTGCAGGCTCGCGACGCGGGCGTTCACGTGCTGGATGTGTTCGTCGATCAGCGCGTTGACGTTCTCGCACTGGTCTTGCGGACTGTCGCGCAGCGCCAGCAGGCTGCGGATCTCGTCGAGCGTCATGTCCAGGCTGCGGCAGTTGCGGATGAAGGTCAGGCGCTCGACGTGCTCTTGGGTGTACAGCCGATAGTTGCCGTCGCTGCGTGCAGGCTCACTGAGCAGTTCTTCGCGCTCGTAATAGCGGATGGTTTCCACCGGGCAGTCCGTCAGTTTCGCCAGTTCGCCGATTTTAAATGAAGGATTCATGCGCAAGACCTCAATAGGACGCTTGACCCTATAGTGGCTACAGGGTGTTCACTTGGCAACACGCACATTTAGAGACTCAATCCATGAGTGACTCTGTACACAAATCTTCCTCGCACAAACCCGCTCACGACGCGCCCGAACATGCCGAGCACGAGCACGCTGGGCATGACCATTCCGCCCATGACCACGCCGATCACGATCACGCCGGTCATGACCACGGGCAAGCCAAACTCACGCCCGTGCACAAACACGACCACGCTGCCCACGCGTGCTGCTCCCACCAAAGCGCACCGTCCGTCGTGACCATCGATGGCGCGTCAGACGCCGACGGTCAGCTCAGCAGCTTCCGCATCGAAGCCATGGACTGCCCCACCGAGCAGACGCTGATCCAGAACAAGCTCGGCAAGATGAAGGGTATTCAGAAGCTTGAATTCAATCTGATCAACCGGGTGCTGGGCGTGTGGCATGAGCTGCCGTCCACTGATCCCATCCGCGACGCCATTGGCGCGCTGGGCATGCAGGCGGACTTGATCGAGGAGGGCGCCGACAAGGAAACCGCGTCGCTGCCGCCCGCCAACAAACCGTGGTGGCCGCTGGCGTTGTCGGGCGTCGCTGCGTTGACGGCGGAAGTCATCCATTTCACCAACGTCGCGCCCACCTGGGTGGTCGCCATCGTCGCGCTGATCGCCATTTTCAGCGGCGGCCTGACCACGTACAAAAAGGGCTGGATCGCCCTGAAAAACTTCAACCTGAATATAAACGCGCTGATGAGCATTGCCGTTACCGGTGCAGTGCTGATCGGGCAGTGGCCGGAAGCGGCGATGGTGATGTTTCTGTTCACCGTCGCCGAGCTGATTGAAGCCAAGTCGCTGGACCGTGCCCGCAACGCAATCGGCGGCCTGATGCAGCTGACGCCGGAAACCGCCACCGTACAGCAGAACGGCGAGTGGCTTGAGCTTGAGGTCAATGATATTGCGTTGGGCAGCGTCGTCCGGGTCAAGCCGGGCGAGCGCATCGGGCTGGACGGTGAAGTGGTTGCCGGCCAGTCGAGCATCGATCAGGCGCCGATCACGGGCGAAAGCCTGCCGGTCGAGAAAACTGTGGGCGACAAGGTCTTCGCCGGCACCATTAACCAGGCCGGTTCGCTGGAATACAAAGTGACCGCCGCCGCCAGCAACTCGACGTTGGCGCGGATCATCCACGCCGTCGAGGCGGCCCAAGGTGCGCGCGCGCCGACTCAGCGTTTCGTTGACAGCTTTTCCAAAATCTACACGCCCGCCGTGTTCGCGCTGGCGCTGGCGATTGCGATCATCCCGCCGCTGTTCATGGGGGCGGTGTGGTTTGACTGGATCTACCGCGCGCTCGTGTTGCTGGTGGTCGCGTGCCCGTGTGCGCTGGTGATTTCCACGCCAGTGACGATTGTCAGCGGTCTGGCAGCGGCGGCGCGCAAAGGCATTCTGATCAAGGGCGGCGTGTACCTGGAGATGGGGCACAAGTTCGATTATCTGGCCCTCGACAAGACCGGCACCATCACCCACGGCAAGCCGGTGCAGACCGATTACGTGTTGCTCGATGCGTCATTGGGCGAACAGGCGCTGGCGATCTCGGCGAGTCTGGCGGGCCGCTCGGATCACCCCGTTTCTCAAGCCATTGCCAAGGCGGCGCAGGAAGGCGCTCGGTTGCCGGTTGAAGCGTTCGAGGCGCTCGCAGGGCTTGGCGTGAAGGGCGAAGTGCAAGGGCGTTTGTACCATTTGGGCAACCACCGTCTGGTGCATGACGCCGGGTATTGCTCGCCGGAGCTGGAAGCGCAACTTGAAGCGCTGGAAAGCCAGGGAAAAACCGTGGTGCTGCTGTTCGATGCCTCCGGCCCGTTGGCGTTGTTTGCGGTGGCCGACACGGTCAAGGACAGCAGCCGCGAGGCCATTGAGCAGCTGCATGCGCTGGGCGTGAAGACGATGATGCTGACGGGTGACAACCCGCACACGGCCAAGGCCATCGCCGCTCAGGTGGGCATCGATCAGGCCCAGGGCAATCTGATGCCGACCGACAAGCTGCAAGCCATCGAAGCCCTGTATGCGCAGAACCATCGCGTGGGCATGGTCGGCGACGGCATCAACGATGCGCCGGCGCTGGCCCGGGCGGAGATCGGTTTCGCCATGGCGGCGGCTGGCACGGACACCGCCATCGAAACCGCCGACGTGGCGCTGATGGATGATGATCTGCGCAAGATCCCGACCTTCATTCGCCTGTCGCGGGACACGGCGGCGGTGCTCAAGCAGAACATCGCGCTGGCGTTGGTGATCAAGCTGATCTTTCTGGCGGTGACCTTCGCCGGCATGGCGACCATGTGGATGGCGGTGTTCGCTGACATGGGCGTGAGTCTGTTGGTGGTGGCCAACGGGTTGCGGTTGTTGAAGAAGTAACGCTGATGACCAGGAATTGATGGCGCTCAGACTTGCCTCTTCCCGGCTGAAGCCGGTCCTACTAACGCCACGCGTACATTGATGATGGTGCCCATGCTCTGCGTGGGCACCATCATCCGGTTACTTCCCGTACTTCTCCCGTCCCCAGGCGATCATTTCTTCCAGCAAGCCTTTCAACACCACTTGCGTCGGCTCCGCCAGATCCGGGCGGTAGTGGAAGGGCACGAACTCGTCCATGTAGGTGCTCTGCGCCAGTTCCAGTTGCACCGCGTGGATATGGTTGGCCGGATCGCCGTAGTGGCGGGTGATATGGCCGCCCTTGAAGCGCCCATTCAGCACATGGCTGTAAAGCTTCGCGGCAGCGCATGCGGTGTCCAGACGCTGGGCCAGCGCTTCATCACAGCTCGCGCCGTTGAACGTGCCCAGGTTGAAGTCGGGCAGTCGACCATCGAACAAGTGCGGGATGTGCCCACGAATGGAATGCGCATCGAACAGCAGTGCGTAGCCGAACTCGGCGCGCAGGCGTTTGAGCTCGCTGCGCAGCGTGTCGTGATACGGCGTCCAGATATTCTCCAGATAGCTCGCGCGTTCCTCCTTACTCGGCGCCAAACCCTCCCTGAACAGCGGATCCCCCTCGAACAGCGTCGAGGGGAACAACCCGGTGGTCGCGCCGGCGTACAACGGCGTGTCGTCGGAGGGGCGATTGAGGTCGATGACGAAGCGCGAATATTCCGCCGACAGCACGCTGGCCCCCAGATCAGACGCAAAGTCGTACAGGCGCGGAATATGCCAGTCGGTGTCCGGCAGGCTCACGGCCTCATCCACCAGACCGTCACGCACAACGGGCGTCAGGTGCAGCCCCGGGTGCGGCATGCTGATCAGCAGCGGTACGCGACCGCGAGTGAAACTCAGAACCTTGTCCACAGTATTCCCCTGATTAGAGAGTGCGTTCCACGCCATAACGCACGACGCGTTTGTCCAGATCGCCGCCCAGCCAGTAGGCGAGGTCGGCAGGCCGTTCGATGTGCCAGGCGACGAAATCCGCCGTCTTGCCCACCTCCAGCGAACCATGGGTCCCCGCCATGCCCAGCGCTTGAGCGGCGTGGATGGTTGCGCCGGCCAGGGCTTCTTCCGGCGTCATACGGAACAGCGTGCAGGCCATGTTGAGCATCAGCCGCAGCGACAGGCCCGGCGACGTGCCCGGATTGAGATCGGTGGAAATGGCGATCTTCACTCCGTGTTTGCGCAGGGCATCCATTGGCGGCAACTGAGTTTCGCGCAGGAAGTAGAACGCCCCCGGCAGCAAGACGGCGACCGTGCCTGAGGCCGCCATCGCAATGGCGTCTTCTTCGGTCATGAACTCCAGATGGTCAGCCGACAGCGCCTGATAACGCGCCGCCAGACTCGAGCCGTGCAGCGAGGACAACTGCTCGGCGTGCAGCTTGACTGGCAGCCCCAACTGGCCGGCGGTGATGAACACCTGTTCGACCTGTGCCGGCGAGAAGGCCAGGTATTCGCAGAACGCATCGACGGCATCCACCAGATTTTCCGCCGCCAGCGCCGGCAGTATCTCGCTGCAGATGTGGGCGATGTAGTCATCGGCGCGGTCTTTGTATTCCGGGGGCAGGGCATGGGCGGCGAGGCAAGTGCTGCGCACGGTGACCGGTAGGTTTTCGCCCAGTTGGCGAATGACCCGCAGGATTTTGCGTTCGCTGGCGAGGTCCAGGCCGTAGCCGGATTTCATCTCGATCGTGGTCACGCCATCCCTGAGCAGATGAAGCAGACGACGTTCGGCGCTGGCGTAGAGTTCTTCTTCACTGGCGGCCCGGGTAGCGCGCACGGTGCTGGCGATGCCGCCACCCGCTGCGGCGATCTCGGCGTAGCTCACGCCCTGCAAACGCTGCTCGAATTCACCGCTGCGGTTACCGCCGAACACCGTGTGGGTATGGCAATCGATCAGGCCGGGCGTCACCCACGCGCCGTTCAGGTCGACGCGCTTGACGTCGCCCGGGTCCGGCAGGTCTCGGAGAGGACCGATCCAGACGATCTGCGCTGCATCGGTCACGATGGCGGCGTCCTCGATGATCGAGTACGTGCCGTTCGCCATGGTTGCTGCGTGACAGTGGTGCCAGAGCGTTTTCATCAGTACCTCCAGAGAACAAATAGATCCTGCCTCAGACACGGACCGCAGGAGCCGGCTTGCTGGCGAACCGGCTGCGTCATTCAAAGCAACCTGTCCTGATTCAACACGTTCGCCTGCAAGCCGGCGCCTACACGTTTTGCCTCAGCTGTTTGATGTGGCCTTGATCAGGTTTTGCTTCGGCTTCACCCAGATCCAGTACGCAACCACCAGCAACCCGATCCACACCGCCCCCACCACCAGCGCGGCCTGGCTGTCCGGGAAATAACCCAGCACGCCAAACACAAACACCATGAACAAGGTGGCAACAATCGGCGCCACGGGCCAGAACGGCACCGGGAATTTCAGCTGGGCGACTTCTTCTGCGCTCATGGAGCGGCGCATGGCGATCTGCGTGACCAGAATCATCAGCCACACCCAGACCGTCGCGAAGGTCGCAATCGAGGCGATCAGCAGGAACACGTTTTCGGGAATCAGGTAATTCAGCACGACGCCGCAGAGCAGCGCGACGCCCATCACCAGCACCGTCATCCACGGCACGCCCTGAGCAGACAGCTGAGCAAAACCCTTGGGCGCCTGACCCTGTATGGCCAAACCGTACATCATGCGTCCGGCACCGAAGATGTCGCTGTTGATCGCCGAAACGGCTGCAGTGATGACCACGATGTTGAGGACGGTGGCGGCGGAGGAAATCCCCAGGTGATCGAAGATCTGGACGAACGGGCTGCCCTGGCTGCCGATCTGCTGCCACGGGTACAGCGACATCAAGACGAAGAGCGTGAGCACGTAAAACAGCAGAATTCGCAGCGGGACCGCATTAATTGCGCGCGGTATCACCCGCTCCGGGTTGCGTGCTTCACCGGCAGTGATGCCGATGATTTCGATGCCGCCGAAAGCGAACATCACGACCGCCAGCGAGGCGACGAGGCCGCTGATGCCGTTGGGCATGAAGCCGCCGTAGGCCCACAGATTGCTCACGCTGCTGACGCCGCCGCCCGACACCGAACCGATGCCGAACAGCATGATGCCGAAGCCCGCGAGGATCATCGCGATGATCGCGCCGACCTTGAGCAGCGACAGCCAGAACTCCGTTTCACCGAACACCTTGACGCTGCACAGGTTCAGCGCGCCGATCAGAAAGACGATGCCGAGTACCCAGATCCACCGGGGCACCTCGGGAAACCAGAAGCCCATGTAGATGCCGAACGCAGTGACATCGGCCAGACAGACGATGACCATCTCGAACGCGTAGGTCCAGCCAAGGACAAACCCGGCGAGGGGGCCCAGGTACGTGGTGGCGTACTCGCCGAACGAGCCGGACACCGGGTTGCGCACGGCCATCTCGCCGAGGGCGCGCATGACCATATAAACGGCAGCGCCGGCGATGATGTACACCAGCAGCACGGCGGGGCCAGCCAGCTTGATCGCCGACGCGGAACCGTAGAACAACCCGGTGCCAATGGCCGAGCCCAGCGCCATGAAGCGTATGTGACGCGCGCTGAGCCCGCGTTTAAGATCTGTAGCGTTTTGCGATGTCATTTCACACGTTCCTAGTCTTACTTTTTGCTGCGAAATGAGCGGTTGCAGGGGGGCGATCCCCCCACACTCATTTCAACGACAGGCCATCCTGGCCTGTCCCGATCAAAAACTCGGCAGCAGGTCAGCAGAAACCAGGTCGCTCAGGCAGTTGGAAGCCAGCAGCTCGATGGCGGCCTCGATATCAGGGGCGAAGAAGCGGTCCTTCTCATAGAACGGGACTTTGCCACGCAGCGTGGTGCGGGCGATTTCCAGTTTTTCAGAGGTCTTCAGACCGTTGCGCAAGTCCAGACCCTGACACGCAGCCAGCCATTCTACAGCCAGCACGCCGCGAGTGTTCTCCGCCATTTCCCATAACCGCTTGCCGGCGGCAGGCGCCATCGACACGTGGTCTTCCTGGTTGGCAGACGTCGGCAGGCTGTCAACGCTGTGCGGGTGGGACAGGGCCTTGTTTTCACTCGCCAGCGCTGCAGCCGTGACCTGGGCAATCATGAAACCGGAGTTCACGCCGCCGTTGGCCACCAGGAACGGCGGCAGCTGCGACATGTGCTTGTCCATCATCAGCGAGATGCGGCGTTCGCTCAGCGAGCCGATTTCAGCGATGGCCAGGGCGATGTTGTCGGCAGCCATGGCAACCGGTTCGGCGTGGAAGTTACCGCCGGAAATGACTTCACCTTCGGCTGCGAACACCAGCGGGTTGTCCGACACTGCGTTGGATTCGATCGCCAGCACTTCGGCGGCCTGACGCAGTTGGGTCAGGCAAGCGCCCATGACTTGGGGCTGGCAGCGCAGGGAGTAGGGGTCCTGAACCTTGTCGCAGTCGCGATGGGAGTCGGAGACCTGACTCCCATCGCCGAGCAGCTCGCGATAGGCCGCAGCCGAATCGATCTGGCCGCGCTGACCGCGAGCCGCATGAATGCGTGCATCGAACGGCGCGCGGGAGCCGAGCACGGCTTCAACGGTCAGCGCGCCGCAGCTCAGGGCACCGGCGAACAGGTCTTCGGCTTCGAACAGGCCGCGCAGCGCGTACGCCGTCGACACTTGGGTGCCGTTGAGCAGCGCCAGGCCTTCTTTGGCCGCCAGCGTCAGCGGCGTGAGCCCGGCAATCGCCAGAGCTTCCACGGCGTTCAGCCATTCGCCCTTGTGGCGTGCCTTGCCTTCGCCCAGCAGCACCAGCGACATGTGCGCCAATGGCGCGAGGTCGCCGGACGCGCCCACCGAACCCTTGAGCGGGATGTGCGGATAAACCTCGGCGTTGATCAGGGCGATCAGTGCGTCGATGACCTGACGGCGAATCCCGGAGAAGCCCCGGCTCAGGCTGTTGACCTTGAGCACCATGATCAGGCGCACCAGCTCATCGCTGATCGGCCCGCCAACGCCGGCGGCGTGGGACAGCACCAGCGAGCGCTGCAGATTTTCGAGGTCGGCGCTGGCGATGCGCGTCGAGGCCAGCAGGCCGAAACCGGTGTTGATGCCGTAGGCGGTGCGGTTTTCGGCGAGGATCTGCTCGACGCAGGCCACGCTGTCTTCGATCTGCCGATGGGCGCTGGCGTCGAGGGTCAGCGTGACGGGTCGCTGATAAATCGCGCGCAGCTGGGCGAGGCTCAACTGGCCAGGGATCAGATTCAGCGGGGTCGCCTGTTGGGTGTCGGTCACGATGCTGCTACTCCTGAATGGGTATCGGTCGTCTGCGCTGAACCGGCTCCTGCCTGTCCCGCGCGGGGGGCGCTTGCGCTGCGACCGTTGTTGTCGGTGTCGGGATTAGCGCCTGCCGCGTAGTCGCGGCAGCGCTGGAATACGGTTTCCAATGACTCTTCGTTCCTCAGCAGCGTCACGCTGCTGGCAATGTCCGGGGCCAGCCAGCGGTCTTCGTCGTAGGCCGGCACGCGTTCGCGCAGCAAACGCCAAGCCGCCTCGGTGCCGACGCCAAAGCGCGGGCCCTTGAAAAACTCGAACGCCTGGGCGGCCAGCAAATACTCGATGGCGAGGATCTGCGTCACGTTCTCCAGCACCTTGTGCAGCTTCAAGGCGGCGCTGGTGCCCATGCTCAGATGATCCTCCTGCAGGCCGGACGTCACGTAGTTATCGATGACCGCCGGTTGTGCCAGCTGGCGGTTTTCCGCGCACAGCGAGGCGGCGACGTATTGGGTGATCATCATCCCGGAATTGACCCCCGGCTGGCTGACCAGAAACGCCGTAAGCCCGCTGACTGTCGGGTTGATCAGCCGGTCGAGCCGCCGCTCGGCAATCGAGCCCAGTTCGGCCATGGCAATCGCCAGCAGATCAGCGGCCATCGCCACGGACTGGCCGTGGGGGTTGGCCTGGGAGACCACGCGATACGCGTCGGGCGTGCCCAGCAGCAGCGGGTTGTCGGTGGCAGAGTTGAGCTCGATCTCGATCTGCCGGGTCGCATGGGCCAACTGGTCGCGCGTAGCGCCGTGGACCTGGGGGATAGAGCGGATGCTCAAGGCGTCCTGGGTGCGGATGCCCTGACTGTTGGCGAGCACCTCGCTGCCGGCGAGCAGACCGCGCAGGTTTTTGCCCACCTGTTGCATGCCGGGGTGCGGCTTGAGGGCGATGATGGTTTCGTCGAAGGCGTCGAGCTGGCCGCGAAGGCCCTCGAAGGTCATGGCGCTGATGACATCGGCCCACTGCATCAGGCGATTCACGTCGGCAATCGCCAGGCAACTGAGGCCGGTCATGCACGGCGTGCCGTTGACCAGACACAGACCGTCTTTCGCACCCAGTTCCACCGGCGACAGGCCTTCTTCGCTCAGCGCCTGCAAGGCCGACATCAACTGCCCGCGATAACTGACCTGACCGACGCCCAACAGCGCGACGCCGATGTGCGCCATATGAGTGAGGTAACCCACCGACCGCTGGGACGGCACTTGCGGGGTGATGCGTCGATTGAGCAAGGCGAGCAAGGCCTCGACCACTTGGCGGTGAATTCCGGACTTGCCCTGGCTGTAATTGATGATCGCGGCGCAGGTGATCGCGCGGGTCTGCTCGTCTGGCAACGCCGGGCCGACGCCGCAGGCATGGCTGAGCAGCGTGTTGCGCGACAGCCGGCCGAGTTGCTCACCCGCCAGCGACACATTGCACAGCGCGCCGAGGCCGGTGTTCACGCCATAGGCGCGCTCGCCGCTGGCAACGATGCGCTGCACGATCGCCTGGGCATTGTCGATCCGCGCCCACGCGCCTTCGGACAACGACAGCGTTGCGCCATGGCGGGCAACAGCGGTCACGTCCCGCCAACTGAGCGGGCCTTCGCCAATGATGATCTGTTCTGCTCGCGACATGACCGCAGCGTCCTTAGAGAGTCGCCACGCGCCGCTGCACGAAGCGATCGACGTAATCGTCGGCAGGCGAGTAGAGGATTTCTTTCGGTGTCCCGACCTGGATCAACTGACCGTCCTTGAGAATCGCAATGCGGTTGCCGATGCGCACGGCTTCGTCGAGGTCGTGGGTGATGAAAACGATGGTTTTCTTCAGGTTCGATTGCAGCTCCAGTAACTGATCCTGCATCTCGGCGCGGATCAGCGGATCGAGTGCGCTGAACGCTTCGTCCATCAGGATAATGTCGGTGTCGGCCGCCAGCGCCCGTGCCAGGCCGACACGCTGACGCATGCCGCCGGAGAGCTGATGGGGGTACTTTTTCTCGTAGCCCTTCAGGCCCACCGTGGTGATCCAGTGCTGCGCGCGCTCGGCGCATTGCGTTTTGCTCTCGCCACGAATGGTCAGGCCGTAGGCGACGTTGTCGATCACGGTCTTGTGCGGCAGCAGGCCGAAGCTCTGGAACACCATGCTGATCTTGTGCCGACGGAAGTTGCGCAGCGCTTCCATGTCGTAGGTCAGGATGTTTTCGCCATCGACCAGAATCTCGCCGCTGGTGGGGTCGATCAGGCGGTTGAAGTGGCGCACCAGGGTCGATTTGCCGGAGCCCGACAGGCCCATGATCACGAAAATCTCGCCGCTGGAGATAGACAGCGACAGGTCGTTCACGCCGACCACACAGCCGGTCTGCGCCAGGACCTGATCCTTGCTCTGGTTGTTCTGGACCATGGCCAATGCATCCTTGGCGCGGTTGCCGAAGATCTTGTACACGTTCTTGACGACGATTTTGCCGCCCGTGTTCTCTGGAACGCCCGTGCTCAGTGGATTGCCCGAGCTCGCTGGATTGATAGTCTCGACGCTCATTTGTTCGCCTCATGCCGTGGACGGCCGTAGGCCTGCGTAATACGGTCGATCACGACCGCCAGAATGACGATGGCCAGGCCCGCTTCCAGGCCGCGTCCGACGTTGAGGGTCTGAATGCCGACCAGCACGTCTTCGCCCAGCCCGCGAGCACCGATCATCGAGGCGATCACCACCATCGACAGCGCCATCATCGTGGTCTGGTTGATCCCGGCCATGATGCTTGGCAGGGCCAGCGGCAGTTGCACGCCGAACAGTTGCTGCCAGCGGTTGGCGCCGAAGGCGTTGATCGCTTCCATGACCTCGCCATCGACCTGACGAATGCCCAGATCGGTCAGGCGAATCAGCGGCGGCGCGGCGTAGATGACCGTGGCGAAGATCGCCGGGACCTTGCCCAGACCGAACAGCATCAGCACCGGAATCAGGTACACGAAGCTGGGCATGGTCTGCATGATGTCCAGCAGCGGCATCAGTATCGAGCGCAGGCGATTGCTGCGCGCCGACAGAATGCCGAGCGGTATGCCGATAATCACCGAGATCAGCGTGGCGACCAGCATCAGCGCCAGGGTTTGCATCAGCTTGTCCCACAGGCCAACGGCACCGACCAGAAACAGCAGGCCGACGATGACCACCGTGGTGGTGATCTTGCGGGTCGCGTGCCAGGCGATCAGGCCGACGATGGCCAGCAGCAGCCACCACGGCGCAACGCGCAGCAGGCCTTCGAGCTTGACGATGGCCCACAGCAGCGTGTCGGAGATGTGCCGGAACACGTCGCCGTAGTTGGTGACCAGCTTGTCGACCCAGTCATTGACCCAGTCGGCGATGGAGAACGTGAAGCTTTCGGGGAACATATCGTTATCTCGATGTTTAGAGTGGCGGCCTGGTTCATGTAGGAGCGTGGCTTGTCCCGCGATCTGTCGCGAAGCGGCAGCAAAATCAAACGCTGCGGTGTGTCTGACATACCGCGTTCGGCTTATCTACGACCGGTTCCCGGCCGCTCGCGGGACAAGCCACGCTCCTACAGACAGCGGTGCCTGTCAGAGAGAGGCATCCACCTTCTTCGCCGCATCCTCGCTCACCCACTGATGCCAGACTTCCGGGTGCTCCTTGAGGAAGATTTTCGCCAGCTTCGGCGACTCGATGCGCTCTTTGGTCATGCGCGCCAGATTCTGGTTGAGCAGGTCGATCGGGATGTTGACCTTCTCCATCACCGACACCAGTTCAGGCGCCTGTTCGTGGAACGCCTTGGACAGGCCGACCTTGATCTCGATGGTCTTGTTCACGCCGGCTTTCTCGTCCAGACGCACCATGTCCACCTGGCCCATCAGCGGGGTCGGCGACCAGTAGTACGCCAGGATCGGCTCGCCACGCTTGTAGCTGGACAGAATCGCCGCATCCAGCGCCGGGCCGGTGCCTGGGCGGAAGTTGGTGTATTTGCTTTCCAGGCCATAGCTCTTCAGCATTTCGCTGTTTTCCAGCTCGCAGGTCCAGCCGGCCGGGCAGTTATAGAAACGGCCTTTTTCCGGCTCTTCGGCGTCCTTGAACAGGGCTGCGTATTTGCCCAGATCGGCGATGGACTTGAGGTCCGGTGCCTTGGCTTCCAGCTTGCGCTTGGCGTCGCCTTCGATCACGTAGCGCGGCACGTACCAGCCTTCCACCGCACCCTTGACCGGCGAACCGACGCCGACCACTTTGCCGGCGGCTTCAGCCTTGTTCCAGACTTCGCTACGGCCGACCCACTCTTCGGCAAACACTTGAATATCATTGGTGCTCAGGGCGTTTTCCATGGTGATGGAGTTGCCCGGCAGGCTGTCCACTTCGCAGCCATAACCTTTGTTCAGCACCACTTGCAGCACATCGGTCAGCAGCATTGCGCTTTCCCAGTTCAGGCCGGCGAATTTCACCGGCTTGCCGGACTCGCACCATCCCGCCGCCTGACTGGCGCCACTGGCGAGCACGCCCGCGGTGAGCAACGTGAATAGCAGGGCCTTTTTCGTGTTCATTGAGTGACGCTCCGGTCTTGTAGTGGATGACGGCAGTAACGAAAACAGATGGCTTCCAGCCAAGGGGAGAGGCACTTGGCGGCCTCGTCCCGCTTCTCTCTCCAGCATGCCTCCTGCAACAGACGTGCAGGACGAACGGTCAGTTCACCGCCACGTGCGCAGGGGCAGCGGCGCGACTTGCCTGAGGTGCCCCCGAATCCGTCGGCAGGATCAAGCGATCGGCCACGTTGCCCGGCCACCTCTTCGCCGCCCCGTAGTACAGCACAGCCGGCACGATGAGGCCGATGATCCACGAGATGTCGGTGTCATCGAGGCTCGCCACCAGTGGCCCGGTGTAGAAATGCGTGGAGATGAACGGCATCTGAATCAGCACGCCCAGCACGTAAATCCCGATGCCCATCCCGTTCCAGCGACCGTAGCGACCGTTCGGGTCCGAGAGCGCCGGAATGTCGTAGCGCTCTTTGGTGATGCAATAGAAATCCACCAGATTGATCGCGCTCCACGGCGTGAAGAATGCCAGCAGAAACAGGATGAAGGCCGAGAAGTCCTTGAGGAACGAGTCCTTGCCCAGCAGCGCCAGGGCCGTCGCGATCCCGACCATGGCGAAGATGTACGTCAGCCGCAGCGCGCTGGAGATGTGCCGATTGCCACGGAAGCCGCTGACGATGGTGGCGATGGACATGAAGCTGCCGTAGGCGTTGAGCGTAGTGATGGTCACCTTGCCGAACGCGATGCTGAAATACAGCGCTGCCGCGACCGCGCCGGTCCCGCCGAGGCCGACGATGAACGAGACCTCGTGATGGGCGAAGTTTTTACCGGCCAGCGCCGCCGCGAACACGCCGAACACCATCGACGCCTGCGCGCCGATCACCGACCCCAGACCTACCGCCCAGAATGTTTTGCCGGCTGAGGTGCTACGCGGCAGATAGCGCGAGTAGTCCGCGACGTAAGGGCCAAAGGCGATCTGCCAGGACGCCGACAGGGAAATCGCCAGCAGGAAGCTGCTCAGCGAGAAGTGCTTATTGCCCAACAGCGCGCCGACGTCGTTGCCCGCCAGCAGTGCGGCGAACAGGTAAACGAACGCGATCACGCCAATGAGGCTGGCGACCCGGCCGATCAGGTGGATGACCCGGTAGCCCAGAATGGTCAGTACCACGATGGCCGCCGCGAAGATCACCACGCCCTGCCAGTCCGGCACGTTGATCAGTTGTGCCACCGCCTGGCCCGCGAGCAGCGAGCCGCTGGCGGAAAAACCGATGTACATCAGGCACACCAGCACCAGCGGAATCACCGCGCCATAAACGCCGAACTGCACCCGACTGGAAATCATCTGCGGCAGACCGAGCTTCGGGCCTTGTGCTGCATGGAGTGCCATCACGCCACCGCCGATGAGTTGCCCGATGAACAGCCCGATCAGCGACCAGAACACATCGCCGCCCAGCACCACGGCCAGCGCCCCGGTGACAATCGCTGTGATTTGCAGGTTGGCGCCCAGCCAGAGGGTGAACTGACTGAACAGACGGCCGTGTCGTTCGGCATCAGGGATGTAATCGATTGAACGCCGCTCGATCACGGAAGCAGGTGCAGCACGATCATCTGGAACAGCCATCTCAAACATCCCCGAAACAGTTCTGGAAGCGCTAGTCGTCAGGCACATTTCTGCGCGGATCTGTGGGGGCGAGCTTGCTCGCGAAGGGGCCGGTACATCCGCAGCATCACCTGCGTCTGGGCCTCACCATTCGCGAACAAGCTCGCTCCCACAGGGTTCAGCGCGATGGCCACTGAAGTATCAGATCATCGGCAGGTTCAGGCCCTGCTCTTTGGCGCAGTCGATCGCAATCTGATACCCGGCATCGGCATGACGCATCACGCCGGTGGCCGGGTCGTTGTGCAGGACGCGGGCGATGCGTTCGGCAGCTTCGTCGGTGCCGTCGCAGACGATGACCATGCCCGAGTGCTGCGAGAAGCCCATGCCGACGCCGCCGCCGTGGTGCAGCGAGACCCAGGTCGCGCCGCTCGCGGTATTGAGCAGCGCGTTGAGCAGCGGCCAGTCGGACACGGCGTCGGAGCCGTCCTGCATTGATTCGGTCTCGCGGTTCGGGCTGGCGACGGAGCCGGAGTCCAGGTGATCACGGCCGATCACCACCGGCGCCGACAGCTCGCCGCTGCGGACCATTTCGTTGAAGGCCAGGCCCAGCTTGGCGCGCTGACCCAGGCCGACCCAGCAGATACGTGCCGGCAGACCCTGGAAGCTGATGCGCTCACGGGCCATGTTCAGCCAGTTGTGCAGGTGCGCATCGTCCGGGATCAGCTCTTTGACTTTGGCGTCGGTTTTGTAGATGTCTTCAGGATTGCCCGACAGCGCGGCCCAGCGGAACGGACCGACGCCACGGCAGAACAGCGGACGAATGTAAGCGGGCACGAAACCGGGGAAATCGAACGCGTTGGTCACGCCAACTTCCTTGGACATCTGACGGATGTTGTTGCCGTAATCGAACGTCGGCACGCCCATTTTCTGGAACGCCAGCATGGCTTCGACGTGCTCGGCCATGGATTGCTTGGCGGCCTTGACCACGGCGGCAGGCTCGGTGGCGGCGCGCTCGCGGTACTGCTCCCATGTCCAGCCTTTGGGCAGGTAGCCGTTGAGCGGGTCGTGGGCGCTGGTCTGGTCGGTGACCATGTCCGGGCGCACGCCACGGCGGACCATTTCCGGGAGGATCTCGGCAGCGTTACCGCACAGGGCGATGGAGATCGCCTTGCCTTCGGCGGTGTACTTGGCGATGCGGGCAAGGGCGTCGTCGAGGTCCGTGGCTTGCTCATCGACGTAACGGGTTTTCAGGCGGAAATCGATGCGGCTCTGCTGGCATTCGATGTTCAGCGAGCAGGCGCCCGCCATCCCTGCCGCGAGTGGCTGCGCGCCGCCCATGCCGCCCAGGCCTGCGGTCAGTACCCAACGGCCCTTCAGGTTGCCGTCGTAATGCTGGCGACCTGCTTCGACGAAGGTTTCGTAGGTGCCTTGGACGATGCCTTGGCTACCGATGTAGATCCAGCTGCCGGCGGTCATCTGGCCGTACATCGCCAGGCCTTTTGCATCCAGTTCGTTGAAGTGCTCCCAGCTCGCCCAGTGCGGCACCAGGTTGGAGTTGGCGATCAGCACGCGGGGCGCGTTGCTGTGGGTCTTGAACACGCCGACCGGTTTGCCGGACTGCACCAGCAGGGTTTCGTCGTCGTTCAGGTTCGTCAGGCTCTCGACGATCTTGTCGTAGCACTCCCAGTTGCGCGCTGCTCGACCGATACCGCCGTAGACCACCAGTTCGTTCGGGTTCTCGGCGACTTCCGGGTCGAGGTTGTTCATCAACATCCGCAACGGCGCCTCGGTCATCCAGCTCTTGGCGGTCAGTTGCGTGCCACGGGCTGCGCGGATTTCCACATCGCGGCGTTTGGTCCATTGCTGAGCAGGGGTGTTGTGGTCAGTAGTCACTTAACAGTCCTCGATGATCGATCCGGCCTGGACGCGGGAGTCCGTGACGAACGTGGGAATAAGGTTCTGCATGAGTGCTGCCGTTGTAATCCGAACCGGCTGGGAACAGCTTTTATCGACTCATGCTTACTTGTACATACAAGCATATGCAACCAAGAGGCCAACGTTGCTTTTGCAGGTGCAGAAACCCCTTCGGCCCGCATTGCTGCGCGCTTGCCAAGGTTTCAGCCGTGCGAAGGCTTACGGATTCAAGGAAGGTGAAAAGAAGGGAATTGTTACTTTTCGGTGCGAACGCCCCAGCTCAGTGCATGACTGGGGTAACAGAAGAGTTATTTACGGAGCCACTGACCTGTGGGAGCGAGCTTGCTCGCGAAGCGGTTGATACATCCGCAAAATCTCCTGCTGATGTACTGCCATCTTCTTGAGCAAACTCACTCCTACAGGGCCAGTGTCTGCGGCGCGATACCGTTGTGTCTGGACTCAATCAGCGCTGTGCCAGCTTGCTGCGCAACAGCCACACCCCGGCCAGCGCCGACGCGATCGAGCCCAGCAACACGCCCACTTTCACTTCATCGATCAGATGCGCTGCGCCCGGGAAGGCCAGGTTGCCGATGAACAGACTCATGGTGAACCCGATGCCGCAGAGCAGGGCCACGCCATACAGCTGGGGCCAGTTGCTGCCTTCCGGCAGTGTCGCCAGTCCGGACCGGATCGCCAGCACCGCAGCGAGAAACACGCCGATCTGCTTGCCGACAAACAGCCCCAGCGCCACACCCAGCGGCACCGGGTCGACCAGATTGCCGAGAGTAATGCCCGACAGGGACACGCCCGCATTGGCAAATCCGAAAATCGGCACCACCGCGAACGCCACCCAGTAGTGCATTTTCTCTTCAAGAAACAGCAGCGGCGAGCGGGCTTCTTCTTTGCGCGTGCCCAGCGGAATGCACAGCGCCAGGGCTACACCCGCCAACGTTGCATGCACACCTGACTGCAGCACAAAGAACCACAGCAACAGACCGAGCAGCAGGTACGGCAGTAATCGCTGCACGCCCATGCGGTTCATGATCACCAACACGGCCAGCGTCGCGAAGGAGGCGCCCAGCATCGGCATGTTCAGGCCGGTGCTGTAGAACAGCGCGATGATGGTGACGGCGCCCAGGTCATCGAGAATCGCCAGCGCGGCCAGAAACACCTTCAGCGACGTCGGCACCCGCTTGCCCAGCAACGACAGCACGCCAAGGGCGAAGGCGATGTCAGTGGCCGCCGGGATCGCCCAGCCGCTCATGGTTTCGGCGTTGCCCATGTTGACGCCGATGTAGATCAGCGCCGGCACCAGCATGCCGCCCGCTGCCGCGAAACCGGGCAGCGCACGCTGACCCCAACTGGCGAGACCGCCGGCCAATACTTCGCGTTTGATTTCCAGGCCGACCATCAGAAAGAAGATCGCCATCAGCCCGTCGTTGATCCACAGCTCGATCGACAACCCGCCCCAGACACTGTGCAGTGCGGCGAAATACGAGGGGGCGAGGGGGGAGTTGGCGACGATGATCGCGGCGAGGGCGGCGCCCATCAGCACAAGGCCGCCTGCCGACTCCGATGCAAGGAAACTGGCAAGAATGGCGAGGGCTCGTGGGCTTTCTTTATTGTCGTTGAGCATCGTCATGGTCGTCCTTGTGCTGGCGAAAAAAACGCAATCTAACACAGGGACGGCTGGACTCAGACGCGCGACAGCTCGATCACGCACACGCGGCTGGGGCGCGGGGCGTAGAGCACCGCTTCCACGAGCGCGCCCGGGGCGTTCTCCAATTGTAAGCAGTCATGTTTTTCGAGCATTTGCGGGGGGTGCTCGCCGATATTGGCGGCCATCTGCTCGGCGGTGCTGAACACCACGAACACGTCAGCCGAACTGAAAAACCGCTGGGGCTGCATCACGTCGATCCACTGCAGGCGCGCGCGGTAACGGGCTGGCGAATAGATCAGGTTGAAGTCGCGGATCGGGCCGTCGAGCAGCGTGCACGACACCGCGCTGTCGCCGCTGAACGCGAACGGATCGGACGGCAGCAGTGGCTCGCTGTCCTTCCCATCGATAGTCAGCGTCATGCCTGCACCTTGCAGCACGGTGATGATGCGCTGATAGCCAGCGAACACCGAAAAGCCGCCCGACTCGGCGATGTCGGCAATCGACAGCCGCCAGCCGAAACCTTCCATGCCTTCGCCGGCATCGCGGGTGATTTCCTCGGTGCTGCCGCCGCCGTTTTTCCAAGGCATTCGCGGGTAGTCCGCAGCGCGCAGAACAGTCAGTTGAGTCATTTGCTGAAGCGTCCTTCTAGGCGGTGGCGTGAGCCGGGATGAATCAGGCGGGCAGCAGTCACCGGCTGGCGGCCGGACCAGGTGCGCCGACGCACCAGTAGGCACGGTTCGCCCTTTTCGATCTGCAGCAATTTACACTCGTCGGGTTCGGCGAGAATCGCCTCGACCACATGCTCGCCTTCGGTCAGCGGCGCGACCTGGGAAAGGTAGGCGTAGGGCGTTTGTTGGGTGAAGTCCTGCTGCAGGTAGTCCGGCGCGACGAGGGCGTTGACGAAGCGGTCTTCGATTTGCACGGGAATATCGTTTTCGAAATGCACGATCAGCGAGTGAAACACGCGCTGGCCTTCACGCATGTCGAGCGCCAGCGCGCGTTCGGAACCGGCGGCTTCTTCGGTGAGAATGATGACCTGGCAGGTGTGGACATGTCCGCGAGCGGCGATCTCATCGGCAATGTTATGCACTTCGAACAGCGCGGATTGAGTCTTGGGCTCGGCGACGAACGTACCGACGCCTTGCATGCGCACCAACATCCCTTCGGCGGTCATCTCGCGCAGGGCGCGATTGATCGTCATGCGGCTGAAGCCCAGTTGCGTCACCAGTTCGCTCTCGGACGGCACGCGGTGGTGCGGCGGCCAGGTGCCGTTCTGAATCTGCTGGGTGATCATGTGCTTCACCCTGGCGTACAGCGGCGCCGGACTGTCACCCATCTGGGAAGCCAGCGGCAAATTGGCAGGCGGAGTCGGCACGGAGAAATCCTTGTTATGGCGTTATTCAGGCGAGAGAGGTTACAGCGTCCACGCTAACCATTAACACGTGTGCCGACAAGCGCGGCGCAGTTTACCGGCCATGTAAACGTCTGTATATGTATAGACAATTTCACGCGAGGGGTGCCGAGTCATGTCCGTTTTCTTTGCCGAACGCGCGTTGTTGCCCACCGGCTGGGCCAGCAACGTACGTTTCGAGGTCGGTGCCGATGGCCTGCTGAGCCACGTGCAGACCGACGCCGAACGTGGTGACGCCGAGTGGCTCAACGGGCCGGTCGTGCCGGGCATGCCCAACCTGCACTCCCACGCTTTTCAGCGCGCCATGGCCGGTCTGGCAGAAGTGGCCGGCAATCCCAATGACAGTTTCTGGACCTGGCGCGACCTGATGTATCGCCTCGTCGGGCAGATCAGCCCGCAGCAGCTCGGCGTCATCGCGCGGCAGCTGTACATCGAGATGCTCAAGGGCGGTTTTACCTCGGTCGCGGAGTTTCACTACGTCCATCAGGACACCAGCGGCAAGCCCTACGCCGACCCTGCCGAGCTGGCGCTGCAGGTCAGTCAGGCCGCGAGTTCGGTCGGCATCGGCATGACCCTGCTGCCGGTGCTCTACAGCCACTCTGGTTTTGGCGGCCTGACGCCGAACGAGGGCCAGCGCCGGTTCATCAACAGCAACGACAGTTACCTGGATCTGCAGTCCCGCCTGAAGCCCGTCATCGCCGCGGAACCCGCCCAGGCGCTGGGGCTGTGCTTTCACTCGTTGCGCGCCGTGACGCCGCAGCAGATCAGCGACGTAACTGCCGCCAGCGACCCTCATTGCCCCATCCACATCCATATTGCCGAGCAGCAAAAGGAAGTCGACGATTGCCTGGACTGGAGCGGTCGCCGGCCGTTGCAGTGGCTGTATGAAAACGTCGATGTCGACGCGCGCTGGTGCCTGGTTCATGCGACCCATGCCAAGCCGGACGAAGTGGCGTTGATGGCGCAAAGTCATGCGGTCGCGGGGCTGTGCCTGACCACAGAGGCAAATCTGGGCGACGGGATATTCCCGGCGGTGGATTACATCGCACAAGGCGGGCGTTGGGGCATTGGTTCCGACAGCCATGTGTCGCTGAGCGTGGTCGAAGAGTTGCGCTGGCTGGAATACGGCCAACGTCTCCGCGATCAGCGTCGTAATCGTCTGTACCGGCCGGATCAGCCGATGGTCGGACGTACGCTGTACGACGCGGCGCTGGTGGGCGGTGCGCAGGCGATGGGGCAACCGGTGGGCGCGTTGGAGGTGGGCAAGCGTGCAGACTGGCTGGTGCTCGACGGCAACGATCCGTATCTCGCGACGGCGTCCGGCGATGCCATTCTCAATCGCTGGCTGTTCGCCGGAAGTGATCGTCAGATCAGGGATGTGATGGTCAATGGCCGCTGGGTGATCCGCGACGGCCACCATGCCGATGAAGGGCAGAGCAGCCGTGCGTTCGCTCAGGTGTTGCGGGAGTTGCTGGGCTGAGTCAGTCCGCAGCCTTGCCTACTTTCGAGTCCGCTACCCGCCAGATCAGCTTGGTCGTGTCGTAACCCTGTTGCTGCGCTTTCATCAGCAGGTCGTTGCGCACCCCATCCGGCACGTGAGGCGTGCGCGACAGCAGCCACAGGAACTTGCGGCTCGGGCTGCCCACCAGCGCCACTGTGTAGTCGGGGCTCACGTACAGCACCCAGTAATCGCCCTTCGCCACGCCCGGGAAGAGGTTCGAGAACCAGTTATCGAACACGACCCACAGCTTATCGGTCTTGCCCTGAATCTGCGGTGAAGCGGTCCCGGTTGCCTGCTCCCACTTGCCCTCGAGGGTGCGGCAACGGTTGGTGACGGCAATGTTCCCGTCAGCCTTCAGCGTGTAGTGCGCTTCGGACTGCGCACAGTTGCGCTGGAAGAACATCGGCAGCCGCGCCACCTCGTACCAGGTGCCTTGATAACGCTTGAGATCGACATGATCAACCGTCTTCGGCGCCATGGATTCGCTTTCAGGCTTGACCGCACAGCCAGCCAGCCAAACTGCCGCTATCGCCACGGCGCCGAGCTTCAGTGCCTGACGAATATTCATTCAAGCCCCTGCGCTGAGAACAGTACGACCTTGTCGGCGGCGTACTGGACGCTGATGAACGTCTTCGCATCGCCCCACGTGCAGCTGGACATCCCCAACGCGCCGGAGCACTCGGTTGGACTGCCGAGCAATTGCTCGACCTGCGCCTTAGCCATGCCGGCCGAGATTTTCGAATAATTTTCCTGAGTCACTTTGCTGCAGGCCGCCAGCAATACGCAGAACGACAACACCGCGAGAGTGCGCAAAGACATGAGATGAACTCCTGAATCGAGGGAGAGAGCAGCGTCGCAGCGCCGACCTGATGCCGCAAGCTTAGAAGAAAAAAGGGGAGGACGGCTTCCGAAGGGAGAGGATTTCCTGCTCGTTCGGGCAACCGCTCGTTCGCGCGGCAAACACAAAGCCTGTGGGAATGACCGAGGTGGCGCTCCCACACAAGCGGCTGCAGCTCTCAGAAAAATGGCCGCCAAAGGCGGCCATTCAGAACCTTATTCCTTGTGATACGCCGTTGCGCGTTCCACTTCTTCTTTCGAACCCAGGAACACAGCAACACGCTGGTGCAGGCCTTCGGGCTGAATGTCGAGGATGCGCTGATGGCCGTCGGTCGACGCGCCGCCGGCTTGTTCAACCAGGAACGACATCGGGTTGGCTTCGTACATCAGGCGCAGCTTGCCCGGCTTGGAAGGCTCGCGGGAATCGCGCGGGTACATGAACAGACCGCCACGGGTCAGGATGCGGTGGACGTCGCCCACCATCGCCGCGACCCAACGCATGTTGTAGTTCTTTTTCAGCGGGCCGTCTTCGCCCGCCAGCAGCTCTTCGACGTAGCGCTTGACCGGGGCTTCCCAGTGACGCTGATTGGACATGTTGACCGCGAATTCCTGAGTGGACTCCAGGATCTTGATGTCTTCGTGGCTGAGGACAAAGCTGCCCATCTCACGGTCCAGGGTGAAGCCTTTGACGCCGTCACCCAGGGTCAGCACCAGCATGGTCTGCGGGCCATAGATGGCGTAACCGGCGGCGACTTGCTGAGTGCCAGGCTGCAGAAACGCCTTCTCGTTCAGCGCTTCGTTCTGGCTCAGGTACTCGTTCGGGCAACGCAGCACCGAGAAGATCGTGCCGACCGGCGCGTTGATGTCGATGTTGGACGAGCCGTCCAGTGGGTCGAACACCAGCAGGTAGGCGCCTTTCGGGTATTTGCCGGGGATCTGGTAGGCGTTGTCCATTTCTTCGGACGCCATGCCCGCCAGGTGACCACCCCATTCGTTGGCTTCGAGCAGAATCTCGTTGGACATCACGTCCAGTTTCTTCTGCACTTCACCCTGCACGTTCTCAGTGCCCATGCTGCCAAGCACGCCGCCCAGGGCGCCTTTGGATACCGCGTGGCTGATCTCCTTGCACGCACGCGCCACGACTTCAATCAGAAAGCGCAGATCGGCAGGGGTGTTGTTGGTGCGGGTCTGCTCGATCAGATAACGACTCAAGGTAACGCGGGACATGGAGAGCTCCGAAATGGGGGATAAAAACGCGCACAGTCTAGCGTGAGCGGAAATTTAATACTGCCTGTCAGACCGGGTAGGTAGTGATTCAGTTCACGGGCTACATCCTGGTGGGACCGGCTTTAGCCGGGAAGAGGCCAGTGTGAACACCAAAAATCTTGCAGCGTGACGACCGACGCCTTCCCGGCTGAAGCCGGTCCCACAAGGGATCGCCGTACCCAGTCGCATCGGTTGTACGTTAAGCGTAACGCGATCGGGGTGACGAATTGGCGGGCATCGTCTGCAATTTTTTCGATGCCGGGACGATTCAGCGTCATCACCCCGACACTTATAATTTGGCGCGTTGTTTTGCGCGTTACTTGCTACGCGACCCGCGCAGTGTGCCAAGCGCCATCCATGCCAGAAAAATCACCCCGAGTATCAGCACGGCCCACAGACCGATGCGCTTCATGTCGGGACCACTGGCCTCCACGGGCGCTGCCGGAGCAACCGGCGCCACAGGTGTCGCGGCCATGGACGCGCTGCCCAGTGCTGCCAGCTTCTCCGGGCTGACACCGGGAATCAGCGTCGCCAGTGGCAACGCCGCGCTTTTCACCGTGGCGTTGCCGACGGCCAGGCTGTAAGGCGGCGCGCCGCGACCGAGGAACACCAGTTGCGTGGCGCGCACGGCAAAGCTCAGCGTCGGCGCGTCATTGCCCAGGCCGCCGCCGCGGTCATCGACCTCAAGTTTAAGCTGCTGCACGACATTGCCGGGCAGCTCCATTTCGTCCTGCACAACGTCCTGACCGTTCTGGCTGAGCCGATAAAGCAGGCCGTTGTCGATCAACTCCCACGCTGCGTTGCTGTCACGACGCCCATAGAGCGTGGCAGGCGCGAGGCTGTTGGGTTGCGCGATGTCGATCCGCATGCGTTCCAGCGGCAGGGCCACCGGCAGTTGCCACACATACACGCCAGGTTTTTCGACGCGGCCATTGATGGCCGGCGACCAGCTCAACGGCAGCACGCCGGGCTGCGTGCTGATCAGTTGCACGGCGTTCAGCGTCGGCGCGGACAGGGGCGATTTCCACAGCAGACGCAGATAGCGGGCGCTGCGCCCCGGCAGATTGACGACGCGCTGCTCAACCAACTCTTCAGCAAATGACAGCCTCGCGACCTGACCCTCGCCCCAGCGCTGCCAGTGCTGGAGGTCGTCGCTGGCCTCGATGCTGAACCGCTGAAAGCCGTCGCGCTCGCTGCTCCAGTCCAGGATCAATTGATCCAGCGGCGCGTTGATCGCGCTGGTGTCGAGCAACCAGCCGCGCAGAATCTCTTCGCCCGCCTCGATCTCACCCTGGGGCTGCACCTCCACCAGCGTGCCGTTCGGCGTTCGCTCGACGCGGATTTTCGGCTCGGCGTCTTTCGCGGCATCACTGTTGTACAGCGGGAACCACTTCACCGAGACCGGGCTTGCGTCGGCTGCACGCTGGGGCGGGCTTTGGGTGATTGCGTAGGGCTGGGCCTGGCCGTCTGCGTTGAAAACGCGCACATCGTTGAGAGTGCTCTGGCGCGCGTTCAACTGCACGCCGAGGGGCAATTCCAGCCGATACCAGGGCCCTTCGCCGCTGACGGTCAGCGGCGCGTGGGTGGTGAAATCATCCGGCAGATCCTCCGCCTGGCTGAGCGGGGCCGCGCACAGCAGCGAGCCCAGCAACGGGGCAAGCAGGGCGGCCTTGATGACGAACTGACGACTCAACTGAACACTCCTTACGCGCTTCATTTCGATGCCCGGTCCGCCGCGTCGGCGTCGGTCAGACCCTCGCTTCGAGCCGGATGCCGGGGCGGCAGGGGGGCGAAATATCCCACCACCAGCAACAGAACGCCAACGCCGATAAAGGAAATGATCCGCTCCAGACCGCCACGATTGCTCAGCTCGACGAAGAACAGTTTGGCCACGACGACCCCGATCAGTGCGGCGCCGGCAATCCACAGGTCCCGACGCGCGCGCAGATGGCCGCCGATCATCAGCGCCAGCGCGGTCAGCGTCCAGACGATGGAAAGCCCGGCCTGCACACGCATCGATTCAAACAGCGCGTCGGGGTGCCAGGCCACGCCGGCCCAGTGATGGGCCGTGCGCAGCACCATGGCGGTGATCAGAGCGAACAGCGATGCGCCGGCAATGACCAGCGCCGCTTTCTGAGCACGCCCCTCGCTGACGCCCAATTGCGGAAGTTGCTGGCGGGTCCAGCTGACGATGCCGGTCAGCGTGATCAACAGGCCCAGTTCCAGCGGGTTCAGCAATGGAAGATAGGGCAGGGGGTCGGCAGCGCCTTCGCTGAACCCGTTCGCCAGCCAGAACCAGGCGAGCATCAATGCCGCCAGCGGCGCGGCGGCCCAGACACGGTATTCACGCGGATAGGCGTTGACGGGCCAGAGCCACGTGCGGGAAGCCCTCATCGCCAGCAAGTACAGGCTCGGCAGCAACGCCCAGCCCAGCCAGCGCCAGGCGTTGTACGCCTCCGACAACACCAGCATTCCGTAACGAAGTTGCAGCGAGAAAACGCTGATGATCAGCCAGCAGCCGATCATATGGGCCCCACTGCGCAGGCGCGGGAGCAGCAATTTGTCGAGCTTCTTCAAGGACCACAGGTGAACCGCAATCACCGCGAGCCAGCCCAGCCAGCCCCAATCGGCGGCAGGGTTGTAATAGGCGTTGAAACTCATCAGCACGAGCAACACAGCGCTCATCGGCGTCAGCAGCGTCGTCAGCTGTGCGATCCCCGTCCAGTTCAGGCGCAGGGCTGCCATGGTCCACAGCCCAACGCTAACGGCGCCCAGCACCAGCAACGTCGAGAACACGTTCGGGCCTGCTACGTAGTCAGTCATGATGAACAGCGCTACGGACCACCAAAGCGTTCCCCACATCAGCAACGCAGGTTGCAATACACGCTTGCTTAGCGACAGACGCAAAGTCCCGATGCGCTCCACGGAGAACGCGCTGACCAGACCAGCGAGTGCGATGATCAAGGGGGTCCAGAAATCCCCCTGATTGAACGTCGGCACATACCAGCGCCCGACCACGCCCAGAAACGCCATCCCCGCGCCCAGTTGCAACAGCAGCCCGAAACCTCGAGCCAGCACGCGGTTCTGGCGCATACCGAGCCAGAACACCGCCGCGCCTTCGACCACCCAGGCGACGGTCGTCCATTGCGCGCTGAGGCCAAGGGGAATCGCCAGCGTGCCGAAGACAACGCCCAGCGACAGGCACGTTTCGACCAGCAGCAACGCCCGACCCGGTGCGCGCCCGGCCAGGAACCGAGCGATGCCCATGTACAGCAAGCCCAGCGCCAGTGCGCTCAACGCAGCGCCGAATTCGATGTGTTGAACGAGCGCGTACTGCAGGCCGAAGCCGACGATGGGTGTGCCGAACAACAGGCTGCCGTCGACGTAGTGGGTCTGACGCGAGGACCCGCGCAGGGTGGCTTCCCGGCTGTCGTCGGGCCCGGCGGCGTGTTCTTGCAGCGTGCGCCGGGCGAACAGCAGGCCGATGGCCAAGTACATCAGGAAGAACAGGATCAGGAAGGGTTCCGTGCTCCAGAACAGCTCGGGCGTGTACGCGCCCATGCCCCAGGCGAAGCCGATGCCGAACGTGCCGATGAAGCCGATCAGGTTCAGCGGGCGCCAGGCCTTGAACCACGCGATGGCGACAATGCCGGCGTTGAGCAGGGCGAAATAACTGAACAGCGCGACGTGACTGCCGTCGCCGGAGGATGTCAGCAGCGGCGCGGCAAATCCGCCCAGAGCGGCGACGCAGGCGAGGGCCAGAGAGTTTTGCGTGACGGCGAGAATGGCCGAAAACACGGTGACCGCCACCAGCAGGCTGAATGCCATCCCCGGCGCCAGCAAGGTGTGGACTTTCATGGCGGCGAACACGGTCAGGTACAGCACCGCGACGCCCGTCCCCTGCAGCATCAGCGCGAAGGATTCATTGCGATGCCGCAGCCCCCAACCCAACCCCAGCAGCGTCAAGGCTGCCCCCGCGACACCGGCATAACGGGCTTCGATCGGGACGACCATGCCTTCGGTGGCGTAGCGCAGCAGAAACGCCAGACCGAGAAACAGCAACACCACGCCGACCCGCAGCACGGTGTTACCACCCAGCAGCCAGTTTTTTGCGCGCATGAAGGCGCTGTCGAACAGGTTTTGCTCGGCAGGGGCGGGCTGGGTTGAAGCGGGCAGGGAGGCGGATGCAGCAGCGGGCGCGTAGCTCGGGGCTGTGGGTGATGGCGCCGGTGCAGGGCGACTCCATTCCGAATCGCCAACGTCCGAGGCGGCCGGCTCGAGGTCCGGTAGATCCCACAGCAGCTCCGGGCCATCGTCTGCGATGGGCTGAACATTCAACGGCGCGGACACGGGTGCGTCCGGCAACTGGGCGGCGGCGGAATCCAGCTGGCTGAGGCGTTGTTGTACGGCGTCGAGGTCCTGCCGGGTCTTGGCAAGTTCGGCTTTCTGCACGGCGGTTTCCCGCGTCAATGCACTCAGCCGGAAGCTCAAGCCCGCCGCCAGGCCAATGACCGCCCCGACCGCGCCGCCCAACAGCGACCCATCAAGAAGCGCTCCGATCACCAGACCGGCCAGCAGAAGAATCCATTGCACGCGACGACATCCCTTTTCAGCCGATCAACGGCGATGGCGAAAAGTATATCGGGCGTCAGGAAAGGGGAAACATTTTGTGTCGGGGAGGGGAGCCAAGTGGAAAAGGACTGCGGTGGAAGTGCGGAGGAAGGGGACCGGTGGAAGGGGACTGATTTATTTACTGGTGGAAGGGGACTGATTTATTTACAACGCTTCACCGTAAATTAATCTGTCCCCGCCCAAGCGTTTCTGGTGAATGAAAGTAAGTCTTCGCGAGCAAGCTCGCTCCCACAGGATTTGCATCTGCCTCGAAACCGAGCGGTGTGGCCGGGGTGGAAGCGGGGTGGAAGGGGACTGATTTATTTACAACGCTTCACCGTAAATTAATCTGTCCCCGGCCAGGCGTTTCTGGTGAATGAAAGTAAGTCTTCGCGAGCAAGCTCCCACAGGATTTGTACTTGCTGCGAGAGCGAGCGGTCACATCGAGGTGATCGTCTCGGCTGAGACAATCACCTCACACGCCCTTAATCCAGCGCGTTCCAGATTTCGGTCGCGTACTCGCGGATGGTCCGGTCCGAAGAGAACCAGCCCATGCGCGCAGTGTTGAGCACCGCCGAACGCCACCATTCTTTCGAATCGTGCCAGCGCGCTTCGACCTTGGCCTGGGCGTGCCAGTACGACTCGAAGTCAGCGCACACGAAGAAGCGGTCGTAGTTGATCAACTGATCGATCAGCCCGGCGTAGCGATACGGATCATCCGGCGAGAACACCCCGCCCCGGATCGCTTGCAGCACGTCATTCAAACGCCCGGACGCTGCGATGTCCTGATGCGCGTTGAACTCACCGGCATGCTTGCGTGCTTCGACTTCCTGCGAGGTCATGCCGAAGATGAACATGTGCTCCAGACCGACCTGCTCGCTCATCTCCACGTTGGCGCCGTCGAGGGTACCGATGGTCAGCGCGCCGTTGAGGCCGAACTTCATGTTGCTGGTGCCGGACGCTTCCAGGCCTGCCGTGGAAATCTGCTCCGACAGATCCGCTGCCGGAATGATGCTTTCCGCCAGGCTGACGTTGTAGTTGGGCATGAACACCACTTTCAAACGGCCGCGCAACGTCGGGTCATTGTTGACCGTGCGCGCGATGTCGTTGGTCAGCTTGATGATCAGCTTGGCCGAGTGATAACTGGCCGCCGCCTTGCCGCCGAAGATCTTCACGCGCGGCACCCAATCGGTGCTCGGGTCGGCACGCATGGCCTGATACAGCGCCACGGTGTGGAACAGGTTCAGCAGCTGACGCTTGTACTCGTGGATGCGTTTGACCTGCACGTCAAACATCGCCTCAGGGTTAATCACGATGCCCAGGCGGTCCTGAATGATCGTGGCCAGAGCCTGTTTGCTTTGCAGGCGTTGAGCGGCAAATTCCTGCTGGAATCGAGGGTCTTCAGCCAGCGGCTCCAGTTTCAGCAGCGCGGTCTCGTGGTTGTCGAGTACCTGCTCGCCGAGCTCGTTGACCAGCATGGAAGTGAGTTGCGGGTTGGACTGGAACAGCCAGCGGCGGAAGGTGATGCCGTTGGTTTTGTTGTTGATACGGTCCGGGTGCAGCTTGTGCAGATGAGCGAAAACGGTCTTGCGCATCAGCTGCGTGTGCAGCGCCGACACACCGTTCACACTGTGCGATCCAAGGAACGCCAGGTTACCCATGCGCACGCGACGGCCGTTGTCTTCTTCGATCAGCGAGACGGCGCGCAACAGGTCGAACAGGCCAGGATCGTCTTTGAAGTCCAGGCGGACCTTGTCGATGTGCTGGGCGTTGATCATGTAAATGATCTGCATGTGGCGCGGCAACATGCGCTCCATCAGGCCGACCGACCAGGTTTCCAGCGCTTCAGGCAGCAGCGTGTGGTTGGTGTACGCCAGGGTGCCGACGGTGATGCGCCAGGCTTCATCCCATTCCACGTCGTGCAGGTCGATCAGGACGCGCATCAGCTCCGCCACGGCGATCGACGGGTGCGTGTCGTTCATCTGGATGGCAACGTGTTCCGGCAGGCTGCCGATGCTGTAGCCCATGTTCTTGTGGCGGCGCAGCAAATCCTGCAACGACGCCGAGACGAAGAAGAATTCCTGACGCAGGCGCAGTTCCTGGCCCGCTTCGGTGCTGTCGTTTGGATACAGCACACGGGAAATACTTTCGGCCCGCACCACTTCCGCCACCGCACCGACGTGGTCGCCGGCGTTGAAGCGTTCCAGATGCAGGTCTTCCACGGCGCGCGCACGCCACAGGCGCAGCGTGTTCACCGCTTTGCCGCGCCAGCCCACGACCGGCGTGTCGTAAGCAATCGCCCGAACGGTTTCGCCTGCGGTCCAGACCTGACGGGTTTCGCCCGAGGCGTCCAGCACAGGTGCGCCGGCTGCATCAAGCAGAGGCTGCACGCTGCCGCCAAAGCCGATCTGGTAAATCACTTCAGGGCGTTCGAATTCCCAGGGGTTACCAAAGTCCAGCCAGTTCTCGGTCTGCTCCTGCTGCCAGCCATCGACGATGGCCTGACGGAAGAGGCCGTGCTCGTAACGAATGCCGTAGCCATGGCCCGCAATGCCGAGGGTCGACATGCTTTCCATGAAGCAGGCGGCCAGACGACCGAGGCCGCCGTTGCCCAGTGCAGCGTCAGGCTCCAGCGAGCGAATCTGCTCCAAGTCGACGTTCAGGCCTTTCAACGCTTCGCGCGCGGTTTCGAGGATGCCCAGGTTACTCAGGCTGTCGAACATCAGACGGCCGATCAGGAACTCGAGGGAGAGGTAATAGACACGCTTTTTTTCCTGCCGATAGACGTAGCGCGTGTGGTTCATCCAGCGCTCGGCCATTTTGTCGCGAGTCGCCAGCGCGATGGCCATGAACCAGTCATGGTCGAAGGCATGGTCGGGGTCTTTACCGACGGCATACTCGAGTTTGTTCAGCACAGCTTCTCGGAAGGCTGCCACTTCAGCGTCACGAACGTTGGGTTCCGGAGACATCGGGTACGACCTCAAGTTGGTTTGACGATTAAATGGGTGGGTTGACTGTAGGGCGTGTCATTGGTTATTTCCTCCCGGTCGGACGGAAAATACGCGGTTGCACAACCCTCGGTTCGACTCGAACAAGCTACCCCGGTTCGCCGTCATTGCACATCGAAGGCAATTCTCTGGCGCATTCCCCCGTATCTGGAGACGCCTTGCATTGATCGTTCCACTCTGGCGTTGATCTTGCTCATGTTTTGCTGTCAGCGGGCATGTGCCTGTGAAACAGGGGATAACAGTTGGCCGGAATGAGGCGGGCATGTTCATTCGCCGATTCAGGTTTATGATGCCCAACGGCAGATAGACCGCAGCCCCTGAACTGGACTTTTGGAGCACCTATGCAGACTTTGTACCCGCAGATCAAACCTTACGCCCGGCACGATCTGGCGGTGGAAGAGCCGCATGTACTGTATGTCGATGAAAGCGGCTCGCCGGACGGCCTGCCCGTCATATTCATTCACGGGGGGCCGGGTTCGGGATGCGATGCACAGAGCCGCCGTTATTTCGATCCTAATCTCTATCGCATCATCACCTTCGATCAGCGCGGCTGCGGTCGTTCAACGCCACATGCCAGCCTGGAAAACAACACCACCTGGCACCTGGTCGATGACCTCGAACGCATCCGCACCCACCTGGGCATCGACAAATGGGTGGTGTTCGGTGGCTCGTGGGGTTCGACGCTCTCCCTCGCATACGCGCAGAAGCACCCGGATCGGGTCCATGCTTTGATCTTGCGCGGCATCTTTTTGAGCCGGCCCCAGGACATCAAGTGGTTCTACCAGGAAGGCGCGAGCCGGCTGTTCCCGGATTACTGGCAGGACTACATGGCGCCGATCCCGCCGGACGAGCGCCACGACGTGCTCGCCGCATTCCACAAACGCCTCACCGGCAATGATCAGATCGCCCAGATGCACGCCGCCAAGGCGTGGTCGACATGGGAAGGGCGCACCGCCACATTGCGTCCGAACCCGCAGGTGGTCGATCGCTTCACCGAACCCCATCGCGCCTTGTCCATTGCGCGCATCGAATGCCATTACTTCACCAATGGTGCGTTCCTCGAAGAAAACCAGCTGATTCGCGACATGCCGAAAATCGCCCATCTGCCGGGCATCATCGTCCATGGCCGCTACGACATGATCTGCACGCTGGACAACGCCTGGGAGCTGCACCAGGCGTGGCCGAACAGTGAACTGCAGGTCATCCGCGAAGCCGGTCACTCGGCGTCCGAGCCAGGCATCACCGATGCGCTGGTGCGGGCGGCGTCAGAAGTGGCGCGCCGTTTGCTGGATCTGCCGCCGGAAGAGGCATAAATGAAGGCCTTGCTTCAGCGCGTTTCCCAGGCGCGCGTCGACGTTGCCGGCCAGACCATTGGTGCGATTGATCAAGGTTTAATGGTCCTGATTGGCATCGAGCCTCAAGACACGCCGGCCAGCGCCGACAAGATGTTGCACAAGCTGCTTAACTATCGGGTATTCAGTGACGCCGACGGGAAGATGAATCTTTCGTTAATCGACGTTAATGGCGGCTTACTGCTGGTCTCTCAGTTCACACTGGCGGCAGATACCAAAAGCGGGATGCGGCCGAGCTTTTCAAAAGCTGCACCCCCGGCCCTCGGCGCCGAGCTGTTTGGCTATTTGGTGACGAAGGCCAAAAGCTCCCACGAGACGGTGGAAACGGGCCAGTTTGGTGCAGATATGCAGGTGCACCTGATCAATGATGGCCCTGTGACATTTTTGCTTGAAACCTGAGCGCCCCGGTCTTTTTGATGGCCCCGGATTTACTGGCTTCAAACGCAATAAATAGTTTGCGTCCCCTGATGCGTTGTAACGCGAGCTACTGGATAATCGCGCGCTACAAGGACGGGCCAAAGCCCGTTAAATCGGTAAAACGCAGACTGGTCCGGCACCGCTTGGGGAATCATTGGCCCCTTTTGGAGTCGGAACAGTGCTCGCCAACCCGGCATTTGATAGCTGGCCGTTGGTTTCTTCATCTGTTTTCGGCGAGGGTTGCTCGTGATTGTTAGTCCATGTAATGCACCAAAGAACCCGGGCGGGCGCTTGCGCAGCGCGCTGCTGGCAGGGTCGGCTTTGTTTTGTCTGTTCGGCGCCAGTCAGCTCTGGGCGTTCGATCTAGACGACGTGGCGACAAAGGCCAAAGATCTGGCCGGACAGAAATTCACCGCGCCGAAGAGCAATCTTCCGGCCGAATTCCGCGACATGAAGTTCGCGGACTATCAAAAGATCCGCTTCCTGCAAGACAAAGCCGAATGGGCGAATGACAAGACCCCGTTCAAGGTGTCGTTCTACCACCAGGGCATGCACTTCGACACCCCGGTCAAAATCAACGAAGTCACCGCCAACTCCGTCAACGAGATCAAGTACGACCCGACTCGTTTCGATTTCGGTGACGTGAAGTTCGATCCCAAGTCGACCGAGAACCTGGGCTACGCCGGTTTCCGCGTCACCTACCCGATCAACAAAGACGACAAGCAAGACGAAATCATGACCATGCTGGGCGCGAGCTACTTCCGCGTCATCGGTAAAGGTCAGGTTTACGGCTTGTCTGCGCGCGGGATGGCGATCGACACGGCCATGCCATCAGGTGAGGAATTCCCTCGCTTCACCGAATTCTGGATCGAGAAGCCAAGCCCGGATGACAACCATCTGGTCATCTTCGCCTTGCTCGACTCCCCTCGCGCCACCGGCGCTTACAAGCTGACCCTGCGTCCGGGCACCAACACACTGGTTGATGTCCAGTCGCGCATGTACTTGCGTGACAAGGTCGGCAAATTGGGCGTTGCGCCGCTGACCAGCATGTACCTGTTCGGCGCCAATCAGCCGTCGAAAGTCCTGAATTACCGTCGCGAGCTGCACGACTCCAGCGGTCTGTCGATCCAGGCAGCCAATGGCGAGTGGATCTGGCGCCCGCTGAACAACCCTAAACACCTCTCGGTCAGCAGCTTCTCCGTAGAGAACCCGCGCGGCTTCGGTCTGCTGCAACGTGGCCGCAACTTCAGCCATTACGAAGATCTGGATGACCGCTACGACAAACGTCCAAGCGCCTGGATCGAGCCGAAGGGCGATTGGGGCAAGGGCACCGTTGACCTGGTCGAGATCCCTACTGCTGACGAAACCAACGACAACATCGTTGCGTTCTGGAAGCCGGAAACCCAGCCAGAGCCGGGTCAGTCGATTGACTTCAACTACCGTCTGCACTGGACCATGGATGAGGATGCCATTCACTCGCCAGATCTGGGCTGGGTCAAGCAGACCCTGCGCTCGACGGGTGACGTGAAGCAGTCGAACCTGATTCGTCAACCGGACGGCAGCGTTGCCTACCTCGTGGATTTCGTTGGCCCGACCCTCGCCAAGCTGGGCGAAGATCCGTCGATCCGCAGTCAGGTCATCACCGATGACAACACCGATCTGGTCGAGAACAACCTGCGCTACAACCCGGTGACCAAAGGCTGGCGTCTGACGCTTCGCCTGAAGGTCAAGGATCCGGGCAAGGCGGTTGAGATGCGTGCTTACCTGCTGCGCGAAACCCCTGCCGAGCCGGGCAAGGAGCCAGCGGTCATCACTGCCGACAAGTCGGACAAGAAGCCGGCCGCCAAGGCTGCTGTTGCTGCGGCGCCAGTGGTTGCTGCACCGAAGGACGAGAAAGCTGAACTCGTTAAGACCGATGCCTTGAAGGCCGGCGATGCGAAAGACGCGAAAGACATGAAGGACGCTAAAGGCCCTAAAGCCGACAGCAAAGATGCCGCCAAGTCGGCCGAAGCTACCAAGGTAGCCGAAGCCAAGTCGGATGAGGCGTCCAAGCCTGAAGCCGCACTGGGCGACGCTGCCAAGGCCAACAAAGGCATGAAAGAGACCCCGCAGCCAGCGGTAGAGGCTGCATCCACCCAACAGGGGCCGGCCATGATTCAACAAATCCTGACCGAAACCTGGAGCTACCAGTTGCCAGCCGATGAGTAATTCACACGCGGTGCCAGAGCCTTTGAATGAGTCTCTCAGCGAGTACCTGGCGCATCTGCCGATGACCGACGCGCAGCGGGCAGAACTTGCCAGCTGCACCTCGTTCGCTGAGCTGCACGAACGCCTTTCGGCGCAAACCGTCGCTGACCCTGCCGAGGCCTCCCAGGCCTCGGTGGGTCGTCGCCTGACCCTGACGACCGCTGATGAGCTGCACGAAGCCGAGATGCTGAGTGTCGACGCCAGTGGCCGCGTTGTCCTGAAAGCCACGCCGCCGATTCGTCGGACCAAAGTTGTGCCGGAGCCATGGCGGACCAACATCCTGCACCGCGGCTGGCGTCGACTGACCGGCAAGAGCAATCCGCCTCCGCCCAAGGACGATCTGCCACGCGATCTGCCGAAGGCGCGCTGGCGTACCGTCGGTTCAATCCGTCGCTACATTCTGTTGATCCTCATGCTGGGCCAGACCATCGTCGCCGGCTTCTACATGAAGGGCATCCTGCCGTATCAGGGCTGGTCACTGGTTTCATTCGACGAAATCAGTCATCAAACCCTGTGGCAGACCGCTGTTCAGGTCATGCCGTATGCGCTGCAGACCAGCATCCTTCTGTTGTTCGGGATTCTGTTCTGCTGGGTGTCGGCCGGTTTCTGGACCGCGCTGATGGGCTTCCTCGAACTGCTCACTGGCCACGACAAGTACCGTATTTCCGGTGCAAGCGCGGGCAATGAGCCGATCGAAGCGGGCGCGCGCACTGCACTCGTGATGCCGATCTGCAACGAAGACGTGCCTCGCGTATTCGCCGGTCTGCGGGCGACGTTCGAATCGGTCAAAGCCACAGGCGATCTGGACCGCTTTGACTTCTTCATTCTCAGCGACTCCAACGAAACCGACATTTGTGTGGCCGAGCAACAAGCCTGGCTGGACGTGTGCCGTGAAACCGGTGGTTTCGGCAAGATCTTCTATCGTCGTCGCCGCCGTCGCGTTAAGCGCAAGAGCGGTAACCTAGATGACTTCTGCCGTCGCTGGGGCGGTGAATACCGCTACATGGTCGTGCTTGACGCTGACTCGGTCATGAGCGGCGAATGCCTTACCAGCCTCGTGCGTTTGATGGAAGCGACGCCGGACGCCGGTATCATCCAGACCGCGCCGCGTGCCTCGGGCATGGACACGCTGTATGCACGCATGCAGCAGTTCGCGACCCGGGTGTACGGCCCGTTGTTCACCGCCGGCCTGCACTTCTGGCAGTTGGGTGAATCCCACTACTGGGGTCATAACGCGATCATCCGCATGAAACCGTTCATCGAGCACTGCGCCCTCGCGCCGCTGCCGGGGAAGGGTGCTTTTGCCGGCGCTATTCTGTCCCACGACTTCGTCGAAGCTGCGCTCATGCGCCGTGCGGGCTGGGGCGTGTGGATTGCCTACGACCTGCCGGGCAGTTACGAAGAGCTGCCGCCGAACCTGCTGGATGAGCTCAAGCGTGACCGTCGCTGGTGCCACGGTAACCTGATGAACTTCCGCCTGTTCCTGGTGAAAGGCATGCACCCGGTGCACCGTGCGGTGTTCCTGACCGGCGTGATGTCCTATCTGTCGGCTCCGTTATGGTTCTTCTTCCTGGTGCTGTCGACCGCGCTGCTGGCGGTGAACACGCTGATGGAACCGACGTACTTCATGGAACCGCGCCAGCTGTATCCGTTGTGGCCACAGTGGCACCCGGAAAAAGCCGTTGCGTTGTTCTCCACGACCGTCGTGCTGTTGTTCCTGCCGAAACTGCTCAGCGTGATCCTGATCTGGGCCAAGGGCGCAACCGGTTTTGGTGGCCGCATCAAGGTCACCCTGTCGATGCTGCTGGAAATGCTGTTTTCCATGCTGCTGGCGCCGGTGCGCATGATCTTCCACACCCGCTTCGTACTGGCCGCGTTCCTGGGCTGGGCTGCGACGTGGAACTCGCCGCAGCGTGATGATGACTCGACGCCGTGGAGCGAAGCGGTCAAACGTCACGGGCCGCAGACGCTGCTGGGCTTCTGCTGGGCGCTGCTGGTGGCCTGGCTGAACCCGAGCTTCCTGTGGTGGCTGGTGCCGATCGTGGGTTCGTTGATGCTGTCTATCCCGGTGTCGGTGATTTCCAGCCGCACGAATCTGGGCCTGAAAGCGCGCGACACCAAGCTGTTCCTGATCCCGGAAGAGCACACGCCGCCGCAAGAGCTGGTGTCCACTGACAAGTACACCCACGAGAACCGTTGGCATGCGCTGAACGACGGCTTTGTTCGCGCCGTGGTCGATCCACAGCAGAACGCCTTGGCCTGCGCGCTGGCGACTTCTCGCCATCGCGAGGCCGAGCCGATCGAGTGGATGCGTGTCGAGCGTGTGCGTCACGCGATCAAGGGTGGCCCTGAGCTGCTGAACAACCACGAACGCCTGCAATTGCTCAGTGATCCGGTTGCGCTGGCTCGGTTGCACGAACTGGTCTGGAGCGAAGGCAATTCCGCTTGGCTCAATGCCTGGCGCGCGTCGGTGGAAGCCGATCCCCATGCGCCGCTGCTGCCTTTGCAGCCAGCGACCCATGTGAATGACGCGACCCTCGTCAACGCCTGATTCATACGCTGAATAAAACGCCGCCGAAGAGTGATCTTCGGCGGCGTTTTTGTTTGGGCCGGGCCCTTGTGTAGTAGGACCGGCTTTAGCCGGGAAGAGGCCTGCGCGTATGCTATTAATTCTGCGATGTGAATGCACACGCCTTCCCGGCTAAGGCCGGTCCTACAACTCGACGTCGCAGCCGGTTTCGCTTTAACTCACCCGAAACTTCCCGACCATCTCCTGCAGCTGCACACCCAGCCGCGCCAGTTCGATGCTCGACGCGGCCGTCTCCTCGCTGGACGCTGCGGTTTGCTCGGACACATCCCGAACGTTCAGCACACTGCGGTTGATCTGCTCCGCCACGCTGCTCTGTTCCTCGCCCGCCGCGGCGATCTGCTGGTTCATCGTCTGAATCGTCGACACCGTCCGTGTGATGTGTCCCAACGCGCTGCCGGCCTGGCGACTCAACTCCACGCTGCTGTCGGTGAGGGTTCGGCTGGCATCGAGGGTCATCACCACTTGCTGGGTGCCGCTTTGCAGCGCTGCGATAAGCACTTCGATTTCCTCGGTGGATTCCTGGGTGCGCTGGGCCAGGCCTCGAACCTCATCGGCAACGACCGCAAAACCGCGTCCCGCTTCCCCTGCCCGGGCGGCTTCGATCGCGGCGTTCAAGGCCAGCAGATTGGTCTGCTGCGACACTGACTTGATGACGTCGAGGACACCGCCGATCTTGTCGCTTTCCAGCTTCAGCTTGCCCATGGCTTCGGTGGAATTATTCACCTCCAGCGCCAGGCGCTCGATCTGCGCGATGGCGTCGTTGACCACCTTGTCGCCGTCCCGCGCCTGCTGATCAGCGTGCCGCGCCGCCTCGCTGGCTTCTTCGGCATTGCGGGCCACTTCCATCACGGTCGAGGTCATCTGGTTCATCGCCGTCGCGACGCAGTCCGTTTCGTCTTTCTGGCTGTTGACGCCCACGCTGGTCTGCGCCGTGACAGCGGACAGTTGCTCGGCCGCGCTGGCGATCTGGGTCACGCCGTCGCTGATGCCACTGATGAGCTTGCGCAGGCTCAGGGTCATCTCCTGCATGCTGCGCTGAAGCATGCCCATCTCGTCGCGGCGGCCGAGCTCCAGGTCCTGACTGAGATCACCGTTGGCGATGCGCGCCGCCGCACTCAAGGTCAGCCGTAGCGGCGCGATGATCTGCTGGGTGATCAGCCACGCCGCGAGCAGGCCAAGGAGCATCGCCAGCCCGGCCACGCCACTGAGCGTCTGCCGCGACTGAGTGGCTTCGGCATCACGCCGCTGGCCTTGCAGCGCAGTGATCTCGCCGGTCGAGGTGAGCAGGCTCTCGCTCAGCGCCTCCATGGACTCCTGGGCCGCTTCAACCTTGACCTGCAGGTCTTTGAACTGGCCCATGTGCTCGCGGTACTTGAGCAGTGTCTTACGCGCCGTGAGCAATTCACTGACGTTGCCATCGGCTTGATCGCTGGCGATCTGCTCGACCTCCTTCAGCGCTTCTTCGATGGCGGTAATGGCGGCAATTTCATAGGACTCTTTACCGCTGAACACGTACGCCTGAACTTCGTAACGGGCGTTCTGCACTTGCTCGCGCAATTGCTGGATGTTGGTGAACTCACCGAGGCGCTCGCTGCTGTCCTGCTCTTGGCTGACGGCTTTCAAGACCTCGCTTTCCACCTGGCCGATGGACTTGATCGCCTCGTCCGAGAGAACCGCCAGCTGCGCACGCGAGTCGGCTCGCGCACTCAACAGCGTGGTCAGATCGGCAAAGGTGGCTTCGAGCGCCCTGACCGTGTCGCTTTGGCTGTTGAGCAGCTTGAGGATGTCGGCGGGAGGAGCATCGTCGCGCAGCACCACCAGATGCGCTTCGATTTCATTGATGCGGGCAACGACGCGCGAGGCGCTGTCAGCAGTGTTTTCGACCCGAAAGACGATGCGCTCGGCGCGCAGGTCCTTGGTCATCGCGTTGAGCTGAGCGATGGAGGTCAGTGACTCCGAGCGCTCGATCATCGTGTCGAGCCCATGCCACCCGGTCAGGGTAATGGCCAGGGTCAGAAGCAGAACCAGGCCAAAGCCCAGCGAGAGTTTGAGTTTGACGCTGGTGTTGGCCAGCGCCCGGTTGATGCGTTGCAACATGATGCGTCTCCTGCGGATGGGCGATAAACGCGCATCGGCAGGGGAGGCGGAGGCGTGACCTGATCAGGTCGTAGGAGATTTCCGAGGGGCGGGAAGGGGTGACGCGTGTCACAGATTCCGCCCCTATTGGAGGCTTTGCCGGCAGGCCGGTGGCTGATGCGGGTGCGAACCGGGCAAGCGGATCAGATCCGGAAGCGACTCACCAGCCCTTGCAGATGGCTGCCCAGTCGCGCCAGCTCGACGCTCGACGCTGCGGTTTCCTCGCTGGCGGCGGAGGTCTGTTCCGACACATCGCGTACGTTGAGCACGCTGCGGTTGATCTCTTCGGCCGTAGCGCTTTGCTCCTCGGCGGCCGCGGCGATCTGCTGGTTCATGGATTGAATCGCAGACACGGTCCGGGTGATGTTTTCCAGTGAAGTGCCAGCGCGGCGGGTCAGTTCGACGCTGCTGACCGTCAGTTCGCGGCTGTTGTCCATGATTGTCGCGACTTGTCGGGTGCCGTTCTGCAAGCCGGAAATCAGCTCTTCGATCTCTTCCGTGGACTTTTGCGTGCGTTGCGCGAGGCTGCGCACTTCGTCTGCGACCACAGCGAATCCGCGACCGGCCTCACCCGCCCGGGCGGCCTCGATGGCCGCGTTCAGGGCAAGGAGGTTGGTTTGTTGCGCAACGGACTTGATCACGTCGAGGACGCTGCCGATCTTGTCGCTCTCGCGCTTGAGTTCGGCCATCGCCTCGGTGGAGTGACCGACCTCGGTCGCGAGGAGCTCGATCTGCGCGATGGCCTCGTTGACGACCTTGTCGCCCTCACGCGCCTGGAGGTCAGCGGCTACGGCGGCCTCGGACGCTTCTTCGGCGTTACGCGCCACTTCCTGCACCGTGGCGGTCATCTCGTGCATCGCCGTCGCTACCTGATCGGTCTCGACCTTCTGGCTGTTGACCCCGGCACTGGTCTGCTCAGTGACCGCCGACAGCTCTTCGGCAGCGCTGGCGATCTGGGTCACGCCTTCGCCGATGCCGCCGATCAATTGGCGCAGCTCCACCGTCATGCGCTGGATGCTGCCCTGCAACTGGCCAAGCTCGTCGCGCCGGTCGACGCTCAAGTTGTGGGTCAGATCACCGGACGCCACGCGCTCGACTGCAACAAGCGTCTGCCCCAGCGGCACCGTGATTTGGCGGGTGATGACCCAGGCGGCGAAAACACCAAGGATCAGGGCCACTATCGTGGCAATGCCAAGGGTCGATTGGGCCTGACGGGTGTCTGCCTCGCGTTTGGCGTTTTGCGAAATGTTGAGTTGTTCGCTGGCGTCCAGCAGCTGTTGCCCCAGCTCGGTCATCTTGGCGAGGGACTGAACGCTGACCAGTTGCGCTTCACGGTATTGGCCGACAGCGTCGCGATAGCCTTTGAGCGCCAGGTTGGCCTTTTGCAGCTGCGGGATGTACTGGGAGGAAACGTCGCCGGCCAGCGTGTTGACCCCGACGATGGCTTCGTCGATGGCGGCGGTGGCGTTCTTTTCGAAATCCGGTTTGCCACTGAAGGTGTAACCGCGCACCTGGAAGCGTGCCTGCTGGATCTGTTTGCTGACATCCACCGCGCTGTTGAATTGCAGGATGTTGTCGTGCTGCAGCAACGCCTGTTCGATCTTGTTGACGGTATCGACAGCGGCGTCGGCGGACGCGCCCAAGTTGGTTCGGCTGGCTTCGCGGGTCTGGATCGCTTTGGTCATGTCGCCAAAGGCACGGCGGTATTCGCTGGCGGCCTGAGCCTGAGCGTCCATCAGTTTGAGATCGCCGATGCCTTTGACCATGCTCTGGCCGGTTTTCAGGTCAGCGTCGAGCTTGTCCAGCGCGGTCATGACCGCCGTCGCGGCTTCAGCGGTGTATTGAGCTTCATACACCATGCCTGCCGTGCGCAGATCCATCGTCCGCTCACTGATCTGCGAGATCATCCCCAGCTTGTCGCCACGCTCGATCACCGCCTTCACGCTGGACCAGCCCGTCGCCGTGATAAGTAGCGTCAGCAACAGCACAAGGCCGAAACCGACACCCAGTTTGAGACGGACGCTCATATTTCCAAGGCGTTGGGTAAACCAGCGAGACATGATGATTCCTGCGAATTTTTTTATAGACGCTTGTGCATCGGCTGTCGCGCGGCAAACTGAAGTGCTTGATGAGGACGGGAGGTAGCTCGGGGGGGGCAAGGACATTGCCCGCCGTTCTGACACCGCGCGGCGGAGCAGCAGACATGGGCCGTGTGTGGGACTGAGCGTGCTCAGGACGAGGCCGGGACAGTCAGTAACGTTCTCGGGTGACTGAAACTGAGCCTTCGCGAGCAAGCTCGCTCCCACAGGTTCTATGTCTGTGGGGGAATCGGTGTCGCCATGTTCTAGAACAATCGGGCGAGTAGCGCGGTCACGGCGGTTTCAACGCGCAGGATCCGCGCACCCAACTGGACTGGATTCAGCCCCGAGGCCTGCAGCAAATCAACTTCGTAGGGAATCCAGCCGCCTTCGGGGCCGATGGCCAGGGTGACGGGCTGCTCGACCGCGCGTGGGCAGGCGGGGAAATCACCCGGATGGCCGACCAATCCAAGCGTCCCTTCAACCACAGCGGGAAGGCGGTCCTCAACGAACGGCTTGAAGCGCTTCTCGATGACGATCTCAGGCAGCACGCTGTCCCGGGCCTGCTCCAGTCCGAGAATCAACTGCTCGTGAATGGCAGCCGGCTCCAGAAAGGGCGTCTGCCAGAAGCTTTTTTCGACGCGGTAACTGTTGACCAGGATGACTCGGGGGACACCCATCGTCGCCACGGTCTGAAACACCCGACGCAGCATTTTCGGGCGCGGCAGGGCGAGGATCAGCGTCAGGGGGAGTTTGGCCGGCGGGGCGTGCTCGAAGCTCACCGAAAGCTCGGCTTCACGAGTTTCCAGACGCAGCAATTGCGCACTGCCCAGCAAGCCGTTCACTCGACCGACCCGCAGGCTGTCGCCGACTTCGCTGCGATGCACTTCCTGCATGTGCTTGAGGCGCCGATCACGCAGCACGACCCGATCCGCCGCGATGAAGTCGGCGTCCTCAAGCAACAGCAGGTTCACGGCTGGGTCGCTGGCGGTTGGCTCTGTTCGTCTTCGGCTTTCTCGTCGTCTTCATGATCGCCGCGCTTGGTGATCATCGAACTGCACAGCACGCCGATTTCAAACAGCAGCCACATCGGCACAGCCAGAAGGGTCTGGGAAAAGATGTCCGGCGGGGTGAGGATCATGCCGACCACGAAGCAGCCAATCACCACGTACGGGCGAATCTTCTTCAGGTATTTGACGTCGACGATGCCGATCCACACCAGCAGTACAACCGCCACCGGAATCTCGAACGCGACCCCGAATGCCAGGAACAGCGTCATCACGAAGTCCAGGTAACTGGCGATGTCCGTCATCATCGACACGCCTTCCGGCGTGACGCTGGCGAAGAAGTGGAAGATCAGCGGGAAGACCAGGAAGTAGGCAAACGCCATCCCGGCGTAGAACAGGATGATGCTGGAGATCAGCAGCGGCACTGCCACGCGCTTTTCGTGCTTGTACAAACCTGGCGCAATGAAGCCCCAGATCTGATACAGAATCACCGGCATCGCCAGAAACAGCGCCACCATCATCGTCAGCTTGAACGGCGTGATGAACGGCGAGGCCACATCGGTCGCGATCATCGTGGCGCCGTCAGGCAGAAACTTGCGCAGCGGGGCTGAAACGAAGGTGTAGATCTTCTGGGTGAAGTAGAACAGCGCGCCGAAGATCACGAAGATCGCCAGCACGCAGCGCAGCAGGCGAGAGCGCAGTTCTGTCAGGTGCGAGACCAGCGGCATTTGCTGGTCGTTTTCCGGGATTTCGCTCATGGGGCTCGTGGTGGCAGTGACGAATCGTTGGCAGAAGGCGCACTTTGCACCGCGGTCGCATGGGTGATGACCGGCGCAGGTGCGGGTGCAGAATCCGGCCCGACAGGCGAAGGTGCAGGCGCAGCAGGCTCGACATGAACGGGCGGCGGCGTAACCGACGCGCTTTCCGCCGGAGCGGCCGGGCCAATGTCGGCGCTCTGGGCCGGTGAGGCCGCACCCATGACCGGCGCTGTAGAGGCCGGAGCCGGTGGAATCGGCGTCTCGGCAGCGGGTTCAGCCGGTGCCGGTGTCGCGGGGGCTACAGGCGCTGCAGGCGGTTGCTGTGGCTGCATGATCTTGCGAGCTTCCTCTTCCAGCGAAAGGATATGCTCGTTGTGCAGCTGACGCCGAATCTCGTCAGCGCCGATTTCGCGCTCAACTTCCTGTTTGATCGCATTGAAGCTGCGTTTCAGGCGGCCGATCCAGAGCCCGGCCGTCCGTGCTGCGCCCGGCAGACGCTCGGGCCCCAGGACCAGCAGGGCAACGAGGCCGACCAGCAGCAGTTCAGAAAAGCTGATACCAAACATGCGTCACGACCTAGTCTTTGCGGAGGGGGTCTTCGACTCGTTGCGCCTGAGCGTCGATGGTGTGCGGCTGGTGCAGCGGCTGAGTCGGAGGGACAGGCTGCGCGGTTGGCTGTGGCTGAACCGGCGGCTGCACGGTTGGCTCTTCCGGATGTTTGTCGTCGTCATTCATGGCCTTGCGAAAGCCCTTGATCGACTCACCCACGTCAGTCCCCAGGTTCTTGAGTTTCTTGGTGCCGAAGACCAGCACGACAACCACAAGAATGACGATCCAGTGTTTCCAGTCAAAAATGCCCATAACGCGTTCCTCACAAGAAATTTCGGGCCGCAGCCCCTGTGTTTATTCCGCCGAGCGAGATGCTTTCTCGGCGTGGCCGGACAGGCCGAAACGGCGGTCCAGCTCATCGAGCACGGCTTGCGGGTGTTGGCCCAACTGGGCAAGCATCACCATGCTGTGGAACCACAAGTCGGCGGTTTCGTAGACGACATCACTGCAGTCACCGCTGATGGCAGCGTCCTTGGCAGCGATTATGGTTTCGACCGACTCTTCGCCGACCTTCTCCAGAATCTTGTTCAGTCCCTTGTGATACAGGCTGGCGACGTATGACGAGTCGGCAGCCGCGCCCTTGCGTGATTCGAGCACCTCGGCAAGGCGTGACAAGGTATCAGTCATGTTCAGTGTCCTGCTTGGTAAATGGCTTCCGGGTCTTTGAGTACCGGGTCCACGGTCTTCCAGCCGGCATCATCGTAGACGCGGTAGAAGCAGCTCTCGCGGCCGGTATGGCAAGCGATGCCGCCGATTTGCTCGACCATCAGGATAATGACGTCGGCATCGCAGTCCAGACGCAGCTCATGAAGCTTCTGCACGTGGCCCGATTCTTCGCCCTTTCGCCACAACTTGCCACGCGAACGTGACCAATAGATAGCGCGCTGTTCGCTGGCAGTCAGGCTCAAGGCTTCACGGTTCATCCACGCCATCATCAGCACGCGACCGGTCTTGTGGTCCTGTGCGATGGCGGGCACCAGGCCGTCCTTGTCCCACTTAATCTCGTCCAGCCAGTCTTTCATCATCGGCTCCGGCCGTTCCAGGGGAGGGTTAGTGTGCCAGCGGCTTGCCCCGATGGCTATCGGCGAACGACCAGATAGACGCCTGCCGCCAGCATCAGCAAGGCAGGCCAGGCACTCAGGGTGTTCAGCGCTGCGCCGGTCTGGGTATGGGTGATTGCCAGCAGCACGCCGCCGGCCAGCAGGCCCGCGCCGAGCAGCCGAAGGGCCCAATGATCGCCATCGCGCCGGTAGGGCGGGGGCGGATCGTGGCGATGGGGCTGCGACAGGCGCTCGAGCAAATCCCGGGTCATGTTGGCCAGATGCGGAATCTGTTCAACCTGGGACTGCAGGTTGCCCAGCAGGATTTTCGGGCTGACGCGCTCGCGCATCCAGCGTTCGAGGAACGGCTGCGCAGTCGCCCAGAGATCCAGCTCCGGGTACAGCTGACGGCCGAGGCCTTCGATATTGAGGAGCGTCTTTTGCAGCAGCACCAGTTGCGGCTGCACTTCCATGTTGAAGCGGCGAGCGGTCTGGAACAGGCGCATCAGTACCTGGCCAAAGGAAATGTCTTTCAGGGGCTTCTCGAATATCGGTTCGCACACCGTACGGATGGCCGCTTCGAATTCATTCAGCTTGGTCTCGGCCGGCACCCAGCCCGAATCGATGTGCAGCTGAGCCACACGGCGGTAATCGCGCTTGAAGAAGGCAAACAGGTTGCGCGCCAGGTAGTCCTGATCCTCAGGGGTCAGACTGCCCACAATTCCGCAGTCGATGGCGATGTACTGGGGATCCCACGGCGTGACCGTGCTGACGAAAATATTGCCGGGGTGCATGTCAGCGTGGAAAAAGCTGTCACGAAAAACCTGGGTGAAGAACAGCTCGACGCCGCGCTCCGCCAGCTTCTTCATGTCGGTGCGCTGATCGGCGAGGGTCGCCAGATCGGTCACTTGCACGCCGTAAATGCGCTCCATGACCAACACCTTCGGCCGGCACCAGTCCCAGTAGACCTGCGGCACGTAGAGCATGGGCGAGCCCTCGAAGTTGCGGCGCAGCTGGCTGGAGTTGGCCGCCTCGCGCAGCAGGTCGAGCTCGTCGTAGATGGTTTTTTCGTAATCGGCGACCACGTCCACCGGGTGCAGCAGGCGGGCGTCTGCGGAAACCCGCTCGGCAATCTTTGCCAGAATGAACAGCCACGCAAGATCGGAACCGATGATCGGCTTCAAGCCTGGCCGTACGACCTTTACCACCACTTCCTCGCCAGTCTTCAGGCGCGCGGCGTGGACTTGAGCGACAGAAGCAGAGGCGAGCGGGGCCACATCGAAACGGCTGAACACTTCGCTGATCTTCGCGCCCAGCTGCGACTCGATCAGCGCCACGGCTTTGGCGGAGTCGAACGGCGGCACGCGGTCCTGCAGCATCATCAGCTCGTCGGCCACGTCTTCAGGCAGCAGATCCCGCCGGGTGGACAGCAACTGCCCGAACTTGATGAAAATCGGCCCCAGGTCCTGCAACGCCAGTCGCAGACGGGCACCACGGCTCAGTTCGTTCTTGCGCCGCGGCAACCAGCGCCATGGCAGCACGAAGCGCACAGCCAGCAGCCACCACGGCAAGGGCAGGGCGAACAACAGGTCATCGAGGCGGTAACGGATTACGACACGCTGGATGCGAAACAGGCGGCGGACGGCAAGCAGGCTCATGCGTTATCGCTGGATGTGAGGGAGTGGGCCAGACGCTCGAAGCGGGCTTCGAGGCGTTCCAGGTCTTGTTTGGTCTGATCCAGTTCGGCGAAGCGGGCTTCGGCCTCGCGTTTGCCGACCAGCGTGCGGGATTCTTCGGCCAGGTATTCGGCCAGGTTGTGGCTGAGGCTGGCCGCGCTGTCGCGGGTCCAGCGCGCGCTGTTGCGCAGGTGCCCGCCGATCAGGGGCGCCGCGACAGGGCCGAGCCAGCGTTGCAGCTCGTACTCCCAATCGAGGTCCAGGTCCTGCAGCACGCCCACCAGCTCAAGCAGCACGGCGCTTTCGCCCTCCAGCTCGACTTCCGGGCTGTGCAGCACGGCATTTTTGTCTTTGCTCATCGCCAGGCGCATCAGGCTCGCAGCGGGCGCCCGCAGAGCCACATCAGCACCGCCTTCCCAGTTCGCCGCCAGCATCAGGCCGTCGTCGCTGGGCAGCACGTGCAGATGAAACGTCGGGCTGGTGCACTCGATCGCGATGACCTTGCCGCTCAGCCGGTCAAGGCGCGGCAAGGCGGTGCTGTCCATGCGCAGCACGCGGTTGATGCCGTGTTCGGTACTGGCGAGCAAGCCGTTGATCAGCATCAGGGTTTGATGCCCCGGTGCAGCGCGACGATGCCGGAGGTCATGTTGTGGTAGGTCACGCGGTCGAAACCGGCCTGGACCATCATTGACTTCAGGGTTTCCTGATCAGGGTGCATGCGGATCGACTCTGCCAGATAGCGGTAGCTTTCCGAATCGTTGGTGATCAGCTTGCCGGCCAGCGGCATGAAAGCGAACGAGTAGGCGTCGTAGATCTTGGACATGACTTTGCTGGTGGGCTTGGAGAATTCCAGCACCAGCAAACGACCACCCGGCTTGAGCACGCGCAGCATGGAGCGGATGGCGTCTTCCTTGTGCGTCACGTTGCGCAGGCCGAAGGCGATGGTCACGCAGTCGAAGTGGTTGTCAGGGAACGGCAGCTTTTCAGCGTCGGCCTGGACGAACTTGATGTTGCCGGCCACCCCGCGATCCAGCAGGCGGTCACGACCGACCTTGAGCATCGATGCATTGATGTCAGCCAGTACGACCTCACCGGTCGGGCCGACAAGATGGGAGAACTTCTTCGCCAGATCACCGGTGCCGCCTGCGATGTCGAGCACGCGGTTGCCGCTGCGAACGCCGGACAGTTCGATGGTGAAGCGCTTCCAGAGGCGATGCATGCCGCCGGACAGTACGTCGTTCATCAGGTCATATTTGGCCGCGACGGAGTGAAATACCTCGGCGACTTTCTCGGCCTTCTGGCTTTCCGGTACGTTTTTGTAACCGAAGTGGGTGATGGGTTCGGCATCGCTGCCTTTGCGCGGATCATTCATATCGCTGTCACCGGAATAAAGTGGCGCCATTCTAATCGTCGGGGCTGGCTTTGTCTTGACAAGGCGCACGGCCAACAGTTTCTTCGCTTCGGGCCGCTGGTATAGTGCGTCGACGATTTAAGCCGAAGCAGGAGCCCGTCAGTGGCCAGAATTACCGTGGAACGCCAGCACACGCTGGGAAAGGAAAAGGCCCGCGAGAAGGCTGAGATCATGCTGCAGAAACTGTCCGACAAGTACGGCATCGAGCACGAGTGGACAGGCGACACCGTGGCCCTGGAAGGCAAGGGCGCCAAGGGCACTGTCGCGGTCGAAGATGAATGGGTGCGGGTGAACATCGATCTCAACTTCTTCCTCTCCGCCATGAGCGGTTCGATTCAGTCGGAAGTTGAACGGCAGCTGGACAAGGTGCTGACCGCCTGACGTCTGGAACGACGGCTAGAGCATCAGCTTGATGACTTGCTCGGAAGGGTCGCGGGATTTGCCGGCGGCCTTGAGCTCGGCCAGGTACTCCTCCCACAGTTGCGCCTGGCGTTGCGCCAGTTGCTCCAGGTATTCCCAAGTAAACAAACCGCTGTCATGACCGTCGTCAAAGGTCAGCTTCAGCGCGTACTGGCCGGCGGGTTCCACTTTGGTAAGCCCGACGCCCAGCTTGCCGAACTGCAAAATCGGGTTCCCATGGCCCTGCACCTCCGCCGAAGGCGAGTGCACACGCAGAAATTCCGCCGGCAGGCGGTATTCCTCGTCCGGCCCGTATTTCAGGCTGAGGACTTTCGATGCTTTGTGCAGCTGGACAGCGGTGGGCATGCGGGTCATAGAGGTAATCTCAGCTACAAGCTACAAGCTACAAGCTACAAGCTACAAGCTACAAGCTCCAAGCGAAGCAGATTCGTGCAGCCAGTGAAATCCGCTTGCCGCTTGAAGCTAACCGCTTGCAGCTGCTTTAAAGGATATAGCGCGACAGATCTTCGTCTTCCGCCAGCTCACCCAAGTGGCTGTTCACGTACTCAGCGTCGATCTGAATCGTCCCGCCATCCTGCGCACCCGCCAGATCACCGGCACTGAAAGAAACCTCTTCCAGCAACCGCTCAAGCAGCGTATGCAAGCGACGCGCACCGATGTTCTCGGTCTTCTCGTTGACCTGCCAGGCGATCTCGGCCAGACGCTTGATGCCATCCGGCAGGAACGCAATGTTCAGGCCTTCGGTCTTCAACAGCTCGCGGTATTGCTCGGTCAGCGAGGCATGGGGTTCGGTCAGGATGCGTTCGAAATCCTGCGGGCTCAGCGCTTTGAGCTCGACGCGAATCGGCAGACGACCCTGCAGTTCAGGCACCAGATCGCTCGGCTTGCTCAGGTGGAACGCGCCGGACGCGATGAACAGGATGTGATCGGTCTTGACCATGCCCAGCTTGGTGTTGACGGTGCAGCCTTCGATCAGCGGCAGCAGGTCGCGCTGAACGCCTTCGCGTGACACATCGGCGCCGCCGACATTGCCGCGTTTGGCCACTTTGTCGATCTCGTCGATGAACACAATGCCGTGCTGCTCGACCGCTTCCAGCGCTTGCACTTTCAGCTCTTCGTCGTTGACCAGACGGCCCGCTTCTTCATCGCGAACCATCTTCATCGCGTCTTTGACTTTCAGCTTGCGGCTTTTCTTCTTGCCCTTGCCCATGTTGGCAAACAGGCTCTGCAGCTGGTTGGTCATCTCTTCCATGCCCGGCGGCGCGGAAATATCGACGCCGCCCATTTCCGCGACCTCGATCTCGATTTCCTTGTCGTCCAGCTGACCTTCGCGCAGGCGCTTGCGAAACAGCTGACGGGTGTTGGAATCACTGCCCGATGTCGCGTCTTCGTTGAAGCCCGCGCGCGCCGGTGGCAGCAGGGCGTCGAGAATGCGCTCTTCGGCGGCGTCTTCAGCGCGGTGGCGGACCTTGGTGATCTCCTGTTCACGCAGCAGCTTCATCGCCGCGTCGGCCAGATCACGGATGATCGACTCGACATCGCGACCCACGTAGCCGACTTCGGTGAACTTGGTCGCTTCGACTTTGATGAAAGGCGCGTTGGCGAGCTTGGCCAGACGACGGGCGATCTCGGTTTTACCGACGCCGGTCGGGCCGATCATCAGAATGTTCTTGGGGGTGACTTCGACGCGCAGCTCTTCAGGCAGCTGCATCCGGCGCCAGCGGTTACGCAGGGCGATGGCGACGGCGCGCTTGGCATCGTCCTGGCCGATGATATGGCGATTGAGTTCGTGGACGATTTCACGGGGAGTCATGGACATGGTTTTCAACGGTCCTCGGCAGAGTGCAAGTCGGGCAGGCCGCGATGAATGGCGGCCATTACCTCAGGCTTACTCGGCGAGGTCCTGCTCCTCAATGGTGATGTTGTGGTTAGTGAAGACGCAGATGTCGCCGGCAATGTGCAAGGCGGTTTCGGCGATTTCACGGGCAGAGAGTTCGGTCTTCAGCAGCAGCGCGCGGGCCGCGGCCTGGGCAAAGGCACCGCCGGAGCCCATGGCGATCAGGCCATCTTCGGGCTCAACCACGTCGCCGTTACCGGTAATGATCAGCGAGGCGTCTTTGTTGGCAACGGCCAGCATGGCTTCAAGGCGACTCAGGGAACGGTCGGTACGCCATTCTTTCGCCAGCTCTACGGCGGCGCGAATGAGGTGACCCTGGTGCTTTTCCAGTTGGGCTTCGAAGCGCTCGAACAGGGTGAAGGCGTCAGCGGTGGCGCCTGCGAAACCGGCGATGACCTGGCCGTGGTAAAGGCGCCGGACTTTCTTGGCGTTGCCTTTCATGACGGTATTGCCCAGGGAAACCTGGCCGTCACCGGCCATGACGACTTTGCCTTGGCGGCGCACTGAAACGATGGTGGTCAAGGGGAGAGTCTCCACGCTGCGGGGCGAAAATGCCCTGATGGAAACTCATATGGGGGTGGGGGCGGGTATTTCAACCGTTGAGTGGGTTGAGGGATGAATGGCGTTGCGTCAGGTTGCTTCAAGTTTGTGTAGGAGTGAGCTTGCTCGCGATTGCGGTGAATCAGGCACCCATTATGTTGGATGTGCCAATGTCATCGCGAGCAAGCTCACTCCTACAACTGATCGTGCCCGCGTGGAGCGGGACCGATCGTTGGTCCTGCGGTGGGCGACAGTGCCCTAGCGAGCCTGGCGCTGTTGCAGGAGCAGGTTGCTGAAGCCGCCGCCCGCCAGTTGCTTCTGCGCGATGGTCAGCTGTTCGCGGTTGCTGAACGGGCCGACCAGCACGCGGTACCAGGTTTCATCCTTCACCGTCCCCGACTCCACGGTCGAGGTTTGCCCCAGCAGAATAATCTGCGCGCGCACTTTTTCGGCGTCGGCCTGTTTGCGGAACGAGCCCGCTTGCAGGAAGAACGTCGTCACGGCCGCCGGCTTGGCCACCGGAGGCGCTGGCGGTGGCGTCAGACCGCTGAGTGCCGCCTGGGCACGAGCCGTGTCGATCTTCGCGGCCACTTCAGGCGTAACCGGCGTGCTTGGCGCAACGACCGGTGGCGTCTTCTCTGGCACCGCTTCATTCGGCACGATGACTTCCGACTCAGGCAACAGCGTGTAGAAGTCGTACTTCGGCTTCACGGGCGCGGTCGGGCTGGGCGGCGTCTTGTTCGCTTCGGCGATCTTCGCGGCCTTGGCTTCAGCCTTGACGCGCTTGATATCGTCGCCACTGCCGGGTTCGAGCTTCATCAGAAAAACAACGAAAGCGCCGACGGTCAGGCCGATCGCCATCCACACCCAACCCGGAATCGGCGTCTTTGCGGGTGCCTGATACCGGCTGGCGCCGCGCTTGGGAGCAGGTTTCTTTTTAACGGCCAACTTACATACGCTCCAGAGTGTCCAGACCCAGCAACTGCAGGCCTTGCTTGAGGGTGCGACCGGTCAGGGCGGCGAGGCGCAGACGGCTTTGCTGTTGCTCAGGGCTTTCTGCCGCCAGGATCGGGCAGTTCTCGTAGAAACTGGAGAACAGACCGGCGAGGTCGTACACATAGGCGCAGAGCACATGGGGCGTGCCCTTGTCGGCGACAGTGTTGACGGTCTCGCCGAACTGCGCCAGACGCGCGGCCAGGTCTTGCTCCTGAGGTGCGTCCAGGATGATTTGGCCTTGGCTCGCGTCGAAGGTTTCGCCCTTTTCTTCGAGCTTGCGGAATACGCCGGCCACACGGGTGTAGGCGTACAGCAGGTAAGGCGCGGTGTTGCCTTCGAAGCTGAGCATCTGGTCGAAGTTGAAGCTGTAGTCGCTGGCGCGATGCTTGGACAAGTCCGCGTATTTCACCGCGCTGATGCCCACGGCCTTGGCGATCGAGCGCAACTCGTCTTCGGCGACGTCCGGGTTTTTCTCTTTCACCAGCGTGTAGGCGCGTTCTTCGGCTTCGTCGAGCAGGTCGACCAGCTTGACCGTGCCGCCGTCGCGGGTCTTGAACGGACGGCCATCGGCGCCGTTCATGGTGCCGAAGCCCATGTGCTCCATCTGCATGCCGTTGGTGACGAAGCCTGCGCGGCGCGCCACTTCGAAGACCTGCTGGAAGTGCAGGGCCTGACGCTGATCGACGAAATACAGCGCGCGATCGGCTTTCAGCACGTTGCTGCGGTAGCGAATGGCGGCGAGGTCGGTGGTGGCATACAGATAACCGCCACCGGCCTTTTGCACGATCACCGGCAGCGGCGTGCCTTCAGCGGTTTTGAATTCTTCAAGAAACACGCACTGCGCGCCGTTGCTCTCAACCAGCAGGCCGGCTTTCTTCAGGTCGGCGACGACATTGGCGAGGTCGTCGTTATAGGCGCTTTCGCCCATGACGTCCTTCGGCGTGAGTTTGACGTTCAGACGTTCGTACACTTCCTGGCAGTGAGACAGGGAGATGTCTTTGAAGCGCGTCCACAGGCTCAGGCACTCGGCGTCGCCTGCTTGGAGCTTGACCACCAGCCCCCGAGCGCGCTCGGCGAATTCTTCCGACTCGTCAAAACGGCCCTTTGCAGCGCGGTAGAAGTTTTCGAGGTCAGCCAGCTCGTCGCTGGTCGCCGGGGTTTCCTGGAGATAGGCCAGCAGCATGCCGAACTGGGTGCCCCAGTCGCCCACGTGGTTCTGACGGATCACGGTGTCGCCAAGGAACTCAAGGACGCTGGCCACGCCGTCGCCAATGATGGTCGAGCGCAAGTGGCCGACGTGCATCTCTTTGGCCAGGTTCGGCGCGGACAGGTCGACCACAACGCGTTGAGCAGGGCCGTTCTTGCGCACGGACAGGGTCGCGTCGGCCAGCGCTTCGTCGAGGCGCGAGGCCAAGGCCTGGGTGTTCTGGAAAAAATTGAGGAAGCCGGGGCCGGCGATGTCGACCTGGGTGATCTGCTCGTCGGCGGGCAGCGCGGCGACGATTTTCTCGGCCAGATCGCGAGGTTTCAAGCCGGCAGGCTTGGCCAGCATCATGGCGATATTGCTGGCGAAGTCGCCGTTTTTCTTGTCCTTGGCGTTCTCCACCTGAATCGCCGGCGTCAGCCCTTCCGGCAAGACGCCATCGGTGACGAGTTGGCTCAGAGCTTGTTGAATCAGCTGGCGGATGGTGTCTTTCATGGTGCTCTCTTTCGACCGCAAGCGCGGCCGCGCCTGGATGCGCGGGTGGAAAAACTGGGCATTATCCGTGGCCGGAGCCGCCTTGCCAACCGCGCTGGATGCGCGGTCAATCGATGCGAATCAATAAAGGTCCACCGGGTCCACGTCCAGCGACCATCTGACCTGGCGCCCGCTCGGCATGTTTTCCAGCGTCAGCAGCCAGGTCGCGAGCAGCTTGTGCAGTGGCGCGCGGGCGTTGGCCTGGACCAGCAACTGAGCGCGATAGCGTCCGGCGCGTCGTTCCATCGGTGCCGGAACCGGACCCAGCAGCTCGATGCCGCCCAGCGCCATGTCCTTCAATAACCGCTCGGCTTCGGTGCAGGCTTCGTCAAGAAACCCTTCGGCCTGACCCGGCTTGTGCGCTTCTGCGCGCAACAGCGCCAGGTGTGAAAACGGCGGCAGCCCGGCGGCGCGACGTTCGCTCAGCGCCTGCTCGGCAAAGGCGAAATAACCCTGCTCGGTGAGTTGAATCAATAAAGGATGGTCGGCCAGGTGAGTCTGGATGATCACCTTGCCCGGCTCTTCGGCGCGCCCGGCCCTGCCTGCGACCTGCACAATCAATTGCGCCATGCGCTCGCTGGCGCGGAAGTCACCGGAGAACAGCCCGCCATCGGCGTCGAGAATCGACACCAGCGTCACACGCGGGAAGTGATGCCCTTTGGCGAGCATCTGGGTGCCCACCAGAATGCACGGCTGGCCTTTCTGGATGGTCGCGAACAGCTGATTCATCGCGTCCTTGCGCGAAGTGCTGTCGCGATCGACGCGCAGGACCGGATAGTCGGGGAACAGAATCGCCAGCCGCTCCTCGGCACGTTCGGTCCCTGCACCCACCGGGCGCAGATCAACCTTGCCGCATGCCGGGCAATTGCGTGGGACGCGCTCGACATGGCCGCAGTGGTGACACCGCAGCTCACCCGAGCGCTGGTGAACAGTCATGCGCGCGTCGCAACGGGGGCATTCCGACAACCAGCCGCAGTCGTGACACAGCAGAGTAGGGGCAAACCCGCGGCGATTGAGGAACACCAGCACTTGCTGGCCCGCCGCCAGGGTCTGGGCGATGGCTTGCTGCATGGGGCCCGAGATGCCGCTGTCGAGGGGACGACTTTTCACATCCAGCCGCAGGAAGCGAGGTTGCTGCGCACCGCCTGCGCGCTGATTCAGGCGCAGGAGCGCGTACCGACCGGTGTGGGCGTTGTGCAGGCTTTCGAGCGAAGGCGTCGCCGAGCCGAGCACAATCGGGATGTCCTCCTGATGCGCCCTCACCAGCGCCAGGTCCCGGGCGTGATAGCGCAGGCCTTCCTGCTGTTTATAGGAGCCGTCGTGCTCCTCGTCGATGATGATCAGCCCGGGGTTTTTCATGGGGGTGAACAGCGCCGAACGGGTGCCGATGATGATGTCGGCTTCGCCATCGCGTGCTGCCAGCCAGGCGTCCAGCCGATCGCGATCGTTGACCGCCGAATGCAGCAGCGCGATGCGCGCGTTGAAACGCTGCTCGAAGCGCGCGAGGGTCTGCGGGCCAAGGTTGATCTCCGGAATCAGCACCAGCGCCTGCTTGCCCGCTTCCAGCGTCTCGCGGATGAGCTGCAGATAAACCTCGGTCTTGCCACTGCCGGTGACCCCCGCCAGCAGTGAGGCGTGAAAGATGCCGAACCCCGAACGGATGGCCTCATAGGCCGCCCGTTGCTCGGTGTTGAGCGGCAGTTCCGGCTGCGCCAGCCAGTGCTCGTGCCGCTCGACCGGGCCATGACCGCGCACCTCGACGGTCACCAGTCCTTTGGCGAGCAGCAAGTTCAGGCTGTCCCGGTTGAGCATCAACTTGCTCAGCAACTGATGAGCCACGCCGTGGGGATGCTGGGCCAGGGTGCGCAGCGCTTCCTTTTGTTTCGGCGCCCGGGCGATGCGCGGGTCATCGACACTGGCGTCCGGGGCTGCGTGCCAGAACCGCTCCTGCCGCGCTTCCGCAGGTTCCCCCTGGCGCAGCAACACCGGCAACGCCCAGCTGAACGTGTCGCCCAGGCTGTGCTGGTAATACTGGGCCGTCCACAGGCACAGCTTGAATAATGCAGGCGGCAGCGGCGCTTCGGCATCCAGCACGGCAATGGCCGGCTTGAGCTTGTCGGCCGGCACGTCGCTGTAATCGACGACTTCCACCAGCACGCCGATCATTTCCCGACGGCCGAACGGCACGCGCAGGCGCATCCCTGGCTGCAAGGTACTGCGCGCCACACCTGCGGGGGCAAGGTAGTCGAACAGGCGACGCAGCGGCGAGGGCAGGGCGAGGCGCAAGATGGCGTCGGGCACGCGGGGGATATCCTGTTACGGAGTATGACGAAGGGCGCGATCTTAGCAGACGACCGGCGTGAACGTTCCCTTGCGTGATTGGCGTTGTCTGTTAATATGCGCGGCCTAATTCCGTGCGGTATTCAACAATAGTGTTGGGTGGCGGCACGATAGCCTGAGGAAATACCCATGAAAGCTGATATCCATCCAGTTTACGAAGCCATTGACGCAACCTGCAGCTGCGGCAATGTCATCAAAACCCGTTCCACACTGGCCAAGCCTCTGAGCCTGGACGTGTGCAACGAGTGCCACCCGTTCTACACCGGCAAGCAAAAAACTCTGGACGTCGGCGGTCGTGTCGACAAGTTCAAGTCGCGTTTCGGTGCGTTCGGTCCTACCAAAGCTCCTGCTGCTGCAGAGTAAGGTTGGCCGTTCTGGAGTCGCCGATGCGTTTCTCCAGGCTGCTTAAAAAGGCGTCCCTCGCGGGCGCCTTTTTTATGTCTGCGATTTGGTTTTCGTCGGCCCAGGCCTTGTGCCCTGCGCCGCCGTCTCTGCCTGTGCTTCAGGTGCAGCGAGTGGTCGATGGCGACACGGTGCGCCTGAGCGATGGTCGCAGCGTTCGCATGATTGGCCTGAATACACCAGAAACCGGCAAAAAGGGCCAGTCCGCCCAACCGTTTGCCGAAGCGGCCAAGCGTCGTTTGCAGGCATTGGTGGATGCCAGTGACGGGCAGGTCAGGCTGCGCGTCGGTGAAGAGCCGACCGATCACTACGGACGCACCCTTGCCAACGTCTATGGCCGCGATGGCGCCAATCTCGAGGCGCAACTGCTGGCGGAAGGCCTAGGCTATCTCGTCGCAGTCTCCCCTAACGTTGCACTGGTGAGCTGCCAGCAGGCCGCAGAGAAGTCAGCACGCCAGGCCGGACGGGGCCTGTGGCGCAACTCGCCGGTTCAGCCGGTCGAGCAGATCAGCACGGGCGGGTTTGCGCTGGTCACTGGGCGCGTGACCAGCGTGCAGCGCAACGGCGGCGGTCTGTGGATCGAATTCGGCGATGCGCTGGTGCTGCGCATTGCGCCCAGGCTGCTCGGCCAGTTCGACACTGCCGCGCTGCAGCGGTCGAAAGGTCAGCGAATCGAAGCCCGTGGCTGGGTGGTCGATCGTTCGCGCAGGGGCGGGCTTAAATCAGGTCAGCCTCGCTGGATGATGCCGATCACTCATCCTGCAATGTTGGATACAGTAAGCAAGTAAATTGTAGACAGTTTTTTACAGGATTGTCGTCGCTGGAGGCCTTGTGTTCTGCGTCTCTACGCTGAAAGTCGTAGATGCGGCCTCTTGACACAGGTGACCCGCCAGTCTTGTTAGGACTTTATGACTTGCGTATGCTCGGCGGTCCGTCTGTCCAACAGCAAAAAAGCGGAATGCCCCCATGTCAGATTTGAAAACTGCCGCTCTCGAATATCACGCTCATCCCCGTCCCGGGAAACTCAGCGTCGAGCTCACCAAAGCCACTGCAACCGCTCGCGATCTGTCGCTGGCCTACAGCCCGGGTGTGGCTGAGCCGGTCCGCGAAATCGGTCGCGATCCGGAACTTGCCTACAAGTACACCGGCAAAGGCAACCTGGTAGCGGTGATCTCTGATGGCACCGCGATTCTGGGTCTGGGTAACCTCGGGCCTCTCGCCTCCAAGCCGGTCATGGAAGGCAAGGGTGTGCTGTTCAAGCGCTTTGCCGGTATCGACGTGTTCGATATCGAAGTCGATTCGGAAAGCCCGCAGGCCTTCATCGACACCGTGCGACGCATCTCCATCACCTTCGGCGGCATCAACCTGGAAGACATCAAGGCACCTGAGTGCTTCGAAATCGAAAAGGCGCTGATCGAGCAATGCGACATTCCGGTTTTCCACGATGACCAGCACGGCACCGCGATCGTTACCGCCGCCGGCATGATCAACGCGCTGGAAATCGCTGGCAAAACCCTGGAAACGGCGAAGATCGTCTGCCTGGGCGCTGGCGCTGCGGCCATCTCCTGCATGAAGTTGCTGGTGAGCATGGGCGCGAAGATCGAAAACATTTTCATGATCGACCGTAGCGGCGTGGTTCACGACGGACGTACCGATCTGAACCAGTACAAGGCCCAGTTCGCTCACACCACCGACAAGCGCACCTTGGCCGATGCTCTGGAAGGCGCTGACGTGTTCGTCGGTCTGTCCGGTCCGAACCTGCTGAGCGCTGAAGGCCTGAAGTCGATGGCGGCCAATCCGATCGTGTTCGCCTGCTCGAACCCGGATCCGGAAATCTCGCCGGAACTGGCTCACGCCACCCGCAACGACGTGATCATGGCGACCGGCCGTTCGGACTACCCGAACCAGGTCAACAACGTGCTGGGCTTCCCGTTCATCTTCCGTGGCGCACTGGACGTTCGCGCCAAGCGTATCAACGAAGAGATGAAGATCGCAGCGGCCAACGCCCTGCGCGAACTGGCCAAGCTGCCGGTGCCTCAGGAAGTCTGCGACGCCTACGGCGGCATCGCCCTGGAATTCGGTCGTGAGTACATCATCCCGAAACCAATGGACGCACGCCTGTTGGGCTTGATCTCCGATGCAGTTGCCAAGGCAGCCATCGAGAGCGGTGTCGCGACCCTGCCGTATCCAAAGCACTACCCGCTGAAGAGCGTGGACGAAGTGTTCAACGGCTGATAGCAGCGCCCATAAAAAAACCCAGCCATGTGCTGGGTTTTTTTTATGGCTGGAGGCTACCAGCAGTGCAACTGATCGCCGCTGCTTTTACTTGGAGCTTGCCGCTTGAGGCTTGCGGCTGCTCCCCTAGAACAGATCGATCGGCGCCGATTCGTCCGCTGGCAGCGGGCTGCCTGGGGGTGGGCTGCCGCCGAGTTCGTTCACGCTAGGCGGCGTGTCTTCGCTCTTGAACAGCTCGAAGAACGCACCCGGCGTGCTCGGCGTCGCAGAGCGGCCACTGACCGGATCGATGCGCAGGCTAAGGATGCCGTCCGGTTCTGCCTGAACGTGTGGCGGCTTGTCCTTCAGCGCGGCGCTCATGTACTTCATCCAGATCGGCAGCGCGACCGTGCCGCCGAACTCATGACGACCGAGGCTTTCAGGCTGATCGAAACCGGTCCAGACCGTGGTCACGTAGTCAGCGTTGTATCCCGTGAACCACGCATCTTTCGATTCGTTGGTGGTACCGGTTTTGCCTGCGATGTCCGGACGGTTCATGGCCAGGGCGCGGCGACCGGTGCCGCGCTTGATCACGTCCTGCAGCATGCTGTTGAGGATGTAAACCGTACGACCGTCAACAATCCGCTCCGCGACCACAGGGGCCGGCGCTGCGCCCGAAGTATCCAGTGCGTTCGGCACAACGTTGGCAGTCAGCGGTGGCGTGTCTGGCGCTGCGTAGGTCGATGCGCTGCTGATGGCCGCTTCGCTGACCGCTTTCGGATTCGGGTCATTGGCGGGCACCGTCGGCGGGTTGGCGACGAACAGGGTTTTGCCTTCACGGTCCTCAATCTTCTGGATGAGGTACGGGCTGATCTTGTAGCCGCCGTTGGCAAACGCACTCCAGCCGCCGACGATTTCCATCGGCGTCAGGGTGGCTGTGCCCAGGGCCAGGGAAAGGTTGGGCGGCAAGTCCTGTTTGTTGAAGCCAAAGCGCGTGATGTAGTTGATGGCCGTGTTCACGCCCAGGCTTTGCAGCAGGCGGATCGACACGAGGTTACGCGACTTGTACAACGCCTCGCGCAGCCGAATCGGACCGAGGAAGGTGCCCGTGTCGTTCTTCGGGCGCCAGACCTTGTCGATGGTTTCGTCGACGAACACGATCGGCGCGTCGTTGACCAGGCTGGCGGCGGTGTAGCCGTTATCCAGCGCTGCCGAGTACAGGAACGGTTTGAAGCTGGAGCCCGGCTGACGCTTGGCCTGCATTGCCCGGTTGTAGTTGCTCTGCTCGAACGCGAAACCGCCGACCAGCGCGCGAATCGCGCCGTTCTGCGGATCCAGCGAAACCAGCGCGCTCTGCGCCACCGGAAGCTGGCTGAACTTGAGCGAGTAGTCCGGCTGACGCTGCAAACGCACCAGATCGCCGACATGGGCCACATCGCCAGGCTGCTTGGGATTGGCACCAACGCTGTTGGTGTTCAGGAACGCCTTGGCCCACTTCATGCTGTCCCAGGCGACAGTTTCTTCGTTCTCGCCGCTGCGGGTCAGTACGCGAATGCCGGTCTTGTCGACCTGGGTGACGATGGCCGGCTCCAGACCGCTGATCGGACGCTGTTTGCTCAGTTCCTGCACCCAGCCCTCGCGGGTCAGGCCGGGGAATCGGCTCTCAGGCCCGCGATAGCCATGGCGCTGGTCGTATTCGATCAGGCCGTCCTGCACCGCCTTGTTGGCGTCTTCCTGCAAGCCGCTCGGCACGGTAGTGGTGACCCGGAAGCCTTCTGTGTAGGCTGCGCTGCCATAACGACCCACCATTTCGGCGCGCGCCATTTCAGCGATATACGGCGCGTTCACTTCAGGGCTCTGAACGTGGTAGCTGGCGTTGATCGGCTCGACAAGGGCGGTCTGGTAGGTGTTCTGGTCGATTTTCCCCAGCTTGAACATGCGGCCCAGAATCCAGTCGCGGCGCTCTTTGGCGCGCACCGGGTTGGCCAGTGGGTTGAATCGTGACGGCGCCTTGGGCAGACCGGCAATCATTGCCATCTGCGCAACGCTCAGATCGCGGATGGATTTGCCGTAGTAAACCTGCGCTGCGGCCTCGATGCCGTAAGCCCGGTTACCCAGATAGATCTTGTTGACGTACAGCTCGAGAATCTCGTCCTTGGTAAGTTGGCGCTCGATTTGCAAGGCCAAGAGAATCTCGGTGGTTTTGCGCGAAAAACTGCGCTCGCTGGTCAGGAAATAGTTTTTCGCGACCTGCATGGTGATGGTCGAGCCGCCGGACTGAATGTGACCGCTCTTGACCAATTGGCTGGCCGCGCGCATCAGGCTGCTCGGGTCCACGCCGTAGTGGTTCTCGAAGTTATCGTCTTCGGCAGACAGCAAGGCGTGAATGAAATTGGGGGGAATGTCGGCGAAACGGATGGGAGAGCGGCGCATTTCGCCGAACTCTGCAATCAGCTTGCCGTCGCTGCTGAACACTCGCAGGGGGATCTGCAGCTGGATATTGCGCAGCGCATCGACCGAGGGCAGGTTCGGGGCCAAGTAGAGGAAGGCGCCGCTCAGGCCGAGCACCAGCCCGCAGACGACCGCGACGATGGACCACCAGACAAACTTCAGCAGGCGTATCAAGGCTTTTGGATTTCCAGAAAAAAGAATGAGTTAGACGCAGGCATTTACAAATGAACACGCCTTGAAGCTTCGCTACACGAAAAAAACGCTGGGCATTATAAGCATTTTTCGTCGTCGAGCGTTATTTGCGCTACTGTCAAGTCAGCCGACAGTGGCACTGGACTAGAAATCATCCGTAAGTGACGGAAACGCATAGGGAATCGGTTGTGTTCGAACTCTTCAGTAAGAAGGCCAACACCCTTCTAGGGATCGATATTAGCTCCACCTCGGTCAAGCTCTTGGAGCTAAGTCGGTCCGGCAACCGTTACAAGGTCGAGTCTTATGCGGTCGAACCGCTGCCGGCCAACGCAGTGGTCGAAAAGAACATCGCGGAGCTCGAAGGTGTCGGCAGTGCTTTGACGCGCCTGCTGGTAAAAGCCAAGAGTAACGTCAAAATCGCGGCGGTTGCCGTTGCAGGTTCGGCTGTTATTACCAAGACCATCGAGATGGACGCAGGCCTTTCCGACGACGAGATGGAAAACCAGCTCAAGATCGAGGCCGACCAGTACATTCCCTATCCGCTGGAAGAAGTCGCCATCGATTTCGAAGTCCAAGGCTACTCGACGCGTAATCCCGAACGCGTCGAAGTATTGCTGGCCGCTTGCCGCAAGGAAAACGTAGAAGTGCGCGAAGCCGCGCTGGCACTGGCCGGGCTGACCGCTCGCGTCGTTGATGTCGAAGCCTATGCCTTGGAGCGCTCGTTCGGTCTGTTGTCTGCGCAACTGGGCCAGGACCACGAGCAGTTGACGGTCGCCGTCATCGACATCGGCGCGACCATGACCACCCTCAGCGTGCTGCACAACGGCCGCATCATTTATACCCGCGAACAATTATTTGGCGGTCGCCAGCTCACCGAAGAAATCCAGCGCCGTTATGGTTTGTCCGTCAGCGAGGCCGGGCTTGCGAAAAAGCAGGGCGGGCTCCCCGACGACTACGTCATGGAAGTCCTGCAGCCGTTCAAAGACGCCGTGGTGCAGCAGGTGTCCCGTTCGCTGCAGTTTTTCTTCGCAGCCGGCCAGTACAACCGCGTTGATTACATCATGCTGGCCGGCGGCACCGCCTCTATTTCCGGTCTTGATCGGCTGATCCAGGAACGCCTGGGCACGCCAACGCTGGTGGCAAACCCCTTTGCTGACATGGCGCTGAGCGTCAAGGTCAACGCCGGCGCGCTCGCCAGCGATGCGCCTGCACTGATGATCGCGTGCGGTCTGGCCCTGAGGAGCTTCGACTGATGGCACGGATCAACTTACTTCCCTGGCGTGAGCAGCAGCGCGAGGAGCGCAAGAAGCGCTTCATTCTGGCGCTGGCCGGTGTGCTGGTGCTGGGCATCGGCGCCATTCTTTTGGCTGATCAATATTTGAGCAGTGCCATCGCCCATCAGAACGCCCGCAATCAATTCGTCAGGACCGAAATCGTCCAGCTCGACGCGCGCATCAAAGAGATCAGTGAGCTCAAGGCGCGTCGCAAACAATTGCTGGAGCGGATGAAGATTATTCAGGACCTGCAGGGCAACCGGCCGATCATCGGGCGCATCTTCGATCAGATGGCTCGTACCCTCCCCGATGGCGTCTATTTCAACGACGTGAAGATGACCGGCCAGATGATCAGCATTTCCGGCGCTGCCGAATCCAATAACCGGGTGTCGGACCTGCTGCGGAATCTGGATGCCTCTGACTGGCTGGAGTCGCCGAGTCTGACCGAGGTCAAGGCGAACACTGCGGCGGGTGGCGTGGATCAGACCAACACCTTTCAGTTGACGGTGCGCCAGACGCAGCCAGCCGTTGAGGGGGTCAAGCCATGAGCATGAATGATTGGCTCGATAGCCTCAAAAAGATCGACCTTAACGACCTGGACATCAATAACCTGGGTTCATGGCCTGCTGCGGTCAAGACCATTGCCGGCGCGCTGTTGCTGGCGCTGGTGCTGGCCGGTGGGTACTTCTTCTATATCCAGGACATGCAGACTCAGCTCGATCAGGCCCGTGGCGAAGAGACGGCGCTGAAAGAGCAGTTCGCGACCAAGGCCTACCAGGCTGCCAACCTCGCGGCCTACAAGAGCCAGATGGTGGAGATGGAAAACACCTTCGGCGCCTTGCTGCGGCAGTTGCCCAGCGACACTGAAGTCCCCGGCCTGCTTGAAGACATCACCCGCACCGGTCTGGGCAGCGGCCTGGAGTTCGAGGAGATCAAGCTGCTCCCTGAAGAGGCTCAGCAGTTTTATATTGAATTGCCGATCCAGATTACCGTGACAGGCAGTTATCACGATCTCGCGACCTTCGCCAGTGGCGTCGCCAGCCTGCCACGAATCGTGACGCTGCATGACTTCGAGATCAAACCGCTGGACGCCAAGACCCCCGGAAAGCTGCGCATGAGCATCCTTGCCAAGACCTACCGGTATAACGACAAAGGTCTTCAGAACGTTGACACGAAAGGGCCAGCGAAATGAGCGCGGTGCGTTGGTTGTGCGTCGGCGTCACGCTGATGGGGCTGGCGGGTTGCGACAGCTCGAACGAATTTGACGATCTCAAGCAGTTCATGGCCGAGGTGCGCGCACGGCCGGTGGGCACCATCGAGCCGATGCCCAAGTTCCGGCCGTATGAGGCCTTTACCTATGCGGCGGCGAGTTTGCGCAGTCCGTTTCAGCCGCCGATCAAGATCGATCTGGTTAACCGTCCGAAGGGCTCGCACCTGGTGCAGCCTGATCCGACGCGGGTGAAGCAGTTCCTCGAAGGCTTCAACATCGACTCCTTCGAAATGGTCGGCACGTTGAGCAATGAAACCGGCACGTTCGCGCTGCTTCGCGGAGCGGGGGGCGTGCATCGGGTGAAAGTGGGCGATTACCTGGGGCGTAACGATGGCCGGATCACGGCGATCACCGACTCGGCGGTGCAAGTGATGGAAATCGTTCCGGATGGAGAGGGCGCGTGGCTTGAGCGACCGCTCAGTATTTCCCTCAAGGAACGCTCATGAAGACGGCAAGCAAGCGAAGCACCTTCGGATCTGCACAGTGGTGGAATGTGAACATGAACAGGATTCTTTCGATTATCGGCCTGTCGCTAGGGATGGCGATGCTTTCACCGGTTGTCCAGGCGGCTAACCTCAAGACGCTGGATGTCGCCGCATTGCCGGGGGATCGAGTCGAACTGAAACTGTCCTTCGACGGTCCGGTGGCGGCGCCGCGCGGCTACACCACCGAGCAGCCGGCACGAATCGCGCTGGACCTGCCTGGGGTGACCAGCCAACTGGCGATCAAAAGCCGTGACCTGGGTTCAGGCAACGCCCACAGCGTTGTGGTCGTCGAAGCCAAGGACCGCACGCGGGTGATCATCAACCTCACCACGCTCGCGCCCTATAGCTCGCGTGTCGACGGTAACAACCTGTTCGTCGTCGTGGGCCAGGGCGCTGCTGCGGCCCAGGGCTCGCAGCCAAGTACTGCCATGGGCGCGGCGCGAGTGAGTGTGCCGGCCGCGCAATCGGCAAAACCTGTTGCCCGCTCGTACGCGCCAGGCCCACGGTCGGTGAAAAACGTCGACTTCCAGCGCGGCGAGTTGGGTGAAGGCAACGTCATCATCGAGCTGAGCGACACCGGCATTGCCCCGGACATTCAGGAGCAGGGCGGCAAGATCCGCGTCGACTTCGCCAAAACCCAGTTGCCTGAACCCCTGCGCGTACGTCTGGACGTCAAGGATTTCGCGACCCCGGTGCAGTTCGTCAATTCCAGCGCCACGGGTGACAAGGCCAGTATTTCCATCGAGCCGTCCGGCGCGTTCGACTACTCCGCCTACCAGACCGATAACAAGCTGACCATCAGCGTGCGTCCCCTGACCAACGAAGATCAGGAGCGCCGCAATTCGGAAAAACTGGTCTACACCGGCGAGAAGCTGTCGCTGAATTTCCAGGACATCGACGTGCGTTCGGTGCTGCAACTGATCGCTGATTTCACCAACCTCAATCTGGTGGCCAGCGACACCGTTCAGGGCGGCATCACCCTTCGCCTGCAAAACGTACCGTGGGATCAGGCGCTGGATCTGGTGCTCAAGACCAAAGGCCTGGACAAGCGCAAGATCGGCAACGTATTGCTGGTCGGTCCGGCCGACGAGATCGCCGCGCGGGAGCGTCAAGAGCTGGAGTCCCTGAAGCAGATTTCCGAGTTGGCCCCACTGCGTCGCGAGTTGCTGCAGGTGAACTACGCCAAGGCCGCCGATATCGCCAAGCTGTTCCAGTCGGTCACCAGCGCTGAATCGAAGACCGATGAGCGCGGTTCGATTACGGTCGATGAGCGCACCAACAACATCATTGCCTACCAGACCCAGGACCGTCTGGACGAGCTGCGCCGCATCGTTTCGCAACTGGACATTCCGGTGCGCCAAGTGATGATCGAGGCGCGCATCGTCGAGGCCAACGTCGATTACGACAAGTCTCTGGGCGTGCGCTGGGGTGGTTCGAGCAGCAAGGGCAATTTCACCACCGGCGGCAGTGGCACGGTGACAGGCGCCTCGGCAACCAATGGCCCTTACGTCGACATGGGCGTAACCGACGCCACTTCGTCGATCGGCCTGGGCTTCCTGACTAACAACACGATTCTCGATCTCGAACTGACGGCGATGGAGAAGAGCGGCAACGGCGAAGTGGTCTCGCAGCCCAAGGTCGTTACCTCGGACAAGGAAACCGCGAAAATCCTGAAAGGTACGGAAGTGCCGTATCAGGAGGCCAGTTCCAGCGGCGCGACGTCGGTGTCGTTCAAAGAGGCGTCGCTGTCCCTGGAAGTGACCCCGCAGATCACGCCTGACAACCGCATCATCATGGAGGTCAAGGTCACGAAAGATGAGCCTGACTACGTGAACACGGTGCTGGGTGTGCCACCGATCAAGAAAAACGAAGTCAACGCCAAGGTGCTGGTGGCCGATGGCGAGACCATCGTAATTGGTGGCGTGTTCTCGAATACGCAGAGTAAAGTCGTCGACAAGGTGCCATTTTTAGGCGATGTGCCGTATGTTGGCCGCCTTTTCCGGCGCGATGTGGTTTCGGAGTCAAAATCCGAGCTGTTGGTGTTTCTCACTCCGCGTATCATGAACAACCAGGCGATTGCTGTGAGTCGTTGATTCTGTGCGAAATTTAATTCTTGTGGGGCCGATGGGGGCTGGTAAAAGCACCATCGGCCGCTTGCTGGCCAAAGAGCTTCGACTGCCGTTCAAGGATTCCGACAAGGAAATCGAGCTGCGAACGGGCGCCAATATTCCCTGGATCTTCGACAAGGAAGGCGAGGCGGGTTTTCGTGATCGTGAACAGGCGATGATCGCCGAGCTCTCCGCACTGGATGGCGTAGTCGTGGCCACCGGCGGAGGCGCAGTCATGCGCGAAGAAAATCGCCGCGCCCTGCATGCCGGTGGTCGCGTGGTGTATTTGCACGCTTCCGTTGAGCAGCAGGTGGGCCGGACCTCGCGGGATCGCAATCGCCCATTGTTGCGCACGGCTGACCCGGCCCGGGTGCTGCGCGAACTGCTGGCCATCCGCGATCCGCTGTACCGCGAGATCGCCGATGTCATCATCGAAACCGATGAGCGGCCCCCGCGAATGGTGGTTATCGACATCCTCGCTCTGCTGGCCGAGCTTCCTCCCCGTTAAAGCGCAGACGGAAATGCGCTATCCTCGGCGACCATAAAAAGTGGGGTCGCTACATGGCCTTGCGCCATAGCCGGTGTTGGCGTTTTTCAAGACGTGCACAGGCAACCAATTGTTAACAGCGTGGGGACACATGCAGACACTCAAGGTCGAGCTTGGCGAACGCAGCTACCCGATCCATATCGGCGAAGGCTTGCTGGATCAGCCCGAGTTGCTCAAGCCGTACATTGCCGGTAAACAGGTGGCGATCGTCTCCAACGCCACCGTTGCGCCGCTCTACATGGAACGCCTCACCCGATCCCTCGCCGGTTACAGCGTCTTGCCGATCGTGCTTCCCGACGGTGAAGCCTTCAAGAACTGGGAAACCCTGCAAACCATCTTCGACGCGTTGCTCACCGCACGCCACGACCGCCGCACCACGGTGATTGCGCTGGGCGGAGGCGTTATCGGTGATATGGCCGGCTTTGCGGCTGCCTGTTACCAGCGCGGCGTCGAATTCATTCAAGTGCCGACCACACTGCTCTCCCAGGTCGATTCTTCGGTCGGCGGCAAAACCGGCATCAATCACCCGCTGGGCAAAAACATGGTGGGTGCTTTCTATCAGCCCAATGCGGTGCTGATCGACACGTTGTCGCTGAACACCCTGCCTGAACGCGAACTGTCCGCCGGTCTTGCCGAGGTCATCAAATACGGTTTGATCTGTGACGAACCGTTCCTGACGTGGCTCGAAGAGAACATGGACAAGCTGCGCGGGCTGGATCAGGTCACACTGACGAGGGCAATCGAGCGCTCGTGCGCTGCCAAGGCGGCTGTCGTTGGCGCCGATGAGCGCGAGTCCGGCGTGCGCGCCACGCTGAACCTCGGCCACACCTTCGGCCATGCCATCGAAACCCACATGGGTTACGGCGTGTGGCTGCACGGCGAGGCGGTGGCGGCAGGCACGGTGATGGCGCTGGAAATGTCGGCGCGTCTGGGCTGGATCAGCGCGCAGGAACGTGACCGCGGCATCCGTATTTTTCAGCGCGCCGGCTTGCCGGTGGTTCCGCCGCAAGACATGACGCCCGAGCACTTCCTCGAGCACATGGCGGTGGACAAAAAGGTCATTGACGGTCGTCTGCGCCTGGTGCTGTTGCGTCGCATCGGTGAAGCAGTGGTAACTGACGAATATCCACAAGAAGTACTACAGGCCACACTGGTCGCGGACTACCGCGCCTTGGTGGATCAGCTTAGAGGTTAATGAGAAATCCATGACTAGTTTGCACGCCGATGAGGCCTTCCTCGGTCATTACCAGTTGAGTCATGACCCCTTTGCAACGCGGGTTCCCGGCTTCAAGTTCTTCCCCGCACAGCGCAAGCCCGTGCTGGGCCAACTGCATCACCTCGCGCGCTACAGCCAGCTGCTGCTGGTCGTGACCGGGCCTCAGGGCAGCGGCAAAACGCTGTTGCGTCAGGCCCTGGTGGCGAGCACCAACAAGCAGTCGGTGCAGAGCGTTGTGGTGTCGGCGCGCGGCGCCGGTGATGCGACGGGCGTGTTGCGCCAGGTTGCTCAGGCGCTGAACGTTGCTCAAGCGGAAATGCGTCCGATCCTGGCGCAAGTCGTGCAGTTGGCGCTGACCGGCCAGGAAGTCTACATCCTGGTGGACGATGCCGAACAACTGGGCGAATCCGCACTCGAAGCGTTGTTGGGATTGGCAGCAGGCACCCCGGAAGGGCGTCCGCATGTCTTCCTGTTCGGCGAGGCTTCGATCATTGATCGCCTGGATCAGCTGTGCGCCGAGAGCGGTACCGAGGAAGAACGCTTCCACGTTATCGAGCTGGCGCCGTATACCGAAGAAGAAACCCGTGAGTATCTGGCTCAGCGTCTCGAAGGCGCAGGGCAGGGTGTTGAGTTGTTCAGCGCCGCGCAGATCACTGATATCCACGAGCAGTCCGGTGGATGGCCAGGCGCGATCAACCAGGTCGCGCGCGATTCGATGATCGAAGCCATGATTGCCAGCCGCTCTGCGGTCAAGCGTCCAAGTATGGGGTTCAAAATGCCTAAGAAACACGTGTTGGCTTTGGGTGGGGTTGTTGTCGCGGCCGTTCTCGCGGCGTGGCTGATTCCAGGCCGCAGCAACGCTCCTGCCACGGCGCCAGCCAACTCTCAGGCTCAACTGCCTCTGGGTCAGGGCCAGGCGCCTGCGCAACAATCGAACAACGGTGGCCCGGCCATCGAGTTCGCCGGTAATTCGCAACCGATGCCGCTGCCCATGAATGGCTCGCAGCCTGCGACCCGCGCGCCGCTGGCTGAAGCTGCGGGCTCGGGCGAGGGTGATGGCGAAGATGGCGGTCCTGCGGCTAATCAATCGCTGCAGCCGCCGACCGTGACCACTACTGCGCCACCGGTGGGCGCGACGGCAAGTCCTGCGCCGACCGTGGCGCAGCAGCCGGTCCCGGCAACGCGTCCGGCCCCGGCCGCCAAGCCGACGCCCGCTCCGGCCCCTGCCGCGAAACCTGCGCCGGCGCCGACCCAGGTGGCCACCGCCAAACCTGCCCCGGCACCGGCGGCCAAGCCGGCAGCTGCAGCGTCTGGCGCGGCGGGCAGCGGCTGGTATGCGGGTCAGGCACCGACGCATTACGTGGTGCAGATCCTCGGCACCAGCTCCGAAGCCACCGCTCAGAGCTACGTGAAGGAGCAGGGCGCCGAGTACCGTTACTTCAAGAAAACCCTGCAGGGCAAGCCTCTGTTCGTGGTGACGTACGGCAGCTTCGCAGACCGCAATGCGGCACTGACCGCTATCAAGGCCTTGCCAGAGAAGGTTCAGGCTGGTAAACCTTGGCCTCGTACTGTCGGCAGTATCCAACAGGAACTCGCCGCCGCCCGCTGATGACGCAGGGACCTTATCCAGGTCCCTCGCTTGGCCCTCCCGATATCACGCATGAGCGTGCTGCCAACGAGCAGCGCGCCTTGCGGTGTCTGCGTCTCAGACGCGCATTGATCTTCGGGCTCTCATTGGTCAGACTCGCAAAAGAAGCTCTGGCTAGCACGAGAATCGATATAAAACCTTTCATGAATGCGACATAAATTTGCGACACTTCGTCGTCAAATTTGTGAGGACTTGTGTCGCTGTGTACAATGACCTCCCTTTTGCTCCCGCAAAGCCGGCATACGTTCGGCGTGGATGGTAAATGGTTGAATTGAAAAGAAATTTGCCTCGTTAAGGGGCAGCCTGGTGAGAATGTGTCTATGAAAGCAGGTCTGTACCATCCAGAAGAATTCAAGGATAACTGTGGTTTCGGCCTGATCGCCCATATGCAAGGCGAGCCCAGTCATCACCTGTTGCAGACGGCTATCGAAGCCCTGACCTGCATGACCCACCGTGGTGGTATCAACGCCGACGGCAAGACCGGTGACGGTTGCGGGCTGTTGATGCAAAAACCTGACACCTTCCTGCGTGCAGTGGCCACCGAGCATTTCGGCGTTGACCTGCCGCGTCAGTATTGCGCTGGCATGGTCTTCCTCAATCAGGACGACGCCAGGGCCGAAGCGGCCCGCGAAAACATGAACCGTGAAATCCTGGCGGCCGGCCTGACCCTGATCGGCTGGCGCCAGGTGCCGATCGACACCAGCGTCCTGGGTCGTCTGGCCCTTGAGCGTCTGCCGAAGATCGAGCAGGTGTTCATCGGCGGCGAAGGCCTGAGCGATCAGGAATTCGCAATCAAGCTGTTCTGCGCACGTCGTCGCTCCTCGGTGGCCAACGCCGCCGACACTGACCACTACATCTGCAGCTTTTCCCACAAGACCATCATCTACAAAGGTCTGATGATGCCGCGTGACCTCACGGCATTCTTCCCGGACCTCAACGACGAACGCCTGCAAACCGCGATCTGCGTGTTCCACCAGCGCTTCTCGACCAACACCCTGCCGAAATGGCCGCTGGCACAGCCGTTCCGCTTCCTCGCGCACAATGGCGAGATCAACACCATCACCGGTAACCGCAACTGGGCCCAGGCCCGTCGCACCAAGTTCACCAACGACCTGATGGACCTCGACGAGCTGGGCCCGCTGGTCAACCGCGTGGGCTCGGACTCTTCGAGCATGGACAACATGCTCGAGCTGATGGTGACCGGTGGCATCGACCTGTTCCGTGGTGTGCGCATGCTCGTGCCGCCGGCGTGGCAGAACGTCGAAACCATGGACCCGGATCTGCGCGCGTTCTACGAATTCAACTCCATGCACATGGAACCGTGGGACGGCCCGGCCGGCATCGTCATGACCGAAGGTCGCCACGCGGTCTGCCTGCTGGACCGTAACGGCCTGCGCCCTGCGCGCTGGGTCACCACCAAGAACGGCTACATCACCCTCGCGTCGGAAATCGGCGTGTGGAACTACAAGCCGGAAGACGTTATCGCCAAGGGCCGTGTCGGTCCGGGCCAGATCTTCGCCGTGGACACCGAAACCGGGCAGATCCTCGATACCGATGCCATCGACAGCCGTCTGAAGTCGCGCCATCCGTACAAGCAGTGGCTGCGCAAAAACGCCCTGCGTATTCAGGCGACGCTGGAAGACCACGACCACGGTTCGGCGTTCTACAACCCGGATCAGCTCAAGCAGTACATGAAGATGTTCCAGGTCACGTTCGAAGAGCGTGATCAGATCCTGCGCCCACTGGGTGAGCAGGGTCAGGAAGCGGTCGGCTCCATGGGCGATGACACGCCGATGGCGGTCTTGTCGCGTCGTGTCCGTACGCCGTACGACTATTTCCGTCAGCAGTTCGCGCAGGTCACCAACCCGCCGATCGACCCGCTGCGCGAAGCCATCGTCATGTCGCTGGAAGTCTGCCTCGGTGCCGAGCGCAACATTTTCCAGGAGTCGCCGGAGCACGCGTCTCGCGTGATCCTCAGCTCGCCGGTCATTTCCCCGGCCAAGTGGCGCTCGCTGATGACCCTGGATCGTCCGGGCTTTGATCGTCAGATCATCGACCTGAACTACGACGAAGCCATGGGCCTGGAAGCGGCCGTGCGCAACATCGCCGATCAGGCTGAAGAGGCCGTGCGTTCGGGCAAGACCCAGATCGTCTTGAGCGACCGCCATATCGCGCCGGGCAAACTGCCGATTCACGCGTCGCTGGCCACCGGTGCGGTGCATCACCGTTTGACCGAAAAAGGCCTGCGCTGCGACAGCAACATCCTGGTCGAGACCGCAACAGCACGCGACCCGCACCATTTCGCCGTGCTGATCGGCTTCGGCGCCTCGGCGGTCTATCCGTTCCTGGCGTACGAAGTGCTGGGCGACCTGATCCGTACCGGCGAAGTGCTGGGCGATCTGTACGAAGTCTTCAAGAACTACCGCAAAGGCATTACCAAAGGCCTGCTGAAGATTCTGTCGAAGATGGGCATCTCGACCGTCGCTTCGTACCGTGGCGCGCAGCTTTTCGAAGCCATTGGCCTCTCGGAAGAAGTCTGTGACCTGAGCTTCCGTGGCGTGCCGAGCCGCATCAAGGGCGCGCGTTTCGTCGATATCGAAGCCGAGCAGAAAGCTCTGGCCTTCGAAGCCTGGAGCGCGCGCAAGCCGATCCAGCAGGGCGGGCTGCTGAAGTTTGTCTACGGTGGCGAATACCACGCCTATAACCCTGATGTGGTGGCGACGCTGCAAGCCGCCGTTCAGCAGGGTGATTACGCTAAATTCAAGGAATACACAGCGCTGGTGGACAACCGTCCGGTGTCGATGATCCGTGACCTGCTCAAGGTCAGAGAGCTCGACACGCCGCTGGGCATCGATGAAATCGAACCGCTTGAAGCCATTTTGAAGCGCTTCGACTCGGCGGGTATCTCGCTGGGCGCGCTGTCGCCGGAAGCCCACGAAGCGCTGGCCGAGGCGATGAACCGTCTGGGCGCGCGCTCCAACTCCGGTGAGGGCGGCGAAGATCCGGCGCGCTATGGCACCATCCGCAGCTCCAAGATCAAACAGATCGCGACCGGCCGTTTTGGCGTAACGCCTGAGTACCTGGTCAACGCCGACGTGCTGCAGATCAAAGTCGCCCAGGGCGCCAAGCCGGGCGAGGGTGGTCAATTGCCGGGCGGCAAGGTCAACGGCCTGATCGCCAAGCTGCGTTACGCAGTGCCGGGCGTGACGCTGATTTCGCCGCCGCCGCACCACGACATCTACTCCATCGAAGACTTGTCGCAGCTGATCTTTGACCTCAAGCAGGTCAATCCGGCCGCGCTGGTCTCGGTCAAGCTGGTGGCTGAAGCAGGCGTGGGCACGATTGCGGCCGGTGTGGCCAAGGCCTACGCCGACCTGATCACCATTTCCGGCTATGACGGCGGCACTGGTGCGTCGCCGCTGTCGTCGATCAAATACGCGGGCTCGCCATGGGAAATCGGCCTGGCCGAGACCCACCAGACCCTGCGCGGCAACGACCTGCGCGGCAAGGTCCGGGTACAGACGGACGGCGGCCTGAAAACCGGCCTGGATGTGATCAAGGCAGCCATCCTTGGCGCCGAAAGCTTCGGCTTTGGTACGGCGCCAATGATCGCGCTGGGCTGCAAATACCTGCGCATCTGCCACCTGAACAACTGCGCCACCGGCGTCGCGACCCAGAACGACAAGCTGCGCAAGGACCACTACATCGGCACCGTCGACATGGTGATCAACTTCTTCACCTACGTGGCTGAAGAAACCCGCGAGTGGCTGGCGAAGCTGGGCGTTCGTTCGCTGGAAGAGCTGATCGGGCGTACCGACCTGCTGGACATCCTGCCGGGTGAAACCGCCAAGCAGCAGCATCTGGACCTGACGCCCCTGCTGGGCAGCGACCACATTCCGGCCGACAAACCGCAGTTCAGCCAGGTTGATCGCAACCCGCCGTTCGACAAAGGCCTGCTGGCCGAGAAGATGGTGGAACTGGCGATCTCTGCCATTCAGGCCAAGAGCGGCGGCGACTACGAACTGGATATCTGCAACTGCGACCGCTCCATCGGTGCGCGGATTTCCGGCGAAATCGCCAAGCTCCACTGCAACCAGGGCATGAACGACGCGCCGGTGACTTTCCGCTTCAAGGGCACGGCCGGTCAGAGCTTTGGCGTGTGGAACGCAGGCGGTCTGAACATGTACCTGGAAGGCGACGCCAACGACTACGTCGGCAAAGGCATGACCGCTGGCAAGCTGGTGATCGTGCCGCCGAAAGGCAGCCCGTTCAAGACCCAGGACAGCGCCATCATCGGTAACACCTGCCTGTACGGCGCTACCGGCGGCAAGCTGTTCGCGGCGGGCACGGCAGGTGAGCGTTTCGCGGTGCGTAACTCCGGCGCTCACACCGTTGTGGAAGGCACGGGCGATCACTGCTGCGAATACATGACCGGCGGTTTCGTCTGCGTGCTGGGCAAGACCGGCTACAACTTCGGCTCAGGCATGACCGGCGGCTTCGCCTACGTGCTCGACCAGGACAACACCTTCGTTGACCGGGTCAACCACGAACTGGTCGAGATCCAGCGCATCAGCGGCGAAGCGATGGAAGCCTATCGCAGCCATCTGGAGCGCGTGCTGGCCGAATACGTGACCGAAACCGACAGTGAATGGGGCCGCAATCTCTGGGAAAACCTGGACGACTACCTGCGCCGCTTCTGGCTGGTGAAGCCGAAGGCCGCCAACTTGAAGTCGCTGTTGTCCAGCACCCGCGCGAATCCGCAATAACAGCAGCTGCGAGCGGCAAGCTTCAAGCCGCAAGTTAACGGCAGCGCGCGAGTGCCTGCGAACATGATTTTCTTGCAGCTCCAAGCGTGGCGCTTGGGGCTGTAGTCAGGAGTTCTAACACCATGGCTGAACGTCTCAGTAACGACTTCCAGTTCATCGAAGTCGGGCGTAAAGATCCGAAGAAGAAACTGCTGCGTCAGCGCAAGAAAGAGTTCGTGGAGATCTACGAACCTTTCAAGCCTCAGCAGTCCGCCGATCAGGCGCACCGTTGCCTGGGTTGCGGCAACCCGTACTGTGAATGGAAATGCCCTGTGCATAACTTCATTCCCAACTGGCTGAAGCTGGTCTCCGAGGGCAACATCCTCGCGGCCGCCGAGCTGTCGCACCAGACCAACACCCTGCCGGAAGTTTGCGGCCGTGTGTGCCCGCAGGATCGTCTGTGCGAGGGCGCGTGCACCCTCAACGACGGCTTCGGCGCGGTGACCATTGGTTCGGTCGAGAAGTACATCACCGATACGGCCTTCGCCATGGGCTGGCGCCCGGACATGTCCCGCGTTGTGCCCAACGGCAAGCGCGTGGCAATCATTGGCGCAGGGCCTGCGGGTCTTGGTTGCGCTGACGTTCTGGTGCGTGGCGGCGTGAAGCCGGTGGTGTTCGACAAGAACCCGGAAATCGGCGGTCTGCTGACCTTCGGTATTCCCGAGTTCAAGCTCGAGAAGAGCGTGCTGAGCAATCGCCGCGAAGTGTTCACCGGCATGGGCATCGAGTTCCGCCTCAACACTGAGATCGGCAAGGACATCACCGTCGAGCAGTTGCTGGAAGAGTACGACGCGGTGTTCATGGGCATGGGCACGTACACGTACATGAAGGGTGGCTTCCCCGGTGAAGACTTGCCGGGCGTGCACGACGCGCTGGATTTCCTGATCGCCAACGTCAACCGCAACATGGGCTTTGAAAAGTCGCCGGAAGATTTCGTCGACATGAAGGGCAAGAAAGTCGTGGTACTGGGCGGCGGTGACACGGCGATGGACTGCAACCGCACGTCGATCCGCCAGGGCGCCAAGTCAGTGACCTGCGCCTATCGTCGCGACGAAGAAAACATGCCGGGCTCGCGCAAGGAAGTGAAGAACGCCAAGGAAGAGGGCGTAAGGTTCCTGTACAACCGTCAGCCCATCGCCATCGTGGGCGAGGATCGGGTCGAAGGCGTGAAAGTCGTCGAAACGCGCCTGGGCGAGCCGGATGCGCGAGGTCGTCGCAGCCCGGAGCCGATTCCGGGTTCCGAAGAGATCATCCCGGCGGATGCCGTGGTCATTGCCTTCGGCTTCCGGCCAAGCCCGGCATTGTGGTTCGATCCGCAGGGTATCCAGGTCGACAGCCAGGGCCGTGTTGTGGCGCCGGAGCAGGGCCAGTTCAAGCACCAGACCAGCAACCCGAAGATCTTCGCCGGCGGCGACATGGTGCGCGGGTCTGATCTGGTGGTGACGGCGATCTTTGAAGGCCGCAACGCGGCTGAAGGGATTCTGGATTATCTGGGCGTCTGATTGACGCAAGCTACAAGCTACAAGCTACAAGCTACAAGCGGTAAGCGGTAAGCGCCAAGCCACAAGCTAATGGCAGACGCTGATCTGCTTTTACTTGAAGCTTGCCGCTTGAAGCTCGCCGCTGCATTGATGCGACAAATCGCCCCGATAAATAAAAGGCACGGCACCGACCGTGCCTTTTATGTTGGTGTCTGAGAAAATGCCCGCACTTTTTTTCCGGATGCCGACATGACTGCCCTGAAGAACGACCGTTTCCTTCGCGCCCTGCTCAAGCAGCCTGTTGACGTCACGCCTGTATGGATGATGCGCCAGGCCGGCCGCTACCTCCCGGAGTACCGCGCCAGTCGCGCCAAGGCCGGAGACTTCATGAGCTTGTGCATGAACCCGGCGTTCGCCTGTGAAGTTACCCTGCAGCCCCTTGAGCGCTATCCGCTCGACGCCGCCATTCTGTTCTCCGACATTCTCACCGTTCCCGATGCCATGGGCCTGGGCCTGTACTTCGAAACCGGCGAAGGTCCGCGCTTCCGCAAAACCGTCACCACCCTGGCTGACATCGAAGCGTTGCCGATCCCTGACGCGCAGAAAGACCTCGGCTACGTCATGGACGCGGTCAGCACCATTCGCCGCGAGCTCAACGGCCGTGTGCCGCTGATCGGGTTCGCCGGCAGCCCGTGGACCCTGGCGACGTATATGGTCGAAGGCGGCTCGTCCAAGGACTTCCGCAAATCCAAGGCCATGCTCTACGACAACCCCCACGCCATGCACTTGCTGCTCGACAAGCTCGCGCAGTCGGTGACGGCGTACCTGAACGGCCAGATTCTGGCAGGCGCCCAGGCGGTGCAGATCTTCGACAGCTGGGGCGGGAGCCTTTCGGCCGCGGCGTATCAGGAATTCTCACTGGCTTACATGCGCAAGATCGTCAACGGCCTGATCCGTGAGCACGACGGGCGCAAAGTGCCGGTCATCCTGTTCACCAAAGGCGGCGGCATGTGGCTGGAAAGCATCGCCGACGCCGGCGCCGATGCGCTGGGCCTGGACTGGACCTGCGACATCGGCGAAGCCCGCCGCCGCGTCGGCAGCAAGGTCGCGCTGCAAGGCAACATGGACCCGACTGTGCTCTACGCCAACCCGAACGCCATCCGCCAGGAAGTCTCGAACATCCTCGCCAGCTACGGCAGCGGCACCGGCCACGTCTTCAACCTTGGCCACGGCATCACCCCCGAAGTCAACCCGGCCAATGCCGGCGCCTTCATCGAAGCGGTGCACGAAATGTCGGCGAAGTATCACCAGTAAGCGCTTTGCAGCTATGAAAACGCCCGGCACATGCCGGGCGTTTTTGTGTGGGGTTCAGGCTGCAGTGATCGTCGGTGCGATATACAACGGCGTTATGGGCGGCTGCTCCCGGTGCTCGGCCTGCCAGAGGTCGTGGCTCATCTGTAATGCCAGCCACATTCGTGCAGTGCTCAGACCGGCGCGTTCCAGTCGGACGGCCAGATCCGGGCTGACCGGCGCACGGCAATTGATGACCCGTGACAACATCTCGCGAGAGTAGTGAAGCCGCCTTGCCATTTCGGCAATTTTAATATTCATCTCCGGAAGCATCTCTTGGATGATTTCACCAGGGTGCGGAGGATTATGCATTCTCATGCCAGTGACTCCTGTCAGTGGTAGTCGAGATAGTCGACCAATTCGATGTCGTTCTCGATAAATCTAAAAATAATTCGCCAGTTTCCGCTCACTGATACAGACCAAAATCCGGTCAGGTCACCCCTCAGAGGATGCAACCTGAAACCGGGTATATCTAAGTCATTAGCGTTTCGTGCAAAGGCCATAACACCAAGGATCTGGCTAAGCCGTCTCGCATGATCGGGGCGAATTCCCTTTGTGGTTCCAGTCTGGAAAAAAGCCCTAAGGCCCTTATGTTTGAAAGATCTAATCATAGCAGCAAAGCGTGAATCAACTATTCACGCTTTGCTGTCAGGCGAGGTAGACGCGAAAGATGTGAAACGATGCCGCGATTTGCGAAAACGCATACACCCTTCAAACCTGCACATTCACCGCGAGCGGTTTCACTTTCGCCAGTTTCAGCGCCACGGCGAGGGCGATCAGCAGGAGCGTGCCGATGAAGGCGCCGATGCCGTTCCAGCCGGCGTAGTGCCAGAACACGCCGCCGCCGGTGCCGGCAACGCTGGAGCCTACGTAGTAGCTGAACAGGTACAACGAGGATGCCTGGCCTTTGGCTTTGATGGCGCGGCGGCCGATCCAGCTGCTGGCGACGGAGTGGGCGCCGAAGAAGCCGAAGGTGAACATCAGCACGCCGACGATCACCACCAGCAGCGGGGTGAACAGGGTCAGCGCCACGCCGACGAGCATCAGCACGATCACGGCCCACAAGACGTTGCGCCGGCCCAGTTGATCGGCCAGTGCGCCGATCTTCGCCGAGCTGTAGATGCCGGACAGGTACACCACCGAAAACAGCCCGACCACGGCCTGGCTCAGGTTGTATGGGTCTGCCAGCAAGCGGTAGCCGATGTAGTTGAACAGCGTCACGAACGCGCCCATCAGCAGGAAGCCTTCTAGAAACAGCCACGGCAGCCCGGCATCACGGAACTGCAGGACGAAGCCTTCCAGCAGGCTGCGGCCATTGAGCGGTCGTGCGCGGAAATTGCGCGACGGTGGCAGGATTTTCCAGAACACACCGGCTGCGCCCAGCGCGATGATGCCCATGATCAACAGTGCCGTGTGCCAGCTGACGTAATCGCTCAACACCCCGGTGATCACCCGGCCACTCATGCCGCCGATGGCGTTGCCACCGATGTACAGACCCATCGCCAGGCCGATGTGCTGCGGGTGGATCTCTTCGCTGAGATAGGTCATGGCAACGGCGGCAAGGCCGCTCAACGACAAACCCACGAACGCCCGCGTGATCAGCACGCCCTCCCAAGTGGGCATCAGTGCGCTGGCAATAGTGAAAAGGGCAGCCGAGAACAGCGAGAACACCATGACCGACTTGCGCCCGAGGCGGTCGGAAATGGGGCCGGTGATGAGCAATCCGATCGCCAGCATCGCCGTGGACACCGACAGAATCATGCTGCTCTGGGCGGCGTTGATGGAGAAGTCCCGCGACAGCACCGGCATCATCGGTTGCACGCAGTACAACAGTGCAAACGTCGCGAAACCGCCAGAGAACAGCGCCAGCACCGTGCGAATGAAAGCGGGCGTGTCCTTTTCGACGTAGGTATCGCCCAACGGAATGGCCGCAGTGGCGAACTCGGCAGGCGCGGCGGGGGATGCAGCAGTATTCACGGGTGACCTCAGGCGGGAGAGCGGGGAGCAGTGGCAAAAGAATATAGCCGGCTAACGATCGCTTCCAATATATTGTTCGACCTGTTTGATAGGTTTAACGACCTAATGGAATAACCATGGAATTACGACACCTGCGTTACTTCATCGCTGTCGCTGAAGAGCTGCATTTTGGCCGCGCTGCTCAGGCGCTTGGCATCTCTCAACCGCCGTTGAGCCAGCAGATTCAGGCCCTGGAGCAAGAGCTCGGCGCGCGTCTGTTTGAGCGGACCAATCGCCGGGTGGAACTGAGCGAGGCGGGCCGGTTGTTCCTCGATGAAGCCCGTCTGGTGCTGGCGCAGGTCGAGAAGGCCTCGGACGTCGCTCGGCGCGCGCAGTTGGGAGAGCTGGGCGAACTGAAAATCGGCTTCACGGCATCCGCGCCGTTCACCTCAAGCATCCCGCAGGCCATTTTCGCGTTTCGCCAGCGCTATCCGGCGGTGCACCTGGCACTTCAGGAAATGAGCAGTCGGGAAGTCGCTGAGCGGCTCGAGAACGAGTCGATGCAAGTGGGCATCATGCGACCACTGCCGTTGCCAGAGTCGTTGGTCGCCGTGGAGCTGCTGCACGAACCGTTGGTGGCCGTCCTGCGCTCGGACCATCCGCTGGCAGAAGGTTCGGAGCGCGGCATGCATTTGCGGGAACTGGCCAGTGAGCCGTTTGTGTTCTTCCCGCGCAGCTACGGCAGCGGGCTCTACGCGCAGTTGCTGGATCTGGCGCGGGAGGCGGGTTTCAGCCCGTTGTTCACCCAGGAGGCGGGCGAGGCGATGACCATCATTGGTCTGGTGGCAGCCGGACTGGGCGTGACGGTGCTGCCGGCGTCCTATCAACGCATGCGCATCGAGGGGGTGGTGTACCGGACGCTGCTGGATGCCCAGGCGACGTCAGCGGTGTGGCTGGTGCAACGCAAGGACCAGAAGTCGCCCATGGCCAAGGCGTTTGTCGAGCTGGTGACGCGCAAGGCGGGCTGAACCGAGGCACGGTGTAGAAGCCGAAGGCGTTATTGCAGATGGTCCAGAGTGCAGGGCAACGCCGTCATTTGCTCACCTTGCCCTGGAGTGGAGTGACCACGTATTTCAGTTCGCCGCTCTCCATGCTGATCCGGAACACACCCGCGGAGGCGTAATCGACAAACCAGCGATCGTCCAGGCTGCGACCATAGGGACGCAGCTGCACGCCAGGGTAGTCAAAGCGCACTTCCTCGAGGGACGTCAGGGCGAAAAGCACGGCGGCGAACAGCTCCCTTGCCTCGTGGTTGGGGGGCAGTTGGCTGTCTGCCTTCCAGCGCTCTTCGCGAAGCTGCTGACGCGCCACGGGAGTACCGAGGGTGTCCAGCAACGAGAAGCGCAGGCCGTGGCGCTCCTTCTGAATCGTCATCAGCCACTCTTCGCGCTGACTGGCTTGCTCACGCTGGACCTGCAGCTGCACGGGGAATTTGATGTGAGGTATTTGCGCAGGCAGCGGCGCATGGCTGGCGCAGCCACTGACTAACAGCACGCATAACAGCAACAAAGCGCGAATCATGAAGCTTTACCTTCCAGGTGTGCCGACAATTTGTATTCCCGGGCTTCGAGTCGCCGAAATGACACCGGCTATGGCGCGGCGCCATCACCGAGTGACGGGCATTATCTCGATGCCAGCGCACTGAGGCAAACGTTGAAACAAATAGTGAGTTTACTGAGGACTACTCTTAGGGGCAGAGCAGTGGCGTCTGACATTATTTTGTAGGTGCAACCAGACTTCTGATGTTCCAGGCTGGGTGCTTGCCGTCAGATTTTTCCGAGAGACTCGCCCTACTCATCGCGATTGCCTAGACTCGGGACCATTCATCGGGTCATAGGCGATCCTTCACAGCTAGACAGCAACAGGGAGTCTTACATGCGGCGTGTGGTGTTCAATCAGAAGGGCGGTGTTGGCAAGTCCAGCATCGCCTGCAATCTGGCGGCTGTCAGTGCTCATGAAGGTTATCGGACGCTGTTGATCGATCTTGATGCCCAGGCCAACTCGACGCAGTACCTGACCGGGCTGACTGGCGACGAGATTCCCATGGGCATCGCCGATTTCTTCAAGCAGACCTTGTCATCCGGGCCTGGGGCTAAAAAGAACCAGGTCGACATCTACGAGACGCCCTTCGACAACCTTCATGTGGTGACCGCTACGGCGGAGCTGGCTGATCTGCAGCCCAAGCTGGAAGCCAAGCACAAGATCAACAAGCTCCGCAAACTGCTGGATGAGCTGAGCGAAGATTACGAACGTATCTACCTGGACACGCCCCCGGCGCTGAATTTTTACGCGGTGTCGGCGTTGATCGCGGCGGATCGGGTGCTGATTCCGTTCGACTGCGACAGTTTCTCCCGTCAGGCGCTTTACGGGCTGCTGAAAGAAATCGAAGAGCTCAAGGAAGATCACAACGAGGATCTGGAGGTGGAGGGCATTATCGTCAACCAGTTCCAGGCGCGGGCGAGCCTGCCCCAGCAGATCCTTGATGAACTCATCGCGGAAGGGCTGCCGGTGCTGCCGGTCTACCTCACCAGCTCGATCAAGATGCGTGAATCCCACCAGGCCAACATGCCGCTGATCCATCTGGAACCGCGGCATAAGCTGACTCAGCAGTTTATTGAGCTGCATCATTTGCTGGAAACGGGTGCCGGGAATCGCTGACTGACGAGATGCGAAGCAAGATGAAGGCTCAGGTCAGCGGCGCGTGGCTTTCCCGACGGGCTCGGGTCATGTGCTTGGCTCGCTTGCGCGCCTTTTCGGCCATGTCCTTGGGAATGTCGATGGTCGCGTCCATGTCGGCCTGAAGCTGATCCTGGCTGGCGATCAGGCGATGGGTGCCTTCCGCGCAGCCGCAGCGCACCGTCTGGCCGTGCGTCGCCACGGCGACGAGTTCGTCGATGAAGGTCGGATTGCCTTGGGCAATGAAGCCGATCTGTGCACACCCCTCGCACCAGACCGGATCGCCCATCCGCGCCAGGCGCCGCTCCTCCCATGTGTGCGAGCCTGAAGCGCTCAACACCACGCCGCCGGTTGTCGTTGAATCGCCCTCTCTGACCACGTATGTCATTGCTAACCACTCCAGGGTGCCGATAGGAATGGCGAAGCCTAGACGCAGAATTCGACGGACTCGGGGCAAAGAAGCGCTTTCAGAACATCCCTACAGCGCTGGCTGTCACGCACTTCGATCGCCGAGGAAACGCCTTTCATATTCCCTGACTGGTCAGCCAGGCCATCAGCTGTTGCAACGGCATCGCGCCGCTCTGCCGGGCAACTTCACGACCGTCCTTAAACAGGATCAAACTCGGGATCGAGCGAATGCCCAGCTGCGCGGAAAGCTGCTGATTGGCTTCACTGTCCAGCTTCGCCAGGCGAACCCTACCGCTTAGCTGAGTTGCCGCTTGCTCAAACGTCGGCGCGAAGGATTTGCACGGCCCGCACCACTCGGCCCAGACGTCCACCAACAGCGGCAGATCGCCCTTTATCTGACTGGCGTAATCGCCCTGCGTCAGGTTGAACGGCTTGCTCAGCAAAACCGGCTGCTTGCAACGCCCGCATTTCGGCTGGTCGGACACCCGCGCGGCAGGGATGCGATTGAGCCCGTTGCAATGCGGGCAGGGGATCAGCAGAGAATCGGACATGACAGAGACCTGGGTAGGATTGATGACTATTAGGTGGAGTCGGCGGGGTGGGTTATCAAGCTTTACGTTTTCACCGTTATCGCCGGGTCGTCGTAAATGGCTGGCTTCTTTGGCTACCTCAAATCCGAGGTGTGAGCTGGCTCACCTTTTCATCGCTCGCTGGGGTACCCCTCGCTCACAAAATCTCAAACCTGAAGAAGCAACAAACTCCCCTTTCATCCTTGGTCCCAGCCCCTGACTGCGCGCGTTAAGCCGAATCCCCAAGCGCTAATTATCCGAAAGCATCCCCCGTTCGCCCAACTGTTCGCCCTGCCTGCCCGTCGTTAGTGTCGACGCGAGGGGCTGACTGGCGATGATGCGTGTTGGCTCCTGTCATCTCATAGCCAGGAAGTCGCCCATGATCAGCCAGATCCAGGCCGCCGTTGCAGCGGTTGTCGCGAACAAAACACAAGCCCTCGGCACTGTCGCGACCAGCGATCCAAAAGCTGTCGACAAGGCCGCACCGGCGACTGCCGACAAAGCGACGTTTTCGACACTGGCGGGTCAGTTGAACGAGAGCGCAGCGCGAGCCGAGAAGAGAGACGCAGGGATGACCCATGCCGAATTGGGGCAATACGGGCGTAATCGCATCAATGAGTTCTTGATCGAAGGCCGCACAGTCAACAGCGGCACGCGGGCCATGGAAGTGCCCCAGACAAACGCCCCTGAATTGCTGGACCGCGCGCGCGAGGCCAGTGCGTTCGTGACCCGGACGCTGGCGGGCGACAAGAACGCCAAGAGCCCGTTCGAGAATCTCTCCCGCGAACAACTGAACCTGATTGCCTTTGACGACAGCGCAAGCTTCACGCTCAACGAACGGCGTGCGGCCTGGCAGGGCGTGCAGAAGATGGACGAGGACTGGCGCAAGGTTGCGATAAACGGGGGAGTGATCGAGCAAGCCCGGACGGGCCAGGCATCCCGGTTCTATAACGACGCTCTGAGCTACCTCAAGTCGCTGCCCGCGATTGAAAGGGCGGTGAGTTATCCCAAGGGAGCGCAAGCCATTCTGGAGGCGCGAATCAAGAGTGACCTGACGCTGCCCAGCCTGCCGGGCGCTTTTGGACGTCAGGCGGCGGACCGCAAATTGACCCTCTATGACATTCTGGCCGGCATCGTCGACACCAGCAAAGACAAGAAAGCCGACCCAAACAACATCGCATACACGAAGAAGTTCGCGCCTCGTAGTTCACCTGAGCCAGCTACGGCGGCGCACGGGCTTGAAAAGCCAGCGGCTGCGAATTCCGGTACGCAAGTTGAGCAAGTGGGTACCACGACCAGGAATGAGAAGGCAGCAGGATAAAAAATGCTCCGGCCATTGCAGTTGGTAATGGTCGGATGGGTCGCTAAGCTGGATATTGCACGCACAACGGTAGGGAAATGCACGTCATCACTGAAAAGCGAATCTGGGAGGCAAAAAAGAGATGGCCACAATCGGCAACGGCTCTGGACGCTTGGTACCGCTTAATCAAAGCATCCAGGCTGAACGATTTTAGTGCGATGAGAGCGGTGTTGCCCTCTACAGATAAAGTGGGAAGATTTCATGTTTTTGATATTGGCGGGAACAAGATCCGGCTGATTGCGTCGGTTAACTACTCAGCGCAGCGGCTGTACATAAAGCATGTGTTCGACCATCGTGAATACGACAAAGGTAAATGGAGGGATGAGCAATGAGCGCGCTCATTAAACAGGCTGCGGAGCACTGGCATCACTTGGCGCCATTGCTGACTCGGCCTGAAACGGAAGCTGAATATGACCTGCTTGTCAGCGGGCTCGACGAACTGTTGGAGATCATCGGAGAGGATGAGCAGCACCCTCTGAATCGTCTCGCCATATTGGTCAGCGAAATGATTGAAGCCTATGACCATGAGCATCGGCCCATGCCTATGGCCTCAGGCTCCGAGACGCTGCGTTACCTGATGCACGAGCACAACCTTGGCCAAGGCGACATGCCTGAAGTGGGGAATCAGTCCGTCATTTCCGAAATACTCTCGGGCGAGCGCCAGTTGTCCCTCAAGCAGATCCGCAAGATTTCGGAACGTTTCGGCGTGCCGGCAGAGGTCTTTATCTGACCTCAACTCACCCCCACTCACGACGAGCAACTGATCTCCAGATGCTTGCCCCAATCCGGAGGACGCTGTGCATAACCCTCCATTCCAGGCTGCTCATCGAACGGTGTGCACAGCACCTGATGCAGGCGGCGGACTTCGCTGTCATCGCCTTGTTCGGCCGCTTCGATGGCGCGTTGGGCCAGGTAGTTACGCAGGATGTACAGCGGATTGACCGCGTGCATGCGCGTGCGGCGATCCTGTTGGCTGGACTCGGGTTCGCGGGCGATGCGGGCTTTGTAGGCGTCGGCCCAGGCGTCGAAGCCGAGCATGTCGACGAAGTCGTCGCGCAACGTGCCTGCCGCGACGTCGGCTGACTCCTCCCCCAATTGGCGGAAAAACAGGGTGTAGTCGACGCCGCTGTTCTGCATCAGTTGGAGTAAGCGCGCGATCAGCTCAGCGTCATCCTCTTCCGCCGTTGTGAGGCCCAGACGTCGGCGCATCAGGTCCAGGTAATGCGCCTGATACAGCGGCAGAAACAGGTCCAGCGCCCCGCGCAAATCCTCGACGCTGACGAAGGGCGTCAGCGCCTGCGCCAATGCGCTGAGGTTCCACTGGCCGATGGGGACCTGATTGCTGAAGGAGTAGCGCCCTTCGTGATCGGAATGGTTGCAGACGAAATGCTGGTCGAAGTCATCCAGAAACGCGAACGGGCCGAAGTCGAAGGTGATGCCGAGAATCGACATGTTGTCGGTGTTCATCACGCCATGACAGAAGCCATAGGCCTGCCATTTGGCAATCAGCTCGGCCTGACGCTCGACGATCACGCGAAACATCGCCAGGTGCGGTTCGGGCTGTTCCAGGCACTCGGGGTAGTGCAGGGACAGCACGTGATCGGCCAGTTGCTTCAGCTGTTCCGGCTGTTTGGTGTAGAAGAAGTACTCAAGGCTGCCGAAGCGCACGTGGCTTTGCGCCAATCGCAGCACCATCGCCGCACGCTCCTGGGTTTCGCGCCACACCGGGGTGCTGGAGCCGATCACACAGCCCGCGCGGCTGGTCGGGATGCCCAAGGCATGCAGAGCTTCTGAGGCCAGAAACTCGCGGATCGACGAGCGCAATACAGCACGACCATCGCCCATGCGCGAGTACGGTGTCTGTCCGGCGCCCTTCAGGTGCAGGTCCCAGTGTTCGCCGGCGTCGTTATATACCTCGCCGAGCAGCAAACCGCGGCCATCACCCAGGCGCGGGTTGTACGAACCGAATTGATGACCCGAATAAACCATCGCCCGCGGATCGGCCTCGGCCCACAGTTTGTGACCGCTGAAAATTTCAGCAAACAGAGGTTGTTCTGCCTGAGCGAGGTCCAGATCGAGCAACGCGAGGGCCGCTTCGCTGGCAACCACCAGCCGCGGTTCGGCGATGGGCTCGGGCAGCACGGTGGTGGAAAACGCATCACCCAGACGGGCAAAACGATTATCGAAAGTCAGCTCGTCGAGGGCTTTCAAGGGATGCCTCCAGCAGAATGTCCGACCATTCTGCTGGGTTTTCCATGGTCAGTCGAGCCTGACTTCGGGCGGCTCCGGAGCATCTTTTGGCGCTGGAGACACAACAGTGGTCGGCGTGATGGTTTTCTGCTCGGGCTCGACCGGCACCATCTTGTACTCCTGTCCCTGCATATTCTTGAGGTAAACCTCCATCTGCCGGAACGAGATATTGATGTGCTGCTTCTTGAATTCCTTGTTGATGAACCGGTTGATCTCGTCGAGCACTGGATTGCGGTCGCCCAAGTCACGCACATGCATGCGCAGCTCGTGGTCGAGGGTGCTTTCACCGAAATTGAGGAAGTAAACGATCGGTTCGGGCTCTTTCAAGACCCGCGGATTATCACGGGCGGCCTTGAGCAGCAGGCTGCGCACCAGGTCCAGATCCGAGCCGTAATCCACGCCCAGCTTCAGCGTCACGCGGGTGATGGTGTCGGTCAGCGACCAGTTGATCAGTTGTCCGGTGATGAACGTCTTGTTCGGGACAATGATGTCCTTGCGGTCGAAGTCAGTAATCGTGGTCGCGCGGATGCGGATCTTGCTCACCGTACCCGACAGGGCGCCAATGGTGATCGTGTCGCCGATCCGCACCGGGCGTTCGAACAGGATCATGATCCCGGAGATGAAGTTGGCGAAGATCTCCTGCATGCCGAAACCCAGGCCCAGTGACAGCGCCGCCACCAGCCATTGCAGCTTGTCCCAGCTCACGCCGAGGGCCGACAGCGTGGAGACAAACCCCACGCCGACGATGGTGTACGACAGCAATGTGGTGGTCGCGTACGAACTGCCCTGCTTGAGGTTGAGCTTCGACAGCACCAACACTTCCAGTAGGCCCGGCAAGTTGCCGGCGAGCACGAAGGTAATGCCGATGATCACCAGCGCGCCGATCAAGTCGCCCAGGCTGATCGGCACCATGCTGATGTTGGCGCCGGTACCGCTGGTGTATTCGTACAGCGTGATGTTATCGAGGTACGAGAACACCGAAATCAGGTCGGCCCAGACGAAGTAGAGCGCGCCGATGAAGCCTGCGATGAGTGCCAGACGAATCAGTCGCAGCGACTGCTGGTTGACCTGCTCGATGTCCAGCGTCGGCTCTTCGATCAGAGTTTCGCCTTCGCCGGCTTCTTTCGCGGCCTGACGTTTGCTCAGCGCGCGCTGGTACGCCAGACGGCGAGCGGCGACGCTCAGCCCGCGCACGAAGGCGGCTTCGATGACCAGCCACAGCATCAGCAGGTACAGCGTGTCGATCAGGCGATCACTGAGCTTCAGCGCGGTGTAGTAATAGCCAAAGCATACGGCGACGAACAGCGCGACGGGCAGGGCGGTGAAGGCCAGACCCACTGCGCGGCGAAACAGTGAAGCGCTGTGGTGGGTCGGGCTGGTGAGCAGCAGGCGCGCGAGCAGCCAAGTCATCAGGGCGTAGCACGTCAGCACCACGGCGATGCCGATCACGTCGTCGGCCAGCGCTGAAGGTTCGTGCTCGGCCACCGCCACCACTGTCACCAGCGCCAGCACCACAAGACCCAGACGACGGATCCAGCCGCGCAGGAATTCCACTTGCGGTTTTTCCCAGCGGAAGTGCAATTGCGCCACGCCGCCCGGCGCGAGAATCCGGTAGGCGGTGTAGAACACCAGCCAGGCCAGCGCCACTTGCAGCAGTGCCGAACCCAGATTGATGTTCTGCCCGCGGGCGTCGATCTGCAGCGCGAACGCACACACCGCCAGGGTCAGCGACAACGGCATCGCCAGCAGCACGTTGATGAAAATGGCCAGCGGCGTCTGCCACTGCCGGTCTCGTTTGAAGTGGCCGATGTCGGCGTGCAGTCGATTGAGCTTGTCGTACAGCGCCTTGCGTTTCCACATCAGCGCGCCGATCACCAGAAACAGCGGCAGGAAGATCAGCGGACGCTGGGTCAGCCCGTCATACAGCTCGCTGACGCTGGACGTCCAGGGCAGGGTGGTGACCTGTTTGACGAGTCGCGGCTGAATACGCTCGAACCACTCCAGGTCCAGCGGCTTGTTGCTCGGAATCCAGAACATCTGCTCATCAAGGGTGGCTCGCAGGCTGTTGGCCGTGCTGACCAGCTGTTTCTGATTGAGCTGCAGGGTGATGGATTCGTTGAGCAGCGCACTGAGCTCGCGGTTCAGCCGCTCCAGCAGGTCGCTGCGCGTGGTCGCCAGATCAAGCAGCGTCTTGCGCAGCGCAGGCGTGACGTCTTCCGGCTTCTGCGTCGCCAGCAGCGTGTCGACGTAAGCGCTTGGGCTGCTCATCTGCTCGCGCTGCTGATTGACCTCGAATTGGTACAGGCGAATGTCGGCGATTTCGTCAGCCAGGCCGCTGTCGAGTTTGAGCTTGGGCAGCGACTGCTTCTGTTTGTAGAGGATTTTCGACAGCAGCAGGCTGCCGCTCAACACGTTGATCTGCTCGTCCAGCGCCTGATCGGTTTGCGTGATGGCATCCAGCTGGGTCTTGGTTTTCAGGTTCTGCTGGGTCAGCTCGTTGAGGCGGTCTGTGCCGCGCAGCAGGTAGTCGGAGAGCTTGAGGTTGGCGGCGCTTTCGGTCGCCAGCAGGCTGCTGCCGCCTGCTTTCTGCGCTTCGAGGGACAACTGCGCCACGGTTTCCTGGGACTGGGCGCGACGCTTCTCGTTGATCAGCGTTTGCAGGTCCTGGATTTCCTGATCCTGGCGATTGACCTTCTCCGTGAGCAAGTCGCGCTGGCTGCCGCCGAGGTCCTGCAACTGGCTGTTGCCGGCGAGCTCCTGACGACGCAGGGCAATCAATGCATTCAACGAGGCCTGTTCAGCGTTCAAGGCGTTGCGCTGGTCGGCGTTGATGGTCTTGCCACCGTCCTTGCCGGACTTGAGGATGCCGTTGATGGCCTGAATGCGCGTCTGGCTGCTGCTGATCTCGGCCTGGGCGCGCTCTGGTCTGGTTTGCGCAGTGATGGTCAGGCTGTTGGCATCATTGAGGGCTTTCTGCAGATCAGCCTGCTGGGCGCTGCGCTGACTCAGTACTTGCTCAAGCTGCGGCACGTCCAGATTGGCGTAACGCTGCGCGACCGGTATGACTTTGCTGGCTTTGAGCTTGGTCAGCTCGCGCTGGTTCTCGGTGGTCTGTCGGGGTGCATCGGCAAGCTGCTTTTTCAGGTCTTCCAGCTTCTGCTGGTTGTCCTTCTGGCTGGACAGAAACGTCAGCGTCTGTTCCAACACCTGCTGCAGCGCTTTCTGGTCGTCAGCGGTCAGCTTGCGGTCGGCGATCTTGTCCAGACTGCGCTGGACGGCCTCGCTGGACAGGGGAGGCGTATCGGCGGCATGCGCCGGTACGGACGACAGGCAAAGCCCAAGCAGGGCCGAGGCAAAAAGGTTTCGCAGCGTGAACATAGACACCGGGTCGAGCGAGCAGAAATGGGGGGCAGTTTAAAGGAACAGCCCGGGGCCCGGGCGGCTTCCTTCGGGGAATCTGACGCCCACTTTGAGGATCTTGTTCCCGTCCATAACCGCAACCGTCCAAATAGTTCCATTCCATTCGATCTGGTCGCCCACGATCGGCGCGCCGCGATTCTTCTGAATGATGAACTGACTCAGCGGCATCCCCGGATCCAGCCCGTCGAGTTTCAGGCCATAGAGTGCCGCGACAGCCCCCAGCTCAGCGTCTCCCTCGAGAACGAAGTCGCCGAAGAAGCGCAGATCCAGACCCCGCTGCGGCGCCTGACTGAACAGCTTGCCGAGTGCAGGAAGGTCGTGTTCGTGGCCGATGACGCACAGCAGATCGCCGACTTCCAGCACCGTACTACCCGACGGGTGGAGCAGTTGCTGACCACGGAACAGCGCTGCGATCCGCGTGCCTTCGGGCATTTTCAGCTCGCGCAATGCGGCGCCGATGCACCACTTTTCGGCGCCAAGGCGATACACGAACAGCTCCCACTCGCTGGTGACATGGACTTCCAGCGCCGCGCGGGAGATCGGCGCCGGATCAGGCGGCACCGTCACTTTCAGCCATTTCGCCACCCACGGCAGGCTCGTGCCCTGAACCAGCAGCGACACCAGCACGATGAAGAACGCGAGGTTGAAGTACAGCTGCGCATGGGGCAGGCCGGCCATCAGCGGGAACACCGCCAGAATGATCGGTACCGCGCCGCGCAAGCCTACCCAGGCGATAAAGGCTTTTTCGCGACCGTGGAACACCCGGAAGGGCAGCAGCCCCGCCAGCACCGACAGCGGCCGCGCCACCAGAATCATCCACAACGCTAGGCCCAGCGCCGGCAGCGCGATCGGCAGCAAATCATGGGGCGTGACCAGCAGGCCGAGCACCAGGAACATGCCGATCTGTGCCAGCCAGGCCATGCCGTCGAGCATGTGCAGAATGCCGTGGCGGCTGCGAATCGGCTTGTTGCCCAGTACCAGACCGCACAGGTAAACCGCGAGGAAGCCGCTGCCGTGGATGGCGTTGGTCAGTGCGAAGACGACGAGACCACCGGCGACCACCAGGATTGGGTACAGGCCGTTGGCCAGATTAATCCGGTTGACCAGCTGCAGCATGATCCAGCCGCCGCCCAGCCCGATGATGCCGCCGATGCCGAATTCCTGAATCAGGTGGCCCAGCAGGCTCCAGTGCAGGCCGGTCTGTCCGCTGGACAACATGTCGATCAACGTGACCGTGAGGAACACCGCCATCGGGTCGTTGCTGCCGGATTCGATTTCAAGGCTGGCGGTCACCCGCTCGTTGAGGCCTTTGCCGCCCAGCAGCGAGAACACGGCGGCGGCGTCTGTGGAACCGACGATGGCGCCGATCAACAGGCCCTGGATGATGTTCAGGTCAAACAGCCAGGCGGCAACCATGCCGGTCAGCCCCGTGGTGATCAGCACCCCGACCGTCGCCAGCGACAAGGCGGGCCAAAGTGCAACCCGGAAGCTCGCCACCCGCGTGCGCAAGCCGCCGTCGAGCAGGATGACCGCCAGCGCCAGGTTGCCGACCAGATAGGCCGTTGGGTAATTATCGAAGATGATGCCGCCGCCATCGACGCCCGCCACCATGCCGACGGCGAGGATGATCACCAGAATGGGAATGCCGAGGCGGGAGGACAGCGAGCTGACCAGAATACTTGCACCCACCAGCAACGCGCCGATCAGGAACAGGCTGTTGATGGTCGTGGCATCCAAGGGCGGTACTCCAGAAACGAATTCGAACAAACGAGGGCGCGAACTGACCATGCAGTCCGCGTGCCAAGGGATTTAACCTGTTGAATTGCATGGCTGTCAAAGCGTAATTCCAGATGGGTGGGCTAATGTTGCCGCAGGGCCCGCCTGCCACTCGCATGCCGCTGTGCATACACGTTTCCCAGATGACGGCGGTAATACCTATTTATGCCAGTCACTGGCGTGGACTCTGGTCACCTTCTGTTTCTATCCAGAAGAAGTGATCACCATGAACGTACAAGCCCACCCATTACCCGAATCGGATGAGCGTCAGCTCAAAAAAATGGCGAGCCGTTATGTCGCCGATTACCCCGATCTCAACGCGCTGGCGAGGTCCGCTGCGCAGAACATCATTTTCAGGCACACCGGTAAGCATCTGGATCCTGATCAGGTGTATTGGCATCGTTTCTCAACCGCCAGCAGCAGTTCACGGTCTTTTACCGGATGGCAGCATGCTGGTAAGGCGGTGAAGTCGATGACGATGACCGAGTTGGTGATTCGCCGTTTCGACGTTAGCGAGCAGCAAGCCCCGGACGAGCTGGCGGTGTATGGCGGTTTCTACACCGACGGCCCCGAACATGGCGTTTTCAATGAACAGAATGAAGTGCGCATGCTTCCGGCAGAGGTGCTCAACGATTTCTGGGCCCTCGATTTCAGTGCGGGCTACCGGCGCCAGATGGACCGGTTCTGGGCACAGCACAGCGACAACTTCTGCGTACTTGCCAAGGTGCGCTACTTGGCGTCTGCGGGAGAAAGCCTGAGCAGAGGTCTGTTGTCGGCGACGGATTTCGACGTACTGCGCAGCGTCCTGACTGCCGGGGGTGACTCTGTGACGCTTGAGCAGCTGCGTGAGCCCGCGCCTGCGACGTCAGCGGTATCGGTGTTCCATCTGGAACTGGGCGCGTTCAAGGCTCGGGACATTTTGCGTGTTGTCGATGAGGGTGGCCGTCAGATCGTCTATGTCTGCGGTGCGCAAACCCCTTTCTACTGCTTCGATACCCATCAACAGGTGTACGAATGGTTGAAGGCGCAGTTCCTTTCCCTTGGCACTCGAGAGGCTATTTGCGCTCGCTTTCTGCATTCGGCGAGCGATTGGGACACGCACCGCGGTGCGTTTCAGCGCGATGTGACTCAACTGCTGATGAGCGACCACGATAACGCGGGGGTCGATCGACTCGTCAATCGCGGGGCGGCACCGATTCCGGGTGATCCGTTCGCCTATCTTCGTGATGTCGCCCGTCACGACATGACCGCTGACGCCACCACCCTGCTGACCGATAACAGCGATCTTCGCAAGCAGATCTGGCTGGGGTATCTGAACGCCTTTCTCTCCGTGTTCGGCAATCTGGCGCCGCTGGGTTGGCCGCTGGCATTGGCTGTGGTGGGCGCGAGCCTGATCAGCACCGGATTGAGCATCGATCAGGCGGTCAACGCTAAAAACGCCGAACAACGCAGGCGGGGTATCTTGGGCGCCATCGCCAGCGCTATTTATCTGTTCGTGAACCTGCCGCTGCTGTCGCGCCTGGGGGCTGATGTCAGGGAACCCATGAGGCCCCGAAGCCCAACGGGGCTGAGCGCAGGTGCCGATGCCCTGCCGACTCCCGTGGCCACCGATCCTTTGTCCGGCATGAGCAACAACGTTGCCCTTGAATCGCTGACGCCGGTCTCGGAGCAAGGGCTCTATCAAGGGACATATCGGCTGGGCAATGGCGAGACATGGGCGTTCATCGACGGGCAGGCGTATCGGTTGAGCCTCGATGAAAGCCTGGGCAGCTGGGTCATCGTCGATCCCCAGAACCCGTTTGCGTTCAGTGGCAGATGCCCGGTTCGGTTCGATGGGCAAGGCCGGTGGGAACGGCTTCCGATCCCGGGCCTTGCTGGCGGTGCACCCATGGACGCCGGCGCCCTGGCGGTCACTTCGCCGCCTGCGACGCCCTTTTCCAGCGTGCAATCGGCATTCTGGGATCGCTTCATGCAGCTCAACCTGTTTGATGAGCAGCTGTATTCCGAGGCCGCTCTGGCCCGGCAAAAGGCCGTGGTGGAAGTGTTCTGCATGGAGCCACAGGAAATAGTCTCGACCGACTCCGAGGGTGAAGACGTGCATTTTGATCAGTGGGGCGCCAGGCATCGCGTGTTCAAGACCGCAGACGGTGAATACGTCGGCTCTTCCATCAAGCACTACACCCACGAAGACGATGCGTATAACCAGTTTTTGCGAACCGGCGTGGCGATCTATTCCGATCAAGTCGCGCTGGTACAAAAGCTCGTCGAGGATGTCAGCACGCTGGGGTACAACAATGACGTCGCACTGTATCGCGGCGGCAGTGGGGCGCGTGGTACGTCGGGGGCCTTTTTTCGCACTGGCGAGGTGACCGTGGGCGATGTGCTGGTCAATACCGACATCACCTCGTTCAGCGAAAATCCCTATCAGGCGCGCACTTTTGCCAGCAGTCAGGCAGGCGCCCATGCCAGTGCCACGAATACCCCGGTCCGTTTCGACGACACCAGCGTGGTGTTTGTGCTGCCGGAAAAACAGTACTTGAGCGCGGCACCCATCGCGCCGTTCTCCGCGAGTCCGGACGAGGCCGAGGCTATCTTTTTGCCCGGGCACTATTTTCAGATCGACAGCATCGAGCAAGTGATCGGGACGTTTTACCGGTTCATGAAAGTACAGCTGCGCGAAGTCACCGGTCCGGTCCCGGGCCGAAAATTGCTCGACATGCGAACCGCAGAGCCTTTCAGTCGCCAGGGTTACGCGGCCCGACTGGGAAGCGCCGGGCGGGTGTTGGTCGATTGTTTTTTCCCGTCTCAACAACCCTGAACTGCCTGCTCATTTCGTAAGCAATAATTATCTATGGCGGCCCGCCGTGCCTGTCGGTGGACTCTAAGGGCTCACTCACTGACAGGATGTCGGGTTATGAAAGACAGAAAGGATACGACCGCTCTGCAGCGCAGAGCTGACGCGCCTGAGCGCAGCCGCGACAGCTCGCGACCTTCGGGCTGGGGTGGCCAGCGAGGCGAAGACTGGGAAGACAGTGGCTGGAATAAGCCACCCGTGCCGCGCGACGAAGACGGGTGGCCCGTCGAGCCTGCCCCCGGGAAAGAAGTCGACGCTCACGCCACGCTGCTGAGCGACTGGCTCGGTCAGCAGCACGTGCGGTACGAATCGCCCCATGACTACGCACGCACGCAGGCGCAAGCCTACCTGCTCCAGCACTTCCCGGAAGAAACTGACCCTGATGAATTGCTGATCACCACGCTGTACCTCAATGGTCAGGATGCTGCGCCCCAGCGAGCCAACATCGCTCACGCCTTCACGCTGACCGACGCGCTGATGCATAACTGGCAGCAGGCAGGTAACGGCGACTGGTTTGATCATCTGGGTCACGTGCAGTCGTATCGCGAGGGAGGGTATCCCGCACGTGTCTCGCCCACGCCTCTGAACCTTCCGGATTGTTTCGCCTATGAGGCCGTTTATCGCAGAACCTCCCCGCAGCGATTTGATGCCTCCACCCACACGTCCATCGACCCCAAGGCGTTCAAGGCCTTCGTCTGGGATAACGCATTGCTCGATCACTACGAGAGGACGCTCGACACGTTCTGGGAACAGCATGGCGGTGACTACAACCTGCTTCTCAAGGCTGCCTTGCTCAAGTCAGCCTACATCCAGCATTCCGAAGGCTCGATGAGCCAGGAGGACAAAGCGCTGGTGCTCAAGTCCCTGGGCCTCGATCCGTCACAAGCCTGGGAGCAACTGACATTCGAATCATTCCGCGATGCACCTCTTTCCCATGCGTTCACGTTCCGCGAACTCATTCTGTATCGCTATGCAGCGACCGACATCATTGTGATCAGGGATGAACAGACAGGCCGGCTAGTGGTTTATATCCCCGGCAACTCGTCGCCTTTTCATGGCTTCAACGATCTCACAGCGCTACAGAACTGGATCGCGCTGCAGTGTAAAGACCCCCGCAAACGGCAGGCCCTGGAGCGTCACTTCAAACTTGAAGACGACAGCGACGGTCTTTTTCTGAGCGGTCTCCATACGACGCTGGCCGGTCTTGCGGTCTTTCCGCACCTGCTGAACGGTGCGACAGGCAGTTGGCCCCCTTATCGGGAGATCGCGCTCGGGGCCGCACTTTCCCCTTGGCCGTTTTCCCACTTTCGCCAAAGCCTGCAGGATCGTCAGCGCTCTGATGCGGCGCTGAGTATTCGCACGCAAAGCGACTACCGCAAAGAGGTGCTCGCGCAGCGGTTGTCCACCGCCATCAGCGTCACGGGAGCCATCGCAATGGTCGTGCCCGAGCTGTGGCTGCCATTGGCGGCGATGTCGGTCGCGCTTCTGGGGCTAGGGGCAGACGAGGTGATCGAGGGCAAGACCTATGAAGAACGAAAAAACGGTGTTGGCCGCCTTGTCTTCGGTGTTTTGAATGCGGTGCCGGCCATTGCCCAGGGCGCCGTGGAGATTATTGACGCAGCCGCTGCGGCGCAGCGTGCAGGCGAAGTCGTTCCGGGTGCGGCAGATGAAGTGGGGCAGGTGATCGACAGTCGGAGCGCCGAGCAGAAAGCGGCAGCGTCTGCACAACAGCAGGAGATCGATGAGGAGATTGCGCAGCAGGCGCACGAGCGAGCCAACGAAGATGCAAGCGCACGAGAGGCCCGACTGGCGCAGGAAGAGCACAGTCGCCTGCTGCGCAAAACCCAGCACGAAGCAGGTTATGACAGCGCGAAGGCGTTTGGTGTTGAGCCAGAGGGCCTTCGATCGTTGCCCCCACGTTTACGAGCGGAGCTGACCCGGTTCGAGTACAGCGAGCCCCTTGATCTTTCGGGCAGCTGGACACGCGATGACGTCGGCGCCGTGTACAAATCCGTCGATCCGGCGTCAGGCGAGGCCGTTTATTTCGCCAGGATTCATTCGAAGATCTACCGGGTCGAGCGGGTCGATTCGGTCAAGCAGTACCGGATTTTCTCTCCCGAAGATGCGGCCATCAAAGGTCCTTATATCAAGCGCCTTAATGGGTTCTATTCAGACCTGGACCTGAGGCCTGGACTGCGGGGAGGGGAAAGCTATGGCGATGCCGTCACAGCGGCTTCCACGAAAGACCAGGGCGTGACTGCACCTGTCGAGCGCGTTCGGGCACAGCCCCGGGTTCAGATCGATGTGCCGATGGACGGCATTGAGCAGAGGACGCTGACTGACAGTGCCGGTCATCAGGTCCATCGGTTTTACGCCATGAATACGCCGGAAGGTACGGGCGTGTATTACGATGCTGACGTCGCGTGCTGGAGACATAAAGTCACTGAGGAGCTGCTTTGGCTGGATAACAACGGCAAGTGGAGCGTGGGGGACGAGCGTCGTTATCTGAGCGTCAAAGGCCGCCTTCGCGCCGGTGTGAATGACACGGTTTACACATTTCCGCGGCTGCCAGGCGTGTCTGCGAAGTCTTTGCCCATCGATCGTACGATTCATCAGATCTGGCTAGGCGATGGATTGCCCGGACCAGACCTGATCGAAACGATCAAACAGAACATCAGGACCAGTCCGGATCTCAAGTTCGCACTTCATGTCGATATCGATTACTCCGCAACAGTGGACGGCTTGACCGCCGAGCAGCAGTTGCAGGCTGAATTTTCCAGCTTTCCCCAGATGACCATTTCGAGCCTCCAGGACGAGCAGTTCTTCGATGGCTTTTCCCTGTACGAACAGGAAAGTGCCGAGCCGTACGCCTACTTCCGTCATGGCCAGAACCAGAACCTTGCGGCCGCTGCGGATGTGCTCAGGTACCGCCTGATCAGGGAGTACGGGGGCATCTACATAGATTGCGATGATGTCCTGGCCCAGTCGTTCAAGGGCCAGGCACTTGCCGCAGGCCCTTCCGATGTGCTGGTGGGCAGGTCAGTCAGCTCCGAAACGCTCATGCACGTCGGCCCTGCAAACAGTCACTTTGCCAGCCATCGGGATAATCCGGTGCTCAGAGCGATGGAGACAGCGTTGCACCAGAGATTCAAGCTGGGGGAAGAGGCGTTGAGGGCCCTCAAACATTCGTCCTCGGACGCCAAGAGGTATCTCGCCGAAGTGTCCCGTATCACGGGACCCGGTTTGTTCCTGGACGTCATTAAGTCGTCCCGGCCCGATTATGCGGGGCTGCTGACCGGAAACTATCGGGCGACCAGCAACATACTCTCCGTCGCGTATTCGGAACGTCTGGAGGAAGTGGAGCGGTTTTATCTGCCCTTCGCCAACCGACTGAAAATCGAGCCGGGTGGCGAAAACCTCCGGGGAGAGGCGGCGGGCCCCACTGAGGGCGTCTCGATCGTTGATCTGCCCGAGGTCCTGCCACCGACCCAGAGTGGTTTCCTGCAGCCGGATGCCCCCGCGATCAAGGTGGCGATTCCCATCGACGGCGTCAGCACGTCTGGCGGGCGTTATTCGATCATGATCGATGGCAGACAGCGCGGGGTCATTTACGATGACGACGCGAAAACCTGGAAGCTTCCGGGCACCGACTCAAGAGGGCTGAGGCTGGACCAGAATGGAGACTGGCAGTCGCGAAGCGTGCTGGATGAACCCCAGCCTATCAACCCGCACGCCAACGTCGAGGTGGTCGAACTGCCACGGCTGCCCACGATGCCCACTCACCTCAAGCCGATACCGAGAAAGATTCACTACATCTGGGTGGGCGATCAGCCGCTGGAGGAAGCCCGCATGGAAAACCTCATCAGAAACGCAAATCGCAGCCCGGATTTTCAGTCTGTTTTGCATGTGGATGTGGACAGTCAGGAAACGCTGAATCGCATTCGCGCAAGCGTGAAAAGTCGTGCGCCGTCGCTGGCGGTGTCGAACCTGCAGGATGAGAATTTCTTCGCCGCGTTCCTTCGCGGCAGGCATCAGGCGCTGTATCGCGAGGCACGAGGCGGTGCAGGTAAAAACTATGCTGCCGCCTCCGACATCCTCCGTTATCCCCTGATCGACGCCTACGGAGGCATCTACATGGACTCCGATGATGTGCTGACCGCTTCCATCAACGGTGTTCATCTTGAGGCGGCCCATGGCGACTTGCTGCTCGGCAAAGCGGTTGCTGTGCCCTCGCTGGATTTTCGCGGCTATGGCAATAGCCTGTTCGCCAGTCATGCGGGAAACCCTGTGCTTGCTCGTCTCAGCGAAGAGCTGGCCTTGCGAAACCAGGCGCAGCCCGGGTTTTTCGAGACGCCCCCTCCCACGGTTGATCGTTCCACGCCGGTCACCGAGTTGCTGACCTCGCAGGCGATGAAGGGGTACCGCAAAACCGTGTTCGAGCTGACGGGCCCGGCGCTGTTCAACGATGTGTTGCGAGAGCAGCGGCCGGACTACTATCACCTGGGCATCGATCCGCCCAGTCACCTGCCCGTTCGCTCCGCCGCGTTTCAGCGGCAGCTGGAAGCATTGCAGGATCACTTCTTCCCGTTCAAACGCAAAGCGCCTGTCGAAATCGGAAATGGACACGACTGGTAGCAGGTGAGCGCGGCACTCAGAACCACGCGTCGTGCATCGTCAGGCACGCATCATCCCGGCGCTCGAGGATCGCCAGTTCATGATGGCAGCCCGGTACTTCCCATGTCAGGAAGTACCGGGCGGCCTGCAACTTGCCCTTGTAGAAGTCGCTATCGGCTTCGTCGTTCTTCTCCAACCCTTCCTGGGCGCGAATCGCCTGCGCCAGCCAGCGCCAGCCAATCACTGCGTGCCCGAACGCCTTCATGTACAGCGCCGAGTTGGCCAGTGTCGCGTTGACCTTGCCCTGGCCCAGATCGGTGAGCAATCCAAGGGTGACCCCTTGCAGGCGGGTGACCAGTTGCTCCAAGGGTTGTCGCAATACCGTCAGCGATTCATGGGCCTGCGCGCGCTCGCAGGTATCAGCGATCAAACGAATCAGTTGCTTGAGCCCGGCGCCTCCGTTTTGCGCCAGTTTCCGGCCCAGCAGGTCCAGCGACTGAATGCCGTGGGTGCCTTCATGAATCGGGTTCAGGCGGTTGTCGCGGTAGTACTGCTCCACCGGGTACTCCCGGGTGTAACCATGGCCGCCGAGAATCTGGATCGCCAGTTCGTTGGCCTTCAGGCAAAACTCCGAGGGCCAGGACTTGACGATGGGCGTCAGCAGGTCGAGCAGCTCGTGGGCGTGTTTACGCACCTCCTCGCTCTCGCCCGTTTGCGTGTCGTCGAACAGGCGAGCGGCGTACAGACCCAGGTCAAACGAGCCTTCGACGTAGGCTTTTTGCATCAACAGCATACGTTTCACGTCGGCGTGCTGAATGATCGACACCGGCGCGCCGTCCGGTGACTTGCTGTCAGGCAGTCGGCCTTGGGGGCGTTCGCGGGCGTATTCCAGTGAATACAGATAACCGGCATAACCCAGCATGACTGCGCCCATGCCGACGCCGATGCGCGCCTCGTTCATCATCTGGAACATGCAGCTGAGGCCTTGATGGGGCTTACCAACCAGGTAGCCGACGCAGTTGCCGTTGTCGCCGAAGTTCAGCGCGGTAGACGTGGTGCCGCGCCAGCCCATCTTGTGAAACAGGCCGGCCAGGAGGACGTCGTTGCGCTCACCGAGGCTGCCGTCATCGTTAACCAGAAACTTGGGGACGATGAACAGGGAAATGCCTTTAACGCCCGCTGGTGCGTCGGGCAGTTTGGCGAGGACCAGGTGGACGATGTTTTCGGAGAGCGGATGATCGCCGCCCGAGATAAAGATCTTGTTGCCGCGCAGGCGATAGCTGCCGTCTGCGGCGGGCTGGGCGCGGGTGCGGATGTCTGACAGCGACGAGCCCGCGTGGGGCTCGGTCAAAGCCATAGTGCCGGAGAAGCGACCCTCGATCATCGGTTGCAAAAAGCGCCGCTTTTGCTCATCGGTGCCGAAGTTTTCGATCAGATTTGCCGCGCCCATGGTCAGGAAGGGGTAGGACGCCGTCGAGGCATTGGCGGACTGGAAGTGGGCAAAGCAGGCCTGAGAAAGCAGGGTCGGCAGCTGCATGCCACCGGCTTCGAAGTCCCGGGCGGCATTGAGAAAACCAGCCTCGAGGAAAGCGTCCACGGCGGGTTTTACTTCCGGGATCAGCACCGCTGCGCCGTTCTCATAGCGCGGCTCGTTCTCGTCGTTTTTACGGTTGTGGGGCGCGAAGTATTTCTCCGCGACGTTGCGTGCCGTGCTGATCGCCGCATCGAAGGTTTCCCGACTGTGCTCTGCGAAACGCTCGCGTTGGGTCAGCGCCTCGGCGTCCAGCACTTCATACAGCTCGAAAGCCAGATTGCGGGAACTGAGCAGCGTCTCGGACATGGCGGCGTACCTTTCTTGGGAATGCCGTCGAGTCTAAGAGGGGTTATATGAAGTGAATAGCAAGATTGATTTGGGTGATGCTCGGGCAGAACGGTGAGTTAGGGGCAGTTCAACGTGGGACCGGCTCTAGCCCGGAAGATCTCCTTACCTACGCATGGCAATGTTGTGAATCGGCGGAGCCCTTTCAAAGGCCAAAGCCGGTCCTGCCGACCCCCCTGAAATAATCAGATCCAGGTTTTCCTAACATCTGCTCAATAGACCACGTCTGAAATACATTGTTTGTCGAGAGACATTTCATGGTCTGGTCCTGCTCGAAGCATAACTTATTAGATTAATTGGCGATTAACCTTATAGCCAAGCATCTTATAGTGGCGGTCAATACTTTGTTTTTCATAAGTTTCAGCGATTTTGAAAATGGCTGGGTGTTTTTTTATATGTGCGAAAGAAATGCTGTCGGCTAAGCTAAATCAAGTACCAGTTTTTTGTCTGGTGCGGCAGAATTTTTATGATTCTTACAGGAGTATTAATTATGAGTGACGTAAGGAATGATCAAGTTCGAGCCGATCTAGCCCCCCCGAAGTTGGATTTTACTGACCCTTCCGGCGCCGCCATGGTGTTGGATTCCATCGAGTTGCTACCTTCTGAAGGTATCCGATTCCAGGCGCAGGGGCCCAAAGCCAATGCGAGTTCCGAGATTTTGACGCCGCCTCTGTCTTTCCCTCTTAAATGGACCATACCGAATCATGTGATAACGCAGAATGCAGGGCTTTTAGTCCAGCTTAGCTACTGGATAGGTGACCCTCTGTCTGGGCAGGGTTATGAGTCTCCGGGAGTGGGTATTGTTTTGGTGACTTTTCCGGTCTAAATATGTTGCTCTGCGCGTGCATGGGTGACTGTCAAGGTGTAAATAAAAAAGAGTGCCTAGGCACTCTTTTTTATTGCCAATCAAACCATCAACCAATCGTCATTAAACTCGCGTTACCGCCCGCTGCTGCGGTATTCACGCTCAGCGCACGCTCGATCACCAGGCGCTCCAATGCAATGTTGGTTTCGCCTTTGGACAAGCCGTGAACGCCGACAATAGCGCCGCTGCGTTGAGCGACCTGTTCGCAGATGGCGCGCAACTGATCGGAATCACCGTGGTGCAATACCGCGTCAATGGCGACCTCGTCCTTGTGCCAGTCGGCGACCAGCTTGATGCGCGACTGAACGTCCTTCGGCAGACGGTTGCGCAGCGACTTGGCCGGCTCAACGTCCGGCACGATCGCCGTGCTGCCCACTGCCATCACGGCGGCCAGTTGCGCCAGCAGATCCGTCTCATCCTCGGCCAGGCACAACACGTGTTCACGGGGCAGGATGCTGTAACTATTGCGCTCGCCGGTGGGGCCCATGAGCGTGCGGGTCACGCCGCTTTGGGATTGCTCGGCGAACTGGCTGCACAGCGCTTCCAGGCCGCTGAGTTGCTGAGTGCCTGCCCAGGCTTTGAGCGCATTCAGCGGTTTGAGCATCGCCTCTTGCATGCGGGTGTCCGGCGCCTGTTGTGCATCGCGGGCGGCGAAGGATTTCTGCACGGCGTCGGCGGGGCGCGTCGACAGCAAACGGTACAGATACAGCGGTCCACCGGCTTTCGGACCGGTCCCCGACAGACCTTCGCCACCGAACGGCTGCACACCCACCACGGCGCCAACGATGTTGCGGTTGACGTACATGTTGCCGGCGTTGACGTTGTCGATGACCTTGGCGATGGTCTCGTCGATGCGCGTGTGCACGCCCAGTGTCAGGCCATAACCGGAGGCGTTGATCTGCGCGATCAACGTGTCCAGCTCACGGCGCTTGTAGCGCACGACGTGCAGTACCGGGCCAAAGATTTCCCGTTGCAACTCGTCGAAGCTGTCCAGCTCGATCAGCGTCGGCATCACGTAGGTGCCGCGCTTGATCTCGTCGCTGTCGGCAATGGCGACCTGATACACAGTGCGGCCTTTGTCGCGCATGGCCTGAATATGTTTCTCGATACCGGCCTTGGCTTCTTGATCGATCACCGGACCGATGTCCACCGACAGGCGTTCCGGGTTGCCGAGGCGGCTCTCAGCCATCGCACCTTTGAGCATCTCGATGACACGATCGGCGGAGTCTTCCTGCAGGCACAGCACGCGCAGCGCTGAGCAGCGTTGACCGGCGCTGTCGAACGCCGAGGACACCACGTCGATGACCACTTGCTCAGTCAGCGCCGAGGAATCGACGATCATCGCGTTCTGGCCACCGGTTTCAGCGATCAGCGGAATCGGCCGGCCCTGGGCATCGAGACGGCCGGCGACGTTGCGCTGCAGCAAGCGGGCAACTTCGGTAGAGCCGGTGAACATGACGCCCTTGACGCGATCATCGCCGACCAGTCGCGCGCCGACGGTTTCACCCCGGCCTGGCAGCAGTTGCACCACGCCTTCGGGAATACCGGCTTCGAGCAGAATGCGGACGGCCTGCGCGGCAATCAGCGGTGTCTGTTCAGCGGGTTTGGCGAGTACCGGATTGCCCGCCGCCAGGGCTGCGGCGACCTGACCGCTGAAAATCGCCAGCGGGAAGTTCCACGGGCTGATGCATACCACGGGGCCCAACGGGCGGTGAGCGTCGTTGCTGAAATCATTGCGCGCCTGCACCGCGTAGTAGCGCAGGAAATCCACGGCTTCGCGCACTTCGGCGATAGCGTTGGCGAAGGTCTTGCCGGCTTCGCGAGCCAGCAGGCCCATCAACGGCTGAATCTCGGCTTCCATCAGGTCGGCGGCGCGCTCAAGGATCGCGGCTCGTTCGGCAGGCGGCGTCGCTTGCCAGATCGGGCCGGCGCTGAGGGCGCTGAGCAGGGCGTTATCGACGTCTTCCAGACTCGCTTCCTGCACGTGGCCAACCACGTCACGCAGATCGGACGGGTTCAGGACTGGCGCTTCAGTGCCGGCGCTGACCGGGCTGCCCAGCATCGGGCCGGCCTTCCAGTCGTTGTGCGCCGTGGCGAGCAGGGCCGAAGACAGCGACGCCAGACGGTGTTCGTTGGCCATGTCGATGCCGGCCGAGTTGGCGCGTTCGCTGCCGTACAGGTCGCGCGGCAACGGAATGCGCGGGTGCGGCAGGCCGAAACCACCTTCCTGAGTCGCCATGCGCTCGATGCTGGACACTGGGTCGGCCACCAGTTCCTGTATCGATATGGACTGGTCGGCGATGCGGTTGACGAAGGAAGTGTTGGCGCCGTTTTCCAGCAGTCGACGCACCAGATACGCCAACAGCGTTTCGTGGGTGCCGACCGGTGCATACACCCGGCACGGCCGGTTCAGCTTGCCGTCGGAGACTTTGCCTACGACCTGCTCATACAAGGGCTCGCCCATGCCGTGCAGGCACTGGAACTCGTACTGACCGGGGTAATAGTTCTGACCGGCAATGTGGTAAATCGCCGACAACGTGTGGGCATTGTGGGTCGCGAACTGCGGGTAGATGACTTCCGGCACCGACAGCAGTTTGCGCGCGCAGGCGATGTAGGAAACGTCGGTGTAAACCTTCCGCGTGTAGACCGGGTAGCCTTCCAGGCCCTCGACCTGGGCGCGCTTGATTTCGCTGTCCCAGTACGCGCCTTTCACCAGACGGATCATCAGGCGATGACGGCTGCGGCGTGCCAGGTCGATGACGTAATCGATCACGTAAGGGCAGCGCTTCTGATACGCCTGAATGACAAAACCGATGCCGTTCCAGCCGGTCAGTTGCGGTTCGAAGCACAGGCGTTCGAGCAAATCCAGCGACAGCTCCAGGCGGTCGGCTTCTTCGGCATCGATGTTCAGGCCGATGTCGTATTGCTTGGCCAGCAAGGTCAGCGAAAGCAGGCGCGGGTACAACTCGTCCATCACGCGCTCGTATTGCGCCCGGCTGTAACGCGGGTGCAGGGCGGACAATTTGATGGAGATGCCCGGCCCTTCATAGATGCCACGGCCGTGGGAAGCTTTGCCGATCGAGTGGATGGCCTGCTCGTAGGACGCCAGGTATTTCTGCGCGTCGTGCTCGGTCAGCGCTGCTTCGCCGAGCATGTCGTAGGAATAACGGAAACCTTTCGCCTCGAACTTGCTGGCGTTGGCCAGGGCTTCGGCGATGGTTTCGCCGGTGACGAACTGCTCGCCCATCAGGCGCATGGCCATGTCCACGCCCTTGCGAATCATCGGTTCGCCGGACTTGCCGATGATGCGGCTGAGCGAGGAGGTCAGGCCGGCCTCGTTGTGGGTGCTGACCAGTTTGCCGGTCAGCAGCAGGCCCCACGTGGCGGCGTTGACGAACAGCGACGGACTGTTGCCCAGATGCGGGTGCCAGTTGCCGGTGCTGATCTTGTCGCGGATCAACGCGTCGCGGGTGCCTTTGTCGGGGATGCGCAACAAGGCTTCAGCCAGACACATCAGTGCCACGCCCTCCTGGGATGACAGCGAGAATTCCTGCAGCAGGCCCTGGACGATGCCGGCGCGCCCGCCGGCGCTCTTCTGGTTACGCAGCTTTTCGGCAATCGACGCGGCGAGCTTGTGCGTTGCATCGGCCATCGGCGCAGGGAGGCGCGCCTGCTCGATGAGCATCGGCACCACTTCAGGCTCGGGGCGGCGGTAGGCCGAGGTGATCGCAGCGCGCAACACCGACTGGGGAAGAATGCTTTCGGCGAATTCAAGAAATGCCTGATGGCCATTTTCGGCGGGCAGGTCACCCTGATCGTCGGCGTCTTTGCCACCTTGTCCACTGAGTTCATTCAGCGTCGCACCGCCCTCGAGCTTCTCCAGATAATTGAAGATCGCCTGCTTGATCAGCCAGTGGGGCGTCCGGTCGATGGACTGCGCCGCCGCTTTCAATCGCTCACGGGTGGGGTCGTCGAGTTTGACACCGAGGGTGGTGGTGGCCATTTCTTATCCTCATGACAGCCACGGTCATGTGGCTTAGCTGCGGCAAGATTAGCTGTGCGACTGCAAGGGTGCAACCGGGTGCAACCGCTTTTTTCAAAGTGTTTCACGGGTGCCCCGTATTGAGCCGAACCGCCCTGATTCAGCTCCGTTGAGGTGCCCCGCAGGGCAGGGCTCTATTTGGCGGCTCCCCGTAAACACGGCATATGTGGCACTTTGATCTAATTTGTAAAAAAGCTCAGTGAAGTCTTTTTTCGGGTTGCACCTGCTCCGGGATGTCCTCTAGGATGCGCCGCTTTGGTGCATTCAAGCGGTGTGCAGCGGCGAACTTTTTGCCAGCCCGCAACATACGCGAGCAGCCTTGCTGCGAACCTGATGCCTCAGGAGAACGTCGCTCTGCTCGCGCCTATAAAAACAACGCCGGAACCTAACCGATGAGTGTCAGCAACCCTACCTTGATCACCTTCGTGATCTACATCGCCGCGATGGTCCTCATAGGACTCATGGCCTACCGCTCCACCAATAATCTCTCGGACTACATTCTCGGCGGGCGCAGCCTCGGCAGTGTGGTCACGGCGCTTTCAGCCGGTGCATCTGACATGAGCGGCTGGCTGCTCATGGGCTTGCCGGGCGCGATCTACATGTCCGGTCTGTCGGAAAGCTGGATCGCCATCGGGCTCATCATCGGGGCCTACCTGAACTGGCTGTTCGTCGCCGGTCGCCTGCGGGTACAGACCGAGCACAACGGCGATGCGCTGACCCTCCCGGATTACTTCTCCAGCCGCTTTGAAGACAACAGCGGCCTGCTGCGGGTGATTTCCGCCATCGTGATTCTGGTGTTCTTCACGATCTACTGCGCCTCCGGCATCGTCGCTGGCGCGCGGCTGTTCGAAAGCACGTTCGGGATGTCCTACGAAACCGCCTTGTGGGCCGGCGCTGCGGCGACGATCGCCTACACCTTCATCGGCGGCTTCCTGGCCGTCAGCTGGACAGACACCGTGCAAGCCACCCTGATGATCTTCGCGCTGATCCTTACGCCGATCATCGTGCTGCTGGCGACCGGTGGCGTCGACACCACGTTCATGGCCATCGAAGCGCAGGACCCGAGCAACTTCGACATGCTCAAGAACACCACTTTCATCGGCGTCATTTCGCTGATGGGCTGGGGCCTGGGCTACTTCGGTCAGCCGCACATCCTGGCGCGTTTCATGGCCGCTGACTCGGTCAGGTCGATTGCCAAGGCCCGCCGTATTTCCATGACCTGGATGATCCTCTGTCTGGGTGGCACCGTTGCCGTGGGTTTCTTCGGCATCGCGTACTTTTCGGCGCATCCGGAGGTGGCAGGGCCCGTGACTGAAAACCACGAGCGCGTCTTCATCGAGCTGGCCAAGATCCTGTTCAATCCGTGGATCGCCGGTGTGCTGCTGTCGGCGATTCTTGCGGCGGTCATGAGCACGCTGAGCTGTCAGTTGCTGGTCTGTTCAAGTGCGCTGACCGAAGACTTCTACAAAGCCTTTCTGCGCAAAAGCGCGTCCCAGACAGAGCTGGTGTGGGTAGGCCGGGCCATGGTGCTGCTGGTTGCGCTGATCGCGATCGCCTTGGCGGCGAATCCCGAAAACCGCGTGCTGGGTCTGGTCAGCTACGCCTGGGCCGGCTTTGGCGCCGCGTTCGGGCCGGTGGTGCTGATCTCGGTGATCTGGAAAGGCATGACCCGCAACGGCGCGCTGGCAGGGATTCTCGTCGGCGCGATTACCGTCGTGGTGTGGAAGCACTTCGAGCTGCTGGGCCTGTACGAAATCATCCCCGGCTTCATCTTCGCCAGCATCGCGATCGTGCTGTTCAGCGTCGTCGGTAAAGGGCCGACGCCGGGCATGCTGACGCGCTTTGAAGCAGCAGAAAAAGAGTACAAGGCGGCGTAAAGGCCGCCTGCTCAAAGCCCGCGCGACGTCAACGCTCGGGCTCTTGAGCGACCGCACCCGATTTAGTTGTGGTCGGCGTCCAGGTTGAAGAACATGGTCTTGCCGCCTTCGCTGGTATAGCCAGTGTGATCCTGGGTATAGACCCCGGCCTTGAAGTAAAGCTGCTGTTTACTCCAGGTGGCGCTGATCCGGTCGTTCCAGCCCATCCCGTGGGCGGTCACGCTGAGCAACCCGGCTTTATTCAGGTGGATCACGTAATTGAACGTCTCGTTCAGGCTGACGTTTTCTGCCACCGTGATTACGCGCGCTTTTTTGTCGTCGGGGTGATAGCGGACCTTGGCGACGATGTTGCCCATGTGCGTCGCTTCCAGGTACTGATATTCGACCTTCAGCAGGGGCTGCGTGCTTTCGTAGACGTGGATCTGACCGATGACCACCCTGCCGGAGGACGGCACCTGAAGGACCTTGAGCTTGGCATTCAGGTAATTGTCGGCGTCCTGGTAGTACCAGTTGTGCAGCGTGCCGTTGGACCAGGTCTCGCGCAATTCGGTACGTGGGTAGATCGCATTGGCGGTCTTGCTTCCGGTGACCGGTGCCCAGAATGTGATGTTCGATGAGCCGGACTTGAAGTACTTGCCGTCGTAACCTTGAAGCAGTTGCTGTGTCTCGATAGTGGCGGGGGGCGAGCCCACTGGAATGCTCAGATTCCACGTTCCCAAATCAATCATGTCTAGTCGTCCGATATGTCTCATTGCCAGCAAAGTTGCGGGCGAAAGGGGGTTGGGGGCAGCTTTTTATACGGTTCCACGGCGCGTTTGTTAACGTGAATCTGTCGGATGGTTGACGTCAAAGTGCCGCTATTTGAGCCGCAGCGCAGAGTCCTCCTGACATTCAGCGCCGTTACCGTTAGTCGGTTGGATGGCACTTTTTGGATGGCGCTACTATGGCCGCCTTCTTTTTTCCCCAATCGAAGCTAGAGTAATGGCCTATCAGGCCCTCAGCGGGGACGTTCCCCGGGCAGTAAAGTGAATGATGAGTAGCAGCATGGAATGCGTGCAGTCCCTGCCACTAAGTGGCAAATCAGTATTGTTGGTTGTTGATGATTACCCGGAAAATCTGGTGACCATGTGCGCAGTCCTGCAGCGACAGGACCGGGAAATCATCACCGCCGCCTCAGGCATGGAAGCGTTGGGTATTTTGCTGTACCGAGATGTCGATCTGGTGCTGCTTGATGTGCAGATGCCGGACATGGATGGTTTCGAAGTCGCCCGCCTTATGCGTGGCAGTCTGCGAACGCGGTTGACGCCGATCATCTTCCTCACTGCCAACGAACAATCCCGCGACTCGGTGCACAAGGGCTACGCCAGCGGCGCAGTCGATTACCTGTTCAAACCCTTCGATCCCAATATTCTCAGGCCCAAGGTTCAGGCGCTTCTGGAGCAGCAGCACAATCGGCGTGCCCTGCAGAAGCTGAGCCGCGAGCTGGAATCGGCGCGGGCATTCAACGCCTCGGTGCTGGCGAACGTGGCCGAAGGCATTCTTGTGGTGTCCGAAGACGGCGTTGTCAGTTTCGCCAATCCGGCGATCTGCCGCTTGCTGGGCATGACTGACGGCGAGCTGCGCGGCACCGCGTTGCGCGCCTATTTGCACGAGCCCAGCGTCGGGGAATGGGTCGACTCCGGCTTTTATCATCACTATCGCCGTGCTGACACCTACCGCGTCCACGACGCCGTGTTGCGAACACCCGAGGGGCGTCAGGTCCCGGTTTCGTTGTCCTGCGCGCCGCTGCCCGCCGAGCAGCGTGCCATGGTGCTCAGCGTGCTCGACATGTCAGTGGTGCGTGACCTCTACAGTCAGCTCGAGCACCAGGCCGTGACGGATTCGCTCACCGGTCTGCTGAACCGCCGTGGTTTCTATCAGACGGTCGAAGGGATGCTGCTGCGCAATGAGCATGCGGGCAAATACCTGGTTGTGCTGTACCTGGACCTCGACGGCTTCAAGGATGTGAACGACTCTCTGGGCCATGACGCCGGCGATCAGGTGTTGCAGTGGGTCGGCGGGCAGTTGAAAGACTGCCTGCGTCCTTACGACGTGCTTGCGCGGATGGGCGGCGACGAGTTCGTGGTGGTCATCGACGGGCTGGATTTCCCCGAACACGCTGCCAAGGTCGCCGAAAAGCTGATCGAGCGTGTGTCCGCGCGGCGTTTGGTGGACGGGGTAGAAGCCACGCTGGGAGCCAGTATCGGCATCGCGGTATACCCGGACTGCGGCGCCAATCTGGATGGCCTGCTGCGTGCGGCGGACATTGCCATGTACGAAGCCAAGCGGGCAGGGCGTCAGCAATATCGTTTCTTCGATCAGTACATGAATGGTCGCGCGCGCTCGCGTCTGATGCTCGAAGAGAGCGTGCGCACGGCAATCGATGGCAAAGACTTTTCCATGGTCTACCAGCCGCAGGTCAATGTCGTCACCGGCAAGACCCGGGGCTTCGAGGCGCTGCTGCGCTGGCACCATCCGGACGCGGGCGACGTGCCGTCAGGCGTGTTCATCCCGCTGCTGGAAGAGACGCGGCTGATCAACAAGCTCGGCAGCTGGATTTTCGAGCAGGGTGCGGCGCAGCGCCAACGCTGGAGCGACGTATTCCCGGACGATCTGATCATGAGCGTCAGCGTGAGCCCGGCGCAATTCAGCCTGCCCAATCTTGCGGCCGAGCTGCAACGTGCGATGCAGATACATGGCCTGAAACCCCGGCAGCTGGAAATCGAGCTCACCGAGCCATCGCTGGTCCATAACCTGGTGCACAGCCGCAAGCAGCTGCAGAACCTGCATGACATCGGCGTGCGGGTGTCGCTGGATGATTTCGGTGCAGGCGACAGCTCCCTTGCCCACCTGCGCAACCTCGATCTGGACACTCTGAAGCTCGATCGGCACTTCATTGGCGGCATGCTGGGATCGCCCCGAGACCTGGCCGTTGCGCGCAGCATCATTGACCTGTGTCGCATGCTCGATATCGAGGTGATTGCCGAGGGCGTCGAAACCTACGAGCAGTATGAGTGGCTGGTCGACAACGGCTGCCAGATCATTCAGGGCTTTCTCATCGCTCACCCGATGCCGCCCCTGGAGGCAGAGCGTTTCGTCGAACCGGTCGACCTGCCGATCGCGTTACAGCTGCTCGGCCAGGACTGACGCGGTAGACTCGCGCTTTTCCCGCGACCCGGTTCGACCATGACTGTCACCACGCCCATGCCGCTCAAATACCTGCAGGCCTATCCCGAAGGCCTGCAGGATCAGGTTCGGCAACTGATCGCGCAGAACCGGCTGACGGATTATCTGCAGCAGCGTTACCCGGATCGTCACGAAATCCAGAGCGACAAGGCGCTGTATGCCTACGCCCTGTCGCTCAAACAGGAATACCTGCGCAACGCGCCAAACATCGACAAAGTGCTGTTCGACAACCGCCTCGACCTGACCCACCGAGCGCTGGGCCTGCATACCACGGTGTCGCGGGTGCAGGGCGGCAAGCTCAAGTCCAAAAAGGAAATCCGGGTGGCGGCGTTGTTCAAGGAGGCGGCGCCGCAGTTTCTGAAGATGATCGTGGTCCACGAACTGGCGCATTTCAAAGAGTCGGACCACAACAAGGCGTTTTATCAATTGTGCGAACACATGCAGCCGGGCTATCACCAGTTGGAATTCGACCTGCGCATCTACCTGACCTGGCGAGACATACAGACGGCCGTGCGCTGATCAGCCGCTAACGCTTTTCAAGGAAGTTTTGATGGAAGTCAGCAAGACCAAGAGCAGTTTTTATCGCCGCCTGTATGTGGCGTATCTGATCGACAGCGGCATCGCCAGCAGCGTCCCGGCCCTGACCGACGTCACCGGCATGCCTCGGCGCACCGCCCAGGACACCATCGCGGCGCTGGCTGATCTGGATATTGTCTGCGAGTTCGAGCAACTTGATGGCGCCCGCAATCATGCCGGCGGTTACCGGATTCGTGATTGGGGCGCGATTGACCGCCGCTGGATCGAAGGGAATCTGCAGACCATCAAGACGGTGCTGGGGTATCCGTGACGTCGTGTCAGGGGCGTTGATTCAAGAGCTTCCCGGCTAAAGCCGGTCCTACGAAGGTCCTACAAAGGTCCAACAAGTGGTCCGAGTCCGGATGGATCCGGCCCGGCAAGAGCCATCGGGGTTCAGATGCCGGATCAGTCCAGATCGCGACGCATGCTGATGTGAGGAATGCCGTCCTCGACGTAGACCTCGCCCACCGGATTGAAACCGTAGCGGCTGTAGTAGCCCTGCAAATGCGCCTGGGCCGAGAGGAATATCGGCTGGTCCGGCCATTGGAGCTCAGCGTGCTTCAGCGCCTGAACCATCAGCTCATGGCCCATTCCCTTGTTGCGCATCGATGGTGCAGTTACCACCCGGCCGATGGTCACGTCACCGTTCTGCTGAATCGGGTCCAGCAGGCGCAGGTAAGCGACCAGCTGATCATTTTGCCAGGCCATCAGATGGCAGGTATCGCCCAGCAAATCCTGACCGTCGACGTCCAGATACCAGCATTTCTGCTCCACCACGAACACTTGCGCCCTCAGTTGCAGGATGGCGTACAGCTGCTCTTTTCCAAGGTCGGTATGGTGTTTGCAAATCCAGTTGATAGACATGACGCCGGCCTGCGAGAAGAAGTGGATGCCGGATACTAAACGCATATCGGCGCAAGCCCAAATTCGCGGCAAACCGGGCGAGACGGAGGGTGCGGTTAACGGTTTGTCATTTTGTTGAACTGCTGCACAAACATCACAGTGTTACCAGTTGTGCAAAGCTCAAAATGAGTCTTCACTGAAGGCCAGTTGCCACAAGGAAGCTGAGCATGACGCGTTTGCTGTGCGCCGCAGGGCTGTTGGGAATGATGCTGATAGCCCAAGGCGCGGTCGCGCAGACATTGCGTCTCGCCGGCGATGCGTGGGCGCCCTATGCCGACGTGTCATTGCTGCACGACGGGCTCTCCACTGACCTGATTCGCACGGCACTGGGCCGCGCCGGTTATGACACCGAATACGAACAAGTCCCGTGGGCGCGGGCGATTCACGGATTGAGCGAAGGGCGGTATGACATCGTCATCAACGCCTGGTACAGCGAAGACCGCACGCGCATTGGCGTGTTCTCCGCGCCGTACCTGATCAACCGCCTGCGTTTTCTGAAACGCAAAGACGCCTCCATTGAATTTCAGAACCTGTCCCAGCTGCACGGCTATTCGATTGCAGTGGTGCGCGGCTACGCCTATTCGCCGGAATTCGACGCCGATGCCAACCTGGAAAAGGTGCCGGTGGCGAGTTTCTCGATCGCCGTCAGGATGCTCGCTGCGGGCAGGGTCGGTTTGACGGTGGAAGACGAGTACGCGGCGCGGTTTGCCCTCAAACGCGAGCCTGCAGACGTGCAGGCCGACGTCGAATTCCTGCCCAAATCACTCAGCGAAAACAGTCTGCATGTGCTGGTGGGCCTCAATCGGGCGGATCACCAGCAGATCGTTATGGATTTCGACAAAGCGATCGCCGACATGAAAGCGGACGGCACGTACGACAAGCTCATCAAGCTGCACGGTCTGTGATGTCGGGCTCTTTCACCGGCTCTTTGATCAAGTGCGCCGCCAGCGTGCGCAGTGGGCCTAGCTGACGGCAGATCAGCGCCAGTTGGGTTTGCACCAGTCGTTGGCCCTCGTCGATCTCTTCCGCCATCTGTTCCAGGCTCGTCGCCAGCGCTTCTTCGGCATCGCTTTGCACGGCAACCGGCTCACGCATCGCCAGGCTTTGGGCGATCTCATCGATGCTCGCGGCAAGGCTTGCTGCGGCGCCCTCGATCAGTTGCTCGCGCACTTCAGGCGGCAGCGGTGCGTCGCGGTGCGCGCCCAGCCCCGACAGGTAACTGAGCAGGGTGTGTGACAGCACCAGAAAGCGAAAACCGACGTCGGCCTCTTTGCGGAAATGCCCCGGCTCCATGAGCATGTTGGCCAGTGTGGTGGACAGCGCCGCGTCGGCGTTATGGGCGTTGCGGCGGGCCAGTCGATAGGCCAAATCGTCACTCTTGCCGTTCGCGTATTGCTGCATGATCTGACGCAGGTAAATGCTGTTGCACGACAGCGTGTTGGCCAGCACCTTGTTGAGCCGGCGACCTTGCCAGTCCGGCAGGAACAGGAACACCGCCAGGCCGGCGATCAGGCTGCCCAGCAGCGTGTCCAGCAAGCGCGGCAGGAACACGCCGTAACCGTCGCCGACCTGATTGAAGCAGAACAGAATCATCACCGTGATCGCCGCCGTCGACAGCGTGTAGCGCGTGGTCCGGTTGACGAAGAACACCACGCCGGCCAGCACCGCGCACATCGATTGCAGGACTGGCGTGGTGATCAGGTCAAACAGAATCCAGCCCGCCGTCAGGCCAATGGCCGTGCCGATGATGCGCTGCCCGAGTTTGCGTCGCGTGGCGCCGTAGCTGGGCTGGCAGACGAACACCGTGGTGAGGATGATCCAGTACCCCTGGGACGGGTGAATCAGGTGAACCATGATGTAGCCGATGACCAGCGCCAACGGCAGGCGCAGGGCGTGACGGAACAGCAGCGAGGTCGGCGTCAGTTGCAGGCGCAGGCGCGTCCAGACGTCTTTGAGGTTGCGCGGTGAGCGGTCCAGCAGGCTGCTGTCGGTGGCGTCGGCCAGGGCGTCGGGATTGCTCGCATCGCTGAGCAGCCGGTCGAGGGTGCCAAGGTTATTGGCCAGCGCCCGCAACGAACGCAGCAGCCCGCGCCACGCCGGATTGCTCTGAATCCGAAGGTGTTCGAGGGAGGCGCGCAGATCATTTAGCGCGTGGGCGAAGCTGTCGTCATAGATGAACGGCTGGCGCAGCTGGATCGACGCCGACAGGTCACGGCAGGCGCGGCCTTGCTGGCGCAGCAGGCGCTGGCAGCGAAACAATACGTCGCTATGAAAAAACGCTTCGGCCAGGGAGTTGTAGGGATAGTGCGACGAACTGGCCCGTTCGTGGATGTCTTGGGCCAGAAAGTACAGCTTCAGGTAGCGACTGACCTTCGAGCCCGGGCGACCGCTGCCGACGCGGTTAAGGATGATTTCCTTGGTCACGTTGAGCGCGCCGACGACCTTGCCGTTCTGTTTGGCAAGCTCCAGGCGCTTGGCTTCAATATCCAGGGTACGAATCGGCTCGAACAGCTCTGATTTGAGCTTCAGGTACAGGCCCAGCTCGCGAAACAGTCGGGCCAGCGCCTGCTGCACCGGCTGATTGGAAAACAGCATCTGCCACAGCACCGACAGCAGGCCGTACCACGCGGCGCCTGCGACCAGCAGCATGGGTTCGTGCCAGAAATCGGTGACTTCCCCGCCGCGCTGATCGACGCCGATCATGGTGTAGACCGAGAGAATCAGCGTCGCGTAGGCAATCGCGCCATAGCGCTCACCCAGCGCGCCGAGCATCGTCAGGCAGAACGCCGCGAAGGCAAACGCGCAGATGAACACCACGGGGTAGGGGAAAAGTAGCTCCACGGACAGCGCCGCGATGCTGAAACACACCAGCGTCACGGCCAGCGCATTGAGGCGGCCTTGCCAGCTGTCATCGGTCTCCGACAGGGCGCTGGCGATAATCCCGAGGAACAGCGGGATCAACTGGGACATCTCGTTCTGGTACCAGCACAGCGCCATGCTGCCGGTCAGCGCGATGAAAACCCGCACGCTGTAGGAAAACTTGTCCAGCGCCCAGAGACGGCGGAATGTATTGCGCAACGATGTCGATGCCATGAACGCTGACGGCCTTGTTCGCGATTGATTTTGCTGAGGGATATGTACAGCGCCGGATGCGCGCTGTACATCCGGTTAGCAAAATTTATTCCGGGGCGCCTCCGATCCTGCTGGCGAACACAAACCTGTGGGAGTGAGCTTGCTCGCGAAGGCTGAGGACCGGTCTCTGGAGATGTATCGACTGCACCGGCCTATTCGTGAGCAAGCTCACTCCCACGGATCGGGGTGGCAGCTGTCGTAGCGGGCCTCCCTGATAAGTGTCAGACGAATTGCGCCGCCGCATACGCTGACGCCCAGGCCCACTGGAAGTTGAAACCGCCCAGATGCCCACTGACATCCAGCACCTCGCCGACGAAGTAGAGGCCCGGCGATTTAAGGGATTCCATGGTCTTCGACGACACTTCACGGGTGTCGATGCCGCCCAGTGTCACTTCCGCCGTGCGATACCCTTCGGTGCCCGCCGGTACCACCTGCCAGCTCGCCAGCTTGGTGGCGATGTCGGCCAGTTCGGCGTGGGTGTACTGCTTCATCGGCTTGGACACGAACCACTGCTCTGCAATCAGGTTGGCCATTTTCTTGGTGAAAATCTCGCCGAGCAGCGTTTTCAGTTCACTGTTCGGGCGTTCGGCCTGTTGCTCGGTCAGCCAGCTGGGGGCGTCGTGGTCGGGCATCAGGTTGATTTCCACCGTGTCGCCCGGCTGCCAGAAAGACGAGATCTGCAGAATCGCCGGCCCACTCAGACCGCGGTGGGTGAACAGGATGTTTTCGCGAAAGCTGACGTCGTTACAGCTCACCAGGCAGTCGACCGACGTGCCGGTCAGCTCGGTGCACAGCTCTTTCAACTGATCAGTGATGGTGAACGGCACCAGGCCCGCCCGGGTAGGCAACAGCGTATGGCCGAATTGCTTGCCGACCTGATAACCGAAACCGGTCGCCCCCAGCGTTGGAATCGACAGGCCGCCCGTGGCAATCACCAGCGACTCGCAACGGAGTTCGCCCAGAGTGGTTTTCAGCAGATAACCGCTGTCGGCTTTCTCGATACTCTGCACCGAGGTGTCCATGTGCAGGCTCACGCCAGCGGTGTCGCATTCGGCGAGCAGCAGATTGAGGATGTCGCTGGACTTGTTGTCGCAGAACAGCTGGCCGAGTTTCTTCTCGTGGTACGGCACGCCGTGCTTGCCCACCAGTTCGATGAAATCCCACTGGGTATAGCGGGCCAGCGCCGATTTGCAGAAATGCGGGTTCTGCGAGAGGAAGTTGGCGGGCTCGGTGTACAGGTTGGTGAAGTTGCAGCGCCCGCCGCCCGACATGAGGATTTTCTTGCCCGGCTTGTTGGCGTGGTCGATCAGCATGACCTTGCGCCCGCGCTGGGCGGCCGTGAATGCACACATCAAACCTGCGGCGCCGGCGCCGATGATCACAACGTCAGTAACGGGCAAAGCGGTGTCCTCTAACAGCTATTGATCTATGTAAGTTGCGCTGACGCCTTCGCGAGCAAGCTCGCTCCCACAGGGAGTCATGATGTCGCTCACTTGTAGGTGAACTCCACCCCCCGCCGGTTCGCGGGGTCTCCGTGGGAGCGAGCTTGCTCGCGAATGGGCGTGATGCGGTATTGCGGGTGTTTACAAGATCCGAACGCGCAAGGATTTGCCCTTGATCTTGCCGTTGTTCAAACGCTCCAGTGCCTGCTTGGCCATGCTGCGTTCCACGGCGACGTAGGCCTGGAAATCAAAGATCGCGATCTTGCCCACCTGAGTGCCTGGAATGCCTGCCTCGCCGGTCAGCGCGCCAAGAATGTCGCCAGGGCGCAGCTTGTCTTTGCGGCCGGAACCGATGCACAGCGTCGTCATCGGCGGCAGCAGCTTGCCGCCTTCCTTGCGCTCCAGTTGGTCGTATTGCTGCCAGTTGAGCGGCGCTTTCTGCAGCTCTTCAACGGCGCGGGCGCGCTGGCTTTCGCCGGGAGCAACGAGGCTGACTGCGATGCCGGTCTCACCCGCACGACCGGTACGGCCGACCCGGTGAATGTGGATTTCCGAATCCCGCGCCAATTCGACGTTGAGCACCATGTCCAGACCATCGATGTCCAGACCGCGCGCGGCGACGTCGGTGGCCACCAGCACCGAGGTGCTGCGGTTGGCGAACATCGCCAGCACCTGATCGCGATCCCGCTGTTCCAGATCGCCATGCAGACCGACAGCGGACATGCCTTTGGCGATCAGGTGATCGACCACTTCCTGAACCTGCTGCTTGGTGAAGCAGAACGCCACGCAGGACTGCGGACGGAAATGATCGAGCACGCGGACCACCGCTTCGAGGCGTTGCTCGGGGGAGATTTCGTAGAAGATCTGTTCGATCTGGCTGTCGGCGTGGAGCGCTTCGACCTTGACGGTCTGCGGGTCACGCATGAATTTCGAGGACAGCTGCTTGATGCCGACCGGATAAGTGGCCGAGAACAGCAGAGTCTGGCGACGCTTGGGCGTCTGCTCGATGATGTCGGCGATGGCGTCGTAGAAACCCATGTCGAGCATGCGGTCGGCTTCGTCCAGCACCAGCGTGTTCAGGCCGTCCAGTACCAGCGAACCCTTGCGCAGATGCTGCTGAATGCGACCCGGCGTGCCGACGATGATGTGCGCGCCGTGCTCCAGCGAGCCGATTTGCGGGCCGAACGACACGCCGCCGCAGAGGGTGAGGACTTTGATGTTGTCTTCGGAACGCGCCAGACGACGGATTTCCTTGGCCACCTGGTCGGCCAGCTCGCGGGTTGGGCAGAGCACCAAGGCCTGGCAGCCGAAGTAGCGCGGATTGATCGGATTGAGCAGGCCGATGCCGAATGCAGCGGTCTTGCCGGAGCCTGTCTTGGCCTGCGCAATCAGGTCCATCCCCTTGACGATCACCGGCAGGCTCTGCGCCTGAATCGGCGTCATCTCGGCATAACCAAGGGACTCCAGGTTAGCCAGCATGGCGGCGGAAAGGGGCAGTGAGTTAAAAGCGGTGTTAGTCACGGGACGGGCCTGCAAAACAAAATGTCGCGCAGTGTATCAGGTCGCGGCCCCCGCCTTGGGGGCGCGCGCGATAAATGGTGAGTGAATCACGCCTCGATCTCGGGCTCTGGTTGCGGTTTGCGCGCCGGTGCTTCGGGGGCCATGCGGGGCGACAGCTGCAGGAAGATCGACGCCGCCAGCATCGCCAGCACGCCGACGCACAGGAAGGTCAGTTGAAACGCGCCGAGTACGTCGCTGACGTCGCCCGTGGCCACGTCGTCGCTGAACCCGCCGAGCAACGCCGCCGCACAGGCGACGCCGAGACTCAGGGACAACTGCGCAACTACTGACAGCAGACTGTTGCCGCTGGCGGCACTGGCGTCATCGAGATCGATCAGCGTCACCGCGTTCATCGCCGAGAACTGCAGCGAGTTCACCCCGCCCAGAAACGCCAGATGAATCAGCAGCAGCCAGTACGGCGTGTCGGCACTGACCAGCGCCATGCTCGCCAGCAGAATACCCAGCAGCAGCGTGTTACCGGTCAGCACGATGCGATAACCCAATCGCTCGATAGCTTTGGTTGCCAGCGGCTTGGCGAACATCGCCGCAAGGGCCAGGGGAATCATGCTCATACCGGCGTGAGAAGGCGAGTAACCCAGGGCGACTTGCAGCATCAGCGGCAGTAGGAACGGCAGGGCGCCGCTGCCCAGTCGGGCAAACAGATTGCCCATGATGCCCACCGCAAAACTGCGGGTTTTGAACAGCCGAGCAGAGAACAATGGCGCTTCCACGTGACTGGCGCGCAACCAGTACGCCGCCAGACACGCCATGCCGCCAAACAGCAGCATCACCACACGCAAGTGCGGGAGGTTCAGTTCGCCAAGCCCTTCCATGGCAATCGTGATCAGCACCATCGAGGCGCCAAACAGCCCAAACCCCGCCAGATCGAAGCGCGTGCGTCCGCCGCCTTGGAGATCGGGGATGAACTTGCGCACGGCGAAGCAGCCGAGAATCCCCACCGGCAGGTTGATCAGGAAGATCCAGTGCCAGCTCAGGTATTCCACCAGCCAGCCGCCGACCGTCGGGCCCATCAGCGGGCCAAGCAGGGCGGGCATGGTGATGAAGCTCAAGGTGCGCACCAGCTCGGTTCGGGGATAGGCGCGCAGCACGATGAGCCGGCCGACCGGCATCATCAACGCACCGCCGAGGCCCTGAATCACCCGTGCGCCCACCAGCATGCCGAGGGAGTTGGACACCGCGCACAGTAACGAACCGAAGCTGAACAGCAGGATGGCGCTGAAGAAGATGCGCTTGATGCCGAAACGGTCGGAAATCCAGCCCGACGCCGGAATCAGCAGGGCGATGGTCAGCATGTAAGCGATGATCACCGACTGCATGCGCAGCGGGTTTTCCGCCAGCGAGCCGGCCATGGAAGGCAGCGCGGTGTTGAGGATCGTGCCGTCCAGGCTTTGCATGAAAAAGGCGATGGCAATGACCCATGGCATCCAGCGCAGGGTGCGGGCGTCCAGCTGCGGTGTTGAGGTCGGCATGTGGATCGAGGGTCCTTGTTGGGTTTCTGGTAGCAGTCTGATTATTTCTCGGATGTAACTGCTTGAAGCACGATCTCGGTGGGAGATATCCCGTCGTCCAGACGACGCGCTGTCTCGCAGCAAACACAATCCCTGTGGGAGTGAGCTTGCTCACGAAGAGGCCCTTGCATCCGCTGCATCTCTATCGCCAGCATTCGCGAGCAAGCTCGCTCCTGCGGGAGGCAATGCCACGCCTTACAGCGTCAACGTCAACCCACTCAGCAGCGCGCCCGGCAGCAGATTCGAGGCGGTCTGGCGCTGACTGTAGGTGCTCGTCGACAGCAGGAGTTCCCTTTCTGTGGTCAGTTGTTCCAGTGCCGTGCCCAGCAGGCTGAAGAGACTGTCGTCGAAGCGCATGGTGTTGACCGGTGCCTTGATCTGCCCGTCTTCGACCCAGAACGTGGCGAAGCGCGTCATTCCGGTGATGCGTCCGGCGGTGCGATCCGAGAAATTCAGGTACCACAGGTTGCTGATGTACAGGCCCGTGCCCAATGCTTTCAACACCTCATCCAGCGCCAAGGAACCGCCGTCCATACTCAGCGCGCTTGGCGACTCGCCCCAGCCCGCGCCGTTGGCCACAAGGCCGTATTCGGCGGCGCTGCGCGAGTCGATCATGCGATCCCGGGCCACGCCTTCGGCCACCAGCGACAGGTCCATGCGCGGATAACCCTCGCCGGAAAACGCAGGGGATAACGAGCCGCTGACCTGCTCGTTCAGGCTCACCAACGGGCTCAACGTGGATTGGCCGTCGTACAGCCGCTGCAAGGGGCTGGTCTTGTCGGCCAGCGACTGCGCAGAGAATCCACCCCAGCACAGCATGCCCATCACTTCTTCCAGCGCGGCAGGCGCCAGATAGGCGCGGTATTGCCCGGGCGCGAGGACGTGGGCCGGGCGTCCAAGAAACGTCAATTGCTCACGGGCCAGGGCGAAGCGCCGTGCAAAGCCGTCGTCAGTCCAGGTGTGGCCGGCGTAGTTGGCTTTCACCGCCTGGCCATTCTCGTGGAACAGGCTCCAGTCGACATTGAAGCTGTTGGCCTGATGCCAGCCCAGCGCACCGCTGGAGCTGGCGAAGCCGCGATAGATCGGCCCGGCCGCGTAGATGCCGACCAGATCCAGCCCCTCGCCCAGTTGCGCGATCTGCTCGACGACATGGGCGCTGTCCGGCAACGGCGTCTCCTGCACGTTGCTGCTCTGCCACGCCTCGTCGTTCAGTTGCAGATACGGGTCTTCCGGCAACAGCGTCAGGGTTTCCCGCAACTGAAGCAGGGCTTCGCTCAGGCGTTGCTGATCCACCTCGCCATCGCCTGACAGCGTGAGGTTAAGGTTGGCGTGGCGGCCTGCGGCGATCAGCTTGAACGTCACGCTGGCCTGCTGCACGTGGCCGGCCTGACGCACTTTGGCGTGGTTGAAGCGGATGAAGTCCGACGCTTCGGCGTCGTAGCTCAAGGTATAGCGCTCGTCCGCGGTGACTGCGCCGTGCAGCCACTCGGCCAGGGCCTTGAATTGCGCTTGATGGGACATCATGCGTCACCTCCGAAAACATCAACGCTCGCGAACACGCAAGCGGGCGAGGCATGGCCCACGCGGATCACTTGATTGGGCTCGCCTTTGCCACAGTTGGGTGTGCCAAGGACCTTGAAGGTGCTGGCGTCGCCGACCGCGCTGAGGTTGCGCCAGAACTGGGCGGAGATCGCGCGGTAGTTCGGGTTCTTCACCACGCCCTTGAGTTCGCCGTTCTCGATCAACTGACCCCACTCGCAGCCGAACTGGAATTTGTTGCGCGCGTCGTCGATCGACCATGAGCGATTGGTACTCATCAAAATGCCGTGCTCGGTGTCGCCAATGAGCTGCGCCATCGACTTGTCGCCCGGCTCGATGTTGAGGTTGGCCATGCGGTCGATGGGCGCGCGGTTCCAGCTCGACGCGCGGCTGTTGGCGACGCCTTCCATACCGCTGCGGTATTGCGACAGCGCGCCGCCCAGCGGCCTCACCAGTACGCCGTCCTTGATCAGGAATTGCTTGCTCGCCGGCGTGCCATCGTCATCAAAGCCGTAGCTCGCCAGTTGCTCGGGGATCTCCGGGTCGAAGGTCACGTTGAGCAGGCTTGAGCCGTATTGCAGGCTGCCGAAGTCACTGGCTTTGACGAAGCTGGTGCCGGCGTAATTGCGCTCATCGCCGAGGATGCGGTCCAGCTCCAGCGGGTGGCCGATGGATTCGTGGATTTGCAGGGTCATCTGGTCGGGCGTCAGCAGCAGATCGCGCGGCCCGGTGGGCGTGTTCGGCGCCAAGACCAGTTGCAGCGCCTGATCGGCGACGTTGACTGCGGCGCCAATGATCCCGCAGGACGCGATGACTTCCGCGCCCCCCTGCTGGCCGAAGTTCTCGCGACCGAGGCTGCGGGTCTGGCTGTCCTGGCCGTCGTAAGCCGTGACGGTCAGGCCAGGGAAGACGAAGCGCTGGGCCTGGCGAATCTCGGCGCCGGCGTTGTTGAGGTAGATCTGCTCGACGTTCTCAAGCCCCAGGCTCACCTGCCAGTTGACCAGGCGTTCGTCCCTGGGTACCGACGCGGATTCGGCATTGAGCAGGGCGTAGCAATCACTGAGCGATGGAAACGCGTTCTGCAGGTGGGGCGAGAGGTAATCGGCACGGGCGGTGGCGACAGCGTGGTCGTGCAGGTCGAGGAGGGAATGCGGGGCCAGTTGCCGCGCTTGAATCTCCGCCTGTTCCAGCGCCGATTGAAGCCCGCGCTGGGAAATGTCGTTGGTGGCCGCATAGGCTTCGACGCCATTGACGCGCACGGTGAGCATCGCGCCTTCGTCGATGCTCAATTGCGGCGGCTCGGCAACGTTCTTGCGCACCGACAAATGCTGGCTGGTCTGTTTGACGTAACGCAGGGAGAAAAACGGGGCGCTGCTCTGCAGAGCGGCGAACCGCTGCTTGAGCTGAGCGGAAAAGTCGAACATGCAGGAAGGCTCCTTGGCGATTCGGACAGGCAACGGCCCGAATCATAGCGCGGATGATCACTGCAGCGGGGGAGGGATGGATGACACGGACACGGCGCGTGCTCATTGTGGGACCGGCTTTAGCCGGGAATGCGTCAGGTGTCACACCGTAAAATCGAGGGTGTAGCCACCGGCCTCTTCCCGGCTGAAGCCGGTCCCACTGACACAGCGCTTGACCATTGTGGGACCGGCTTTAGCTGGGAATGCGCCGTGTGTCACACCGCAAAATGGAGGGTGTAGCCACTGGCCTCTTCCCGGCTGAAGCCGGTCCCACCGACACAGCGCACGACCATTGTGGGACCGGCTTTAGCCGGGAATGCGTCAGGTGTCACACCGCAAAAATCGAGGGTGTAGCCACTGGCCTCTTCCCGGCTGAAGCCGGTCCCACTGACACACTGCGCGCCGTTAGTGGGACTGACATATGCCCACGTCGCGCCTGTTACTGCGCCAACGGGCCCACTTCACGCATCGGCTTGCCACGCACGGGCGCGTCGCCGGCGACGTAGTAGTCGGCGGTGCTGCGCGGCAGCGGGGCGCGGCCACGGATCTTGTCGGCGATTTTCTCGGCCATCATGATCGTCGGTGCGTTGAGGTTGCCGGTGGTGATCAGCGGCATGATCGACGCATCCACCACGCGCAGCCCTTCCATCCCGTGCACGCGGCCCTCGCCATCGACGACAGCCATCTCATCGGTGCCCATCTTGCACGAGCAGGATGGGTGATACGCAGTCTCGGCATGCTCACGGATAAACGTGTCCAGCTGCTCGTCGCTCTGCACGTCGATGCCCGGGCTGATTTCGCGGCCACGGTATTGGTCCAGCGCTGGCTGCTGCATGATCTCGCGGGTCAGGCGAATGCCGTCGCGGAATTCCTGCCAGTCCTGCTCGGACGCCATGTAGTTGAAAAGAATGCTCGGGTACTCACGCGGGTTCTTCGATTTCAGCTGCACGCGACCACGGCTTGGCGAACGCATCGAACCCACGTGCGCCTGGAAACCGTGCTCTTGCACGCCCTTGCTGCCGTTGTAGTTAATCGCGACCGGCAGGAAGTGGTACTGAATGTTCGGCCACTCGAATTCCTCGCGCGAACGAATGAAACCGCCCGCTTCGAACTGGTTGCTGGCGCCGATCCCTTTACCGAGGAACATCCACTCGGCACCGATGGCCGGCTGGTTCCACCACAGCAGCGACGGGTACAACGAGACCGGCTCTTTGCACGCGTACTGCAAATACATTTCCAGGTGGTCTTGCAGGTTTTCGCCAACGCCCGGCAGGTCGTGAACGACCGGAATGTCGAGCTTCTTCAGCAGCGGCGCAGGGCCAACGCCGGAACGCTGCAGGATCTGTGGCGAAGCAATGGCGCCGCCACACAGCAGGACTTCCTTGCGAGCGCGGGCTTCGATGCGGGTGTCGCTGTCGCCCACCATGTAGGCCACGCCGACGGCGCGCTTGTTGTCGAACAGAATCCGGTCGGTCAGCGCGTGAGTGACGATGGTCAGGGTCGAGCGCTTCTTCGCTTCGTCCAGATAGCCACGGGCGGTGCTGGCGCGACGGCCGAACGGCGTGACGGTGCGGTCCATCGGGCCGAAACCTTCCTGCTGATAACCGTTGAGGTCGTCGGTGCGCGGATAACCGGCTTGCACGCCTGCTTCGACCATCGCGGCGAACAGCGGATTGTTGCCCGCTTTAGGCGTGGTCACGCTGACCGGGCCTTCGCCACCGTGGTAGTCGTTAGGGCCGATGTCGCGGGTTTCGGCCTTGCGGAAGTACGGCAGGCAATCGAGGTAAGACCAGTCTTCAAGGCCCGGGTTTTTTGCCCAGCCGTCGTAGTCCATGGCGTTGCCGCGGATGTAGCACATGCCGTTGATCAGCGACGAGCCACCCAGGCCCTTGCCGCGACCGCATTCCATACGGCGGTTGTTCATGTGTGGCTCTGGCTCGGTCTCGTAGGCCCAGTTGTAGCGACGGCCTTGCAGCGGGAACGCGAGCGCGGCCGGCATCTGAGTGCGGAAGTCGGCGCGATAGTCCGGGCCGCCGGCTTCAAGCAACAGCACGGTGACGCCTGCGTCTTCGGTGAGACGGGCGGCGAGGGTGTTACCGGCCGAGCCGGCGCCGATGATGATGTAGTCGTATTCCAAGATAAATCTCCTTGGGAGTTGCAAGCGTCAAGCCTCAAGCTGCAAGAAAAAGCAGCGAGACGGCGCCTGCGAGATTGATGGGGTGAGCGGCAGACCAGGACTGCAGTTGCTTTGTCTTGAGGCTTGCCGCTTGCCGCTTAAAACTGCTTCTAGAACACCGACGCGTAGTCGCCCAGCTCAACCTGCACAGACTTGATGCGTGTGTACTGCGCCAGCGAGCTGATGCCGTTTTCGCGGCCCACGCCCGACTGCTTGTAGCCACCGACCGGCATTTTCGCGTCGGATTCGCCCCAGGCGTTGATCCAGCAGATACCGGCTTCCAGTTGATGGATCACGCGGTGCGCGCGGTTCAGGTCTTTGGTCACGATGCCCGCAGCCAGACCCATTTCGGTGTCGTTGGCGCGGCGGATCACTTCCTCTTCGGTTTCGTAGCTGAGGATGCTCATGACCGGGCCAAAAATTTCCTCTTTGACGATGGTCATCTCATCGGTGCAGTCGGTGAACACGGTCGGCGCAACGAACGCGCCGTTGGCCAGCTCACCCTCGGTCAGACGGTCGCCGCCGATCAGCAGGCGGGCGCCTTCTTCCTTGCCCTTGGTGATGTAGCCGAGCACATTTTCCATGTGCGCGAAGCTCACCAGCGGGCCGAAGTTGATGGTGTCGTCCTGCGGATTCCCGACGCGGATGCGTTTGACGCGCTCAAGGATTTTCGCTTCGAAGGCTGCCTTCAGGGCGCTCGGCACGAACACGCGAGTGCCGTTGGTGCAGACCTGACCGGAGCTGTAGAAGTTGGCCATCATCGCGATGTCAGCGGCGCGATCCAGATCGGCGTCGTCGAAAATGATCAGCGGGGACTTGCCGCCCAGCTCCATGGTCACTTCCTTGAGCGACGAGCTCGACGCGCTGGCCATGACTTTCTTGCCGGTCTGCACGCCGCCGGTGAAGGAGATCTTCTCGATGCGCGGGTGCTCGGTCAGCCAGCTGCCGACGTCGCTGCCGGCGCCCGTCAGCACGTTGAACACGCCGTCCGGCACGCCGGCTTCGGTGTAGATTTCTGCCAGCTTCAGCGTGGTCAGCGAGGTGACTTCGCTTGGCTTGAAGATCATTGCGTTGCCGGCCGCCAGCGCAGGGGCGGACTTCCACAGGGCGATCTGGATCGGGTAGTTCCACGCGCCGATGCCGACGGTGACGCCCAGCGGCTCGCGGCGGGTGTAGACGAATGAAGTGTCACGCAGCGGAATCTGCTCGCCTTCGATGGCGGGCACCAGGCCGGCGTAGTACTCCAGCACGTCGGCACCGGTGACGACGTCGACGTATTTGGTTTCGGAGATCGCTTTGCCGGTGTCCAGGGTTTCCAGTTCGGCCAGCTCATCGTTGCGTTCACGCAGGATGTCGACGGCACGACGCAGGATGCGCGAGCGCTCCATGGCGGTCATGGCGGCCCAGATTTTCTGGCCCTTTTCAGCGCTGACGACAGCGCGTTCGACGTCTTCTTGGGTCGCGCGCTGGACCTGGGCCAGGACTTCGCCATTGGCTGGGTTGATAGCCTCGAAGGTCGCGTTGCTGCTGGCGTCCACGTAGCCGCCGTCAATGTAGAGTTTTTGCAGTTCGAAACGGGCCATAAAATCCTCGCAGTAATCTGGGTGGGTGACGACCGAGTGCGCCGTGCGCTGCCTTGGTCGTGATGCCGGCTGCTTCAGCTCGGCGCTTTTGCCAGTTGAAAGTCCATGTACTCGTAGGCGATCCGTTGCGCTTGTTCGGTGTCGAAGGCGTCGCCCGACAGCGCGCCGCGCAGCCACAATCCGTCGATCAATGCCGCCAGCCCTCGGGCTGCGCTGCGTGCTTCATCCAACGGCAATACGCGACGGAACTGGCAGCAGAGGTTGGAATACAGGCGGTGATCATTGATCCGCTGCAACCTGTGCAGCGAGGGCGAATGCATGCTGGTTGCCCAGAAGGCGAGCCAGGTTTTCATCGCCGGACCGTTGACCTGACTGGCATCGAAGTTGCCCTCGATGATCACTTTCAGGTGAGCCCGCGGGCTGTCGTCGTTCAATGCCCGGCGCCGTTCGGCGACGCTGGCGATCAGCGCATTCATCAAGTGGCGCATCGTCGCGGCGATCAGGCCGTTCTTGTCCTGAAAGTAGTGACTGATGATGCCGTTGGAGACCCCCGCCAGTCTGGCGATCAGCGCAATGCTGGCATCGCCCATCCCCACCTGATCGACCGCCGTAAGGGTGGCCTGGATCAACTGTTGACGCCGAATGGGTTGCATACCGACCTTGGGCATCTGTAGGGCTCCTTGATCTGCCGGGTGATCGTGGGTGGCTGGAAACGGCGTTCACTGTAAAGCTTTTTAATTGAACGTTCAATCAACAAAAAGTTGCAGGCGCAGAAAGGCAGCCACAAGCTTTAAGCTCCAAACCGCAAGAGTCGAGGCGTGGCGGCCTTTTTCTTGCAGCTTGAAACTTGAAGCTTGCAGCTGCAATCAGCCGTGATTCTTGCCCAGCAATGCGTGGTACAGCTCGCTGTCGCCGAGGATGCCGACCAACTGGTTGTTCTCCTGCAAGACGAGCTTGTTGCCGGTGTGGTAGCGGATCTGCAAGGCGTCGCGCATGCCGATGTCGGAGTGGACAACGGTCGGTTTGCGGCCGAGGCTTTCCACTGACTGGCCCGGCTCCCAGCTTTGCAGATCAAGGGTCGCGCCATGCTGGTGGGCGCCGGTGATGGCGTTGCCTTCAGAGAGATCTATCCACGTGTCGTCGCTCGGGTCCAGGCAGACCTGAGAACCGTTAATGCGCGTGCATTGGGTGATCGGGCGCATCAGGCTCCGGCCGCACAGCACGTTGAGCGGATTGGTGTGGGCGACGAACGTACGCACGTACTCGTCGGCGGGATTGAGCACGATCTCTTCCGGCACGCTGTACTGAATGATCCGGCCGTCCTTCATGATCGCGATGCGGGTGCCGAGCTTGAGCGCTTCGTCCAGGTCGTGACTCACGAACACGATGGTCTTGTTCAGCTTCTTCTGCAGCGCCAGCAGTTCGTCCTGCAAACCTTGGCGGATCAGCGGGTCAAGGGCCGAAAACGGCTCGTCCATCAGCAGAATGTCAGCGTCCATCGCCAGCGCGCGGGCCAGGCCGACCCGCTGCTGCATGCCGCCTGACAGCTCATCCGGCTTCTTGTTGCGCCATTGGGTCAGGCCGACCAGCTCCAGCTTTTCGTCCACCAGTGCGCGCCGCTCTTTCTCGGGGCGGCCCTGCATTTCCAGGCCGAAGCTGATGTTCTCGCGCACCGTCAGCCACGGCATCAGGGCGAACTTCTGGAACACCATGGCAATGCGCTTGGTGCGCATCATCTTCAGCTCGGCGGGGGTGCAGGCAGCGATATTGATCTGCTGCCCTTCGTGCTCGACGAACAGCGAACCGCGGCTGACCGTGTTCAGGCCGTTGATGCAGCGCAGCAGGCTGGATTTGCCCGAGCCGGACAGGCCCATCAGCACGCAGATCTCGCCTTTGTTGATCTCCAGCGTGGCTTTTTCGACGCCGACGATCTGGCCGGTTTTCTTGAGGATTTCGGCCCGCGTAAGGCCCTGGTCCAACAGCTTGAGTGCCTCACGCGGGTCTTTGGAGAAGACGACGTCAACCTGATCGAATTTGATGATGCTCATGCGTCGGTCCTCACTTTGGCGTCCGGTTGTTTGCAGATCCGGTCGAGCATGATCGCCAGCAATACGATCGCCAGGCCCGCTTCGAAGCCCAGAGCGATATCAGCAGTGTTCAGTGCGTTGACCACAGGTTTGCCCAGGCCATCCGCGCCCACCAGTGCGGCGATCACCACCATCGACAGCGACAGCATGATGCACTGGGTGATGCCGGCCGCGATGCTCGGCATGGCGTGGGGCAGCTCGATGCGCGAGAGCAGTTGACGGCGCGAACAGCCGAAAGCTTTGCCGGCGTCGAGGAGTTCTTGCGGGACATCACAGATGCCCAGGTAGGTCAGGCGGATCGGCGCAGCGATCGCGAACACCACCGTCGAAATGAGGCCCGGTACTACGCCGAGGCCGAACAGCGTCAAGGTCGGGATCAGGTAAACGAACGTAGGCACCGTCTGCATCAGGTCGAGGACGGGTCGCATGCAGGTGTAGAACATCGGCTTGTGCGCGGCAATGATGCCCAGCGGCACACCGATCACCACACAGACCGCCGTGGCGAACAGCACCTGCGCCAGGGTCTCCATGGTTTCCTGCCAGTACCCCAGGTTGAGGATCAGCAGGAAGGAAATGATCACAAATGCGGTCAGGCCCCATTTGCGCTGAATGAAGTGGGCAAGCAGGGCAACCAGGCCGATCAGCACGAAGGGGTTGAACCAGGTCAGCCCGCCGGTCAGGCCGTGAATCATGGTTTCCAGTGAGGAAGCGATGGCGTCGAAGGTGCTGGCGCCGTGCTGCGTCAGCCATTCGACGAAGCCGGCGATGTACTCGCCCAGAGGGATTTTATGATCAGTCAGCATGATGTCGGTTGTCCGCGTGCGGGATGAAAAGAGGACAACAGGCGGGCGTACCCGCCTGCCTGTCGAGTTACTTCGTCAGCTCGGCTTTTGCGGCTTCCAGGCCAGGTTTTCCGTCCACGGTGGTGACACCCGCCAGCCAGGTGTCGAGTACTTGAGGGTTGGCTTTCAGCCACGCTTTGGCGGCCACTTCAGGCTTTTTCTTGTCGTCGAGGATATTGCCCATCAGCGCGCTTTCCATTGGCAGGGTGAAGGACAGATTCTTCAACAACTGACCGACGTTGCTGCACTCGGTGGTGTAGCCCTTGCGCACGTTGGTGTAGACGGTGGCTTTGCCGAAGTCGGGGCCGAAGAAGTCATCGCCGCCGGTGAGGTATTTGATCTTGAATCGGGTGTTCATCGGGTGCGGTTCCCAGCCGAGGAACACCACGTCGGTGCTGCGTCGCGAGGCGCGGTCGACCTGGGACAACATGCCGGCTTCGCTCGATTCGACGACCTTGAAGCCTGCGTCTTTCAGGCCGAAGGCGTTCTTGTCGATCATGCTCTGGATCAGGCGGTTGCCGTCGTTGCCCGGCTCGATGCCGTAGATTTTGCCGTCGAGTTCTTTCTTGAATTTGACGATGTCGGCGAAGTCGTGAAGCCCCTTGTCGTACAGCGCCTGGGGAACGGCGAGGGTGTACTTGGCGTTCTCAAGGTTGGCGCGGACGGTCTCGACAGTGCCGGCGTCGCGGTAGGCCTTGATGTCGTTTTCCATGGTCGGCATCCAGTTGCCGAGGAAGATGTCCATGTTCTTGCCATCGGCCAGCGACTTGTAGGTCACGGGCACGGAAATCATCGTGGTTTTGGTTTTGTAGCCCAACGACTGCAGCACGACGCTGGTGACGGCGGTGGTCGCCGTGATGTCGGTCCAGCCCACATCGGAAAAATTGACCATCTGGCAAGCGGCGGGCTCTGCGGCCTGGGCCAGGATTGGAAGACTCAGCGCAACGCCCAGCAACAGCCTTTGTGAACCTTTCATGTTGGACTCCTTTGGTGTTTTCTTCTCGGCATCAACCGAAGCTGATGCGTTTTCTGGTGTCGGCGAGTCAAGTTGGGAAAACAGCTCCATCACTGCGTCTGGCGATTGAGTCGACAACGATCATGTAACAGGGAAAAACAAACGCCTACAGGGGGCGTCGTATCCAGTACACAGGGCGTCGTATCCAGTATCAGTGACGTCGCTTACAGGTTTTTTCCCTGCTCGCCGAATGATTCCCGGGACAAAAGCAGAGTGACGATACGGCAAAAAGTGCCGGAATCGGCAGCCGATCGTGTTCAGGTATCGGTTAAAGCAGACGCGACGTTGGTGGGCATGGGTGAGTCGGTGTGAGACGCCGCCTCGTAAAACAAAAGGCTGATGATGCCGCCATCTCGATGGATCGCTGCTTGAGCGTAGCAGCTCCGTCGCCGGCCGCGCGGCGCGCCGGGAGCCCTGTTTTCGGAGGTTTGCGGTTAATGGCTATCAGCGTGTTCGACCTGTTCAAGATCGGTATCGGCCCCTCCAGCTCACACACCGTCGGCCCCATGCGCGCTGCCGCGTTGTTCGTCCAGGGCCTGCGCGAACGCGATCAACTAGAGCAGGTGAGTCGCGTTGAAGTGCGGCTGTATGGCTCGCTGTCGGCAACCGGCGTCGGCCATGGCAGCGACAGCGCGGTGATCATGGGCCTGATGGGCGAATGGCCCGATGCGATTGATCCCGGGCTGATCGGTCAGCGCATCGCCGAACTGCGTGAGACCGACACCTTGAAGCTCAACGGCGATCACCCGATCCCTTTCGTCTGGCAGCGCGACATGCTGCTCATCGACGAAAACCTGCCGTTCCATCCCAATGCCATGACGCTGGTCGCGTTCAATGAGCACGGCGAATTTCATCGCGACACTTACTACTCGGTGGGCGGCGGTTTTGTCGTCGATGAAGCCCAGGCCGCCAGTGGTGTGCTGGATCGCGACGAAACCGTGCTGCCATACGATTTCTCCAGTGCCGATGAGCTGCTGATGCTCTGCGAAACACACGGCTTGCGAGTCTCGCAGCTGATGATGGAAAACGAGAAGGTCTGGCGCAGCGAAGACGAAATCCGTGCCGGGCTCATGCACCTGTGGCGTGCCATGCAAGCGTGCGTCGAGCTGGGCCTGAAGCATGAGGGTATTTTGCCGGGCGGCCTGAATGTGCGTCGTCGTGCAGCGCGTCTGCATCGCAGCCTTCTGGAATTGAACAAGCCGAACGTGATTGGCTCGACGTTGAGCGCGATGGAGTGGGTCAACCTGTTCGCGCTGGCGGTCAACGAAGAAAACGCCGCGGGAGGTCGCATGGTCACGGCGCCCACCAATGGCGCGGCGGGGATCATTCCGGCGGTGCTGCATTACTTCGTCAAATTCAGCGACGAGGTCAGCGAAGCCAACGTGGTCGACTACCTGTTGGGCGCCGCGGCCATCGGCATTCTCTGCAAAAAGAACGCATCGATCTCCGGCGCCGAGGTGGGCTGCCAGGGTGAGGTCGGTTCGGCGTGCGCCATGGCGGCGGCCGGGCTGGCGGACATTCTGGGTGCCACGCCCGAACAGCTGTGCAACGCGGCTGAAATCGGTCTGGAACACAACCTCGGCCTGACCTGCGATCCGGTGGGCGGACTGGTTCAGGTGCCGTGCATCGAGCGCAACGCCATCGCTGCAGTGAAGGCCATCAATGCCGCGCAAATGGCCCTGCGCGGCGACGGTCAGCACTTCATCTCGCTGGACCGCGTCATTCGCACCATGCGCGACACCGGCGCCGATATGCACGACAAATACAAAGAGACGTCCCGCGGCGGGCTGGCGGTCAGCGCCGTCGAATGTTGAGTCGGTAACGCCAGCGCCCGGGACAGCCCCGGGACAGGAGCAGGTGCATAAGAGCCGCCTGCTCGCTTTTCGCCCACGCCCCACTGAGCCCGCTACGTTTTGGCGCGCGCTCACTTTTGAGCTGGCGGGATGCCATCCGTATCCATGGTCCAACGCCGACTGTCGATCCCCCGTGCATCGGGTGACACTCCCGGACCGCCCGCCGATTCGATGGTTCACACAAGTGCTACGGAATTGCTCATCCCGCCCGCCGCGCCTGCGCCCCAGCCGTTCCGGGGGTCGCGATTTGAATCGTTGTGTCGCTCCCGAATAGACGCTTCGCGACGTCGCAATCGGGAGTTATTGAATGCCCATTCAACTTTAGGCATGGCATTTGCGTTGCAATGACCAAGCTCTCCGCAGATGAGGGCGATATAACGAGAGCCTCTGCTGAGGCCTTCAACCGTTTTACGCGTGAGGAGAAGTGTGATGACTACGTTCAACTCCGGGGCTCAACCCCAGAACCGTGCGCCCCAATCCATCGGCTTCCTGCTGCTGGACAACTTCACACTGATCTCCCTCGCGTCAGCGGTCGAGCCACTGCGCATGGCGAACCAGCTCTCGGGCCGCGAGCTGTATCGCTGGACCACACTGACGGCGGATGGCGGCCAGGTCTGGGCCAGCGACGGCCTGCAGATCACCCCGGACGCCGCCATGCACAAAGCGCCGGTGCTTGACACCGTGATCGTCTGCGGTGGCGTCGGCATTCAGCGCACCGTGACCCGCGAACACGTCAGTTGGCTGCAAAGCCAGGCGCGCCAGTCCCGTCGTCTGGGCGCGGTGTGCACCGGCAGTTGGGCACTGGCCTGCGCGGGCTTGCTGGACGGTTTCGATTGCAGCGTGCATTGGGAATGTCTGGCCGCGATGCAGGAAGCTTTCCCCCGCGTCGCCATGAGCACGCGGCTGTTCACCCTCGACCGCAACCGCTTCACCAGCTCGGGCGGCACCGCGCCTCTGGACATGATGCTGCACCTGATCAGCCGCGATCATGGCCGCGAATTGTCCGCCGCGATCTCGGAAATGTTCGTCTACGAACGCATCCGCAACGAACAGGACCACCAGCGTGTGCCGCTCAAGCACATGCTCGGCACCAATCAGCCGAAGCTGCAGGAAATCGTTGCGCTGATGGAAGCCAACCTCGAAGAACCGATCGATCTGGATGAGCTCGCCGTGTACGTCGCCGTGTCCCGGCGTCAGCTGGAAAGGCTGTTCCAGAAATACCTGCACTGCTCGCCGTCGCGCTATTACCTCAAGCTGCGCCTGATCCGCGCCCGCCAGTTGCTCAAGCAAACGCCGATGTCGATCATCGAAGTGGCCTCGGTCTGCGGCTTCGTGTCCACGCCGCACTTTTCCAAATGCTACCGCGAATACTTTGGCATTCCGCCCCGGGACGAACGCGTCGGCTCCAATACCACGCAGCAGGTGGCAATGCTGCCGATCCCGCAGTCGATCGTTCTCGCACCGTTGTCAGGCCCGCTGTCGGCGCTGAGTCAGGCGCGTAACGAGTCGACGTTTGCGAGTGTGCGGTTGTAACACCGCGGCTGGTACGCAAAGTACGGCCATCACACCTGTGAGTCTGTCCGGGGAGCTCTTCCCCGGCAGCACATGCCCGCCCGGCGTATTTCCTGCCAGTTAGATTGATTCGAAATAGCTCCCCGTCCTGAATGATCGCTCCGGTCAGTTCTGAATGACGGAATCAGGCCCCTGCGGCAAAAGTGGCTAAATTCAAAAAACCATCTCGGTGGCACTGTCATTTCTGACAGTTTTCGTGAGTCGATAGCGCGCGTATAAAAACTTCCACACCCTTAAGGCCTTCGTTGTTTAAGGAATCGGTTTGTGGCAAGGAGCGCTCATCATGAAACTGTCCGTCCTGCTTTTATCCATCGCGCTGGTCTGCGGTTGCACCAGTCAAACCATGCCTCCTCAGAAGAGTCAGAGCGTTAATACATTAGATGGCCCGGCGGTGGCGGCGGCCATTCAGGCGAATTATCAGGACACTCGGCGCAACTGCGGCAGTGAGTCGATGCCGGCGTTTTTATGTTCCGGGGTATTGTTCAGGGGCACTAACGAGTCCATGGATTACCACGCCTGGAACCCAGTTCCCGGGAGGACAGGCGTATCCTTCTCTTATCTGCGCAAAGACGCCAATTTCGACCACCTGGCGGTGGGCACAGACAACGGATTCATCCTCTATCCCATCCTCGCTGCGCCCGCAGGCAAAGAGCACCTGCGAGTGCTGTGCTCTTTCCCCATCGACGGCTACACATGGATTCGCGCGCAGCCTGGGTGCGGTGAGAGCAATCAGTATCCCGGTGTGAGCGCTCGCTGCCAGTCCCAGGGCATCTCGACAGCGGCCCAATGGAAAGCGCACTTTGATCAAGGCCCGTCAGGTGCCAATCAAAACAATATTTATGGTTATGTATGTTCGTTCGATGTGCGAGATTCGATGAACGAGTTGGGTGCGGAATCGTTCTATCAGTCTCTTCAGGCCATGCACCTGGTACCGGCCAGTTTGCAGCATCATTACAATGAGTTGATGGTCCAGGCATGGGCGCAGGATATTCCCAATCAACTTCCCATTCAGGCGTTCTTTTATGAACAGGCCAGTGGTTTGAAAGGCGCCAGGCATGATCAATGGGACTTTTTCAGAAGCACAGGCGGGGCATTCATTCCAATCGTTCATATCGCACTGCCCGCCGATGTAACGGGAAGCGCCAGTTTTACCTATAACCCGGCGGACCAGTATTGCCAGCCCGGTGCAACGACCTGCCTGTAACTGGCGTTATATAGATGACCGTCTTGATGCATGAACTAACGTGGAATGTCTTTGTTGTATGCCGCCAACGCGGGCAACAACTGCTGATCAATCGCCTGGCGCACGGCCGGCAGGATCGTGGCGCTGCCGCTCAGCAGTTTCTCCACCAGCTTGCGCAGTTCGCGGGCGCGATCGTCATTCAGTCCGCGCACCGCCTGGGCGCACGCCTGTTCGGCGCTGAGACCGGAAGGCACGTCTAAACCGATCGCCCTGAGCTGGCTGATCAGGTCGTCCTGGTCGATGAGGTCTGCGTGCATCATGACGTGCGCTCCGTTTTTTCAGATTGAACCGATTCTGGTCGCGCCGATGGTGGCTCGGCAAGTGTCGAGGTTGCGGATGTCTGGCATACACATCACCGTGTCGTTTTCGGCTATGTAACTGTTTAGTACATTTGGCATAATCCGATCACTTACATTGCGCGGGGTACGGTTTGGTCACCCTCTGGCCCGCGAAAATGCCTCACCCCGGTTTTGTAACGGCTTAACCGGGGATTTTTTTGCCTGTCGTTCGGGCTCCTCCGGTTGTCAGGGCATGAGCGGTCTGCGCAGCTTCAGCTGTTTTGCTAAACTCCGCAGCCTTCCAGGAGCCGCCATGAACTACCGCCACGCCTTCCACGCCGGCAACCACGCCGACGTTTTCAAACACATCGTTCTGACTCGCTTGATCGCACTCATGTCGCGCAAGGAGCAGCCACTCGCTTACCTCGACACCCACGCAGGCATCGGCCTGTATGACTTGCAGGGTGATCAGGCCACGCGCACCGGCGAGTGGATCGAAGGCATAGGTCGTCTCTGGGATGCCGATGACGTGCCTGACATGGCGGCCGGTTACATCGACGCGATCCGCCACATGAACCGCAAGACCGGTGAACTGCGTTATTACCCGGGCTCTCCCGAACTGGCCCGCCGCGTGACCCGCGAGCAGGACCGCGTGCTGCTTAACGAAAAACACCCGGAAGACGGCGCGCTGCTCAAAGACAACATGAAATACGACCGCCGTGTCGCCGTGCACCTGGGCGAAGGCTGGCACGTGCCCCGCGCGTTGTTGCCGGTTCACGAGAAGCGCGCGGTGATGCTGATCGATCCCCCGTTCGAGCAGCTCGACGAGATGAAGCGCTGCTCCGTCGCCCTCAAGGAAACCATCGCACGGATGCGCCAGACCGTCGCCGCCATCTGGTACCCGATCAAGGACCAGCGCGCGCTCAAGCGCTTCTATCAGGACCTGGCCGAAACCGGCGCGCCGAAGCTGCTGCGGGTCGAGTTGTTCGTGCATCCGCTGGACACGCCCAACAGCCTCAACGGCTCCGGCCTGGCAATCGCCAATCCGCCTTGGGGGCTGGAAGAGGAGCTGCGCGAGTTGATGCCATGGCTGGCGAAGAAGCTTGGCCAGACCCAGGGTGACTGGAAGATGGATTGGCTGATTGCGGAGTAACCACTCCTGATTTCCACGGCGTGACGGCTGGCCTCTTCCCGGCTAAAGCCAGTCCTACCAGGGTTACGCGCGGTGTTAGTAGGACCGGCTTCAGCCGGGAAGGGGCCAGTTGCAACACCTTCAATTCCGCGGCGTGACAGCCGACGTCTTCCCGGCTAAAGCCAGTCCTACAAGGGTTACGCGCGGTGTCAGTAGGACCGGCTTCAGCCGGGAAGAGGCCAGTGGCACCTCCCTCAATTCTGCGGCGTGACGACCGACGCCTTCCCGGCTAAAGCCAGTCCTACAAGGGTTACGCGCGGTGTCAGTAGGACCGGCTTCAGCCGGGAAGAGGCCGGGTGCAGCACCTTCAATTCCGCGACGTGACAGCCGACACCTTCCCGGCTGAAGCCAGTCCTACGATGGTTACGCGCGGTGTCAGTAGGACCGGCTTCAGCCGGGAAGAGGCCAGTTGCAGCACCCTCAATTCTGCAGCGTGACGACCGACACCTTCCCGGCTAAAGCCAGTCCTACAAGGGTTACGCGCGGTGTCAGTAGGACCGGCTTCAGCCGGGAATAGGCCAGTGGCAACACCCTCAGTTCTGCAGCGTGACGACCGACGTCTTCCCGGCTAAAGCCAGTCCTACAAGGGTTACGCGCGGTGTCAGTAGGACCGGCTTCAGCCGGGAGGGGCCAGTGGCAACACCTTCAATTCCGCGGCGTGACAGCCGACGCCTTCCCGGCTGAAGCCAGTCCTACAAGGGTTACGCGCGGTGTCCGTAGGACCGGCTTCAGCCGGGAAGAGGCCGGTTGCAGCGCCCTCAATTCTGCGGCGTGACGACCGACGTCTTCCCGGCTAAAGCCAGTCCTACAAGGGTTACGCGCGGTGTCAGTAGGACCGGCTTCAGCCGGGAATAGGCCAGTGGCAGCAGCCTCAGTTCTGCGGCGTGACGACCGGCGTCTTCCCGGCTAAAGCCAGTCCTACAAGGGAAACGCGCGGTGTCAGTAGGACCGGCTTCAGCCGGGAGGAGGCCAGTGGCAACACCTTCAATTCCGCGGCGTGACAGCCGACACCTTCCCGGCTAAAGCCAGTCCTACAAGGGAAACGCGATCTGTCAGTAGAACCGGCTTCAGCCGGGAAGAGGCCAGTTGCAACAACCTCAATTCTGCGGCGTGACAACCGACGCCTTCCCGGCTAAAGCCAGTCCTACTCGAGCACCCATTCACAACCCCACAATGGATAGTCCTCCCTCTGCCTGACCAGACCTGCCCGTATTGGGTTATTCACGACATAGCGAGCCATCTCGACGAGGTCCTCTTCGGCCCTGACCCCGTGATCGTGATAACCCTTCTGCCATGTGAGTGTTTTTGTGCCGTGAGCCTTGTTCACTGCGAAGGCACTTCTACCCTTCAGTGCTTGCATGAGCGTGGGCAGCAATCCTGATTTGAGCTCGAACAGCCAATGCAGATGGTCGGGCATAACTACCCACGCCATCGAGTGCACAAGGTCTGAGGAATGCAGGTGCTCCATTTCCGCGACGACCCTGCGAGCTATCTGAATATCACTGAATATAGGCAGGCGATTCTTGACCACAGAGGTCACGAGATAGACGTTCCCTGGCTGGGAGGCTCGACCGATGCGCAGAGACCGAGCATGTTTGAGTTCCTGCATTCCATTGCTCCTCTTCGTGTGAGGGCAAACAATAAAGGCAGAAAGCGGATTCAAGGATGGCGAGTGATTGTCAGAAGATTTCTGGCGGCCGGTGATGTTCAGTAGGACCGGCTTCAGCCGGGAAGAGGCCAGTTGCAGCACCCTCAATTCTGCAGCGTGACGACCGACACCTTCCCGGCTAAAGCCAGTCCTACAAGGGTTACGCTCGGTGTCAGTAGGACCGGCTTCAGCCGGGAATAGGCCAGTGGCAACACCTTCAATTCCGCGGCGTGACAACCGACGCCTTCCCGGCTAAAGCCAGTCCTACAAGGAATACGCGATCGATCAGTAGGACCGGCTTCAGCCGGGAAGAGGCCGGTATAAACGCCATCAAATTTGCGGCGTGACATCCGGCGTCTTCCCGGCTAAAGCCGGTCCTACAATGGTTACGCGCGGTGTCATGGATGTCAGCGGTTTTGGCTCAGTTCCCCGCCAGACTCGGCGGCATGCAGACGCCGGTGCCGCCAATACCGCAGTAGCCCTGGGGGTTTTTCGCCAGGTATTGCTGGTGATAGGCCTCGGCGAAGTACACGGTGGGCGCCTGGTCGATCTCGGTGGTGATTTCCCCCAGGCCGGCCTTGCTCAGCTCGGCCTGATACACCTCAGCGCTGGCTTTTGCCGCCTGCAGTTGCTCAGGCGTTGTCGCGTAGATCACCGAGCGGTATTGCGTGCCGATATCATTGCCCTGACGCATGCCCTGTGTCGGGTTGTGCAATTCCCAGAACATCGCCAGCAGTTGCTCATAGCTGACCTTCGCAGGTTCGTACACCACGAGGACCACTTCGGAGTGGCCTGTCAGCCCCGAGCAGACTTCTTCGTACGTCGGGTTCGGCGTGAAGCCGCCCGCGTAGCCCACGACGGTGCTGACCACACCCTCTTGCTGCCAGAAGCGCCGTTCAGCCCCCCAGAAGCAGCCCAAACCGAAGATCGCGAACTCAACGTCGTTGAAGAACGGCCCAAGCAAAGGAGTGCCGTTGACGAAATGGGTTTCGGGCAGGGCCATGGGAGTTTCGCGCCCTGGCAGTGCCTGCTGAGCGGTGGGGAGAGCGTTTTTATTCACAAGAATTTCCGAGCGCAAGACCATGAGGCACATCCTCTCTGGGGCAGGACAACCAACATGCGTTGTCAGTGAAAACCGTATATGGGGTCAGAATCGGCTGATGCAAATGCAGGGCGGCAAGTGTGCCGCACTGGTGTGATGCGGGGAAGGGGGGTCAGGCCAGTGGGCCACGCGGGTAGCGACGCAGCTTCTCGATCAGCTCTTCGCCAGGAATCGGTTTGTCGAACAGATAGCCCTGACCCACATCGCAACGATGACGACGCAGGAACGCCAGTTGTTCCGCCGTCTCGATGCCTTCGGCGACCACGGTCAACTTGAGGTTGTGGGCCATGGCGATGACCGCCGAGGTGATTTCCATATCGTCCTGATCATCCGGGATGTCCCGAATGAAGCTGCGGTCGATCTTGATCACGTCGATGGGGAATTTCTTCAGGTAACTGAACGACGAATAACCCGTACCGAAATCATCCATCGCCAAGGTTAGGCCCAAGGTTTTCAGCGACTCAAGTTGCAATCGCGTGTCCTCGGTCGCTTCCAGCAGCAAGCCCTCAGTCAGTTCCAGTTCCAGCAGGGACGGGTCGAGCTGTTCGTCACGCAGAATGCTGGCCAGCGACGAGACCAGCTCCGGATCGGAAAACTGCTTCGGTGAGACGTTTATGGCCACATGCAGCTTGCCGTAGCCGGCAGCAGTCAGTTGCTTGCTCATGCGGCAGGACTGACGCGCGACCCATTTGCCGATCGGGATGATCAGGCCGGTCTCTTCGGCGACGCTGATGAACTGGTCCGGGCGGATCATGCCTTTTTCCGGATGATTCCAGCGCAACAGCGCTTCCATGCCCAACAAGCGGCCGCTGCGCAAGCACAGTTTCGGCTGGTAGAAGACTTCCAGTTCGTTCTGCGTCAGCGCGCGGCGCAGGTTGTTCTCGACGAACAGCTTGTAGCTTGCTTCGGCGTTCAGCGCTTCAGTGAACACCTGCACCTGATGCTTGCCGTTGGCCTTGGCCTTGTGCAGCGCCAGGCCGGCGTTCTTCATCAGCGTCTGCGGGTCGCGGCCATGGATGGGGGCGCAGGCGAGTCCGACGGAGCCGGTCACGCTGATCAACTGATTGTCGACGAACATCGGCTTGTCCAGCGTGCTCAGCACTTGGCTGGCAACGCGTTGGCCTTCTTCGGGACTGGTGTCGTCGAGCAGTACAGCGAATTCGTTACTGGCGAAGCGCGCCAGAATGCCGGTCGGGCTCAGGCTGTTGCGCAGGCGGCGAGCCAGGCTGATCAGCAACTTGTCGCCGGTCTGGTGGCCGAGGCTATCGTTGATGCGCTTGAAGTTGTCGATGTCCACCAGCAAAAGACTGATCGGCGTTTCGACGTCGCGGGCAAAGTGCTCGTCCAGGGTGCGGATGAACGCCGGACGGTTGCCCAGACTGGTCAGATTGTCGGTGTACGCCAGGCGCTCGATCCGCTGTTGGGAGAGCTTGGCCTGAGTGATGTCTTCGTAGATGCCGATGTAATGGGTCAGCTCGCGGTTATCCCCGTACACCTTGGAAATCGACAGCTGGCCCCAGTACGGTTCCAGGTTTTTGCGTCGGCTCTTGAACTCGCCCTGCCAGCTGTTTCCGTTGACCAGGCTGGAGTTCGCATCGAGCAGCAGCGTGCTGAGATTCTCCAGCGCCGGCAGCTCCGAGAGTTGCTGTCCGTGGACTTCCTCGGCGGGGTATTGAGTGATCTCGGTGAAGCTCGGGTTGACGTACTCGACCACGCCGTCCCGATTGACCAGCAAAAACGCATTGGCGCTCTGCTCCACGGCACGCTGAAACAGGTGCAGGGCGCTGGTGGCGGTGCGACGGTTGTGGTTGTTGATCGCATGGGCAAACTGATCGGCGAGCTCACCGGCAAAAGCAATCTCATCGGACTGCCATTCCCGTGGCATACCGGTTTGCTCGAGGCACAGCACGCCCACCACCTGGCCATCGATGCGCACAGCAGCGTCAAGAATGGCGGTGATGTCCTGGGTTCGCAGTCGCTGAACCAGCTCGCGCGTGCGCGGGTCCCGCTCGACATCGTTGACGTCGATGGCGCGGCTGGTGTGCAGCACGTCCAGATAGCTGGGAAATTCGCTGATATCGATCGCGCCAGTCTTGGGGAATGTGCTGGTATCGCGGCGATACTCGGCAATCGGCTCAAGGGTTTTGCCGTTGAGGTTCCACAGGCTGGCGCAGGAGATGTTGTAGATCTCGCAGGCGCTTTTGGTGATCAGCTCCGCCGCTTCCTGCAGCGAATTGTTCGAACTGTAACGATGGCGCGCCAGGCGCAGGATCAGGCTTTGCTGCGCGCGGACCCGCTCCAGATGCAGCAACTGTTCGTGCTGGGCCCGTTGATTGAGTTCCAGCGCGATCTGAAGGCGGGAGTTCTGTACCTCCAGATCGGGGCTGATGATCAGTTCGCCGGGCTCGACCTGCCCATCGACCACCATCAGGTAACCTCGCAGCAGATGCCGATTGTGTTGCTTGTACCCTTCACCAATCTCCACCAGACCCAACGGGCCGCGCGTCGTGTGCAGGGTGTAGCGGATCAGGTAATGGGCGCTGCCCGCCAGCTGCATCTGCACGGCGTCGTGCAATTGATAGCGGGCTTCGGGCTCCATGAGACTGGCGTAAGGCGTACCCACCAGCGCGCAGAGTTCGACGGCAGGCATGCTGAAGTGCTTTTCGCAGTTCGGGTCCAGGTAAAGCATGGCCCAGCTGGGTTCATTCAGCCGCTCGAAACGCAGCATGCCGAGCCGCGAGGGCACCGGTAGTTGCGTCACGACCTCGGCCGCCGGTCTTCCGGCAGCATCAGGTTGGCTTTTCATGGAAGGAACTCGCTTTCAGGGTGCTGTCGCGCGGGCAAGGAGCCCGTCTTTAAGTCGCGTGCCGCAAGGTTGCATCATGGCGCACGGGCTGACAAGTGAGCGCGATGGCTTAGTGCTATAAATCTGTCGGCAGACGGTTGATTTACTGGAGGTAATTGGTCGGATTGTCGGGGTGAGGGTTTAGCGGCTGGTGTTTGTGCATGATCAGCTATCGGCAGCGCGACCGAATACTGTAGGAACTTGTTGCCGTGAATGAGTGCTTTTCAAACGGCAAAAAAAGCCCCGCCAGTGGGCGGGGTTGAGGTACGAGCGTGGCAGCTCGTTAAACCTGGCGCTGAACGGGGGCGCTGAACGGGGACAGATTCATTTACGGTGGAGCGTTGTAAATAAATCAGTCCCCTTT
>NZ_JAXCIP010000012.1:0-93619 GCF_046540435.1 Pseudomonas sp. W5-01
CACAAAAAAACCGCCTCTCGGGCGGTGCGTGTTTGCGTTTCTGTAATCAGTAAGCGGAAAGAATCAGGTTCCGTTCTACCCCAGACGGGGCGTCAACGTAGATGTCGGTTAGGCATTCAGGCTCCGGCCAGCATCGAGGTACACCGCGAGGAGGTTTACCAGCGTATTCAGCGTGAGCTCGGGGCGGCTGGTTGCATTCACGAGCGCATCAAGATGGTGGCCGCCGAAGTCGGTCCACGCTCCCTCTTTGTGAAGGAAAACCCAGCAGGCTTTGCTCCTGAGGATCTGGAGCAGGAAGGCTCAGGCTTCGCGAACAAATACGCCCAGTACGCCTACGTGGTTTTCCTGTCGGGATATCGCGCTGGTGTAGAGGCTGACCAATGATCATGTCCCAAGGCAGCCAGCTTCACCCGCGTGCTGAGTTCGAAAGCTTGGGCGATCGTCTAATCCGCTTCGGCCAGGCGTTGAAAGAACCAGCCACCACGGTGGGCCAGCTCACGAGCTTGGCCAACTCCTGCGGCATCCACTTGAAGCTACGCACGGTGAATGATTCGTATGGAAAGCATGATGAATAGCTCATGCGCCAGCCATCCAGTGCGCCTGGACAATCGCCCACCTGAGTGCTTCATCATGTGCGACGTGCAGGGTGGCGTAAGTTTCCTCACTCACCATCGAGCCATCGCTCGTATAAATGCCGACGAAGATGAGCGTTACTGGCTCAGAGACATGAATCCGAATGTCGAGCTGCGTGCCGCCTGGCAAAATCTCGCTATATCTGAAAGCACTGAGCCTTCGCTCGGTCCACTGATGAAACTTCAAGCCTCTTTGGCGCATAGGGCCTCCTGCGGTCTGATGCCAAACGATAAAGCACGCCGCACCGTCCCGCCAATCAACTCAGTTGGCGCGGATTGGCGCGCACGTCAGCTTTAGACGGATAGCAAACCTGACGCGTCAGGAGTCACTCAATGCGCTACATGACTATTAGAAAATTTGCCAGCGAGTCTGGCTACAGCGAGGACGCTATCCGCTCGAAGATCCGTGATGGAATTTGGCGGCTTGGCGAGATTTGGTACAAGGCTCCGGACGGCCGGACGCTGATCGACACAGAGGGATATGAGTCATGGGTAGAGATGGGCGGGGAGTTCGGGCGATCTCCGATTCGAGTATCGAAATCACGTTCATGTATCGGGGCGTCCGGTGCCGCGAGCGCATCACGCTCAAGCCCACCGCCACTAATCTGAAGAAAGCCGGGCAGCACAAGGCGGCGATCGAGCATGCAATTTCCATCGGCACGTTCGATTACTCGGTCACCTTCCCGGGTTCGGCCAGGGCTGCTAAGTTTGCGCCGCAAGCATCGCATGAAACGGTCGCCGGTTTCCTGACCAGGTGGCTCGCGTCGAAGAAGAAGCACCTTTCCAGCAGCACCTACGAAGGCTATCGCAAACTTGTCGAGCACCGACTCGTGCCAGCCCTCGGCACGCACATGATGGTCGATCTGAAGCGGAAGATGATCAAGGACTGGCTCGACACGCTGGAGATTGGCAACAAGACGCTGAGCAACATCCAGAGCTGCCTCCGCTCGGCACTCACCGAAGCGGTCGACGAGGAGTTGATTGAGAACAACCCGATGGCCGGATGGACGTACAAGCGCAAGTCGGCTCCGGCAGATGAGGATGACGTTGATCCATTCAGTCCGGAAGAGCAGCGAGCGATCATTGCCGCCCTCGCTGGCCAAGCGGCAAACCTAGTGCAGTTCGCGTTATGGACTGGTCTCCGGACGAGCGAGATGGTTGCGCTGAATTGGGGGGACGTTGACTGGATACGTGGAGAGATAATGATCACCAAGGCTATGACCCAAGCGGCAAAGGGGGTTGCAGAGATACCGAAGACGGCATCAGGCCGCCGAGCGGTAAAGCTACTTGGTCCAGCTCTGACGGCATTAAAAGCGCAGAAGGATCACACCTTCCTAGCCGGGGATGAGGTGTTCCAGAATCCTCGCACTCTCGAACGCTGGGCTGGTGACGGACCGATCCGGAAGACCATGTGGGCACACGCGGTGAAGAAAGCTGGTGTTCGGTACCGGCGGCCGTACCAGACCCGCCACACATACGCCTCGATGATGCTATCTGCGGGCGAGCATCCGATGTGGGTCGCTCAGCAAATGGGTCATAGCGACTGGACGATGATAGCGAGGGTGTACGGCCGATGGATGCCAAGCGCGGACGAAACCGTCGGCTCAAAAGCTGAGAAGTTGTGGTATGCGAGCTCTGCCGAAGCGGATGCCAATATAAATAGCAAGCCATACAACTAAATATTTCTCTCTGGCAGGCTAAGCTTTATGTCCTAAGCACCGATACAACGATATGAGCGCTCATATCGGACGGTGATTGCATGTTTAACAAAAGGCTGAAAAGCACGGTTGCTAGTCTAGAAGCTGAGGTTCAGAACCTACGGAGCGCACAGGAGATGCTTGCTCAGGAGATGCTGACGATCACCGTCGATCGCAACATGAACATTATCCAGGTTGGCGAAAAGTTTGCGGCTTTTCTGAGCAGAGATAAATCATCGCTCCTAGGCCAACCATTGGGGAGCATCACGCCTCCATATGTCAGCGAACTTCCCTGCTACAAAAATTTCATGAAAGCTATGAAAAATGGCACCTCGACATCTGATGATTATAGATTCATCAAAAATGACAATACTCTTGTCTGGATGCGTGCGGCATGGAGACCATCGATCGATGTCACTGGCCAGGTCATCGCCATGACATGCTACGGCTTTGATGTCACCGAATCTATCGACAAGCATCAAGAAGAGAGCGCACTCATTCAAGCTTTGCTGAGATCTACAGCGGTCATAGAATTTGACATGGCAGGCAATGTGATTACCGCTAACGACCACTTCCTAAGGGCTGTTGGCTATTCACTCGCCGAGATCAAGGGTCGACATCACCGTATTTTCTGTGACCCGACACACGTGGGATCACCGGAATATGAAAGCTTTTGGAATACTCTCAGGTCAGGGCGCTTTGTTGCCGATCGCTTCAAGAGAATTGACAGTCACGGCAATGAGATCTGGCTAGAAGCCACCTACAACCCAGTCCTAGACACTCAAAACAGGCTCTATAAAGTCGTAAAGTTTGCAACACCAGTCACTGATCAGGTGCGTCGAGAGCAAGAGGTCAATGACGCGGCAAATACCGCCTTCGATATTTCGCAGCGAACTGATGCTACGGCGATGCGTGGAGCTGCAGTAGTAAAGGAAACGGTTGCTACGATGAATTTGATCGTTGATCAGGTCACGTCGGCTTCAAACGGTATCGAGGCGTTGGGAAAACAGTCATTATTGATTAGCTCAATTGTTCAAACCATTGGAGGCATTGCGCAGCAAACTAACCTCCTGGCATTGAACGCTGCTATTGAAGCGGCAAGGGCAGGAGAACAAGGACGAGGATTCGCGGTGGTGGCTGACGAAGTTAGGCAACTCGCGGCCCGCACAAGCTCCGCCACTGAGGAGATAGTTACCGTAGTCCAAGAGAACCAGTCCTTGGTAAATCAAGCGGTGTCTGGCATGGGTACTAGCAAATCGCAGGCAGAATTAGGTCTGAACCTTGCTCAACAAGCGGGTAGCGTGATTTTAGAAATTCAAGCCGGGGCTCGTGAAGTTGTTGGGGCGGTGGAACGTTTTTCAAAACAGCTATGACGGACCGATGCTAGACAATGACAGCTTTATGCCAGCCTTCGGACTGAGGGCCACGTATTTCAAGGCTTAGCTGGGGGTTCAAATCCCCCCGGCTCCACCAAATCCTAAAAAGAAGACGTCCTTGGACGTCTTTTTTTGTGGCTGAAATGCGATTAACTCAAGAGCCCATGCACTGCCAGGCACTGCAAAGGTGTAGTGATTTGCGGCCGCGCAACGACTCGATGCGCTTGCTGAGCTTAGGATTGAACCGCCAGCGCCAGCATAAGCGGCAGGCTCATCCGATTCTTCAGAAATGATGGACCGGGGCGGTATTGATCGGCTAAATAGGATCACCTGTCGAGTTGCGCTTGGGCTTCCTGCTCTTGGTCGATGCAACCTGACAATATTTGGTAACTCCCGCCTACTGCTTTCGCTACTCGATCACAGTAAGCCATTATTTTTGGCGAAGCGTTCTTGGCAGGGATCTCAGCCCGAGCATCCGCTTCTTGCTCTCGACAGCCGAGCTCGATCTGAGCACTACCCCCCACTGCATCCGAAACTTTTCCACAGTATTTTTTCATGTCGTAATCAGCGGCTTGAGAGAAAGCGGGCAGGCAGCTAAGGCACAAGATCAGGGAAAGTTTGCGGTGCACAGTCGGAATCCTTTCGTTGGTGAGACCAGACAGTGCCATCATTCGGCTGGGCATTTCAATGACCAGCTTAGGACCTCACAAGATGAATGTATTACGCAGACATCCCCTTGGCGCTGATAGAGTCGGCTGACTTTGCCCTGACAGCCCCCCCCCAGACAGCCCGATGACCGCTCCGCCCAGCAAGGGGTTGCCAGCGTGATCCGGTGTCCCGGCATCCAAGACTAGCCGCAAAGAGCCGCCCTTGGCTCGAATCCAAAAAGACACCTACTGATGTCTGTTTTGCTTGATGCCAATGGCTATGAGCATTCAGGTGCTCTGGCATCTGTTGGTAAGGGTTGGCGAGGTTTGATAGCGACGTTAAGCTTTGCCCCTGACATCAATCAAATCCGCACGATCAGTTGCAGGGAGCAGGAATGGCATTTGATACTTTTTTATGGATAGACGGTCTGGATGGCGATTGCTCGGACTTCGAGCATAAAAACTGGATAGAGATATCCGCGTACAACCTCGCCGCTACTCAAGCGGTCTCCAGAACAGCGAGCTCGGCTGGCGGTGCCACAGTAGGCCGCGTTTATTTAAGTCACTTCAGCGTTGTAAAACGAGTGGATGTTGCAACACCTAAAATACTCGAAGCCTGCTGCGCGGGACGGCACTTCAAAAAGATAGTAATGAGCGTGTATAGAGCAGGTGGAGAAAAACAAAAATTTCTGGAGATTGTATTCGAGGAAGTTATCATAAGTGGCATCCACAGCGGAAATATTTTCGACGCTGCGGCCTTGTTATTCCCTGAAGAGGTCGTATGGTTTGATTATGCCAAAGTCAACATTGTGTACTCCCAGCAAAGCCGCATCACCGGGCTAATCACAGGGCAAATCTCTGCCGGCTGGGACCAAACCCGAAACAACACTTACGCATAAGGACGGTATAAGTGCCTAATATATATTGCTATGACGGCGATTGTGGGCTTACGGCGGATCAGTTGCTCTGGGTGATTGCCGCTGAGACGACAATGGAAGAATTTGGTCTAGACGATGTAGCATCTGCGTTGGCAATCGTTAGCGGGGCTAATGTAATTCCAACTCGGGGGAAGCCTGGGGGCGCGATTCCGAACACTTCCGTAGCGTCTGTCCTTTCCCGACGCGTGCTTAGAAAAACAAAGTTCCCTGGCGGGTATCGGGCACCAACAGTTGTTGGAATGTGGCCGCCCAGATTAAGACGAACCCCTTATCTCGCTGCATTCGTAGGGCGTGCCATACCTGTATTCGGATGGGCTTACACTGCCGCCGAGCTAGGCCTAATAGGCTACAAGACTGTCGTTACCTACAACGCTATTGTGCGCCCTGAAGATCAGGTATTTTGAATGAACAATAATGAAGTTGATTACGAACTGCTCGGCAAAATAATAGAGTGCATTCACGAAACCTTTGAATTCAGCGCAACCGCATTTAAAGATTTAAGTCTATCCACGGATATCAACCGTGATCTAGGCATTGAAGGCGACGACGCCAACGAGCTGATGCCAGAGTTTTTCCAACGGTTCTCGGTGAACATCGATAACTATGACCCTTACAGATACTTCGTGCCAGAAGGTTTTGACCTGCTCTCTTTCAGGCGTGGCAAGGAGAGACAGGGGAAGATACCAATTAAGCTAGGGATGTTGTATCTGGCCGCCAAAACACAGACTTGGGATCCGACTCTGCTGGAGCAGGTCAGCTACAGCAATATCCCTTTGTACAACAGTAAGACCGACATACCGCTGCCAGGGTATGAGATATAGCGGCAAGGGTCTCTGTCGTGAATGGTACATACCTCAAACCAAAAAATTATTTGGCCACGTCGTCAGACTCTAATCCGCAATTGGATTTGCAGCCCCTAACACCCCAAAACCAGGACCGCTCATGAAGCAATGGATTGCAGCATTCCTCACCCTACCCCTATCTGGCTGCGGCACCATCATCACGCTCTACAACGGGCCGGGCGCAGCGGACAATCTGGCCGGGTGGCATTCGTATTGCTCTCAGATCCCGCGCGTTTACAGCGGCTTCGCTTACGGGTATTGCACCATGGATGCGCCGGAAAGGTATGGCGTCCATGATTCGGCTCCGATCGCTGCGGCCGACATGCTGCTTTCAGGGATTGCAGACACCCTCGTCCTGCCCTACACGATTTATCAGCAGAATGAGCTCGGTGTTATTCCGGTCAAGCGCAAGCAGCGCTGATCAGCACGCCGTCAACATTTCGCCAAAAGCCATAAAAAAGCCCCGCTCGAATCAGCAGGGCTTTTGGGTTCACCGCGAGTCGATCAGACCCCGCCCTTCCCCGGCAACAGCTCATCATTCCCACGCCTAGTGGTTGGCTCTTCAGTCACCGGATCGTTCTCGGTCCGCGCGGGCTCAGTCGGGTCTACCTGCGGGTCAGAGACATCGGGCGATTCCTCATTAAACCCAAGATCCTTATCCGGATCCGTCTGCGCGCTGGTCCCTGTAAGCGAAGTGTCATTAGCCATGAATTCGATCTCCTCGTTTACGTGCGAGTTGTCCGCACCATGACCATGAGAAGCCCACAAGCGCGCCAAGTGCCGCGGATTAGACGGGCGGTTTCGAAATCGCCTGCCCATCACACGGCTCACCAACTCGCACGAATGCCGATACTGCCGCTGGCAACCGCCAGTTCATTGCTGTCCAGCTGGGCGGCGTAGTCCACCGCGAAGTACACGCTTACTCCCTTCGCCACGCCAACGATCAAGCCAGCGCCAATGTCGGTGGATGAGGACCTGTGTCGGGTTTTGATCCGGTCGACGCCGTTGTAGGTCACGGTGTCCTTGCCATCCAGCACCTGCCAGACGTTCGCGCGCAGATAGGGTTCGACGGGCAAGTTGTCGATCAAGTATCGACCCTTCAAGCGCGCGCCGACTCGGCTCGTCCAGTAGTCCTGTGAATCAAACGAGACGTCGGAGATGCCGTCGTTCCGGCGGTCGAGGTCGATCCGTTGAAGGATGACCTGCACTTGGGGTTGAACGACCCAGCGTTCGGAGACGGCCATCGGGTAGCCCGTTTCCAGAGACAGGCTGATGGCGTGGCCGTCGGTGTCGAGCCTGATGCCTTGATCGGATCGGCTGCTGCCGCCGAGACGCGTGCCCATGGCGACGGCGTCCAGGTACCAGCCGCCCGGGTCGACCAGGCTCCAATAGGCGCCGAAGTGATCGCCGTTGATTTTCATGCGGCCGGCTTTTGTGCCCTTGAAGCCTTCGGCGAATCCCTCGACGCTGCCTTGTAGCCGGCTCTGGCCGACGAAGACGCCAGCGCGTTGCACCCGGCCGGAATCAGTCGGTGCGACATACAGGTCGTGGCCCACTTGGTAGCCCTTGGTCGACCCATCGAAATGCGGCGAGGCATCGCCGGCCCAGTCCCTGCGTATGTCGCTGCCATACAGCCGCGCCCATCCGCCGGGCGCACCGCTGAGCAGGTTTTGATCGCCCTGACGATCATGAAAAGTACCCAGCGCTTCACGCGCCATGATCTGCGCAGCCGGCACGAACACCGAATAGATCGGCACTTCCAGGCGATATAACGGGATGGGCTCGGCGCCGGGCGACGCCGTTGGCAATGGTGCCGTTAACGGGGCCTGGATTGGCGAGACAACGGCAGGCGCAACGGAGGGTGTAACCGGAGCAGCAGGCGGTGGGACGGGAGCAAGGGTCGGTGGCTCAACGGCCGGTTCGTCCGGATCGACAGGGACCGGAGGCACTGGCACTGGCACTGGAACGGGAACGGGAACGGGAACAGGTGTTGGCGTTGGCGTTGGTATAGGCGTTGGTATAGGCGTCGGTATGACAGGCGACGGCGTGACGGGCTGGGGTGTCGGATCAACCACAGGCGGTGCGGTGGGCGGCGGTACGCTCAATGGGCTTCGGACCGCAGCCACCGAAGAGCGCAGGAACCAGCTGTTCTCGGTCCCGGCCGTCACGCCGCCCTTGAACAACTGATAGCGGTAAGCGCCGGCCACGACGCGGTTACCGAGCACAAAAGCGTCGTTGGTGCTGGTCGCTCCATTGACGGCCTGCACCACTTCGATGCCGTTGTCCTGTGTCAGTCCGCCCAGCCCGTTAAGGTTGCTGATGCCCAGCTGGGTGTTGCCGCTGATTGCCCCTTGGGACACCACCAGTCGGTCACTGGCCGAGCGGTCGTCGCCTAGAACCGTCTGCAGCAGCAACCGGCCGTTATTGCCCAGGTAGTTGCCGTACACGGTAAGTGTGTCGCCGGCCACGACGCTGTTGGCGGTCATATCGACAGTCCCGGCGTTGTTCAACGAGGCGAGCTGCCCTGCGGCGTACGGGCGAATGGCGCCTTGGGTCACCTCCAGCGTACTGGAGCTGTCGATGTTGAACGTGCCGGTGTTGCTCACGCTGTCACCAAGAAAGAGGTCGGTGTCGAGCGTGAAACGCGACTGCCCGGTGAGATCAATCGCTTCCCACCCCAGGTAGCGCCCGGCCCCGGCGCTGAGGGTCTGGAAAAACGTCAGTTGGTCATTACCAAGTCCGCCGTCTAGCAAAGGGTTCGAACTCAGCGTGCTTTCATTGAGGTTGCTGATTGAGGCGCGGTCATTGCCGTCGCCCATCAGCACGGAGGACTGGATCACTCCGCCCCCGTTCCACGCGAACGTGTCGTCGCCGAAGCTGGCGCGGATTTCGCCGGATACCGTCCCGCCGTTCACGCTGATGCTGTCGTTGCCGCCACTGACGCTGATGTTGCCGCCAATGCTGCCGCCCGAAACGACAATGGTGTCGCGGCCGAAACCGGTGACGAGGTTGCCGATGATCCGGCCGCCCGACATGTCGAAAAGATTGTTGTCGAGCTTCATGTCGACGCGGCCAATGGTGCCGCCGCTGAGGGTCGCGACATCACCGTCTTCAAACGCCCCGACGATGGTCCCGCCGCTCATGAAGAACACGTCGCGGCTATCACCCTGCGCCAGTGACTGGAGGGTGCCGCCGCTCATGAAAAAGTTGTCGATACCGGGACCCTGCATGAGGCTGCCGGTGATGGTCCCGGCCTCCATTACCATCACGTTTGTGCCCGCGCCCTGGTTGATGGCGCCCTGCACCCGGCCGGAGCTCATGACAATCCGGTCGGCGCCGTTGCCAAACAGGATGTTGCCCGTCACCACGCCCGTGCCGCCAGTTGGAAACGTCAGCACGTTATCGCCGGCCAGATCGATCAGGCCCGGACTGGTGCTGCTGTCGCATACGTAGTTGTCATTTCCTGTCCCTGACACCAACGTGCAAGCCGCTTCGATCGGCGTGACTGGCAACAGCATTGATACACAAGACACACGGAGAAACTGGCGGAAAAATGCCCGATCGGGCTGTTTCATCACAACGTCCTGCGGAATGACCCGCGTGCTTACATCCCTATAAAGAGCGCACTCAAGCAAGTGCGTCCAATTGTCGCCCTGACAGTACAAGCGAAGGATACAAACCCCGACATGTCAAACGGCGCGAGCCTTATCCACAGGTGCGTTGCGGGAAAACGCCGCTTAGGCACACGCCTGAAGCCTTCGATCAGCACCGGCTTGTGACCCGGCGACCGCGCCCGGCCGCGGTTGTGACAACGATGACAACGGCGTAGAATCCGCAACATCTCGTCGCATCTCCCCATACTCATAATATTCAGCTGACCGCATGCACCGCCCAGGCACACGCCTCGAGCGGTCTTTCTGCTTGTCGGCGTTTTTACCGGGGAAACGGCAAACCGAATTCTTCAGGAGGGCATTCGTTTTAATGAATACCACTAATGCACACACCGGAAGTTGGCTGAGCGTGATCGCGCTGGCCCTGGCAGCGTTCATCTTCAACACCACGGAATTCGTACCGGTGGGTTTGTTGAGCGCCATCGGTCATAGCTTCGACATGACCACCGCCCAAGTCGGCCTGATGCTGACGGTTTATGCGTGGATCGTGTCCCTCACGTCGCTGCCGATGATGCTGATGACCCGCAACATCGAGCGGCGCAAGTTGCTGTTGTTTGTGTTTCTGACGTTCATCGCCGCCCATGTGATGTCGAGCCTGTCATCGAGCTTCGGCATGCTGCTGGTCAGTCGCGTCGGTATCGCAGTGGCCCACGCCGTGTTCTGGTCGGTGACCGCATCGCTGGCGGTGCGAGTGGCACCGGAGGGCAAGCAGGTTCAAGCCCTCGGTCTGTTGGCAACCGGCACAGCGCTGGCGATGGTACTCGGCATTCCGCTGGGACGCGTGCTCGGCGAAGCGCTGGGCTGGCGCGCAACCTTCCTGGCGATTGCCATTGCCTCGGGCCTTACAGTGTTGGTGTTGATGAAGTCGCTGCCGCTGCTGCCGAGCCAGAACTCGGGCTCGTTGCGCAGCCTGCCGATGCTGTTCAAGCGCCCGGCGCTGATGTCGCTCTACCTGCTGACGGCGCTGGTGGTGACGGCGCAGTTCACGGCCTACAGCTACATCGAACCGTTCGCACAGATCGTGGCGAAGATGAATGGCGACATGACCACCGTTATCCTCTTGCTGTTCGGCGGCGCCGGGATCGTCGGGTCGGTGATCTTCAGCCGCTACAACGACCGTTACCCGCGCGGCCTGCTGATCACTGCGATCGGCGCCCTGGCGGCGTGTCTGATTCTGCTGCTGCCGCTGTCCGGCAACTCATCGTCGATGGGTACGCTGAGCGTGGTCTGGGGCATGGCGATCATGTGCTTTGGTCTGGTAATGCAGTCCAAGGTCCTGGCGATGGCGCCGGACGCCACGGACGTGGCCATGGCGCTGCATTCGGGCATCTACAACATTGGCATCGGCGGCGGCGCGCTGTTGGGCAGCGTGGTGATCAGCCAGCTCGGCGTGGCCAACATCGGACTGGTAGGCGGGATGGTCGCGATCAGTGGTTTGTTGCTGGCGTGCCTGGCGACACATCGCTATGGCGAAACCATTCGGGCATAAAGACGAAACGCCGAACACAGTATGAAAGGCGGGAGCGACCGTGATGTCGCTCAAGCTTCCTCGCAAACAGTTGTGTATCTGCCAGACAGCCAGCGTCTGAAACGCCGTATTCGTGAGCAAGCTCACTCCCACATGAACTGCGTTCGCCGCGCCACGGCGAACGATCCATCATTCCCATCGATAACCAACATTCCCGCTAATGCCTTCCGCTCAAAACTGATGGGCGTACCATCGCCCTCACACCCAAACACGAACCGAGGGCAGGAAAATGATCGTTCATCTCCTTACTTGCTTGACGCTCGCAGCGCTCACCAGCTACGTCGTCGCCCTCAAACTCTTCGATCTGGGATCGGTCTTGATGACCGCGGACGATGAGGACAGTCGTGTTGTGGCACCGGCAAACTAAGGCCAAGTAGCTGACACTTATCAGCACCTTTCACGCTTTCAACGTTCTGTTACATGCGGAGCAATCGACATGACCCGAGACGTCACGTTGCACGTTAGTTTTCCAACATTTGGAAAGAACTATTACTCACAACATGTCATCGCCCGCAAGAACAGCCACGGTCTCGTTGAGGACAATCGCTTCGGCGCCTTCATGATGCGTTCGGCGGAAAACCACTTCAGCAATGAGGTGGTGGGCTTCAACGCTTTTATCCTCTCTCTTGAAATGTGCTGATCGTGAAAAACCTCCTGCGTAGTTTTATCCCCCACTCGCTAAACACCCACCCTGCCGAATGGTCGCGTGCCGCCATCGGCGCGTGCCTGGGCATCTTCGTCAGCGCGGTGTTCTGCCGCGAGTTGTACGGCATCGACATCACGCTGCACCTGCTGGGGCCGGTGGGCGCGTCGGCGGTGCTGCTGTTCGCGGTGTCGACCGGCGCGCTCGCTCAACCGTGGGCGATCCTCGGCAGTTACCTGATCGCCGCGCTGGTGGCGCTGTTGTCCATCAGGCTGCTCGGCAACACCATTAATGCCGCTAGCCTAGCGGTATGCTCGTCCATCCTGCTTATGTGCGTGCTCCGCTGTTTGCACCCGCCCGCTGCTGCGGTCGCGATCTGCATCGTCACCTCGAAGAACGAGCTGTCGCCCATGGGCCTTCAAGTGCTTGGCCCGGTGATGCTCAACGCAGTGTGTCTGCTGGCTGGCGCGCTGATCTACAACAACCTGACCAGGGTGCGTTACCCCAAGGCGCAGGCCAGTGAGCTGCCGACGCCCGAACAGGTGCCACTCAACAGCGACGGCTTCAACGCTGAAGATCTCGACAAGGCGCTGGAGGAAATGGGCGAGTTCGTCGATGTTTCTCGCGAGGACCTTGAGGAGATTCTGCACAAGACCGAAGCCCATGCGCTGCGACGCAACCGTTCCGATATCGACGCCGCCCGGATTCTCTCGCGCAGTACCCACAGCCTCTCGCTGGAGCATTCGATGGCTGACGCGATGAAGATGCTCGCCAAAAATGACAGCAAATATCTGCCGGTGCTGGATGGTGACAAGAAGGTGGTGGGCATCATCACGCTGGTCAACTGATAGCCAGCGTCGGGCACCCACTGGCAGAAATCCGGAATCTGAGGTCTGATGCACAAGGCTCGTACCGATAACGAGCCACACCCCTACTTCTGCGGAAACCCACATGAAACACGCCCTGCTTGCCGGCTTGCTCCTGACTGCATGTGCCCTGCCCTTCACGGCAAATGCCAACGACGACAACAATCAGTGCCAGATGAACCTGAGCAAGGTTCGTGACGCGAAAGTCGCCAATCCCCATCTCAGCGATGCGGTCAAAAGCGATATCGACACGACCGTGCACCGCGCCGAAGCGGCCCTGGCGCGGCACAACGATGACGGCGGGCGTGAATGTGTGGCGCTGACGCAGCAAGCGCTGCAGAAGGCCCAGAGCAACTGAGCCGGAGGGGCGCCAGACGGTTTACCCCTTCCAGCGCTGCAGTTATTTCAAGACCAGCATCCGATACACCCCCGCTTCGCTTTCAATCCCGTGGGTGTCGTGGGTGAAGCCGGGGAATGACCGATCGAAGCCTTCCAGCGCCCGAAGATAGGCCAGCAACGGCCCATCTGCAGGGCCCGCGTTTTCCCCGGGCATCAGCAGCGGAATGCCAGGCGGATAAGGCACGATGCCAGTCGCGGCAATTCGTCCGGCGGCCTCTTCCAGGGTGACCTGCTCTACCTCGTTTTTGACTAACTTCTCGTACGCCTCCACCGGGCTGAATTCGGCCTTGGGCAACGTGCCGAACGCCTTCGACATGGCCGCTGTGGTCTTGGTCTCTTTCATCGCGGCGAAAATGTCCTCTGCCAGATCTTTCAAGCCCATGCCGGCATAGCGCTGCTGATTCGCCGTCAGCAATTCGGGCAGGCAAAGCTCCAGTTCCAGGTTGGTGTCGTAGTCACGCTTGAAGTCCAGCAACGCGTTGACCAGCGTGCCCCACTTGCCCTTGGTGATCCCGATGGAGAACAGGAAAAGGATGGTGAAGTCGGTGGTCTTCTCAACGATGATGCCTTGATGCCCCAGGTAGGCACTGAGCAAGCAGGCCGGAATGCCGAAGTCCAGCAGGTTGCCGTCATCACCCATCCCCGGGCTGAGGATGGACACCTTGATCGGGTCCAGCATGCAGTAGCCGTCTTCGATGTCGCCGAAGCCGTGCCACACCTCGTTGGGGTGCAAGACCCAGCAGTTCGGGTCGGTCTTGAGCCGAACCGGATCGACTTCGTGAAACGCAATCGCCGTGGCCCCGACCTGCACCGTAGGCGGCTGCCAGCAAGAGAAGAACCAGTCGTCCTGGCTTAGCATGTCGGTCTGCATGCGCGAGATGACCTGACGAAACGCCACCGCTTCTTCAATGGATTCGTTGGTCAGAATCTGGCCACTAGGCGCCTCCATCATCGCCGAGCTGACGTCACAGGACGCCATGATCGCGTAATTCGGCGAGGTCGACGCGTGCATCATGTAGGACTCGTTGAACCGCCCGTGGGGAATCGGGTTGCGGCCGTTACGGACATGAATCATCGAGGCCTGGGACAGCGCCGCGAGCAGCTTGTGAGTTGACTGCGTGGCGAATACGGTGGGTTTGGACGGATCGTGATCATCCGGGCTGCCGTGCATGGCAAAGCGGTCCTTGTACAGCGGATTGAACCGGGCATAGCCGTACCAGGCTTCGTCGAAATGCAGCCGGTCAACGCTCTGCCCCAGCAGCTCTTCAACGCGGGTGACGTTGTACGTCAGGCCGTCGTAGGTGGAGTTGGTGACGATGGCATGCACCGGCGTCGGGTCGATGTGGCTTTTGACCAGCGGGTTGCTGGCGATGGCGGCTTTGACGCTCTCGGCGCTCAAGGTCTGCGGCAGGATCGGGCCGATGATGCCGAAGCGGTTGCGCGTGGGCACCAGGTAGGTGGGGATGGCGCCGGACAGCGTCATCGCGTGTTCGGCGGACTTATGACAGTTGCGGTCGCACAGGGCGATCTGGTCCCGGGTGACGCTGGCCATCAGGATCACCCGGTTGGACATCGACGAACCATTGGTCACGTAGTACGTGCGATGGGCGCCAAACACCTTCGCCGCATAGCGCTCGCCTTGGCCGATCGGGCCGCTGTGATCGAGCAACGAGCCGAGTTCGCCGACGGAAATCGACAGATCGGAGCGCAGCAGGTTCTCGCCAAAAAACTCGTAGAAGGCTCGGCCTGCCGTGCTTTTCAGAAAGGCCGTACCGCCGGCGTGGCCCGGGGTGTGCCAGGAGTATTCGTAGCTGCGGGCAAACTTCAGCAGCGCACCGAACATCGGTGGCAACACCGCCTGACGGTAGCGTTCGATGGCCGCCATGATGCGTCCGCTGAGGAAGCGGCTGGTGTCCTCCGGCAGCCAGATGAAGTCATCGGCGTGCTGCATGACGATCAACGGCACACTCGACGCCGTGCTGCGATCGCTGATCAGAAACACCGGCACCCGCGTGTTGCGCTCACGCAGCGTGGTGAGCAGATCGATGCATTGCTTGTGGTCGTCGCTGCTGTCCATTTCCCAACTGAGCAACACACACTGGATCGCCGGATCGGTGCTGAGGATCGACTTCGCGTCGCTGAGGCTTTCGGAGGTCAGCACGCTGATGGCGCGATCTTCCACATCGCTGATCAGCTGGATCAGGGCCCGGCCGAACACGCTGCGTTTGTCGGGCTGGCTGCTGACCAGCAGCGCCAGCATGCCGAGCAGGTGTCTGTTGTCGCTCATGGTCGAGTCTCCAGGGTGGCCAGGTTCAGGTTGTTGACGGGGATCGGCTCGCCGACGATGTGCTGCGCGGAAACGGTCTGGGTCGGCACGCTGTTGTTAAGCGCTTCAAGCTTGATCAGGCGCGTGTTGACGAAGCCGAACAGGGTGTAGCCGACGATGGTCGCCACACCGCCAAGCATCAACGCCTCGGCGCCGGAGCTGTACAGCGCCAGATAGCTGTACGCGGTGGCGATCCCGGCGACGATGTTGGTGATGAGAGCTTTTTGCGGCGGCACGTTGGAGACCTTTTGCAGGGTCATCAGCGTGGCCATCGACAGGATGTAGGGCACCAGGTTGGTGACCACCGCGAGATTGACCAGCGTGTCGAACTGTTTGGCCAGGTCAGGGCTGATGGTCAGCAGCGCCAGGGCGGTCTGGATCGCCAGCAGGATCAGCATGCTGATGATGGGCACCCCGTGCTTGTTGGCTTTGGCGAAGATCGGCAGGAAGTAACCGGTGTCTGCGGAGCTTTTGAACACCTGCGCCACCGTGAACTGCCAGCCCAACAGCGAGCCGACGCAGGCGAGGACCATGAGCCCCATGATGATGTCGCCGATCATGGGGTTGAACATCTTGGCGAACACTAGCCCGAACGGCGCCGTTGAGGAAACCAGTGCCGCGTTGTCGACGATGCCGGCAATGACGTTGGTGGACACGATGTAAATCACTGCTGCGCCGAGTGTCCCGCCGAGCACTGCGATGGGCACATTCTTTTCGGGGTTCTCCACCGCATCGCCGTTGGCGCACGCCGACTCCAGGCCGAGAAATGCCCACAGGGTAATCGCTACCGAAGCGCCCGCTGCCTCGTACCAGGTTTTGTCGTGGGGATTCCATCCGGCCGCGTACGTGCTGCTGTCGAACCAGAACCAGCCGATCGTCGAAACCAGCACCACGGGCGCAATAACGCCCCATACGGTCACCGCGCCAATCTTGCCGGTAATACGTGCGCCGCCGAAGTTGGCGAACGTGGTGATCCATAACAGCGCGATGGTGGCCAGGCCGACTTGAAGCGAACCCAACTTGATATCGAACAGCGTCTGTATATATCCAACTGCGGTGATACTGATGGCCACGTTGGCAATCAACAACGACAAACCGTAGGTGTAGTTGGTGATGTAGTTGCCTGATTTACCGAAGGTGTATTCCGCGTATCCACCCATGCCGCCGGTCTTGCGACTGAGCATGCCGCACCGCGCAAAAGCGTAGGCCAAAGCCAGCGAACCGGTGGCCGTAATCAGCCAGGACAGGATGGAAATACCGCCCACCTCGGCGAGTTTGGTGGGCAATAGCACAATGCCGGACCCGAGCATGTTGACCGCAGTCAACATCGTGAGCTGACCGACGCTCATTTTCTTAGCGACTGACATTCCGTTGCCCTGTTTGCAAAAGGTGAGAGGATTTAGCTATAGCAAAGGATTGTTGTTAATCAAGAAAACAGCGTCTTGTTAATCAAGAACGGCCGGCCGCTAGTTGCTGGCGACAAGCCATCTTTACTTGGGCTAATTATGTGTTTGAAGGGTGAATAACGTTAAGAAGAACTGTCAGTTCAGAGGGATGGCGGCGTCTTGCCGAAGGCAAAAGAGGATAGCGTCAAGGACCGGGAGGGGTATTGATCTATATCAATCAGTGGTCAGGTAGCGAAGCGGCAACGCCGGTCAATTCGGACAGGTCTTTTTGGACCAAGCGAAGCGAGGGCTGAACAGGCGGGAGCCGGCTTGCCGGCTCCCGACGTTTCAAACGAATAACGTGATCAGCGCAAACCCGACGTACCAGACGATGGCCGAGCGGATGAGCAGTTCCCACAGCACGTCGAGGCTGTTGACGCCCTCGACGCCCACCACGGGCGCAGGGACCTCGCCAGCGACGCAGCCGACTTTGCTGATCAGGCGCGAGGCGCTGATGTTCCAATTAAGCAGTTCGCTGAGCATCACGCGGCTGACCGCGACGAAGTTGCCCACTAGCGCAAAGCTGGCGGCCAGCAGGCGCACGGGCACCCAGTCAAAGGCATGCCTTGCCTGTGTCGCACGCTCGACCAGCGCCGGTGTTTTGCCGTGTTCCGAAGCAAGGGCCAGTAAGCGGTAGGCCAACGCCGCAACCGGGCCGAGCACGAAATACCAGAAAATCACCGCAAAAAAGCCCTGATAAATCTGCCACAGCAAATATGTCTGAGCGCCGCCCAGTAGCTGTTCTTCATTCTCGGCCTGGACCCCCAGGTCGCGTTCGGCAACCAGCACCGCCGCTTCCTGATCGCCTCGACGGCAGGCATCTCGAAACGAGCCGAGCGCGGCTTTGACGTCGCCACGGCCGAGGCTGTAAATCAGCACCAGCAAGTGGATCGGCAGCGCGAGCCAGCCGTAGGCCACCGAGCCGACAATCACCAATGCCAGGGCCAGGACCACCAAAGGCAGCACAACCGTCACCATCAAAATCCACCACGGTCGCTTGGCTGAGCGTGGGTTGGATTCCAGCCGGCTCAATTGATTGAGCCATGGCCCGTCGCGCTGAATGCGCTGGCGCAGGGCCGAAAACTTCTCGATCCAGACCGCCAGCAGCAAAACCAGAAAACTCATTAGCTGCTCCTCACTTCAAACGTCCAGGGCGGCACGAAACCGCTCCCAGTCAAAACACGGACCCGGATCGGTCTTGCGCCCCGGCGCAATGTCGCTGTGACCGCATATGCGTTGCCCCGTGATCGCTGGCCACGCCGCCTGCAACTGGCGGGTCAACTCGATCAGCGCCTCATACTGCGCGCCGGTGAAAGGTTGATCATCCGTGCCTTCAAGCTCGATGCCAACGGAAAAGTCATTGCACGTCTCTCGACCGTCGAAGATCGAGACACCTGCGTGCCATGCACGGTCGAGGCACGACACGAATTGAGTGACCGCTCCATCGCGCTCAATCAGGAAATGCGCAGACACCCGCAGTTCAGCGATGCCTTCAAAGTAAGGGTGTTCTGTGACGTCCAGCCGATTCTGAAAAAACGCCTGGACCTTGCCGGTTTTGAACTGCGCGGGCGGCAGGCTGATGTTGTGAATCACCAGCAACGAAATTTCATTTTCAGGCCGGGCATTGAAATTGGGTGAAGGGCAATGCTGCGCGCCGTGGCACCAGCCGGTGGCAGGGTCCAGATGCATGGAAAATCCTTAGGGCGTGAAACAACAGCGCGCAGTATGCCCGCGACGGGAAAGGATGTGGATGGCGAATCGACCCTGAGGTTGCGCGGATTCGCAGCAAGAAGTCGTAGGATCGATCTCAGCCCTAGCCCTTCAGCTTGCGTAGATTGCCCAGTACTGACTCAAGAGCGCGGTCAAACAACAGCGCGTCGTCGAGGACGCGAATAGCGCCGCGACGAAATTCCACCGCCAGGCCCATGCGGGTTTTCTCAAGCACCTTCATACCCGTGCGATTGACGAACACATAGCGCCCACTCGGATCAACAATGGCGGCCAGCTTGCAGCGCAGCTTGTGGGATTCGTCTTCCTGGATCTCGACCCAACTGCCCAGACGAAGCTTTTCGACTTGCATCAAACCTTCGTCGTCGGCAGGCAACTGCATCGACGGCTCGGTCTGAATCTGCTCGCCCGGCCCAACGAGAACGATCTCTTCGACCACGGCCATCATCGTCGGCCCATGATCAGACGCTACCTGGTCGCCAACGGTGGTCGTGCCAGGTGCTTTCGTCACGTGGCTAAACGCCTGGACGTGAAGCGCTTCGAGCTGACTGAAGAATTCGCTGGTGGCAAACGGATCGAAGGCGGCACTGCTCAAGCCATCGCGCAGGGACTTGAGTAACCCAGGCACCAGCTCGAGCAAACGCTGTCGCGCTTCCGGCTCGTCATGGGACTCAACGCTCCAGATCAGATCGTCCATCGCCTGAAGGCCTGACGTCCATTCAACTGACTGATCGCCGTGTTTGAGGCACGTGAGCAACAGCACCTTGCTCCACGCCTCCTGCAACAGGCGAACAACGACCTGCGGCAGGGTCTTGCCGAGCAGGCGATCGTTCAGCGCCTGCTGCACCCGCTGACGGGCCAACTCTGCCAGTGCGCGGCCTTGTTCGGCGTCACGGGTGCGTTGCTCAAGCAACTCACTGCGACGACGCTCGTCGCCGGTAAAGGCCAGAAAGTCCACCAGCAGCTCAGTGAAGATTGCCGGGTCATCGACGAAATCGTGGAGCAGGCGCTGGACGATTTGGTCGATGCGGGCATAAAGCGAGTCACGCTGGGTGTCGTCGCGACCACCCCAGCCGAGCGCCGCAGAGGCGATTTCATTCAGCAGCCGACGCGCAGGGTGACTGCCACGGCTGAAGAAACTCTTGTCGATCACCGCGACCTTGAGCATCGGTATCTGCAAGCGGCCGATCAACGCCCGCAGCGAACTTGGCAGGTTGCGGTCGTCGAGAATGAATTCAAACAACATCGAGATGAGGTTGATGACGTCCTCATCCATGGTACCCACAACGCGAAACTTGCCGCTTCTCGCGCTGACACGACTGATCAACTGCTCAAGCTGGGCGCGCAGGTCGAAGTCGTCGCTCTCCTCGGCTTTCGGTACGTACTGCTGCAAGTGAGACAGCAGACGCAGCAAGTCCTGACTGGAAATCGGACGCGCATCGGTCACCGACTCGGGGCGCGGCGTCAGGTGACCACGCACATGCACCAGCAACTCCTGCAACGCGGAAAACACGTCCTGCACGCTTTTATCGAGACTTTCGGTCGCCTGGAGAATAGCGGCGTTGTCGGCACGCAAGGCTTCACTCGAAGGCGGCACGCTGGCGATACGATCAGTGGAGCGACGGGACGGCAACGCCTTCAGTTCCGGCAATACACCTGCGGAAATTAGCAACTGGTTGGCTTCCTCATAGAGCTGATCGGCGTTGCTCAAGGCGTACTTCTCGAACAACTTGAGAATGATCAGCTTCACCTTGATTTCAACGCCGAGACTGCGTCCGGCCTGCAGGAAATAGTCGCACAGCAGCGTCGGCCCCAACGGATTGGTCTCGTCGGTCAACGGCTGAGGGATAAGAACATTCAAACGTGTGGTCAGTTGACCGAGGGCGATACCGTCGCGACTCATGACCTTGACCACCATGGCGTCAACCGCAACGGTGCGTTCGAGATCATCGTTATGGACCAAGGCTAACTTGTCGTAGGAAACGGGCTCGGGCATCGGGGGCTCGGCCACTTCGTACTGACCCAAGCGCAGGAATGCTTCAAAGAATTTGTCGAGGAAGTTGCGCTCGATGCTTTTGCGCTTCAAACGCAAGTCGCGCATGGCCTCGAAGAAGATGTTCTGCTCAGCGTTGTTGTGAGCACGGTCGGCCATTTCGAAAAGCGTGTCGTCAGCGTTATCGAACAGCGTCTGCAGGCTTTCCTTCAACTGCTGCGCGGCTCGGTCACGAACCTGAAGCAAAACGACGGGCAGCCGAGCGACAGGCGAGGATCCCGGATGATCCGCACCTGCCTTCAAGGGCACCACTTTGTTTCCGTCGTTCTGCATCAAGGACTCCTTCACACCGTCGACACAACTGCTTTAACAACAGCTACACCCCGCAGCGAATGAAGACTTGACTCCATTCAAACGGATCTCAACATTTTATCCCTGGGGATGTTGCAGGCTAACGTCAACGCTATGACGTCAAATACAAGGCGAAAGTATCAGGTAAATCCGGGCCGCTCGCCAGCGGACACTTCGCCTTGATTGGAATAATAGGAGGCGGCGAAGGGACGTGCGCAGCGATAGACCCTCAAAATCACAATCTGTCGCATAAGCGAGGAAAAAACCGACAAAGTGCAGGTTATGCACCCGACTGGACACGTGGCCTACATAGGTTGGTACACGCGCCTGCCATATACTCGGCGCACTTAGTTCGTGGAGCCTGATATGCCAAACCTACGTCTCGACGCCCTCACTGCCGAAATTGAAGCCAACGTGCGCCGTGCGTTGGTGGAGGATGTGGGCAGTGGTGACATCACCGCGCAGCTGATTCCGGCAGAGCGCCTAGCCAAGGCCACTGTAATCTCCCGCGACGCAGCGGTGATCGCCGGCACAGCGTGGGTCGATGCTGTTTTCCGTCAGCTTGACCCGCGCGTCGCGGTGCATTGGCAGGTCGTTGACGGCGATCGCGTGCAGCCGAATCAGGCGCTGTTCCACCTGGAAGGCCCCGCGCGTTCGCTGCTGACGGGCGAACGCAGCGCACTCAATTTTCTGCAGCTGCTGTCAGGCGTCGCCACCCGCGCGCAGCACTACGCCGACATGGTCGCGGACACTCAGGTCAAACTGCTCGACACCCGCAAAACCCTCCCCGGCCTGAGAATGGCGCAGAAGTACGCCGTCACCTGCGGCGGCTGCCATAACCATCGGATCGGCTTGTTCGACGCGTTCCTGATCAAGGAAAACCACATCGCTGCCTGTGGCGGGATTGCGGAAGCTATCACCGCCGCCCACAAGATCGCGCCGGGCAAACCCGTGGAAATCGAAGTGGAGAGCCTCGACGAACTCAAGCAAGCCCTCGACGGCGGCGCCGACATCATCATGCTTGATGAGCTGAGCCTGGACGACATGCGCGAAGCCGTGCGCCTCACGGCGGGTCGCGCGAAGCTTGAGGCGAGCGGCGGAGTGACTGACGCGACTTTGCGCACCATTGCTGAAACTGGTGTTGATTACATTTCCATCGGGACGCTGACTAAGGATGTGAAGGCGGTGGATTTGTCTATGCGGTTGAGCATTTGAGAACGTATCGACGTGTTAAAGGTTGAACTGCGCTGGCTGCCCGGGCTCTGCTTGTTATGGGCTTGAGATCCCTGAGATCGAATTGGTAATCAAACGGAAGGGGAAATGACGATGGCTGACGAGAAGCAACCTGTCGAACCTGAAGAAGACGTTCCGGCTCACTCGACTGAGGAGGAGAAGGAACGGTTGAAGGATTTCAATAAGGACGGGATACCGCCGGGGATTTGTTGATTCACAGCGCCCTAAAGCGAGCGCAGGCCGCGTTGCCCAACCGGAAATGCGGCCTTCGCTGATGCTTTATCTGAGCTGCGTCAAAGGTTCGTCATGTTAGTGAGAAGCTGCTGCGCTCACCGAAACGCGATCAATACGATACTGAGAAAGATAGACGTCAAGATTGCCTCACGCCTTGAGTAAATCCGGTAGATCAACAACTGCGCTCCTAACGCCGTCGCGACTACAAGTCCTCTGAGCACAGAACGATTGTTGGAGCCGTTATCGCCCCACTTTGCTGGCGCATCCATCGGCGAGCCAGTGTTCATCCAATCGTATTCAGACCCTTGAAAAAGCGCGTACAGCAGTAGGCAGGCGGAGTAGATGCCGTACACGACGATGCGCGTCAAAATCCTTTTGTATCTCATCTCCTGCGGGTCTCCTCATCGATTTCTGGGTCTCCAGGTTTGCCAGGATACGCATCCAGTGATCGCACCTCTCGGCGATGTTATTGACGCGCTAAGAAAAAACGAACTGCTTCATGGCTGCCATCAATGCGACGACTAAAATGGCAAGCCCTACAGCAGCAGTCCACTCAGCTTCCGGCGTACAGGCAAGCCATGAGCCCTTCGATGGATACTTGCCTAGCGTGACCAGCCGCACCAAGGGCCAACCGATGGGGAAGCAGGCAACACGAAAAATCTCTTCTGTCAGGGTATCAAACATGCTCGCGCATCCTTTTGCTGGGCAGGGAATAATGACCTAGCCGTCGCATTGGGCCATGAGGAGGAATAGCGTTTCATTGAAGCATTGTTACTGCCCCATGATCATCCGGTACCGCCGCTGATACTCCTCATACGAGACGTTCTCCTGCATCAACTTCTGTACTTGCTCGCGCTGGAAATCCTCCTTGCTCATCGGTTGCGCCGCAGCGGCAGGGTTTGGTGAATAGGACGGGGCACGCACCTGGGCAGGAGCTACCGGGGTGCCAGACCCTAGGTAATTCACAGGCTGCGACACCTGCCCCAAATTGCCCAGGCACTGGTACTTGATCGAAACTTGCCAGGCCGAACATTCGCCAAATCCTCGCCGCGCTTGACAGGTTTGCCTCCTCCCACCAAACGGCTCGGCGTCGGCATAGCCCCACAACGCACATTTGGACTTGGCGATGGTGTATGCCTGATTGTTATCGACCACCGGCGTTTCCAGACTATTGAAGTCGTACGCCACATCGATAACGCCGTCCGCGCGGCTTCCGCCTGTTGCATAGAAATTCTTGTGAGTGGAGCAGGCAGCAAGCGAAACGAACAAGCCAGCGATCAAGACTGCGCGCATCTGGACATCCTTGTGTTGAGAAGGGGCAAAAATGGCGGCGGAATATATCAAAGCGTATCGCTGTGGCGGCAGCTTTCAGCCGACAGATAGCTCCGCTTCTGATGTGAGCACAGGTTGCGCACCACTTCACATCACGAGTAACGCAGTGCCGATTATCAGTAACGCCGCACAACGCAACGACTTGTGGTGCCATCTCTCGCATTTAATGCGTCTCGATACTATCTCTCGGAATGCTTTCGAATTCAGGGGGATCTTTCGTCGGTGTCTTCTGCTGTTGCAGATCCAGCAAGATGCTGGGATTGTCGCAGCATCTGAGCCGCCGTCGCAACGAGCATCAAGATGCTCAGCCAAACAGCGTAAATGGGTCGTCTAGCGGACTGCGATTCCCGGCTCTTTGTGGGAAGTGGATTCCGACTGGGCGCAAGCGTCAGTCCATCTCAGCTGCGTCTGTCGAATTATAAACTCCGCACGGGGCTACCTCTGATGATCGATTCACACTCGTTGATCTTCTTTCAGCAATCTCTCGATGCCAGGGTGCAGATGGATTAATCTCCAAAACCTAAGGACTAGACGTAGGGAGTAAAGATGAAAATGCTTTTTCTTGCCGCTATAGCAATGGCGACGTTCGCTATGACTTCAAATGCAGCACTCGCTGATACGCCCTCGCATAGGGATGCGATAGCGTTCGTTGATCAGGCGAAAATCGGACAAAATCTTCCTGTTATTGCTCTTTCGATTGCAAAGCAAACCGTAACCTTCACAACTATCGCTTCCAAGCTGGGTAATGCGGGTGCCGTGAAAGCCGTATCTGACGAAATCAACGCGCTGCTTCCTCTGTACCAACCGAAATGGAATGAGAACATCGCGCAGGCATACGAAAAATCTTTCAGTGATGAGGAGCTGTCTTCTTTGGCCTCTGAAGGGCGTTCCTCTAAATACGCATCTAAAGTCTTAGCCCAGCAAGGCGTGATTGGTAAGCAGATGGAATCGACATCCAGGCCGATTTTGACTGGCCTGGTGACCTAAGCGCTTAGGACAGTGATGTCCAAAACACCTTAATTATATCGGCATTGGTCGCGTGAGCATGCGCGTCTTGGATAAGTGTCCGTACGAACAAATTGCGTTATGAAACGAGCGACCACGTGTGTGGGGACCTGTTGATTATCGGGGTGGTGCAATGTTGAGTACGAAAAAACCCGGTCTTGAGGACCGGGCTTTTGTGTTTCTGGTGCCGAAAATAGGAATCGAACCTACGACCTTCGCGTTACGAGTGCGCTGCTCTACCGACTGAGCTATTTCGGCATATCTGTATGTGACGCCGCACAGCACAAATATATGTGTTTGCTAATCAATCCTGATTCAACAGCTCAGCCCCAATCACCCACGGCAGCTGCTAGGGCGAAATCTTACATCAATGTTGCCGTTGCAAGTCCACGTCAACGTATTGTTAGTCCCGTTCGCAAGCGGCGTGAGAATGATAGTCCCTCCACGGATAGCGGGGTTTGAGTTCACTTGGTCAGCCAATGCAGTTATTACACCGTTCGCACCTACAGTGACGCTAGCGGTGTACCGACCTGAAGCACCGCCATAGCCTGCGGCAGCGCCGTTCGCAGGAAGAACACCGGTGGACTGATAGTTTTCAGCGACGGCGACCTTCGCACCATCGGTCAGCGCCATAAGCTCAGTAACCTGAGCACGAATCGTGTAGTCCTGGTAAGCAGGCAAGGCAACTGCTGCCAGAATGCCAATGATCGCAACTACGATCATCAACTCGATCAGTGTAAAACCTTTTTGTGAATTCATCGGTACTACTCCAAGTGTCAATTAGATGTTGCTCAGATAGGTCATAGCACGCGGCGTGCCAGCTTTTAGAGTCCGAACCAGAAGGCAGCTACGCTGCGTCTAGGCTGACAACGTAGCTCGGCGCGCGCAGAAGATGACAATTTTGGTCACACGCACGTTGTGTGTTTGGCAGCAAAGCCCCGACTACGCTATAAACGGTCCAATGTCCGTATCTGGTGGCTGTAATGACTGATGTCGTATTAACCGGTTTGGCAAAACAACTCGTTGTCGCTGAGCTGCTCACTGAACAAACGGCTCAGAAGGCCTACGAACAAGCGCGGCGTGACAAGGTTTCGCTTGTGCACCACCTCGTCGAGACGAAGCTACTTAAGAGCATTACGCTGGCTGAGGTCGCGTCAGATCAATTCGGCATTCCTTTTCTTGATCTCGGCACGCTGGACAAGGAGACCCAACCGAAAGGGCTCGTCAGTGAGAAGCTCATACGCCAGCACTGCGCGCTTCCGCTGTGGCGTAGGGGTAACAAGCTTTTTGTGGGCATATCTGACCCCACCAATCATCAAGCTATTACTGACATCCAGTTCAGCACCGGCCTCACCACCGAAGCTATTTTGGTCGAGGACGACAAACTGACCATCGCCATCGATAAGTTCTTCGACGGTAATGCCGGTATGGGCGACTTGGCAGACGTCGATCTGGGCCTCGAAATCGAGGCGGTCGATGAGAGCAAGGAGACCGCGATCGGAGGTCAAGACGCCGATGACGCGCCGGTCGTCCGCTTCGTTAATAAGATGCTGATGGACGCCATCCGCCTGGGGTCGTCTGATCTGCATTTCGAGCCCTACGAAAAAATTTTCCGGGTGAGACTCCGCACCGATGGCATTCTTCATGAGGTGGCGAAGCCGCCCATTCACCTTGCTGGGCGAATTGCTGCACGTCTGAAGGTCATGGCGAGCCTAGATATTTCGGAGCGTCGTAAACCGCAAGATGGCCGCATCAAACTCAGAATCTCTAAAAGCCGCGCAATCGACTTCCGGGTCAACACGCTCCCGACTTTATGGGGCGAAAAGATCGTAATGCGGATTTTGGACCCTACCACCGCGCAAATGGGCATTGACGCTCTGGGTTATGAGCCAGAACAGAAAGCGCTTTACCTTGAGGCCCTTCGTCAACCACAAGGCATGATCCTCGTAACCGGTCCAACCGGCTCGGGTAAAACAGTATCGCTCTACACCGGCTTAAATATCCTTAACACTGTCGATATCAATATATCGACAGCTGAGGACCCGGTCGAAATCAACCTTGAAGGCATTAACCAGGTTAACGTTAACCCGCGTCAAGGAATGGACTTTTCTCAGGCACTGCGGGCGTTTCTGCGTCAGGATCCTGACGTGATCATGGTCGGAGAGATTCGAGATCTCGAGACTGCCGAAATCGCTATCAAAGCCTCGCAAACCGGCCACATGGTTTTGTCTACGCTGCACACCAACAGCGCGGCCGAAACTCTGACTCGCCTGCACCATATGGGCGTGGCGGCATTCAATATCGCTACGGCCATCAACCTGATCATTGCTCAACGCCTGGCGCGGAAACTGTGCCCCCACTGCAAAAAGGAGGTGGAGATTCCGCGTGAAACTTTGATTGCGGAAGGTTTCCCCGAGTCGCAAATCGGCTCGTTCCAGCTTTACTCTCCAGTGGGCTGCGAGCACTGCAATGGCGGCTACAAGGGCCGAGTAGGTATCTACGAAGTGGTGAAGAGCACGCCAGCGTTGGAGCGCATCATCATGGAGGAAGGGAACTCGATCCAGATATCCGAGCAGATGCGCAGAGACGGATATGATGATTTGCGCACCTCGGGGCTCCGCAAGGCCATGCAAGGTTTGACGAGTCTTGAAGAAATAAACAGGGTGACCAAGGATTAAGCATGGCGACCAAAGCAGTAAAAGTCAGCGTCTATGCTTGGGAAGGGGTAGATAAAAAAGGGACTAAGCTCACGGGCGAAATCAATGGGCACAATCCGGCGCTGGTCAAAGCGCAATTGCGCAAGCAGGGGATCAACCCTACTAAGGTACGTAAAAAATCAGTTTCGATCTTTGGCAAGGGTAAAAAAATCAAGCCGCTGGACATCGCGTTCTTCAGCCGTCAAATGGCTACGATGATGAAGGCTGGGGTTCCACTATTGCAGTCCTTCGACATCATCAGCGAGGGTCATGAAAACCCGAATATGCGCAAGTTAGTGGACGACATCAAACAAGAGGTCGCTGCCGGGCACAGCTTCGCCACGGCTCTACGGCAGAAGCCGCTGTATTTTGATGACCTGTTCTGTAACTTGGTGGACGCAGGGGAACAGGCGGGTGCTCTTGAAGCGCTGCTGGACCGTGTTGCGACATATAAGGAAAAGACTGAGTCCCTGAAGGCAAAGATCAAAAAGGCGATGACTTACCCCATCGCTGTAGTGGCCGTAGCTTTTATCGTTACGGGGATTCTTCTTCTCAAAGTGGTCCCGCAGTTCCAGAGCATTTTTGACGGTTTCGGTGCGAAGCTTCCTACTTTCACCCTGATGGTGATCGGGTTGTCTCAAATTGTTCAAGACTATTGGTGGATATTGCTCGCCGGGATCGTATTGGGAATCTTCCTATTTCGACGCGCCTATAGAAATTCAGAAAAATTCCGAAATGGGTTGGACCGAACACTTTTGAAGGTTCCCGTAATAGGACCTCTGTTGTACAAATCCGCAGTTGCCCGGTATGCCCGCACGTTATCCACCACATTTGCCGCCGGTGTCCCGCTGGTTGAAGCATTAGATTCCGTGGCAGGTGCGACCGGCAACGTTGTCTTTAGAAACGCAGTAAACAAGGTAAAACAAGACGTCTCCACCGGCATGCAGCTCAATTTCTCCATGCGCAGCACCGGGGTATTCCCAATGCTCGCCGTGCAGATGACGGCCATCGGCGAGGAATCTGGTGCGCTCGACTCGATGCTAGATAAGGTCGCTACCTACTATGAGGACGAGGTTGATAACATGGTCGACAGCCTCACTGCGCTAATGGAGCCGATGATCATGGCAGTGCTCGGCGTGATCGTTGGTGGCCTGGTGATAGCCATGTACCTCCCCATCTTTCAACTCGGAAACGCTGTTTAACATGCCCCTCCTCGACCTCCTGGCCAGCTCCCCGCTGGCCTTTGTTTTATGCGCACTCATCTTGGGCCTGCTAGTCGGCAGTTTCCTGAATGTCGTGATCTACCGATTACCGCTAATGATGATCCGCGACTGGAAAACCCAGTCCCGGGAAATGCTCGACCTCCCCGCCGAGCCCCCAACAGAAACCTTCAACCTCATCCTCCCTCACTCCCGCTGCCCGCATTGCTCACACAGAATCCGCGCGTGGGAGAACATTCCGGTGGTGAGCTACCTGTTCCTGGGCGGCAAGTGTTCCCAATGCAAAGCCTCCATCAGCAAGCGCTACCCCCTCGTTGAACTGGCCTGCGGCTTACTCTCGGCCTTCATCGCCTGGCATTTCGGTTTCGGCTGGCAGGCAGCGGCGATGCTGGTGCTGACGTGGGGGTTGTTGTCGATGAGCCTGATCGACGCCGATCACCAGCTTCTGCCGGACGCAATCGTGTTGCCGCTGTTGTGGCTCGGCCTGATCGTCAACGCCTTCGGCCTGTTCACCTCGCTGACCGATGCGCTGTGGGGCGCGGTCGCGGGGTATCTGGCGTTGTGGTGTGTGTTCTGGCTGTTCAAGCTGATCACCGGCAAGGAAGGCATGGGTTACGGCGACTTCAAGTTGCTGGCCATGCTTGGCGCGTGGGGCGGGTGGCAGATTTTGCCGCTGACGATTCTACTGTCGTCGATTGTCGGTGCGGTGTTGGGCCTGATTCTGCTGCGCTTGCGCAATGTCGAAACCAGCACACCGATCCCCTTCGGTCCTTATCTGGCGCTCGCAGGGTGGATCGCTTTGCTCTGGGGTGATCAAATAACGACTTCGTATCTGCAGATCGCCGGTTTCAGATGACTTCTCCTGCGTCAAAACCCTGGATTCTGGGCCTCACCGGTGGCATCGGCAGCGGCAAGAGTGCGGCGGCTCAGTGCTTCGTGGATCTGGGCGTGCACTTGGTGGACGCCGATCACGCTGCGCGCTGGGTCGTCGAGCCCGGGCGCCCTGCCCTGGCGCGGATTGCCGAGCACTTCGGCCCAAGCGTGTTGCAGGCCGATGGCACGCTGAATCGCTCGGCGTTGCGCGAGCTGATTTTCAAAGACCCGCAACAGCGGGTCTGGCTCGAAAGCCTGTTGCATCCGCTGATCCGCGAGGAAATCCGTCAGTATCTGGCGCGCGCTGAATCGGCTTACGCGATTCTGGTGTCGCCGTTGTTGCTGGAGACTTCTCAGCACCAGATGGTTCAGCGGGTGTTGGTCATTGATGTGCCGGAATCGGTGCAAATCCAGCGCACAGTGTTGCGCGATAAGACCAACGAGGAACAGGTGCGGGCGATTCTCAAGGCGCAGGCCAGTCGCGAGGAGCGCTTGAGCCGGGCCGATGATGTGATCGTCAATGACCGTGACCCGGCCTGGCTGAAAAGCGAGGTCGAGCGTCTTCATCACTTTTATTTAACTTTGCGTGGAGGCCAATGATGAGCCAACCAATGACCGTCGATTGCCCAACCTGCGGAGCGCCCGTGGAATGGGCGCCGGAAAGTAAATTTCGGCCGTTCTGTTCGGACCGGTGCAAGCTGATCGACCTGGGCGCCTGGGCGTCGGAAGAACATGCGATTCCGGTGGCGCCGGATGCTGAAGACGAGCTGTTTTCGGGTGACTTCGACCCTCGTCAACATTGATCTAAGTGGGCAGCCACACAGGACGAACAACGCCAGTGCTGCCATATCTCCCAAGAGCTGAGAGCATCCCGCCAACAAAAGCGAGCGGCGAGCGGGATGACGTTTTGTGTGAGCGTGCCTGCTCGCGAAGAGGCCGGTACATCCGCTGGATATCCAGCAGTTCCAATGCCGTCTTAGTGAGCAAGCACACTCCCACAATGGGCTAGCGGCAATTTCTTGAGCCGATAAGCACCGCCCCGCCCAACTTTATCTCCGCTCCAGTATTTCTTATCCCCTCAGCAGCGTTAAGCTTGGCGCCATGGATGACTCTGATTATCTGCGTCTTTTGACGAGCCAGGCCGAGCAAGCCAATGCGTTTCTGTCCAATGCGCGCAAGTGGGAGCGCGAACGTTGGGTGTGCGAGCGGTTGCTGCAGGGCCTGAATATTCCCCATCGTACTGACGACTTCCAGCCTGCCGGGCAAGAGCCGCCGGACGTACTGTTTCGCGACGCGTGTTTTGAAGTGTTCTTTGTTCTGGATGAAGGCCGTCGGCTCAATGATGAGTGGCGTGAAGAACTGCAACGTCGACGCAGCGCGTTTTCCCTCAGCCAACTGGTGCGGCGCGAAGCCAAACCCAAGCGCATTCCCGCTGCCGAGCTGCTCCGGCGCCTGGCACCCACGCTGCGCAAAAAGGCCCACAACTACAAAGAGCGTGGGCTGGATGTGGGCGAGCTGGACATCATTGCCTTCGCTAGCCTCAAGCGCGAGGTGCTCGACTTGAACAGCCACTTTCCGCCGCCCACCGAGTATTTGCGTCAGGGCTGGCGGTCACTCTCGCTGGTCGGGCCGACCTTCGCCCGGGTATTGTTCGCCCATCCGGATGCCCCGGATTTCCTGCGGACCAATCTGGGCCGCAGCGTGGTGTTTGATGTAGGAATCAGTTTATGAGCCCGTTGCAGGAATTGATCGCCGATGTACCCCAGCGCGGGCGTGTGCGCTGGATTGGTGTGCGCCCGGAATCCCGGGGCGAGATGGTTGAGCTGGACGCCGTGGAAGCCCGTCGCGAAGCAGGCCTGACGGGCGATCATGCCCGCCCCGGCCCGCGCAACGCTCGACAGGTGACGCTGATCCAGTGGGAACACTTTGCAGTGGTCAGTTCGCTGATGGGCCGGGCCGAGGACAATCCGGTGTTGCCCCAGGATTTGCGACGCAACATCGTGATCAGCGGCATCAACCTGTTCAGCCTGAAGAACCGACGCTTCCGCATCGGCCAGGCGATCTTCGAAACCACCGGCTGGTGCCAGCCCTGCGCGCGCCTAGAGCAACGCCTCGGCCACGGCATCTTTCAGGCCCTTCGTGGCCATGGCGGAATCACCGCGCGGGTGATACAAAGCGGCATCGTGCGTCTGGACGACGTGTTGTGTATCGAGCCGATCGAACCGAGCGTCCATGACTTTAACGCAGCCAACAGCGCCGCCTCCTGATCCGGGTCAATGTTGATAAAGCGCCTCAAATGATCAGCGGCCTGAAACCTGCCGACCCAGCGCGTGTCGAAGCGTACATTCGAGCCCCCACCCCAAGTCGAGCGCTGGCCTTTTTGGCTTCGGCTGCTCCTTGTGGTGGTGCTCGGACCGGGCCCGTTGACCCGTTTGCTGAGCGATCTGACGCTATGAGCTGCCTTGCGCTCGCGCGGATTTCGCTGACACAGAATTCCTTAAGCCTTATGAGATATCCCCATGACCCATCGTATTGTGATTGTCGGCGGAGGCGCTGGCGGTCTGGAACTGGCTACCCGTCTGGGTAAAACCCTCGGCAAGAAAGGCAAGGCCAGCGTCACGCTGGTGGACGCCAATCTGACCCACATCTGGAAACCGCTGCTGCACGAAGTGGCCGCCGGTTCGCTCAACTCTTATGAGGACGAACTGAACTACGTGGCGCAAGCCAAGTGGAACCATTTTCAGTTTCAGATGGGCCGCATGACCGGGCTGGACCGCGAAAACAAGCAGATCCACCTGGCCGAGACCCTCGACGAAAACGGCAATGCGCTGGTCCCGGCGCGCAGCCTGGATTACGACTCGCTGGTCATTTCCGTGGGCAGCACGACCAATGATTTCGGCACCAAAGGCGCGGCTGAGCACTGCCTTTTCCTCGACACGCGCAAGCAGGCCGAGCGCTTCCATCAGCAATTGCTGAATCGCTATTTGCAGGCCCACGCCAGCCAGAACGATGCGGCCGAAGAAATCAACGTCGCCATCGTCGGTGCCGGCGCGACCGGTGTCGAACTGGCCGCAGAGCTGCACAACGCTGCGCATGAACTGGCGGCCTACGGGCTCGGCCAGATCAAGCCGGAAAACCTGCGCATCACCGTGATCGAGGCCGGGCCGCGCGTCCTCCCGGCACTGCCGGAGCGTATTGGCGGCCCGGTACACAAGACGCTGGAGAAACTCGGCGTGACGGTGTTGACCAACTCGGCGGTCAGCGAGGTGACGGCTGACAGCCTGGTGACTGCGACCGGTCAGGTGATTCCTGCAACGCTGAAGGTCTGGGCGGCGGGCATCCGCGCTCCGGCGTTTCTGGAGGGCATCGCCGGTCTTGAGACCAACCGCATCAATCAGCTGCAGGTGCGTCCGACGCTACAGACCACCCGCGACGACAGTATCTTCGCCTTCGGCGACTGCGCGGCCTGCCCGCAAAAAGGCACCGACCGCAATGTCCCGCCCCGTGCGCAAGCGGCGCATCAACAAGCGTCGTTGCTGGTGAAATCGCTGAAGCTGCGCATCGAGGGCGGCACGCTGCCCGAGTATCGCTATCAGGACTACGGCTCGCTGATCTCGCTGTCGAAGTTCTCGGCAGTCGGTAATCTGATGGGGAATCTGACCGGCAGTGTCATGCTCGAAGGCTGGCTGGCGCGGATGTTCTACGTTTCGCTGTACCGCATGCACCAGATGGCACTCTACGGCATGTTCCGCACGTTGATGCTCATGCTGGGCAGCCGAATCGGCCGCGGCACCGAGCCACGGATGAAGCTGCACTAAGGCTCAGTCCTGCAGGTCCGCCGCGCCAGTGCGGCGGGCCTCATTCCTCGCCATTCTGCACTACCTCCCCCGCAACTTGTCTGCCACGAGCGCACGCCTGCGCTAAGGCATCACCTGCCCTTTGCCCAGATGCTTGGCCTTGTACATCCAGCGGTCGGCTTCGCGCATGAGTTCGTCAGGGGCCTTGCCCGAGCAGGGTTCGTACATGGAAAAGCCGATACTTGCGTTGCAGCGAATGACATCGCCTTTGATTGTAAGGGGCTGTGCAATCGCGACGAGGAGTTTCTGAGCCACTTCGCGGGCCTCCTCCACACCCGGCGTGATGCCTTCCAGGATCACGATGAATTCATCACCGGCCAGCCGCACCAGGCTGTCAGTCCTGCGAATGCAGCTCTGCAAACGTGTGGAAACAGCGCGCAGCAGATCATCCCCGGCATCGTGCCCGTAACTGTCGTTGATGACTTTGAACCCATCCAGATCGATGAACATCAACGCCAGCTGCAACCTGGAGCGGTCGGCACGGGCCTGAGCGATCGGCAACAGCGAGTCCAGCGCGCGGCGATTGTGCAGGCCGGTCAGGGCGTCATGTCGGGCTTCCTGCTCAAGCTCTTTGCGCGCCTGAATGTTCTGAATGATGGAGATGAAATATTCCAGCTCTCCGGCTTCGGACAGCTTCTTCGTGACGCTCAGATTGACCCAGACCGCGCTGCCGTTTTTGCGTAGGTAACGCTTTTCCATCTGGTAGCTGTTGATTTCACCGACACTCAGCTGGTGGAGCATCTCCAGGTCACTGTCCAGATCGTCGGGGTGAGTGATGTCTTGAAACGTCAGATGCTGGAGCTCGTCGGGTGCGTAGCCAAGGACGTCGCACAGCGCGGCGTTGACGCTGATCCAGCCACCATCCGGCGCAACCAGCGCAATGCCCACCGAGGCCAGCTCGAACATCGAGCGATAGCCTGCCTCGCTGGCCTGAAACATTGCTTCGGAGCGGTTCTTCTGAATCCGCGTCAGCATCAGGTTTTCCCGCAGCTGCATTTCGCGGCTGACGATCTCGGCCAGGTCGTGGAGGATGGACAGCTCGTCTGGGGTAAGGATTCTGGGCCGTGCGTCAATGGCGCAAAGCGTGCCCACAGCGAAGCCCTGGCTGGTGCGTATGGGTACGCCGGCATAAAAGCGGACATGGGGATCGCCGGTGACCAGTTGGCTGTTGCAGAACCGCGCGTCCTCGATGGCATCGGGCACCACAAGCTCGGTGGCCTCAAGGATGGCGTGCGCACAGAAAGCGAGCTCCCGCGGCAACTCGACAGCCTCAAGCCCCACTCGGGACTTGAACCACTGGCGGTCCTGATCCACCAGCGATATCAGGGCAATAGGCACGTTCAGCACTTGCGCCACCAGACGAGTGATCCGGTCCAGCGCGACCTCGGGTGGGGTGTCGAGTACTTCGAGAAGATGCAGCGCTTCAAGTCGCTGTTGCTCGAATGAAGGAGTTGGCGACTTCATAACACGGCCGATCCTGAAAAGACTGCCTGAAGTCTATACCCGGCCTCATGAATCCGCACCGGAGCGACGTGTAAATAACTGACCTGGCCGTGGCAATTGATCACGCTATCAAAGAAGGAATTCTGTCACGCCTTGTCATAAAAACGTGCTGTTTGCTGTGATCCCATCAACGCATCTCACCCCGATGTCGCTCGATTACAGGAAGTCATCCATGTCGCAGCTCTCCCGACTGATGCTGGCCGCAGGCCTTGGCATCGCGCTCAATCTATCCATGGCCGCCACGGCAGGCGCAGCGTCCGAGGTCACCGGCGCCGGCTCCACGTTTATTTATCCGGTGCTGTACAAGTGGGCGACTGACTACAACCAGAAGACCCAGATCAAGGTTAACTACCAATATATCGGCTCTGGCGCAGGCATTGCGCTGATCAAGGAAGGCGCCGTGGATTTCGGTGCGACCGACCGGCCGATGAGCTCGGCAGACCTGCAATCCTTCGGGCTGCAGCAATTTCCCTCGGTGATCGGCGGCATCGTACCGGTCATCAACGTCGCCTCGGTCAAACCCGGCACCCTGAAATTCACAGGCCCAGTGCTGGCCGACATCTACCTGGGGAAGATCAGCAAATGGAATGACCCGGCCCTCGCCGCCCTCAACCCGGGCGTGAAATTGCCTGACGCGAAAATCAGCGTCGTGTACCGCTCGGATGATTCCGGCACCACGTTTAACTGGGTCAGCTATCTGGCGAAGGTCAGCCCGCAATGGAAGAGTCAGCTCGGGGCAGGCGCATCGGTGCACTGGCCGGTGGGCATGGGCAGCAAGGGCAGCGAGGGCGTGGCGACGTACGTGAAACAGGTGCCGAACTCGATCGGCTACGTCGAGTACGCCTACGTCAAACAGCAGAAGTTGAATTATGGGCTGTTGCAGAACGCTGCCGGCACGTTCGTGACGCCGAGCACCGAAAGCTTTCAGGCGGCAGCCGCGACGGCAGACTGGAAAAACGCGAAGGATTTTGACCTGTCGATGCTCGACGCGCCGGGGGAAAACGCTTACCCGATCACCGCCGCGACGTTCATCGTGATGTACAGGCAACCCAAGGACGCTGATCGTCAGAAGACCGTCCAGGATTTCTTTCGCTGGACGCTGGAGAGCGGGCAGGAACACGCACGCTCGCTGGACTTCGCGCCGATCCCGGATGACCTGAGGAATCAGATCGAGGCGTACTGGGCTAATCCGCCCAAGGCTCAGTGAAAGCCAGAAACGAAAAAAGCGTCCCGAGGGACGCTTTTTTGTAGCTTCAGCGCGAGTGGCGTTGAAGCGGTATTTTCTGCCCGGATACTGCTTAGGCGAAAATGGTCGGGGTAAGGGGATTCGAACTCCTGACATCCTGCTCCCAAAGCAGGCGCGCTACCGGACTGCGCTATACCCCGGTGAAACATGAAAACACCCTAAGGCGTTTCCAGAGCGGGTGACGCGAATGGCGTCACTCCCTAAGATCCAACCCGATGAAGCCAGGTCAAAAATGGTGGGTCGTGTGGGATTCGAACCTACGACCAATTGGTTAAAAGCCAACTGCTCTACCAACTGAGCTAACGACCCAAATAATGGTCGGGGTAAGGGGATTCGAACTCCTGACATCCTGCTCCCAAAGCAGGCGCGCTACCGGACTGCGCTATACCCCGACGGTACTACCTCTTGAAATTGGCTCCGTGACCAGGACTCGAACCTGGGACCCAATGATTAACAGTCATTTGCTCTACCGACTGAGCTATCACGGAACGATCTTTTCAAATCTATCAATTTCAGATGCAGCGTTTGACGCGCTTCAACACAACAAATTCAGTAATTTCGCACCAAACGAATCTGGCGTTTACCTCACTGAACCTACCGCATTTTCAGCCTCTTCGACCTGTCTGCATCGCTGCGTTCACGTCTCTGAGGCGCGCTATTCTACATTTCCAGAAACACCTGTCAACCCTCTAAATTGCTTTCAAGACAATGATTTGCGAATTTTTTGCGGATCGCCCTCAACCTCGCGAAAATCTTGCGCTCGGCGAATAAATCACCCCGCATAAAAAAGGGCCCCCATCAGGAGAGCCCGTTGCGTTTCTATATAGAAGTGCGGATCAGCCGAAGACGATCTCGTCGTCCTGCACCGTGCCTCTGATGCTGGTGCCAGGCATGAAGCCACCCGACAGAATCAACTGAGCCAGCGGGTTTTCGATCCAGCGCTGGATGGCCCGCTTGAGCGGCCGCGCGCCATACACAGGGTCGTAGCCGACAGCGATCAGCTTGTCCATCGCCTCGCTGGACAGCTCCAGCCCCAGATCGCGCTCCGCCAGACGCTTGCGCAGGCGGCCGAGTTGGATCTCGGTGATGCCTGCGATCTGATCGCGGGCCAGCGGTTCGAAGATCACCACTTCATCCACCCGATTGATGAACTCCGGACGGAAGTGCGTGGTGAGCGCATCCATGACCGCCGCGCGCTGCCCTTCCCGATCGCCCACCAGCTCCTGGATGCGAGCCGAGCCGAGGTTGGAGGTCATGACGATCACGGTATTACGGAAATCCACCGTACGCCCGTGACTGTCGGTCAGACGCCCGTCTTCGAGCACTTGCAGCAGGACGTTGAAGACGTCCGGGTGCGCTTTCTCGACTTCGTCCAGCAGGATGACCGAGTAAGGCTTGCGGCGTACCGCTTCGGTCAGATAACCGCCCTCTTCGTACCCGACATAGCCAGGTGGCGCGCCGATCAGACGAGCCACGGAATGTTTCTCCATGAACTCAGACATGTCGATGCGCACCATGGCCTCTTCGGTGTCGAACAGGAACTCCGCCAGCGCCTTGCACAGCTCGGTCTTACCCACACCGGTTGGGCCGAGGAACATAAACGAGCCGCTCGGACGATTCGGGTCCGACAACCCGGCACGCGACCGGCGCACCGCGTTGGCCACGGCGACGACCGCTTCGTTCTGGCCGATCACCCGCTGGTGCAGCAGCTCTTCCATCTTCAGCAGCTTGTCACGCTCGCCTTCGAGCATCTTCGAAACCGGAATGCCGGTCCACTTGGACACGACTTCGGCAATCTCTTCCTCGGTCACCTTGCTGCGCAGCAACTGGTTTTCCGGCTTGCCGTGCTGGTCGACCATCTGCAGGCTGCGTTCCAGATCGGGAATCACGCCGTATTGCAATTCGGCCATGCGGTTGAGGTCGCCCTTACGCCGCGCCGCTTCCAGTTCCTGGCGGGACTGCTCGATCTTCTGCTGGATCTGTGCAGAACCGGTCACTTCCGCTTTTTCAGAGGTCCAGATTTCTTCGAGGTCGGCGTATTCCCGCTCAAGGCGCTGAATCTCTTCCTGGAGTTTTTCCAGGCGCTTGATCGCGGCCTCGTCGTCTTCCTTCTTCAGCGCCTGCGCTTCCACCTTCAGCTGGATCAGGCGACGTTCAAGACGGTCGAGCACTTCCGGCTTGGAGTCGATCTCCATGCGGATGCGGCTGGCGGCTTCGTCGATCAGGTCGATGGCTTTGTCCGGCAGTTGCCGGTCGGTGATGTAGCGGTGGCTGAGCTTGGCGGCCGCAATGATTGCGCCGTCAGTGATCGCCACCTTGTGGTGAACCTCATAGCGCTCTTTGAGGCCGCGCAAGATGGCGATGGTGTCTTCTTCGCTCGGCTCATCCACCAGCACTTTCTGGAAGCGACGCTCGAGGGCAGCGTCCTTCTCTATGTATTGGCGGTACTCGTTGAGCGTCGTGGCGCCCACGCAATGCAACTCACCCCGGGCCAGCGCCGGCTTGAGCATGTTGCCGGCATCCATCGAGCCTTCGGCCTTGCCGGCACCGACCATGGTGTGCAGCTCGTCGATGAACAGGATGATCTGCCCTTCCTGCTTCGACAGTTCGTTGAGCAGGCCTTTCAGGCGCTCTTCGAATTCGCCACGGAACTTGGCACCCGCGATCAGTGCGCCCATGTCCAGCGACAGCAGACGCTTGCCTCGCAGCCCGTCCGGCACTTCGCCGTTGATGATGCGCTGGGCAAGGCCTTCGGCGATGGCGGTTTTACCCACGCCAGGCTCACCGATCAGCACAGGGTTGTTCTTGGTCCGACGCTGCAGTACCTGGATGGTCCGACGGATCTCGTCGTCGCGGCCAATCACCGGGTCGAGCTTGCCTTCCTCGGCGCGCTTGGTCAGGTCGACGGTGTACTTGTCCAGCGCCTGACGGGATTCCTCTGCGTTCGGGTCGTTGACGGCATCGCCGCCCCGCAGGTTGCTAATGGCGTTTTCCAGGGCTTTCTTGCTGACGCCCTGGCCGAGCAGGAGCTTGCCGAGTTTGCTGTTCTCGTCCATCGCGGCGAGCAACACCAGCTCGCTGGAGATGAACTGATCGCCCTTCTGCTGAGCCAGGCGATCGGCCTGGTTCAACAGGCGCGCCAGGTCCTGCGACATGTTCACGTCGCCAGTCGGGTTCTGGATCTTCGGCAGTTGGTCGAGCTCTTTGGTCAGCGCGGTGCGCAGGCTGTTGATATCGAAGCCCACTTGCAGCAGCAAAGGCTTGATCGAACCGCCCTGCTGCTCAAGCAGCGCCTGCATCAGGTGCGCGGGTTCGATAGCCGGATGGTCCAGGCCCACCGCCAGTGATTGAGAATCCGAGAGAGCGAGTTGTAATTTGCTGGTTAAACGGTCAATACGCATTCTTCACCTTCCTATATGGGCAGGCCGGAGCAATGAACACACCTAATAAAGAAAACCTGCCAGATGATTCTTTAGATGCGGTCGATTAGGCAGGATTCAAGCGCGCACTGGTTGACATGGGTCAACATTAGCTTGAAGGAGAGGATTCGGGAGGAATGAGTGGAGCGGCGGAGGCTACCGGGCTTCGACCCAGACAAGCGAAGCGAAGCGTCCAGTGCGTGCGCCACGGCGATAAGAAAAGAAGCGCTCATCGTTATAGGTCGAAAAACCGCCGCCGTAGACCGCTGTGACACCGTGGGCAGCGAGACGCAGACGCGCCAACTGATAGATGTCGGCCATGAATTTGCCGGCGTTGGCGCCCGGCACGAACGCATCGGCCGTCTCGGGGTGCATGGCTATAAAGGCTTCACGCACTTCGGGACCGACTTCGAATGCCTGCGGCCCGATGGCAGGGCCAAGCCAGACGAGGATGTCGGATGACGCATCGGCAAAACTGTCCACAGTCGCCTCAAGCACACCTGCCGCCAGACCGCGCCAACCTGCATGGGCAGCGGCGACCTGAGTACCGGCTTTGTTGCAGAACAGCGCCGGCAGGCAATCAGCCGTCATGATGGTGCAGGCAACGCCCGGGGTTCGGCTCCAGCTGGCATCAGCCTGAAGTACATCTGCCGGTGCAGCCTCGACGACGTCAATACCGTGAACCTGCTTCAGCCATGCAGGCTGAACGTGCAGGCGTGTGGTCAGCGCCGAACGGTTGTGTGTAACGGCTGCCGGATCGTCATCAACGTGATCGCCGAGATTGAAGCTGTCGAACGGCGCCACACTGACACCGCCCGAACGCGTCGTGACGCACGCTTTGACACCCGCCGGCGCAGGCCAGTCGGGAATCAGCCAGTCCGTCACGCGCTCAGTCATCCGATGAACGCTTCGCGGTCTTGCTTGAGCAGGGTCAGCAGCCAGACAAAGTCGTCCGGCAGCGGCGATTCCCAGCTCATGGGCTTACCGGTCGTCGGATGATCCAGTTCAAGGAAACGCGCATGCAGCGCCTGACGCGGGAAGTGTTTCAGCGATTCGACCATGGTGACACTGGCTGCAGGCGGAATACGGAAACGACCGCCGTAGGCAGGATCGCCGACCAGCGGGAAGTTGATGTGGGCCATGTGTACGCGGATCTGGTGGGTGCGCCCGGTTTCCAGCTTCACCCGCACGTGGGTGTGCGAACGGAAACGCTCCAGAACCCGGTAGTGGCTGACCGCAGGCTTGCCGCCTTCCATGACCGCCATGCGCTGACGCTGCTGGCCATGACGACCGATGGGTGCGTTGATCTTGCCACCCGAGGTCACCACGCCGATGACGATGCACTCATAGATGCGGCTGACGCTGCGATTCTGCAGCTGGGTGACCAGTTGCGTCTGCGCCTGGATGGTCTTGGCGACCACCATCAGACCGGTGGTGTCCTTGTCCAGGCGGTGCACGATGCCGGCACGCGGGACATTGATGATGTCCGGCACGTGATGCAGCAAAGCGTTGAGCAGGGTGCCGTCGGCATGACCTGCTGCCGGATGCACCACCAGACCGGACGGCTTGTTGATCACCAGGATCTGGTCGTCTTCGTAGACGATATCGAGCTCGATGTCCTGCGCGATCCACTCGCCCTGGGCTTCCTGCTCGGCTTTGAGGAGCAGAACGGCGCCGCCATGCACGATGTCACGCGGGCGCAAAACGCCGCCATCCACAGTCAGGCGGCCGTCTTTGATCCAGGCGGAAAGGCGCGAGCGCGAGTGCTCTGCGAATAGTTGGGCGGCGACTTGGTCGAGGCGTTGACCGCCCAATTCGGACGGCACCTCTGCGCGGAGTTCTATGATCTCAGACATGCTCAAACTAGGAGGTGGCACTGGCCTTTGGTTTCGGCTGTGCGCTTGTGGTTAAATACGGCGTCTTTTGTCCCGGGGGTTCCACGGGGCGCCCATCATAACAGGACGGTCCTGCGCAAGACAGCAGGCCGTTATAGGGACGCAAGCCGCCATGCAAGTGAAACACCTGCTGCTGATAGCCATCCTCGGACTTACTGTTGCCTGTTCTTCGAAGAAAGAAGTCATCGACGAAAACCTCAGTGAAGTCGAGCTGTACCAGCAGGCGCAGGCCGATCTGGACAACAACAGCTATAACAGCGCCACCGAGAAGCTCAAGGCGCTGGAGTCGCGTTATCCGTTCGGTCGCTATGCTGACCAGGCGCAACTCGAGCTGATCTACGCCAACTACAAGAATGGCGAGCCCGAGGCTGCCAAGTCGGCGGCCGAGCGTTTCATTCGTCTGCACCCGCAACACCCGAACGTCGACTACGCCTATTACCTCAAGGGCCTGACCTCGTTCGACCAGGACGTCGGCATCATTGCCCGCTTCCTGCCGCTGGATCAGACCAAGCGTGATCCGGGCGCTGCTCGCGATTCGTACAACGAGTTCGCCCAGCTGACCAGCCGCTACCCGAACAGCCGCTACGCCCCTGACGCCAAGCAGCGCATGATTTACCTGCGCAACCTGCTGGCCGCCTACGAGATTCACGTTGCCGACTACTACCTGACCCGTCAGGCTTACGTCGCAGCGGCCAACCGCGGTCGTTACGTTGTCGAAAACTTCCAGGAAACCCCATCGGTCGGTGACGGCCTGGCGGTCATGGTCGAGGCTTATCAGCGTCTGCACCTGGACGACCTGGCTGACACCAGCCTGGAAGTCCTGAAAACCAACTATCCGGATCACCCGCAGCTGGTAGATGGCAAGTTCGAAGCGCGCACGGCAGAAGCCGACAACCGCTCCTGGCTGTCCAAGGCGACCCTGGGTCTGATTGAAAGCCGTCCGCCGCTGCCGCCAGGACAAACCCGCGCCAACCAGGACGTGATCAAGCAGTATCAGGACGCCAAGGAAGCCATCCCTGCCGAACTGTTGCCTGAGAACCAGTCGGCTGACGAAGAGAAGAAAAACGATGACGACGACGGCACGCCGAAAAGCCGCTCGATCTTCAGCTACATGACCTTTGGCCTGTTCGACTGATTCAGTCCCTGCCAAACGTCAGCTATAAGAGGCCCTTCGGGGCCTTTTTTCATGCCCGACCACTTTCCGACAGCATCCGGCGATGGAGATGACTGTGCGCCCGACATCCGCTTGGCTACACTGCGCGCTCTTCACTTCATAAGCTGACAGACATGATTCGCTTGATTATGTGGCTCGCCCTGATTGTGGCGGTCGTCTGGTTTTTCAAACGCTTGGTCAAAGGGCCTGCCCCACGCCCGAACCGCGCAACGCCGGAGCTCGACGCAGCGCCCATGGTGCGTTGCGCGCAATGTGGCGTGCATATCCCTCGCGATCGCGCGCTGAGCCAGAACCAGCAATGGTATTGCACCGAAGCGCACCGTTTGCAGGGCCCCGTTGCACGTGACCGCTGATAGCCTGTCGCTGGCGACGCCTCAGGCCCAACGCATCCTGCGGCTATATCACCTCTATCGTCTGAGCATCGGCGTGCTGCTGGTGCTGCTGATCTCCAGCAGCCTGGACGCCGAATTGCTGGAGCTGGCCGACATCGAGCTGTTCCGCATCGGCTGTTGGCTGTATCTGGTCTTCAACATCCTTGTCGTGGTGCTGCTCGAACGCCCGAGCCGTCAGGGGCAACTGTTCTCCCTCGCCATGGCCGACACGCTGATGCTGGCGGCGCTGTTCTACGCCGGGGGCGGTGCACCGAGCGGCATTGGCAACCTGATCATCGCCTCGGTGGCAATCAGCAATGTGCTCCTGCGCAAGCGAACCGGCCTGCTGATTGCCGCCCTGTCAGCCATCGGCATCATCTATCTGACCTTCTACATCAGCTATCACAAGCCCTCTGCCGCCAACCATTTCGTGCAGGCCGGCTCGCTGGGCGCCCTGTGTTTTGCGGCGGCACTGCTGGTTCAGGCCCTGTCACGCCGCTTGCAGCTCAGTGAAGACATCGCCGAACGTCGCGCCGCTGACGTCGACAACCTTGAAGAGCTCAACGCGCTGATCCTGCAGCGCATGCGCACCGGCATTCTGGTGCTCGACGAGGACCACAAGGTACTGCTCGCCAACCAGAGCGCGCTGAATTTGCTGGGCCACGAGCGCTTGCTGGGCGAAATCGTCGACGCCTATTCGCCGCAACTGGTCGAGCGCCTGGGTCAATGGATGACCAACCCGTCGATGGCCCCGCGCAGCATCACCACTTCGGCCATTGGTCCGGTGCTGCGTCCGGGTTTCATCCCACTGGCACGCGGCAGTCATCGCCACACGTTGGTATTTCTCGATGACCTGTCCCAGATTTCCCAACAGGCCCAGCAGCTCAAACTGGCCGCGCTGGGCAGACTGACCGCCGGTATTGCCCACGAGATCCGCAACCCGCTGGGCGCCATCAGTCATGCCGCGCAACTGCTGCTGGAATCGGAGGAACTGACCGCGCCGGACCGGCGTCTCAATCAGATCATTCACGACCAATCGCGGCGGATGAATCTGGTGATCGAGAACGTTCTGCAGCTGTCTCGTCGACGTCAGACCGAACCCCAGCTGCTCGATCTCAAGCAATGGCTGGAGGCGTTCGTCGTTAACCTTCGGGATGAGCTGACGGCGGGTCAAAGCGTGCATCTGGACATCGGCGCAGGCGTGCTCAGTACGCAGATGGACGCCGAACAATTGCAGCAGGTGATGAGCAATCTGGTGCAAAACGGTTTGCGCTACAGCGGCCAGCTCCACGAACACGCGCAAGTTTGGCTAAGGTTGTTTCAAGCCCCGTACAGCGAACTGCCGACGCTGGACGTCCTCGACGACGGACCGGGTGTTGCCGAAGAGCATCTGGCGAAAATCTTCGAACCCTTCTTCACCACCGAAAGCAAAGGAACCGGCCTGGGCCTGTATCTCTCGCGCGAGTTGTGCGAAAGCAATCAGGCGAGCCTCAATTACATTCCACGGGAAGGCGGCGGAAGCTGCATGCGAATGACCTTCGCCCATCCGTTCAAGCTGAGCTGAACATGAGCCAACGGCAAAAGATCCTGATCGTCGACGATGAGCCGGACATTCGCGAGCTGCTGGAAATCACGCTCGGTCGGATGAAACTGGACACCCGCAGCGCGCGCAACGTCAAGGAAGCCCAGGAGTGGCTGGCCCGCGAGCCGTTCGACCTGTGCCTGACCGACATGCGCTTGCCCGATGGCAACGGCCTGGAGTTGGTGCAACACATTCAGAAACGCCACAACCAGGTACCGGTGGCGATGATCACCGCCCATGGCAGCCTCGACACGGCGATCCATGCACTGAAAGCCGGCGCGTTCGATTTCCTGACCAAGCCGGTCGACCTGACACGGTTGCGTGAGTTGGTGTCCAGCGCCTTGCGCCTGCGCACCGCGCCTGCCGAAGAAAATCGCATTGACCATCGCCTGCTGGGCAGCTCCCCGCCGATGCAGGCGCTGCGCAAGCAGATCGCCAAACTGGCGCGCAGCCAGGCGCCGATCTACATCAGCGGCGAATCGGGCAGCGGCAAAGAACTGGTCGCCCGGCTTATTCATGAGCAAGGCCCGCGCGCCGAGCAGCCGTTTGTGCCGGTCAATTGTGGCGCGATCCCTTCAGAGCTGATGGAAAGCGAATTCTTCGGACATCGCAAAGGCAGCTTCACCGGCGCCCATGAAGACAAGCCCGGGCTGTTTCAGGTCGCCCACGGCGGCACCCTGTTTCTCGATGAAGTGGCTGACCTGCCGCTGGCGATGCAGGTGAAACTGCTCCGCGCGATCCAGGAAAAGTCCGTTCGCGCCATCGGCGGTCAGCAGGAGCAAGTGGTGGATGTTCGCGTGCTGTGCGCGACCCACAAGGACCTTAATCAGGAAGTGGCTGCCGGGCGTTTCCGGCAGGATTTGTATTACCGACTGAACGTCATCGAGCTGCGCGTGCCGCCGTTGCGCGAACGTCGCGAAGACATCGAAGAGATCGCCAACAGCGTACTGCGCCGCCTGACCGAGTCCGCCGGTGAGCCAGCGACCGTCCTACCGCCCCATGCGCTGGCGGCCCTCAAGGGCTATCGCTTCCCCGGCAACGTGCGCGAGCTGGAAAACATGCTTGAGCGGGCATACACGCTGTGCGAAGACGATCAGATCGACACCGCGGACCTGCGCCTGGCCGAGCCATCACGCCCCGCCGAGGAGAACGGCCCGAGCCTGGCCAACATTGATAACCTGGAAGACTATCTGGAAAGCATCGAGCGCAAACTGATCCTGCAGGCGCTGGAAGAAACCCGCTGGAATCGCACGGCGGCAGCGCAGCGTTTGAATTTGACGTTCAGGTCGATGCGTTATCGGTTGAAGAAGTTGGGATTGGAGTGATGGATTACGCCGCGCTGGGCAGGTCCCAAAAAGGGACCTATCGTTCCCTTTTTGGGACTTATCTAGACAGATCCCTATGAACATCGGCGACGCGCTCTTCACCACGACTCAGCAACGAGTGCTGGGCCTGCTCTTCGGCAATCCGGAGCGGAGCTTCTATACCAACGAAATCAGTCGCTGGGTCCAGGTCGGCAAAGGCAGCACAACTCGTGAGCTGGAGAAATTGCACTCAGCAGGTTTGCTGACCGCAACCCGGCAGGGCAACCAAATCCATTATCAGGCGAATCCTGAAAGTCCGGTGTACCCCGAACTGGTTGGCCTTGTGCGCAAAACATTCGGCACGCCGATCACCTCCGAGTGGAGTTGCTGCCTTTCGCAGACCAGATTCAGCGAGCGTTTATCTACGGCTCGGTTGCGAAAGGGACCGCCAACACATCCAGCGACATAGATCTGATGCTGATCGGTGAAGGCGTCAGCTACAGCGAAGTGATGGAGCGTATGATCCCGCTCGAAGAGATGCTGGGCAGGCCCATCAGCCCAACGCTCTACACGCCGTCGGACTGGAAAGCGAAGCTCGCCACCGGCAACAGCTTCGTGACCCGAGTGGCAGAGCAGGAAAAGATCGACATCATCGGAAGCGATTAGGGAGAACCCACGGAATGGGCAACGAGCCTTTGGCGAACTTGGTACGTACCGGCGGATTGAAAGCCGAGCCTGCTGACAAGAACGAATATCGGACTGGTCCGCTCGGCCCTTGATAGGCTGTTGGACGCTCATAATTCCGCTCTTTCATACGCCAGCCGTTTTGATCTGGCCTATAACGCTGCACACGCAATGGCGCTGTCGGCACTGCGCCTGAAAGGATACCGGTCGGACCGCCGCTATCTTGTGTTTCAGTGCCTTCCACACACGCTGATCTGGATAAAGTGCGGGTACGGCTCTCTGCGCTTTGCCACGAGCGCAGAAACCTCGCTGAGTACGAAGGCTACATGGATATCGATGACGCGTTGCTCGCGGAGCTACTCACGAGTACCGAAGCACTTCGAGGGCTACTGGCGTCGGAGATGGCCGCTCATGGTTTCAGTCTCCCCTCTGGCGCATAAGGCGCTTCATCAATAATCGGCACTTCCCCGACCAGCAAATCCGTCAGCAACTGACACGACGCCGGCGCCAGCACAAGGCCATTGCGGTAGTGCCCGCAGTTCAGCCACAGGCCTTGATGATTTGGCACCGGCCCGATGAATGGAATGCCGTCAGGCGACCCCGGTCGCAACCCCGCCCAGTGCCCGACCACGTGCGCATCCGCCAGAGCCGGGATCAGTTCGATCGCCGAAGCTTTCAAGCTTTCCAGAGCATTTTCAGTGGGTGTCTTATCAAAACCTTCGTGCTCAAGCGTACTGCCGATGAGGATATGCCCGTCACGCCGAGGGATCGCGTAACGACCCTTGGCGAGGATCATGCTCGGCAGAAAGTCGGCGGCGCACTTGTAGAGGATCATCTGGCCTTTGACCGGCTCAACGGGCAGCGCCAGCCCCAATTTGCCGAGCAGATCACCGCTCCATGCACCGGCGGCCAGCACCACGCTGTCGCCGAGCACATCGCCCCCGTCCGTCGTGACACCCAGGACGCGATCACCTTCGCGCACAAAGTCGATGACCTGGCAGTGCTCGCGAATCACCACGTTGGGCAATGCCAGTAACGCAGCCTTGAGCGACTTGACCAGACGCGGGTTGCGCACGTTAGCGACATCGGCCATGTGCACCGCACGTGAATACCCGCCGCCCATGACGGGCACGGCGTCGTAGACCGCAGAAATATCCACCGATGTCAGCGGACGATTCACACGCGCTGCCCATTCGAGCGCCTCTGCTTCGTCGTCGAGATCCAGCCAGTAAAGGCCGGTCTTGTGCACTTGCGGATCGATGCCGGTCATTGCCAGCAAGCGCTCGGCGAGCTGCGGATAAAAATCCTGCGACCAGTGCGAGAGTGCCGTTACGGCGGGGCTGTAGCGCCACGGGTAAAGCGGAGACACAATGCCGCCACCGGCCCAAGAGGATTCCTGGCCGACTTCCGATCGGTCGATCAGCGTTACGCTTCGGACTTTGGAGGCGAGGTTGAAGGCGGTCAGAAGGCCGATGACGCCTCCGCCGATGATGACTATGTTTTGATTTAGCACGACGGCCACGGCCTGTTCATCTGCATGGATTCAACGGCCCCAACAGTCTTTATTCGACAGCCCGGTGGAGTTGGTGCGCACGCCGGTATTGGTGATCTGGAAGGTGCCGCACTTGTCGCCGTTCATCATGGAGGCGGGGACAGGCGTCGCGGTCAGCGTAAAGTCCATACCAGTAGTAGCGTTCGAATAGGCAATGGCAACGTTGTACCAAGCATTCCCAGCGACTGGCACGTTCAGATAACTGCCGGTTTTGGTAAAAGCGCGTTCCAGAATCTGGCTCTGCTCCATGAGCAACCCGGCAATCTCGGTACGGTGAGTGCGCCGCACGTACTCGGTGTAACTGGGGTACGCGATCGCCGCGAGAATACCCACAATGGCCACCACGATCATCAGTTCTATGAGGGTGAATCCTTTCGATTTACTGCCCATCATTTTTTCTTTCCTCATCTGATCTGTCGCCACATGATGCGTCGGTTTGACACCCCGCCCAAATCAGTGATGGTTTGAGGGGTACCTAAACCGCCCAAAGGAATTGCTTGATTGCCGTTCTCTTTATCAAGCGTAACGGCTGCGTTAGGCACGCCACCGCTTATCAGGATACCGCTTGAATTAGCGTCAGCGCTGTTGACCTGCCCATCACCGTTTGTATCCAGAACCGGATAGCTAAGCATCCGCCCGCTTAATGCATCAAGTTCAACGTATCTACCCGATCCAGAGCTTGAACATGGATCACCTGTGTCGACGATAGCCGTGGTAAATCGAACCCGGCCGAACGCGAGTGTCGCCGGATAGATGACACGCTCCCCCGTCGCGACGGTGTTATAGATCAACGGAAGGTAGAAGCCTTTCTTGGCTGCATAATTCACATCATTTTGGGTAGTGGTAAAAAACTGCCCAGAAGCTCCGCTTGAGACCCCATTTATAGCCTGCGCTACAAGGTCGCTTTCGCGATAGTTGGCACTCGTCCCGTCATTGTCCCAGACCGCATAAAACGCTTGAGTCGCGGTTGTGGTCTTGTCCGCGGTTTCGAGCAATTTGCCCGTGCCAAAATAAACCATCTTGCCGCCGTTCGGATTATTTCCCACGACCGGCTGAGCAGTGATCGGCTGATTCGCCCCTCCTGAGGCAGTGAACAGTGGACTTCCACCCAGCCCTACTTTCCAGGTGGATGCGGTTTGCCCCGTGAAGTCAAACTTCCACATCTGACCCTTCAAATCACCGCCATAAGCGTACTGAACAACACTCTGTGCATTGACGCGTAGCTTGACTGAAGACAATCCATTGTTGCCCGAGGTATCGACGGCGATCTCTCTTATCAGAGCCCCATTGCTGACATCAACGACAAAGAGTGACGCCACGCCATTGGTGCTGCCATAGCCATTAGAGATGAATGCTGCCCATCGGCCGTCTGGCAGTTGAGCCACCTCCGGTTTGGCATACGCGTAACCCATGTTGGCAAAACCTGTGCTAACGCTGCTGATGTCCCAAAGCGCTTTAACCGTATTAGAAGCACCGGCATTAAACAGCTGCAGCGCATAAAATCCCTTGCCACCGGAGCCCGTCCCCCCGATGGCTAGAGTTTTCCAGGACGAAGCAAACTGGACATCTACGATGGAAATTTGCCCATCCACCAAAAATTTGTGAGATACGCCGTTGATGTAGTTAGGGTCAGCGACGTAATGCAGGTTCGCGAGAACGGTGGATGGCATGTACCCATAAAGCCTGTTACCGGTCGACGGGTCGATCACGTTGACTAACCCATCATTGGCGTTGACCACGAGGGAGGGATTCATTGAGTTTGATTTGATATCCAAATACGTGGAATAGCTATTATCAGAGGCAGGGTCCGACGCTGGGTTGTCCGTAGGTGAGGCGTACGTCAAGGGCGAGTTGATCACATCACCGAGCAACACCGTACGCGTTTTCAATCCTGTTTTGTTCGTCCCTTTACTCCATTGCACTAAATCCAGCCCAGAAATCCCAAGCGGCAGATTGGCGTTGAGCACGGTCTGTTGGGGCAATGAAAAGCTTGGAAAGGACAACGGAATAACGGCATTGGTCAGGGAGTTCCAGGACTCGTAAGTAGCAGTAATGCCCGGAACGATTTGTTTGTCGGTGGACCAGATAGGCGATGCGGTGTTTACGGTTCCATCAGCCAAAATTGCCGAAGCCTTAATTGTGCCCCGCCAGTCAGTCGGATCGTATTGCGTCTGGAAATAAACCGATGAGCTGGACAGTGTGGATGAATTCGACGCTACACCTCCCCCGGTTCCTGCGCGGGAGGTGATGTCGTTCAGAGCCGCGGATAACGCAGCATTGAGACCCGCGCTGTCCGTCGCCTGGTAATAAGTACCCTTACCATAAGTGGCCGCGTCCGAGAGCATTGCATTGGCTGCTGTAAATCCTACTGTGTAGGTGAACATGTTCTGTTTGGTGAAATCTGCAGCGTCCCAGCTCTTGCCGGCGGCATCGGTTCCGCTCGCTCGCATATCGATGTCGTAGGCGAATTTCGCGATATCGTCCAGATAAAGGGTGTCACCCTCCCCATCGCCATTGAGGTTATCACCGTCGTTGTTCTTGCCGTCCCAGTTGGGCAAGCTTGCGCCGCCCAGCGGATCATTCGTGGGGAAGGTTCGATCGTAGGTCGGCAGACCGTCGGTAATCACGACTCCATAGTTTCGCTGACAACGGTACTGAATCGGGCTGGTGTAGGTCGAAGGCGTCGTATTGTAATAGGGCGTCATTCCGCGAAAGTAGCGGGTCACCTCGTAATAGGTTTCAGCCAATGGCGTGTTGGCGATTGCCGCAAGGCCGTTGATGGACGAGATCAGCGAGTTGTAGTTGGCATTGGCTTGCGCGGTAGTTGTAGCGGTCGTCTGGGACAGATCGCTGATCGCCCTTGCGATGTTGCCGCCAGGCCCAGCGTTTCCGCTCGTAGGGGGATTGAAGGTGGCCAGGCCAATTCGCAGATTTCGATTGCTGGCCACCAGCGCGGCAGACACCGTGCGCGCGACACTGATTCTGTAATCGTCGGGAATCGAATCATCCGTGTAGTCTTTTTTGGACAACGACGTGGCGTAAAGCAAGTAGCTGATGTAAGCAGTGGTGTACCGGGTATTCCCGTTGCCCACCGGGTCGGGGAGTTTGAGACAGACGCGCGTGCGTGTGGTGAACTTGTAGAAACCGTCATACCCATTATCGCAGCCGCCGGCACGCAGGTTTCCCACAAAAAAGTTGGTGTCCGTCATATCCATTGCAGTGACATTACTGCAGTTGAAATCCGAATTGCAGCTGTAAACTTGAACCGGATCCGCGTTGGGATCAAACCCCGAGGCCCAGATGATACTGTTCATACTCCCGGAGTCATCCACCAGCAGCATGACGTTCGGCGTCACCGACCCCACGGTTAACAAGGGAGAATCAGACGGCACAAATGCGGCGAAAGCGGTGGCCGAGCCATAAAGGCCAAGCAGTGCGCCCATCATCAGCTTGCACAGATAAAGCCTTGCCCTGCGGCACCACTCAACGTTTGGCATAAATACTTTCCACTACAGTTCGTGAGTTACCAGAGATGCCAACGCCTGTGATGCGATAAAGCGTCCACGACTTACTTTCATCCCACCCCACAGAATTGATGTTAACCGGGTCCTTGGTTGTGGCGATTTTCTGGACAGCCCACAAACCTCCCGTCATGCCTGTCGTCGCGAACCAGGTCACTCCCGAGGTACTGTTGGCACCCGGTCCCGTTACGCTTGTAGCTTCCGGAGGTGGAGCACATTTTATGCATGTCGCCAGCTTGTAATTACTGGCCTGAACTGCAGACTCCCCCATACGCGCAGCCGCCTCCGCAATCTGAAAGGACTCGTTGCGGAACTTGACGCTGCCGGACATCTTTTCCTGAAGCGTAGCGTTCTGCATTGATGAAATCCCGATCAACGTCAGCAGCAACAGAAACACCAGACTGACGATCAGCGCCATTCCGCGCTCGCGGGCCCGGGTACGTTGTACACCTCTGTGTCTGGTTACATTCAAGATGGCAACACCTAGTAGAGACGGTTGCGTAAAGCGGTCATAACGCTGAACTTCTGGTTTTTAACTCGACCTGTTGCGTCCTGCAGTTCTAGGGTCAGCCTGACGCTGCGCACCGTAGCCATGCTGGCGGGCGTCGCGGTGTACGCTGTAACCGTTGTGTCCGACGCCGTATTGGCAGTACCAAACATCACCGAGAAGTCATTCACGTTATTTACGATGACAGCCCCCCCAAGAAGTAACTGCTTATTCGCAAACTGGTAGACGAGTTGGCGTATTGGAAATGCTAATTCGGTGGCGGCAGGGATGGCCGTTCCGGTCCGAGCGGTCGCTCCTGACTTGCAATCGGAGACAACGGTCCAGGTAGGAACACCACCATTATTTCCCACGTCGGCTGTTACCAGCGTCAATTTCGACGTTGCGTTATCCCACCGGACCGGCGTCATTTGCGCAGCGGCGAAGTCACTGTTGGCGCTTGAGTCTTTGACCGTCGCCAGACAGCCAAACATTCCGACCATGCGTATTTCCTGAGCCATCTTGGTGAGGATGAAACGTGCATCCTCTTGCATGACCGCCGAGGCGTTCTGTGACAGATAGGTGTTCTTGGCTGAAATGAAAATCTGAATAACACCCGCCACTATAAGCAAACCCAATAGCAGCGAGATCATGATCTCGATCAGGCCGAAGCCCCTGGCGCGGTGCTTCATTGCGTCACCTTCGCGTCTATCGCCACACGACTTGTAACTTTGAAGGTCTGCAAGGCAGTTGCCGTGTTGGTGGCCCGGGCATCACTCCAGATCACAGTAATGGTGACCAACCGCTTATTTGCCGAATCCACCGCAATCGTCCCATCCCCCGTGACAGGGTCGAGAGTTCGGATATTAGTCTTGAAGTCGTAGAGGTCCTGCGTCCGCGGAACAGTCAGATTGGGACCAGAAGTCACCGCCGCCAGGGAAGTCAAACTATAGTCAGCATCAGGATTGGCACGTATGCGATCCATCATGTCGTACGCAATAAAGCTGGCCTGGCTGCTGAGCCTTGAACTGTCGGTGTATTTCAGCGCATTCAACTGGAGCGCTGCCGCACCCAACAGCCCAATGGCTAGAACAAGCAGGGCAACCAGCACCTCAATCAGCGTCGTGCCCTGTTGCCTGGAATCAATTCTGGCCTTCATCAGCAACCGCCCAACACGATACGGCCGCTCAGGCATATGTTGATCACGCGGGTGATGGTGCCGCGTGTGTAGGTGATGCTTACGGCAGCAGCCGCCGTCGGCACCGGTGCGGCCAACCCCCCCAGGTTGTTGAAGTCGATCGCAGTAGGATTTCCGCTCACTGCAAGCACTGATGCAGAGTCCATCGCTGGCAAAACTCGCAGAATGGGAATCGGCGCCGTTGCCGCAGGATCAATGGCACTCAGCTGAGTATTCCAGGCAGCACCCGCCACCGATGGCGTTACACGGATGACAGTGCCGCTGTTTATAGCCTGTTGGCGGGCGTAGTTAAGGAAACGCTGAAAGTCGCTTACTTCCGTGTCGGCCTTGGTGTTCTGAATAGCAGAGGTGAAACTTGGAATGGCGATCGCGGCGAGGATGCCGACCAACGTGATGGTCACCAGCAACTCGACCAGCGTAAAACCCCGACACCGTTTGGGCATTTAATCTCTCCTTGATGGAGAAACTATATAGCAACCGGTTGTTTCAATATTTGCCGGGGGGATGTGTGGCTGTTTTCGGCGGACGAACGCCCTGACGCGCGGCGCCGTAGCCGATCCAGGTCATTTCAGCGCCCCCAACACCCCGCCACACTGGCAGCCCCCGACATCCCGAGATTGTCGCGCTTGCCAGTGTTTTCCAGCACAAAATTCCCACACGCATCGCCCGCCATCATTCCTCCGCCAACCGGCGAAGCGGTCAGCGTGAACGTCCGCTCCTTGCGCTCAGCCCCTATCCGATAAAACGCATTCCCCATCGACACCTCATGACTAAACGCCGGAGGCCCGCTGACGTCCGAGTATTGCCCTGCCCGTGAATGAAACCGCTCAAGCTTCTGCGCCTCTTCAACCAGCACCCCGGCGATCTCCGAGCGGCGGGTTTTCCGGGTGTATTCGCTGTATTGCGGATACGCGACGGCGGCGAGAATCGCGACGATGGCGATGGCAATCAGCAGCTCGATCAGGGTGAAACCCGCGGATGGTCTGTTCATTGCCGCTGCCGCCACATCACGCGACGCTCCTCGGTGTGAATGCTTTCGATCACGGTGCGTGAGTCGCCCTCAATGCCGATGGCCGTCACGCGGTACAGGATCCGAAACTGACCGTCTCCGCCACCGGGCGGCTGATCGGTTTGGCCGACATGCTGAATGCCGTAAAAACCACCGCGCGTCGCGACCCAATCCACACCCGACGCCCCGCCCGTTCCGCTTTTGGAAAGTGTCAGCGCTTCAGGCGGAGGCAAACATCTCGCTGGCGACGAACAGGCCAGCAGTGAAAACCCGGATGACAGGATGTTTGATTCAGCAATGCGCAGCGCTGTCTCGGCGGACTGAAACGACGCATCACGCCGCTTGAGCGTGCCCGCCACTTTTTCCTGGAGGGTGGCGTTCTGCATCGACGATGTCGCCAAGAGGGTCAGCAACAGCAGGAACACCAGGCTGACGATCAACACCGCGCCACGTTGTGGATTCATATTCATGTGATCACCCCAGCCGATTACGGAGGGCGGCAACGACGTCGATGGTCTGTTCCTGCCCCCGATCTGCGGGGTCGAACAGTGTCAGGGTCAGCCGTACGCTGCGGATCAACGAGGGTTCGGCGGTGGCCGCGTACCGCGCAACGGAGCGGTCATTGATCGAACCGGCAACGCCGAACAGCACGCTGAACGCGCGCACATTGCTGACCAGGGGCTGGCCATTCAGCGACAGCTCATTGCGGGCCTTGTTGAAGCGATACACCTGCTTGTGAATGGGCATCGCGGTCTCATGTCCGGCGAGCCGGGGCGCCCGGCCGTTGGAGTACGCGGTGGCGGATGACACGCAGTCGGTGTGTATGACCCAGGTCGACCAGCCTCCGCCCTCCCCGGTTCCGGCGGTGGCGAGGCTCAGTGTCTGCGAGCTCGCGTCCCAGTGGATCGGCGCTTCAAACGCCTTGGAGAAGCCATTGCCGACGCTGGCGTCGTCGACTTTTCCCAAACAGCCGAACATGCCGACCAGCCGCACTTCCTGGACCATTTTGCTGAGCACGAATCGCGCGTCTTCCTGCAGGCTGGCGGACGATGTCTGACTGGCATAGCTGCTCTTTGAGCTGATGAATATCTGCGCCAAGGCCAGCGACATCACCAATCCCAACACCAGCGCCAGCATAACTTCGACGAGGCCAAAGCCTTTCTCCAAAGGCCTCATGGTCGTGCGCCCCGCTCGGCAGATACATCTGCGGTCAACGTCAGCGTCTGCTTCTGTGCGGCCTCCTGGCTGGCGCGGGAATCGTCCCACTTCAATGTAACGGTCACGCTCGATCCCGACACCGCAATGGATGCCTCGGCATCGTCACCGACCGCGCGTCTCAACTGCGTCGCGAAGTCGTACAGGTCTTGCTGGCGTGGGACGGCGAGACTGCCGGACGATGGCGCCTGACTCAGCGAAGCCAGCGCATAACTGGTGCCCGGATTGGCGCGGATTCGCTCGAGAAGATCATGGACGATGAAACTGACGTGCATGCTGCGCATCGAGCTGTCGGTGTACTTCAGCGCGTTGAGCTGCAGCATCGCCACACCCAATATGCCAACGCTGAAGATCAGCAGCGCAACCAGCACTTCGATCAATGTCATCCCTGATTGCATCGCCCTTCCTGCCATCGCCCACCTCTGCCGTCCGCTGTGCAGGCACCAGTGAAGTCGATGCGCAGCGGTTTGCCCGAAGGATGTGTAACGGCGGCTTGCAGACATACCGGCTGACAATCGAACCGGTTGTCAGCGCAACGGAGCAGGTGTTTGCTTGAGCGCCGAACTCAACGGAAGACGCTCGTGAAACAGCAAGGATTGACGCTGATTGAACTGCTGGCAGGGTTGGTGATTGTGGGTATCGTCGCGACGCTCGCGATCCCCGCCTTCGGGCAGTTGATCGACTCACAACGACGTCAGGACACGGCTCAGCAACTGGCCAGCGGGCTGCGAATGGCTCGCACAGAGGCGATTCTGCGCAGTCAGCCAGTGGTGATACAGGCGCTTGAAAAGGACTGGAGCCGAGGCTGGAACGTGTTCGTCGACAGCAACCGCAACCAGCTCAGAGACGAGGGTGAGCTGTCGCTGGCCGAGTTCGCCAGCCACCGTAACGTCAGGGTGGTGGGCAACAGCAAGGTCGCCGTGCGCATTGGTTTCGATAACACGGGGCGGCTGCTGAACAACGCCAACGGGACACTGGCGGTGTGCCTCAGAGACACACCTGCCAGTCGCTACCAGTTGGTGATTGCGGTGACCGGCAGGGTCACGCTGCGATCCGAGGGATTCAGCAGCGAGCCCTGCGCATGATGCGGTTACGGAGTGACCGGATTACAGCAGCGACTTGACGCGTAATTCCTTGGGCATCGAGAAGGTGATGTTTTCTTCGCGCCCGGCCAGCTCGTCTTCGCCGGTCGCACCCCAGGCGTGCAGCTGCTGGATCACGCCACGCACCAGCACCTCGGGCGCCGAAGCACCGGCGGTAATGCCGATGCGGCCCACGCCGTCGAACCAGCTGCGCTGCATGTCTTCGGCACCATCGATCAGATAGGCAGGGGTCGACATGCGTTCAGCCAGTTCACGCAGGCGATTGGAGTTGGAGCTGTTCGGGCTGCCGACCACCAGCACCACGTCGCACTCATCGGCCAGGACCTTGACCGCATCCTGACGGTTTTGCGTGGCGTAACAGATGTCGTCCTTGCGCGGGCCACCAATGGCCGGGAATCGTGTGCGCAGGGCGTCGATGACCCGGCTGGTGTCGTCCATCGACAGCGTCGTCTGGGTCACGAAGGCAAGGTTCTCAGGATTGCTCACCTGGAGGTTGGCGACGTCTGCTTCGTCTTCGACCAGATAAATCGCGCCGCCATTGCTGGCGTCGTACTGCCCCATCGTCCCCTCGACCTCAGGGTGGCCGGCGTGACCGATGAGGATGCACTCGCGGCCGTCGCGGCTGTAGCGCGCGACCTCGATATGCACTTTGGTCACCAGCGGACAGGTGGCGTCGAACACCTTAAGGCCGCGCCCTGCCGCCTCGGTGCGCACCGCCTGCGACACGCCGTGGGCGCTGAAGATCACGATGACGTCATCCGGCACCTGCTCGAGCTCTTCGACGAAGATCGCGCCACGGCTGCGCAGGTCTTCGACGACGAATTTGTTATGAACCACTTCATGGCGCACGTAGATCGGCGGGCCAAACACTTCCAGCGCGCGATTGACGATTTCGATCGCACGGTCCACCCCGGCGCAGAAGCCACGTGGGTTGGCGAGTTTGATTTGCATGATGTGCCTCGTGTCTACGCGCAATGAAACATATAACGAAAAGGCCCCGACCAGTGCCGGGGCCAGGCGCTCTGGCGATGCTCAGAGTGCCTTCACCTCGAAAATTTCCACTTCGAAGGTCAACGTCTTGCCCGCCAGCGGATGGTTGAAATCGACGGTGACATGATCATCATCCATCGATTTCACCACGCCCGGCAGCTCGGTGTTCGCCGCATCGTTGAAGATCACCAGCAGCCCTTCCGACAGCTCCATATTCTGGAACTGCGAACGGGGCATGACCTGCAGATTTTGCGGGTTAGGCTGACCGAAAGCGTTTTCCGGCGGCACTTGAAGCGTGCGTTTATCACCGGCTTTGAAGCCAAAGATCAGCGCCTCAAAGCCCGGAAGCAGGCTGCCATCGCCGACCTTGAAGGTCGCCGGCGTCTTGTCGAACGTGCTGTCGACGGTGTCGCCGTTTTCCAGGTGCAGCGCGAAATGCAGGGTGACTTCCGTGTTCTGACCGATGCGTGTTTCCTGAGTAGCCTGTTCGGTCATCAACTGATCAGTCATTGACGGTCTCTCCGGTTTTCTTGCTCTTGAACATGTCCAGAGCCAGCATGATCGCGCCAACGGTAATGGCGCTGTCCGCAACATTGAAGGCCGGGAAGCCGTGTTCTTTCCAATGCACGAATATGAAGTCTATGACATGGCCGATGAAGATTCGGTCATACAGATTGCCGAGCGCCCCGCCCAATATCAGGGCAAGGGCAATCGCCAGCCAGGTTTCGTCGCGCCCGAGCCGCTTGAGCCAGACCACCAGCACCCCACTCACCACTACCGCGATCAGCGCAAACAACCAGCGCTGCCAGCCGGAACTGTCGGCCAGGAAGCTGAAAGCAGCCCCGGTGTTGTAGGCCAGCATCCAGCTGAAGTAGTCAGGAAGGATGACGATCTGCTCATACAACTCCAGGCGGTTTTCGAAGTAGAACTTGCTGGCCTGGTCAATGACCACCACCAGCACGCTCAACCACAACCAACCCAGTCGGCCCATACGGCCAGCCGATGCATTAGGCATAGTGACGAACCTCGCCTGCGCCGCTGATGTTGTCGACGCAACGACCGCAGATTTCCGGATGCTCCGGATTGACCCCGACATCCTCGCGGTGATGCCAGCAGCGCGCGCACTTGGCGTCGCCGGATTTGACGACCTTGAGTTTCAAACCAGCCACTTCGGTGACCACCGCATCGGCAGGCGCGCTGACAAAAGGCGCGACGCTGGCCGTTGAGGTGATCAGCACGAAGCGCAACTCATTGCTCAGCTTGGACAGATCCGCCACCAGCGCGTCTTCGGCGTACAGCGTGACTTCGGCTTGCAAGTTGCCGCCAATGGCCTTGGCCGCGCGCAGGTTTTCCATTTCCTTGTTGACCGCCACCTTCACCGCCATGATCCGCTCCCAGTAGGCGCGATCAAGCTCGAAGCCTTCCGGCAGTTCGCTCAGCTCGGTATACCAGGTGTTGAGCATGACCGAATCGTTACGCTCGCCCGGCAAGTACTGCCACAGCTCATCGGCGGTAAACGCCAGGATCGGTGCGATCCAGCGAACCAGCGCTTCAGAGATGTGGAACAGCGCAGTCTGGCAAGAGCGGCGCGCCGTGCTGTTGGCACCGGTGGTGTACTGGCGGTCCTTGATGATGTCCAGATAGAAGCCACCCAATTCCTGAACGCAGAAGTTGTGCACCTTCGAGTAGACGTTCCAGAACCGATATTCGCCGTAGTGCTCTTCCAGTTCACGCTGCAACAGCAGGGCGCGATCCACCGCCCAGCGGTCCAGCGCCAGCATCTCTTCGGCTGGCAGCAAGTCGGTGGCCGGGTTGAAGCCGGTCAGGTTCGAGAGCAGGAAGCGCGCGGTGTTGCGGATGCGTCGATACGCATCTGCGCTGCGCTGCAGAATGGTGTTGGAAACGGCCATTTCGCCGGAGTAATCGGTCGCCGAAACCCACAGGCGCATGATGTCCGCGCCCAGTGTGTCGTTGACGGTCTGCGGCGCGATGACGTTGCCCAGCGACTTGGACATCTTGCGGCCGTTCTCGTCCACGGTGAAACCATGGGTGAGCAATTCACGGTACGGCGCGTGATTGTCGATGGCGCAACCGGTCAGCAGCGACGAGTGGAACCAGCCGCGATGCTGGTCCGAGCCTTCGAGGTAAAGGTCGGCGCGTGGACCGCTTTCGTGGCCCATCGGGTGCGAGCCGCGAAGGACGTGCCAGTGCGTGGTGCCGGAATCGAACCAGACGTCCAGAGTGTCGGAGATCTTGTCGTAGTGCGGCGCTTCGTCACCCAGCAGCTCGGCAGCGTCCATCTTGAACCAGGCTTCGATGCCTTCCTGCTCGACGCGCTGAGCGACTTCTTCCATCAGCTCAACGGTGCGCGGGTGCAGCTCGCCGCTTTCCTTGTTCAGGAAAAACGGGATCGGCACGCCCCAGTTGCGCTGACGGGAGATGCACCAGTCAGGACGGTTGGCGATCATCGAGTGCAGGCGCGCCTGCCCCCATGCCGGGACGAATTTGGTTTCTTCGATGGCCTTCACGGCGCGGTTGCGCAGGGTGTCACCCGACGTCGGCTGCTTGTCCATGCCGACGAACCACTGCGCGGTGGCGCGGTAGATCAGCGGCGTCTTGTGGCGCCAGCAGTGCATGTAGCTGTGGGTGATGGTTTCGGTGTGCAGCAACGCGCCGACTTCGGTCAGCTTGTCGATGATTGGCTGGTTGGCCTTGAAGATGAACTGGCCACCGAAGAACTCCAGCGACGGGCTGTACACGCCGTTGCTCTGCACCGGACTGATGATGTCGTCGTTGGTCAGGCCGTAGCTTTTGCAGATCACGAAGTCGTCGACGCCATAGGCCGGCGAGCAGTGAACGACACCGGTGCCCGCGCCCAGCTCGACATAGTCAGCCAGATAGATGGGCGAAAGACGATCGTAGAACGGATGACGGAAATTGATCAGCTCGAGCGCCGAACCTTCGGCCGTCGCCAGCACCGAACCTTCAAGGTTCCATCGCTTCAGGCAGGACTCAACCAGCTCTTCAGCCAGCACCAGCAGGCGCTCGCCGGTATCGACCAGTGCGTAGGTGAATTCCGGGTGAACGTTGAGCGCCTGGTTTGCCGGGATGGTCCACGGGGTGGTGGTCCAGATCACGATGGCAGCAGGTTTGCCCAGACTTGGCAGACCGAAGGCGGCAGCCAGCTTGTCGGCATCGGCCACCGGGAAGGCGACGTCGATGGTGGACGATTTCTTGTCCTGATATTCAACTTCCGCTTCAGCCAATGCAGAGCCGCAATCGAAACACCAGTTGACCGGCTTCAGGCCCTTGAAGACGAAGCCGTTCTTGACCATCTCAGCCAACGCGCGGATTTCACCGGCTTCGTTGGCGAAGTCCATGGTGCGGTACGGGTTGTCCCAGTCGCCCAGCACACCCAGGCGGATGAACTCGGCTTTCTGCCCTTCGATCTGCTCGGCCGCGTAGGCACGGCACAGTTCCCGGGTCTTGTCCGCAGGCAGATTCTTGCCGTGGGTGACTTCGACCTTGTGCTCGATCGGCAGACCGTGGCAATCCCAGCCCGGGACATAAGGCGCGTCGAAGCCGGAAAGGGTCTTCGAGCGAACGATCATGTCCTTGAGAATCTTGTTGACCGCATGACCGATGTGGATATTGCCGTTGGCGTACGGAGGCCCGTCGTGCAGCACGAACTTGGGCCGATCCTTGCCAATTTCGCGCAGCTTCTGGTACAGGCCAATGCTGTCCCAGCGCTGCAGAGTTTGCGGCTCGCGCTGGGGCAGGCCGGCCTTCATCGGGAAGGCGGTGTCCGGAAGATTAAGCGTGGCTTTGTAGTCGGTCATTTCAGGCTCTAAAGTTTAGCGGTTGGTCGTGCCAGTGGGCACGAGCGGCAGCGACATCCGCATCGATCGCCGTCTTGAGCGCCTCAAGGGAGGCAAAGCGCTGCTCATCACGCAGCTTGTGGTGGAATACCACCGTCAAACGCCGGCCATAGATATCGCCGGTAAAATCCAGAAGGTGAATCTCCAGATGGGGACGTCCATCGCCCGCCACGCTGGGACGCACGCCGATGTTGGCGACGCCTGGCCATACCTTGCCGTCAATCTGCGCGCTGACCAGGTAGACACCGGTCAATGGCACGCGACGACGTTTGAGTTGCACGTTGGCCGTGGGCGTACCCAACTGACGCGCCAGTTTCTGGCCATGCAGTACGCGGCCAGAGATTTCGAACGGGCGGCCCAGTAAATGCTCGGCCAGGGTGAAGTCTGCGGCAGCAAGCGCCGTGCGCACCTTGGTGCTGCTCACACGGACGCCATCGATTTCGACGGTCTGCGCCGCTTCGACGGTGAAGCCCTTTTCGGCGCCGACTTTTTGCAGGAAATCGAAATCGCCCACGCGGTCACAGCCAAAACGGAAGTCGTCACCCACCTCCAGGTGTTTCACACCCAGGCCATCGATGAGCACGGTGTCGACAAACTCGGATGCACTGAGCTTGCTGAAGCGCTGATTGAAGGCCAGGCACAACACCAGATCAACGCCCTCGCCAGCCAGCAGATCGAGCTTGTCGCGCAGTCGGGCCAAACGGGCCGGGGCCGTCTCGGGAGCGAAGAACTCGCGCGGTTGCGGTTCGAAGATCACCACACAACTGGGCAAGCCCAGCTCGACGGCGCGTTCACGCAGTCTCGCCAGGATAGCCTGATGACCCCGGTGTACACCGTCGAAATTGCCAATGGTGGCGACGCAGCCCCGGTGCTGCGGGCGCAGATTGTGAAGGCCTCGAACCAGCTGCATAACGCGCTTCTTGCTCATAAAGTGGCCGATTATAACCACACACCGCCGTCAACGACAGGCGACACATCCGGGCAAACCACAACAATCGACGTTAACCGGCAGAAAACGACGACTGATCCTACAGGATCGCCTTGCGAGCGAAATGCCTGACGCGGAAACCCAGCAACAGCAAAGTGCCGAAATACGTCACGACACCTGCCAGTACCAGCCCGCCGAGGCGCAGGAATCGCTGCAGCATCTCGCCGTCTGACCAAGCGGGCATCACATGCATCAGGCCCAGCAGCACGGCGGACATCGCCACCACCGCGATAATCAGCTTGCCCAGGAACATCGGCCAACCCGGCTGCGGCTGAAACAGGTCCTGCTTGCGCAACTGCCAGAACAGCAGCAACGCATTGAGGCAAGCCCCGACACTGATCGCGAGCGCTAAACCGGCGTGTGCCAGATGGATGACATAGACGAAAAGCACATTGAACAGCTGAGTCACCATGAGGGTGAAGATCGCGATTTTCACCGGCGTGCGGATATTTTGTTGAGCATAAAAGCCCGGCGCGAGCACCTTGATCACGATGATGCCCAGCAGCCCCACCGAGTACGCGACCAGCGCACGCTGGGTCATCGCAGCATCCACGGCGTCGAACTTGCCGTACTGGAACAGCGAAACTGTTAGCGGCTCGGCAAGCAGCCCGAGCGCCAGGGTGCACGGCAGCACCAACAGGAAACACAAGCGCAGGCCCCAGTCGAGAATCCGCGAATATTCATGGCGATCCCGGCTGGCGTAGGTTTTCGAGAGAATCGGCAGCAGAATCGTCCCCAACGCCACGCCGAGCACCCCGGAAGGCAGTTCCATCAGGCGGTCGGCGTAATACATCCAAGACACGGAACCTGCGACAAGAAACGAGGCGAATATGGTGTTGATGATCAGCGAAATCTGACTGACGGACACCCCGAGCATGGCCGGCAGCATCTGCTTCATCACCCGCCAGACACCGGTGTCGCGCAGGTTGAGTCGCGGCAGCACCAGCATGCCGATCTTTTTCAGGTGCGGCAGCTGATAAAGAAGCTGCAGCAAACCGCCCGCCAGCACAGCCCAGCCCAGCGCCATCACGGGCGGGTGGAAATAGGGCGTAAGGAACAGGGCGAAGAAGATCATCGCCAGATTGAGCAGCGTCGGCACGAACGCCGGTACGGAGAAGCGATTCCACGTGTTGAGGATCGCACCGGCCAGTGATGACAGAGAAATGAGCAATATATAAGGAAAGGTCACCCGCAGCAGGTCCGAGGTCAGCTGGAACTTCTCCGGCGTATCGGCAAAACCCGGCGCGGTGGCCCAGATGATCCATGGGGCAAATACGACGCCCAGCACCGTGACGATTGCCAGGGCCAAGGTCAGCAGGCCGGTGACATACGCGACAAATGTGCGGGTTGCCTCTTCGCCCTGCTGGCTCTTGTATTCCGCCAGGATGGGAACGAAGGCCTGGGAAAAAGCGCCCTCGGCAAAGATCCGGCGCAGCAGATTGGGCAGCTTGAAGGCGATAAAGAAGGCGTCAGTGGCCATGCCGGCACCGAAAGCGCGCGCGATGATGGTGTCGCGGACGAAGCCCAGCACCCGCGAAAGCATCGTAATAGAGCTCACGGCGGCAAGCGATTTGAGTAGATTCATCGAAATGTTATACGCCTGACCAAAGGAAGCGCCAAAGCGCGTTCCATATATGCGATACTCCGCGCCGCAAAACAGCTCAGAGCCAAAGCCCGCGAGTTTACAGGTCGCACGCCGGAAAGAAATCACCTCGGCACCACACTGCGACCACTCAGCGGAACGCATCAACTGCCCTTGACAAGTGTCAAACTCATCGGCATGATTCGCGGCCTATTTTGTTAGCTATTTCCCAAGTCTTTCGAGGAGCTCGACGGTGGCCAACACACCTTCCGCCAAAAAACGTGCAAAACAGGCTGAGAAGCGTCGCAGCCACAACGCCAGCATGCGTTCCATGGTTCGTACCTACATCAAGAATGTAGTTAAAGCCATCGACGCTAAAGACGCTGAAAAAGCGCAAGCTGCTTATGTTCTGGCTGTGCCAGTTATCGACCGTATGGCCGATAAAGGCATCATCCACAAGAACAAAGCTGCTCGCCATAAAGGTCGCCTGAATGGCCACATCAAGGCTCTGAACCTTGCTGCTGCAGCCTAAGCGATTCGCTTGTTAAAAAACCGACCCCAGGGTCGGTTTTTTATTGCCTTCGATTTGCCTCTGCAGCTTCAAGGTGCCGGCGCAGGTGTCCATGGCAGGATCGGGATCGCGGTCACGGCATTCTGCGGACTGCCCTCGATGACCTTATCGCTGTAAACGAGGTAGACCAGCGTATTGCGTTTCTTGTCGAGGAATCGCACAACCTGCATCGTCTTGAACACCAGCGAAGTCCGCTCCTTGAACACTTCGTCGCCATCCTTCAATTGCTCCTTGAAGTGAATGGGACCGACCTGCCGGCACGCGATGGACGCTTCGGCACGATCTTCAGCCAGGCCCAGACCACCCTTCACCCCACCGGTTTTCGCGCGAGACAGATAGCACGTCACACCGTCGACCTTGGGGTCGTCGAATGCTTCGACCACAATTCGATCGTTAGGACCGACCATCTTGAACACAGTTGATACCTGGCCGATCTCTTCAGCCGATGCCAGCAACGGCAACATCAGCAACGCGCCTACCAGCCCTTTCATGACTCGCATGTATGCTTCCTTCTTTTGATGATGCACTTCAGACCAGAATCAGGTTGTCACGGTGCACGAGTTCAGGCTCGGCCATGTAACCCAGCTCCTTGACGATGGCGTCAGAGGGCAGACCGATGATCTTCTGCGCTTCGAGCGCGCTGTAATTGGTCAGCCCGCGGGCGATCTCACGACCGTCAGCCGCCACGCAGACCACCATTTCGCCGCGACGAAAGCTGCCCTGCACCAGCTTGACGCCGACCGGCAGCAAACTCTTATGGCTTTGGGTCAGTGCTTTTACCGCACCCTCGTCCAGCACCAGCGTGCCACGGGTTTGCAGATGCCCGGCCAGCCATTGCTTGCGAGCCGCGAGCATTTCGCGCTCCGGGGACAGCAACGTGCCCAATCGCTCGCCCGCCTTCAGACGCGCCAGGACGCGCTCTATGCGGCCACCCACGATCACGGTGTGCGCACCGGAACGGGCGGCGAGTCGCGCCGCACGCAACTTGGTCTGCATGCCGCCACGACCCAGCGCACCGCCGGTGCCGCCAGCCACCGCATCAAGGGCGGGATCATCGGCGCGCGCTTCATAAATGAGCTGCGCCTCGGGATTATTGCGAGGATCGGCGTCGAACATGCCGTCACGGTCGGTCAGGATGACCAACAGATCAGCTTCAACCAGGTTGGCCACCAGAGCCGCCAAGGTGTCGTTGTCGCCGAAACGGATCTCGTCGGTGACGACGGTGTCGTTTTCGTTGATGACAGGGATGACTCCCAGCTCAACCAAAGTCCGCAACGTGCTTCGGGCGTTCAGGTAGCGCTTGCGATCGGACAGATCGTCGTGAGTGAGCAGAATCTGCGCAGTATGCCGTTGATGCTCGGCGAAGCTGGATTCCCACGCCTGCACAAGACCCATCTGACCGATTGCTGCAGCGGCCTGAAGCTCATGCATGGCGCTCGGTCGCGCAGTCCAGCCCAGACGACTCATCCCGGCCGCTACTGCGCCGGATGAAACAAGGACCAGTTCGACACCCGCCTCATGCAGGGCCACCATCTGCTCGACCCAAACACCCATCGCGTTGCGATCCAGACCCTTGCCGTCCGCCGTCAGCAGCGCACTTCCGATCTTCACCACCCAACGCTGGGCACCTGTCACCTTGCTCCGCATGATCTTTCAACCTTAAGCCAGAGAGTCCGAATTCTAGATACTAAAACGCCGCTTCAAGAGCGGCGTCGTAGTTTACTTCAGTCGATCAGTCGCGGACGTAAATGATTTCCGGACCATCTTCGTCTTCCACGTCTTCCTCATCCCAATCGTCATCGCCGATGTCATGTACGCTCTTCACGCCGCTACGGCGCAAGGCACGCTGATCATCCAGCGCCTGCAACTGGGCGCGAGCTTCGTCTTCGATGCGTTGATCCAGCTCAGCCAGCTCGGCAGCGTAGGCCGGGTCATTGGCCAGACGATCAGAACGATCTTCGAGATAGCGCATGATGTCGTGGGTCAGGCGATCGGTGCCTTCTTTGGCGATGGCCGAGATCACGTAGACAGGGCCGGTCCACTCCAGACGATCAATGATCTCCTGCTTGCGGGCCTCATGCTCTTCTTCGAGGATCTGGTCGCACTTGTTCAGGACCAGCCAGCGATCGCGGTCGGCCAGCGCAGGGCTGAACTTGACCAGCTCGTTGACGATGACTTCAGCGGCATCCGGCGCACTGCTTTCATCCAGCGGTGCCATGTCGACGAGGTGCAGAAGCAAACGTGTCCGGGCCAGGTGTTTGAGGAAGCGAATCCCCAAGCCTGCACCATGGGAAGCACCTTCGATCAGGCCGGGAATATCGGCGACGACAAAGCTCTTCCAGCGATCGACGCTGACGACACCCAGGTTCGGGACGAGCGTGGTGAACGGGTAATCAGCGACCTTTGGCTTGGCAGCCGATACCGAGCGAATGAACGTGCTCTTGCCGGCATTCGGCAAACCGAGCAGACCGACGTCAGCCAGCACTTTCAGCTCAAGCTTGAGGTCACGCTGCTCACCCGGCTTGCCGGGGGTGGTCTGACGCGGCGCGCGGTTGGTACTGGATTTGAAACGCGTGTTGCCCAGACCGTGCCAGCCGCCATGGGCCACCAGCAGACGCTGGCCGGCCTTGGTCAGGTCGCCGATGACTTCCTGGGTGCCAGCGTCGATCACAGTCGTGCCGACCGGCACACGCAACACCAGCTCTTCACCCTTGCGACCGGTGCAGTCGGTGCTGCCGCCGTTCGAGCCGCGCTCGGCGTCGAAGTGACGGGTGTAGCGGTAGTCGACCAAGGTGTTGAGGTTTTCGTCGGCAATCATGTAGATCGAGCCGCCGTCACCGCCATCACCACCGTTAGGACCACCGTTCTCGATGAATTTCTCGCGACGGAAGCTCATGCAACCGTTACCGCCATCACCGGCCTTTACTCGAATGGATACTTCATCAACAAATTTCATAGCGCACGCCTCCCGTCACAAAGACGAGCAAACAACATAAATTCATAAGGCTCTTGCAAAGATGAGCGTTGCGATACCGATCAAAAACCAGCGACTTCACACCACAACGGCCCACACAAACAGCTTTGCAAGAGACTCACCAGAAACAGACCCTTCTACAAACGAAAAAGCCCTGTCATCGACAGGGCTTTTCAGCTCAGGAGGTATGAAGGTCAGGCCCTCACACCCCCTGAACGCAAGATTATGCCGCGACTTCAGTCTTTGGCACGATGCTTACATAGCGACGACCGAAGGCGCCTTTAACCTGGAACTTGATCACGCCTTCGACTTTAGCGAACAGGGTGTGATCTTTGCCCATACCAACGCCGTAGCCAGCGTGGAATTGGGTGCCGCGCTGACGCACGATGATGTTGCCCGGAACGATAACCTGGCCGCCATACATCTTCACGCCAAGGCGTTTGGCTTCTGAGTCGCGACCGTTACGGGTACTACCACCAGCTTTTTTGTGTGCCATGAGTCAATTCTCCTAGTGAGGATTAGGCTGAAATTAAGCCTGAATACCGGTGATTTTGATCTCGGTGTACCACTGGCGGTGGCCCATACGCTTCATGTGGTGCTTACGACGACGGAACTTGATGATGCGGACTTTATCGTGACGACCTTGGGAGATCACTTCAGCCACAACGGTAGCGCCTGCAACAACTGGAGCGCCGATGTTCACGTCGTCGCCATTGGCAACCAACAGAACGCGATCAAAAGTAACGGATTCGCCGGTAGCGATTTCCAGTTTTTCAATCTTCAGGTATTCACCTGGGGCGACCTTGTATTGCTTGCCGCCAGTAACGATTACTGCATAAGACATGGTGTATCTCCGATAATCCTGCTCACCCAGCTCTTTATAGGAAGAGGTATTGGCTGGCATGGCTGCACAAGGCTGGAAGGCCGACATGCAATTGCGTAAGGCAGGTGCTGCCCAGGAAGTTAGGGTGCGCGATTGTACGCAAGCGATCAACGCCTTGCAAGCTGCGTTATGTCACGCCTTGACAGGGTGGGGCCTGCAACCTAGCATGCCGCGCAACCCTTCTGGAGCACGTCTCGCTGATGCAACCCCAAGCCTTCTACACCGCTGTGGCGGACGACTTTACAGCCGTCGACCACATTATCAAGAAGCAGCTGACATCGCGCGTGCCGCTGGTCTCCAAAATCGGCGACTACATCACTTCCGCTGGCGGTAAACGCCTGCGTCCGTTGCTCGTTCTGTTGTGCGGCAAAGCGCTGGGCTCTGGCGGTGATGACCTGCGCCTTTTGGCGGCGACCATCGAATTCCTGCACACCGCCACCCTGCTCCACGACGACGTGGTAGACATGTCCGGCATGCGTCGCGGCCGCTCGACAGCCAACGCCATGTGGGGGAACGCACCCAGCGTGCTGGTGGGGGATTTCCTGTATTCGCGCTCGTTCGAGATGATGGTTGAACTGGGCTCGATGCAGGTGATGCAGATCCTCTCGAAGGCCACACGGGTCATCGCGGAAGGCGAAGTGCTGCAGCTGTCCAAAGTACGCGACGCCAGCACCACCGAAGAAACCTACATGGAAGTCATCCGCGGCAAAACCGCAATGCTCTTCGAAGCGTCGACCCACAGCGCCGCAGCCCTGGCCAACGCCGGCCCGGAGCAAAGCGAAGCGCTGCGTACCTTCGGCGATCATCTGGGTGTCGCTTTCCAACTCGTCGACGACCTGCTGGACTATCGCGGCGATGCGGAAACCCTCGGCAAGAACGTCGGTGATGACCTCGCCGAAGGCAAGCCCACCCTGCCGCTGATCTACACCATGCGCGAAGGCACCGCTGAACAGGCTGCGCTGGTTCGTCAGGCCATTCAGAAGGGCGGCCTGGAAGATCTCGAAAGCATCCGCGACGCCGTGGAAACTTCAGGCGCCCTCGAGTACACCGCCCAGCTGGCACGCGACTACATCGCTCGCGCCATTGCCTGTCTGGATGTGCTGCCGCCGAGCGTCTATCGCGACGCACTCGTCGAGCTGAGTGAATTTGCGGTCGCTCGCACACACTGACCGCTGCCCCGCTCCACTCCGCCGAAAGCCCGTCCATGTGACGGGCTTTTTGTTGTGCGGGATTCAGGCCCGCCCTCAAGGCCTGCCCCGTCAGCAATGCGAATTAATCTCAAATAGATCCTTGCTATTCCTCGGATAAGAATTATTCTCATTGAAACACTCAAGGAGAATCACATGACGTATCTGATTGATGCCTGGCTTGACCGGCCACAACCCTACCTGCGCATCCTCGATCGCGAGACGGGTCAAGTGTGTGCGGTGCTGGAAGAAGAGGCGCTGGACGAATTGCGCGATCAGGGGGATCTGGATGTCAGCAGCCTGAGTTCAAGCGAACCCGGCGTTCAGAAGGAGATGGTGCGGAGCCTGTTTCTGTTCTGCTATGCGCGGGCATTGCGTCCGACCAGTGAACTGCATTGATGACGACACCTAAAATGACAATGCCGAGCCAGCGCGGGGCTGACTCGGCATCTGTCGAGCGTGAAGCGGTCGCTACAGAGGCTTACAGAACGTCGAGCAGTTCAACGTCGAAGACCAGAACGCTGTGCGGCGGAATGCTGCCAACGCCTTGAGCGCCGTAGGCCAGTTCGCTAGGAACATACAGACGCCATTTGCTGCCGGCCTTCATCAGTTGCAGGGCTTCGGTCCAGCCTGGGATCACGCCGCCAACCGGGAATTCAGCCGGCTCGCCACGATCGTAGGAGCTGTCAAACACAGTGCCGTCGATCAGCATCCCGTGGTAGTGAGTGCGCACGTTGCTTTCGCGGGTCGGCTGAGCGCCTTCGCCCGCAGTGATCACTTCATATTGCAGACCGGAGGCCAGAGTGGTAACGCCATCACGCTTGGCGTTCTCGGTCAGGTATTCCTTGCCGGCGCCAGCTGCTGCTTCAGCTTTGGCCGCTGCTTCGGCTTGCATGACTTCGCGGATGACTTTGAAGCTCGCACCCATTTCTTCCTGGCCAACGCGGCTCGGTTTGCCGGCAAAGGCGTCGGTCAGACCGGCCAGAATGGCGTCGAGGTCGACGCCCGGCGGCGGGTTGTCACGCAGTTGGTCGCCCAGCTGACGACCAATACCGTAGCTGACGCGGGTTTCGTCGGTGGACAGATTGACTTCGGACATGACACTGCTCCGCTGAAGAGCACCCGTGGGTGCTCACATTTAAAGGCCGGGCAGACTAGCACAAAGGGCAATATCCAGTAAAAATCTACCAGGTCGAGCGGATGGACAGGGGGATCTTGACGTTCTGGTCCAGGGCGTCTTCCACACCGCACATCTCATCATGGACCACGGCGTGGACGAGACTGAACGGGATGGGCGGCACAGATTGCAGGAGTTGCCGTGCGTGCTCGACCGAACGCAGGTGCAACGCTTCGTTCTGTGCGTCGACCAGACGATGTGCGACGCCCTGCATCCGCGCTTCCAGCAGGTAGATGCCGCCTTCGATGGAGATAAGGTTGAGTTCGTCGATGCGGCCGGCGCCGGCGTGTGAGGTGAGTTCCTGCAAGTTCATGGCTAAGCCTCGTGGTGACTGGCTGAATAAGCGAACTCAAGTCTCGCTGAAGCTGGCCTGAGCGCAAGGGACCAGCAGTGCCGCTGGTCATATTGGCTCGTAACGCTTCAATCACCCTACAGCCGGAAGCGCAGGCGATCAGTGCTTGGTCAGCTTGTCCAGATAGCCCATCGCGAAGGCCGAGACCACGAAGGTCATATGGATGATCACGTACCACATGAGGTACTGCGGCTCGATGTTCTTGGCGTCCATGAACACCCGCAACAGGTGAATGGACGAAATCGCGACGATGGACGCGGCGACTTTCATCTTCAGCGACGAAGAATCCATCTTGCCCAGCCAGTTGAGCTTTTCCTTGCCTTCGTCGATATCGAGTTGAGACACGAAGTTTTCGTAGCCGGAGATCATCACCATGACCAGCAGACCACCGACCAGCGCCATGTCGATCAACGACAGCAGCACCAGAATCAGGTCCGATTCGGCCAGCGCGAACACGTTAGGGATGATGTGAAAGATTTCCTGGAAAAACTTCAGCGCCAGCGCCAGAAGCCCCAGAGACAAACCGAAGTAGATCGGCGCCAGCAACCAGCGCGATGCGTACATGGCATTTTCGATAAAACGTTCCATTGAAGCTCACAGATCATTGAAAAGCTCGCGAGTATAGGGCGAAGGCCAATTAGCACAACCCACCGCGAAAAGAGTTGAAACAATAACGCCCGATCGGGCGCCGGAGGAGATCGACGAATCCGCATTTTGGAGACCGAAGAAAGCACATGCGGACGCGTCGAGAGGCTGGGATCAGTTGACCGGAGACGTCCGCTGAGCCTGAGCAGCGTCGCTGTTGATCCTTCGCAGCTCCCCTTGAAGGTGAAGGCCCCAGATCGGGATCTCCTCCGCGGTTTCATAGCCATGCAACACAAGGCTTTCAGCAATGGCATCAAGCACCGATTCGGCAGCAATCGGTCCATGAAAAGGCCCCTGAGCCTTGAGTGCCGATGGCTGTTCGCCAGACATTCCGGCAGCGAACAACAAGGTCCACATTCCTGTATCGCCTGACAACGGGCGAACGACACATTCGATTCGGGTCACCAGACCCAGGCATTGGCGAGTAAGACAGAGGCTGCGCGGCATGGCGAGCTCCTCATTGATTGCAGTATTCATCTCCTTCGCGTAACGAGAGAAATGCGTCAGTCCCTTTGACAACTGCTGCAACCCGACAATATCGAACAAATACCCCGTTGGAAAAGCGCGAAAACGAAAAGGGCGCCGAATGGTCATTTTGCCATCAAGCGCCCCGTTTCATTGACGTCAAAGGCCTAGCTTTTCAGCTCGGGCTGTAATTGTGGCGCCTCCTTTTCGAGCTCTTTGAGGTCGTCGTCGCTGAGCATTTCAGCGATGTCGCGAAGGCGGTCCACTACCCTGCCATTGACCGAATCATCGGGGAACTGACCGTCTTCGTCCGCTTCTCCGACCGGCATGCCCACCAACAGGCTCAGCGCTTCATCCACCTGACGCACGGCGTACACGTGGAACTGGCCGGCGCGAACCGCTTGCAGCACGCGCTCGTCGAGCATCAGCGTGGCAACGTTGGCATGGGGAATGATGGCGCCTTGATCGCCCGTAAGACCTCGGGCTTCGCAGAGTCGGAAGAAGCCCTCGATCTTCTCGTTGACGCCGCCGACCGCCTGGACCTCACCGAACTGGTTGATCGAGCCGGTGATGGCGAAGCACTGCTTGAGCGGGGTTTTCGACAGTGCGGAAATCAGCGTGCAGACCTCGCCGAGGGACGCGCTGTCGCCATCGACGTAGCCGTATGACTGCTCCAGCGCGATGCTCGCGGAAATGGCCAGCGGGAATTCCTGGGCATAACGGCTGCCCAGATAACCGGTCAAGATCATTACGCCCTTGGAGTGAATCGGCTGACCCAAGTTGACCTCACGCTCGATGTCGACGATGCCGCTGCCACCCGGGTAGACCGTCGCTGAAATGCGCGCCGGCACACCGAACGCGGAATCCCCCACCTCCAGCACCGTCAGGCCATTGCATTTGCCGACTGCCGCGCCATGGGTGTCGATCAGGATGATGCCCGCCAGCATGTCGTCGAGAATGCGTGCGGACACACGACCGGTGCGGGTGGCCTTGGCCTTCAACGCCCGCTCGATGTGTCCGGCGTCGGTGCGCTCGTCACCGGCCACGCTGCGGATGAAGTCCGCCTCGCTGACCAGTTGAAACAGATCGCCGATGCGCGCCGACAAGCGCCCCTGATGCTCGGCGAGACGCGCACTGTACGTGGCAAGGCGCGCGACCGCGTCCGCCGTCAGGGGGGCCATGCCCTCCTCCGAGGTCCGGGTTTTGAGCAGCTGGGCGAATTGCTCCAGGCTCTCGTCGACCATCGGGATGTCTTCGTCGAAATCCACCAGCACCCGGAACATCTCCTGGAAGTCCGGATCGAGGTCCTGCAGTGTGTAATAGAGCGATCGTGCGCCAATGATGATGACTTTGACCTGCAGCGGAATGGTCTGCGGGGTCAGGGTCACGGTAGCCAGACGCCCCAGTTCACCCAACGGTGCTTCCATCTTCAGCTTGCGCGATTGCAGGGAGCGCTTGAGGGCGTCCCACACGAATGGCTCGCTGAGCATTTTTTCGGCTTCGAGCACCAGAAAGCCGCCGTTGGCCCGGTGAAACGCTCCAGGCCGTAGCTGACGATAGGTGGTGTAAAGGGCGCCCTGATCGGTGCTGTATTCGATACGGCCGAAGAGGTTGTCGTAAGTCGGGTGTGGTTCGAACACCACCGGCGCACCACCGCTGGCGGCATGGCCGACCATCAGGCTCGGGCAGTATTGCTCTTCGAGCAGCTTGCGTGCCTGGGCATCGGTTTTGCTGTCGTCGACCAGTTGCTCGACCACGGTTTTCAGCAGGTTGACCTGCACCGCCTGGAGGTAGGCGCACACAGCGGCGTTTTCGGCGTACTGCTCGGATAACGGTGCCAGCAGGGGCTGAAGCGCGAGGATGATGGTCTCTTCATTGAGCTCACGCATCTGGTTGTTGGACTCGCGCTTCCACTGCGGCAGGCTGGCGAGCTCTTCATTCAATCGCTCCTCCAGCGCCGAAATATCGGTGTGAAAACGCTCGCGCTCGACTTCCGGCAATTGCGAAAACTCGGCCTCGTCCAGCGCCTTGCCTTCGAGCATCGGGGTGAAGGCGATATTGGTGTTGTCGCGGTACAGCGCGATGTCCTTTTCCAGCGCAAGACGCTCGATGACGTCGAGTGCACGGTCATAGCGCTGGTTGAAGGCGCGGTCGATCGAGCTCTTCTTTTGCTGGTAGGACGGATGCTCGAACACCGCAGGAAACGTCGACAGCAGGTTGTCGATCAGTCCATTGATGTCAGCAATGAACGCACTGGCGCTGCCGGGCGGCAATTCCAATGCGCGCGGCTCGCGGGCGTCGTCAAAATTGTTGACGTACACCCAGTCCGACGGCGTCTGCATGCGCTTGGCTTCGGCCTTGAGGTAGCGTTTGACGAAAGAGAAGCGCCCGGTGCCAGGCTCGCCCATGACGAACACGTTGTAGCCGGGGCGCGGCATGGCGACGCCAAATTGCAGGGCTTCGACCGCTCGTTCCTGGCCGAGCACGCCGCGAAAGGGTTCCAGATCGTTGGTTGTCGTGAAGCTGAACTGTTCAGCGGAAAAGGGACGGGTCAGCGCTTCGGGCGCAAGTCGCAAGCTGGCAGCAACAGAATCGGGCATCGGACATCCTTACATCAGGCGGGGCAGATGGGCGCATTCTGGCGCTCGCCGCACCGCACTGGCAAGGCATGAACCACCTGATCGCTTTTCCGTATGAGGAACCTGCCTACACACCCGGCGGAGGTGGATTACACGCAACAATCTGCAATTGCTGACGGAACGTTCATATCGTGCCTAAACTCCAACTTGCGCGACCGGTAACAATTAAATAACCGGTTCGCCCTGGCGCCCTTACGGCCAGGAATCCGACCCTTGGTTGAAACAACAGAGACTAAAGCTATGAAACGGATTCTTCTTGGTACTCTCTTCGCCGCTGTGTCCATCAACGCCATGGCTCAAGCGCCTGGCGGTCCGGACTGCGGTTGGGGCAACATGCTGTTTGAAGGTCAACGCGGTACTCCCGCTCACTTCCTCGCTTCCACCACCAACGGTACTTCGGGCAACGCCACCTTCGGCATGACCTCGGGCACCAACGGTTGCTCCACCAACAGCGCTCTTACTTACGGCGGCAAATCCTGGATTGCCATGAACGGCATGATGGATGAGCTTTCCAAGGACATGGCCATGGGCCAAGGCGAAGCACTGACCACGTACGCGGTCGTGTTGGGCGTTGCACCGGAAGACCGTGCGCATTTCGCCGCAGTCACCCACGAGCACTATCAGCAGATCTTCACCAAGGCCGACGCCACTGCTGAAGACGTTCATACCAACACCATCGACATCCTGAAGAACGATCCGACTCTGGCTAAATACGCAACCCAAGCTTAAAGTCGTGCCGCCTGCCTTCCTCCCCGGAAGGCAGGTTCTCCGCCCTGCCCACTTCTGACTAGTTGCCACTCTATGCTCAAACGCCTTGCCTGGCTGATGCTCTGTGTCTGCGCCCCGCTGTCCGCCGCGCCTCACGTCGACAATGATCGTTTGCAGCAACTGGCCAATTCCAGATTCTGGATCTCCATCGGCCACTACGAAGCCGGCAAGCTGGGTGGCTGGCGCAGCTATGTCGACGACCCGAAATTCTTCCTCGCCCAGAACGGCGCCCATGACCCCAAAGCCGAGCTGGCCGCGACGCTTGAGGCGATCTACCGCCCTGTCACCCAAGGCCAGGAAAACGCCCATCCGCAATGCGTTTACCCCTCCCGCACGCGCTTTCTGCGCGACGAATTGAAGCTGACCGATTTGCCCGCGGTTGACTGCAAAGAATTCAACAAATGGTTTTCCGATGTGGCCCCGGACAGCACCGTGCTGATCTTCCCGGCGGCCTACCTCAACAGCCCGTCGTCCATGTTCGGCCACACGCTGCTGCGCATCGATCAGGCGGACGTGCAGGCCAACAAGACCGCTTTGCTCAGCTACGCGATTAATTTCGGCGCTTACATCGAGGGTTCCGACAACAGCATTCTGTATGCGTGGAAAGGCTTGGCAGGAGGCTATCCGGGGCTGTTCGCGCTGGTGCCGTACCAGGAAAAACTCTCCGAGTACCGTAGTTTGGAGAACCGCGATTTGTGGGAATACCGCCTCAACCTGACGCCCGAAGAAACCCGGCGCATGGTCGAGCACGTGTGGGAACTCAAACAGATTCGCTTCGGGTATTTCTTTTTTGACGAGAACTGCTCCTACCGCTTGCTAGAGCTGCTTCAGGTGGCTCGCCCTAGTCTGGACCTGACGCCGCAGTTTCGTCTGACGGCCATTCCCACGGACACCGTGCGCGCGGTCAAGGAAGCGGGTCTGGTCGAGAAGATCGAGTATCGCCCTTCCAGGGAACGCGAGCTGCTGAGCCGCGCCGAGCCGCTGAATCACGATGAGCAGCAGTGGGTCCTGAAAGTCAGTGCGGACCAGAGGCAGATGCAGAGCGCCGATTACCTCGCGTTGCCGAAGGAACGTCGCGCATTGATTCAGGACGCGGCCTACAGGCTGGAGCGGTATCGCGCCAACGGCCAGGAACGTGATCCGACGAGCGCGCAACGCAGCTATGACCTGCTGCGTGCGATCAGCACCAATCCGCCGCCGCCGTTGGAGATTGAACGCCCGGGTCTGCCGGAAGACGGTCATGAGTCGCGTACCTGGCAACTGGGTGCGGGCACCCGGGATGACAAGTCGTTCGCCGAATATGGCCTGCGCATGGCGTATCACGATTTGAATGACAACGCGTATGGCTTTCCGCTCGGCGCGCAGATCGAAATCCTGCAGCTCAAACTGCGCCAATACGAAGACAGTCATTGGCAGGTCCAGCGGCTCGATCTGGCGACCATCCGTTCGCTGACACCGCGCAACGAGCTGTTGCAGCCTTGGTCGTGGCAAGTGGCGGGTGGCCTTGAGCGGGTGCTGGGCAAGCACGGCGACGAGAATCTGGTGAGCCACGTCAACGGCGGCGCGGGCGGGACATGGAAATTGGGGGATGACGTGCTGGGCTTCGCACTGGGCACCGTGCGGGTTGAACACAACAACGATTTCTCGGCGCTTATTTCGCCGGCGGCGGGTTTCAATACCGGCGTGCTGTGGCGTAACCCGCTGGGGAATTTCAGTTTGGAGACTAAAGGCGATTACTTCACCAACGGCGAAGTACGGCGCAACATCAGCCTCAATCAACAATGGGAACTGTCGCGCAATCTCGGCCTGCGGCTCAGCGCCCAGCGGGATTTCAGCCAGCTGACCTCACCGATTAATGAAGTGATGCTTGAGCTGAAGTGGTATCACTATTGAGTGATGCGCTCCTGGTTTTTCAGTGTGATGCCCGACGTCTTCCCGGCTGAAGCCGGTCCTACAATGCGCGCGACGGTTCTGTAGGACTGGCTTTAGCCGGGAAGAGGCCAGCACTGCTATGTGCGCGTCGTGGTGTAACCTTCTTCTTCGATCAATTCCACAATCTGCTCAGCCTCAAGCTGACTCTGGACTTTCACCTCACCTGTGGCGAGATCAATCTGCACCTGCGCCGTGGGGTCTTGCCCCTGAATGGCGCCAGTGACGGCTCGCACGCAATGCGCGCAGGTCATGCCTTGAACCTTGAATACCTGCATTTGCTGACTCCTTTTTCCCATCGAGAACGTGTGATGACGCCATCTAAGACCTTTCCGTCGGGGCAAGGTCAAGTTTCCGGTGAATCGGCCGGGCTGGCATTCATCCGCACTCTGCGCCAGAGTGCGCCTACAACCGTCATATCAGGAGAATCAGACATGCGCTGGTCAGCCTTTCGTATTGCAGGTTTCGCCGGACTGTTGGCTTGCGCATCCTGGGCTCATGCCGATCAGGACTATGGCGTGCTGATCATTTCCCGCGAGCGCCTGGAGATCTCCACGTCCTGCGAAATCGGGATCTTCATGCAGGACCAACTCGTCGGGCGCCTGTACCAGGAAGAGTCTCGCTCCTTCAACCTGCCCGCGGGCGACCTGTCTGTGCGCTTGCGTGTACTGCCAGGCCAGACGCCGGGCTGCTCGCCGGGCATTGAGGCGCAGAACAACACGCGCCTGCACATCAATGCAGGTGACGTTCTGAAATACCGCATCGCGTCCGGGCCCAACGGGATGTATCTGAAAAAAGCGGATTTGAATTACTGATAACGGCTCAGAACGACCTTGCCGCCCTGGCAAGGATGAGCTGAAAGTAATCAACGTCAGCTAGCGATGCCTGCGCGATGCGCACCCTCCCCTGATTCCCTTTCACAACGGCCAACAGGCAACTCGGTATTGCCGACGCCCGCAGGTTATTCGCTATATGCCTGACAGGACACTATCGCGAATCAATATTTGAAGAACATGGCATACCGCGTTCTCTCCATCTATACATTTAAGTCAAGACAAGGAGTCACGCGACCCCTACTTAAAAGGAGTTTACAAAATGGCGCGTCTTCCGCCTACAGCAGGATCAGTACAAGTTCTCGACAATGGAGTTCCTCTTGGCACCGCCACACTCCAGGCCGATGGCACATGGAACTTACCCGCTGCGGGGCTCGCACAAGGCACACATACCTTTACTGCTCGCGTTGATGGCGTTATCTCCAATCCATGGACCGTCAACATCCAACAGAATAATGAGATGAACCTTGTCGAACCCCATTTCAAAAATGCGACAAGTGCAGGGAACGGCAGAGAGCAAATCAATTATTACGCCTACGAAGGCGATGGTTACGTGGAGATTCCTGCCTATGGCGCCCTGAATGGAGATACGGTGCGTGTGTCTTGGGTGGGCAGGAGCGTCACGATAGACTCCGAGATCCAAACGGTAACCAATCCTGCGATTCCGCTGGTCTTCAAGATTTCCATGTACGAGGTCATCGACTGCATCGGGGTCAACGCAACCATCAAATACACCGTCGTACGGCCGCCCAGCAACGAAGTGCATAGGTCTCTGGCCTTGTCCTTGACGGTCATGGGCCATTCCGGTGCCATTGCCGCGCCCACCATCAATAGCCCGGACAACAACAACCTGCGCGTTAAGTTTGAGACTGATTACTACTCGGCGCGGGCGCGGTTCATCGGGTTGACCACCGTTCAAAGTCCTGTAGAACAATTTAACGGCACCTATATAAACTTCCCTATTGATAAAGCCTGGCTGAGCGCAAACCGAGGGCGGCCCGTACTGTTTAACTGGAGTCTGAAACGCTTCGGGAATGATCAGATCTTTTACTCGCAAATAATGCGGGTCAATAACTTGAGGTTCAAGGAAGTCGACATCGCCACTGAAGCACTTGAGCCATTCGATCCGGCTACGCGCGATGCTCTTCAACGCTTCATAGCGAGCGGCTATGCGCTCATCAAGCAGCTTTTTAAACGTTAGTTGACGAGGACCGCTCCATGAAAACAAGGATGATTTTAATCGCCGCGTTATTGGCCGGCGCTGCCGCCACACAGCTCTCAGCTGTAGAGGTGGCCATGAAACAGCCCCTTAAACCTTCTGTTGCCCAGAACTGCAGTGAGTACATTCAGAGCGGAAAATGGGTGTATCGCTTCAGCAGCGATTATCAATTCAACGAATGGATGCTGTCACTGACACCCAGTGCATGCGGCCGCTACATCGACGCAACTGAAACGGCGTACATGTTTTATGAAGTCGTCAAGAAGTTCGGACAGAGCGAACATTGGTCGAATAACCGGGGCATGATCAATCAATTGACCTGTCACCTGTACATCGCGCGGGAAAAACCTGAGTGGAATCTGGAGCCGTGGAGGCCATACGTGGGGTATACCAAAACGGTAGCAGCCGGATGCAACCCTCTCGAGCCCGATCCGGACCCTGTCTACCACTGAATCCCTGCCAGACCTGGCGGTGGCTGAGCATCGTTAGATGAAGCGCTGGACACTGATCCAGCGCTTCATTGGCGGCTTGCTACTGCATCCAGGGCGGAGGCGGTTCTTCGGACTTGTTCGGCGGCGCATCGTCCGCCGTTCGCGCGGCCTGGCGCCTTGCGTCATCCAGTCGCGCCGCTTCGATCTCGCGCAACACACTGCCGACGTCGGCAATATCGTCCGGATCTGCAAATTCCCCGGTCAGCACGGTCGCAGGGGACAACGTGCCGGCTTCGAAGTGGGACCACATCTCACGGGCGTAGCGCGTCTCTTTCAGCTCGGGCGCAAAGCGGCCGAAGTAGGACGCCATGTTGCCGACGTCGCGCTCCAGCATGGTGAATGCATGATTGTTGCCCGCAGCATCTACCGCTTGCGGCAAGTCAATAATGACCGGCCCGGTAGGCGTGAGCAGCACATTGAACTCGGACAGGTCACCGTGCACCAGGCCGGTACACAGCATCAGCACGATTTGCTGAATCAGGAACGCGTGATACTCGCGCGCCTGATCGGGCTCAAGCGTCACGTCATTCAAACGCGGCGCGGCATCACCGTACTCATCGGCAATAAGCTCCATTAGCAGCACGCCCTCGAGAAAGTCGTACGGCTTGGGCACTCGCACGCCGGCCCCTGCCAGACGGAACAGCGCCGCGACTTCAGCGTTCTGCCACGCGTCTTCGGTTTCCTTGCGGCCGAACTTCGAACCCTTGGCCATGGCGCGGGCCTGGCGGCTGTTGCGGACCTTGCGGCCCTCCTGGTATTCCGCCGCCTGACGGAAACTACGTTTATTGGCCTCCTTGTACACCTTGGCACACCGCAGCTCTTTGCCACAGCGCACCACATAAACAGCTGCCTCTTTGCCGCTCATGAGCGGGCGCAGCACCTCGTCGACCAGACCGTCTTCGATCAGGGGTTCAATGCGTTTAGGAGTCTTCATCAGCTTTTATTGGGGGTCCTTCGTTGCCAAACACGCGATTGTTGCTCGTTATACGGCAATCCTCTGTCGGCGAGTAGGGGCTTATGCGACTCGACCATGGATTCAATACCTGCCTGTACGGCGCTTACACCTGCAAAGCAGGTTTCATGCCGGGCGCAGCGATACCCTGTCGATCAGCCATAAAGCCCTCTGCCAATGGGTCATATCAAAGGAAGGCCCCCCTAACGTCACGGATGCCAAGCGAACACTCAGAAATAAGGGGCCTTTGAAGACCCCTTCCATGACAGCAAATGGTTGCGTCTTCGTTACCAGCTATAGCGAACGCCTACGCTTACGCCCCAAGGTTGTTCGATGTTGCGGCCCTTCATAAAGTCGACATCCGCATGTAACTGCAGCACGTCGGTCATTTGCGCGGCAACGCCGGCCCCCAACTCGACGCGAGAGCCAGAGAGGTCGTTTGTGAAGCGGTTTTCGTTGATGCTCACGCGATTGCGCGACACAAACTCGTGAGCAGCGGCCACCTTCATATAGGGCTGAACAAATGCCCCATCGTCCAGCGTGAATGTGCGGCCCACTTGCGTACCGGCTTTGCCCAGCAACGAATCGGCCCGGTTGCTGCTGGCGCGCATGCCGTTGTCGAGATCGTAACTTTCTCCACCGACCAACAGTCCGGAAACTTGAGCGAAGGGCTCGACGAACCAGTCATCTGCGAGCTTGATGTGCTTGCCGACCTCTACCGAGGCACCGACGCCTGCAGTGTTGTAATTACCCTTTGCTTTCTCGCCATCGCTCATGCGCACTTCGGAATGGTTCTGGAAACGGTTGGCCTTGATCAGCGCATCGACATAGAACCCATCATCGGCAAGCCAGGTGCTATAGGCGCCGAGGTAATAGCTGTCAACCGTACCGGATGTGCCTTGCTGAAGGTCCAGGTCGGACTTGCTGTAACCGCCCATCAGCCCCACAAGCCATTGGCCCTCGTTGCTTGGTAAAGGCGCGTCAGCACCGAACGCTACCCCCTGCTGGACTTGCTTATAGGCCACGCCGCCACCCGCAGACATGTTGAATTTATTGCCGTAGCTGCGAATCCAGCCGCCGCCCTGATCGGTACCGTTGCGCAATTCTCCCATGCGAGTGCGCAGCGTCGCTGATTCGCCATACCAAATGGTTGGCGCGGCGCTGAACAGGCCGATCACGGCTTGTGAAGACTCGGAGAGCTCGTCGGTCTTCACCAGCGACCAGTCCGTGCCGCCTTCGGCCACGTTCTGCTCAAGCTGATAGGCGTAGGTGCCAAAGTCGACCTTGCCGCCGAGCAGAGAAAACTGTGCATCGCCTTCTGCCACATGCACGAGGGTCTGGGTATCATTGGCCTGAACCGGATCGACACCGGTGTTCTGTACCAAAAGCTGGTAACTACCGACGGCAGTTCCTGTCACCTCCAGGAAATCACTCTCGCCAGCCGCCAGATCGGTGCCCATGGCAAATGTGCCATTGCCTTCCAGTTGGCCCAGTGTCAAGCGGCTGAATTCGGGTGTCGTCCCTCGCAGATCAACGGTCCCACCGTTCAGCAAGAGCGAGTTGACTGAGGAGTGGCCCTGCATGATCCACGCAGAAGAGTCATCGATAGCGAGGCTCGTAGCGTTAGTCACCTTGCCTGTGAGACTGGCATTGCTATCCAGCGACAGCTTGGCGGTAGACCCCTCTTGCACCAGAACATCACCTTCCAGTTGACTGGCGCTGACGTTGAATGTGGCGATAGCAGCGTTTTCTACCTCGAGGATCACCCCGTTGCCACCTTTGAGGGTGGAGCCGTTGGCGACATCGATCCTGGTTTCGACAGCCGGAGCGTTGCCGGCACTGACCAGAATGGCGCTGCCCTTCTCACCCACGACCGCAGAACCATCGGCCACAACCAGGCTTGCGGCAGAAGACTGCGCCCCTGTTCGACCCGATACCATGACCACGCCGTTGTTTTCCCCTACGACGGTGCTGCCCGACATCGTGGCGCGACTGCCGCCCAGCACCATACCGACACCACCGGAAATAGGCCCCACTGTGTCGACGCCAGCATTGCCTTTGACGGTTGTGTTCACCAATGAAACTTCAGCGCCGTCGAATGCGTTAATCCCGCGACCGGCACCGGAAATGATGCTGTTAGTGACAACCGCGCTTGAGCCGCCCGTGTCCGTGTCATAGCGATACAGATGCAGTCCGAAGCTGGCTTCCGACGTTGAGGACGTGATGTTCTGCGCGGTAATGGTTGCGTTGTTGATGACGGCATGGCTTGTCTCGAGTAACACGCCGGCGCTGCCCCGGCTTGTCGCTGTGCCACCGTCGATATCAACGGTGGAATTCCAGCGGGCATCAATGTTTCCTGTTTCACCTCCCGGGGTGACGACAAGTCGCGCATTATTCAGCCGCCAGTCTTCCGGTGTATCGGCGTAACTGACTGTGGCCTCACTGCCTGGGCGAAGATAGCTGGCCCATCCCCCTTCGCACGTGAGCGCAGTCCCCAGGAAAACGGCGATGGGCCAGGGTGCAGCTCGCATGAATACTCGTTCGGATTTCATCAAACAGTTCCTCTCCCTCATGCACAACGATGTGCGGCTTTAAAGAGAGGCCATTTGATAGGAGAACTTCTTAAATTACGGCAAGAAAGGTCCTACGGTCATGTAGGACATTTCCTAAACAAACTTATCTTGGTACACAAGTTGTGGAAGAATCGAGAAGTTTCCTGCGCCTGAGACGCAACCACGCGAAACGGCGCATTACCAGGAATAGCGCAACCCGACATTCATACCCCAGGGTTGCTCGATGTTTTCGCCACTGCTGTAGTCCACATCGGCATGGAGCTGCAACACATTATTTAGTTGAAGCGCCACGCCCGCGCCTAACTCACCGCGGCTACCGGACAGATCATCGCTAAACGTCGTCCGATTGACTTTGACTTCGTTGTTGCGCGCAAACTCATGGGCCGCGGCGACTTTCAAATAAGGCTGAACGAATCCTCCCCCTTTCAACGGAATATTTTTGCCCAAGTGGGTGCCCGCTTTGGCAACTAAGGAATCGGCTTTGTTGCTGCGGGCCTCCAGTCCGTTATCAAGTGCGTAATCCTCTCCCTGTACCCACAGAGCTGAGACCTGTGCGAAGGGTTCGACAAACCAGTCTTCGGCAAACTTGATGTGTTTACCCACTTCGACAGAACCGCCGATGCCGTAGTTTTGATAATTACCCCTCGATTTTTCACCGTCACTCATGCGCACATCCGCCTTGTTCTGGAAGCGGTTGGCCTTGATCAGCGCGTCAACGTAGTAACCACTTGTCGACAGCCAGGTGCTGTACAAACCCAGATAATAACTCTGGACCCGACCATCGCTGCCTCGCTGCAAGTCGAGCGCGGATTCGCTGTAACCGCCCATTACACCCACCAGCCACTGCCCGTCTACTTCAGAGACCGGGGTGTCTACGCCGAATGAAATGCCAGACTGGGTCTGTGTGTAATTGACCTGGTCCGTTGCCGAGACCCTATATCGGTTTCCATAGGTTCGCGCCCAGACGCCGCCCTGATCGCGCCCGTTGCGCAGTTCCCCCATGCGGCTGCGCAACGTAGCGGTCTCGCCGTACCAGACAGTAGGGGCGGCACTGAACACTCCGATGACCGCGCGCGCCGACGGCGAGATGATCGGCTCGCCAGGACCGACTGGCGGTACACCTCCGTCCCCTTCGCCTGGGCCCACCGGCGGTTCACCTCCGTCGCCTTCGCCTGGACCCACCGGCGGTTCACCTCCGTCCCCTTCGCCTGGACCCACCGGCGGTTCACCTCCGCCCCCTTCGCCTGGGCCCACCGGCGGTTCACCTCCGCCCCCTTCGCCTGGGCCCACCGGCGGTTCACCTCCGCCCCCTTCGCCTGGGCCCACCGGCGGTTCGCCTCCACCGGTGGTTGCCTGGGCAAGAAACCACTCGTTGCCTCTTTTTTCGAGCCGGTACACGAATGTCCCCACGTCCACTTGGCGGCCCAGGACAGAAAAGGCCGCGCTACCGCCTCCCGAGTGCACAACCTTCTGCGCGAAATCCTCCTGGATGGGTTCGACGCCCGTATTCTGCACACGCAGCACAAACGCCCCATCGGCATTCCCCACCACGTTGACCAGGTCACTGAGATGTCCGGCCAGATCCGTGCCCATCGTAAACGCGCCATTCCCCGTGAGGCTGCTGGCGTTGAGCGTGCGGAAACCCTGACCGCCCGCTCGCATGTTTACCGTCCCGCCAGCCATTGTCAGCTCGCCCACTGAGGAGTCGCTGACCATGTTGAACGTGGAGGCCCCGTCGACGGCCATCCGTTGCCCCTGAACCACTGTCCCGGTCAGTTGTGAACCGTTATTGAGCGCGATGGAAACCGGGGTAACAGCGTCCTGCACCACGTCGCCGGTCATAGTGCTCCCATCGAGACTCAGGCTGCCCAGGTTGCTCAATGTGCCGACAAGGTTTGCACCATTGGTCATGGACACCCTCGCAACTGATCCACTGCTCTCGGTTACGTTACCGGTCACGGTGCTCGCACTCAGATCAAGACTTGCAATGTCGGACATGGATCCTGTGAATGTCGAGTTGTTTGCCATGACGACCGCAGTCGGCGAACCGGGCAAGGCAATGACGTTGCCGGTCATGGTGGCGGCATTTATGTTCAGACTGTTGATATGGGTCATGTCGCCGGTGAAAGCAGCGTTGTTACGTAATGTGACGTCGGCGAGCGAGCCCTGGATGACATTGACATCACCGACGAGTCGGCTGTCATCGGCCACAAAGTTCACGTTCGATGCCCGAGAAGCCGTAGCCGCCTGCCCAACCTCGAGAATCACGCCATTGCCGCTATTGAGCGTGGACCCGTTCTGCACGGTGACCGTGGCGTTGGTCACCGTGCCGACGACTGTCCCGATCAGAATTGCGCTGCCGGAGGTGCCTGTGAGAGTGGCGCCATCCAGGCTGAGCGACGGGGTGATTCGGCCGCCGTTGTCGGCCGTCAAAACCGCGCCCCGGTTACTGCCGGTAGCCGCCCCCCCTTGCAGGGATAACGATCCGCCAATAACCGTCAGCCCCACTCCATCGGCGATGACGCCCCCGGGTCCGCTGCCGCTGCTCGTCACTTGGGTATTGATCAGCGTTGCCGTGCTGTCGCCCACGACATTGACGCCTCGTCCAATGCCGCTGATCGAGCTGTTAGTGACACTGGCAGTCGACCCGCCTCCTGCACCGGAAATCTGACGGTTGACAGACAGGCCAACAGCATTGACCGATGAAATGGTTGAATCGTTGATCAGGCCGTTGCTGACGATCAGGCTGACGCCGGAAGAGTTAGGTTGGGTGGCAGGATCAATAGCCGAAACCGAGCCACCGTCGAGATTCACTGTTGATCCTGCCTGAGCGCTGATCCCCTGAGTTGCCCCACCCGGGTTGACCAGCAGCGTCGCGTTATCAAGTCGCCAGAATGTCACGGGCGACCCGGCATTGACGATACCCGTTGTGCCCGGAGCTAAAATTGCCGCGCCTGCGCAATGACTGACGGCCATTCCAAACACCATGAGAACGGGAAATTCCCAACCTTCAGTTCCGAATCCTTTACGACGTGTCATAACTAACCTCCCTGTTTCCTTGAGTCGCCCCTGATTGATTAGCGATTGCCGAGCGTGCTCATGGCGCTTATCAAAGGGTAAACCAAGTGTATGCAGCACTCATTATTTAGCACGCGTATTAACGCCCGTTTTAATAACCATTCGAAATAATGGTTATTTCAGTTCGCTCTAACCGCCCAACGGCGCCGACAACACATTGATATGCCAAGTACTTTCGTTGACATTTATTTATCGCCCGCCCACGGCACTGTCATTTATGACAGCAGACAGACTCTTGAAAACCCACCATCTTGTTATCGGCATTTACGCCATATCTTCACAGGGAGTTGGACATGGGAAACAATATCTTTCCGTCATCAACAAGAGCTCGAGCAGGACGCGCGCTTTTGCAACTGACTGTTTTTAATAGAGACCCGGTTACTCATACGATTCCGCTTGAGTTTCTGGACGCAGACCTTGAGGTGGGAATTCCCGACAGCGACGACATCTTCGTCGGCGATTTTCTGGAACTCTATGTGAGAGGCACCCCGCTCGGAACACGCCGTACCGTCACCGCTGCCGATAAGCAAGCCGCCCAGGGCAACCCCGCTTTCTACTACTCAATGACTATTGATAAGGCTTCTTTTCCGTCCGAGGGTGAAAGTGTAACGTTCAACGTGGATTACTACGTAGGCTCTGGCAGCGTAAAGGACTTATCCAATTTGCCTGTGGAGGTGATTCTGGATCGAGAACCTCCAGGTGGAACGCCGCTTCCCTACTTGAGCTTCACACCTGAGCAACTCGACGGCATCGCACAGAGCGACTTGACGGACGACTACCTCGAAGTCCGGGCGCCACTCTGGTATGGCAAGCGTATAGGGGATGTTCTTACGCCATGGCTGGGCACTTCTGAAACGGAAGGAGTGCTGGTCACCGAGAGTGCGGTGGAAGTCACAAGTATCAGCGAAACTACCTTTGCGCGCTTCCCCAAGTCTCTACTGCTCATCAACGGTGATATTCCTCAATATTTCGCGTATCAACTGCGGGACGGGTTGGGGAACCAGTCCGAGGTGGCACGCAGCCGCGAAATTCCTGTGTCATTGACACGCTGGCGTTACAAATCAAAAAAACGTTTTGAGAAAAGCGGTCGCGCATCGGTCGATAGCGGCGTGGGCAAGCTTGTTGCCACCCTACTCCCCCCACTCCAAGTGCCAGACACGGTCTTTCCGGACGGCACTCTTCCTCTTGCGATACTGGGTGCGGATCTTCCAGTTCGCATCCCGAACAAAGTTCCCGAGTTTCCGGCGGGCGCCGTCATTCAGTTGTACCGGGTGGCCGAAGACGGAACAGCGACGGAACTAGGACCTCAACGCCCTATTACCCAGACCGAGTCAGATGATGGCAGCTTCGTGTTCGATTTGGCGATTCCCAAAACGGATTTTCCTGCAACGGGCACCACGCCATGGGCACTCGATTACAGCGTTTTTGACCCGCTTTCCAGCGGAGAAGGTCTGTCAGGAAATCTTGTAACAGTGATCTTCGATCGCGAAGCCCCAGGTGGAGCTTCGCCCCCCGACATGCCTTTGCTGGAATTCACCCAGGAGCAACTGTCAGGCATTACCCTGGCGGATGTCGTCGGTGATGGCATTCCCGTCAGCCTGCCCGCCTGGTATCTGAGCGCCGGCCTGGATGTTGCGCAACTGTGGCTAAGCGATACCGCAGCAGAGGACGACGCTAAATATCTTCCCGGCACCTTTACGCTGACAGATGCAAGCGCAGGCAAAGCCTTGGATGTCGAGTTTTTGGTCACAGACATCGAGCCGATGGGCAACAAGGTCCTTTACTTTGCTTATCGACTCACGGACAAGGCCGGCAATATCAGTCCACGCTCGAATCCTGTCGCTATTGAAGTACTCCTGACTGAAGCGCCAACTGATCTTGAGCCTCCGGTGGTTCCGGACAACGAAGCACACGGCGTCGTGACTCAGCAAGATGCGGCTGAACTGGTGGAAGTCGAAATACCGAATTATACGAACGCTGCGGAAGGCGACAGAATCTACGTCGTATGGGGCAATACGAAAATGCCGCCCGTGACGTTGGTGGCGGCCGACTTAAACCCTGCCCCACCCGCATTTTTGAAAGTGATCAAGTTGCCTTATGCGGATGTTCTAGCCGAAGGCAGCGGAAACGGCAAATTAGTTACATACGAAGTATGGCGCGGGAGCGTGCTTGCAAACACTTCTCCGTCAACTTCCGTTAACGTAAATCTCGACAGCCCAGGCCCAGGCCCCGATCCAGACCCAGGAACGCCTTGGCATGAAAACCTCGTGCCGCTGGTCGTCGTCGGTGACAGCGGCGCTGGCGGTGATAACGTGATTCCGCCTGGCGACTTCAACAAGGATGCTGTAGCCACTGTTCCCCATATCGGCAAAGACGGGATCGTTATCTGGAAACCCGGGGATCGGGTGCAAGTCAGTTGGGACGGCATACTCATTGGAACGCCATTTCCCATTACCCTGGCAAATGAAAAACAAGATGCGAAAATCACTATACCCGCAGTGACAGTGGGAGCCTCGACCGGACTGAAAGATGTGTTCTACATCGTAAGCCGTGATTTGCCCCCCAGCAATCAGGTAGCGACTGCAGTATCCGAACCGACACCGGTCGATGTGCAATCGCCAGGCTTACTGCCAGGGGACGGTTCGTTAGCCAAGGCGATATTCCCCGAAGAGGATACCGTTCAGAATGTGATCAACAGAGTAAACGGGCTGGACGGAACGCCCATCCAGATTATGCTGAAGGGTGTGAGCAACATTGCCAAGGATGACCTCATCAACTTGAGGTTTGTGGGTCGGGAAGGTCTGGTTGACCCCACGGCTCCGGAAATCTCCGGGACCGAACTTGTTGTCATCGACCACAAGATCACCGACCAGGAAATAGCACTGGGTTATTACGAACTTGCTGTTCCTTATAATCCCTATCTGCAAAAAATCTGCCGTGCTGGCTGCACGGTGAATTACTCCATTACCAATAAAGTTGGCACACCTGTTGAGGCGGATCAGAAGTATATCCGGATCGCACTGGGTCCAGTAGGAGACCTTTTTGTTTGTCCGATCAACCCTACAATACCGGCCGATTCGCGTTCGAGAACCGTAGTTATTCCTCGCGCGTAGTCACTCTTCTACAACAGGGCGCAGTAGGGCCCTGTTGTAGAGGTCTGGCTTCTAACACCGTTCGCTCTGAAAGGAATCATGTTATGGCAGTTTTACCAGACGGCACTGTCTCACCCCGCTCAAGTGGAACGTTAGCGCTCAATCCATTGATCATCCCCGTTATGGATTACGGGTCGGCGAGGCCTGGCTTAGGCTGGGATGACTTGAACGACCCCAGTAAGCCCGTGTTCTTGCAGGCTCGGTTAAATATCCAGGCTTACCAACCGGGAGACTTCGTCACGCTCTATTGGAACGACGAGACTGTACAGACCTTCTCCTTGGAGGAATCGCACTTTCAGAACAGCTTCATGGCGTTCAACCTCTATCCGGTCTCCATTGTCGAGCCCAGTGGTGAAGTTTATTACACCATTTATGACCAACTCAGCGAGTCAACTGCACCGTCAGACAAACGAACGGTGCGCGTAAAGTTGTCAGTGCCCGGCGGACCTGATACCGACGCTTCAACGCCCTACCTCAATGACCGACTGACCGTAGCGAGTATTACACCTGCAGGCGACATAACTGACGAGAATATCCCAGTCAGTGTCACTGTTGCGCCATGGCTGTACATGGCCGAAGGCGACGAACTCACGGTCATCTGGAACGGCGTTCGACTTACACAGCCTCCATTGGACGGCGCGCAGGTAGATCAGCCTCAGACCGTTGTTATCCCCAGAGAAACGCTCATTGGTGCGGGCGACGGCAGCCCCGTGACGGTGAGTTATGAGATCAGGGACATCGTCAACAATTACTCGCTCGTGTCCAGGCCAGCTTTTACCAACGTCATCGTTGATCCCAACGCTCCTCCAGCACCGGCCGTCAAAGTAGCCGGGACGCGGGTGAGCATCATCGATCTCGATCAGTTGGGCAGCGGCAATGTCCAGGTCGAAATTCCCCACGACAACGGAATTCCCGCTGCCGGGGACTCGATAACGCTGAACTGGAAGGGCAGAGCTGCGGACGGTATGCCATTCGAAAAGGTCCTTGGGCCAGCAACATACCCCGGAGGCGGACTCAATCTGGAGTTCACCGTGGCCAACGCTGATGTTGTGGCCATTGCCGGTGGCGGGGCAGTTGTCAGCTATCTGGTACAAGGCAAAGGTTCGAAACGCACCACCATCACTGTGGTCGGTGTGCCCGCGCAACTGACAGCACCACTGATCCCTGGCGTTGTCGGTGACATAGACATTGGCGTGATCTCGGATCCGGTACTGGTTCGGATACCTGCCTATGCCGGTAAAGCAGAGAATGATGTGATTTTTCTCTCATGGGAGGGGCTGACGGAGGCCGGTAACGCGCTGGTGTACTCGGACACCTATACCGTAGGGAATGGTGAAGCCTCGATTGGGAAAGACATGGAGGTAAACAAAAACCTACTCACGCCCCTGGCCAGTGGCTCGTTGAGCATAAGCTATCGCGTTAACAAACCGGGTGGGGCAACGTTGAAGTCAGAGGTCACGGCTTACAGCGTCAGCGGAAGCATATTGCTTACCATCCCGACGGTGCTGAACGCCCCTGGCGACATTTTCGATCCGGCGGCCAATCCCAATGGCACTTCGGTACATGTGGATGGCGTCGCTGCTGCCCTCAAGCGCCTGGACGAAGTGACGATTTACTGGACCGGCCCCGTTCAAGAGGGAAGTGCGTCGCAGACGTTTACGATCGCCAGCGATAATCAGTCCCTCGATTGGCCGGTGTTGGCAGCGCAGATTGATCCAAGCCGCGGCAGCACCGTTAATGTGTTTTATGAAGTAAAGCGTACGGCTGGGGGCAGCGGCAAATCAGTCACCCGAACGCTTGCGATCCTTGATCCGCTCCCGAACGAGATCACGGATGATTTCACGTCACGCACGGGCGCGATGATCCGGGCCGGAGGAACGCTCAGCACCGATTACATCACACTATTCTTTGAGTCGGGCAACGGCCAGGCAGGATTCCCGATACGCGATGACGTACCCCCCGACGGGGCGGCGGCGTTGCAACTGCCTGTACTTCACATTTGCTATCAACATCCGGCCAACCAACCAGGAACCCAAGTCGTCCTGATGGATTTGAGACGCGACTGCTCCAAAATTGAATTCGACATTTATGGCTGCAACGGTAAAACCCGTATCGACTTGCTGGATGCCGGTAAAAATATCGTCGAGACCAAAACCCTGCCAGCAACGACAAATCATCACTTCATTTCCACCACCGCCCTGCCCATTCACTTCATCCGCGTTACCGGAGAGACCGACTGGACGCTGTGGGACAACATCAAGATGACGACGCGCAATCTTGCAAGGAGCAAAAGAAGATGAAGATCACTTCCCTCACCACCGACCAAAAAGACAAATTGACGGCTGCGATCAAGCAGGCGCTTGACGGCACTTTATCCATTAACGCAACACCCTACCCTCGTCCTAAAGTCGAGCCTGCAGACGCATTCAACGTGCTTGATCCCAACAAGAACAACGCTGTCGATAACACCTATATTGTCATTGATAATATTCCCGCCACCTATCTGGTCAGTTTTTACTGGAACGATGATTACTCGATCGAACCGGTCGCTTCCGAGGGAACGCAAATCAGGGTCAAGGTCCCCTCTGCCCTTGTCATTGCAGCGGGTGAAACCGTCCCTCAACCCATCCTCGTCATTTACTCGGTGCTCAATCCAAATGAGCCAGACGGCGTCGCGTCTGAGCCCCTTCAACTCACCGTGCGCAAGTACGTGCGTCCGGCCTATCCAAAGCCGGTCATTACCGAGGCGCAGGGGACCGAGCTTGATGTGACCGCGTTGACGGCTAACGCCCACATGACACTGGCGGCCTGGCCTGGTCAGGCAGTGGGGCAAAAACTCTGGCTGAGCGTGGTCTCGACGCCGCAGATCACGCTGCAGAACTGGAATCCGCTGAACGTCACGACATTGGGCGCCCAGAGCAGGGGCATCTCCAAGGACCTCCTCAAAACGCTGATCGACGGCTCGACCTTTACGCTGAAGCTGGAGGCGTCTTTTGATGGCGGTGCAACGCGCTTTCCGTTTTCGGAACAGGCGTACACCATTAGAAGCGTCCCGGTTGTTCATACGATTGAAATCACCAAGGTGACGGACTCAAAAGGGCTGGAAATTGTTGACGGAGGAACTACGCAAGACACCACCGTACTCCTGACAGGCACAGTTTCTTGAGAGTTCCAGGCTGAAAAACCCTACGACTGGTTTAAGTAACGATCATTAGATACCGCCGGGTTTGAGTAACAAGTACGTCAATACCCGGCTGCCTGGCTCACAGCCTATTCACACATCGACTCCGTGAACCAGATTAGCAAGGAGCAAAAGAAAATGAAGACCACTTCCCTGACCGCCGAGCAAAAAGACAAATTGACGGCAGCAATCAAACAGGCGCTTAACGGCACTTTATCCATTAACGCAACACCCTACCCTCGTCCTAAAGTCGAGCCTGCAGACGCATTCAACGTGCTTGATCCCAACAAGAACAACGCTGTCGATAACACCTATATTGT
>NZ_JAXCIP010000013.1:0-80515 GCF_046540435.1 Pseudomonas sp. W5-01
GGAATATGAGCAGGAATTGCTCGCACTTGTGAAGACGTTAAACCAGAACGTCGATGCCGTAGACCCGGTGCTCCAGGAACAAAAGGATCGCAAGCGTCTTAGCGGTCTTTCGAGCTCCCTCGCGAAGTCGAACATAGTTCTGACATGGGGTCTTGTCGCCTCAGTGGCGCTCAACGGGATGCTTGGTTGGTTCGCTGTTCACCCTGATCGCCAATACTTTGCAGCCGACGGCACGCGGGTGGTTCGACTGGTCCCACTTTCAGAGCCTTATCTGAAGCCAGCGGACGTTATCCAGTTCGCCCGAGACGCGATCAACCGTTCGCTGACGATCAATTTTCAGCAGTACCGCGGCCAGCTGGAAGAGGCACGTGAAGATTGGACTCGTGAAGGATTCAAGCAATTTCTGCAACAGCTCGAAGCTGGGGGATACCTGGACTCGATCAAGACCAAGCGCATGAACATGACCGTCACTGCGGGCACAGGAGTGATTGTTAGCGATCGGCTGGTCGACAACGTCTGGGTTCGCAAGGTGGAGCTTCCAATCGAGATAAAGCTGACTGGGCAGGTCACTGAACAACCCGCTCAGAACTTCGTCGCTCTCGTGACGGTTACTCGTATTCCCACACTCGATTCCCTTGTGGGCGTAGCCCTCGACAACATCGTCATCAAGCCCCGGTAAGGGAGGAACCATATGAAACGATTTCAGCTTGTAGTGCCGATGCTTGTCTTGGCAATCAACACTGCGTTTGCACAAGACGGACAGGCGCCGCAAAGCGCTTCCATGGGCCCCGGGGCAGTGCAGCAACCGGCGCAACAGCAACCCGTGCAGCAAACGATGCAACAGCAACCGGCACCACCTCCTGGACAGTGGGTTCAGGTGCAAGGACCAGGCACGCCTGCAAATTTCCCAGCGGCGCCAGGCCAAGCTAATGCGAATGTAAATCCTCAGATGCAAAATGCTTTCCCGCAGACGAACTACGGCGCGGCGAACTATGTCGTGGGTGGCCAACCACAGGGCCAGCCGCAAGCCCAAGCTCAGGGGACCGCAGTAAATCAGCCACAGCAAAATGGTATCGCTCCGATGCCCCCCCTGCAGGCTCCAGAGGGTTCACCAGATTTTGAGGAAGTCATGAGAGTGGCTGCTCCATTCCCGCCTGCCCAAATTAAGGAGATGCGCGGAAATCTTGAAGAAACAAGAAAAGCGAAGGCGTATCAGCCTGTCAGAGCTATCCCGAGAATTACGAGTGTCTCTGTCGACCTCAGCCCGGGTGCTTCACTGCCGGTGTTGCGGGTGATGCCTGGTGAAATTTCTAACCTGGTCATCCTTGATTCCACCGGCGCACCATGGCCTCTGGCAATCACACCGAGAATTTCCAGACCCAACATCTTTACGGCTGAATGGCTACAAGGTTCGCACGTAGTGGTGGTTTCAACCACATCCCCATATGAATCCGGAAACATCGCCCTTTTTCTACAAGGGTCTGCAACACCTGTGGTCGTAAAACTCGTTACGGGTGAGCCTGATGGAGAAGGTGAGAAATCGCGGGTTGTAGATGCACGGCTGGATGTGCGCGTTCCAGGCCGAGGCCCAAACGCCAAAGCCCCATTAATCGGCCCGGGCAAAATTGCTCTCTATGACGACACTCTTCAAGCCTTTCTTGACGGTATCCCGCCTAAGGATGCTCGATCCGTGACTGCGCATGGCGATGTACCTACACATACAAAGGTTTGGCAATACAACGGCGACATCTTCGTCCGCACTCAGCAAGACATTCAAACTGCGTTTGATCAGAGTTTATCTTCAGGTGATGGGACTAAGGTGTATCGCCTCCCTGCAACACCGTTTGTAACACTGTCTCAGATGGGCCAGTCAGTTACCCTTCAACTTGACATCAACTGAGGTCCATATGAGTACTCAAGCTGATATCGGTCGCCAAACAAAAGTAATTGTCGCCCTGGCAGCGATAGTTGTCGTTGGCGGCGGCTACCTTGGCTATACGTGGCTCCAAAATCATAACGCGACTAGTTCATCTGTTCGCGGAATCACCACTAATGCGAAGGGTACAAAAACGGAAGAAAGCGAACAATATCGTCAGGTACTGAACCGATACAATCAGTCGAACGCCCAACAAGCGGAGGCTAACGGCGGTTCGTACATGTCGGTCATGTCAGCTCAGTCCGTTAGACCTGAAACAACTGGGACAAATCAGACGCAGCAACCACCGCAGATTAACTACTACTACCAACAGCCGCAGCAACAGCCGCAACAAGTTGTTACTCGCAACAAAGAGTACGACAAGCTAATTGCACAACAGGTTACAGGCATAATGTCTGCATGGGTTGAAACGCCACACGGTTCAGGCACGTTGAGTGCTGACGCCGAGATTACCCCATCGGCCTACGCGCAATCAGTCATGCCGGCATCTATGGCCTCTACCGGCAGCGCAGGCGCCGGTACTCAACGAGGCGTTAATAATGCAGGTGGTGGAAAGGAACCCGATAGTGTGGTGGTTCCTGGCTTTACCTTAGCACCGTCAATCCTCAAAACAGAGATTGATACTGACGAGAACTCAATGGTGCGTGCCGAGATTGCTACCGGGCCTTTCGCCGGGGCTATCTGTTTCGCGATGGGCTACAAGCGTATTAACGAAACTGTGGACATGACATTCAGTTATATGGAGTGGAAAGGGCGTTCTTACAAAATTGCTGCTAAAGCGGTAGATCCAGACAGCATGAGGACTGCGCTTTCAGGCGAAGTAAACAATCGCTATTTCGAGCGAATCATTCTTCCTGCACTCGCAATTGCCATTGGCAAAACGGGTCAGCTTTATGAGCAGGGTAGCGCTCAAAACATCATCACAAGTCAGGGCGCAGTAATCTCGACTTATCCCGAGACGCCTAATGGTGCGGCAGTAGCTGGTACTTTTGCTGGCGGAATTGGGCAGCAAGCGGGCAAGGTTCTCGCAAATGACGGCGCGAACATGCCTCAAAAGCAGGTAATTCGACCTCTAGGGTCAACAATCGGGATTCAATTTATTGGCCCGGTTATGGCAAGCGACGCACTCGACAAAAATGCTATTCAAGCCAACCAGAAGGATGAATTGAATACGCTTAGCCAACCTGCTGGCCAGCCAAAACCTCAATATCGCTTACCTCCTAGTGCAACGGGCAGCGGTGACCAAGAGGGTATGGGCAACGGGTATCCAGGCTACACCCCTGGTCTCGGTCAACCCAACATTATGAACTCGACTCGCTACTGAGTCAGCGCTGAAAGGACGCCAAGATGACAACACAGACAGCGGGCGACATGGATGTATTTGCATCTCCGGCCCCGAAAGCAAGCGTGGTTCAACCGGAAGCTGATCCCCGATCAACTCAGGATTCTGTGCCAAACAGAAATAGGAACTCGTTTGTAGAGAAAGTTAAGCCATGGCATTTCATCGCAGTGCTTGCGGTGATCGCGGCTATCTGGATCTTCGTGCCGAAGATTCTCCGCTCCAATGCATCAACTTCGCAGGGGCAACAATTCAGCACTCAAGCGACCCAGCCTACATATGTGCCGAATGAGCGCCCAATCCCGGCCCGAGCTGTAGAAGAGCCACTGAGCCCTCCACAACCAGTTGCCGACCAAGTAGAAATGATCCAAGTAAAAAGCCAATTGGAGACTTTCGCGAAGGTCACTGCTGAGCTGCAGGGGCAGGTCAGAGAACTTCAGGCGAAGATCGCGATGCTGGAGTCCCGGCGCCTTGATACGCCGCCAAAAGCCAAGGAGAGGCTCCAAGCTGTACGTAACCAGCCAGCCGCTCCAGCTAGCGCCACGTCCAAGGTACTCACTGGATACAGCATCAATACCGTTTACACGGATCAAGCCTGGCTGGGACACGATCAGCGAACATTCGTTGTCCAGGTCGGTGATGTGTTTGATGGAATTCGTGTGCTCCGTATAGATCCCGTATCCCGCCAGGTTGTTACAAACCTCGGCGTGATCCGCTAAGGAGCAAGGTATGGATCTCGCGAGCATGATCATTGGGGCAGCGTCTTCGCTGACCAAAGTGATATGGCTACTGCTATGGAGCCTAGGTGCGCTCATCGGCTTGATGTACGCAGGCATGGTACTTCGCAGGATGCAGCTCGCCAGTGTCCAACCCGGTCGCCGTCCGATATCTGCTGGCAGCACGGTGATGATTCTCATCATTGGAGCAATGCTGTTCAACTTATCGGGGACTATAGGCACGGTCTGGACCACTTTCTCAGAGGGTCAGTCGAACTATGGTGCGATCTCATGGAGCGGCGCAGAGCAATTCGGCAAATTCAAAGATGCTGTAAATGCGGTATTGACCTTGGCAAGTCTGGCTGGCGGGTTTTTCTGCTTCAAAGGATTGATGCTATTGAAGAAAGCGAGCATCGATGGAGAGTCTTCAAACGGAGCGGAGGATCTTATCTGGCGTGCTTTAACGCACCTTATTGCGGGCGCTGGGCTGGTTCATGTAGACAAAATGATTGATGCGTTTCAACAAACATTCAAACTTTACTGGTAGCACATAACGGAGCGGTATTATGAAATTGAATCCTTTCGAAGCAATCGGCGATGTCGTACGTAAAGCTCACGTGCAGTTGATCACCAAGACCGACGAATACAGCCAACACCCGGTACAGCGTCGAATCATGTTGGCAAGCGCCGGTATTACGATGACAACCATGTTTGTTGCCCAGGCACATGCTGAAGGTTTTGCTGACATGGGGAGCAAAGCAGCGGAGCAGGGCGACTCGTTGAAAGAAAGCTTCGGAAAGCTTTTTGCAGTGCTGGGTTTTGGCGGTGCTGGTTGGGGCGGCATGAACATGTGGAAAAAAACTCAGCAGGGCGAGAACAGCCGAGTTACTGGCACTCAGATCTGGGGGCCGCTGTTGGGCGGTGCAGCACTCGGCGCGACCGGCTTCATGATGACAACTGCAGGTGAAACTGTGGGTATCGATGCCGGCCAACAAGGCGTTGTCCCTTAACCACTAGCAGAACAGGCAGTCTCAACGGCTGCCTTGGAGGTTTGATGAGCAGCGAAGATATTCAGTCAGACATGGTAGTCCCCGACGCTACGCTGGGTCGTAACTTCGAACGTCCAGCATTGCCGGGTTTGACATTATCTACCAAAGCGCAGATCTGGGGAGACAAAGAGCCAGGTTCTATTGAACCCGGTAAGAAACTGTTGAACGCAGAGTTGCGGAGCGAGGTATTACGCGACAGCAAACATCGTTGTTACTTTTGTGGTTTCCCCTCGCAAAGCCTGGAAATTCACAATTTAAATCAGAACCACCAAGATGTGCGCAAAGACAACTTACGCGCCGTAGATTCTTTGTGTCACGGGTGGCAGCATCTTGGGGAGCTGGGGGAAGGGAACGCATTCATCGGATACCTTCCAGGGTTAGTTGCTCAGGACGTTAATAACCTCCAAAGGTGTATTTTGGTGGCCTTGGAAACAGGTGATGAATCGACTAAAGCTGATGCGAAGAAGTTGTTAAATTGGCTGGCTTCACACAGACAGTACACCGAAGCGGCGTGGGGCACCTTTGAACCTGGCGTATTTGCTAATGCGCTTGTGAAGATGGAAGGAGTCGGGACCGATGTGCACGGTGTAGTGTTTAGAGACCTTGCGGTAATCTTTAATCCAGGTGCCTACAGCGCAAGCGCAAACCAATGGGCTCATGATGCTTATAAATCGACACCTACAGCATCTTGGCCAAATGTGTATCACGACATAATGAATGCGCCGAGCTGAAGGGGAAGGGTATGGGAGTTCTGGAGAAGTGCGTAGATGCTGTTGAGGGTGCAATTGAGTACCTTGCCCGACATCTCATCAATAAAGACATGACAAGCTACTGCGAGCTGATGACCGCAGTAGGTGTGACCGATGAAGACATTCGGCGTTCTCCAGATCTGAAGGACCCGTACACGTTGGTCAACACAGGATATTCGTTACTGACTGTTTTTGACCTCCAAGGCACCTTTCAGATGCTTTCTGAGCACGAATTTGCCGCGATGATTGAATCGTTACGAGTTCGAATGACGGGTTATATGAAGCGTTACGGACATTCACTGACCTTTTCGTTCGAGCGCGATCCTGACCGGGCCAAAGACGAGTTAATGCGACTCGCTGAACCTTTGCTCAATACGGCTCGAAGGATTGGGCTCGAAACCGAGGACATCATTTTGGACCGGGTAATGCGTAATTACCCTCTGTGCTCATGGGAGCAAAATATTCTTGTTGTATACACCCATCTGAGCGCTATGAGTTCCGAAGAACAAAAACGCGAGATGAATGCCCTTACGGCAAGTTTGGCGAAGCATAACGTCCCTCGGACGCAATATGGCCAGAATCCTGCGTTTGCTCTTTCCGCATTAAAGTATCGCCATGACACGATGGTCAAGCGTTTGCAGGATGATTTCGCAAACTGCGGCGTTGATGGTCAAAAGGGGATCATGATGAAACCTCTGACTGCGCACGAAGCCGTAAAGCGCGTCAGAATTATGATCAACCGCGAAGGTACCTCGCAAAAGTTCCGGCCGTCTCTACCTGGCGACCGCCACATGCCGAGCGGCCCAGAACGATCTGACGACTATTCGGACCTTATTGCCCCTCGTTTGAGCTACCAGATTTGCAGCAACAACGTAGAGCCAGATGGCAATTACATTCGCACGGATAGACTCTGGCATGGCTCGTTTGGTATGGAACTAGGTCCGCAGGATCCACTTCCCTTCAAAGAACTGTTTTCTGCAGTTGATCAGGTTGTCCCTTGGCGAATTCGGTTTGACCTAAACCCGAGCGGTCTGAACGAGGTCCGGATGCGGCGAATGGTTGCAGGCTTTGTAGGGCTTCTGCCAAGCAACCGCTCCATTCGTGAATCTTTCGCGGACCTGGAAAAGCTTCAAAAGGAAGAAGCGATTCTTTCAATGAAAGTTTCGGCTTCTACCTGGGCTGAGGACAAAGACACGGTTAAGCAGCGCATGTCTTCTTTGGAGAAATCATTGCAGTCGTGGGGTACATGTCAGGTTAGCCAGAACCATGGCGATCCTATGGCTGGCCTTGCATCCACCATCCCTGCATTCACCACAAAAAATACAGCGAATCGTCTGTTGCCTCCGCTTCCAGACGCTTTGGCTATGCTCCCTTTACAACGGCCGGCGACACCTTGGGCAGATACCGGCTCATGGATCCTCAGGACGCCTGAGGGCAAAATCTATCCTGTGGGTCTGGGTAGTAGTATCCAAGACACCTGGATTGAGCTGTTCTCGGGGATACCTGGCTCGGGTAAATCGGTAACTGTAAACACGATGAACAACGCTGCGATCCATCGGCCTGGTGCGGTTCAGCTGCCGCTGATGACAATCGTGGATGTCGGACCGTCCTCATCCGGACTGATCCAGGTGATTCGCGACTCGCTGCCTGACCATCGAAAAAATGAAGCTGTTTACCTCAAGCTCCAGAACAGTGTCGAGTACGCAGTTAACCCTTACGATACGCAACTCGGAGCCCGCCAACCCACCACACGGGAGCGTGAGTTTCTCGTCGATTTCATGAACCTGCTTTGTACCGATACCGATATCGGCCGCGCGCCTGCAGAAGTATCTCGTGTCAATGAGCGCTTATTGACCTTGGTTTATGACGACAGAGCCGGAAACGGGGCAAATCAGTACGAGCCCGAAGTTGTTCCATTAGTAGACAAGATCCTGCTCGAGACCGGGATCCTTGCTGAGCATGATGAGAAATGGTGGTCTACTGCTACCTGGTATGAAGTAACCGATATGCTGTTCGCCGCAGGCTACATTCAGGAAGCGACGATTGCTCAGCGGCAAGCATCGCCAGTGCTGGCTGACTTTAACGCAATGTTGAACAACGAAAGCATCCGACAGATGTTTGGGACGATCCAAACCAAAAGTGGAGAGCCGCTGCTCAACTACATGTCACGCTGTTTCGTAGTGGCAACTACAAGCTTCGCTTTGTTCTCCGGCCGGACCAGATTCGACCTCGATGCAACAACGCGCGTTATCTCAATCGACCTCAACGACGTCATTGGCTCTAAAACCGCTGAGGGAGCTATCAAGACGTCCTGCATGTACCTCTTTGCTAGACAGCTCGCAGCAAAGAACTATTTTCTCCGTAAGGAGGAATTAGTGAAAGTCGTTCCTGAGTTATATGCTGATTACCACATCAAGCGTGCAGACGATGTTGCGTCGCAGCAGAAAATTATTGCGTACGATGAGTGGCACAACACCAGTGGCCTTGAAGCGCCGGTTCAAACCGTCATCAAAGATGGCCGCGAAGGTCGTAAATGGGGTATCCGAATTATCGCGATCTCTCAGTTCATGAACGACTTTCCGCAACCACTACTGGATGCATCGACTTCGGTGTATGTGCTACGTGGCGGGAACCGCAGTGATGAAAAGGTTCTTCGTGATTCTTTTCAGGTTTCCGACCAAACCATCAGCGAGCTTCACCGTAAATGTGTTGGCCCAACTGAAGAAGGCGCGAACATGCTCGCCATTTTCAAAACCAATCAGGGCACCATTACGCAGATCCTCACCAACACTACCGGTGCACTGGAACTGTGGGCCTTTTCTACCACACAGCAGGACGTTTCCCTACGCACGGCGCTGTATAGCCGGCTCGGATCCATGGCGGCGAGAAAGGTGCTTGCTGCCAGGTTCCCCCTCGGTACCGCGAAGACCTACATCGAGCAGCTGGAGCTGCGGGCGGGTGCAGAGCAAGCCAAATCGGTTGTTCTGAAGCTCGCCGATGAGATGACTACTGAGTACCGGAACCGTCGCAAAGCAGGAGCACATGTCTAATGAACGCACTCAAATCTTCACCTCTTGCAATAGCAGTGCTTACGTTAGGCATGTTCGCTTCTAAGCCTGCCTACGCGATCTGTGACGGCTGCGTAGTTGGTGCTGTAGAAACCGCAAATCTCAGCATCACACTCGCGGTTAATGCCACAACTGCGGCCGTAGGCGCCATGGCAGGCTCGGTGAACACAATGCTGTATCAAGTGGGGACAGCCGTAACGCAGGGCAGCAACAAAGTTGCCAGCACCGTTGAGACAGCAGCCCGGGTTGAACGGGAATTTGCAGCGACCCAAGAAAAGAACCGCCGATACGAAGATGCGCGGCAACGGTACTACGTCGCGAATTCAATCTGCAGCGAGTCCGCCTCAGGCGGCTCGGTGGACGTGAAGGCAGGCGTAGCCGCCATTAAGACATCCATGAGGTCTGGTGGCGGTAGCCAAACCGCGAACCGCAAGATTGCCCAGGCGCTTACGTCGCCGGCACCTGCCAGTGAGATCGACTCAATGCGCGCGGCGAGCATTCACGCTGATTACTGCGATACGGATGACTACGCTGCTTACGGCGGGGCGAGTGCATGCCCGAGCGTCTCCCAGACGATGCCAGGTGCCGACAAACGACTTGACTCCATATTGATCGGCGCCGGTCCCAATGGAAAGAGTGCCGATCTAACCTTCTCCCAAGAACAGACAGACGCTGCGCAGATGTACACGCAGAACTCAGCCCGCCGATCGATCGGCAGCCAGCTTCGCAAAGGCGAGGCTGAAAGCGAGGCAGGGGCGCAATACATTGGCCTGTTTCTTCAGTACGGCGCGATTCTCAATGCCGCAACTGATCCGCAGGACCAGCTGGTTGCGGACAGCCAGCCTAATCCCGCAACAAAAGACCTGCTGGTTGATACGCTCAAGTCATCCTCCGCCCAGGCGTATTACAACAAAACGGCGTCCGCCAAGGCCAAGGCGACTGGAACTATGTCGGCTAGGGAGTTTGAGGCCTTTGAAGTCGGGCGCCGGTATGCAAACACCGAGTACCAAGCGGATCTGCAAAACATGGAGGGTGACAACTTGGTTCGTGAACAGATTCGCGTGCAGTCACAAACAAATTGGTTGCTGCTTGAGCTGCGCAACGACGTTCAGCGAGGAAACATCATCGACGGCCTCAATCTCGCAAGCAATGCACGCTCGGAGTTTGAGCCCATCCTGACCCAAAAAATGCGCGCTATTTCCGGGCGTATGGGAGGCAGCAAATAATGACAGATCACTCGCCATCGCGATCTAAACAGGCTGCGTCCATCGCCTTGCGCATAATTCTCCCATTCTGGTCGATGAAGCAGACCGTGCGACTGGCCAAGCAAGAAGCTGCCAAAACCAAAGAAAATTGGGAAGCCATCAAAGATCTGTCTGCAGAAGCAAAGCAGGCGTTGTTTCAGAGCGACGGCGGCTCCGAAGCCGGAAGCGAAGCTTTGACGTTCGAGCAGGCGATGGCCAACCGCAAGCCAGGTGCAATGTCTGTCGAGCAACTGCATCTCTATTTCTTGCGTAGGAAGCGTGCAGCGCTGCTTGCCGGAGCCATTTTTTGGATGTTTGGGTTAATCGGCGTTGTAACTGGGTACTTTGACGGTTCGATGAGGACGGTGATCCAAAGCCTATTGTCGATCGCTGCAGCTACACCGCTGTTTTTCGCTCTTGCACTGAGCGCGCAGTTTCGACTCTGGCAGTTGGAGACCCGACGCCTTTCAGAGGATGAAAAAGGAGGGTTTGCTGATTTTCAGAATGAAAACCCAGATTGGTTGATCAAAACGCTGAACCCTCTGTACGGCAAACACCATGGAGCAGAGCTATGAAAGGGATTGCGAGTAAAAGCTTCTGGTTCTTGGTCGCCTGGATGGTTTCCCTCCCCAGCTGGGCTGCGGATGGAACGACGATCAGTGAGATATCTGCTGCAGCAAAAAGAACGGGCGATAAATCCCGCGAAGCTCTGGTGGCGATATACGGCAATGTCGTGAATAACCCACTCGCCGGCGGCGACACCAGCGGGGACACCATTCTTGCGAGCATATTTCAGGTCTTCAACGGTGCCTTGCTAGTAGTCGGGGCGATTTGGGCTTGCTACATCGTATTCCGCAAGCTCACACGCACCGCGCACGACGGTTCTGTATTCGACAAACAACAGACGACGATTTGGGGGCCTGTACGCCTCGTGTGGGGCCTTGTGTCGCTGGTACCCACCGCAAGTGGCTGGTCGCTGTCACAGCTGCTTATGCTGTGGGGAGCCTCGGTCATGGGTATTGGTATCGCGAACCTCGGCGTCGACAGCGCGATAACAGCCTTCAGTGACGGTACTTCGATGGTCGTCCAGCCTGTCATGCCTTCGACAGTTAGTCTCGGGCACAGCGTCTTTGAGGCCAATCTGTGCCTCCACGGGATCAACGCGGGTATTGCGCAGGCACAGGCGAGCGGCGCCTTAGTTACTCAGAATGGCTACGTTCAGCAGTCAGCAACTCAGACCGGGTTTATCCTAAAAAACGCGAGCTTTGTCTGTGGCGGTGCCGACGTCCAGGGCGACCTTGAGCCTCAGGCCGTGTCCACAAATCTCTTCGGCGGCACCATTGACGTGTCGGACATACGCAAAGCCCACCTGGCTGCTCTGACGGCCATGCAGGCCAGCCTAAGCACCTCTGCTCAAAACTTTGTAAATGCAGTGATCCAACGGCAATTAGGGAAAACCACTGCCCTGCCTGACGTGGAGATGGCAATTCAGTCTGCGGCCCAAGCATATGAGAACTCAGTAAACCGCGCGGCAGCTACCAAGCAAGGGAATATTGGGGAGTTGTCCAAAAAAATGACCTCCAGCATCAAAGAGGCTGGGTGGTGGACTTTGGGCGCCTGGTACCAAACGTTCGCTCAAGCAAACACAAAGCTGTCTGATGCAATGGCTGCAAAAGCGTCGGTGTTCGGCATGTCCTCCAGCGGCGATCCTGCGATCGTGAACGTGTACGCCGCGGCAATGGAGGCTTACCAAGCGCAGCAACAGTCATCAACCTTCACGAGCACTCTGGGCACCCAAACCAGCGGCGATTATTCGAAGGGCGCCGGAGGTTCAGATGCGGGCAGCATCATTGGCAGTATTTTCTCCGCACCTGGTCAGCGAATCGTCAATTATCTGGTAGATGTAAATGCTGGCGGGGAGGGCCTGGGCCAAGTCAACCCGCTGATCAAGATGAAAAATCTGGGCGATTACACGATGGTGGCGGCTGAAACTGCCATGGGTGGATACGTAGCCGCTAAAACCCTGGAAAAGGTCAAGGAAGGCTGGAGCATAGCCGGAGCTTTCTCGAAGGTTGCGAACGCTGTTACCTCGTTGGGGGATGCTTTATCGGGCGTGCTGGATGCCGTCGGCCCTTTCATAATCATGCTGATCATCACCCTGTTTATCCTGGGCGGGACCTTATCCACTTACCTCCCGATGGTGCCCTTCATTATCTGGTTTGGCGCCGCAGTTAACTGGCTCGTCGTTGTCGGCGAAGCCGTGATCGCTGCACCTCTTTGGGCTATTACTCACCTGAACGGTGAGGGCGATGGTATGGGGCAAAAGACCACTCACGGGTACATCTTTCTGCTCAATGTGATGGTCCGACCGATCTTGATGGTGCTGGGGTTCTTTCTTGGCGGAGCGGCGTTGATTGCTGGCGGCACGCTGCTAAATCAGTTGTTTGGAGTCGCATTGGCCAACGCACAATTCGACTCGATTACGGGCCTGTTTTCGATCATTTTCTTTTTGATGATCTACTGCTCGATGTGCTTGAACCTCGTGCACAGCTGCTTCAACCTGATCATGATCGTGCCTGACCAAGTGATCAATTGGGTCGGTGGCCACGCATCAGCAACCATGGGCCGTGATGACAACGAGAAGATGAAAAATGCGATGAACGTGTTCGGCAACAAGCTGGAACATCTCGCTCCACGTCCGGGTCCCTCCGGTGGCCGAAACAAAGGGCCTACAGGCGGTGACGGTATAAAATCCTAAAAGTCAAAATAACGGGGCCATATGGCCCCGTTATCAATGGCGGTTTGACCTGTCAATAGGTCGTGCTAGAATAAACATAGATTTCGTATCGTAGGCATGATACGGATTATGGAGATCATTATGAATATTGCATGGTGGGTTCTTCGACCATTTTATCTGATCGGCCTCGTACCGGTGATACCGGTGGCGCTGATCGCCTGCTTCGATTACCGGCGAGATCCAAATGTGGCAGGCATGTTGATCGTTGCAGGGCTGCTCTACATAGCGCTCGGGTACTTCATGTTCGCTATCGTCCCTCGCATGCTGCAACGGCGCTTGGAGCGAAAAATTGATGCCTACAGACGCGATGGATTCAGACCTCGTTATGAGGCTTTTTCAGTGGCTTTCAACCGGTACGTGGGCTTCGACCCAGAGGAAAGGAAAGTCCTGTACGTCGACATCACAACTGGGCCAGTAATGGTGGGTTTTGACCAAATCGACAGTTGGGAGTTAAGCCCTGAGAAAAGTCCTCATCCGCTACTCAAACTGGTTACACGCCTTCCCAACCTGAGGGAGATCGGAGTGCGGATCGATCGTCCAGGTGCGTGGAAGTCCGATATGCATACGTTGTTCGGGTGAACCGTGCGACAGTTTTACTCAAAGGAATGGAGCTTTCCATGAAGTTTAAAATGACTGCGATCTCCCTCGCAGCGTGCTGTCTCATCGCCGGGTGCGACAAGCCTTCCCCGGCCCAGAAAGCCCCCGATGCGGCCGCCGGGCAACCCTCACTGCTCAACAGTCCAAAGGTCGCCAGTTCATCCCAGCTGAATCGTCCAGCGACCACACAGGTGTCGAGCTCCGCTGACGCCTCCGTGCCCTTGAACGAATACGTCGACCTCAACTCGCTTCCTGGCGGGCAGGCTCTTACGTTCTTGGTGCTGGCCAAGGCCCCCAGCAGCACAACAACTGAGCAAAAAATGGAATGGCTATCTCCAGGCTACCAAGCCACCTCGGATGCTTTCAAAAGGCAAGATATCGAAAAAGCCGAATGGCCATCGGTAAGTGCACAGCTGGATGATTATGCGAAGAACGACTACTACACCCTGCCGATTAAAGGATCATCGGTAGTGCAGGGGATGGGTGTGCAAAATGTCATGGTGGGTCCCTATGACTTTTCGAGCTCTTCATTCCCGATCACCAGCTACGGCCAGTACTGCTGGGCGAACCCGGTGCGCAATACAGCGGGGATGAACCTGCAGATCAAACCATCTGAGGTCCCCTGCAGCATTGCGGTCGCAGACCAGACTAAAGCCCGGGAGATCGAGCAGGCGAGGGCGCAAGGTAACCTCGATCTGTTGGGCACGCTGTATCTGTACGTTCCGAATTCGTCCGGTATGACTGCCACTGGCGAGGTTGTGCACGGCGTCATCGAGCTGCGCGATCGTCAGTCTTCTAAAGTGCTCACGACTGTCAATTTGTGATGGCCACCACTCAACTTGGGGGTGCATATGAATCAATTAGTGAACCGCGAACCCTGGTGGGAGCTCCCTCCAAAGCCTGGGCAAAGCGAAACGGACTGCAGCTGGGGCTACCTGGAGCAATACGACGACGGTTCTTTCAAGTTCGACAATACGCAGAGGCCTAGCGATGAAGAAATCCGCCATCGCAAAGGCTGCCGAACAAATCCAAATCGTGAAGGCGTCACTAGTACGACCGATTGAGCTATTTGAAAGGAGGCACCAATGAGTGCATTGAGCGTTCAAGACTGGCAAGCAGTCCTGAAGGAAATCGCCGAGCAAAAACGTCACAGACTGACCGGTAGTGAATACAAGGAGCTGGTTGGCTTGATCGATGCCCAGCCAAAGGATGTGGTGAACCTGGTACAGACAAGAAAACTCATTGCGCAGCTGGCACAACACCAAGGGCCTGAAGCTCCTGCCCCTTTTCGAGATCCCGGGCACAACAAAGCATTCCAAGTTGAGTCGTTGCCGGCAGCGCCTGCAGAAGGCGATGAGCGTCTCCGCGAACGGGTCATTGCCGGCGAGCGGGTATTCGCATCCCGTGAATTCAAACATACCTCTGAAGCCGCGCAGCTCAATGAACGAGGTGAGATGGGGCGCCTGGTGCATGGACATCGCCTCGATGTCATGCATAACACTGACGGCCCTGGAGATAGGTTCGACGTTTTCCAAGTCAAAACCTCTACTCACATCCCTTACAGCACTGGGATACCCGGGAAGCCCGTAGACGGAGAGCGTACGGCGCATGGGCAGTTCCATTCGTTCGCCGAGGCAGGTGCAAGCATCGATCAGACGGTTGGGGTCAAACGCCACTCTCAACTGATCCGTGAAAGGCAAGCTGAATACGGTATCCACTCCAAAGACGCACCGCCTGCAATTCCTAAAGCACCCCGGCCGGCGTAACCGAGCACGTATCCGATCGATGCAAGTCGCACTTCAAAAATGAACATTACAAGGAGCTCTCATCATGGCGAGAGGTGTAAATAAAGTCATTCTGGTCGGTACGTGTGGCCAAGATCCTGAAGTTCGCTACATGCCTAATGGCAACGCCGTGACCAACCTGAGTCTGGCGACCAGCGAGCAGTGGACAGATAAGCAGACCGGCCAGAAGGTCGAGAAAACCGAATGGCACCGGGTGTCGATGTTCGGCAAGGTTGCCGAGATCGCCGGCGAGTACCTGCGCAAAGGCTCGCAGGTGTACATCGAAGGCAAGCTGCAGACGCGGGAGTGGGAAAAAGACGGTATCAAGCGTTACACCACGGAAATCGTGGTCGACATGCAGGGCACCATGCAGCTCCTGGGCGGCCGGCCGCAGGGCGACCAACAAGGCCAAGGCGCTGCGCCCAACTCAGCACCTCGTCCTCAACAACCCCGACCTCAGCCAGGCCCGCAGTCCGAGCGTGATTCGCGTCCAGCGCCACAACAGGCCTCGCCGCAACCGGCTCCGGATTTTGACAGCTTTGATGACGACATACCGTTCATGGATCCATACAGATTCAGTTGGCACTTGGTTTGAGTACACTTTTTTCGAGGCTCGCTATCTGATCTACTGGCTACCAAACTCCAAAACCGCCCTAGGCGGTTTTTTTATGCTCGGCGGATACCAGCTTCAAATAATCGGTAACCCGGGTGTGCGAGACGCCTGCGAGCTTTGCAATCAAATTGTTCGGTACCAAACCGAGGAGGTACCGATACGGCTCCAATTTGGAAACTCTTCGGTAGGGCTGAATCCCTAAAAAAATCCGGCGTTGCTCGACTACGGAAATTGGCACATTAACAGTGCGGCTGACCTTGCGATCCGACATTGACCCAAGCAATGATTCAAACCCAAGCCAAGGTCCGTGGAAATCTGGCCAAGCGCTCGGGTGAATCGGTTGAGGAGCCGCAGACAAAAAACGTGGCAACCCAAATGACTCCCTGATCGACGCGATGCTCTCCACGTCGACGCGTGAGAGCCTTGCCACCTCCTCATCAGCTACGCGTCCCAAAATCATCTTGAAGGGCCTCACAGGGTGGCCTAAGGGCAATCTTTGAAGACGCTGCAAGGGAGCCGGCCGTACATACTCGGATAAACCCTCGCTACGGCGATACGTTGTGACGCTTTTCACCGATGCCCCGCACACCCGGGCGATGGTCAGATCCGAGTTGTCCTCAAACATATGGCGATAGGGTCGAATCAACTGATTGATCGACCAGACCTCGATGCAGAACAGCTCACGCCGGCGCCGAATTACCGCTACCGAGGTGCCAACCAACCCGGCAAGCTTTCTGTCGGTCATCGTTCCCAGTTTGCAGTCGTACCACTTGGCTAAACCGATTCTCGTCCAGTCAATCATTGCTTTACCGCGTCTCAATGTCCGCCAGGGTTTGCGCGAAGGCCTGATCGAGCAGACTCGGTTTCTTTTTCCACGGCCTTTTTTCAGGTTCGGGCTCTGCAGCGTAAAGTTTCACCGCATCAGGGTTGACCTGCAGATGCCGATCAAACTGATCCTGCAGCTGCTGTCGCAATTCCTCTTTGGTCATAGATTTAGCCTCGATTTGATCACTGCCAGCATACAGTCTGCCGGCGCTTTAATTCCAGAATGCACGCCGATCCCATCCTGGAGCGAAGCCATACCCGTAGGTCTCTTGTGCGTGCGGAGCATCCATGAAGCTGGGGCAAGATAGGGTGACTTGTCGCCCTTGATGGCTGCAGCCCGTAAGCCCATTAGCCCATTGGCGCGCTAGCTGGTGTACCGCATACAGAGCTTCAATGATGGCCAGCGCGGCAAAGGGGGAAAGATTTCGGGTCGGCTCGATGCCGACCGGCACGTACCTGGACGATGTTCAGTGCTACCGCGTTAGGCTGATCGTCCGCGATGGCCAGTGCAGCAAAAGGGGAAGGATTCCGGGTCGTTTGAAGCTTAACGGCACACAAATACTTGGCCAAAAAGCGCTCCTAAGGGCCCCACTCCTTGCTATGCCGGGAGGTTTCAATCAGTCGGCTTGGGCGTAGGACCGGACGGAAGAGGCCCCAGCTCCACTTCTGCGCCGTGCGCGCGCATGCAGTCAACTATTCGGCTTAACTCCTCATCCGAAAGCGTGAGCAACGCAGCCATGTAAAAGTGCATGTGCAGGCTCAATTCGCGGGCCGCGACTCCGCCTGTGTACTTGCGCCATTGAGTGCCTTGGGCGAGTCCTGCGAGGTCTGCCATCTGCGTACTGGTGAAATTGAGCTCATCCTTTAGATGCGCCAGATCACCCGTCGAAGGCGGGTCGTACTGTTGAATTCGTTTCATGACAGAAGCTTAAAGGCAAGCCAGAATACGCCGAGCGCGAATACTGCGCCCAGACTGGCAGACACCAGCATGTTCCGGGTTTCGTGGCGAGGGCCGTTGCGGACCTCATTGCGCAGCTGTGAAAGATCTTCTTTGATCTGCTTAATGACTTGATCGTGGCTCATGATTTTCCTGGATAGGCATAAGGATTTTTACCGTTTCCCGAATACTTCGCCGATAGAAATCCTTGCTTTGAAGTTGCTCAACACAACATCGATGTCACATTCCCCGCGTGCAAAGCGCTGGAGATCGAGAACGACCTTCGTATCGGGTTCAAGGCCTTCCAGGTGTTGATTTGCGAGAGCGTTAGCGACTGCTGCCTGCCGGGCATTCAGGTTGATATCAACAGACATGGAGTCTCTCCGATGGTTCGCGAGGATATGGGCTGCTAAGCAACAGACGCTCGCGCAGCTTGAAAATTGTACAGAAGCCCGCGAAATCAGGCTGTGTTGGCGGTCATCCGCGCGTATGCTCAGCACGGGGCCGTACGAACTCGGCTAGGTCGATTTCACCATTAATGAAACGCTCTGCATGGGCCTCATTCTCAGCGCTGAGAACGAAACCCGACAGCCCAACCGAAGCCCGCGCATAATCGGCAGCCTCTTTGCGACGTTGACGCTCTTCGTCACTAATAGGGAATTTTGGTTCATCAGCCATTCCTGTCACTCCTTACAGCGCCTAAAAATCATTTTTCTCTAGTTTAGAGACTCCAAAGGTGATGGTGTCCACTTAATAAGTATACACCCGCGTCCTTATTTGCTGAACTCTGAACGTGTATTCGCCGAACGCTTACGCTTCAATCGACACTACTCAATATTGGGGCCTGTCGCATTTCTCTCTTCCTAAAGCACCTGCAGGCGACGATAGAGAACACGGAGAAAATCGTACGCTAAGCAGTAGGTTGGGAGGAGCATTTCACTCTGTTACGAGAGCCGTTCGGCGAAGCCTGAACAAGCACAGCGATCATGATCAGCTTCCATTCTGCTCATCTGATGCCCCTGCATGTTGCGCAATGTAATTCCGAATGTACTCCAGTACGCAATTTGCACCCTCAACAGACTCAGCGAGCTCAATCGGTCGCTTGCCATCCAGGTAAGGATTGGGCTGCTCCATCCATTTGAATGCTGCAGCTTTACTCCCCCGCACCGGAATAGCTAAATCCAGAATCTCTTGCAGCAGCTCAGGTTGTCCGTACCAAGATTCCGGTTTGGTGGTCGGCTTCCTACTCTGGATGACGCGGGGCAACTGGCAAGCTGCAAGTTCGCTTGCATTGACATACTCCCGCTTCCAATGCGCGAGCTTCACAAGATCAGTGTTCGGCGGGCGTGTCTGATCAGTGGTTGGCACAACCACGCCGATCAGCACATTGGTATGGACTCTGATCATTTCTAGTGCGGGTGCAATGTCTGTGTCGTTAGTAACAATGACAGCGTGGTCGATCTGCCCGGTGATCGCGTCGTGGTAGGCCTGCAGGGCCAGGTTCACGTCACTCTGTTTCTCCTCGACCTTCCAGGCTTGGATTTCTTGGCAGTCGCGTGGAGCCCTGTCGGGATGCTCGGCGTCGACGATCTTCACCTTCATTTTGTTGACAGCGTAGTAACCTTCGATCAGCTCGATTCGACCATCATGCAGCTTGCGCAGCGCGGTGTGATAACGCGCCTGAGACGATACAGAGTCAGGAGCTCGGGCAACAGATTCGATGATTTTCGCAGTGAAGAACTTGATCGAGGGGGCGGTAAGAAGGGTCGATTGCCGGATACGGCCTTCACAATCCTTGACTAGCGCGGATGGCAGGATGTGTCTTTCGAAGAGGGGCAGCAGATCCAACCACTTGTGGGGAGTGCCACGCAGGCAGCCGTAGTAGAAGTTATATCCGTCGATGTAGATTCGAGTGCGCAGAGGCTCTAGCTCAGGCGTTCCCTGCATTTCTCGTACTCCAAAAACGAAAAAACCGGCTAGCGCCGGCTTTTTCCCCCTCGAACCAGATGGTCAAGCCACGCCGGTCATGAGGGTTAGTTGTTAAGTGGATTATTCCGCAATTGCGGTCGCAATGCAAGGGAACACAAGGTGATGCAAGGTGATTCGCGTTTTCCCTCAAAAATCGGTGGGAGGACTTTTCACGCTTTTGTTTTCGGGTAATGCCCAGACCAATCTTTTTAGCATGGGGTGCCAGCTCAGCTTGTAGCAATAGCGTCCGTGGAAACGACTATTTTTGGTACCCACGGTTTCCGAAAACCTGTCGCCGGCACGAGCCATTTGCTGGCCATCAAATGGACCTCCGATCACCAGGAGTTTTTGGCTCTCATCACGCGCCATGTGATTCATCCGTTTTGAACGATGCAACTACAGAGACAAACATATCCGTTAGCAGCAACACAGTCGCAATGGTCAGGAAACCAACCCCCAGTTGACTCACCCAATGAAAACCCGTCTGCAGGCCTGTCTCAAGCAAGCCAATTGCGATACCCATAAAGAGCACCATCGCTATAGTCAACTTCATCTTCAATCCTTTGGATTATTGAGCGTTACACGCTACGTGTCAGCGGAGGCCCGGGGAGGGGCCCCGCTAACGAGGGTCAAGGTTCGTCAGGCTGCTGACGGCGCCTCGCACGCGCTGCGCCTGGAAACTAGTATCAGCGGGTCGGGCAATGAATTTTCGTCCCGGATAAGAAGCGTTTTTTTCTGGGAGAACTCAGCCATGACCAGTTTTCGCTTTTTCAGCATCGACGTGATGCTGGATTGTGTGACTTGTATGGTTTTCCCGTTGCATGGGATCAGCAAGGACTCCCCTGGAAGGAGCTCTGCGAGAGCTTGTGAAATATTGCCGCAGGGTATTTTCAAAGTCATATGACGCTCCTAGACAACGCAGATCCGGGGTAGCCGCCCCGTCAAAACCGATTTATACGTACGTAAGTACGTACGGACATGCGTAATTTAGACTTTAACCTTCAGCTTGTCACCAAAAAAGATATCGATCAGCAACCTGATTCCCAACGCTACAAAGGCGCAATGGAGGCTGGACTCCATCAGGTCGCGCTCAAGCTCCCTGCCGCTGAATTGCAACGCCATGCCGTACAAAATGAGCCCGAAGATAACAACATAGGCAACAGCCATGCTGAGGCGGCGGATAATGCGGATCAATTTCAACAAAACTGGGGACATGGTGGCTTCGCTATCTTAGAAGTGGATCTGGCGGAAATTGGCGATCTGACCTTTTTCAAGCATGCGTACCGCACCGCTTGTTTGGGGCCGGAGGTACTTCAAGTCTTTGATATCGATCTTCAGCTTGCGCGCAGCCTCGTCCCAGTCTGCAGTAGCCAGGTTGAGCAACAAAAGCGTGCCCGCATTCTTGATAAAGTCGGAGCTGAAGTGAGCAGGCGACTGGCCGGCCAGAAGTATTGCAAGGCCGAACTTACGCATCTCTGTGACGACCACATTGATTGGATTGGAGGCGTCTTCATCATTGAATTTCTTGGACTCGTCCAAGACGATCAACCGGCGAAGTTTTCCGTGGGATTCCCCTCGCTGCATCATCTCTCGAATAATCGCCCGCATCCGAAACCGGACGAACATTTTCAACTCATCCTCGGACTGGGCAAGGGGTTTGATATTGTGCCGGCGAATCCTCGCATTCCCGAAAGGTGGGGGATTGGGATTGAAAATCCCCGTAGCAATCAGGTTCTCGAGTCGAGTAATGACGCTCAGCATTACGTCCTTACTGTGGTACTTCATCGCATCATCGAACTCTCGACCCGTTTGCAGGTTGTTGAGGAAGGTCTGGTGTGCCTCAGTCGCCTTAACCTTCGCCGTGTCGAGACGCTTCTCCAGGGCCTCTATATCATCGTCGCCGTTCCGGCCTTGGGACTTGGCGACATCCGCCCGACGTTTATTCATTGCAGCCATTGCTCTGCAGTAGTCCTCAAAGCAGCTCAAGGCCTGTTTGCCGTCATCCTGGTCGTCTATCCCCATCCACAAGGCGCGCAGCTTGCGTTTGGCGAGCCGCACAACATCAGAGAGCGTAGGGTAAACGGCTTTCAGATCTGCCCAGCGCTTGTGTTTGATGATGTCTTTGATTTCGTCATCCGAGGCTTCCCGGCGCTGCCAAGTGTGTGGCTTATCCACGTAAATACCGCGGGCTGCGTAAGCATCCGTGAGCAAGTGGCGCAGAACACCTTCCTGGTTGCCGCCAAGCTTTCTGGAGGTGCTGTTCATAGCTTCAATCACATCATTGACAGCCCTGCGCACGCCCCCGTAATGGGGGTCTGTGTTCAACACCAGCGGGTTGAACCCATAGCGTGTTGCTTCGCTGAAAAGGACTGTTTCGGCCCCCGGAATCTCGATGTCCCCGTGATAGTCGAAGATGTCGATTTCTACCTGCTCATCCATGTTGGTGACGAATTCCCTAATCCAGTGCGTCTTGCCTGCACCGGATGTTCCTGCGACGCCAACGTGATGGTTCGACACTGCATCAGGACGCCAATAAATAGGCAACTCCACCTGGTCCTTGGTGAACTTCCAAAAGTCGTTGCCCAGCTTGATCGCTGTCATCGTGCCTCCTTATTAATCATATGCATCTTCCGGGATCTCAAAATCTTCCCCGTCGTCGCCAAGCATCTCCTCAGGTTCCAGATCAGGTTTGGGTTGATGAAAATATCCAGAGAGGCCTTGAGCTTCAGCTGCATGAAGCGCTTTTCTTGCAGCCTGGAATAATGCGATGCCACGCTGCTCAGCCGGCACGTCGAAACGCTGAATGCTGTCCAGATGCCGCGCGGTTGCTACAACCTGTTCGAGGATCGGATCCTCGAGGGCTGGATAGTAGGGTTTCTCGACCCGACGAAGCTGTGCCGCGATGTAATCGACAGAGTGGGTATCCTGCTTGCTGATCCGCTCAGCACTGTGTGGCAACCGGCTGTAGTCCGGCCGCTCGACCTGCAGGAATCTATTGATGCGCGCAGCAAGCTTGCTGGTTTTCTTGTGATCATCAGGGATGTAAAAACTTGATGCTGGGATCACTGCTTCTTTGAAGATCAGCATTCCCTCTCCGGCCTGCAGCTTTTTCAGCTCACCAAGCTCGATCTTGTTCCGACGCTCGATGTTAGCTGCACCCTGCGCTTGGTAGGCACCACCAGTGTTTTGGTCGTATCCAGTGAGAACGCTGTAATAGGCCTCCCCACCAGCCTTGCGAATGTAATCGTAGGTATCCTCCGGATCCTCCAATGCCAGCACCCATTTCACTTTGGTGTTGGCCAGCATGGAAGGGGCTTCGTCCGCCGCCTCGCCTCGTTTAAGGCCTTGAATATCCTGGACGGCGGCGACCATCATGAAGCCCAGGCTTCGCGCTTGAGCGAACATTACGGCGATGCCTGCGGCGAAGTAGTAGGCCAGCTCATCACTGATGATCAGATACGGATTAGGGGCATTGGTAGCTTTGGTATCGAGGACGTCTGCACGAGTCCCCTCTAAGCGGTAGCCAAGGTTCTGGGCCATCATCAAACGGATTGAGGAGATGTAAAGCTTCCCCAGCGACGCAGCCTCGGACGCTGACTTTTCGAGCGTCGGGATCATGACCGCGATCAGACGGTCATTGAGGAGCACATCGAGCATGTCAATTTCGGGGAATTTATCCGCAAAAATATGACCGTAGGTATCCATCATCATCGACAGAGTACGAGCGAACTGGCCGGTCAAATAACCGTGCTGGTTGAACACCTCTGCATCCCATTTGGATGGATCACCTGCGAGCTGCGGATTGAATCCAGGTAGACCTGTTTCAAAGTAAGCTTTGATCGGCAGGTAGGCCAGCTCAGGGATCAGCCCTTGCTGACCCTCGATGTAGAATTGAACAAGGTTTTGGAGTGCGAGGTAGTGGCGGATCACCCCGATGGAGATTTCGAGTTCACCTTTGGCGCGCTTGTAGCAGAGCGTACGCAGTAGTGCATCGATCATGTTGAGAGCTTTTTGCTGCCATTGAGCACCGTCACCGCTGGCCACCGGTAGCAAGGAGGCCATCAACTGCAGAAGGAAGTCAGCTGCAGCGTCACCGAAGGGATTCATGGAGTTCGATTGCGGTTGATTCGCCGCATGAAGACCAGACTCCCTGGCAACCATGTGTTCAAAGGGGTCCATTCCACCTGTCAGGTAGTTGAGGATGAGGAAATCGTCCTCTCGACCATGCCGGCGCGCTAGTGACCAAAGGCAGAAGGCAAGATTGGAGTCAGCTTTCCCGTCCCCATACGATGCTCCAGTCCCCCAGCAGATTGCGTTGTAATACATGCCCATCAGCGTTTCACTTTTGCCCGAACCTGTGGTGCCGGGCAAAAAAAGGTGAGTTCGGCAGTCTGAGTTGTTGAGCCACAGCTCGCGGCCTTCGTCAGCGCTAGCTGCAATGCCGTCCGTATTTGGGGTACGGAGAAAACCGAGGTACATGATGCCGCCTGCCGCTAAGAGCTTCCGAAAAAGCCTCGACTTTGTGAACAGGCCCCAAAGGTAATTTTCCTCTACCAACTCTTCGTAGTAATCCGTTCGATCCAATCCGCCGATGTCTTTGGGCATCCGAATCGGCATACGGAATTTCTGGTCCTTGAAGGCCATGATCATCATGGACAAGAACAGGATCCAGACCGGCCACAAAACTGGCTGGTAGACCATCAGTCCAGCTATCACTAGCAGTGCAAGCTTGAAGTTGTTCGGGCGAAACAGCGCAATATTGAACCTGGTCCAAGAGCTGCGCACGTCCCTTGATATGCGGCCAGGTTTAATCTCATGTTGTGAGTCGAGAGACATCTGTTGATCTCCTAGGCGGGCAACGCCATACCGATCGTTCTTTCGAACTGAGCAGTAAGAGCCTGTTTGTAGAGGGTTGCCTCACGTACGCGGGCGAGAATTTTGCGAGCCTTTTCAGCGGCGCGTACCTGCGATTCAGGTACGTCCAGGTCAAGGCCATGTTTGACGAAATCGGCCAAAAATCGGCTCAGCGGATACGCGCGTAACAAGGCATCGTTCCATGCTCCAAGCCCATGTGTCCCGATCAGTTGATCGGGGTCACTGCCCTCGGGTAGAAACAGGAACTGGACTGTTTTACCGTCGCGAATTTCCTCTAAAACTACTGCAGAGGCACGTAAGGCTGCAGACCGGCCAGGCTTATCCCCATCGAAGGCAAATGTCACCGTATCGGCATGGCTGAATAGTTTCCTTGCCTGTGTGTTCGTCAGGGCGGTCCCCATGGGGGCTACAACCCTCCGGTCGCCGGCTTGGTGAGCGGTGAGCACATCGAAGTAGCCCTCAACGACGATAGCGTGACGGGCACTGCGGATTGCCGTCTTGGCCACGTTCAATGCGTACAGCTCGTTGCCTTTATGGAAAAGCTCAGTTTCAGGAGAGTTCAGATACTTCGGTGTCTTGTCAGGCTTTTCGATCATGGAGCGCCCTGCAAAACCAATCAAAGCACCACTATCGTTGTGGATCGGAATCATGATCCGATTCCGAAATCGGTCGAAAAGACGACCGTCTTCCGCACGGATCGCCAGTCCGCACTCAATGAGGGTTTCTGGGGTGTGACGCTTGACCAACAGCTCAACGACGCCGGTGGCGACAGTACCCAGCTGGTAGGAAGTAATCGTTTCGGCCGAAAGCCCGCGGGTGTTTGTGAGGTATTGGCGACCAGTCGGACTACGTTCGATCCCCCCTGAGTACAAACTGGCCGCGTCTTGCAATGCCCTGTTGAAGGACGTCAAGCGACTTCGGCGCGCCTGTGATTCGGCCGACTCATCAGCCTGAGATTCAGGGGCCGAGATGCCTGAGTCAGCCGCGACCGCGGCAACGGCTTCTTGAAAAGGGAGTTTGTGAAATTCCATCATCCACTTGATCGAATCGCCTTGCGCAGGGCACGCATAGCACTTGTATGTGTTCCGCTCAGGCGACACTTCAAAAGAGGGTGTTTTCTCCCCATGAAAAGGGCAGCACGCTTTGAACGCCTTGCCTGCTTTTTTAAGGGTGATGTCTCGTCCTATGATCCCCACCAGGTCTGCGTCCTCACGCACACGGGCAAGGAATTCATCGGTGTACCGGATGTACTTGCCCATGAATTGCCTCACTGCGCCTTTGTTTGATCCAGCCACTGCGAAATGGCTCGGGAGGTATTTGGGAGGGTCAGCGGGGTTTGTTCGCCGTTCGCGTTCACCACTGTGGGAGTGCCCAAGAAATTCAGCTTGCGGAATATTTGGTCATTGGCGGCCACTGCGGCTTCGCCTTCGGGGCAGGTGGGTGCGTCGAGGCGATCGCCCTTGACGATTTTCTTCCAGTAGTTGGCGCGTTCTTCAGGCTTGGCACAAAGCATCTGCGCAACCGAAGTGCTGGAGTCAGGCCCGCCAATGACCGATACCGGAAAAAGCTGGATGGTGTAGTCGGCAGCAAGCTTTTCAAGTTCGGGTTCAAAATCGCGGCAATGTGGGCATGACGGGTCCGAGAAAACGTAGACAGTCCCCTTGCTCCCCTGAGAAAGCTGTACAGCGTACTTACCAGCTTTGGTGCCAGCATTGATGGCTTGCTTAACGATTGCAGGGTCAGCGGCTGGTGGGAGCCCGGGGATGTTGCCCAGCTGCAGATTCTGAGGCTGTTGTGATGGTGCAAAGCCAGGCTGCGCTGTAGCTGGGTTGAACGCCGGCTGTTGGTTCAGCTGCGCCATGGTTCCAGGTGTCGCTTGCGGGGTGATGCCGGTCATTCGGGCCGCGTACATGTTTAGACCCAGGGCAAGGATCAGACCGAACGCTGGCAGCAAGCCCCACTTAACGACACCTTTCACACGACCGATTATCACGCGGCGCCGTGAAAAACGGTCGAGCGCATGTTGCATTGCTTCAAAGGCGTTGCCGGCCAGGGCATCGGATCCGAACTCTTCAAGCAAACACTCATGATTTGCCCCTTCTGCAGAGCGAGACCAGAGCAGACGCTTTCCATCCAGGCGTACCTGAAGACTGTCATTCAACGAAAGCGCAGTAACAGCACGGCGTTCGCCGGTAGATCCAAAGTGGACATGAAGAGACGTATCGTACTGGCGAATTCTGTCGCGATTTTTCATTGTGTTTCTCCTTGGCGGGCGACTAAACCTAATTTGGCGAGGTAATGTTCGACGCCATCAATCGCGTCATCAATGCATGGCTCAGTCAGGCGATAGCCCACGTTTTCCGCGAACTCTTCCCACTGCATCTGTGTGAAAACCGCACATTGTTCAAGAAAGGGCGCTTTGCGCAGGCCTATGTTCAACGCATAGAAAAGGTTGCGGTCCATCCCCTTCAGCCATCGAAACTGGGAAGAGGGCAACTTGCCGCTTTTAGAGGCAAGCTTGTGCATGGCGAACAGCATCGTTCGGGGGTAAGGGTGTCTGAGGAGCCACGCTTGGGCATCAGGGTGCGCTGAGTACTTTTTGAACGCTGCGTCAGTCAACCCTAGATTTGGGTAGCCTTTTTTCCCTTCAAACGTCCCTGTGTGACAAGAGCGATTGAGGTCGTCCAGAAGTTGTTGGGCTACACGGATGTCTTTCCCTTCCGAGAAGAGGCGAGCGCCGAACACAGCAAACATGGCTCGTTCCGTCGGACTCAATTCGTTAAGTGAAGCGATCGGCTTGCCTAGAAACTCAATCATGAGTTGGCCGCAGCGCTCACGATCTAACTTATGATTTACGATCAATCCTTGCTCGAGCGTCCATTCTTCTGGATGGGCAGCACTGCGATGCTCGACCGGATCATCGTTCAGCAGCAGCGTCTGAGGGTTGCCGTAATACAGCGAGGGAATGATGGCAGGAGAGTGCTTCGACATAATCCACGGCAGGGTTTCTACCGTTACCTTCCGGCGAGTTTTGTTCATCGGATGACGGTGAGCGGCAGCGAAGCCTCGGGCGATGATCACAAGCGGGATCAGGATGTAGAAATATCCAGCTTTGTTAAGCATGCTTAAAAGCGCGGTGAAACTGACCCTTGAAGGGTACATGGCCATGGCAGCAGCCTGGGCACGCCACTCTCGGATAACGTCAGGCATAAATGGCCAATCGAAAACGGCGAGCTGATACCAAACCCATTTCAAAGCCCAATAGCTGATAGTCCCGTGCCACCGGTGCCAAAACATCCATCCGAACGCAATTGGTAGGGCAATCAAAACAAGCCACACAACGCCCATACCTTCAGATTGATTTTGTCCATGTCTAGCCATGAAACCTCCTAGAACTTGAGCGAATTGTTATAGACACGCTGGATGTATGGGTATTTGTACTTCGGTGTCCTAGAGTGGTAGTGCCCGACACCATCCCAAAAGCTGCCATTCGCCTGGTTGATCTCGTAGCGCAAAATGTATGCAGCGGCACGCGCGGACCAGCAGAAGTTCTGCGTGATCATCTGAGGTGAAACCCCAAATTCGCGCTGTAATCTCTGGGCCCATACGGTGTTGATCTGGAAAGGACCATGGTCGACCGTGCCATTTGTGTTCGGGCTCAGAGTCCCTGTGCTTCCGCCTTCAGTCATCCAAAGCGCGATCATTACCCTCAAGGGCAAACTGTAATCTCGCGCCGCTTCAACCATACAGACCGGCACAGGCGGCTCAGCCACCGGTAATGGAATCATCGTTTCGTCCTTTCTCGATCCCTAGCAATGGGCTATAATTTTCCGTATGGTAGCCATTCTACGGAATCAAGGCAAGTTGAATCAGCGTTCTGCGATTCCGCAAAAACGCCGATTTCAGCCTCATTCAGGAAGGAGTTTTTGATGGAAAAGGTTTTGTGGATCGCCGAGAAGGAATCCCAGCTTTCTCAGGGTATTTATTCGGCCATTCCGGGCAGCACTGAAAATGAGGGGCCAGGCTGGGCACGCCGAGGCGAGCAGTGGTTTATTTGGCTGGATGGCCACGCTTTTCAACAAGCCCCACCTGATCACTACCTTCCTGACGATGTGCCTTTGACAGCCGGCAAAAAAAAGGTCTGGCGGATGTCTGATCTTCCTATTATCCCGGGAGCCAGGGCTTGGAAGCTTTTGCCAGATCCACGCAAGAAGGCTCGTATCGCAAAGCTTAAAGAGTTGTTGCAGTGGTGTGACGTAGTTCACCACCTCGGTGATTCTGACGAGGAGGGTCAGTGTCTTGTGGATGAAGCGCTCGAGTACTTTCAATTCAAAAAGCCCGTACGGCGCGTGCTGATCAACGACTACAACCCGACCAAAATCAGAGAATCGCTTGCCAATATCCGCGATAACACGGAGCCGCAGTTTACTGGCTGGCGGCGGTGGGGTCTGGCGCGCAGTCGCTATGATTGGTTGCTGGGCATGAATGGCACTCGAGCGATGACCTTGCGCGGCCGTGAAGTAGGGCAGCAGGGGTTGCTACCGGTTGGTAGCGTGCAAACGCCTCTTCTCTACATAGCGAGGGAGCGCGATAGGCTGATCGAGGAGTTTCAGCCCCATGCCTATCAAGTCGTCACCGTCCAACTACAACCAAGTGAAGGACCGGAGTTTCAAGCTCGGTGGAACCCGCGGCCCGAACAACACGGCATGGATGAAGATGGGCGTGTGATCGATGCTCAAGTCGCCTCATCGATCGCAGATCGGGTCAGGGGTCGTCCAGGCTCAGTTACCCAATCTGCTATCACCGAAAAAAGTAAGAAACCTCCACTGCCTCTCTCAATGAACGAGCTGCAGATGGAGGGTTTCAGTCGGTATGACTATTCCGCACAGGAAGTCATGGAAGCGGCTCAGAAACTGTATGACACATACAAGGTCATGACATATCCGAGAACGAGTGTCCGATACCTGTCAGAAGCCCACCATGATGAGGCTGGTGCAGTGATTGCGGCTGTGCTGCAAATTCGTCCTGACCTTACCCAGCTGGCTGACCACATCGACCGATCTCGAAAATCAGCAGCGTTCGATGATGCGAAAGTTCGCACGCCGACCGGTGAGCCAACCCCACACCACGGGATAGTGCCTGCGATTCCGGAAAAAATGGTGAGCCCGGCCGAGTGGACCGCCTGTGAGCGTAACGTTTACGACTTGGTCGTAAGGGCGTACCTAGCTCAATTTGCTAGCGACTATCGGTACGAGGCTACGACACTGCAGGTCGACATTGATGGGGAGGCTTTCGCGGCGAGCGGTACTACCCCTGTGCAGTTGGGTTGGAAGGCCATCTATCAGGAACCACCACCATTAGACGGTGTGGAACAGACTGAGGACAACCTTCCATCACTGACGCTGCCAAGGCTGAACGAGGGCGACAGCATTTCCTGCTTGTCTTGCAGCCTGGTCGAGCAAATGACTACGCCGCCACCCCGATTTGACGACAACATGCTGCTTGACGCGATGAAGAACCTGCACAGGTACGTAGCCGATCCGGAGCTTCGTAAACTGCTGAAAGAAGGTGAGGGCATCGGAACTCCCTCGACTCGCGCAGGAATCATCCTGGACATGAAAAAACGTGAGCTTTTTGTGCCTGCGCCGAAGGGTAAGAAAAAACTCATGACGAGTGCGCAGGCCCGAAACCTCATCGACGCTCTGCCGATGAAGGTGAAAGACCCTTCTCAGGCAGGGCATTTCAAGCAATCTCTTGATCAGGTCGCCAGTGGCGAACTCACCCACGCAGAATTTATGGAGTACACCGAACGCTTCGTTCGTGAAATGGTAGAAGTTGCCAAGGTCGCTGAAATGGCAGCTCTTCCAGCTTCGCCAGGTGAGCAGATCCCTTGTCCCAATTGCTCAGGCGAACTGCAGAATAGAGGGAAGCGGACTGCTTGTAGCCAATGCCAATTTGTCCTTTGGCACGAAGCGTTCGGGAAGCTACTGGGTGCAAAAGATATTGAGGCCTTGCTGAAGAGGGGGGAAACAAGACTGCTCCAGAACTTGGTAGGACGTGAGAAGAAAACGAAATTCTCCGCGCGCCTGTCCCTAGATCGTGCAACTGGCAAGACCAAGCCTCTGTTTGATCAGCCTGGATCTGCTACAGCCAACGCTGCCATAAGGCATAAGGAACAAATAACGCTTTCACCGCTAAACTGCCCTCGATGCTCGGCCATTCTCCAACCATCAGGAAAGACACTCGAGTGCACATCGTGCCAGTTCAAATTATTTTCAGAATTGCTTGGCAGAGCGTTGAATGATGCCGAACTCAAGGCCCTGCTCAACGATGGAATCACCGAGAAGCTCAGTGGTTTTATCAGCCCAAAAAATAACAGTGCCTTTTCTGCAAGACTCAAACTCAACCGTGAAGCCTGGAAGGTAGAGTTTGAGTTTGAAAAGAAAGCGACTGACCGTGCTTAGGGCCGTGAACTTCATTGCATATGGAAAGGATCAATACATGTTTATTCGTATGTTGCCGCTGTTGATTGGAATTCTGGTTGCTGGGTGCGATCAGGCCGAAAAACAGCCTGAGCAGGAAGGCGTGCAGCGACAGCTGATCCAAGGGATGCACGCCGAGTTTTTCAAGGTTGCTGATGCCAATAACACCTGGTTTGAGGTTGCCATTTCGGTCGACAACAGCAAAACATTCAGGATGCCGGTTTTCTTCTCTCAGAACGGAAAGCTCGTAAAAGTTACTGATTCACAAGCTCAATCGGTTTTCGATAGCTGGCTCAAAGAGCGCGCAAAAAACATTGCAGCGTTCGGCTCGCTCGATGAGCAGAGCGGCATGAAAGATCCATTCCTTGCGCTCGATGTGAATCGCTGGGAGAAGAAGTAATGTTCAATGAAGAAGACATGAAGTTTGTGCCTGCTTATTACGCGGCGAATGGCAAAGGCCAAAGTGTGCCCTTCATCGTATCGTTGATGATGGTCGATGATAAGAACAAAGCGGCCTTGCCCCCTGCGGTGTCAGCGTCCATAGACAGAACGCTAAGCATCACAGGAACGGAAGGGGTGGCCTTTGCCAATATTTACAACGTCGAGCCACTCGACATCGTTGTACCGGCTCATATCGACCGAGCCATGAAGATTTTCGGCGCTCTCGTACTGTTTCGGTGCCAGAGTCCTGAAACAGCGGAAAATTTGATGGGGGTGATGAATCAAGCCTACACCCTTACCTTGGTCAAGGATCAGCGGAGCGATTCTGATGAATAGGCAGCGTCTTTGGCGTACCACTGTGGCCATTGGCAGCTCGCTCATTGGGCTTTCCTACGCAGTGCTTTCAGTTCGCCACGGGTTCGACGTCCCCGGCGAGCTGGTTCACGCAGCCCTGTTTATTGCAGCAGGTATTGCTCTGCTTCACCACACATTGAAACGTCAGCAAGAGGGCTCCCAGATGCCAGGTCCATTGTCTAGCCAGCAGATTGCAGAATACGAATGCGCGATGGAGACCATCGGAAACGCCATCGCGGCTCGTTCACAGGCGATCCACGAAGAAAGATCCAAGCCTGAGCCTGACGCGAAGCTTCTCTCAAAATTGCGTCAGGAGCAGGCCGACCTTGTAGTTGAGCGAAGCAAAATATCCCTTGATGACGTCGACACCGTGCGTCGAGTCATTGCGAACTATGGAGCCCAGGTACGGGCTCACATTTAAGGACTGACCATGGACGATCAGAACAGAGGGTTGAGCGTTGAATTGGTGCAACACGTGGTTGACCGCTTTTTGGACAACTACAATGGACATATCCAAGTCAGAGCTATTGTCGTTGCGAAGCAGGAGGACATTTATGGACCAGAATTATCCCGGGAAAAAATCGGAGTCCGAATCGACGGAGCCTACCATCCAAAAAACGCATTCTTCACCATTGTCGCTTCCAATATGGGTGACGAAGGGGCCGTCCTCAGAACCTTGCGCCACGAGCTCCTCGGGCATTATGGGCTCAACACCTTCAATCCCGAGGAAAAAAAGGCGCTCCTGGATCGAGTTCTTGAAACGCGCAATGAACCGTCGCTAAGCCATATTTGGGCCGATGTTGATAAAAACTACCATGACAAAAGCGAGCTGCACCGCGCCGAAGAAGTCTTCGCGTTCGTGGCCGAGGAAGAGCGGACGTTTCTGGGGAAGGCCTGGGACCGAACCCGCGCAGCGTTCCAGCAAGTACTCAAGGCCACGGGGCTGGTAGACGAAAAGTCTCTAACCATTCACGAGCTGCGCGTCGAGGCACTGGCCGTCGCTAAAGGCATTAAAACTGGCGAAAGGCAGCAGCAAACCTTCCCTAAAGACGATCAATCGCAGTTCCGGCTAGAGACCGTCGAGCATCAGCTTATTTTTGAAGACATTGCACGGCACGCGATGATGTTGAGTAAGCCGGTAGAGAACCCCGTTGCAATAATCCTCGGGGGGCAACCGGGTGCTGGAAAAGCTGCGCTTAGCAGTTATGCCACGACTGAACTGGGTGGCAATTCAATCAAAATTGACGCTGACGAGCTGCGCAAATATCACCCTCACTTTCTGAAACTAATGCGTGAAAACGACCGTGACGCAGCGGATCTAACCCACCGCGATGCAGCAGGCTGGGCCGTGAAGCTTACAAACCTGGGCATTAAAGAACACAGGAACCTGGTCATCGACGGAACGATGCGCGATCCAGAAAGCTTGGCAATGCTCTGCAGCAAGCTGCAATCAGCAGGGTACCGAATCGACGCACGTGTGTTGGCCGTTAATGATCTGGTTAGCCGTCTGAGCATTCACCATCGGTACGAGCTGCAGCACGAGGCTAATGGTTTTGGGCGTTGGTCCAACCGCATCAACCACGACCTGGCTTTTACAGGACTGCCCCTCACTGTTGATCGACTGGAAACCGGCAACCTGGTCGACAGAATGCACGTTACAAACCGAAGCGGTGAAGACATTTATGACAACTATCGGATTGCGGGCGACTGGCAGCAAACGCCGGTGCAGGGTCGAGAGCATGTGGACGCTGAGCGCTCGAGAGCCTGGACGCAGGCCGAGCGTTCATCATTCGAGCTGACGCTTGATTTCGTGAAAGCGAAGATGGTCCGCCGTCATGCAGGCGAGGGGGATCTGGCTGAGCTGGCATCACTTCGGGCCGAATACAACCGCACCCTCGCACCTGCTACTCACTCAACCCCCATATCCCAAATCAAACCGCGATAGCGCGGCCTATGCCTACACGCTAAGAATTTACGGACGGCTGCCCTCAAATGCTCGGAAAAATTGTACTCTGTTACGCATTTCGTATAATGACTATGATACGAACTAGACGGAGTGCTATACGATGCGTAGGAAAAGGCCGTCCCCGGATCAAAGCCAGTTGGGTTTTGATTTCGCCTTTCAAGAAACCGTAGACACAATCGAGACCCTCGAATTAGGTCTTGAAATCGATGACGACCAAGGAGAACACCATGATCACAAGCCAAACCCAACCGTTGGAAATCGCCAGTCGGGAATTGAGCGCGGAGACGATCAAGGCAATTCGTCAGTCTCCGTCGTTCGGCCCGCAATCTTGGAAAATTCTGGATCGTTGGGCCTTCAACAGCCCCATGGAGTTGAAGCAGCTGGAAAGAGAGGGGGAGCTGGTTCTGTTGGGGAAAGTGTTGGAACAGCAACGCTTGGAGCTGGAGGCAATGCACAGCCTCCCAGCGGAGCACAAAGCCGGTCTGACGGAGCACGAAGTGCTGGTGCTGCAGGAAGTGAACACAGAACTGTAACGCCAACTGATTACGCAATCACCGCAGCGGACTCGTTGGGGTCAGGTGGAGCAAAGACCAAGTTTCGGAACAACGTCGACGCGATTCAGCTCATGCAGCATCTGCGTGATCAGAACCGGGCAGCGGCACCAGCAGAACAGGCAATACTGGTCAAATATGTTGGGTGGGGAGGGTTGCCTCAGGCGTTCGACCATCGTAATCAGGCTTGGCAGCGCGAGTACCAGGAACTGGGCGCGCTTCTCAGCCAAGATGAATTTGAGAAAGCTCGGCGCTCGACTCAAGATGCCCATTACACCTCTGCGGCTGTCATTGGTGGGATTTATGAGGGCCTGCAGCGGCTCGGATTCCCGGGCGGGAAGATCTTCGAGCCAGCTGCCGGCACTGGCAACTTTATTGGCTTGATGCCCGAAGCCCTTCGGAAAGAAAGCCAGTTTACTGCAGTGGAGCTCGATCCTCTGACTGCGGTGATAGGCAAGCATCTTTACCCCACCGCTACCTATATCAACCGGGGCCTGCAGGATGTTGTTGTACCCAGCGGGTATTTTGACGCTTGCGTGGCCAACCCTCCTTTCGGCTCCCAGTCCCTCTACGATCCTCATCACCGCGAGCTGAGCGGGTACTCGATCCACAACTACTTTCTCGCCAAATCCCTCGACAAGCTCAAGCCAGGTGGCGTGATGGGGGTCGTCGTCAGCCGCTATTTCCTCGATGCAGCCAATGGCAAAGCTCGGGAGCACATAGCTGGACAATCGCATTTCCTTGGTGCGGTTCGATTGCCAAACAATGCCTTTAAAGAAAATGCGCTGACCGAAGTCACCACCGACATTGTGTTTTTCCAGAAAGCGCAACCAGGTGAGGAAACTGACAAGCACTGGGTAAATGTCGGCGATATACGAGACCGTGAAACCGGCGCCACAATCACGATCAACCAGTATTTCATCGACAACCCGCAGCAAATGGCCGGTCGCATGGCCATTACTCGGAACATGCACCGCGATACCGCGGACTTGATCGCAGAGCCCGGTCGGGATCTTGCCTCCGAAATATCCACACGATTGGAAGTATTACCTCGTGGTATTTACAGAGCTGGTTCCACAGCGGCCGCCAGTGACGCTGCGGACGAACTGCCTGCGCTGGTCCTCCCTGAAAACCTGAAGGTGGGCTCGTACTTCGTCACGGAAGCTGGCCAAATCGCTCGACGCCTTCCCGATCAGCTGGCCCAGACTGATTACCAACTGATCACACCCAAAACCGAACGCGCCGGCGACCGAATCAAAGGCATGATTGAGGTCAGGGATGTTCTGCGAGCTCTCATGGCGGCAGAGCAATCTGAAGGTCTTGATGCCGGTCTTGATCTGCACCGGGCCCGACTAAACACCGTGTACGACCGGTTCATTCGCAAGCATGGCCATATCAGCAGCCAGGCTAACCGTTTGGCCATGTGCGAAGATCCTGAATACCCCTTGTTGAATGCGCTAGAAAGCAATTACGACCGGGGCATTTCTGCGGACATGGCCCGCAAACACGATGTAGCCGCAAGGCCTCCAAAAGCTGACAAAGCTTCCATCTTCAGCCGGCGCGTGATGACACCGCGCCAGGAAGTACGGCACGTCGGCACAGCGAAAGATGCTTTAGTCGTATCCATGAACCAGGTCGGCCGCGTGGATCTGGAACGCATGGTGCGGCTCTGTGGGCGAGCCGAAGAAGACATCGTCGCTGACCTTCGTGGACTGATTTACTTCAACCCTGGTAAGGACCGCTGGGAGACAGCGGACCAATATTTAACCGGTAACGTGAAGGCTAAGCTTCGTGGTGCCATCAGAGCTGCAGAGCAAGATCCGCGTTTTTCGCACAACGTGGACGCCCTACGACCGGTTCAGCCTGCCGACATCGATCCGGTCGATATCTCCGTCCAGCTGGGTTCAACTTGGGTACCTGATACCGTCGTCGACAAATTCGTGGTGCACATCCTCGGTGACGTACACAGACGGATCAGTTACCAGGCAGCGCTAGGGAAATGGATCGCTGATATTGGTCAGGGTGACAACACGACGTGTCGCGTCACCTGGGGCACTGAAGCGTACCCTGCAAACAAACTGATTGAAGCGGTGCTGACTAACCGATCAATCCAGGTCAAAACCGAGGTTGGTCGGGATGACCGCGGCCAGCCCATCATGCAGGTGGACGAAACACAAACCGCGGCCGCGAACCAGAAAGCGGATGAATTACGCCAGGCGTTCGTAGACTGGATATGGGAGGACAAAGATCAGCGGGTGGAGCTGGCCAGGCTTTACAATGACAGGTTCAATACCAATATCCCATCTCGGTACAACGGATCTCACCTCCAGTTACCTGGTGCGTCACTCGACATCACGCTGCGTCCTCATCAGAAGGATGGGATCTGGCGAGGCATTCAAGACGGCACCGCGTTGTTCGATCACGTCGTCGGCGCCGGCAAGACGCTAGTGTGCGTTGGCACCGTCATGGAAAGTAAACGGATGGGCCTGCTGAACAAGCCGATGCTGGTTGTGCCCAACCATTTGCTGCTGCAGTGGAAAGACGCCATCTACTCACTCTACCCAGACGCTAACGTCCTGGTAGCTGAAAAGTCGGATTTTAAAAAGGAAAATCGCGAGCGCCTATTCGCCCGTATAGCCACGGGGGATTGGGATGCGGTCGTGGTCGCCCATAGCTCTTTCAAAAAAATCGGGATGCCTCAAGACACCCTGGAAGAGTTGCTCCAGGAGCAAATCAACGACCTGAGCAATGCAATCCTCGATCTCAAGAGCGATCGCGGGGACCGCGTGACCATCAAAGAGATGGAAAAAGCCAAAGAACGGATGAAGGAACGTCTGGAGAAAAAAGCCGATACAGGCGCTAAAGACCAGGCAGTGACTTTCGCAGATCTGGGCGTGGACGCGCTCGTTGTCGATGAGGCGCAGGAATTTAAAAACCTGTTCATCACCACTTCGCTGAGCCGGATTTCCGGTCTGGGGAACCTGACCGGTTCCGAAAAGGCGTTCGACCTCTTCGTCAAATGCCGGTACCTGCAGCAGAAGTACGACGGCCGTGGCGTATTCCTCGCGACCGGCACGCCTTTGAGCAACACGATCGCTGAGCTTTACACCGTTCAACGGTACATGCAGTACGACGAACTGAAAGAACGCGGGATCGTACACTTCGATGCCTGGGCGTCTACCTTCGGCCAAGTTGTCACCGGCTGGGAGCTGGATGCCACGGGTGTGAATTACCGACTCAATTCAAGGTTCTCCAGATTCCAAAATGTGCCAGAGCTGAACGCGATGTACCGAACATTTGCGGACGTCATCACCCGGGCAGATCTGCAACAACAGGCCGCTGAACGTGGAACTCGTTTTCCAGTCCCTCGGGTTAAAGGTGGTCGTCCTCAAAACATCATCGTGGAGCGTTCCGAAGCACAAGCCCAATACATGGGGGTTCAATCACTGGTACTGGATGATCACGGCAAGCCGATTCACCGTGCTGACGGCGGAGCTATCCGGAGCTGGAACGAGGGTTCAATCATCTACCGTATGGAACACCTGCCTCGCGACCCGCGGATCGACAATCCACTGAAGATCACAAACGATGCCAGGAAGGCTGGTCTGGATTTCCGTTTGATCGATCCTGATTCTGAGGACTTCATTGGCAGTAAGGTGAATGCATGCGTGGAGAACGTTTACCGCATCTGGGAGGCTTGGGATGCTCGTCAAGGCACTCAGTTGGTATTCTGCGACCTTTCCACCCCTAAAGGAAAAAAACGACAGGAAGCCGCTCCTGAAGCCTCCCTTGATGATGAGGATGAAGGGGAGGTCATCTCTATGGATGAAATCCTGGCTGGGAATGTATCGTTCAGCGTATACGAGGAGATCCGCTCGAAACTCATCGAGAAGGGCGTGCCGGCGGACCAAGTGAGATTCATCCATGAAGCCAAAACAGACCTGCAAAAATCCAAGCTTTTCGACGAAATGAATCGCGGTGAAGCTCGGGTGCTGCTTGGCTCAACCACTAAGATGGGGGCGGGTACGAACGTCCAACGCAGACTGGTCGCCCTACACCACGTCGACGCACCTTGGCGTCCAGCCGATCTTGAGCAGCGTGATGGCCGGATCGAGCGTCAGGGAAATCTGTTCTATGAGCAGGATCCAGATGGTTTCGAGATCGAAATCCTGCGCTATGCGACCAAGCAGACCTATGACAGCAGGATGTGGCAGACCATCGAGTACAAGGCTGCCGGCATAGAGCAGTTCCGTAAAGGCGATGGGCTTCAACGTGTGATAGAGGACGTGGCCAGCGAAGCTGCAAACGCTGCGGAGATGAAGGCCGCTGCGACCGGCAACCCTCTCATTTTCCTGCAGGTGCAACTTGCTGCGGACTTAAAGAAGGTCGAAGCGCTGTTCTCCAATTTCAAACGAAATCAGCATGCCCTGGACAGCCGGATTACCTGGCTTGAAGAAGCAGACAAACGAGCGGACAGATCGGTTGCTCGTTGGAATGGCGAGATAGCCAAACGCGATGCGGGGACAGGTTCCAGCTTTATGTTCAGAACTGCAGCGAGGAGCTACGGCGAGGACAACAAAGATCAGCTCCTGGGCGCAATCCTTGGTTGCATGAAGGTAGCTGTCGAACGCAAAGCAGAAGACACCTTTCAACGTGCGGCAATCATCCGTGTCGGCACCTACAGGGGATTTGAGATTGATGTCTCCTGCAGCCGGCACAAGATTCAGTTCACGATTACAGGCAACGATTCGTACGAGCCAGATAACCTGGTCTATCGGACCGACGACAAATTCAGCCTGCCAGGCTTCATTAGCCGAATCGATAATTTCCTAGACCGGTTTGAAGCTTGGCGAGGTGACGCTGAAAATTCCCGGATTGGGGAAAGAGAGGAGCTGGCCAAGGCCAAAATCGAGAAAGGGAAACCGTTCCAGCAGCAAAGTCGCCTGGAGAACTTGAGGGATGACTCACGTGATGTGATGACAGAGCTCAAGCTGATGCAAGCTGACGACAACTACGTCTCGACGTGGACGCCGAAGTCGACAGTGCTGCAGGGCAACGCTGCACCAGAAGCCAAGAAGATGCGCGCATAAAGAAAAAACCCCGTAACCATTTGGTGCGGGGTTTGTTCTGGGAGGCAGTGTTGTTTTCCTATAGGTTCGCGCCGCCGTCTCTGATCCACTGCATTGCGGTCGCATTGTGCTGGTGCAGTTTGGTGGCTGTCGCCTCGCTCATCGGGAGCCCACCGATACCGGGGTACGCAAGGTCTGTCAGCGCGGCAAGTCGGGTGACCTGGGCGTGTACATCCGGCTTTTCCACTCCGTCTGTTTTCAGGTGCTCGCTCTTGATAAGCCATCGGAGCTGTACCAGAGCTTTTTCAACCGCGACGATCAAGGCCACCTCCCAGTTAGCAGGCATACCCGTTGCGTCTCGTTTTTCATTTGCGTCTTTCATCCCAAACCCCATCTGCATTGACGCCAAAGCGGTATCTTTTTACGGCCTCGGCCCCGCGTTTGACGGCGGGGCTTGGGCGTAACCAGGCGTTTTCCGTGAACTTAAGAGAGGTATCGCCGCTGGGGCAATTCTGCTTCGAGCTTCGCTACCGACGCCGGGAATCTTGGAAGACCGGCTCGATGGATTGCGCTCACAACCAACCTGAGCTGCTCCCGATTCCAATTGTCTGAATCATTGGGAAGCTTGGCGATGAATGCAGGGTCGAATTGTGCAAACTCGGCGAGCAAACGGCGCTCGACGCCTGACAAAAGCATGGCCTTAAACGCAAGCAAACCGGTCGCCTCAATGCTGGCAGCGCTGAGTGTTTGTTCCCCTGGACGCAGTACCAACTTCCCAGCGAGCCACGCGCTTTTTATGGTTTGGTAAAACATGTCCGCCACCTTTTTCCGTGTCAGTTGGAATCCGGCACAAAGCCGTCGCCGTTGCAGGTTTTGCAAGGTGCTTCATTGCGCCACCGTGCGCGACCGTCGCAGGTCGGGCAACCATGAAACGGCGATCCGTCAACCCATGCGCGCAGCACCTGGGCAAGATTGTACTGGTCGCTGGCTTCGGCCCGCACGCAGGCTTCAAGCGTTGCCCGGTACACGTCAATTTCGGTGATAGGTACTGTCTGCATGAGTCGTTTTCCTTTCACCATGCACCTGGTTGCTCACGTCCGATTTCTCGGCTTCAAGAGCAACAAAATGATCGATCAACCCCTGCTCGGCACCCGCCCATTTCAAGGCGTCGGACATAGTGTTGAATGCGCGCTGTCGGCTGTCCGTTTTGCTGACGAGATGCAGACTATTTTCGACCTCCACCGTCCAAGCCTTGCCCGTTTCGCTGACCAGTTTTGACGTTGAGATACAGCCGCTTTTGGAAGCAATGAGCATTAGGATACCTCGTCGATTTCACGGACGCGGACACCGCATCCTGGTACTGCAAAAGGCCCAATCAAGGGCCGGTGGTACAGAACGGGTTGCTTGTTACCGAAAGGCGTTTTCAATGGCAGGCATGCGGTCACCAAAAACGCTCGTGCTTAACCGGTCACGTTCAACCGTTGGGAGCGTGAACACCTCCGATCGCTCGATCAAAGCACCGTGCTTGTCGAGTTGGTCGGTGAACTCCCCGACTCGCTCAATCCGCTTGAACACCTCCATTCTCGGTTGCGACTGCAAAGGGCTGCCGTAAGTGACACCGACGGGATAACGTGACTTATATTCGCCTTGGCTGGGATGCGTTGCAGACCACAGCATCATCTCCTCCGTGACTGTATCGAATTCCTCATCAGCGAGGATGTAACGCACGCTGTGCGTTGCGATGTGGCTTGCAGCAACCGCCCAGCGCGTTACTACGGTGAATTCGCGTACAGGGCCTTGTGTCTCGACAAGGAACCCGTTCACCGCCTTTTGTCCAACCTTTCGACACGCCACCAGATAGTGTTTGTTTGGGTAGGGGCGCCGGGCAGTCAGCTCCTTCCCGCCAATTAAATTCAAACCCAACTCGGGGGAGGTGACGTCTACAAGCGAACATGGCACGTGGGATCGGTCAGCGAGGATATTGGGTATCAAATGAATGAGCATGGGATTCCCTCTCAGATTCACGGGCGCGAGAATCGCGCCACTCTTACGGCCTCGGCCCAGCAGTGCTGGGCTTTTGCGTTACCGCGATTTTCCTGTGGCTGCCGAGTGAGCAGGTTGTGAAGGTGACCTTGGATTTTTCTGTTACCAGAAAGGTGTCATTGGCACGGGCTCGCGACGATCAAGTGCAGCTTCGTGAGCGTCATGGAAGGTTCGGTATAGTTCGATGTTCGTTTCGCAAAAGCGCTCAAGCGCTTCCGGCGCTAGGCGAGGGCTGTAGATGTGCGGCGGCTCCTGATCAGCATCGATGAACTGTTGAGTGCCGTCCTCAAATTCTTCTAGCCAGGCCACCGTCACCAGAACCTCAACCTCGGTGGTGAATGGCCAATCACGGGCGCCATTCGGGTCGAAAGTAAGTGACTCAAAAAATCTGATTGCCTTCAGCCCGCTCTCACTTGGCGGACCTGACAAGGGAGCTGATACCAGCACGGTTTTGCCGCCCGGGTAAACTTCGAACTGGGCATTGCAACGCTCACAGTCTTCGGGCCTTAACGGCAGATCGTCGTCACGAACAACACCAATCTGCGTGGCCACAATTCCTGTGCAGTTTGGGCAAACCACGTCCATGGTCTCCCCAGCAGGCCATGAGTATTTTTTTGTGGCCTCTGTTTGCGTCTGCTTGAGCATCGGCGGTTCTGCAATGATCTGAGGTGGGTTCATAAATCTACTCCGGTGTCCGCTCGTCATCGGGGAACTGCGCAGACAACCAGCGAGCCAGAGTCATTGCTTCGGTTTGCCACCGCTGACTCAGCTCCTCCACGAGCGATAGGTTGCTGTCATCGTTGAATGCCAGAGCTTCGTTTCGTGCGTTTCGATACTGCTCGATGTCGAGCATGACTTTAGGCGGGACCGACAAGACCAGTCCCTCCGCTTTCGATTGCTTGCTAGCCAAATCCTCAATCTGTTTCATGATGGCCACCTCCATGGTGATTACTTCCAGATGTCATTCCAAAATGCTGAGTCCGTTGAGCCCGATCCATTGGTGTTTTGTACAGATGGGCCGCCGATGTGTGTGTCACCGCTGCTGATCACAGTCCCCGCCCCAGTGTTGTTAACACCGGTCTGGTTGATAGTGTCGGTAACAGCACCATTCACCTGTGTCATGACACCGTTGATTTGGCCATTGACCTGAGAAACGACCCCACGCACTTGTGAGCTTGCGATTGAGCACACCTTGTCTTTGATCATCTGCCAGATCTGCGATAGATCAGGAAAGCTGGTGGTGCCGAAAATGCCGGTGATGCCACCTACGCATTTTCCCAAAATATCCGATGATGTTTTCTCAGCTGTTTCATTTGAGTCTGCCGCTGACTGGTCACGAGACAGACCTGCTTCGCCACCGCGCATGGCTGCTTCCCCGCTGCGGCAAGTGGCTGCTTGTACGCCAAAGGAAGAACACAAAAGAAGCACGACCAACAGCGTGCGAGTGAGTGGTTTCATTGCAGGTCCTCTCGTAACCAGGAAGCGAGCAAACATTAAGCTCGTACTCTTTTTTTGATAGATTGCGCTGGAGCGATTGCTTCGTTCACAGGCGCGGTGTTTGGTGACAGATTCAGCGTTTCCACGGGAGGCTTATCGCGATCTTTCCGTGGTTCAACAAAGCCAAGCTTCGTGTGAAGAGCTTCGTCAACTTGGTCAGTAACCTTCGCCTTGACAATGGCACCTCCGACGTTGAAGAGGACTTCGTCGAAATGAACTTCCTTGCCGTCACCCCGGCGGTTTACGCCATTGCCATGACCGATCTGGTTCCATTGCCCGCCCTCATTGCCAGGGCTGGCGCGTTCTGAAAGAGTGATGAAATTCGGTTTCATCTCACCTGTTTTGGGATCCCGATGCCTTTCGTTCATGAAGGCAAGAACCTGATGCTTGCAACCATCGACCTTTATAAAGCCATGCAGGTAGTCGCCCTTGCCCTGATAAAGCTGGACTGTCGTGTCAACTGAGTTGTCAGCGATTTTGGTAACCCCACGGAGGATGAGCTTTGGCTCTCCGATCGAGCTGTCTTGGGAAAGCGCGCCACTGCTAAAACCATCAGGCTCGCCTTTTTGTGCTTCCGATGCCTGGCCCCGCTTAATCCATTTGGCTTCATCCGCCGGCGGCGGCACTTGCTGGCCGGCTTTATCAAACCAAAAAAACTGGTCGCATTGAGGCTCAGCGCCAAGTGATTGAAGATCTTTTTCCATCTCGTCTAACGATCGCCCCCATGATTCAATCGCTACACGTTGCTCGTGCCACCATTCGCGTGCATTCACTGGATTCAAATCATCAGCGGTATGAACGCTTGGGACGGGCAGTAACAAGTCGGATTTCAACTCTACAAAAGGTTGGGAGCATTGGTGCTCAGCTTGAAGAGGGGGTGCTGAGTAGGGCCTCACACGAGATTCGAAATCGCAATGCTCGATCGCGATTTTGGCCATCGGCAGGAAGTTTTGCCTGTGTATCTTCCAGGATGTATCGGCGATTTGCTTCACGAAGTCAGTGATCACCGCGTCACGCTTAGCTGCAGCATCTGCCAACGCCTCACTTGAGGGAGTGAAACGAGTCGCAGCTGGTGCAAGGCCAGTTGGGCTGAGACGCAGGCTCGCCTGAATCTTTACCCATTCATCACGCGGGAGCCGCAGTTCTCCCGCAGCAGCCGACATGGGTGTGCCAGCTCGAATCAACCTCTCTTCGTATTTAAGATCAGCCTCCATAGACTGACTAACGGAGCGCCAAATTTCGAAAGGCTTATCAGTCTTGAGCTCCTGGATGGCGTGGTTGATTGAGGCAATTCGTTGATTGAAGCCATGGGAATCTGCATCGCCGAAGACCGCCCCAATCAGCCTCGCGCCCAATGGCTTAGATTTCTCCGCCGTTCTGGCTTCAGAATCGAGCTCCTCTTTCCGCGCGCCTAATGCAGCGATCAACGCGTCTTTGATCACCTGAAAGTTGTCAGCGCGATCTTTCAAACCTTCGTGTTGCAACACGTTCCATTCCGCTTCTAAGGCGGATCGAGCAGCGGGATCCAGTGCCGGAACTGACGCCTCCATTGGGTCTGTTCCGAACGTTTTGGAAACGTCCTGAGTAACCTCTGCCCGGGCCTCGTCGGAGAGGGGTGCTTGTTGCTCATACTGGCTTAAATCCACGTAGGCTGGTTCACCCTGGTGAACGAAGGTGAGTCGGCCCGAATCTGTTTGCTCAACCAAAGGCTGGTCGTTCGACTTACCAGACGGAGTCTGATCCTCGACTGGTAATTCCGGTGCCAATGAGGGAGCGGCGTCGGTCGATTGTAGTCGTCGGACTTGGTACTGCTCCAGATCGATGTATGCCGGCTGCCCGTTGTGCACGAAATCAAGGCGGTCAGCAGACAGATCTTGATCTACCCCATCCTGTTCAGCCACAGGACGCTCGTCTATACGAGTTTCGGGCACCGCCTCCGTTGCGGCGAATCCAATGGGACCATCCACTTGGTCCGGACTGTTGCCAGACTGTCGATGGGAATCTAGTGAAGCCAGGTATTGTCGATCGTACGCCTCGATTGCATCGATAACGGCTTCGAGATCCCCCTTGGCCATCGCATCTTGAATGTGGGCCTCGGAGTCAATCACAGCTAATGGAATCGGACCATATTTGGTCTCAGCGTCAGCGAGCAATTCTCGTGCGATTGCGTACCCTTCGGAATCGGCCAACTGCTGTTGGAAGTGGCCGTTGTATCGACCAAATTCTGCGTCGAATGAGGCCGAGAAGGCCGCTCTGTAATTTTGCTCAGCCATAAGCCTTTCGACAGTGGCATAGCCCTCAGGAGTGGTCTCAATGCCATTTAGCAGAAAAACAGCGTGGTCCTCACCACGCATCGAAAGCATTTTGGGATGAGTATCAAAAACGTCAGCAGGCACACCCATATCACCCAGCCATTTGGCGTCATGAGCCTTGATAGCGGATTCACCCGGCTCAAACGGGGGAGGTGGGGTGGCATCCGCAGGTGCCTTGCCGGTCACTTCAATTCCCCACTCGTTGCGGTGGGTCTGGCGTTCTTCATATCGAAGAACCTGCCCAGCCTTATCACGGACAGGCACCTCTATGGTTACATCCTTGCGACCGAGGTTCGTCAGTTCCACTTGATCGCCGCGGCCTACGCGCTGTTCATCAATTACTCGCTCCAGATCCACACCCCACGTGGTCCTGGATTCACCGTCAGTGTTTTTAAGCGTAACGAAGAAACTGCGGCTGTTTGAGATATCAAACTGGTATGGCGCCGAGCCGTACTCCAGCACCTCACCTTTGTAGTGGTTCACCGGCTCAGCTGCCGGCGCAACGGGAGCGCTGACATCTGGCGCAGAAGCTGATGCTGCCGAATCAGGTGTCCCAGGTTGGGACGATTTATTTTGAGTGGGTAAATCGGGAGCGGCGGAATTGTCCTGCGCTTGAGCAGAGTCCCCGACAGGAGGCAACCCCATTATTTCGCGACGTAAAGCGTCTTGTGCTGGGTTTTTAAGTACTACCTGCACGTCGTGCTTGATCATCACCTCAAGGGCGCGACGCTTGAACTCGTCCGATCCGGTCAACTCAATTGACCCGCCAAATTTTTGTTTCGCCATGTGTAGCGCCGCGAGAATGGCCAGCTCGTCATCTTGGGCTTTGGCCTCCATGAGGATCTGTTGCCCGTGATCCACGAAAATCGGCTTTTCCTTCAAGAGGTAAAGGACGCTTCCATCCGATCGCTCCCGGTATGTGATGTCCTTCAGCAGCTCACTGAGAATCACACTGGGATCAGTTTCGGTCGGTTCATCACCAGGGGCGCCGGCGTTACTGAAGCCATTAAACGATTCAGCCACCTCCGAACGCGAAATAATCTGGTCGTAGACGTCCTGGTGCAGTTCCTTTAGCAATTTTGCGTATGTATCGTATGCAAAAACATTACGATGTAATGCGGCAACAGATTTTTCTGCGGAAGTAGGATCTACTGAACGCCAGGACGTGATATCAGCAACGACCCAGTGCCTTAGTAGGGTATCGGGAATTGAGGAGTTTTCACCGTCAGCTTGGCTGCTTTGAAGCCAAGCCTGATACGCCTCGGCACGATGCCGAATGGCGCCATCTGGAGAGGATTCCACCGCCGTCTGCGGCGAGCTGTGTTTTTCGTAAACAGCTAGGCGAAACTCTTGCAATAAAGCTTCTGATTCAACGCTCATGGGCGCTCCTGCCTCTGTGGAGGTGGGTAGGGAGTCCTTTGCCCGTTACGCCGCAAGGCTGACCGTGAAGTTACGAGCTTCACCTCAGCTGCTTTCGGGCTGGACCGTGGCTGCACTAATTTCGTATTGTGTATATTATTCAAAATAGCACGGTTTTGGAAGAACCGTGTACAGAGGCCGATGCAGGCGCTTTACAGCTTCATTTGAGGGGAGCAAATGTCTATCGACACTGACGAGATTGACCCGATCTGTGGGACAGATTTAGAACGGTGGCGGATCGAGAATGGTCTGACCAAGGTGGCGGCAGCGGATGCCTTTGGCCTTCAGAAGGCCAAATGGGAGGAGCTGACAAATCCAGATCTGTCTGCAGAGCAAATTAGTGATCCGGTGATCGCAATGCTGCTTCACCTTTATCGTCAACACCCAGCGTCGTCGCCTGTTCAGCCGCCGCTGGACATCAGGGAGTTTTATGAGTTTTTAGGGTTGCAGGACACACCCCAAGATCGAGACGCGTTTGCGACTCTTATTGGGAGGTCACCACCCTCGGTTTATCGTCTAATGTTGCATGATGGAAAGCCAGGTAGGCCGGTGATGCGATGGATCGAGGCGCTCAAGAGACTTGCGCTGACTCCTAAGCAATGCAAACGCTTGATGCAGGATGTAGCGAGCAACGTAGGAGATCGACAGAACGTTGAAAAAGTCTTGATTCAGGGTTGGTCAAAACAAGGTGGCACAGGTGAGCACGACTGATAAGCCAGACTCACATATTATTGAGTTATCGAGCGTCTATTTCTATTCCGGGCCTGCCCCCAGGGCAATTGCGCTCAAAGATTGTGGTGTGCCGACGGACGCTCCGATTTCGGGGGCATTCCCGGCGTTGTATGGCTACCAAAGCAAGCAAGATGGATTTATGGCCGCACGAGCTTATGCGGACAAGAACAGACTCCAGTTCACGGTAGTCGACTTTTTGGTTGAATTGGATCAGAAGCAGAACCCAAACATGATGCGTCCTGACGATGTTCCCAACCACGATTTTATATCGTTTGCTAGGATGTCCAGGAGCATGATGGATAACCTCCAGGCAGTGCTGCACGAACGCCTAGCCAATGAAGGGATTACACCAAGTAAGCTGGAGCTGGCTAAGCCTCATCTACTTTTGCAGCAAAGACCGGATCTGGTTTCTTCGCTAATCGAAGCCCCGGGCTGGGATCATATCAAAGTGATAGCATACCCGGCTAAACTAACAATTAGCGAAAAGCCACTGACAGTGGGAATCGTCCCCCATTCCCACTGGGATTCGATCAAGGAAGCTTCCTGCCGGCTCAATCCTGGTATACGCATTACCCTGGAACCGCCGAGTCAAAGCCAGGTGGATTCAGCCACCGCCGGACTAGGGTCTCCATCTCAGAAGGATAGAGGGCCGCGAAGCCGGTAAGTGGTAAGTGAAACCGCCAAGCACCTCAAAAAAAACCGCCTGATTAGGCGGTTTTTTTTAATCTCGAAAGCGCTTTCGGAACCACCAAGGCCTGGCGTAGATCACCCCGCCCCGTAAAAAACCGAGAAACTTGTTCCAGCAAACGCTCAAGGTCCAGCCTATTTTGGCCAAGATCCCAAACATGATGATCACACCAACAGCCACATAGAAGGTCGTCCAGCTAGGGAAGTACATCCACCCGAACAACGGCAAGTACGCCGAAACCGGAATGCCTAAAGCGGTCAGCGGTTCAGATGCAGCTCTCCAAATCGAGGGCATTGGTCTAGTTCTCCTGCGCACTCAGCGAGCGCCTTCTGAATTCCTTCATGCCTGCAACACCAACAAATTCGTCCTGCAGGATTCTGCCGTCCTGAAACAGCTTCCACGCACGATCGTCAAGAGTCGCCTGGGCCTCTTCGAGCTTCGTCCGTATCAACATTGCCCACTCGTTGTATGGAAGGGTCTGCATTTCCGACCTGAACTCTCGATCAAACACCAGGTACTCTCGGATTGCAGCGCGTTTACCATCGGTCGTTTTGAGCAGCCTTTGAACGATGATAACCCGCAACGCACCAGCAAGCCGCGATGCAATCCCGGATTGCTGCTCAGGAGGATAGGTTTGGATGGCCCGGTTAATCGTCTCTGCTACCGACTCCGTGTGCATTGTCGCGTAACACGTGTGGCCAGATAAGCTGGCCTCAACCATGGCCTCGATGGAAACACGGTCGCGAGCTTCGCCGATCCCAATGATGCTTGGCTTCCGTCGAACAGCGTTGCGCATCGCTTTGGGAAAATCTTTGATGTCCCGTCCAATTTGCGATTGCGCCGGTTGAGGGCCCTTCCAGTGGGGACCACCGAGGACGTACTCAATAGGATCATCGAATGTGATGACCTTACGATCGGGCATGACCACGCCGATGTACCCATATATGCCAGCTTGAAAGGTCGTTTTTCCTGAACCGGTTGGACCACAGACGATGACCAATCCAGATTCCGGAAAAAGCTCTTCAAACAGATCGGGCTCGATTCCCATTTTATGGATATCAGGGAGGTCGACCGGAATCACGCGCATGGTGATCGAATAGGCTTCATCCAGGTTCGCAATGCGAGCCTGAACAAAGTTGGTACGGAAGCGCAGGGTCATACCGCGCTCAAGGCCGATATCACTGCCTGTAATCTCAAGAGCGCGATCAACGCCTTCGTCGCCTTGCTTGATCAGGCTTTCAATCTCAGGAGACCACAAGGCAGCGATCAAGACCGAAAGCTGCCCCTGCTTCACCGTAGACACGGAGGCCCGCAGCTGCCTTCCGTGAAGTTCCGCCCAGATATAGTCACCGCCTTGTACCAATACATCTGATACGCCCTGGTCCGCGCAGTATTTAAGGAATCTGCGAAAGCTGTGTGGACCGAGATCGCCTTCAAAATTGAAGGGCTCCAATACCGGCTGAATCATTTCGCCGGCACCGGTGCGGTAGGTGCGGTAGGTGCGGTTACCGGGGTCGGTTTTACAGCTTCCTTCTTGACGCTTGGGCGCCACTTGCCAGGATCAGTTACGAATTGAGCCTTGTCTGTAACCCTTCGCAATTTGTCGCCCAACATCAGCTGTTTGCTGTCGCCGGTGACGGTTTGCTGGGATTCAGCTACCCGAGTCGTCGTGATCATGTCCGCCTGCAGCAAGGTTGAGTAGAGGTGCATGCCTGTGTAGTCGCGCGTGAGACGATGGAAATTCGCTTCAAGAATCGCATCGGCTTGCTTGTAACCGTCGGCCCAGCCTTCACGGACAGCTGTTTTCCAGATCTTTTCTTCATCATCATCCTGCGGCCGAGCTTCGAATGCAGGCAGCTCAACTGACTGACGAACTGGGAGCCCTACATAGAGGTAATCCCTCCATGTCGGTGGAACACTGACGAATCGCTCTTCGCGCTCAATCTTGTAAACGCGGTTAGCGGTACGGATCTGATCGGGGGTGAATGCAGACAAGTCGCGAGCCTCAACAATCACCGGAGGCAGGGTCCCGTTTTTCGCAATCATCGGACCAAATTTGTACATTGCATCCAGCGCTCGTTCCCGGCTATTCAGGCCGTCGACCAACTCATGTCCTCGAGCAGCCATGCCACCACGAAAGCCCACCGTATGACCGACGCCCGATAGCAGTTGCGAGCGGATGTCGGTGACTTTGGTAGTCGCCTTGGATTGCGGATTGAGCAAAGCATCCAGATCTGGCGGCGACGTTTCTACAGTGGACTTCGTATCGTTATTCGATGGATCGAGCACCGGCTCCTCGGCAGCGTGCGTGGCGAAGGAAACCATCAGTGGTAGCACTGCTAAAATAAACCGATTCATAAAAGTCCCCTATTCAGCCTTGGGGCCGGTTGTACTGCAGCACCAGTTTGCCTGGAACCTCAGTAATAACAGCGCGGTATCCAACCTGCGCTCGCACCATGGATAGCACCGCTTGGTACTGGACACCCTTGACGTCGATGTTTACAGGCAAAGGCATGCGCAAACCCATAAACTCAAAACGCTGACCGCGGTCTTGCGCAAGCTTCGTTAGCAGCTCAACAGCGTCACCCTGCCAACTGATGGTAACGAACTGTTTGTCGTCCAAATTAGCGTTGGGATTGCGCATGACAACCCTGCTATTCAGGGCACCGGCCTGGTACAGGTCCACCTGGGCGGCCTCAATTTTCTGGGAAGCTTCTAGAATCTGCTGATCGATCAATGCCTGGGCGCTGACATCAGGCTGTTTAGAAGCACAGCCTGTAAGAGCGAGGGCAGCAAGCAACGCGACAAACGGGTATCGGTTCAGGTCCATAGGATTATCTCCGTTGATTTCGTATAGATACTACAATACGGAAAAGCGCATAACAACGACTGTTATGCACGTGGGCCGCGTTTTATAGGCCGAGACTTCGCTCGGGCCAGCTGCTCAGCCAAAGCCTTGAGGCGACCACTTTGGGTAGGATCGGCCAGTTCGCCGGTGTATCCGCGCTCAATAAGGGCTTTGAGGGCTGCGTCAACGAAATCGGGCGAACCTTTTATCTCGATGGGGCGCTCCCATCGAGCCCGAGTGTCATCAAGTGCGTGGGCGAGCAGCTCATCGTCGAGAAGACCTCCAGGGAATGAAACCTTTCCACCGTGATCCACAAATCCCGGATCCCCTTCAGCCCTACGAAAAACCACTGACCCGTCACGACGAACAGTGCCGACAGAAAAAAGATTAGAACTTGCCGTTGGGTCAATATCCCCTGCAAAGATGATCGCGTTGCCCTGGGCGTTCTCTTTGCGTCTATCCCCGTAGGAAAATCCACGCAATTGACTAATTGCACCAGGATCGCCGTTAGCAGCCTCCCGCTCAACCCACTCGCGAAATGTAAGCTTCTTGTTTGCTGGATCACTTTTCAATTCATGCCTTAGCGTTTGAATCTTTGTCTTAAGTTCCTCACGAGCCCTTAATGTTTCAAACGCTAGAATACTGTAGAATGCTTTCCTATCAAGAGGATGTTTGATCCGAGATTTTATATCCGCTCGTTGCTGGCGGGCCTGATCGCGGATAATCATAAATTGTCGCTTGACCCACTCTTTATCAATTCGACGATTTACAAAAGCAACGCGGTAAGCATCATAACGTGCCCGTGTCGCTTTACGAAGTTGTGCGCGCTCTTCACGGCGCGTTTGACGCTCAAGAGGATCTCGCTTAGGACTCGCGTACTTATCGTAGGTGGTCGCGCTAGTAAAGCCTTTGGGGAGTTCGCGCTCTTGATATTCTCCGAGAGATTTTACTAACCGTCCTAACGACAACTGCTCGTGCATGTCGCTCGCTTTGATTCCTGTCGCTGAGACATCATTAAAATCATAAATCGCAAGCCCTCGACCCTTAGGGCGAATACCCAATCCAAATTTAGCCAACGTGGAATGAAGCGTTTGCCAATTTGCCTTATCGGACTTGAGCAACTTCGCTATCTGCTTGCGCGGTTCACCACGAGCGTAGGAGTAAAGACTTTGCTGATCTGTATGGCGCTCCATATCAGCTGCTTTTGTTGGTATCTTCCCCTGTTGTTTTGCCTTACTGGATGCCCATTGAATAACGGGTCTGCCATTTTCCTGGACGACGACATTAGGCCCATTGTCGTGCTGAAAGCCATAAAGCAGTTCCAGCTCCCGCATTGCGTAGTCTAACCGAAAATAATCTCGGTCCGGGTATACAGCATTGAACGATTCAGGATGAACACGATTTACAGTCATATGGAGATGAACGTTATCTGTATCGTGGTGGATCGCGAACACGTATTGATGATCGTTCATGCCTACCGATTCCATGGCATGCAAGCCAGACGCAAACGCCTGCTCATCAGTTGGGGACTCACCAGTAGGCCAGCTCAAAATGACATGGTAAACCGGGTCTTTAACTCTAGCATTCTGAGCAGCAACGGCTCTCATCTCAGCGGCCGCGGTTTCCAGGCTCAAACAGTTGTGCTGACACGAAACGCCGGAAGTCGATTTCTCGTTAATCGAGTCACCTAGCAGTGAGCCTGATTCGAGGTCGGCTAAAGCTGCTTGTTCATGTTTTCGATCCCGTCGCTCAACGGCTGAAGCATGAAACGTAATTGAGGCTCGACGGGCTCGGGCTCGTGCCGCAAAGTCAGGATGATTTCTTGTAGCTTGTCTGAGATAACTTGCTGCTGTTGCAAGATAGTTTCGAGCAGCGGTAATGCTTCTTTCATGTTCATCGGAATCTACCTCTTCGGATTGTTGTTGCCCACTTCGGTCAACGTCTCCAGAAACTTCGTATTCAGACGTGACATATCGACGCCCATCGGTACCAAGAGCCCTTCGAGCACTTCCAAGACGCCCTCGGATGGCATCTGCATCTGTAAGGCTAATTCGTCCAGTCGCTCGCAGATTGTCTGCTGCTCTTTCGAGATGCGCTCTAGCAGACTCAAGAATTGCGTTGTCTCTTCGGCTGTAGCCTGGATCGAGCTCATCAGTCATTTCCTCTTTTTCATCATCGCGTTGTGTCGCGTACTCGACCAAATCGGCGAAGCTAGACTTACCGTCAGCCCTGCGGGGTGGGACTTTGGCAAGCATTAAGATCCTATCCTCATGATGGCTGCCTTCAGCTCAACAAGTATCTCTGCCAACTCCTTTGAAAGCCTGCCCCCACCTTCGTTGTAGAGGTGCTTTTGAAGACCACCAAGCCGCCGCAACTCGTTGAGGATGTGGCCCTCAACCTTGCTACGAGTGCGCCGATTCAGCGCAGTGGCAAGCATGAACTGACCCACGCTTTGGCCGCAGTCATAGGCTTTCTGCCTAACGATTTCTTCCTCGTCCTCAAAACACCTGATAGGTGGCAGGCGGCCGGTTCGGCGCCGCTGTTCACTCGTGCTCATAAATAGGTCCTTCGCTGTTCAAGGGGTCTCGGGGCGTAGCCCTGAGCAGGGAGGTAGGCCTCGCAAGGGAGTGAAACGACTGTAGCGAGGCCGGTTGTACGGAGGCCATTTATGGCGGGAGTACAAACCCTACCCTGTCCTAAATTCTAGACCGCATTTCGTATGCAGGCTATCGTACGGACCTTGACTGCGCAAGAGATGCCCATACAATCGGGGTAAATACACGTTTTGAGGAAAGGCGGATGGCGATCAGCGTTTCGCAGATTGAGATACTCAGAGGCAAGCTTGAGGAAATGCCGGAGGTTGAAAATCCAGATCGGAAGATTTCAAATCTGGAGGCAATAAGGATGATGGCTTCGTCTATCCGAGACTTGCAGTCTCGGGGATACAGCATCGAGAAAATCGCGGAAATCCTCAGGGAAAGTGGATTGGAGATCGCTCCAACAACGTTAAAAAGCTATCTAACGAAGGTGAAGGGATCGCCGGGGAAGTCGAATTCTAGGTCGAGCGGCAAACCGCGTCGGCCATCATCCAGCACCAGTCGCGAGGTAAAGAAAAAAGCATCCGAAAAGCCTGCTGCGTCGGTCGCTACGAAACCGACGGCAAGCTCAAAAAATTCAGCCGGTGTAACACCGGTTCCACCTGGTAGTTTCACTCCAAAGGAAGATTCTGATGAAATCTAAAGACGCGAAAAAAGGTGATATCTATGTCGTCGGAGGAGGTAAGGGGGGCGTAGGAAAAAGCTTCACAACGGTTGCCCTGGTTGACTTCTTCGAACAAGCAGGCGTGAAGGTGCTCGTGATTGAATCGGACACGTCAAACCCTGACGTCTGGAAGATGTACAAAGATCAGATTGAAACAAGGTTGATTGACCTTGATGATGCAAATGGGTGGATTGATCTGGTAAACGCCTGCGATGAATTCAAAGAACACGTCGTAGTGATCAACACCGCGGCACGCAATAACAAAGGTGTAGTTGCTTACGGTGAAACTCTTAACAGCACGCTGGTGGAACTGGGCCGTGAGCTTACGACACTGTGGGTGATCAACCGTCAGAGAGACAGTTTAGAATTGCTAAAAGAGTACCGCGACGCACTGCCAGGAACGAAGGTGCATGTCATCAGAAACGGATATTTTGGCGATGAGCAGAAGTTTGAACTCTACAACTCCTCAAAAACCCGGGAAATGATTGAAAGCGAAGGCGGGAAATCGCTGTTGCTACCCGATTTAGCAGACAGAGTTAGTGACGATCTTTACAGCAAACGCTTGTCAGTCTCAAAAGCTATGACGGAACTCCCAATTGGAAACCGTGCGGAACTGTCCAGATGGCGCCGCGATGCAAATCGGATGATCGGTGAGGTGATTGATGGATGACATCGAAAGCAGTTTTAAAGAATTGCTAGGCCGTCAACCATCTGAGAAAGAGGTTGAGCGACTGTACCGTGTAAAGAATGCTCTAAACATCAGAGACAACGATGCCATTTGGATGATTTTGATGGCACTTGAATCCTACGACACCTTATACAGCAAATATCCAGGGTTAATCGCTGGCCAGGTCGATGTGGTAATTGAGAAGCAAAGGGAATTGATTGCCGACATTGTCGATGCGGAAAGCAAGAAAGCTCTGAGCACACTCTCTTCCGCAGTCGCACGAACCAGTCAGCTTGTCGCGAGTAGAGTGGCTGATACTGCGCGATGGCAAGCATGGGGATGGGTCTGCGTTGGACTCATTTTATTTGGGTCCTTGTGCCTCACCGCTGGATATATTCTTGGCAGTGGTAATATGCCGTTCTGGGCTTTGACTCCACAGAAAGAGAGTCCATTCTCTATTGTGATGTCGATCTTGATGAGAGCGCCAGTAGGCTGGTTAGTGCCGCTAATTGGTACAGCGGTTGTTGTAGTGACCTTAGCGAGTAACCGGCAACTACCGATTAAGCGCCCAGTCATCATCAGCCTAGTCTTAATGGCGGCATTCTCAATATTTTGCGTTCATTCCGTATTATGAACTGAATAGGGCCAATTTTTTTTGGCCCTATCATTCTGTATAATGGCTACAATACGAAATGGTTGATATACTTGATCACACATCCAAGGAGGTGATCATGGAAAACTACGTAAACATCAAAGCAATTCAAACTATTGGTCTGACACTGAAGGGTTACTCCGAAACCGAAACTGGTCGCGGTCTTGCTTGGTCGTGCAAGGTCTACTTCCAAAACAAAAAGATCGGCTTAGTCAGCAACTCTGGGCACGGTGGTCCGACGGTCATTGATGTACCAGTTGAAATCCTAGACCATATCGTCAATGCTCTGAGGTCCAACGCCTATACGCTCACGTTAGAATCTACGGGGCATTCAAACGAAGAACCAACTGACTCTAGGAACTGGTTTGGTGATGCCGTTACTCAAATGATCGATGAAGTGGATCGCCTAAGGAAACTCAAGCGTCTGGCCAAGACACATGTGATCGTTCGGCAAAAGTCTTCGGCTAACGAATTTGAGTTCTACAAGATCGCTCCAAGTGATTCATCGAGAGCCAGGCTTATCAGGCAGCTTGGGGACGATCTCGTCTGTTTCATGAACGATGAAATTCTAAGCTTGTGATCCTCTTGGGCCTGCAATCGAGCAAGGTGCAGGCCCCGATTCCCCTGTGCGCTCCGTTAACCAGTCATTAGGGCCGACCCGATGAGCCAGCATTTTGTGTGTGTGCATTGCGAGAAAATTAGGCGACCGGTCCGGGTGCAGATTGGCTGGGATAAGCCGTTTTCTGAGTTCTACCTGCTGGTACTTGAAGAGCCGGCCGCTGGCGAGGATTTTGATGAGGACAAGGTTGTGTACTCCAATTCCTACGATCCGACCTCACATGGAAAGGAATTGGACTACTACCAATCCATCCTCTCCCTGCTGGGGTGCAAGGTTCCAGACGTCATGTGGCGGGCTGCCTACCAGGATCGCGATTTCAACGTCGTTAACAAATCTGTCTTTTACTCGCCTAACGGCGATGTGGTCGACACTTTCTGAAGTAACCCTTGACAACAATCCAATCAGAGCTGCTGGGCCCTTAACAAAGATGCGATTCCCGGGCCTGTATTTATGGTGATAAAATACGTTATCACCATAATTCAGCAAGGACGGCTCGTATGTTCATCACCCTCGGTCACAGTCACGACCAGCACTACGATTGCCCATGTGGTCGAACCCTGCGCAGGCCGATCGGGAAGATCAATACGAAGAACTGGACATGCAAAACCTGTCAAAAACCGGTCACGGTCTTCATGGGTGCCCCTGGCGGCAACACCTACACGGTTGAGCGTCGTTTTGCGAAGGACGTGCTCGTGAACGATCATGTCGTGTTCCGCTGCGGCGTCGGCCTGTCATCCGGCGACGTCAGCAGGTCCCACCAGTATGGCGCCAAGGCGAGCAACTGGTACTTGTACATCATAGGTCATAACGGGGGGATGATCGGGGCCCGCGATTATGTCAACGTCGAGGTCAATACCATCGTCCAGGTTGTCACGCCCGGCGTGGGGCAACCTCAGCCATGAGCCTGTTCGATCCACTGCACGATTTCTTCCACCGGCGCGCCGCCGCCAGGCTCGATGCGCTGGCCAGCGACCTGCAGCTGGTGACCCAGCGCAGCGAATCCCCCCGGGGCAGTTTCGTGTTTCCCGGTACCGACTACCTGGACAACATCGAGGTCGGTGGCCACCCGGTTGGCCACGTCGATTACGGCATCAATCCACTGGGCGATCGGCTGTACATCAACATGCTCGAAATTGAACCGGCGCATCGGGGGCTGGGTATCGGCCTGTCAGTGCTGTGGCGACTGTGGTGTACGCACCAGATACCGATTGTGCCGCTGGATCAGCGCACCTCATCAGATGGTTTCTGGTACCGGGCTCGCCGGCGATTCGAAGCAACTGGCGCCGTGCTCGATGAAGAGCTACGCGGCGACCAGCACAGGGAATTGGAGCAGCAACGCTGGCAGCACCTCGTGCCAGAACCCCAGCATGAGCGACAGACTCGTAAATACTGGGAATGGGTCGCAGCGGAACACGCTGCAGGTCGACCTGCAGGGCCGGGCATTCAATGAAAGACCTCTCTCAAAAGCAAGTACTTCCACCTGCAGGCGAACGCCGCCTGACCGCTGCCCAGTTCCAGGACCTCGCTGCAGTGCCAGCAGCTGCAGAGTGGTTCGCCAATATCGACAACCCGCGCACCAGGCGCGCTTATCAGAACGACTTGGAAGACTTCTGCAGCTTTGTGGGACTGACCGCGGCGGACGAGTTCCGGGCTGTAACGCGCTCGCATGTACTGGCCTGGCGCGCCCAGCTCGAAATACGTGGGCTGGCCGGTGCCACGATCCGGCGCAAGCTGGCGGCGCTGGCCAGCCTGTTTGATCATCTCCTGGAGAATAATGCAGTGGCCGGGGGCAACCCGGTGCATGGTGTTAAGCGGCCAAAAATCGAAACCAATGAAGGGAAGACGCCGGCACTTGGTGACGACCAGGCTAAAAGATTGCTGGAGGCCCCGGATACAGCAAGTGTGAAGGGCGTGAGGGATCGGGCGATCCTAGCCGTGCTGATGTACCACGGACTTCGACGGGAAGAGGCCGCAACGCTGACGTTGAGTGACCTGGTAGAACGCCGAGGCATAAAGCATCTTCGGGTGCATGGAAAGGGGAAGAAAATCCGGTTCCTGCCACTTCACCCAGTTGCTGCTGAGCGGATCTATGCATATCTGGAGCGCGACAGTGTCCGGGAGCAATCATCGGGACCGTTATTCCGTTCCGTCCGGGGCAAGACCACCGGAGCGGGAGTTACAGCGAATGGGCTATACACGGTGGTGGCGCACTGGGCGCGTGTTGCTGGCATCGAGGTCGACGGCCTAGGGGTCCACGGGTTGCGGGCAACGGCCGCGACTAATGCGCTAGAGCATGATGCCGATATCGCTAAAGTCCAAATGTGGCTTGGGCACGCGAACATCAGCACTACGCGGCTGTACGATCGGCGGGGGCAGCGACCGGAAGACTCCCCGACCTACAAGGTGAAGTACTAGACTTGGGCGCATTTAAACCATCATCCTAGCCCAAGCCACGGCCAAAACAAAAACATCAGAGGACGAGATATGCATGAGCTAACATTGGAACATCTATACCTGATTGAGGATGACCCGCGAATCTTGATCGTTGATCAAGCGCCGATGATCCAAAAGACTATAAAAAGCGCACTGGAATCTAGCAAAGAATTTCATATTGCAAGTTGCATGAGCGCGAGTGATATTTTCAAAGAGATCGAGGATTTCAAACCTTCTGTCATTCTCCTAGGAAAGCTTTCAGAGAATGTCGTGGAGCTAGATATACTCCAATCACTACGGAGGAAAGGTTCAACTTCCGACATACCAGTGGTAGTTATGGCGACTACCGACTCGTCAGAGTGCAAGTCAAAGTGCTTCAGCAATGGCGCAAGTGACTACATCATCAAACTGCCTGACAATGCTGAGCTAATTGCCAGGATAAAATATCACTCGGGTGCTTATTTCAAAGGCATCCAGCTAGACGAAGCTTACCGAGCGCTAAGGGTATCACAGCAGCAACTGCTAGATACTAATTTGACCTTACAAAGGTTAATGAATGACCTGCAGATATCTAATGAAAGGCTACAAATACTTGCGAATTTTGACGGACTCACCGGTATAGCCAACCGAGCAAGTTTTGACCGATTTGTAAAAAGATATTGGGAAACTGCAGATCATGCGCATTCAGAAATATCGCTATTGATGATCGATGTTGATCATTTTAAGAAGTTTAACGATGCTTTCGGCCATGTGGAGGGAGACAATGCCTTGGTGCAGGTAGCGAAAGTGCTCACCTCCGCGTCGGTAAAAGAAGCAAGCCTAGTCGCACGGTATGGCGGTGAAGAATTCTGCGTGGTTCTTCCCAATATCGGCTCAGATCGAGCTCTCGAGATCGCCAATGATCTACTGAAGTCGATGCAGGCGGTTGGTATCCCCCATATTTATCCGACCCCCACCTCAGTAGTCACACTAAGCATCGGGATCGCTACATCAACCCCTACCTTACTTGAAAGCCCGAAAGAACTACTACAGAAAGCTGATGCAGCTCTTTACTTAGGTAAGACAACCGGCAGAAATCAAGCAAATATTGCACACTAAATTGTACGACCTTCGCCCATTTTCGATTTACTGAGGACCGCCATTCCACATTGAAATCGCTGATTCCAGCTCAACCCTCAGCATTTCATACTGCTCCTTAGCTACTAAATCTTCAGCCTGCAAGGCTGCGACCCAGCCATGGGCATGGGCTGCGCTATGGAGCATCACCTCCCGGTCGCCAGCTAAAGCTATTTGCTCGATTTGCTGACGGGCGCGCTCTAAGACACTGCTGCGTAGATCATTGGTTTCCATACTGACATCCGAATAATAGGAGGTAATCAAGGGCGGGGTCTCCTAGGGCGCTCTGTAGGCTTCGATGGCAGATGCTTACCATCGGCTCCAAAAGCGTAGGACACTGTAGCGTGTTGCCCTTCAAAAAATATTAAGTGCGGTGCGCAAATTGCCAGATCATGAAGGATAAACTTGTCACCTTGAGTTCGTTGTAATACATGGCAGGCAGTTACCCCCACCACGACACCCTCGTAGGTATTTAGGTTACCAACATGAGCGTCGATGATTAATTCGTTAGCCACCAGACCGGCCAGATGATTGCGGGACTTTGCTCTCTCGGCAAATGGCTTAGCCAACCGCTCAGATACCCAAGGCAAATCTCTGTCGTCATAGTCGAGGTGATCTCCGCTCTTCATAGCGACCAGCACGGGGCCATGCGTGCTCGAAGTATTATCGTAAACCTCGGCGCTGTCTGACTTCTGAATAGCGCTGGGCAGAAGCTGCATAGCGCGCTCGTAGCGATCGATGATTTTATCGGCGGGTACGGGGTGTCCACCTTTAGCAACCCTAAGGGCAACCCTGTCAACATTTATGGAGGGATGAGCAGTAGTGATGAAAATTAAATCCACGCTAAAGCCTTTGTCCCTCGCCTCGTCAAACAGAGCAAGCTTTCCTGGTGTGGAAAGGACCGTCTCAAAAGCAAAAGCCGCTCCCGACTCCAATGCCGCCTTTCTCCTCTCCTCAGCCAGCGCTGCGGCCTGACGAATGCGGTCAAGGGCATCAGAAATATTCAAGAGCTCAAATTTAGCTATATCGTCAGCATTGATATACTGAGCTGGGAACTTATCGGACTGTGCAAGACCACTCGTAACAGTACTTTTGCCGGAGCCATTCGGCCCAGCAATTACTACCATCCTTGGTTCGAGTTCATTCATGCAATAGGAACTTGTTTGCTCAGATTTCGAGGTGCTGACGGTACAGCACCGCCTGCAACCAAAGGAACGCTTCTACCAGCATTAACTATGCACAATGCGCCGCCTACCACTTGGACCTTTTGCGCGTTATCAGCCAGGCCAAGCTTTCGATTTTCCTCAATAGCTTGCAAAACGGCATCCTCCATCAATTTGGAGGCTGTGGCTCGCCCTATAGAATCAATCAATGATTTCCGCATAGCTGATACCTCAGTGGTGTGGCTCTAATTCTACGCGCCTGCCGCGAAGATGTCAGCCAACACATGAGCCTGGATCCGTTGCCAAACCTCGGTCCGGTAGAACCATTTTAGGCATTGCCTCCTAACCTTTTAGCTCTGTCGGGAGAGCATGGTCGGCGCAGGCAGCGTATGAGATACCGAGGTAATGGGATAATACGAGAAGGGGGCCGGTCTTACGCCATAGCCCCCTATAGGACTAAAGCTCGACTTCTTAGACCTCTTCAAGCTCATGAATGGCGGCTGTACCAGTCATGGTGACAGACAGGAATGCGCGAGTACCGAGCACGACAGCCGCCGTGGCGACCTGCATTCCGAAAATGATCGTTGTACCGCTAGGGGCCGCCGCCATGAAAGCAGCATATGCTTCCGACCACTCGTTCCGATTGCGCTCCACGATGGACTGAATTATCCCCTTTTGAGTAATCTGAATCGGAGTAGTCACGGATATGACTCCAAGGTTTTGTATAAGGCGGTAGCCAAGCGGAAGTGGCGTTGTCATTAATTCCATATAAATTTTGCGCTTCTAATTTGATTGATGGTGTTGAAGAAATAGTCAGCCCGAATCATCTAGCCTTCCCGTGGAAAGACGTTTCTACTCAGCTTGAAGCATTGTGAGGACCTGGGCAATCTTTCCGCTGTCACTACGGTTTCAGAGCAGGCTTAGCCAGCCGCCGGCGAGTCGGAGCAACTTCGGGCACCACCTCATACTCACCCTGCACATGCCCCAGGCCGGTGTCGCAACGCAAATCCAGAAAATCGCCCTGCCACCAAACCTCGCTGCCATTGATCCGAACGGCACGCTCGCGAAGCCAGCGGTACCGCTCCGCATCGCGGCGAAGCGCGGCAAGGTCCTCAGCGTCGGATTGTAAAACTAGCTCAGTAGCCGGGGCAGCGGACTTACGGGGCATGGCTCATTTCCTACTTGGTGACCATGGAACGCCATCGGCGTTTGTGAGTAATAACAGGGCTAGCCATGCGAGCGTCCACGTTGGTGTCGACGTCTACGCCCTGGACCACACGAAGGTCCGGGGCTTCGATCTGGATACGTACATCTCCAGCAGCCTCTGAAACGCTTAAAACCTGGATCTGAATTTTGTCGCCAATCACAATACTTTCACCTTGGCGGCGAGTCAGGAGGAGCATACGATTTTCCCTTGAATCCTCTTCAACGTGGCTATATAGGCGCGGAGCCCGTCGACTAAGCGCCCTTGTTGGCGAGCACGAGCATATGTCTGGCCAGCGCGAATGCCAGCGTTGAGGATGTTTGCTTTGCCAGAGCAAGCGTTTGTGCGTCCGGCTGATACTCCGCATCGGTATGCAGCGCCTGAAATGCATCGTCTGCGCCGGCAAACATCTCCATCAGGGTTACCGCACGCTGGTCAAGTACCAGCATACCGGCAGGGGCGTCGGGGGTTTTGTGATGGCTCATGTCTTCTTCCGTGGATTCAGTGCTGACTGGGCAGGGTCGCATTCGAGGTATCCCGTTCGATAGCGGCACGGGTATTGAGGATCGGGAACGAGCCTCCCAAGCTTGAATCGCTCACGACCGCTTTGCTGCACCTGGTGCATTCCTGAATGCAGTAACCCAGCTTGCCGTCAGGGTGCCCATTGGCGAGTTGAAAGTTGTGTCGGCCTAGCAGGCATAGAATGTTCATAGCGTCCTTTCCAGAGTATCTGTGACTTTCGGAGCCGACTCGATTAATTGGCTCCGACAGGCTCGGCGTACCGAACCTGCTCTTGGTTTACTTGCTGGACGACTGGAACCAGTGGCCGGTGTCCCCGCCCTGGTTGTCGCGAGTGCGCAACCAGAACCGTGCTTTGCAATTCACTGAACCATCGCCAAGCTCCATCGCATAGCCTTCCAGCATTTGGTCGACCTTCATTTCTTGCCTTCGCGCCGCGCTTTCGGCATCACCGCGAAGCTGCTCAAAGCATCTATCGCGTGCGGTGGCGGGAGTCGCTGCGACCTGTTCACCGGCAAGCACTGCCGAGCAGGCCAATCCCGAACTAATAGCGGTGGCCAAGAGCACTGCAGCAGAATTCTTCATGGGGTTCATCGGGATTTCCTTTCAACTCTTTGAAGGGGTGCAACCAAGCTCGCGGGGGCCAGCAAGGCGAGCCACATAGCGAGGTTTTGGGTTGCGTGACCAATCGTTTTCTTTTGCACAGGTCGCTGCACCGAGACCTGTCCGAGCCCGCACGTACATAGTGTGTGCGACCTGCTCTTTTTTGCCCCGGCCTTGGATCAGATCCACGGCGTAGACTTTTAACTCCTTGTCCTTCCAGTAGGCGTGAGCGTCAGCTTCATCGCCAAAAAGCATGCGCTGTTGCCGCGGTGCTGGTGTTGCTGCCCGTTCCTCGGTCTCCGCGTGTGCAGCGTCCATGATCTTGGCGGCGGTCAGTTGCGCATCCATGCCCTTGCCCCACGATTGCTGCATATAAAACGGCTGCGCCTCGACGATGCCGGCGGCGTCGGAATGACTGATCGCCAGGGTTTCGGCAACCGCCTCAGTTACTGCACCTTCCCACTCGAAATACTTCATCGCGGCGAATTCCGTTAACTGGTTGCGTTTCGTTTATGCCGTCAATTCTACGAGCGGGATACGGTTCATGTGCATGGTATAGCCGGTGCGCTGTTCCATCTCGACGTACTGGCTGAACAGCTCAGGGCGAGCCACACGACCGTTCTTTAGGTCTGCCCTGGACGCCATTATGCAAAACACGCAACTCAGACGATCGTTGCCCAACGCATAGGCGTAGTGGGGTTTCTGGCCTGCCATTGCGATGGCTTCAAATACCTCAGTCGCGCTCATGTCATGAACAGGAAGCCATTCGAACCATGTATGAACTGAGTTGCTGATCGCCATGCGGCTGAATGCAGAACGCTTGGCACGCCCGGGCGATTCCTGGGCACGCAACCCCAAGCAGTTCACGATGGTCTTGAAGCCATTCGCCTTTGCGTAGCGTCTCACTTCGCGCTGAATCGGGCCGCGTTTCAAATCACTGGTGCACTGGCGAGTGGAGGCTGATGGCCAACTCGGCACTTCGGGGCGACTTTCAAACCGGCGTTCGACCATTTGCAGCAGTGTCTTCGCTGCCATGGCCACAATGAAGGGAAGTCTAGCTTCGGCGGCTTGATCACGTGCCAGCTCCATCGCGCCCGGCCACTCCATAGCCCCAAGCGAGGCATGAACTACAACCAGCTGCGAAGCTGGGACGCGATCCAGCAGGCGGATCAGTTGCATTTGGGAATCCTTACCGCCCGAGTGGTTCGCTACAAAAAGAGCGCCCGCCTCGATCAGCCGATCAACCTCATCTTCCCAAGGTGCGCGGTTATCCGCTTCATTGCCAAACAGCATCTTCAACTGGCTACTCATGATGCTGTCCTCACTTCTTCGACTTTGGCAGGCGCTTGGCAACTTCTTCGGCGGTCAACTCTTCCAAAGGCACAAGACATGTCGCACCACGGCAAACCAGAATCGCTCGAACACCATTCGAGAACACACCTTTGTAGTCGCTGTGCGTGCTGCTGTAGATCAGGTCAAGCTGTGACTTGGTAGCAGTGGTCATGATCATTCCCCAGTGAGCGGCTTCAATGAGGATAATATTAGCCTATAGGCTAACTAATCACAACAGATAATTAGCCTATAGGCTAACTAATGTTGCCCATCACTGCATCGTCCTAACACGCTGGGCGCTCAAGATCAGTGGGGGATCATGCTGGAGCGATAGAGCGCGGACCATGCCAGCAGTGTATCGCTCGGCTGCTCCAGGGCTACGCGAACCATTTCCTCCGCGCTCTGGCCGGTGCAGTCGTGCACCGCCTGCCCGAGGCGCAACAGTTTGGCTGAGACGCCTTGTACGCGGGCTTTCGTTGCAAATTCGTACTCCTTGGCCTGTCCGTGGATCGTTGACGCATTGAAGCGACTACGCAGCATCTCAATTGCCTCGACTTCGGCCTCTGGCAGAAGAATGGTTTCACCGTCAAAAAAGACTTGGCGGGTGCCTTTCAATGCCTCCACAGCTTCCATGTAGCGCGATGGATCTACGCTTGCCGAAACCGATGGGTACTCCGGGTAATCGTGTTCCATGGCGTCTTTTTCCCCTACAAACCGAAGGCCGACACGATGAGGGCATCAACTTCGCAATAGTCCTCAAATTGCAGCGCCCTACCAGCGCACAAACCTTGCAGGAAACCCCGCAGGCGAGCCACGTCTGAATGGCTATTTGCACCGTCTTCTCGGTAGGCCTCAAGCGTTTCGAGAGCGTGCGGCTGATCTTTGAGGCATTGCGATACCTGGGCGAACACAGCCCGCAACGCCGCAGTTTCAGCTGCACGCTTGGCAGGAGGCTTGACCAGCAACGTGAGCAAGTCCTCGTACAATTTGCCACGCTCGATGTTCACCTTCTGCATTGCAGCCTGCTGCTCTGGTGTCGTTGGGTGAGACACGCGCTCCCCCCCATCAGTGACCTGGGCCAACATATCAAGCGCGGTGCCAACGGCAGTCATGCGCGGGAGCAACGACTGGATATCGATAATTACAGCCATTTGCTTTGCCCTCCTGGGCGTTGTCCTGCTCGATCGGCCCGAAAGCGGCCAGTTTCTACGTCCTCGGCCCCAGCGAGGGCCAGGGCTCGGGGTGCAGCGGGCCTCATTTCCTACCTGGCCTGGTGCTCAATCATCTTCGGTTTTAGTAGCAGCTCAACATGCCAAACGACCCAACTAAAAGACCCGCATGCTACAGCTGCAAAAATACCGGCTATTGCGTTGTCACTCCCTATAATGCTCTTACCGAACCAGAAACCATCCGCTAGGTGAGCGACAATTGCCATCGAGTTCAGCAAGACGGTAAAACCGATGGCGTACCCAACTACACCTGCAATTCCGAGTACCGCCTTAACAATCAAAATCAAAACTCGCATTATCATTCACTCGTTCAAAGGACGCGAAAACCGCATCTCTCCTATGGCCTCGGACCCACGCTCAACGGCGGGGCCTCAAGAAATTGATCTAACTCCAATTACCCTGCAGCCTGTGACCTTTCCAGAGGATCTGTGACTGTCGGGAGCCGACTAGATTAATCGCCTCTCGACAGGTTCGGCTTGGGCGTTCCTGCGACCTTCCCTACTTTCTTTCAGTGGTGCGTTGCGCCTGCCAAACAGCACCGGCTTCAAACGCTTGGATAGCAGAGTGGCCGAAGTAATAGGGCGCGTCGGTTTCGTCTTCGTGCCCATCAGCCTCCAGATGCCCACCCATCAAGAACGCTAACCCTGCGGTGAAACGTTCACCGTCGTAATCTGCGGTGTTCGCCGTATGAGGGGCAGACTCCATTAGCAGCAGCACAGCGGCTTTGAGCGCTTGTTCAATCGGGGGCAGCGAGGCAACGCCCGGATCGAGCTGAACGCGCTCAAGGGCGTCGGACAACATTTTTTGTGCAGTCATCATCGGTTCCTTACACAAACAGCTGTGCATTGGTAAAGCCACGCGGAAGGCGATTCCGACCAGGGATTTTGCGCAACCGCATGACCCAAAATTGCTTGTGCTTACCACGGGGTTCTGGCGAGGTATCGTAGATACCGATCTGAACCTGGCTGGGCATGAGACTGATTGACGTGAACGACTCTGATTTACCATTTGCTGTCGTTCCGAAACGCCTGATGTGCTCAGCCATAACGTCCTGGGCGAAGTTGACCGTCCCAGGGGCGAAGTCGGTAATTTTCTGCGTTACCGTCTCAACCTCGGTGCCAAATTTAATCGTGTCTGCCATTCCAAAACCCTTCTGCATTGAGGCCAAAGCGGCATCCTTCTACGTGATTGGCCCCGCACGGTGGCGAGGCTTCGGGTGTACCTGGGCAATTTTTCCCTTATGCGGCGACTAAAGCGCCCATGGCATCGAGCAAGGCGGCTTTTACGTCATCCGTATCACCTTCCTCCGACACAAAGGCCACGCTATCGAGCTTGGCATAGGCCGCTTGCATGGCAGCCAGCGCCTTGGGTGCCTGCGTGATTGCACGGCTACAGGTGTCGGCAAGGAGTCGTTCCTGGTCAGGATCGGCGGCGCGCACCGTGAGGAACAAAACATAGTCCTCATCGGCCTGATCCAGGCTCGGCACTTCCGCGAAGCTGTATAGCTTGGCATCGCCGGAGTTTGCCCGCTCGGCTGTCGGGAACTTGATCTGCAAAGGCTGTACATTCATGGTCATCGTTTTACTACCTCAGAAGAGCCAATCGAGTGAGATATCACCTGGACTACGAGGACGATCCGGCGTCGCTGGGCGATCAAACTCTGCACGGCAAGGATCACACAAGGTGTAGCAAACACCAGCCGTCGTGTAGCTTCTGGCCGTTGGCTGCTGCGTGCGGCAGCGGTCACAGCAAAGACAAAGCGGCTTCATCGGCATCGTAGATTTCCTATAACTCAATGGCAGCCCGGCGCTGCGCCTCGATCTGTTGATATGCGGGAGTGTCGATTCCCCCACAGCGCTCAATCAAAGACATTTCTTTGCAATTCGCTCGAAGTTCCTCAAGCGATACTGCTGGATCATCTTCTACCGGGTTATAGCCAACCATATTTTTGTACCAATCACCCAGGGCTGACTTGCCCATGCCGTCGAAGTCAGGGCCATCCAGTAGATCCTTACGATCAACCTTCACAGCAAATTGATACTCGTCATCAGGCAGCGGGGTCATTTCGTAAAACGCCGATGCCAACAACAACTTGCCAGCAAGAGCCGTAGCGGATTGGATGCCGGAAACAACGGTGAAAGCGCGCTCGAAGTTCATGAGGTTTTCCTTGACCGGTGGAGTGGCCCGGCGTGCCGGGCCGTACTGTGTTAGGACTTGGCGTATTGATCGAAGTAGTGAGTAACAACCTCGGAGTCAGCACCGTTGTCCGAATCACTGCCATCCATCCAGAGTGCAACTTGTTCGCCCTGGATCGACCGGAAATTAGCAGTAGCCTGCTCATCGTCGATGTCATCGCCGTCATGGCTGACGAACACAATTTCTACGGGCTGATCTGCGTAAACCGCGTGGATTGCTCCACCCGTGACATCAACAACGATCCTCACAGCAGCTGGTGAATCCATGTTTTGACCCTCAGTGATTTGTTTCAACGAGGGAAATATTAGCCCATAGGCTAACTTCAGTCAATAAATTGTTAGCCTATAGGCTAACTATTTGCACTCGGGCAGACCTCTAACTGCGTCGTCCCAATGCATTGGCCGCTCGGGATCATTGACGATTTTACTGAGCGATACCGGATGCTTACCCCAATGGACAGCTAAGTCCTTCCCGCTCCATCCTCGGCGCCGGTACTCGGCCTTAAATTCATCCGGGGTCAACCGTTTAACCAACATCAAGTAATTCTCCGCACTATGTCGCACAACGCTACTTCAAGCAGCTCCGCAAGCAAATCATCATCGAGCTGTGCGAGTGTGTTTTTGATGCTGCTCATGATTTCCTCCTTACTTCGACGGCCAGGGCGTTGGCTTCGAATAGCCGCGCTGTACAGGCCTTTTCCGCAGGGTCTGAATTCGAGAAACCGTGTCAGAAACTTGTGCCTGCATACAGCTTGCGTGCGCACCGCAATGGCCAAGATTAAAGGCCCCGATGTTCCGGGACTCGTTGCTTGCAGCGGTGTTGCTGTAGATCAGGTCAAGCTGTGCCTTGGTAGCGGTGGTCATGATCATTCCCAGTGATTGACTTCAATGAGGATGAGATTAGCCCATAGGCTAACTTACCGCAATTATTGATTAGCCTATAGGTTAACTGTCGATGATCTTAAAAATATCGCGGTGGCCCTATCGGCTAAGGCTTATCTTATGGGCAGATACGTTCCTGACTGGGCCTGCCCAAGTCACCAAACCTGCTCCACCCGCCAGACCGAGAGAGCTGAAGATAAATCCTTCTACTGAAGGGCCAACAACAAACTGTGCTCCCATTCCCATAAGTCCAACAACAACTGCAAACCATCCTTGGAGGGCGTGAATGTTCCAGCTAATCTTAGTGATCTCAAGTTCCTTAGGCATGTAAGATTTCCTGCTTGGTGTGAGGGCTGATTCAGAGCGTTAATACTAGTCCAGCCCATCTGTTCACCATGTAGGACCATTCGGAACCGCCAGTAGGAAAGGGATTTTTCCTTCAACCATGCATCTTGGTACTGCCAAAGCCCGCGAGTGGGGCTAATGGCGCATCGGTATACCTATTCAGACTTGGTTGGCTGCCACTGTGGTCCTACTCCACATTTCTGATCGCCTCAATCAACCGTGGCCCTTGGTTGCGCACGTTGCCGACGTCTTTGTTCACCTCGAACCACGTAAATTCCTCGGTCGGCCTGCAGCACTCTTTGGCGATCTCGGCCGCGCGCTCTGGCGTCGTCTGCGGGTCTACCCATTCCCGAGCGTGCTCTGGGCTCAGCACGACCGGCCGCCGATCATGAATGTCGACCATACCTTCATCGCTGTCGGCCGTGATGATCACGAAACCGTCCTGCGGGTCCGGCTCAAGGCCCTGATGCACTTCTGCCAACGCGGCGAAAAACATAGGACCTTCCTCTTTCAGCCTAATGAAGTAAGGCTGCTTCTTCTTTGGGTCGCCCGGATCCTTTACCCATTCAAACCAGCCGTTCGCCGGAGCCAGAGCTCGACCGTTGGGCCACAGCTGCTTGAAGTACTTCCCTGTCGTCACCGTTTCGACCCTGGCATTGATCGGGGCCGGACGTTTTCCTTCCCCTTTCGCCCAGAACGGCGACCATCCCCAACGCACCTTGTCCACTCTCAAGCCGTCTTCAGTCGGCCTGATGATTTCGACGCGAGTCGTCGGCGCAACGTTGTATCGCTCGATCGGCCACAAGTCGTACCCATTGATGACCAGCTGCTCTGGAGCAAGCGTTTTGAGGTAGTGGTCCATTGGCTCGTAGATCGAATATCGTCCGCACATGAGGTCACCTGTCGTAAATCGGCTTATACAGTGTTGACCGCAACCGCACCGCTTAGTTAACTGTACGGATATACAGTCTTAACAAGTGAAGATTCCCCCATGTACGTCCTGATCACTCCGCGCCGCCAGATGGGCGTCGCCGTGCCGAAAGACCAACTCAGCAAGCTCCCGCCGTTCAAAGGCGACGTCCAGATCGTTGAGTCTCAGTGCTCTGCCCTTGGACGTGTTACCCGGGAAGCCTTCATTTTGAACAGCGTCGGGCACGCGCCGGATGCTCTGCCGAGGCTTCTGGATGCCAGCGTGACGAGCATGGGTACCCAGGGTCTGATTATTTCAGGCATCGAACAAGTTGAGCAGGCATTCTACTTTCAGTCGTGGTGGTGCCGCTTTGAATGACGACACAGTCCCAGATCACCTGGACATATCGCTGGACCAGTTCCTGAATATCCGCGCGCCCGGCACTTACTTGGTTAAGGTGGAGGGGGATAGCATGCAGGGTGCGGGCATCTTCTCCGGTGACCTACTGATTGTCGACAAGGGGATTGAGGCTACTCCCGGCCGGATCATTATCGCCTTAGTGAATCAGGAGCCGCTTGTGAAGTTTTTGAGCTTCGTGGGAAACCATCCAGTTCTACGTTCGGCGAATCGAAAGTATCCCGATCGCTATATTATGGAGGATGACGATTTCGGCGTATGGGGCGTAGTCACTCACAGCATTCGGGATCACTGGAGGAATTGAGCATGGACGTGAAAGCGCGCGAATTGAAACTCTGGAACGATCTGCTTGAGCATGAGGCCCGGCGCGAATGCGCCATCGATCACTGGGTCGGCGAGCTTTCCGGGCATGCCAAAGCTTTGTGCAGGTTGGGCATCATTGACGAGGAAGAGTTGCGGGAAATGCTTGAACTTGCCGACGCAGCTTATGCACACGTCTCAGAGGAGCTGGCACACCAGGAATGGCTTAAAGCTGGCCGGCCAGGCCGGTGATCTGAGGGAATCGATCGTCCGGTACGCGGCTGCTACAAGGCGAGGCCCTATCCTGCCCCACCCTCCCCTACCCGCCGATCTATTCCTGGCGCTCGACGCCACTGCGAAACGCTTTGTTCCAGCACCGGTTTGAGCGCAGTGAAACATCCTCCTGTGGTGCTGCCGCTTCTAATGACCTCCCCTACCCCGCGTCCTTAGCCGCCAGTTTGCTGCGGTCAATGCTCTTCAAGAACTCTTCGAATTCGTGCATCAGTAAGTTTGGATCGATACCCTTTTCGCACTTTAATTCGAGCTTTTGACCGGCAAGTTTTATTGTTCCGATTCCTGCTACCGGACGTGGAATAAATGCCGGACGAGCTTGATTAGAGCATGCGGCAATTTTTAAGGCGATCTGCCGAAGTGCTTGCTCTTGCTTGGTCCCTTTTTCAACCATGTTCAAGACTTGTCGTTCGACGATGTGAGCATCCTGTTCCGCTAAATCGACGAACTTTTTGGCGTAGTTGGCAGTAATCAAACCCGGATGCTGATCGAGTACTTTGCGAATAGACCCTGGGAGCTTCATCAGGTCCAGGCACCGACTGACTACAGACCGGTTGACCCCCAAGCGACGTGCAATGGCGCTTTGACTCTTATCGTTACCATTTTGAAGGTATCGGTCGTAGCTACGAGCAAGCTCATAGTCTGTCAACTCTTCATGTTCGTTGTCTGCCAACGCGAGCAACATTGCCATGTCGTCGGTCATAGGCTTCACAACGGCTGTTATCCTGTCCCAGCCCAGGATAGTGACAGCTCTCCAACGTCTTTCACCCCCGACAAGCTCGTGTCGTCCGTTTGGAAGGGGTCTCACAAGGATGGGTTTCCCCAGCCCAATTTCACGGATTGACTCCACAAGCAGCGAGATAGCCAGCTCGTCAAACACTAACCGGGGCTGGTATGGCGAGACATCGACGCTTGAGACAACGATATCCTCCAGGGTTTGGTCTTTGGCTATCCACTCCCCAACCAGCGGCTCCTGGGCCTGCTCATCCAGCTTTTGAAGCATTGCCGCCCTCCCCTGCGCGCTCGACGGAGTACCTTCAGGGATTTCAGCTGGCTTGCGAACACCAAGGACGCCCGTCTTCGGTTTTCCAGGGTAATCATTCGATTTCATATTACGAGTCTCCAACATGCTGTGTTGCTATTAGCAACACGGGTTATCTGGCGTTGCTACTAGCAACAGCTCAAGCTGATGCGATTTCGCGCATTCTGTTGAGGATTTCCCGATGTACGTCCCGAATTGGACCGAGACTTTTAAACGTTGCACCTTTCCACAGCAGCAGAGGGATCCCCTCATCCAAGGATTTGGTGTACTCCTCCGAGAGATAGATCTTTTCTTCCGTTACCCGGCCTGGAAAAAGCTCATTGAGTCGGAAGAGGTTATTGATCAGAGACGGGCGGTTGCGGATGAACATCGTCGGGATCGCAAGCATTTTGGGTGCGTATCCATATTCCCGTGCAAATCGGGCGCACCAGTCGTTCAGCCGGAGAAGGGCACGGAATGAAAACTTGTCCATCCTGATTGGACAAAGAAGTAAGTCGCTGGCCGCCACGGAATTCTTGGTCAGCCGTGAACCGGCTGGAGCATTGTCGAAAATGATCAGGTCATAGCTCGACAAGTCACAGCCAGGAATTTCACCTGATTTAGCCTGTTCAATCCAACGGGCATACCACATGTCTGGGTTATTTGAAGCGTCTAAGGCAACGCCTAAATCTTCGATGTAGGAATCCGCGGGAATCAGGTGGATGCCATCTTCGCCAAACGGTTTCTTGATGACCTCATCAAGAGTTTTCGTATCAAACGCTCGCATCCGCAATAAGGGACTGATCAGGTTGCCAAGATGACCATCAACGAGTCGATCCTGTGGGATACCCATCTCGGTCAAGTCTTCCGGCCCCAAATCAGGGTCGTATCCCAACATGCTGGACGTGTCGCCTTGTGGGTCATTGTCGATTATCAGCGTTTTGAGTCCAGCGAACTGTGCCGATAAGGCCAGGTTGACAGCCGTAGTTGTTTTATTCGTGCCGCCTTTCGGTACAAATATAGAGACAACCATTTGGCGAGACAGGCCTTTCGAGTGCCCCAAACGCCGACGTAGCGCTGCAATTGCAAACAGGTCGGCAAGTCCATAAACCCGCGCTGTAGACGAGCCCCGAGGGACTCGTCGAATCTCTATCCCGTTTTCCTCTTCGATGTCCTTCAAGCGTCTTGTCGTGAGCCCGAAGCATTCAGCAGCAAACTGCGGCGAGAAGGTCAAGCCTGCGAAGTCGACGAAACTCTGCAGCTCCAGTGGAGATTCTTCGGTGGAGTTCATTCAGATACCCTTCTGTAGGTCGTAGAAAACATTATAGTTCATGAATAACGCATGTAAAGTCGCAGGTTCATGAATAAGTGTTGTTTTAGCGTTCTAAGCTGAATTCGAAATGTTGCTACTAGCAACAACTCCGGCTCGCCCAGCTCCATGCCGGGCAAACCAAAGCGTTTATCTACAAGGTCATTGCGACCTGCCCGCCTGCATCCACGAAGCTGTCCAGGTTGCAGCCTCGCAACGAAACCGCCTCTCGCAACAACGAATGGGCGCTATCGTCGTCCAGATCCATGAGGTATGCGTCGTCGATGAGTTCGCTGATTTCGTGCGGCTTCAAACCCGCGTCGATGGCCTGTCCCAGTAGGCGTGACGACAGACGATCGTACTTTGCGCATAGGGCGAGTTGAGGGTTATCCAGCTGGTTATTTGCCATAAAGAAAGAGTAGGCAAAACCCTCAGGGGTTACGCTCCTCGCATTTTTTGTCGCAAGGCTCCGGCCTCCATACTTCGAGTGCATTTTTGAGCCTTCAACGGGCATAACAGGTGCCACAGGAAGATCTGCGTTAAATCGTCCCCAGATCAACGTCTTCTTTGTGTAGGGATCCCCAACGTGGCACGGATCAAACGAAAGCCTCCAACTGGGGAGCCCGCCCAATTTCTCAATGCGGCCGACAGGGTTCTCTACAGCCCACAGTGCTGGTTTGTAGTATTCAATTACACGAAGGGTTTGGTGAACGAGCTCGACCGACGCCTTGGTTCGCCCGTCCAGATCCTTACTCCCGAAATGCCTGCAGCCTGAACGAGCGAAGTCTGTACAAGGGCAAGCAGCAAGAATGGCGAATACCTCCTGGCCGTAGAAGTCACCGAACCACTCGGTGAAGAACTCGACATTGAAATTGTTCACGTCGCCGAGCTCTGGATTGTCCTGAATGTCAAAGCGGTAGACCTGGTAGCCGGCTTCTGCCCACGGCCGGGACCACTCTCCTGAGGTATCGAAGAGCGAAAGCACCACCTTGTCAGTGTTCTCCATGCCTGCAGCTTGGCTGCCGGCATGAGCAATCCAGCCATCAATCCGTTTGCGGGCCTCTGCGGGCGGCAGATAGCACCGCGCTTTATCAGCCAGGCGAATGACATCGGCTTTCGAAGGTTGGTCAAAAAGATGGTGCAAACCAGCTGTTTGCTCAAGAGACCTAGCCTCTGAAAATCCCGATACCAGCGAATTCAACTCGCAAACCATACCCATGCAAAATGCTCCTAGACTGGTGGAAAACAGTGCAGTGGTAGCCGCCACTGGCACTGATTTGTCCTGAGCATTCTATCCTCTATACGTATATGTGTACATACGTACGTACGTAATTAGCGGATTTTGTTGCTACTAGCAACAGGGGTTTTTATGGGACGTGTATCACTGGCGTCGGGAAGTGCGGCGAGCCATTTCGCGATATGACGCAATTCCTAAACGTACGCGCCGCAACCTTACAGCCTCTTTAGAGCAGCCTATAACGTCTGCGAGCTCCTGATCCGGCTGCTTGCCTTGAAGATGATCGTAGGATGGAATGTCAGGCCGAGGTTGTTGGTAGGGAGTAACCCCAAGGGACTTTATTAGATTTGAGACCTGTTGCAGAGGGACATTGACAGCACTTGCCAGCATTCCGGCTGGGTATAGGCCAAGGAAGGGGATGAGTAGCTCTAAGGCATCCTGGTGGGAAGGGGGAGGGGTGTAAGCAGGTTTGCCGATCCTGATCCTTCGAGCACGGACAGCTTCGGTCGTTGTTCCGGCCATCTGAGCGATGGCAGGATCCGATACCTTTCCCATGAGTCCATCATAGCGCTCAAGCTTTGAGTACTTAGGCATGCGCGTGCTTCCAGACCTGGAGGCTGTAGCTACTGGATTCCCCACATTTCGGCGAGAGCTTTCTCGATGAGGGCTGATGCTGTTGTCTTGTTCTTAAAAGCTTCATCACGCAGGCGTTCATTGAAATCGGTTCGGAGGCTTATGGTTTTATTAGATCGTGTAGGGGCTTCACCCTTTAGGGTCGTAGCTGCAGGCTTATCCTTCATTACTTTCACCTCGAAAAAGTTGGACCGATCAAGCGTGACGATTATACATGTACGCACGTACGCAAATACATACGTACGTACACGAAAAGTTAATTACTCCGGCTGCTCGTCCTTATCGATTCGGTGCAGCACCGAGGCCCTTCGGTAATCCTGCAGTTGCTGGATTGTGTGGGAGAGATTCCGGATTACGTACTCAGGAAAACCCTTTTTACCAGCCTGATGTCGCGCTTCAAGTTCACTTATACGCGCCGGGTCCAGTCCCAATCGAATGAGGGTAAGCTCATCGCCCAACTCTAGAGCGCGATTTGCTTCAAGCATCACGCTTTGAGCCGATTGAAGCTTATCAATTTCATCCTGAAGGTGCTGGGCATCATCTCGGTCGACAGATCGCAGAGGAATACGCTTCATTTGTTCACTCCTAGACTTCGTTTTTCCCCGGTAGCCGCCGGGAGCGGCTCGACTGAGCCGCTCACTTATTATACGTACGTATGTACGTATGTAAACGTAGTTCACAAAAAAAGGCTGCACCAGCAGCCCTAAAATGTCGGCGAAATACGACTAGGTGGGCTCGGATCGCTCCAGGGATTCAAACCAGACAGCCTTGCCGGCATCGGCTAGCTCACCCGCCAGAAGCTGATTGTTCCTGGTGTAGAAGACGATTTTATGGGGTTTGCAGGTGGTATCGAGGGCCATTCTGTAGTCGGGTAGTGAGTCCCGCTTGATAATCTTGCGTACATCAGCCCGGAAATGCCGCAGATCTTGCGTAGAGCCACATTTTTTTTGCATCAACTCAATATCTGCCTTCCAGATGGGCTTGTTGCCAACATGTTTACGTGCAAGCTCATATAGGCGTCGCTCAAGGGGCATTCTTAGCGCGAAATAGCGCCGGTCAATGGTCAATACCTCATAGTGGAGGAGGGCTTTGTACATCCAGTCGGAGATTTGCACGACGCACTCGAGGACGCCTCTGCCGTTCCCGGTTTTCTTGGTGATGGTGTAGTCATGGATCCACCCAAAGCCCTTGGTCTCCTCCTCGCCACCGGTAACGATGTTCGTCTCGATCTGAGTGCCTTTCAGTCGACGGAGCATATCCAAAATGTTCGCGTAAGCATTGCCCCCTGGCTCCCTGCCGGTCCCAATCAGGAAATCGTAAGAGTCAAATTTGACTGTGTTTGATATGGGTAAGTGGGCCTTTCGGCCCTCGATGATCTGAGAGCCTATGAACAACAAAAGGTCTTTATCAAAGACCGTGGCCGCACCAATCACCGGAGGGATGATTCGGACGTGCTTGTTGGTGCCCGGCTGGTGATACTCCCGGATTGCCGTATCTGGAATGGTGGAGAGCGAGAAAAGCGGGAATTCCATGCTGGCCAGGTCGTCTTTTACCGGCCACTCGACCATATTGGCCTGGAACATGTCCGTCTGAACGTAAGGAACCAGGTTCGGCTTACGACCTCGTTTGGGTTTGTGCTCGAGTTCGTCACTCATAACTGATCTTCTTCTCCGAATCGCTGGAGTTTACACAGGAACTCAATCCTCGATGCTCCGGACGAGCTATGTTGAGCAGACTCGAGGGAATCGCTATCATGGAAGAATCCAGACGCTCCTAGACGAGTTCACCCTGGTAGAAGCCCAGATCGGTAGCCGCCGTCTGGGCTTTGTTTCAACTGGAATCTACAAAACCGAGTGGTCCGCTAAAATGACCATTTCGGAAAGCACGCAGATTTCACCGCGGATTTTAGCCAATGTACCGCGCTGATCACCACGCTCCTTCCTTCCGGCTTCCATTTCTTTAATGTTCTGGTCATAGGTGAAGCTTGGCCCGGCCCAATCGCAAAGTCGGACAAAACCCCACGCCTCACCTTCACGGTATTTCCGGCTGTATACAGCGCTGGTAACCACGTATTCACGGCCTTTGACCTTCACTGTAGGCACAGATGGAACCTTGTCGCCGGCAGAAGAAAACTGCATGCATGAAACGACGTTTTCCCAGCTGCTGTACGCCTCTGAAATCACTGAAACAGCGTCCCGAAAGCTGGGCCTGAAAAAGCACGAGCGCCAGGGCAAAAATTCAGCCCAGTATCGGCAATCGCCAGTGCTCACCCATCCGTGAACAATAAGCGAGCCAACACCTTCAACGTAGACGCCTATCACCTTTGATCGGGGGGCAGTACGTACCTTGCACTCGGCACCCGAGCCTAATCCAGGAGTAGCTACGGCATTTAACCCGAGCCAGGTGCTGTCATTGAAATGCGCGACAGCACGCCACTGGGAAGGCCGGTCCTCAGGTGTCGACCCTTGAGAAATTGATTGCTCACTGGACTCAACGCCAAGAAGAAAATACGGCAACAGATCTAGTGGTACGCGCGAAACATTCGCCCGTGCCTGAACCACCAGGTTTTGGTATTCAGCGAGGTTAAAACAAGGACAATTCCAAGACCCAGACTCACTAAGAGCGATGTCGACACTGGACTCATCGAAGAACAATCCCATTTGTAACTGATTCATGTGATACCTGCCCCTAGAACATTAGCCTGGTAGCCGCCAGGCGAGCTTCGCAACGAAACTCTAGAGCAAAGGATAACAGGATTGCGTACGTACGTACATACGTAAAGGGTTAAAGGGGAGATAGCTAAGTCGATCAAGAGATCCGTGTGCCGAATCACTCCCCATGGACGTTAGGAACTGTCAGCTGCGTCAATCAGAGTATCTATAAGAACAGGCGTGGTGGCGGTTAACTCCCCCTTCGGGGTCAAAACCCCACCAGCAGGTATCTGATTGGCACCATGCTTAACACACAGCTCAGCGTTTTCTTGTCTCCTGCAGCCGGGGGTATTTTTTGCTGCAGGGTTAGACGACGTGGGGATCGGTTGCAACGCAACAACGACGTTCGAGCGTGTCTCGTTGATGACGTGCCGGTACTTGGCCACGGTCTGCCTGGTGATCCCTGAGAGAGCGGCAATGGAGGCGATCGCTAATGGCTTATCCAGGTGATGCAGAGCACGGCACGCAGCGCGGATTTTGGATTCTGTAGCTTGGTGACGCACTGCATGGGTTCGTTTTGCTGAGAGCTTTTGGCGTTCTGCGAGTGGAGTAGACTTGTCCAGCTCCATCACACCCCTGTGGCACCTGCTGTTACCTGTATAGCGATTCCAGGTCCAACGACCGACCGATCGGACGGTGGACCGGATCGAGGAAGTGGGCAAATCGTCACGAAAAGAACCCCGGCCACCAAACTGATTGCTGTTGTGAGCATGTGCGGTGAGACGCTGTATGAAGTGCTCGTAGCTACCATGCTCGCGCTCATTGTTGACGATGCTGTAGGCAAAAAATCGCAGGTTCTCGAACAACATGCAGTGCCGTGAATGTGACACAGCATCCAGATCTGGGCCTTTGCCCCATGGGGTGATGGATTCCAGCTCAACGCACTCTGCTAGGTCTGCGAGCTCATAAACGTCGCTGTGCAATTCCCGGGTATGCCACCAGGGATGCCCCGGCGTTTTAGCGACCGGACCACCATGATATTCAGGATCAGCTTTAAGTCGGTCAACGAAAGCCTTGTAAATGGCCTTCATGTAACGGATTGGTTTGTCCCGAGCGCTATCCGACGTACACACCGGAATGATCGCGTAGTAGAGGTGACAAGACCCTGAATGACGGTTGCGGACAATGAGGTTGGGCGGTGGGAGACCTGCATCCTCCCAGATGAGGGAGTTAGGGTGATCGAGATCGAAAATGAGCCAGGACACCCGATCTAGACGGTTCACCTGCATGTAGGGATAGCGAATCGCGTACTCACGCGGGCGCACGCGCATAGCCGTCTTATTGTCGCTGCACCTAGCCAGATACGAAGCCTCCTCAAAGACTCTGTTTAGGGCGGTGTGGGCGACAAAGAAACGTGGGTCGACAGGCGTCTGCAGAGCACCAGGTTTGCCCGGATTCAAAGCAGGTAATCCGGTGTGAGAAACAAGGTATTTTCTGCGCGATAGAAATCGCGGTGTACCTTGCACGCGAAGGCGCAGGTGTCCATAATCGAGCTACCTAATCGGTGAGCCTCACGTCGACTATCTGCCAGGATGAGACGTGACGGCTCTTTTTTTTGCCCGGCGTTCGCCAGGGTGCTTGTTCGTACTCTTTTTCTTCAGCCCGTTAGGCCGATCTCCTCGGAGTGGTTTGCAGTGCTTCTAGAGGCCAAAGGCATCCACGGAAAAGAGGGGAGGGGGGGTGCATATCACGATCCCGCCCCTTTAAAACCACTTATATGGATCTAGATTCCGGCGAAGGCTAGAGCCTGCAAAAGCCGACGTCAACCCTCTGAAACCCGCGTTCTACGTGGCCTCCAGCATTTTCCGCCGAGTCATAAAATCTTTTTCCTTTGCTGGATCTGCAGCGCAACGTGCGCGTGTTTTGGCTAGGCCGTGATGGCTACAAGCCGCGTGGGCGTTACGTTGGCGCTTGACCGTCTGTCGGCGATATACGAATAGAGCGTCGGCGATATACGACAAAAGCGTCGCCGGTGTACGAAACGTTGTGTCGGCGATATACGAGTCTGGCCGCAGGGAAATAAATTTTGTCGCCGATGTACGAGTAGTGCCTCAAATGCACATCTATCGGCTTAACCAGCCCATCCCGCTCGCATAGACCTGCTAACTCCTATCAAAAGACCTTTCTGGCAGGCGGAATCGCATCACCTGAGCCTGCAAAATGTCGGCGATATACGACGGGGTTTGTGAAACGTCGGTGATGTACGACTGTCCATATCGCCTTTATGAAAGCAGTTTGCCACTAATGGCGATTCCGTATCGTAAGCACCTTGAGAACCACATTCTGAGTAGGAGGCCTGATTTCAGGCTTTCAACATTGAACATTAGCTATTGACCGATTCCGCATCATGGTTAGAATACGGAAAACGGAGGGGATTTAATGACCGAATTGCGAGAGCCAACATCGGACGTTCAACGCGAAGCAGCGGTAGGGACAGGCAGCGACGACGGTCGCACGGAATATGAGCAGGAATTGCTCGCACTTGTGAAGACGTTAAACCAGAACGTCGATGCCGTAGACCCGGTGCTCCAGGAACAAAAGGATCGCAAGCGTCTTAGCGGTCTTTC
>NZ_JAXCIP010000014.1:0-75097 GCF_046540435.1 Pseudomonas sp. W5-01
GTGTAATCCGGCGATCAGAATTAAGCGCCATGGTGTACCTGTGCGTTGAGAAGCATGCAGCCGGATGGCCGACCTGCATTGTCTCAATTTCCTGCAGGAATCAGGAAGCAGAAATCCTCTAAACTGTGCGATAGCCATTAGCCCGTGCGTACAATTCACCTGGGTGCGTAAAGCGATGTGCTGATCCGCAGGTTAAATCTCAATATCGGTTGGGCCGCCGGTGAGGAATACCCGTGCCTGCGCCAAATACGCCCGCATCGACTGTCATCCCCCGGCCGCAAATCCTCACCAGCCGAGCATTGGCTGCGGTGGAGCGATTCAGCCACATCGAAGCCCTCAGCGGCGTCGTACTTGTACTCGCCGCTATCGCTGCAATGCTCTGGGCCAACAGCTCGCCCAGCCTTTCCTATGAAACCCTCTGGCACACCCCAGTCGCCATCACCATCGGATCCATTAGCGTGGGTCAGTCGCTGCACTTCTTGGTCAATGACGGCTTAATGACCATCTTCTTTCTCGTTGTCGGAATGGAGATTCGTCAAGAGATCCAAGACGGCGCTCTGTCGAACGCAAAGCTGGCAACGCTCCCGTTAGGTGCGGCACTGGGTGGTGTGCTAGTCCCTGCAGGAATCTACCTTGCTTACAACATGGGTACGGCGTCTGCACACGGTTGGGCAGTCCCGACCGCAACCGATATCGCGTTCGCCGTGGGAGTTCTTGCTCTGCCCGATGATGAGGATTGCAGCGATGTCGTCGATGATTGCAAGAGCCAGACGATCATGACCGATGTCTTGGAAATGGACGGGCATGAGGTCCAGGCGTTTTGCGAAGCTGATTCAGCCTGGAATCACATTCAGAGCTACGGCTTTAACGCCGATTTGCTGATTACCAACCTCAGAATGCCAGGGACGATCGATGGGATTCAGCTAGCCCCCAACGTACACGCGCTGCTACCACTGATGCCTGTGGTTGTGGCATCCGGGTTCCATGCCGCTGCTGATAGCTTGGACGGTGATCACGTGTATTGGCTACAAAAGCCGTACGGCCTTGATCAGCTGCGGGAGCTTTGTCACAAGCTCACTCCCCACAGCTGAGATAGCGAAGTGGAACGTCCGTACGCTTTGTTGCGTGCCGTCCACTGCTCTATTCAGGCAAGGCTGGGAAAGAAGGCTGGCACCTACAACTGTTTGGCTGAATTTTTTCCTCGGTTCTAAAGCTTGAACTGCCCAACCAGCGTGTTAAACGACATAGCCACCGGTTCGAGATCAGTATCGACAAGAACGTCGAGAAGACTTTCACCGCCGAAAACCTGATCGTGGCCGACGCGAACGCTGCACACATCGATCTGGTGGGTCTTGCCCCTGCCCATGTGCATCCGACGGGCTGACCCCAGAGGCTTGGCAGTGGCCTAGGTCTTGACACGCGTGACTCTTCAGATTTCCATTGCCCTGATAACGGCTGCTTTGGGTCGAAAGCGGTCAGCCACGACCGGCCGCTTTCGACCCATTGCAGCCGGTTGTGACAGGTCTCAACCGACCCAAAGCGGACTGGGTTTCCCCAGCCCGCAAACTATGATCAGCTTTGGCAGAACCGAATTCGATTGCCGAATGGGTCGTAGACTTCCAGCACTTGCCCCCAGTCTTGCTGAACTATATCTGGTCGTCCGTATCCGTAGCGTTTGCCCAGCAATTCGTCGCGCAGCAGTTCGATATTTTGCATCGGAACAAATACGGTCGATCCCGGGCTCGCATCGCCATGATGTTCGGAAAGATGGAGTTGCAGGCCGTTTCGACTGATTCCCAGGTATAGCGGCAGATCTGCTTCAAATCGGTGCTCAAATTCGACGCTGAACCCTAGAAAATCAAGGTAAAACTGGCGCGCCTTGGCTTCGTCAAACATCCGCAATATCGGGATGGCTTTGTCGAAGCTTATAACGGGTTGGGCCAGCTCATAGGGAAGCATCGCAGACGCGGTGTTCCAGTCCTTGAAGCCCAATTGATGTGCTACCAGTTCAAGCGCCGTTGAGTGAGACGCCTCTTGATTGCGCGCCTCAAGCGAGGCACGCAGCCTCTTGGCCATCTGCTTGGCTTGTTCGATTGAAAACATCGTTCCTCCTGTAACCGAGGCATTCTGATGCTCGCATTGCCAAACCTCGACTCTCAAGAGTTGCGACAGGATTTGGGAGGAGAAGAAATGCTTTCACCTTTCCTTTCAGGAGCGAGCGGCGGGCAGCATCAGCCCGCCCAGATAATACACGGCGGCTCCCACCAGCGAAAGTTGTCTCGATTGCATGTCTCCGGCACGAATAATCAGTCTGCTTTGGGTCGAAAGCTGTCGTTCGCAAAGAAAAATTTTGCGGTAACACGCATAGCGATACCTGATGACGGACCGTCAAGCCCGACGCTCGTACGTTAAGTAGTCATTCCTACCGGTGCCGGTGCATGAAAAGCCTGCTGTCTGGTATATAAACTTCGCGGGGTTATCAGGCCGCACGCTTAAGCGAAAATGCCTAAAACCCTGCCGTGCCGCATCGCACAGGTATGCATCAAGCAGCGCCTTTCCCACGCCAAGACGCCGATAGGCTGGCCTTACGTAAACCGAACAAAGTTCGGCGTAGCGTTGTTCGGGCGCCCAGAACCCATAGCCCGCGAACTGACCCTCCATCACAGCGACTGTCAGTCGGTCCAAATTCTCTACCCAAAGCGTCAGGTGGCGCTCCATTTGCGAGCGCCATGCAGCTTCATGACCCGGCTCCCAGCAGCGAATATAGCTCTCCTCACCTAGGTAGATAGCAGGGAGATCAGTCACACAGCCTTGCCTGAGTTGGAGCGTCATTTCATTAGCCGTCGATAGAGTGAGGCACCATGGTGGAGCCCGCGCCTGTCTTCGCAAACCCTCACGGCTAGGTCGTAAGCCTAAAGCAAGCGCTAAGCGTCAGGCGGCATTCGGCCAAAAGCAGCCGTCGTGGACATTCGAGTCTTTGCAACGACAAAACATTCAAGCCCCGAACCCCAACCTAAAGACTAATATGCCTAGGCTTAACTTGGGGTCTGAAGCGGTCACTCACACAGGTTCGGCTTGGGCCACCCCGATCAGGTGCAGTTCGGTGGTGTCTGGAGCGAAGACAAAGTTGTCGGCGCTGAGGGTTTGCGTGTAATCGCCTTTCAGCGATACCTCAAAGCGATGGCCTTCGGTGTCGGCCTGGTTGGATTGCACGTAGGTGCGCTCGGTCGAGGCGCTGTAGCCGACCTTGAGAGTGTGGTCGTTGCCGTTGCCAAGACCGGTGAACCCCAGGGCCGAGACGTCGATGCGGTCCACTGATACCAGCAAGTCGGCGATGATGTCGGCAGAACCGTGGTAGCTGTCGCTGATGCTGCGGTACACGAAGGTATCCGCGCCGGAGCCGCCTGACAGGTAATCGCCGTTGCCGCCCCCAATCAGGACATCATTGCCAGCGTCGCCGTACATCTCGTCATAACCTTCACCACCGATTAACCGCGCCGGTATCAACAAACCGTTAGCGCCCGTTTCCGGAAGGTCGCCGTCAGGATCGGGTATCGAGGGCGCGAAGATAAAGGCGTTATCGGTCGTCCCACGTCCATCGCTCAAGAAACCGACGTCCAGAGTCGTCAGAGAAAAACGGTTGCCGGCGGCGTCGGCATCTAGGGATTCGATGGTGGCCAGGCCGGTGGCATCATCGTAGGCCCAGGTCAGGGTGGTGCCGTGGCCGTTGCCGATACCGGTGAAGCCTAGGGCGGAAACGTCGATGCGGTCGCCCTGGCCCTGGTGGAAGTCCATGAGCAGATCCTGCTCGGCAGTGCCGCTGGCGTCATTGACATAGCTGTCAGTCAGCGTCTTGTACACAAAGGTGTCGCGGCCCTCATTGCCGGTCAGACGGTCAGCGCCTGCGTCCCCCTCAAGGCGATCATTACCGACCCCGCCAATGAGTGTGTCATTACCCCCAAGCCCCACTAGCAGGGCGCCGCTGGCACGCACGGCGGTGATGGTGTCCGAGAGATACGTACCGGCCTGACGACCAAAGAAATTGGCGTCGGTGAGGCTATCCTGGTAGTCGCCGCTCAGGGCGATCTTGAAGCGGTAGCCGTCGGCATCGGCGTCCAGGCTTTGTAGGTAAGTGGTGTCATTACCACCGTTGTAGCTGAGCAGTAGCGTGCCCTTATGGCCATCACCCAGGCCGGTCAGGCGCAGGGCGGCAAGATCCAGCTGGTCATGGGCGGCGTCGAAATCCAGGATGCGGTCATGGGTATCACCGGCGCTGCTGGCGTAGCTATCCTGCCGACGGCTGTACACAAACACATCGTTACCCGAGCCCCCGGTGAGCCGGTCCGCCGCCTGGCCGCCGTCCAGCAGGTCGTTGCCTGCGCCGCCATCGAGTACGTCGCGGCCACGCCCGCCTTGCAACACCTCTTCGCCTGCAGTACCGATCAGGTGATCAGCGCCGTCGGAGCCCAGCAGGGTATAGGCCGGGAGCTTCATCGAGGTGTACAAATGAACGTAATCGGCATTGCTCGCCAGGCCCAGTTGGGTGTGGCTGATCACGTTGCCATAGATACCGCGATAATCATTGCCGTTGGGCTGGACCTGTCTGTCGTCCAACCCATAGGTGGAGTGGCTGCCGCCGGTGATGGTGTTGTTGACCAGATCAAGTGCGGGGTCGGCGCCGGTGGTGACGCCTTGGGCATTGGTGTATTGCCCCACGAAAATTTCTGCGGCCGGGCCGCTCTGGGCGTTGTTGTGCACGTAGTTGCCGTACACCGCCTGGTTGAGAGTACCAAGCAGGGCAATACCTTCGTGACCATTGCCGTATACATCGGCATTGCGCACCGTGCCGGCCTCGTAGCCCTGCACCTGGATGCCCGCACCGCCGTTGTTATAGAACTGGCCGCCGACGATGCCGTACTGTTGGTAACCATTAACGCCATCAGGCCGCGCTACACCTGTGAGCAAAAAGCCATTGCCAGCGTTGTCATGGGCCAGGTTGTTAGCCAGGGTCAGATACGTTGGTGCCCTGGATGCGGCCACCACGTCAAACCCATCACCGCCGTTGCGGTAGGCCTGGTTGTCCGTGAAGTCCATGGAATCGGCGCGAACAGGCTGAGCTTGGAACTGGGTAGAAAAGCCATCGCCGTTGTTGTCATGGGCCAGGCTGTCGGTTACCCGGGAATTTGCTGTGAGCGCCTGCGCGCGAAGCCCGTCGCCGCTGAAGTTCTGAAGCTCAACCCCGGCCACGCTGAACCCGGTGGTATGGGCAGTGCCACCGGCTGCGCTACCGGTGACGATGCCATCTACAATCCCGCTGGTGTGGGCCTTATTGCCGTCCAGTGTCAGGTTGCTGACAGCTGCGCCGCTGGTATTGGCCTTGGCGGACGTATGAATCAGCCCGGCAATATCCGCGCTTGAGCCGTCGGCGAGTTTCAGGGTGGTTTCCCCCAGGCGTTCGCCATTGAGCGAGACATTGCTCTTCAGGGTCAGACAACCACCATCACCGTTGGGGCCGCTGACGATATAGGTACCCTCAGGCACGAACACCTGGCCGCCCCCCGCCTTGGCCGCAGCGTCGATGGCCTTCTGGATCGCCTTGGTGTCATCCGTAACGCCGTCGCCTTTGGCACCGAAGTCAAGCACATTGAAGAGAGTGGCCACGTGAACTCCTTGATAAGTGAAGCAGGGTCCGCGCAACTGCACACTGGGCGGATAAATAATCGGCAGTTTGTTAAGACCCACCACTGGTATTCCAGTTCAAGGCTCGTTATCGCGGTATTTTTTACTCCGCCAAATCCAGCGCCTTGGCGCCAGATCAGCAACGCCTTGATGTCCCCATGGTGTCGAAGACTTTGCCCATAACCGCGAATAAGAAGCTCACTCTCTCACTGGGCGCACGTAGCCGAGAAGGTCACGGAGGCCTGATGCTGTTCATGAGCAGAGCCACTCGTTTTCGGCAGAAATGATCAGTCTAATCCCAGACGGCGCGGCCGTTTGAACATTCGGCCCTAGGCCTATGTCAATTGGTCGATTCATAGGAGCAGATGATCGTCGGCTTTGGGTCGAAAGCGGTCATCCACGGCCGACGGCTATCGACTCAAGCCGCGCTCAGCCCTTCGGCATCTTGCTGCGTCTTCACTGCGCGTAGCGGGGTTTACGTTAAATGCCTATTTTCATCCGGCTGGTGAGATTGCAGCAGGCTGAGGGTTGTTAGTGGCCGGCAACCCGGGCTCCGTTGACCAGTCATAGTCCAACTAACCGGCTGCTTTCGACCCAAAGCAGCCCTTCGTCGTCGGCAGCAGTCGGGCACCCCGCCCATCATCCCTACTGCGTATTACCTGCCTTTTTCTTTGCCCACTCTAAATGAAATCTCTAAATGCATCGCCTGGCTTGCGCAGGGGGCGGAGGGGCGGCTCACGTGTTCCACGCAGCCTTACCTCTCGACGGCCGCCAAGCCCTCCAAGCACTCGTGGCTGTTACTGAATGTGGCCTGCATCAGGCGGCAACTCCAACCATGAGTCTGTCACTCGCCCCCTCTCATGCGTCGAGCGATCAGATATACCGCCAGTCCTGCAAGTGCGGTCGCAGCGCCGATGTAGCCAGTGCTCGTCCAGCCAAAGCCAGCTGTGATCGCCATTCCCCCTAACCACGGGCCTAACGCATTTGCAAGATTGAATGCAGCATGGTTAGACGCTGCCGCCAAGCTAGGCGCTTCGTGGGCTATGTCCATTAACCGAATCTGAAGCGGAGCGGCTAAAGCAATCATTGTCCCGACTAGACCAACACCCAGCATCACCCCCCAGGTCGATTCTGCGGCTAAAGGGAAGAACATCAATACGGCTATAGACCATACGAGAACAACCCCTACCGCACGGAATTGCAAACGGTCAAACAATTTGCCGCCAACGATATTGCCGATGATACCGCCCAAGCCGAATGCTGCGAGCCCAAATGGAATCATCTCTGGGGACGTCCGGGTTACTTCAAGCATCGTCGGCGCTAGGTAGCTGAAAACCGAGAACATACCTGAAAAGCCGATTGCAGCGATGGACAGAGCCATCCAAACCTGAGGTTTCTTGAACGCCTGTAACTCCTTACGTGGATCACTACGGACTTCGTCTCGACGATCAGGAACAAAGAGCCACACCAAGGCAATGGTAGCAACTGCAATGACGCCTACGAGCGCGAACGCCGAACGCCAGCCGAAGAACTGCCCCAGAAATGTAGCTACAGGGTTACCAAGTAGCATCGCTAGGGTTAACCCCATCATCACGCGCGCTACAGCTCCAGCACGCTTATTCGCCGGCACCATACTTGAAGCCACCACTGCTGCAATACCGAAATACGCTCCGTGTGGTAATCCGCTGATGAATCGAAATGCAACCAAGCTACCAAACGTCGGCGTATACGCAGTGGCAAGGTTGCCCACCGCGTAGAGAACCATTAGCAGGATTAAAAGATGCTTACGCAACATCTTGGCACCAAGGATCGCCAACAACGGTGCCCCTACCATTACGCCCAACGCGTAGGCACTGATGGCATGCCCCACTTGAGGCTCACTGAGATGCAAATTGCTGGCGATGTCTGGCATCAACCCCATAATGGCGAACTCACCCGTACCAATGGCGAAACTGCCCAACGCCATGGCAGCCTCCATCTTGACCGCGGCACGCACAGGCAAAACATAAGCGGGTGTTTGCTGGATAGACATATGAAGTGCTCTGATCTTGAAGAAAGAATAGGAAAAATGAGCGCGGATCCACGGTCCGGAAGAGCCTTGAAACCCTCTCCCCGCACCGGTGATGCTTTTACTCAATGAATCGATTACGGCCCGCCATTACGGCAAAGAAGATTTGTAGAACTGCCGCCACCAAAAGCATCCAAAGCGATTCCTGCCAGGTGCCGAAAACGCTGTGAAGCCAGCCTGCCAAGAATGGGCCCGCGGCCCCCAAACCGTAGCCTACGCACTGTGCCATAGCCGAAAGCGAACTTGCCTGGTGGTGATCACGAACGCGCAGACCAAATAAAGTCAGGCATGTGACCATAGACGCACCTGCCCCGACGCCTGCAAACAACAGCCATACCAAAGACATTGAAGGAGCCCACACAAGCCCTGCCATACCGATCGCCACCGCCAGCGAGCATAGAAATCCCATTAGGCGTTGATCTTTCATTCGCTTGATTGCGACGGAAGTGGAAAGGTTAGCCACGACAGCGACCGCTTGATAAGCAAAGAGGTGCAAGCCCGACTGTGATGCCCCTATTCCTATTGAATTTGCCATCGCGGGGTACCAGTCAATCACGGTGTAGAAAGTCACAGTCTGTAAAGCCATAAACATCGAGACTTGCCATGCGATCGTGCTTCCCCAGACTGACTTTGCGGCGTGTGGCGCTGGTATCGCCACACGCCCGCGGGCCTGCCGGAGATGAGGTAACCAGCAAACGATAGCTACGAGGGCGAGGACAAACCACACTCCCAAGGATACCTTCCACGTGTAGCCTGATAACGAGGACAGAGGCGCTGACAGTCCACTCGCAAGCGCAGCCATCAACGCCATAATTGCAGCATAAAGACCGATACACAGCGCTGCGTGAGTTGGGAAGTCCCGTTTCACAAGGGGCACAATGAGCACGTTGGCTGTAGCGATACCTCCGCCGATGAGAAGCGTACCGACCCATAGTCCGGTAGCTGTACCGCTAGACCGGATTAGGCAGCCCATAGCAATGAGACACAGCGCACCAAACAAAGCCTGTTCAAGGCCGAAGCGTCTCGTGAGCCATGGAGCCAGTGGCGACGCAGAAGCGAACATCAGAAGTGGAAGCGCGTTCAGGAAACCCGCGGCAGCCGCACTCAAAGAAAAATAATGTTGCACCTGATCCAATACTGGGCCAAGCGACGTAATAGGCGCTCGCAAATTGGCAGCGATCAGCAGAATGCCGAGCAGCAAGGATGATGCTAATACAGATGTACCGGCCCGAACGGCCGACGAGGAAGACGTCATAGAGACCACTCACAACTTAAGGACGGATTTGCCCTATGGTTGCGTTGGTTGACGTTAACGCTTACGCAAAGCGCTGTAGAGCACAATGTCTACTGGGGAATATACCCAAACGACATCATCTGCTTCAAGCCATGGAACAATTTGCCGCAGGACTTGGCGTCAAGCCCCCTATTCTCCAACCTGTGTACGGATTGTATTCAAGGAGACCTCTAGGCTCGGTCACTACGGCGCATTGATTATCTCTGAACCTTGACATTGAATGTGTGATTCGGGAATTCATAACGGCTGCGACAAATGGAAATATAGCAACTCACCTCATCTGTTCGACCAGCGTAGGGGGTTGCCAAATCAGATAACAGCTGGCACTGAGTGCCGCGCCATTGGCCGTAAGTGGAATATCCGGATGGCTTCGCCCTGCCTAGCTTGCGAAGTCGCATTCTGTTTACGCCCGATTACTGTGATCGGTGACAGCTACACAGTCCATTTCGGCGGCCATGTACTTAAGTAGCCATTTTTCAGGGGGGCAGCTTGTTAGGGGGCTAATCGCAGCTTGCCAAGCACTCGTATCCCTAGATGCTGGGGTATGCGTATGAAAATCGAATTTCTACCAGCGGGCGCCGGCGTATGGCCAAGGCTGACTCATGTTCTCTCCTTGTTGGCCATGCTTAACGGCTTCTTGCCGATAGTGCTCGTGTCCAGTTACAGATAGCACTATGCCGTAATCGTATCGCTCAATCGCCCGATGCGGCTAGATGATTGTCCTAAGCGACGGCGCGCCATGACCTAGTGGGGTTTAAGTGAAACCCTAACTAGGTGGTTTTGTTCTCAATGCATGTCGTGTTTGGGAAGTGTCCAGATCACTCGACCGCGCCCGGTACTTTGCCCAATTATCTCATGCACATTGCCAGCTTAAACCGCGTCATCAACCATTCATGAACGGTGCTCATGGGCCTATACGCGGTTACGGCATAGTCGCTAGCCACACAAGACGCTAAGTTCGGTAGATATACGCACCTATGAAACCGATGCAATGGCGAGCGATTTTACGCGTGCCCCTCTGTTCATGAACAGGCCATACAGCTTTCCTGAGGAATACTGACCGTGGATACGATCGACAGGATGCCGTTGACCCGGCGCGAATTCCTTATCGTAGGGGTAGTCACCTCTGCGACCATTACTCTGCCCCCATTTATCACTGCAAAGGCCAGTGCCGCCAACGCCGCGCAACCAAACAAATCGCAGCTCGTTATCAATATCAACGGCACGACACAGGCGCTTGTACTTGATACCCGAACGACGTTGCTGGATGCATTGCGCGATCATTTGCACCTGACCGGCACCAAGAAAGGGTGCGACCACGGTCAATGCGGCGCTTGCACCGTCATCGCCAACGGCACCAGGATCAATTCATGTCTGACGCTGGCCGTTATGCATCAAGGTTCCAGGATTACCACCATTGAGGGCTTGGGCAGTACCGAGAAACTACACCCCATGCAGGCAGCTTTCATCAAACATGATGGCTATCAATGCGGTTATTGCACGCCAGGGCAAATTTGCTCAGCGGTAGCGGTTCTTGAAGAGATTCGCGCCGGCATTCCCAGCCATGTCAGTGAAAACCTCACCGAAGCGCCGCGACTTGTCGCCCGGGAGATTCAGGAGCGCATGAGCGGCAACATCTGCCGTTGCGGCGCCTATTCGAACATTATCGAGGCGATTACCGAAGTCGCGCAGGAGACCGTATGAGGCCGTTCAATTATCTGCGCCCCGGATCTCCGGCAGAAGCGGCTACCCAGGCCGCCCAATTTGAAGGCGCACGCTTCATTGCCGGGGGTACCAATTTAGTGGATCTGATGAAGCTCGAGATCGAAGCCCCCACGCATTTGATTGACGTGAACGGACTGGGGATGGACACCATTGAGCCCACGTCCGAAGGCGGGCTGCGTATTGGGGCCTTGGTACGCAACACCGATCTGGCTGCCGACGCTCGCGTAAGAAAAGATTACGCGGTGCTCTCTAGAGCCCTGCTAGCAGGTGCCTCGGGACAACTTCGCAACGTCGCGACGACGGCAGGCAATTTACTGCAACGCACACGCTGCCCCTATTTCTACGATACCAACATGGCGTGCAACAAACGCAAGCCCGGCACTGGCTGCGCAGCCATTGGGGGGGTTAGCCGCCAACTCGCTATCATCGGCACGAGCAGTAACTGCATTGCCACCCATCCAAGCGACATGGCGGTAGCGATGCGTTTGCTGGATGCCACGGTTGAGACTGTTCGGGCTCACGGTCGTGTCCGCTCCATTCCAATAGCCGACTTCCATCGGCTGCCCGCCAACACGCCGAATATCGAAACAGCCCTTTTCCCAGATGAGCTGGTGACCGCTGTTACGCTGCCCAAGCCGCTAGGTGGCGCGCATCTGTATCACAAGGTGCGCGACCGCGCATCGTACGCGTTTGCCCTGATCTCGGTGGCGACCATCGTTCAGCCCGACGGAACCGGCCGGGTAGCGCTGGGCGGTGTCGCTCATAAGCCATGGCGCATGGAAGCTGCTGACGCGCTGATGCCAAAAGGTGCCAAGGCGGTCATGGACAGACTGCTCGCCGGTGCCGCTCCTGCTCATGACAATGCCTTCAAGATTGTCTTGGCGGAACGAACACTGGCGTCGGTACTATCCCAAGCGAGGGCTCAGTCATGAAGTTCGATTCGCCGACGGGTGACAATCCGATAGACCAGTTGAAAGTCATTGGCCAGCCCCTTGATCGAATCGAAGGACCGTTGAAGGTTACGGGCGCTGCTCGCTATGCCTACGAGAATCATGAGCCGGTCCCGGACGCTGTGTACGGTTATATCGTAGGTGCTGGTATTGGCAAAGGTCGTATAGCCCGAATACAGACAGACGCTGCGCAGGAAGCATCGGGCGTGCTGGTTGTCATTACCGCAGCAAATGCCGGCCCCCTCGGGAAAAGTGAGTTCAATGCTGCCAGGGCGCTTGGTGGCCCGGACATCGACCATTACCATCAGGCAATTGCGATGGTGGTCGCACAGACTTTCGAGGAGGCGCGCTCGGCCGCGCAGTTGATCGAAGTGGAATATGCACCAGGCCAAGGCCGATTTGACCTGGAGGCTGAACGCCCTAATGCCCAGATTCCTAAAAGCGGGCCCGATACGGACATCGGCCAGTTCGATCAGGCCTTCAACCAGGCGACCGTGCAAGTCGACGTGACGTACACCACGCCTGACCAAGCCCACGCGATGATGGAGCCTCATGCATCCGTTGCGCGATGGCAGGGGGACCAGTTGACGTTATGGTGCTCGATTCAGCTGCTGTCGTGGAGCAAGCGCGACCTTTCGAAGATCCTCGGCGTGCCACCACAAAACATCCGCCTGCTTTCGCCTTACATCGGTGGCGGTTTCGGGGGAAAGGCATCGGTGCTGGCAGACGCGGTCTTGGCATCGGTTGCGGCACGTCAGCTCGGCAAGCCGGTTAAGGTTGCGCTCACCAGGCCCATGATGTTCAACAACACCACTCACCGGCCTGCCACGATCCAGCGCGTGCGCTTGGGTGCCGATAGCTCAGGACTTATCACAGCGATCGGCCACGAAACCCTGTCCGGCAATCTCCCAGGCGGACCGTACGAAAAGGCGGTCACTCAGACCCAAGTCCTATACGCCGGTGCCAACCGCATGACCCGCGCTCGCTTGGCCGTGCTGGACCTCCCTGAAGGCAATGCGATGCGTGCACCAGGAGAGGCATCTGGAATGATGGCCCTCGAGGGCGCCATGGATGAATTAGCAGTGGCCCTGAATATTGACCCAGTCAAACTGCGCATTTTGAACGACACGCAGGTGGTGCCGGGAGAACCTTCCCGGCAATTCTCGACACGCGAGCTGATCAAGTGTCTGGAGATAGGCGCGCAGCATTTCGGCTGGGATCAGCGTTCGTCCGCTCCAGGCAGCCAGCGCGATGGTCGCTGGCTGATAGGCATGGGCATGGCCTCGGCGATTCGCGGTAATCCCATCCGCGATTCCGCGGCGCGCGTGCATTTGGATGCTCATGGCCTCATCACAGTCGAAACCGACATGACCGACATCGGTACTGGCAGCTACACCATCCTCGGGCAGACAGCCGCCGAGACTCTGGGTGTTAGCCTGGACAAGGTGGTGGTTCGCCTGGGTGATTCTAACTTCCCTACGTCGGCAGGCTCCGCTGGCCAGCGAGGTGCTAACTCATCCACCTCCGGAGTGTATGCCGCCAGCATGAAGCTGCGCACGCTTATTGCCGAAACGATCGGTATCGACCCCGCCACTGCGCAGTTCACGGATGGCCAGGTGCGAGGCGGCGGCAAAAGCATGTCTCTTGCAGAAGTCGCTCGCCACGGCACGTTGATGGCCGAAGATATCCTGGAGTTCGGCAAGGCCCGTGAAGAGCGCGAGCACCAGACCTTTGGCGCGCATTTCGTTCAAGTCCGAGTCGATGCTGCAACCGGGGAGGTGCGTATTGACCGCATGCTGGCCGTCTGCGCTGCCGGTCGCATACTCAATCCCAAGACCGCGCGCAGCCAGATCATTGGCGCCATGACCATGGGTGCCGGCGCGGCGCTGATGGAGGAATTAGTGGTCGACAAGCGTCACGGTTTCTTCGTTAACCACGATCTTGCCGGGTATGAAGTACCGGTGCACGCCGACATTCCGCATCAGGAAGTCATTTTCATCGACGAAGTAGATGCTTACTCATCACCGATGAAAGCCAAGGGCGTAGGGGAGCTTGGCATCTCAGGTGTCGCTGCGGCCATTGCAAACGCTGTCTATAACGCCACTGGAGTTCGGGTTCGGGAATATCCAATCACCTTGGACAAATTCCTTGATCACCTGCCACCGATTGCTATCACCTGAGAGGCACCATGAGACTGATTGCACCCGTATTCGCGACGTTGTGTCTTGCTGCCGTGACCGAGGCTGGAGCTAGCTCAGCCAAGCCGGACCCCAAGCCTGCGCCCCATGTGCAGGAGGTCACGCCAAAGCTCTATGACTACACCACGCAGCTGCTGTTTGGGGAAGTCTGGAAGCGTCCGCAATTGGCGAGCCGCGACCGGAGTCTGATCACCCTCTCTGCCCTTATTGCAAACGGCCAGAGTGCACAGCTGACTGGCCATATCAAGCTAGGCTTGGACAACGGTCTAAAGCCGAGCGAGATCAGCGCCCTCATTACCCATCTTGCTTTTTACGCAGGCTGGCCGAACGCGATGTCAGCAGCGGGGGTGGCCCATCAGGTATTTACCGAGCGCAACATTGCCCATGACCAAATCGTGCCGGCAATCACCGAGCCCCTAAGTCTGGACGCAGATAGCGAAGCCAAACGGCGTGCCGCTGTGCGATCGGCGACCGAGGAAGTAGCACCGAAGCTGGGCGATTACACCAACGATGTCTTGTTCGCAGACCTTTGGCGTGATCCGAGCCTGACGGCTAGAGACCGTAGCTTGGTCACCGTCGCCGCCCTTGTCGCACAGGGCCAGACCGCACAGTTGCCGTTCCACTTGAGCCGCGCGATGGACAATGGCCTGAGCAAGACCGAGGCTTCTGAAGTGGTGACACACCTGGCGTTCTACGTCGGCTGGCCAAAAGCAATGTCGGCAGTGCCGGTATTCAAGGAAGTCTTCGAGTTCCGGGCAAAGAGCTGAGCATACGGCTATAAGCTATCCGCGCTCCTGAACAACTGCAGCGCTTGCAGGGGTTTGTCGCACGATGAGAGCAAGCACCACGATCAACGCCAATACCAGCAAGACAGCGCTCCAAACGAAGGCCATGGAAATACCCGCCGTTACCGCTTCGATTGAGTCCGAGGAACGCGCTCCATAGCTGTAGGCAACGGTTAGCACGCTGAGCCCTAAGGTGCCACCGAGTTGATGGCTGACGTTGACTAAACCTGATGCTGCGCCAGTGTCGGCCGATTGCACATCGGTCATCGCTGCAGTGGTCAACGGACTGAGGCAGGCACCTTGACTCAGGCCGATCAGTAGCAGCGGTACCACGACGCTAAGGTAATGGTTGTCGGCGCGTATTCCAGACAGCCACACCATGCCGACACATCCCATAGCCACTGCGCCTGCCAATAACGCTCCGTTTCCAAACAGGCGGGTTAGCCGCGGTATGGCCAAGGCGGCGGAGAAGTTTGCCAAGGTAGTCGGTAGAAAGGCCAACCCTGCCTCGCTGGCGTTGAAGCCAAGCACCTCCTGCAGGTACTGAGTTGTGAAGAAGTAAAAGCTCATCATCGCACCCAGGAACAACAGTCGAGCGCTGTACGCACCGGCGCGTACCCGGTGCTGGAACAGACGCAGCGGCAATATCGGCTCTTGGGTTCGCGCTTCATGAAAGCTAAAAATCGACAGTAGAACGAGGCCAACGATCAGCCCTATTACTGTGTGCTTATCGCTCCACCCTGCATGGGCGGCAGTGACGATGCCGAAGACCAGGCTGGTCATGCCCACCGTCGACAGCAACGCACCCGCCAAATCGAATGTGCTTGGTTGCACAGGCGTTTCGCGGACGACGCGCAGCGTTACCCATATCAGTACCAAGCCAAGCGGAAGGTTGATCAGGAAGCCCACACGCCATGATGCCCATTGGGTCAGAACGCCACCGATAAGCAGGCCGACACTTGAGCCGACGCCGGCGGTAGCGCCATACCAGGCGATCGCACGGGTACGTTGCTGCCCTTCAAAATTGACCAGCAACAACGCCAAAGAGGACGGCGCAAGAATCGCTGCACCCGCGCCCTGTAGAGCCCGCGCAGAAACCAGCAACCACTGACTTTGCGCCATTGCCACCAGCAGCGAGGCGAGCATGAACACGCCCAGGCCCGTGACGAACATGCGGCGGCGACCGAGTATGTCCCCGGCACGTGCGCCGAGCAACAATAAGCCGCCAAAGGCCAGGGTGTAGGCATTCTGCACCCATGACAGGCCTGTGGTGCTCATCGCGAACGTTTGGCGAATTTGCGGCAACGCGGTAATGACCACGGAGGTATCCAGTACGATCATCAGATAGCTGCACAAGATGACCAGCAGGATTCTCCACTGGCTGCGAGACAGTGGAATCATTGCGCCTGACCATAATCCGCATCGCTGACCTGTTCGAGCCAGTCGACGGTCTTGCCGTCCAATGCCTCGGCAATCGCGATATGGCTCAACCCGGTATCCGGCCCTGCACCATGCCAATGCTTAACATGCGGGGGTATCCAGACAGTGTCGCCCGGACGGATCCGCTGTGGCGCCTGCCCTTGCTGCTGCACATACCCCGCTCCTGCAGTCACAATCAGCGTCTGACCCAACGGATGGGTGTGCCAGGCAGTTCGAGCACCCGGCTCGAACGTCACGGTTGCGCCACCTACACGTGCGCCGCCGGTGCCTTTGAAAGGCGTATCAACGCGGACCTTCCCGGTAAAATATTCCGCCGGTCCTACGACCGACGGCTGAGAACCTGCGGGTGTCACGACAACGTTTATGGGCTGGGCACCTTCGCTTTCAGCGGTAAGCAGAGACAGTGAGAGCGCTGCTGCGGCAAGTGTCTTCATCACGAATCTCCGAGGCTTTTGCAAAGATTTGTAATCTATCAGTTACATGTAAATTCTATTAGTCACTAGAATCCACATAAATCAATGAGTGAGATTCATTAATGCTTCGCGAAAATGCTAGTGATCTGCTCGCCTTTCTGGCGGTAGCGAGGGAACGCAGTTTCACGAAGGCCGCCGGCAAGCTAGGCGTGTCCCAGTCGGCCCTCAGTCATACGATTCGCGGCTTGGAGGCGAGATTAGGTTTGAGGCTGTTGACCCGGACCACGCGAAGCGTGTCACCGACTGAGGCAGGAGAGCGACTCATCAGTACGGTAGGGCCTAGCTTTGAGGAGATTGAGTTTGCCTTGGCAGCGCTTAGCGATCTGCGTGACAGACCTGCGGGTAACATTCGTATCAACGCCATGGACCATGCATTGGAGCTGGTCATTCGCCCTGTTCTGAAAAACTTTCTGCCCAAATATCCCGATATTTCGGTCGAGGTTTGCTGCGACTACAGCTTTGTCGACATTGCTGCGCAGGGCTTCGATGCAGGCGTACGACTCGGCGAGGCGGTTGCCGACGGCATGATTGCGACGCGCATCGGCCCCGATCTGCGCATGCTGGTCTTAGGCTCACCAGCCTATTTCGCTGATCGGGAAAAACCCATCACACCTCGCTGTCTGCCCAAGCATCTTTGCAACAACCTGCGCCTGCCGACTAACGGGGGAGTGTATGCATGGGAGTTCGAGAAGGATGAGGAAACACTGAATGTGCGTGTAGCCGGACAGATCACGTATAACGGCGTTTATCAACTGCTGGATGCCGCGTTGGATGGCTTCGGTCTGAGCTACATCCCTGAGGACATAGCAGCGCCATATATCGCCAGTGGGCAACTGCAGGTAGTGCTTGAAGATTGGAGCCCTTGGTATTCAGGATTTCATCTGTACTACCCAAGTAGACGGCAAGCGTCGCCCGCTTTTGCTTTACTAGTCGAAGCGTTGCGCTATCGACCTACTTTGGTTGATTAATGATGTCGACTCATAACTCCTAGCGCAGCGCAGCGGCTAATCAAACGATGCTACTGGCCCTAGTATGCCGTAGGGTTCCTGCACAGGTACCAGAGGTACTAGGAAATCGTTATTTCGCGGAGAGTCCACATGCACTATCCAACCCGCTTTAGTTGTGTCGGTTGCGGAGCATGCTGCAAAGGACGCTTCATTCCTCTCACGCTGGGGGAGACCAGGCAATGGCTTGAGCGTGGCGATGATGTGGCAATCCTGCTTGAGGCCTTTAGCCGTCCGCATTGGCCGGTTTCAGAACAGGAATACCAGCACAGTCTGCTGCGATCGGCACAGGTGTCATGTGGCGCTACGCAGGTGCAGGTCACAGCCATTTTCGCTGCCCACGCTCTTACCCAGTGCCCCAATCTACAACGTGATGACCTTTGCGGTATTTACGAAAATCGCCCGCTCGTGTGCCGTATTTACCCGATGGAGATCAATCCTTTCATCGAGCTTGAGCCGCAAGCCAAAGATTGCCCGCCCGAAGCGTGGGAACCGAACACAATCATTATCAGCGATGCATCCGCAGATCCTGCGCTGAGCTCGCTGATCCAGGCATCTCGGCTGGCAGACCAGAATGACGCAGGCCTGAAGATATCGATCTGTAATCAGATGGGCATCAATGTCGCTGCATGGAAGGCCGAAGCCTTCGTCATCCACTTTCCCGAACGTGATCAGTTCCTCGAAGCCGTTAATGGCCAAACGTCTAGTTTTCAAGGCGACCAGAGCGACCTAGGGGCATGGATGCTCCGGGTAGCGAGCCCCGCGCTTTGCAATGAGCTGAAGAATGGGCAACTTGCGTTGGATGAGGCCGAACATCCCAACTATATCTTTCATGCCCTGAAATGACTTCAATCCTGCATACTTGAAAAGGAGAAAGTGTATATGAGCAAACTTTTTCGACATACTGCGCTTGCAGCGCTGGTGGGTGTAGCAAGTGGAGATCTGCTTGCGGCCGACTACAAGAAGAACCCATTCACGTTAGCCTACGACGGTGCGATTACTAAAAACGAACCGGGTAAAGTCAATATCCGCCCTGTCAGCTATAAACTTAATGGATTAGATATAGCAGCGAACGTCTACATTCCGGCTAACTATGACCCTAAAGGTCATTATCCAACTATTGTAGTGGCGCACCCAAACGGCGGCGTCAAGGAACAGGTTGCAGGTCTGTACGCGCAACGTCTAGCTGAAGTGGGTTACCTCACCATCACCGCCGATGCAGCTTACCAGGGTGCTAGCGGCGGTGAGCCGCGAAGCGTTGACAAGCCTGCCTACCGAATCGAAGACATTCATGGCATGGCCGACTTCATCACTCGGTATGATGGCGCCGATAGCACGCGCCTGGGCCTGCTAGGCATCTGCGGTGGTGGCGGATACTCGTTGGCCGCCGCCGAAACGGACAAACGATTCAAAGCGGTTGCCACGGTGAGCATGTTCAATTCGGGACGTGTGCGCCGCAATGGCTATGTCGACTCACAGCTTGACTCGGTACAAGTACGGCTGCAGCAAGCTTCTGCGGCCAGGGCCCAAGAGGTCGCAGGCGGGGCTGTTATGTATTCAGGGGATGCCAATCTCAGCGATGAACAAATCGCTAAACTACCCTTCGACTTGTATCGTCAGGGCTACGAGTACTACTGGAAGACCCATGCCCACCCAAACTCAACATTCAAGTACACGACGAGCAGCCTGATTGACTTGATGCGCTTCGACGCCACGGACCAGATAGCGCTAATTCAGCAACCTCTGCTAATGATTGCGGGCACGAAGGCTGACAGTCTTTACATGACTGAGGATGCGTTTACCAAAGCGACTGGTACTAAGGATAAGGAGTTGTTCAAACTCGACGGCGCAACTCACATCGAAACCTACTGGGTTCCCAAATACGTGAGTGCCGCCATCGATAAACTCAACACCTTCTATACGCGTACCCTCTAAGGTCCCGGAGTTAAGTAACCCCCCGTCCGCTTCGTTCGTTGAAGCGGACTATTTGACAGGTGCCTCCACTCCAGAGAATGCCAGTACTGCATCGGGTAACCGTGAACCTTTGACCTCAATCGCTCGCACGGATCGATCCAGCTCGGCGATCTCCGCCGGCGTGAATTGCACACTGACCGCACCCACGTTATCCAGCATATGAGCCATCTGTGTCGTGCCCGGAATCGGTACGATCCAAGGCTTCTGGGCGAGTAGCCACGCCAGCGAAATCTGCCCGGGGCTGGCGTGCTTGCGCTGCGCCCAGGCGTTCAGCAAGTCTACCAAAGCCATGTTGTGTGCCAAATTTGCGGTGGAAAACCGTCCTTCGATGCCGCGAATGTCACCCTCAGCGAACCGGGTTTTTGCATCGATTGCACCTGTCAAAAAGCCTACCCCCAGAGGGCTCCACGGTACGAAGCCAATCCCCAGCTTTTCACAGGTCGATAAAACATCTTGCTCAGGGCCCCGCCAAAGCATCGAGTATTCGCTTTGAACGGCGCTCACCGGCTGCTCTGCATGTGCTCGACGTAGCGTGTCGAGCCCCATTTCGCACAGTCCCCAGTGAAGGACCTTGCCTTGTGCCATCAGGTTCTTGATAGCCCCTGCGACATCTTCGATCGGGACCTGAGGGTCCACTCGATGCTGGTAAAGCAAATCGATTCGGTCGGTACGCAGCCGCTTTAACATACCCTCAACGGCGCTCTGGATGTGCTCGGGGCGACTATTCAGACCAGGACGACGCTCCCCGGTTATGGGGTCGATGTTCCAGCCGAACTTGGAGGCAATGACGCATTGGTCTCGAATAGGGGATAACCCCTCGCCTAAAATGCGTTCCACTTCGAGCGGACCATACGCTTCTGCCGCATCGAAGAAGGTCACGTCATGGTCATGAGCCGTGCGAATGATGTTGATCATCTCGGGACGGTTAGGGATGGTCGTCTGGTAGGTACGACTCATGTTTTGTACGCCCAATCCAATACTGGAGACCTCCAAAGAGCCCAGCTTTCGTCTTCCAAGGGTAGGCTGGCTGCTAGGCACGGTATCCCCGCTCGCGGAAGTCATCGCGCCAAGCGCCGTCGCTGCGCTCGCGAAGGCCGGCGCTATGGCAACGCCGCCCATTGCACCCAGCAATAAGCGACGACTCAGTTCAACCTTAGAAACCATTCGGGTAATCCTCAAAAATCCTGCGAGCAAGCCGTGCTCAGCGAGCGGTCCCTTGGGAGATAAAGAAGTTTGAATACGATCAGTGCGCGAACCGGGTCTTGATATCCGCAAGCGCCTGCAGCACCGAATCCGGCTCTTTAGCCGCAGGAAGACTGTCCCGGTCGCCTATGGCGTCCTGCCCACTTGAAAGGTCTGCTGGTACGGTCGAAAATAACGGCTCCAGATCCGTCTGAGCCAGGCCCGGATCCTACGAGCTCAAACGTTTTGCGTGTTGCCGCTTGAGAGGTCAACGAAGCAACCAACACCTGAGCAATTTGTTTACGTGAAACAACGCCGTCGGCGGGCGATCCAGTCCAATGCGTATCCCCCTGACGCATCACCAGTTTCTGCTGATTGGGCGAGTTGTAGTCGAACCAGCCTGGTCGCACGATGGTGTAGGGCAGTCCACTGGCGCGGACGAGCCGCTCACCTCGTCGTTTCCAGTCGTGACCTACTGACGGCTTTGTCACACCTACAGTGGTCATCAAGGCGATGCGAGTCGGCGCTTTGAGCACAGTAAGCACGTTAAGTATGGCCCCGTAGTTCACCGACTCTGCGCCTTTTGCATCATTACCACTGATGCCGTGGGTGAAGATGACGCCTGTTACCCCGGCAACAGCCTCAGCCAGGGTCTCAGCACGCGTCAAATCGCCCACCACAACGGCCACCTCTTCGGCGAACAGCTCGGCCTGAGAGGGATCACGGACCAGTGCTCGAGTTTGGTAGCCTCTGCGCAGCGACTCGGCGACAGTCGGCTGACCGATGCTACCGCTTGCTCCAACGACCAGCACGATAGGATTATCGGTATTCATAGCTGTATCACCTTCGAGATCAGCGTTTGCTGGGGTAGAGCGAAAGCAGCAGCGGGCAGGCTGACCCGGGACGGTTGCTCAATGCCCAACCATTTTCATTGCAGCTTCAGGCAAACGGTCGCCTAGGATCTCGATTTTCGATATAGCCGAATTGATTACCGCCAATTCCTCATGAGTTAAACGCAACTCTGCGGCACCCAGATTTTCTTCCAGTCGGTGAAGCTTAGTGGTGCCTGGAATCGGTACGATCCATGGCTGCTGTGCTAATAGCCAACCCAGAGCCACCTGAGCCGGGGTTGCTTGTTTGCGCTCTGCCAACTCCGTAAGGAGTCTTACCAGAACGCTGTTAGCTTTACGCGCTTCGACGGAGAACCTCGGTACGTGATTACGAAAATCGTTGGGTGCGAAAACCGTATGTTCGTCAATCTGCCCGGTTAGAAAACCTGCTCCAAGTGGGCTGAAGGGCACGAAGCCAACATTGAGCTCTCCAAGCAACGGCAACAAATCAAGCTCCGGTCCCCGCCAGAACAGTGAATATTCGCTCTGTACGGCGGTGAGGGGCTGAACTGCGTGAGCCCGACGGATAGTCTGAATCCCAGCTTCCGAGAGCCCGAAGTGCTTGACCTTGCCTTGCCCAATAAGCTCCTTGACAGTGCCAGCGACATCTTCGATTGGCACTTCCGGGTCGACCCGGTGTTGGTACAGCAGATCGATGTGATCGGTGCCCAAGCGCTTAAGGCTTGCCTCAACCGCAGCCTTGATATGTTCCGGCTTGCTGTTGGTGCCCGCGCCGCGTGCGCCTGTCTGCGGATCAATGTTGAAGCCAAATTTTGTCGCAATGACGACTTGGTCCCGGATGGGCGCGAGGGCTTTACCTAACAGCGTTTCGTTGGTGAGCGGACCATAGGCTTCTGCTGTGTCGAAAAGGGTGACGCCGCGCTCGTGAGCACTGCGTATCAGTTCGATCATGTCCTTGCTGTTGGCAGCCGGACCATAGACCTCGGTCATACTCATGCAGCCAAGGCCAATGGCTGAGACTTCCAGGCCGTTACCGAGCATGCGGGTTTTCATAATGACTCCTCGAATCAAAGCTCTCTGAGCTTGGGTAGCAGACACAGCTTTGCAGCTCGCACTGCCATTGCCTTGCTCAAGCGGGTAGTTGTATATCTTCAAGCCAGCCGTTGACTTGGTCCATGGTCCTGCGCTCTTGATCAGCCTGCATCTCAAATCCTTTTTGCAGCAGCGCTCCAGGGGCATGACGCGTGAGTACGTGGTAACTGCTACCTAAGCCGTAGCCACCGTGAGTAATAAATGGCACAAGAACCTTGCCATTCAGATCATGGCTGGACAAAAACGATCTGATGACGGGAGGCGTGGTTTCGCCCCAAATGGGGAAACCCAGAAAAATCAGGTCGTAATTGGCCATGTTCGACACATGGGCGGCGAGCAAAGGCTCGAAATTGCTGTCACGCTCCCGGCGTGCTTGCTCTACTGTGCCCAAGTAATCTTCGGGATAAGCATCTGCAGGAGCGATCTCGAAGAGGTCAGCCTGCTGAGCGCGCTGAAGCAGACCAGCGACAACCTTGGTATTACCTGAGCGGGTGAAATAAGCGACCAGAACTTTAGAGCCTCCAGGAGCCCCACCCTTGCCTTGGGACGTTAGCGAGGCGCCAAGCAAAGGCAAGCTTGCCAATGCCGCTACCACCTTGCGGCGCTTGGGGTTGTGGATTGCGGTCATCTGTTCCTCGCTGGTTGCTCGAGTATTTTTCAAGCACATTAGCGATGCGGATGTGTGAAGACTAGTCAGCTGATCGTTCTAAGGTTTATGAGCGTTGCTCATTAATTGGTAGAACAAACTAAACGCCTCATCATTGAAGCTGTCACTGTATTAAGGCTCGCACCGAGCTGGCTCTACGTGGTGGACAAGGCCGGACCGGTCTTCAAGGCCGAAGGTGGCGACGACTACAGCGGGGCGAAAGCGTAGGTCGCTGTTGACCCCGATCAGGAACAGGAAAAAAGATCTTATGAGCAATGAGTTTGTAAGCGTTGACGGCACAACCGTAAGAGCCCCGGAAGCGGCGCCGATAGAAAATTTCGAAGGTTTAACAGAAAAGCTCTGCACAGCTTGGCGTGAGCTTATGGATGAGATCATGGCAATAGAGCAACGCGACGACATTCGTGTTTGCCTTGCTCGTGCTGAGAGCTACGCCTTGGCCCTGCTCGACGCTGATCTTATCACTGAGAGTCAAAATACCATGATGGGAGTTGAGCTGGCTGAACGCTCAACGCTGCGTGATTGGGAGCTTCAAAGCCGGGACGGAAGGCGCGGATAGGAAAAAGCTCGATAACTCGATCATCAGCTTCTTGTGTGGGCATGAAGCCAAAGTGGCGCTCATAGAACACGCTCGCGGCCTGGACGTTTCTAACGTAGAGCATCAGGCGATTTAATGATGACTGCATAATCTTTCTTTGATTTGATTTCTACTGAATATTTTCGGCCTCAAATCAACCAATGTCGAGCTTCCGCCTTCAGCAGTAGACGTCGCACCAAGGATATGGATTCTAGGGTGAGAATCCTCAAGCGGTGATCACTATGCCGTGGCTTCTGTAGGTGGTTTGCCCGAACGGTTACGACCTAATTGCAGTAAAAGGATTTTGTGCCATAGTCAAATGGTTAGCAGCTGCTATCGACCAACAAGGAATGATGATGGCAATTTACGTAGCCCCAGGTAACAAGATTGAGAGGGACGGTGGTTCGTTTCAGGAAGTCACCATGAATACCTCCAACCATTCAGTAACGCAACGCTTCGGACGATACTGCACCATTCGAGATCACGAACAGGCACCCGCGACCAGTAAGCCTGGCCGGCATTGGTTACAGATCTATCGCACTCCTGACAATACAGAGTAAAGAAAATCCATGTGTCCCAAGCCCTTGGCTCACGCTGAGGGTTTCTGTCTTATTACACGATCCGCCCTGCTAGAAAAATAATTTGTAGTCTGTTGAATACAGCGATGTAAGCGGATGAGGCGCCACAGGCTGTCCATTTTTGCTAACTCTACAAACCGAGAGCTCATCGCTATACGAATTTGCCAAGCATCTGTTGTCCGCTACCTGAGCAGTTAGTGACTGTCGCAAGCACCGCAACGGAAATAGCACTGACTCGATCAAGTACGAAAGCGCGCAACCATCTGATCCAAATTTGCCGCGAGTTGAGACAGGTCGTTGCTGGCGATGAGAGTCTGACGAGTGCCTTCACTGCTTTGCAGCGCTAAATCACGAATACTGGTCAGCGCCCGATCGACTTCGCGGGCCACGTACGCCTGTTCTTCCGAAGCAGTGGCAATCTGTGTATTTCGGTCGTTGATCATTTGAGCAGAATCGGTGATCAATTCTAGCGACTGGCCCGCTTCGTTGGCCATACTGTGCGTGCTATGAACCTCACGTGTGCTCTCAGCCATAGAATTAACGACCTGGGCGCTTCGGACCTGCATTGAAGAGATCATGTTTTCGATTTCGCCTGTCGAAGTTTGAGTTCGGTGAGCTAGCGCCCTGACTTCGTCGGCGACAACAGCAAAACCGCGACCTTGCTCACCGGCCCGGGCAGCTTCTATAGCGGCGTTAAGGGCTAACAGATTGGTTTGCTCGGCGATTGCTCCGATTACACCCAGTACCTTACTTATATCCTGAGTTTGCCCAGCTAGCTGCTGAACCTGTTCGGACGTCACATCCACACGATCCTTAAGACTCACCATAGCTTTCAAGGTCTCACCAACTTTCATGTTGCCAGCCTGGGCGGCGTGCGTTGACTCCTTGGCCGCCTGCGAGGTTGAGGTTGCGTTGCGCGCGACCTCTTCGACCGCCGCACTCATCTGATTTACCGCAGTGGCGGCTTGTTCGATTTCACTGTTCTGCTGTTGCAATGTGCGGTTTGCGCTCTCGGTGACTGCAGTCATTTCAGTCGATGCAGAGCTGAGTTGTTTAGAGGCATCGGAGATCTCGGTGATGGTATTGCGCAAATTGGCCTGCATGGTGTTCAGAGCCGTCATCAGGCGCGCTGATTCATCGTTACCTGTCACTGTCAGTGAGCTGCGTAGGTCACCCTTTGCGATTTGCTCAGCCAAGGCTAGTGATGCATTGACTGGTCTGACGATGCTATGAGTCAAAGTGATTGCCAACACAATCGTCAGAAAGATTGCAGCGGCGACGACTACTCCTATGACATAGGTACTACGCGTGTATACATCAGATGCCGTTATCCCGGCTTGCGCAGCGCCTTCGGCGTCGTGTTGGCGTAGCAGTGTCAACTGAGCCTGGTAGGCCGATGCGCGTGCGTATTGCTCAGTATTGGCATAGGCAACGGCCTGTTCGTGGCTGACGCTATCCAGCTCCAAAATGCGAGCCAGACCGTCAATAAATTCAGCCATCAATGTGGCTGCGTGTTCAAATGCCGCACGCTGCTGATCATCCTTGATCAGGTTCTGACGGTAGAAATTCGTATGTTCATTGAGGGTGTCACGTGCTTGGGAGATTTGAGCAATGGACGCTTTACGATCTTCAGCATTCGTATCTGCCAACAATCGGATGCTCGCTAAGCGCGCGCTCAGAACGGCTATCTGAATGTCGTCTGTGGTCTGAATACTCTTCAGCCAGTGGGTTTCTATCGCTTGCTCTGCAGCGCGAAGCTTGCCCAATTGGAGGTATGCGAATCCCCCCAAAATCACCACCAGTAGGGTAATCAAGCCGAAACATAGCGACGCTCTTGGGGCGATATTTAGTGATCGAAAATTCATGATAGTGACGCTTCTGGGTTGCCACGGTTGATGGAGGCGTTCTGATATGGGATCGGCCGCTCTTCTGAAACCTTAAGTAAAGTAATCAAGGCAGGCTGTCCTGATTGATCTCTATGCATGAGAGCAACAACAAAGGCAGGTGTCATACAGGCAGGCGGCAGAAGCTGAATCTTGTGGTTGGCTGGGCAAGGAGCCTCGTACAATCGAGAAAAAATGCATTCAGCCGTGACTCAAGCGCTTTCCCAGATTGGGTCTCGTACAAGCTGCTCGATGAGCTGCGGCGGAAAGCTCGGGAATCAAGCATCCGCGATCAGTGTGGTGAAGGTGGGAATTCTCGTTGAGAGGCGCTTTCTGCTAGTTCGCTGATCCACATCAGGTCTCGCTATGGAAAATCGTCGTGCTGACTAGCGGTCGAGCAATCCGGAGCGTGGGTAAATGGCACCCGTGCTTGATGTGGCCATTGGCCCCAGCCGCAGCTTCGAGCCTTGAGGCACCCGGTATAGGGCCCAGCGATGCGTCCAGTTTTCCGAGTTCCCATTCCCTGGAACGACCGAATTTGTACATGCTCATTAGACACGTTCCTCGGCAAACAAGCTGAACGAGCCAGCTTGTCGTGGCGAGTCCCTATTCCTCGTTTCTCTTTCAGCCAGCCAAACATCCGCTCAATGATGTTCCGCTGTGAATACTTTGGGCGATCAAAGAGTCGGGGAAAGCCAGGTGGGTGTCTGCCTGGCATGGCGCGCAGCGGGATCACCGTGTGCAGTTGGTAACGGTCGCAGTAGTGACGCAGGTGTTCTGCGTCATAGCCCTTTTCAGCCGGTAACCAGCGACTACGCTTGCGTGGTCGCCTCGGCTTACCGGGAGTTCGACCTGATCCAACAGCGATTAGGCTTGTGCGATATCGCTGGCTTGCCTCGACGAAAGGATGAAGCGTAAGGAAATGCCATTGGCGTCGCAGACCATGTGGATCTTAGCAGTAAGGCCGCCTCGACTGTGTCTCATGCGCCAATACTTTACTTTTCGTACAAAACCTAATCAAAGTGATGACGCAAGTGATGGGTTGGCATCATAAGAGCCCACAACTAATTCAATAGCTCAGTATCGCGCTAAGCTTTCGAGACCGCCCTTACGTTAAGTCATTGACGATGGCTGAAATTCGACTGGAAAGGCTTGTAAAGGCCCAATTTCAAAGCTGGTACGGGTTCCCGAATAGGGCTCGTAATGCAGCCTCTCGCCTCTTACAATATGGAGATGGCAATTTGCCCCAAAAAATTCTTGCCATGTTGCTACAAGGCTGCCAAGCTGTTAGCTGAAAACGGGATTTAAAGTAAATACTCAGAGCATTTAAATCCGAACTGCGTTTTCTTAGCTACCCTACACACGGAGAAGTCGACATGAACGAAGAGGTTTTGACTAATGATTTTGTAAGATGGAACTGGGAAAGCTCTAACTTTATAACCTCCCAGATTATTCCTGGGTTGAATGACTTCGACAAGTCGACTGGCAATTTCTTTCACCCGCTTATAGATAGCTTTTCCAGTCTGTTCTCTACTATAAACGTGCAGCAATCCAATTTGGTTGCATTTGCTTCAGATTCGGTCGACGTCATCAACCACACGAAATCCATCGTGGACGCGCTCAGCGATGGCGTCATCGACACGGATGAAAATACGCTTATCATTCAATCTCTGGACAGCCTGGGTAAGACATCTGATCACATGAACGGGCTGGTGGCCAGTAGTGCTATTGCTTCCGTAAACTACATTGATGGAACGTTCATTCCCGTACTAGACCATTTGGCAGTTGTGTCTGCGCTGATTGGGGACGAAGTGGGCCTGGGAATAAACGCGTTCATCAGATCATCCGCCACCTACGTATCAAGTGTGACGAAAAACGCTATAGAATCTACTCATGACATTACGAATCTCAGCGCCCTAGTCAAAGAGCTTGGCTCCAGTTATGATGAAAAGACTGGAACGCTTGATATTTTTAGGCTAACCGAGAACATTACAAAGCTGACCGATACCGTAAATACCACTATCGATCATTTTGGCAAATTATTTACGGCTACCCATGCAGTGAGTGGCGATTATACAAAAGACCAAGCTGCATCGGCACACGAGTTAACCCCTATAGCTGTGGTAGGTATTCCGGATCACACTGACATGCTTCCTCACGCGCATGTTTCATAGCACATCTAGGGAAGGTCTGAAGTAGGCGTCTATTCCTGACGCCCTCTTGGCTTGAGGCTCAAAAAACGCTCGCCCAGTCAGAAAACCAGACCTTTTCCGCCGCCCCGCTATGTTTTGCTGGCTGCCTTAATGTAACGTTACCTAAACCTTAACTTTTGCGCGCTGAATACACACCTCAATACTTCACCTTGTAGGTTGGTGAATCCTCAGGCCTATTCTCCCTGCGGTCGTAGATCTTGGTCGTGCTGATATTGGCATGACCCAGCCAGGCCTGGACCTTGGCGATGTCGGCTTCATGCTCTAGGGCGTTGGTGGCTGCGGTTGCCCTGAGTCCGTGTACGCCAAGGCCGTCGACCTTAATCCCAGCCTTCTTCGCGTAGGCCGCCACGACGGTGTAGATACCGTTGGACGTAATACCGGCACCGGTCAGCTTGCCGCGCAATGGGATGAAGAGCGGCACTTTCCTGTCCGCCCAATGATGCCCTGAGCTTTCCAGATACTGATGAATGCGCCCAGCTGCCACAGGGTGCAACGGCAGGTAGCGCACCTTGCCGCCCTTGCCATGCACCTTCAGGTGCTGGATCCCGCGGCGTTCCTGGATGTCGCTGACCTGCAGCAGCGCCGCTTCTTCACGGCGCAGCCCGTGATAGAGAAGAACAGCCAGTAGCGCCCGGTCGCGCAGCCCTTTGAGGGTTGTTTCATCGGGCGCCTCGAGCAGCGCTTTGGCCTGGTGATCGCCCAGTGCCGGTGTCTTGCCTTCGTTGCTTTCTATCCTGGGTCGTTTCACCCCATGCACGGGATTGCCGCCGGCGATCGCATTGCTTTCCAGAAGATGATCAAACAGGCTGGCCAGCGCGGCCAATTTGCGCCGGATCGTGGCTCCGGCTAAACCGCGATGCTCGAGCTGGGCGCGCCAGGCCAAAACATGCGATCGGGTCACCACGCGAAACTCATCGGCCGACGCCAAACCGACAAACCCACAGAAGTCTTCCAGGTCATTCTGGTAGGCACGACGAGTGCGCGGGTTGTCCAGGTTAGCAAACCACTCGACCGCGGCCGGAACCCGGGCCAGCGTCTGAAATTCGACCGACGTGAGCCGACGCTGATCATTCTGATGGGTTTTCGTCAGTTCCTGCATAGCATTCCAACCATTGGCTCTTTCTCGATCATTGCTCACCTTTACAGTCACGAAAGCAACGTCACGCATTGCCTTCGCCTACAAAACCGACAAGCGGTAAAAACTGGTGATAACCTATTTTATCAAGAATTTTGCCTGCGTGAACGACTCGCTTAGGAAAGAAGCTCCGGTTGTGTTTGGGTAGGCAAATGCAGTTGTTCGCTCGGCAACACCGGCGCCGGGTTTTCACTCGACCCACCCGACCAACGCTTCGGACGGCACGAAATTCATGCTCCAATACCCGCCGGGCAATTTTTGCCAATGAGGTGCTCCATGTCGGGTATCGAGCAGGGCAATAGATGTCTAGGTGACATTTCGCCTTTCGGGGGGAATTCAGAAGCACGACGACCCTACGCGCGCCCTTAGGCAGGCTGATCAGTTGGGGCCGGTCGGGGAGGGTTCATCTCGGCTCAGTACATGCCGGATGCCTTGGTGGATTGCATCAGTGATGGACGAGGGAGGTCAGAACCTCTCCGGGTAAAGGATATGGATTTCGTCAATAAGGCCTTCAAAAACCTTGCTGAGGCATTCGGCCATAGCGGCAGATGCCCGCTGCTCACCGCGTTCTATCCTCGATAAATTGCCAGTGTCTAGCCTTAGATCGCTGAATGCGGATGCTTTAGCGCACACCTCTTCGAGCGTCCATCCACTGTCAATCCGTGCCTTTCTGAGCGGGCTCATGAAAATCCTACCAGAAAAAATTAATTCTGCGATTAGCGCAATCCAATTTCAACAACGTTCTGCGTTTGGCGCTTTGCGATATGCGCAAGGCATTAGGAAAATCTGCGTCATGGATATAGGACAGATCATCAGACAAGCACGAAAAGCAAAGAAGCTCTCTTTAGAGCAGCTTGCGAACGAGGTTGGATCCGATACGGGAAACCTTTCCCGGCTTGAAAGGGGGCAGCAAGGCACTACCCCGGCCAAGCTCAGGCAAATACTTGCTTATCTGGAAATCAAGCTCACTGACGTTCAATTATCAAATCCTAAAGAGTTAGAAACAGCTAACGTGGAAATGGCGCTGCAGCCTGCCAGACCACCTAGGTCGTACCCACTGATAAGCTGGGTTCAGGCAGGCGAGGCGTCAGAGTCTCCAGGGCGAATCGGAGAATCGCACCGAATGATCGAGTCAACAGAAAACGCAGGTATAGACGCCTATTGGCTAACTGTCAGTGGTCACTCTATGACATGCGTGGGCAATCCGAGCTTCCCTGAAGGTTCGTTCATTCTTGTGAGACCTGATGCTGAAATCATAAACGGCAAATACTATGTCGTAGAGCTGTTGGATTCAGGCGACAAAACCTTTAAGCAATATGTGGAAGATGCTGGATACAGTTATCTTCGCCCTTTGAACGATAAATACAGAACCATTGAGATTGATGGGAACTGTAAATTCTTGGGACGAGTAGTCGATGCCAAGATGTCCGGCTTATAACCTGTAGACCACATTTCTTAGCAACACGTGCTAGTCACCGGCCTTCTTTAAAACGCCCTTTATTTTCTGCGTTCCCGCAGAAATTGGGGCGTTTCTGCTTTCATCCCCCTCTCATTTGCCTGTCCTCCATTGTCAGCAGCCACTGGTCGCGCCTCATATTCTGCGATTGACGCAGAAAAAACTGATGTCATACTGCCCGTAAATCTGCCTAATACGCAAATTTATTACTGGCGCCTGTTTCTGGGCGCGTCTGCCGAATAGACATCGGCCGGAAGCAGGGCAGCGATGGATCGGCCTTAATGGTCCAGAGGGTTGGCAACTGACCTAGGGTGCGCAGCGTAAAGCCCCAAACAAGTTTTCTGGCGGACAGGGTCGCGGTCGGAGTTATTGGTAAGCCCCAGCCCTTTCGAGGGCGGGGCTTCGCTTGATCGGCTTCGTATGAGGCCTATCAAGGAAGCCCCAACACTCACTCTGCCGAGTTGCCAGATTCAGACCCGCGCGCGCCCCAATGCCGGGTTTCTCTTAGCCCCTGTCCCATTCGCTACAGGTAATTTTATGAATGCCACGCTCACCGCCAGTGCAGTTTTTTGTGCTGCCATGATTTCAGGGTGCAGCACTGCCCCGATGCTGTCTGTACCCACCGGCGAGTGGGAAGAATTCAGCCAGGCTTCAGCGACACCCCTCCGTCAGTACACACCGCCTAGGGTTGTCGCAGCCCCTACGCCGATGCCCCAGACCGTCGCAGCTCTTCCGGCGGCCAGGCAAGTCAAAGAAGCTGATGCTCCTGTCTTGAAACCGGCGGTCTCTCCGCCTGCTCCAGCGGTTGCGAAACCTGCGGCAGCGCCGATCGCGGTGCTGCCAGCTCCGGTGCCTGCACCGAAGATCGTTGAAGTTGTTCAACGTCACAGCGGACCTAGCCCAGCGGCACAGGTGGTGGCCGATGCCTTGCAGCCCGCTTCACTTGCGAAGGTCCAGGTGTTGCCTGCAGCTTCTGTTGCTGCTTCTCCAGCGAAGGTCGTATCCACTGTTGCGCCGGCGAAGATTATTCCTGCCGCTGTCGTGCCGCCCGTTGTGGTGGCAAAGGTCGCTCCACCGCCCAAACCAACTCCTGAGCAGTGGAAGCTAAACACCTCTGACGTCACGTTGCGCCGCGCACTGGGCAAGTGGGCCGCAAAGGCCGGCTGGCAGCTGGTGTGGGACGCGTCAGTTGATGTGCCGATCAACGTCAGTGCAACGTTTGAAGGCGACTTTCGCTCTGCTGTGAAACGCCTGTTCCAGTCGCTATCCGCCGCTGATGTAAACCTGACCGGCATGCTCTATGCCGGCAACAACGTCCTTCGCGTCACCGAGTCTGGTCGCCGCGCTCAATAATCCCCTGGAGTTAACCCCTATGACTTCGTACTTGAAACGAAGCCTTGCCGTGGCCGTTGCACTGGCATTGTCCGGGTGCGGCGCGATGACCGAACGCGACGGCATTCGCGGCGCCTCGGTGGAAGGCAACCAAAAAGTGCAGGACAGTTTGGCCCGGCTGCGCCAGGAAGATCTGTTGCGCGGCGCCGCGGTGCGTGAGTTCGACGGCATGTGGCTGGGCAGCAAGACGGTGAAGGTGTCACGCGACGCCGAGTTGCCGGCGGTGTTCAGTGAACCGATTCGCTTCTCGTTTCCGGACAAGCCCACCATCAACGTATTTGCCGATCGCATCAGCAAGATCACCAACCTGTCGGTGCGTGTCAGCCCTGATGCCCTGGTGCCGATCCAGGTGTTCACGGCACAACGCATGGGCTCAGCCGGGGGTGGCTCGGCCATGCAAGCCCCCGCGCCAATGACAATGAGCGTTCCCCTCAGCGGAACCCTTGGACAGTCGATACCAAGTTTGGCGTCTATGCCCGGTATGGGAGGGGGTGGCTATACGGCAGTGCCTCAGGGCGATGGCGCTGCGCGGTCGTTCTTCATCGACCAGGCCAGCCCGGCCGGGGCCACCTTGAGCGAACTGCTCGATCAGAAAACCGCTGAATACGGCGTGGGCTGGGATTTCAAGGACGGCATCATCCAGATCTCGCGCCTGGTGACCCGCACCTACCAGATCGCGACGATCACCGACATCAACGATGTCAACAGCACCATCGCCAAGACCGCGTCCACCGGTGCTAATGACAGCGGCAGCAGTGGCAGCGGCGGAACAAGCCAGGCAGGCCAGCTTTCATCCTCATCGGATGTGTCGGCGAAAATGACAGCGAATGTCGATGTGGTTAAAAACCTAAAGGTCGCGATCCAGGGTGCGCTGACGCCTAACGGCATCGGCAAATTCTCGATATCCGACTCCGGTGTAGTGACGGTCACGGACACCCGCGAGATTCAGGAGCAGGTCGAAGAGCTGATCAACGCCGAGAACAAGTCGGTCAAGGGCCGCGCCCTTGGTGTTCAAAGATCCCAACCTCCACAACTTCAGATCGAATACACCAGGTGGTTACTACCTGGTGCGATCCCCGCTACCCACAGGATTAATCAAATGAAAAACGTGATCATCAATTACACCGGCACCGTCGGCAAAACGACCATCGCCGCTAACCTGCTGTCGCCGCGTATGGACGGTGCGCCGATCTACGCGATCGAATCGATCAACGAGACTGCAGAAACTCTCGGCCTGGACGTGGAAAAGCTGCGCGGCAACAAATTCCGCGAGCTGTTCAAGCGGCTTATGCTCGAAGACCAGGCCATCGTCGATGTGGGTGCTTCCAATGTTGAGGAGTTCATGGCCAACCTGGAAGGCTTCGAAGAAGCCCACGAGGAAATCGATTTTTACATTGTCCCAGTGACCTCTGGCACCAAAGAGCAAAAGGAAACGGTCAGCATGATCGGTAGCCTGGCTTCGATGGGCGTCCCTGCAAATAAGATTCGCGTTGTGTTCAACCGTGTCAAACGCGATGTCCAGTCCGAGTTTCCCATCATCACTGCGTACCATGAGCGTACCAACGCATTTGTGCTGAACTACGACTGCGCAATATTCGAATCTGAATTGTTTGACGCGTTGTCAATCAATCGACTCTCAATGAAAAGCCTGATGGATGACGATACGGACTATAAAACTCTCCTCAAGGACAAGAGTGCGAGTGCACAACAGCGTGCTTACTGGTCAGATATGTACGGTCTGAAGTTACTGTGCAAAGGGGTCAATCGCAAGCTTGATCAGGTATTCGTAGAGCTTTTCAATGAGGTAACCTCTCATGAGTGAGCGTGAATTAGTTCCGTCTACCGCGCGCGATGCTTTCATCGTCGAGTTGCTAAGCGATGTGGGACGTTTACACGACGACATAAAAAAATACCCAAGCTACTTGAGCTTTCCATGGATGATTCGCTACGGATCGTCGCGGATGCAGTCGAAGACGCAGAGGACACTGCGCTGTTTCTTCAAAAAAGCACAAACGAGCTTGTTCAGGCAGCTACGACCAAGGCCGGTTTAGATGTCGGACTCAAGCTTTCCGAAGCTATACATGAAAGTCTATCCAGCGCTTTTGAGCCCGCACTCAATCGCGCAACGCTAAAAATCGAAAATCTGGAAAAACGCATCACCGATATGTCAGGAAACGTTCGTGACACACAGGCAACGCGTTTCAATTACATTGTCTTGGCCGGATTCGTAGCGGTTGCAACGGTCATGGTGGTAGCAATGGGTTGGATTGCGATTAAAGCTCAAGACGTTAATGAAACCAACAAGTGGTTTTACAACGAATATAAAACTCAGCGGGCACTTATCGATACGTTATCACCGGAGCTAAAGAAGAAGTTCACACAGCAACCCTGAGAGCACGTTTGTTTTGTTACTACTGGGCAGACCTATCTGATTCGCTGATAACTCTAGCCCAGTCTGTGTTTTCGACTTCATCTCTGATTTGCTTCAAGCCTTGGCGAAAGTTTGCTGGTGGTTTAGTTTTTTCACCACTCAGCAATTTGCTTTTGGCTGGTGTACTGACCGGGCTCTTATCTGATGACGGCTGACCTGACTGGCCCGATCGCTTCAGTCGTTTACGAATTCTGTATAGCGCCTGGTCGAAATGGCGCAGCGTGATCGTCATCCCGGTATCCACCAGTTTCTGGTGAATTACGGTCCTGCTCACACCGGAGTCCATTGCGCTTTCGATCACGTCATACAGCTCGCGAATTTGCGCAGTGTAAGACCTGGTTTCGTCGTTCTGGGCCAATTGAGCTAGGGCTTCACGCCGGTTCTGAACATCTGGAGCCATGAACGATGCCTATCTGATGGGGAATGATGCAAAAGTGATGTATTCCTGTCGTAGGAAAGCGTAACACCGATGTAAATAAACGCAATGCTGAGTATTTCTGACGTAATTCAGAGCAGCCTGGATGTATCGTTGATGTAAATCCGCCTAGACCCCAATTGCAAAACAGGCACGTTACCGATGTATACGGGGGGATGAAGCGCCCCCCCGAATACATCGCGTGCCAAAGGGGAAACCCCTTTGAAACCCCGCAGAGCGGGAAAGCGTCGTTTGTCGTTGTCGTTGTCGTTTGTTCCGTCCCGTGATCACTGAAAGGAGGCGCCGTGGCCGCCAGTCCCAAGAAAAGCCGCGTCCTGCATTTTCGCTGCAGCGAGGAAGACTTCGCCGAGGTTGAACAAAAGCTGAAGGCCGCGGGCATGACCGCCTCTGAATTTTTCAGAGAGGTTTTTCTCAACTCAAAAATTACGTTCAACGTAAAAGCCGCCAAACCCGTGGACTATCACCGCTTGTTATTCATCTATAACAAAGCGGGCAACAACATCAATCAGCTGGCCCACCAGGTCAACTCTGTGCATCGGCGTGGAGTTCTTTCAGAGTCGCTGTACATCAAACTGTTGAATCGGCTCGTCAGTATCGAGTCCCTCTTACTGAGTGGTATTGATCATGGTGATTAGGCCAGGTGGCTATAACACAGGCGCTCAGGAATATCTTGAAACGGGTAACAAAGCCGGCCGTGAACTTCACCGGGACGAGTTGGACCACCGTATGATTATCGAGGGTGATCTTGATCGGACGCGCTCTATTTACGAAAGCATCCCGGACCATGGCCAGGATCGGTATCTGACATTTACCATGAGCTTTCGTGAAGATCAGCTCAGTGAGCAAATGCTGCGTGATATCACTCAAGAGTTTAAGCAGTTTCTGATGCACGCTTATAAGCCAGACGAGTTCAACTTTTACGCCGAAGCGCATTTGCCAAAAATCAAGTATGTGCCTGACAAAAAGACAGGAGAAATGATTGAGCGTAAACCGCACATTCATATCATTGTACCACGCATCAACTTACTAAGCGGTAATGAGGCTAATCCCGTCGATGTCTACATGAATCACGTCAAGTTCTATGAGGCGTTCCAAGAGTACGTCAATCAGAAGTATGAACTTGCGTCCCCCCGCGATCATGTGCGCATTGATATTACGGACGCGGCCAGCGTCCTGTCCCGCTATAAAGCTGATGACTTTTACGGCAAGAACCGGGAATTTAAACAGGGGTTGGTTAAACAGGTCATCGAGCGCGGTGTGACTGACCGAAAAGGCTTCTATGCGCTGGTCGGTGAATCTGGCGAAACCCGCATTCGTAATGAAGGCAAGGACAATGAATACATCGCTGTCAAGCTTGAGGGCGATGCCAAGTTCACCAACCTCAAGGACACCATCTTCAAAGACGACTTCATTGTGCGGCGCGAACTCAAGATGCCGCCCCTGGATGAAAAAGTAATACGCGACCGCTTACAGGCCTGGCCGCAGCGCGCAAAGGAAATCAAGTACGTCAACAAGGCGACACCCAAGTTTCGCCAGGCGTACTCCGAAGCATCACCCGACGTTCGCGTGCAAATGCTGTCCGATCGCGAATCAAAGTTCTATCAAACCTATGGAGATACCCATGACCGATTACACCCTGTCCAACGGCCGAGAGATCGCCAGCGAAGTGCTGATGAAGCTCAGGGCCGACGCCCTACCGGCCCTGCCGATGGCCTGCAAGACCTGTCCAGTCGCGATGTGGCAGATCACGGGCAAGCCGGATCGACCGGACTCGGTGACGGTGCGGTGCTACTGCCCAATGATGCACACGTTCACCTGGGACAGCATCAACCGGGAGGAGATACTGGACTGCGATCGCCTGTACCAGGAGGAAGAGGAGGACGAGGGCGCGCCGGCGGATCAGGACGACGACAGCCAACTGCCTCCGTTCCTGCGCAAGCAACGGGAAGAGGAGAAACTGGCAGGCCAGGCCGAGCCCCACGGGCCGGAGTTGGACCACGAACCCGAATAACCGACAACCCGCTGCCTCCGCATTCCCGCAATCCTCGCCGCATGGGTTCCATTGCAGACATCCAGGCGCGCGGTCGCCGACTGTTCGATCCGCTGAAACCCCCAGTCGCTCCAGGACCAGCATTTCAGCTGGACAGGGACAAGCTTTTCACTCCCGAACCACGCGGTCCCGGCGACCCGGCCAAGGTCTCTGGTAGCAGGAAAAAAGCCCCAAACCGAAACAAGCGCAGTGCCGGCACTGCGACACGCAGCAAAGCTTCAAACCCGCAGAAACGTGCCACAAATCACTCGCTTCCTCCTTTCGCTCGCAACCCCCATCGCATCCCTTCCGTCTCTGACATTCAGCGTCACGGTCAGCGGTTGTTCGAACCTTCCCGTCGCCGTAACGAGCCTTTGGGAATCAAGCTTCCCTCGATCAAGGCGCTGACGGCCAGCCGCAGCGCTTCGACGGTCGCCGCCTATCTCAGCCGGCAGGCAGAGCAACAGCAGTTGTTACCCGCGCAGCGCCACGCGCTGCGCCGCTTGAACTCGCAGTACTTCGCACTCAGACGCTCGGTGTTCAGTGATCAACGGCTCAGCTACTTCGTCACACTCAAGACCGACGCCGGCGAGCGCACGCTCTGGGGCGTGGCGTTGGCAGAAGCGATGGAGCACGCCGGCGTTAAACCTGGCGAGCAACTGCGCTTGGAGGACTTGGGGACGCAGCCGGTGGTGGTGCAGGAAGTGGCTGCGGACGGCACGGTGACCGAGAAAACCACGCATCGTCGGGAGTGGGCTGCAGAGCCGACAGCACCAGAACGTCAGGAAGCGGAGCCACAAGCCCCTATAACCGCAACTTCGGCGCCGATGACCACGGACGATGATGAACCTGGCATGAGTCAGGATTGATCAAACGCAGTTCTCTCGACGCGAAGTGACCATCCTCACGCGCCCGGTCGGCGATCCTTCGGGAACGCCTGCCGGGTGGCTTGCAATCATTGACGGGCGTAGGCCCCTAGATTTCTGTCGCACGAGGACGCAGCCACTGTGCCCTTTCAACAAGTCGAAAGTTGTTTTGGCCGATTCTCTCCGAATGACCACACCCGAATGAGCGAAATCCATGCTCATGAAAACCTGGTTTCCTGCGATATGCCGATGGGTTTGCTACGTCGAAGACTCAGTTTTGCTGCATGAATTTGCTTTTTCATGCAGTCCGGAATATCGTAACAGGGAATTTTTTCGCAGGTTCGAGGGTGTAATGGCCGTGGATCTATCAGGAATGCGCAAGCTGTACCGGACTGGTGCTCTGAAGAATGCCTTCATCGCCCCTGCGCCTATGGAACCTGGTGGTTGGATTCTTCTGGTTGATCGAGACGATGGATCGCAGGAGTACATGGCCGTTGCGCGTACTGATCGCTACAAGATCTATAAGAGCCTTGAAGCGGTAGTTGCGGACGTTGAGCGTGTAGGTTTTAACGAGGCGAAACTCAAAGTGGCATAACAGAATCGCAGAAACCAAAAAGCCCGGCTGGTAACCGGGCTTTTTGGACAATCCAGAACAGGTCCTTCAACTTTCGACGGTAGAGACCTGTTCTCCACACATTTGGTGAGCCGATTATGGCGCGCACTGCGGCTTCGTGCAAGTTGCAGAAAGCTAATAATCACTAGCTCGCCGCTGAACGGCGCTTATCTGATCATGATTAAAACAAAGATCGACCTAACGGATCCAAAACACACGGTCGTCCCCTCGGATTTCACCCCCCCTCTCCCCCCAACGTTTCCCCCATCGTCTGAACCTCGGCGTTTTGGCGGTGAGGCATGAAGCGCAATCTAACTGTTGTAAAACTCAATCCTGCTGACCCTCATTCCGCCCTGCGTAGATCCGCCCGGCAAATGCCGGCACGCTATGCCACTGTTCGTCACCTCACTGAAAAGCAACTGCGCAATCCTCTGATCCGTTCGGCCTACGAGCGACTGAGCAACATGGTCGCCTACCGTGGCCAGTACCTGCGCGAACTGGATTCAGTGCATGGCGATCGGCGTACCCGCGTCGAGGTCTTTCAGGCGATCGAGCGCGTAGCCGAGCAGCTGCTGGTGCGCCTGGATCTGGCCAACAGTGTTCTGGGCTACATCGATCCCGAAAACGGCCGCTACGTCCTTAACACCCAGCGCAACATCGCCGAGGACGCCGGCACTATCTCAGCGCCGGCGCTGTGCCGTTTGTTCAAAACCCTAGAAGCTGCCGGCTACGTCTACCGCCGCATCGAGCGCATACGCCTCGACGAAAAGGACGAATACGGGCTGCACCTGGTGCGCACCCGCGTGCTCATCCGGTTTACCAAGCAGTTCTGGGCCGATCTAGGCCTGCGCTACGTCTATGAGCGCGTGCAGAACGCAGCCAAGAAGCGCCGCGATGTGCAGTTGCGCGAGATTGGTCAGCGCCGCATGGCTGAAATCGAACGTCATTCCCTGGATCTGCAGCGCCGCACGATCTCTCGCAAGCGCTGGCAGGCCAAGGAAGCCCGTGACGCACGTGATCCAGCGCAAGCGCAGCTAGCCCTGCCGCAACAGGCTGCAGCTGCTGCAAAACTGCCTGAGCCCGACATTCTTCCCGAACGTATGACCGGTCACCAAGCGCTGAAGGCCATTGGCGCCATGCTCACCCGGAAACCCGCCGGCAGCTGATTCGCTGGTGATCTGATCGGCAGAGCTACGTCCCCACTCGGGAACCGAGCGGGAGGGCTGTAGATGCCTGCACCTTTTCTCGTATCTGCTCACGCGGAGGCTTACGCTCGCCTGTAATTCGAGCCGAAACATGCTGGTGATCGAGCTGTGCTCAGTTGATGAAAAAAGCGCTGCGCAGAGCGTCGATTTGCCCCCCAGTCGAGCCCTTTTAGAGAGGTGGCCACGCAGGAGCAGGCACCGCCTGTGGATGATTTAGATTAGATGGAATTTTATTCCCCCTCCAGTTAACCCCTTCGGGATTAAAAAGAGCTTTCCGAGGTGAAACACCTCGAACAGCAGTAATGCACCGCGCACTTCGTGCCTTCGGCACGGCGCGGTAACGCTGCCTCAAGATTCAAAGAAAGCCCGTCTAAGCGGCCCAGGGCGATAAAGCTGCCCTGCCCTGGCCTACGGCCACCCTGCGGGCGCTAAGACCCGGATAAATCGCCCCCGACCGGCAAGCCGGCCGAGTGCTCAACCGGGCGCGTGTGCGCGCTGGCTTATGAAAGGAACACTAACCACAAATGCCGCTATGTGCCTTCGGTGAAGGCATGCATTTTGAGATTTCAGTTCCCTCTAAAGTCATAGATGCCAAGGGTCTGATCCAGTACGCAGCTTCAAATAAACTATCACCTAGAAGCTGAAAACCCCCTGTAAACACTCGGCCATTCATCAAATTTGGTTGACATAGTTATTATGAAGATCGACTATAGACGCGAGCGCGAAACCAGTGGCCTTCAGCGGCAATGACTGGCGTAGGAACCCCGGCGATGGCTGAACATCGGCGTAGGGTGAGACCTCCACACCCCTGCTTGAGGGCGTGAAAATGAATATCAAGCATACCTTCAAGGGCTACTGTGATCAGTAGCCCTTTTCTTTGTCCGCTAGACAAGACTGTAACGCCTATACAGCAGCTCTCCGTGGCGATGCTTGTTGAGCGATTTGGCGTCGGTGTGCATAAAATTCCAAAGCGTCTGACCGTCTATGATTGCCACACTGACAAGCATTTGACGCTTTGACTCATACGCTCCGATGAACGCCAAGCGATCAGTACCATCTGTGAAGGCGACCCTCCACACCTCCAGTGGACCAGTAAGCGTGTCCAAAGCCAGCCTGACGTATCGTTCACGCGCATCCATCCGCTTCTCAACGATGTGGTACAGACTGCCTCGGCGGATGGCCACTTCGCCTAAAGGTGTTTCCACCGTTAAAGAAGAGATCGCGGCATCAATGAACCCAAGATGATGCGCAGTAACCTGGATAGCATCCTCATGACTGGTGGCCGCTACGACCTCTTCGATTGCTTGCGTGCGCATCTCACGCGGTAACGTACGCAAATCGGGTAGGTTGTTGTCCAGCCAAGTGGGTTGGCCTTTGACTTCTGAAATACTGGATGCTGGCACAGTGTCCGTGCTCAAACGTCGGCGCTCTAAAATGGGTGGTTGGACGATCATTGTGCCACGCCCAAAAAAACGTGTTTCGCACTCATGAAGAATGGCGGCCTCAGCTGACAGTCCTTCCGTGTACCAACGCGTTCAGCTTGGCGGGTTGTTCGTCGAGAATGAGCGCTGGCATCTTGTCGCGCTGTAAAGCTCTAATGTACTGTACACGCATACAGTTAATTGAGCTTCGTCCCATGGCAAAGGCATCCGCGCCTCGACCTCCAACGTCCTACGAGCTGCTAGCAATCAGGCTCCAGAAGGCAGTTAACAACCCTATGTCGCAGAAGCGCAAATACGCGATTTTGGAACGTTTGCCTGACGACTGCGCGGACGATTGGTCGCAGATCCTCGAAGAGCTGGATGATGCCGATAACGTGACGGTGGCCCATCGGGATGATGGAGGTGTCCAGGTGTTCTGGACGGTTGTTAAAGACGACTGACGCGAGACTTTTTTTCGGCCCGCCCTGTGCGGGTTTTTTTTCCACCTGATGCAGGGTTACGGCACGGCTTATTCGATTTTGAGACAGCTGCAGGAAGGAGCCAGCAAGATGCCGCTCTACTCTTTCCAGGTGCCTGCCGGTTTCCCCTCCCCAGCGGCCGATCACATCGAGAAGCATCTGTCGCTTGATGAGCTGTTCGAGATTCGGGCGCCGCACGTGTACCTGGTGAAGATCGAGGGCGACAGCATGGAAGGTGCCGGGATCTTTACTGGCGACCTGGTGATCGTCGACCGTAGTCGGTACGCAGAGCATGGCGATATCGTCATTGCTGCATTGAACGATGAGCCCGTATGCAAACGGCTCTACATGCGCGACGACCATGTGATGCTGCAGTCGGAAAATTCTCGGTACCCGGCTCGACACGTTATGGAATGCGACGAGCTGGCCATCTGGGGTGTGGTTCGCTACAGCATTCGCGATCATGAAAAAACTTGAGCCTGTCTTTGCGCTGATCGACTGCAACAGCTTTTATGCGAGCTGCGAGCGTGTGTTTCGTCCGGACCTGGCCAAGGTCCCGATCGTCGTCCTGAGCAACAACGATCTGAGGGAGCAAACTGTTAGTTAGAGCCGGGGGAGCTTAAGCCTGCTCTGGACCTCGCTCCACTGAGCTTTCACAACTCAACGCTGATCGAGCCGGGTGGTGTAGCTTTGGCTCGTTAGGTAACGCCTTATGGTCTACTCAGAGTCTGTTGGCACTTGCCTAACCAGTGGCAGAACGCCCGATTGAATCGGCCACACGCTGACCCAGTTGCGCTGGCTGCGTTCGGTCCTGCTACAAAGACCGGCATCACGGATCGTGCCTGTCTGAACATTTTTCTTATTTATCCTCAACCGCCTGTCGTAAGCATTACGATCGCCTTTTAGAATTGCCGACCGATGCCGAATCAGACTAGGTAGGCCCTCGTTTTCGGGTAGGTCCGATGCGATGGCACAGGGATGTGGCAAGCCGCAAAAAACTCCGGGTGATCCCCCGGAGCAGGTTGTCCTCCCTTTTGAGATCCCCATATGTCGAAATCCCTCAGATTGCAGATCCTCGCGCTGCTCAGCGGCAGCCTCGTGCTGGTCGTGCTGATTGCCCTTGCGTGTTTCCAGTTCCTGTCCAGCAACGTACACGCCTATCGCGGTCTGCTTGAGGGGCCGTTGCACGCCTCGCAACTGGTCGATCAGGCCAACCTGCAATTTAAGGTTCAGGTGCAGGAATGGAAAAACGTGCTGTTGCGCGGCAAGCAGCCGGCCGATCGCGATAAATTCTGGGCGCAGTTCGAAGACCACGAACGTCAGGTGCAGGACACGCTCGGGCAATTGAGCGCCATGAATGGCCTTGATAGCGCGACCAAGACCCAGGTCGATGCCCTGCGCTCCGAGCACCGTACATTGGGTGCCGCGTATCGCACGGGCCGTGACGCCTACATCGCTTCCGGTGATGACCCGGTCGCCGGTGACTTGGCCGTGAAAGGCGTCGACCGCGCGGCCAGCGAGCAGATGACCGACCTGGTGGCGGGTCTGCGCAAACAGAGTGACGAACAGTCGAAAATCCTTAGCAGCACTGCCGACCAGACCATCCTGATCGGCACGCTGTTCATGCTCGCCTCGGCGTTGCTGGTCGGCGTGCTGACGCTGTGGGTGGTCAACCGCAACATCGTCGCACCGATCAGCATGCTCATCGAATATGTTGCGCAGTTGAGTCAGGGCAAGTTCAGCGGCCGTGTCAGCATCACCCGCCAGGATGAACTGGGGCGTCTGGCCGTTGCGGCCAATACCCTGCGGGATTTCCTCGCCGACACCTTCACCCGCCTCAAGCGCAGCACCACTGACCTGGACAGTGCCGGCGGCGAGCTGAAAGCGATTGCCGCGCTGATGGCCCAGGGCACCCACGAGCAGTTCGAGCGCACCGACCAGGTGGCGACGGCGATGACCGAAATGTCCGCCACGGCCCAGGAAGTTGCCCGCCATGCGGCCCAGGCTGCACAGGCCGCTGACGAAGCGGACCGCAGTTCCCAGGAAGGCAGCAAGGTCATGGGCGCGACCATCACCGCCATCACCCAGATGCGCACCGAAATCAGCAACACCGCCAATGTCATTCGCCGTCTGGAAACCGACAGCGGGCGGATCGGCAAGGTGCTGGAAGTGATTCGCGGCATCGCCGAGCAGACCAACCTGCTGGCGCTGAACGCGGCCATCGAAGCGGCCCGTGCCGGCGATGCCGGGCGCGGTTTTGCGGTGGTCGCCGATGAAGTGCGCACGCTGGCCCAGCGCACGGCGGCCTCGACGGCGGAAATCAACCAGATCATCAGCTCGGTGCAGACCGGCGCCGTTGACGCTGCGCTGGCCATTGAAAGCGGACAGGCACGCAGTCAGGAAAGCGTCGATCAGGTGGCGCTGGCAGGCTCCTCGCTGGAACGCATTACCAGTGCCGTGGAAGCCATCCGTGACATGAACCGCCAGATCGCGACGGCGGCGGAAGAGCAAACGTCCGTGGCCGAAGACATCTCCCGCAACCTGACGGAAATCACTGCCATTGCCACCACCAACCAGGACAACGTCCAGCGCACGCAAACCGCGAGTCAGGATCTGCATGTGTTGTCGGCGGGGTTGAACGACGTGATTTCGCGGTTAGGTAACTAATACGGGTCGACGATGGCAAACGCGTCATTTTCTGCCGTGGGAACCATGGCAGACTTTTCAACAGATCAGTCGGTTGCCGCCGCTGGTAGACGCGTTCGTATGGTGACATTTCTATGCTAGACGAGGTGAATGGTGTAAAAGCGTTAGTAGAAAGTAATCCTCTAAAATCAGGTACCTAGATACGCCTAACAGTTAAGATCATTCAGATACAACGATGGCTGTGTGATTGCCCGTAGTTACGATGCCAAACCATTCGTGAAGATGGGCGCGCCGTATTTTCAGATCAAGGATCTGCTGCGCCGGCACGGCATCGTCGCGTTTAGCAGCAACTACGCGTTGTACGGCGATATCTCCGAGCGAGTGATGAGCGTCATCGAGTCGATGGTGCCGGATTCGGAAACCTACAGCATCGATGAAAAATTTGCCGACCTGACCGGCATATCGGGCGACCTAACCCAGTTCGGGCGGCAGATCCGCAGCAAGGTGCTGATGCACACCGGCATTCCCGTGGGTGTGGGGATCGCGCATACCAAGACCCTGGCCAAGCTGGCCAACCACACCGCCAAGAAGCTGCAGAACCAAACCGGCGGCGTTGTAGACATCTGCGACCCGGCTAAGCGCGACTGGGTGCTAAAGCGCTGCGACGTCGGAGATGTCTGGGGTGTCGGCAAACGCATGAAGGCTCACCTAGAAGCCATGGGCATCAAGAAGGCCATGGACCTGGCCCAGGCTGACCCAACAATGCTCGGCCGTAAGTTCAGCGTGGTGATCGAGAAGACTGCCCGTGAGCTGGCCGGCGTGTCGTGCCTGGAGCTGGCTGATGCTGAACCCCCAAAGCAGGAAATCTGCTGCAGTCGGATGTTCGGCAAGCGGTTGAGTGAGATTGAGCCTATTCGCGAAGCGGTGGCCACCTACATGCAACGCGCAGCGGAGAAGCTGCGCGCGCAGAACTCGCTGTGCAAGAAGGTCCGCGTCAGCATCCGCACCGGCATGTTCAACCCCGACGAAGCCAAGTACGCCAATGGCGCACTGGTGGAACTGCCCTACCCTACCAACGACGTGCGGCTGATGACCAAGGCCGCGGTCCAGGCGCTGGATCGTTTGTTTCGTCCTGGTTATCGCTACAGCAAGGCCGAGGTGCTGCTGATGGATCTGCGTCAGCCAGGTGAATTCACCGACGATCTGTTTGCCCAGGTCCAGCCGGCGACGGCCGATCGCATCATGGGCGTGCTCGATGAAATCAACGAGCGTTGGGGCCGTGGCACGCTGCGCGCTGCAAGTGTGCCGGCGGATCCGGACTGGGCGATGCGACGAGAGCTGATGAGTCAGAGTTTCACCACTCGCCTCGATCAGTTGTGGATTGCAAAGGCCAATTGATCGATCACCGTCTGGCTTGTGCCCTGCAGCGCTCGCTGAAGTCTTTGGCGCTGAGCCTTACGATCAGTGCAAGCTCAACTTGCGCACCAAAAAAAGCCCCACTGCTTTGCGGCGTTGGGGCTTTTTTGTGTCTGGTTATTCTGCCTCTTGTAGATCGCGCGGCATCGTTGGCGGCGACTGATAGTCGGTCATTACGGGAGGCAGGTTTTGCGTATCCGCCGCGTTCATAATCTGATTCACGACCTCGCGCGCGTTGCCGTTGGCTGCGACCCACACATCTTTTCGGTAGAGCCACACGCTCGCGATCGCGTCGTTCTTGTAGCGGCACACCCCCCAGCGCTTCCCGTCTATTTTTTTGATGTCGCAATCGACCTTGATATTTACGCGATCGCTGAGGCGCTCGAGCGCGTGCTCGTCTTTTTTAATCATGTCGTAGACAAAGAACGCCACGAGGGCAACGGCGACGGCGCCGATAATTACAGGCTTTGCTTTCATGCTGCGCGGATCTCCATAGGTGAAGGTGCGCAGGTTAGCAAAAAGCCCGCTCGGTGGGCGGGCTTGTGGCGTGGTCTCTCGGACGATCTTCTGTCCGTGTCCAACTATAACGACTATTAAGCAGGTCGAAAAGGATCCTCCCCTCCCCTGCGTTTGTTCAGGCCGTGCAGTTAATAATTGCTAATTCATATTTATTAATTACTATTAATTAAGGCCCAAATAGGCCTATTCTTCGCTTGCAAATAGGCCCATATGGGCCTATTATGTCTTCGTTGGTGGCACGCAGAGAGCCACTCGAACCTGAGGAGGCTAGCCGTTGCCACCGCGAGGAACGAGATGAGACTTTCAGATGTAGCGACCATTCGGACGGATTTTCCAGAAGCTCATTTTTGGATTACCCGCCGGGGCTCAGCGGATCGATGTGGAGCGCCAGTACGAGAGTTCAATCCTGAACACATCGGCATACTGGTGAACCGTGTAGACATCCTTCTCCCTGACTTCCTTTTCTACTCATTGGTGCATGTGCATCAATCTGGTTACTGGAAAAGGTTAGCAACAGGGACGCTGAGTTTGGTCAACATCCGTGTTTCAGACGTTCAGCGGATCGAGCTGTCGCCACGGTAAGGGGAGGGGCCTCACGGCCCCATTCTCTGATGCTGCGGAAAACGAGCCGAGTTAATTAGTAATTAGTAATTAGTAATTAGTAATTATGAATAGCGAGCTGATGGAGGAGGATATGAAAATTGACTTACCGGACATACCAGGGCAACAACGGTTGATCTTCGAGATGGCTACCCAAGAGGCCATGAAGCAGCTTGAGGCTAATCTAAAAGCTCCGCACCTGCCCAGTCAGCACGAGATAGATGAGTCGTTGTATTCGCGGGCACACCTACTGCGCAAGCACGAGGGGTGGGAACCCCCGCATCCTGAGGTCGTGCGGGCATATTTTCGCCATTTTCAGTCGCACTTCGAGGCCTACGACACGGACAAGAAATTGGCCAGCTTACTCAAGCTAGCGTCTGATCGGAGAATTCGAAAATTTAAGGAAGGTAGCCAAGACATACCGTATGAGATCTGGCGAAATTTCCTGATTTTGACTGGCCGGGTGCCACAGGAAATCGTGAAGGTCATTGCCTTCATGGGATGAGAAAGATCGAGAAAAGTGCCGGGGAATGGCAGCAACCACCCCCAGCGTGAACACAATTAAACCTGGTGGAAAAATCATGCCCGACGTGAAATGTATCACAGCGCGCCCTTTACTGCTGCGCGAACTCACCAACCCCAAATACCGCTACTGGCTCAAGCAATATGCCGGTGAGATTGCCCCTGCCTGCGTCGCTGAAGCGTTGATGTCGATGTTGGACAAAAGCCGGGCATTTGCTAATATTAATTAATATTTAGTAATTCACAATTGTGAATTAATATTCAGAGGCTTGTATGGGCGATATCGTAATCGTTGGTGGAAATAAGGGCGGCGTTGGCAAGACCACAACCGCGGTCAATTTGTCAGTCGGATTGGCAATGGAAGGTAAAGACGTGTGCCTGGTCGATGCAGATCCACAACGAAGCGCGTCGAAGTGGTACGCCGAACGCGAGGCGTCAAACATCACGCCTAAAATTACCCTGCTGGAAAAGCGAGACAACATCACGGTCACTTTGAGGACGCTGAGTGAGAAATTCGATTACGTCATTGTGGACGTAGCTGGAAGAAACTCGCGTGAGCTCATCACGGGCGCCGTTGTCGCGGACGTCATCATTGCTCCTAACCAATGCAGCCAGCTTGACCTGGACACGCTTGGCGAGCTGCAGGAACAGGTACTGAGGTGCCGGGATCTGAACCCAAACCTCAAGACGTTCGCCTACCAATCCATGGCGTCGCCGAACCCGTCAGTCCGAAAAACGGAGCGGAAGGAGTTTCTGGAATTTCTCTCTGAGTTTCCTGAAATTCAACCCCTAAACTCAGTCGGGTTTTACCGAAAAGCCTATAAGGATTCGATTCCATTTGGGACGTCAGTGTTAGAAGGGAAAAATCGTGATGCCGCTAACGAAATCAAAGAGCTTCTGAACGAGGTGTTCCATGGCCGTTAAGAAATCGAGCGAAACGGCTACTAAGAAAGCGAATGTTAGCCAGGAAGAATCGGAGCGTTTAGCGAGTGAGCTGGCCGATAAACCTTATGGCTCCCAGCCTCAAGTGCGGGCTCCCGACAAAAGGAAAGCCGTTCCCATTTCGGTGAGTTTGCCTCCCAGCATGATTGAACAGATCGAGGACGTTGTGCGCGCAAACAAGCGTGGAGGAATGCCTAACAGAACGGTCAGCGCCCTCATCAGAAGCGCTTTAGAGGCCCAGGGATTTAAAGCGCAGTGAGTATCCATGCTGATGGTTAATAATTAATAATTGTTGGTTATTAATTAGTAATTCTGCTTGCGACGGTAGGTTATGGGCTGATATTGGTAAGTCAGGGGAGGGAAGATCTTTGGACGATCCAGATGATCTATATCGCGAGTTCAACGCTGAAGCAGAGGCATATCAGCAGGAAGTGAAAAGGATCGAGCAGGAGCGTCGAGTCACTTCATTGTTGCAAATGCTCGAGGCCGTGGCCGGAGAAGACGGTTCTGCTGCGGATGACGATTGGATGGAGTCAATCGACCCCCTCTACTCGTTAACCATTGTTGATCGGGCAAACGTTGGGACACATCAAAGATGGGCTGCATTTGAAGACCGGCACCCCAAGCTGAAATCGATCCCGGCCTCGGAACGAGCCGAGTTAGCAAAGCAGGCTTATCCAGGTGAAAGCTGGAGCGAGCTTTTGTACCGGCTTGGTTATTCCAAACAAGGCAGATCGAAGTCCTAACGTGTTCAAGTGGAGCGCAGTGGCAAGGTCTGTTGTATGTATGACTTATAGGAAACGTGCCATGAGCAACCCACGCAAGCAGCGTAAAGACCAGATTGAATCGGAGCGATTGGCAGTCGCCAATAGATGGTATTGGCGCTGGCTTCCGAACCGTAGCTGGCAGGCGATCATGTTTGTTGGCATTGGTACAGCGGCCATGATTTTGATCGTCAGTTGGGCGCGAGGTCTACCGTTTGACTTGAACATCCGTGCAGCGGTTGTGGCTGTCCTTTGGTTGTTCTTTACAGCGCTGGTTTACGCCAGAGAGAGAGCGCTGGCCCATTTGTCCAGGTAACGAGGAAAACTACGATGCCGATGATCCCGCTTTGTCTTTGCTGTGATCGCTGCAGTACGCAGCAGCCAACGGCCAGAAGCTACACGACGGCCGGCGTTTGCTACACCTTGTGCGATCCCTGCCGTGAAGAGTTTGATCGCCCAGCGACGCAGGATCGTCCACGTGATCAACGTGATATCTCACTCGATTGGCTGTTCTGAGGTAGGAAAGAAGGCCATGAATGAACTGAAGAAAACTGCACTGATTGTGGCTCTGCAGTCTGCCGATTGGTCCAGTACCAGCCCCGACAACAAAGCTTTGATCCAGGCTGCGATCTACGAGCTGGCTGGCATAGCTGTTAAACCTTCCAGTCCATTGATTGAGCTGTCAAAGGTGGAACAAATGGCCGCTTACTACGAAGCCCCGAAAGCGTTCTTTGACTGGCTGGATTTGATGCGAGGGATCGAGCTGGACATTGTAGACGGGGCAGCCGCTGAGTAATCGAGGAAAAGTTTTTATGACAATGACTGACCCACTACAAGCACTCATTAGTCTCCAAGCTGAAATTCGCAAGGGAATGCCCACGCACCCCACGGAAAATTATCCTTCAGTTCGGGTCGTGGTTGATGAACAGAACGGACATGCCAGGTACACCTATGCCCGGATCGAACATGGCCGAGTTAAAGCAATGGCTATGTTCGTCAGCGTGGACCAGATCGAGGGCGAAGGATGCTTTCAGGTGGGCTATGCAGTGCCGGAAACGTACCGGGGAAGAGGCTGGGCTGTTGAGGTACTTCAGCAAGGGCTGGATGAACTCAGCAAAGGTCTCGCGCGGTTTGGTGTAACACAGTTCTATCTTGAGGCTGTGGTAGGAACTGCCAACGTAGCTTCCATTGGGGTCGCAAAACGGTTCTTTTCTACAAGCCCAATCGCTACGACCGATAACGTCTCCGGTGAGCCTGCTCTAGCGTTCACTCGACTCATAAAGTGTTGAAGGAAAAAACGTGAGTCAAGAGCATAAGCGAATCGATCGGGAACAACTGCCATCCGACTATCCTACTCACCGGCATTCGAGCGAGTTCTGGGAGAATCTGGGTCGGGCCGTGGCCACCTACGGCTTCCTGGAGGAAGTTTTGGGTCGTGCCATCTTCGCTCTGTCTGCGACGCGTGAGTATGGCCACGATGAGCTTGAGCAAGCGTATAGCAAGTGGCCTGGCCAACTTGAGCGGGCTTTGTTCGATCCTCTCGGAAACTTCATCCGTGAATATGACGAAGTGCTGAAAAATCACCATAAGCTGCCAGTCAATAATCCTGAGCAGTTGATTGGGGATCTGGGGCGTGCTGCCAAGTTGCGTAGCGTGCTGTGCCATGGTTCCTGGCAGGTGCCGGACGGCGAAGGCAAGTCGCTGCCAATGTTCGTCGATAAAAAACTGAACATCTTCGCGACGCCCATTGATATTGCCTACCTGCAGCAGGTCCGCGACCACGTGGCCGGCTTGGCGTGTGAGGTTATCGAGTCCGTCAGCAGTATGGGCCTGCAGTTTCCCGGATCGGCCGGTCCGGGCGGGGTCATACTGCAGCCGTAGTCTGCGGGAAAGATTGAGGGAAACGACGCCATGAAGATCGGCCAGCGGGAAGACCGAGAGCGATCAGCGCTGCACACACCTCAATACTTCACCCTGAACGTGGGTGAATCCTCTGGCCGGTTCTGCCGGCGATCGTAGATCCGCGTCGTGCTGATATTGGCGTGGCCCAGCCAGGCCTGCACCTTGGCGATATCCGCCTCGTGCTCCAGGGCATTGGTTGCTGCCGTTGCGCGTAGTCCGTGTACGCCCAGTCCCGCAACCTCTATCCCTGCAGCCTTGGCATAGTGCCCCACCACCGCATAGATGCCATCGGCGCTGATCCCTGCGCCCGTTGTGCGGCCGCGCAGCGGGTGGAAGAGGGGAGTCTTGCCGTCCTGCTGATCAAGGCCGGACGCTTCCAAGTAGATGTAGATGCGTTCAGCGGCCACCGGATGCAACGGCAGAAAGCGCAGCTTGCCGCCCTTGCCGTGGATGCGCAGGTGCTTGATGCCTCGACGCTCCTGCAGGTCGGCGAGCATCAGCTGCGCAGCCTCTTCGCGGCGTAGCCCGTGGTACAGCAGCACCGCCAGAAGCGCCCGATCGCGCTTGCCTTTGAGCGTGTCCGGATCTGGCGCATCGAGCAGGGCTTTAGCCTGGTGATCGTAAGCGTCCGGTAGATACACCTTGACCACACCATTTTCCCCTCGGTGACCTCGTAAGCCTAGGGTCGCTCATCGCCGCCTCGTACGTAAGGTGATTATGGCAAGCGGAGCATGCAGGCGCGGAGATGGAAGTCTGAAGGGTCAAGACACAAGCGAAGTAATGGTTTGGTTCACGACAGCCGTGCCGGGGCCGTGAGCGTCAACCTAGATTCCTAGAAGTATTTCAACCGCCGCCGTCACAACTTGATTTTTAGATAATCTCTGAGATCGGCCATCGCTTACAGTGCCATAGACAACAGCTACAACACCACTGCCTCGGCCATAGCCGAGGCACATTGATCACCAAAATACAGCTCGCCTGCGACAGCAACGGCTTCCCGGTGACCGTCATGCTGTCGCTCGGTACAAGCTGGCGAACAGCTTCAAAGCCATAGTTGCACGAGCCTGAATCAAGAAATGCTTGCAGGCTGATTGTTTGGACGAAATCTAGCTCAAGAAGGTTTCCAACGATCTACCTCGCAGCTCGGCCCTGTAGCGGTTGGGATGGAGATCAACTCTATCAACGAGCCCCATGGCGCTCGGACATAATGCATAGAATTGCCTGTTCCTTTTTCGATACCAAAAAGTGCGTTCGGCCCGCGAAGCGGAGTACCTCCTGCAGCCAAGACACGATGGAGCACCTGGGCAAGATCATCACAGTAAACGGCGAAGTGCTGAAGCCCCATGGAGCCTATTCCATCGACGCCCGGTGCTGCACCTTCGATCTCAAACAATTCGATGTTGGCACCTTCACCGAGACGAATCATGCGAGTCGCCACGATTCTTTGCTCTTCTTTCAGCGCTACCGTTGCGGCAAGTTCTTCGGGGGGGCGACGCGGTTGGCCATCGACCACTGTGTCGTAGACGATAGCTGCATCGAAGGCCTCGTGAAAGAACCGGGTTGCTGCCTCGATGTCTGGAACCGTTATGCCTATATGATCTATGCCACGTACATTGCTAGACATTCAGCATTCCCACCTATGGTCGACCCAAGAAGGAGTTGATCAAAGGGTTCAACGCTGGAGCGCACTCCTCTGGAACCCAATGGCCGCAATCTGGCAACACGTGCGATTCAACGTTAGTGGCGTAGCGGCGGATGTTCTCAGGCTGCTGAGCACCGAACCCGCCGTTACCCCCACCGCCAACCGCGAGTACAGGCATTGTCAGCTTAGTAGCCACCAGCTTCTCGTTCTGCTTAATCGATTGGGGAAGCGCACGATAATATTCAAATGCATGGTGGAAGGTCTGGGGCTTAGAGTATGACCGCACGTAACGGTCTACCAGTTCGTCAGTGAACACCGCTTGGTTGCTGGCATGGTGACGAATGAAATGCGTCAGAAACAATCGCTCGTTTCCTTTGACCATTGCGTCGGCCAGCTGACCGGAGGCTGCGAAGAAACTGTGATGCCATCCAGGTGCCTCCCCGGTCGCGACGAAGGCTGGCAGCGAATAGAGAGTGTCGTCAGGAATGGTCGCTTCGATGAACGCAGCCTTCACGATGTCCCCAGGATGGCGGGCAACCATTGGGTAGCTGTTCCAGATACCAATATCGTGGGCAACAAGGTAGAAGGGCTTGTCCGCACTGATCCGCTTGGCAAGCTTGTGCAGATACTCCGAAACATCCACTCCAGTGTAAGTAGTTTTCGGCGGCGCTGACAGGCCAAGACCTGGCAGGTCTACTGCTACGACCGTATAGCGTTCTGCGAGTTGCGGCATGAGGCTACTCCACTCATACCATGTCTGGCCGAAGCCGTGGACAAGCATCACAAGGGGGCCTTTGCCGCCACGTACGAAATGCAACTTCCCACCGTCAACAGTCTCGTAGGCGCTGGTAAAACCTTCGGGTGTCGGAAACTCTGCCTGTTGGGCGCTGACAGCTGGAGGCGGTGCAGGATTGATCTGTGCTGCGTTGGCCTGAGTTACACCCATAGCGAGCGCAGCAACGGCTAGTGCAATTGCGTGGAGCTTCATATTTTTCACCTAGTGGGACGATAAATGATTGGGCGATCAGCGATCTTGTTGAGCGCGACTACCGGGAGGAAAGGCATAGCGACGTGCTGCCAGTGCTATCACAAAAGCTAGCAGTGCGAGAATGGCGACAGCGGGCGGCAGCATGGACGTACCACCTTGCGTAAGGAGAGCTCCGCCAACAGCTCCGCCGGCCGCGATTGCCAGGTTCCATGCAGTTGTTACCATGGCCTGGGCTAAGTCGACGCCATCGCCGGCGGCATCAGCTGACGCTGTCTGCATCATGGCGCCCGCTCCGCCAAAACCTAGGCCCCAGACGACGGCGCTCAAATAGACCGCGATGCTCTGCTCTCCAGCGATACTCAAGAGTACAGCGGTTAATGCGAACGAACCGATCGATGCAAGCACCATCATGCGGAGCATCCGGTCAACCCAACGCCCGACTACCCATATGCCAGCAAGCGAACTTATTCCGAACGCCAGCAGGACTAGATCGACCCGCGATTGCGAGGCAGTCGAGAACGGCGCGATGTAGGTATAGAGAATGTTGTGGGCAGTCATCCAGGCCAGAATGACAAGAAGGATCGGCAGGATGCCCTTAGTTCTGATGACGCCTATGAGCGAGGGGCGGTTGTCGCCTGTTCGGCCAGGAGCATCTGGAACCTTCACCATGATCCAACCGATCAACATGACAGCAAGTGCCGATAGAATGAGGAACGATCCACGCCACCCTACCAAGCTCCCCAGGAACGTCCCCAGCGGAACACCCAGTGATAGCGCCAGGGGCACACCTACCATCGCGACCGCCATTGCCGCCCCAGTCTGTTCGGGACGTACGATGCTGCGGGCGTACCCCGCAAGTATTCCCCACGCCAATCCTGCCGCACATCCTGCTATGAACCGTGCGATCAGCACGACACCGATTGACTCAGCCATCGCGGTCAACGTGTTGCCGACAACGAAGCAGATGATCGTTGCCAGCAAGACAGGCCTACGGCGCAAACCTTGGGTCAGACTGGTGAGTGGGATTGCCGCCAACAGCGATCCAAGTGCGTATATCGCGACAAGCTGCCCTGCAATAGCTTCAGAGATCTGAAGGCCAGAGGCGATGCTGGGCAACAAACCGGCGGGTAGTGTCTCAGTGACGATGCATAGAAAGCCTGCGGCGGCTAGGCCAGCCAGTGCCGCGATGGGTAGTCCGGAGTTCCTGGCAGTAGCCTCGTTGGACAGGCTTTGAGATGGGGAGGGCTGCATGATTTTCCTCGCGATTGGCGTAGTGGCTGCCGTGCAGAGCGCAACCTGACGGCATGGATATTTACGTTATCTCCCACTATAGTATTCATAAGCCCCAGAGTAAACGGATTATGTAATGGTCATTAACGTAAATAAGCGAGCCCGTGGGCGACCGCGTGAATTCGTCCTTGAGGACGCCATCCAGGTCGGGCAGCATCTGTTCCACGAGCACGGCTATGAGAACGTCAGCGTCGCATCGCTGACAGAAGCGATAGGGATTACTCCGCCGAGCTTCTATACGGCTTTCGGCAGCAAGGGCGCGTTTTTCAACGATGCTTTGAGGCATTACTCCGCGACTGTTGTGCCACTCGACACCTTTTTGATCCCAGACAAATCACCGCAGACCGTACTGAGGGACATGCTTAGGGCTGCGGTGCATGCATACGCCGCCCACCCGAACCGCCGAGGTTGTTTTATTCTGGAGCATGCGAAGGCCGGAGCCACTGAGTCGGGAATAGCTGCTAAGCAAATCGCAGACGAGAATCGTGCAAAAGTGATGGCGTTTCTCGAAGCATCTGGCATCTCCGCTGCTAGCCAAGTTTTAGACTATGTCTCCGCGACCATGCTTGGCCTGTCGGCTGCGGCGAAGGAGGGTTGGGAGGAAGAGAGGCTGATTGCAGTTGTGGAGACCACCGCGGTAGGCCTAGGCCAAATAATAGGCAGCGCCAGGGATATACCTGAAGAATCTTCCTAATACTTCCACGCACGAGGATTTAACTCCTGAAATCATGACGGCGGCCTTGCTGGCGTCGTCCGACTATTGCCTGGTTTCTCCCTACACCTGCATGCTTCCTGGTCAACCCAATGTAGGTGTCTTGCGCGATTAAAGCGATTGCCACGTATGCGGCAGCAACTGATCGATTTCACTCGCCCGCTGCGTCGGCAGGCGCGTCAGCACATCTTTGAGGTACGCATAGGGATCCTGCCCATTGATGCGGGCTGACTGGATCAAACTCATAATCGCTGCCGCCCTTTTGCCGCTACGAAGAGACCCTGCAAACAACCAGTTTGAGCGCCCCAGTGCCCATGGACGGATCTGGTTCTCCACTTGGTTGTTATCGATGGGCACAGCCCCATCGTCGAGGTAGCGCGTCAGCGCTAACCAACGTTTAAGGCTGTAATCCAAGGCTTTTGCCGTCGCAGATCCTTTGGGCACAAGATCGCGCTGGGTCAACATCCAGTTGCGCAAAGCTTTTGCCAACGGCGCCGCTTTTTCTTGTCGTATTCGCCAGCGATCTTCATCACTCATATCGTGCGCCTGGCGTTCGACCTCGTACAAGCCGCCAATCGAGTTGAGTGCCTTTTCGGCCAACTGACTTTTATTCGCCACGTGCAGATCAAAGAACTTGCGGCGGGCGTGAGCCATGCAGCCGATTTCGGTCATGCCTTTTTCGAACCCGGCTTTGTAGCCCGCGAAGTCGTCGCACACCAGTTTGCCGTTCCAGGAGCCGAGGAAATTGCGGGCATGTTCACCCGCGCGGCTTGGGCTGAAGTCGTAGACCACCGCTTTAACCGCCGTGAACGGCGTGGTGCAGTAAGCCCAGACATACGCGCGGTGAGTTTTCTTCTGGCCGGGCGCAAGCATTTGCACCGGCGTCTCATCAGCATGTACAACCCGCTGCGCCAGGACGACCTCTCGCAGGGCATCAACCAAAGGCTGAAGTTGCACGCCAGTTTGCCCGACCCACTGAGCCAGCGTGGAGCGCGCAATAGGCAAGCCGGCGCGGCCGAAGATTTTCTCCTGCCGGTACAGCGGTAAGTGGTCGGCGAACTTCGCCACCATCACGTGCGCGAGCAGGCCTGCAGTAGGTATGCCTTTGTCGATTATTTGGGCCGGTACCGGCGCCTGGATCAGTGCTTCGCATTGGCGGCAGGCCCACTTTCCACGCACATGCTGCTCGACCGTGAACACGCCCGGTGTGTAATCCAGCTTTTCGCTGACATCTTCGCCGATACGCTGAAGTTGGCAGCCGCAGGCGCACTTAGTCTTTTCCGGCTCATGGCGGATCACGGTGCGTGGAAACTGCGATGGCAGGGGCGCGCGTTTGGGCTGCTGACGTGTCTTCCCTGGAGCCGGCTCCGGCGGGAGTGCGCTCAGCTCGGCGTCGATAGCCTCCAGATCCGTGTTGAGCAGATCGTCGAGCAAGTTGCCTTGGTCAGGGCTGATCTGCTCGCTGCGCTTGGCAAACCGATGCCGCTTGAGGATGGCAATCTCGTGGGTCAGCTGCTCAATGATGGTCTGATCGCGATGGATCTTTCTGCCCATGGTGTCGACCTTCGACATCAACTGCGCCGCTAATGCACGTAGTTGGTGAGTGGTCATTTGGTCGAGGTTGGGCAAGGATGTCATGAATTGGATTTTACCAAAGCAGGTCGGTTGCGACAGCAAGCCCGGATGCTATTTACTGCTTTTTTAAAGCAATGTGATGGTGCCACCTATGCCAACCCGCTGCCAAGGCAACCCCAAAACCAAGGCCTGAAGTTGTTCGTTATCAAGTTCAATTTCCAGGCCATGGCGGATACCCGGCCAGTGAAACTTACCCTGATTGAGACGCCGCGCTGCGAGCCAGACACCCACACCGTCATGCACCAGAACCTTCATCCGGTTAGCGCGGCGATTGGCGAAAAGATAAGCACAGTGCGGCTTCGCCGTACCGAACACCGCGATTACCCTAGCCAGCGCGGAATCGGTGCCCGCGCGCATATCCAGAGGTTCGGTGGCGAGCCAGATGGCGTCGATACGAATCACCGGGTCAGCCCGCGAATGAATCGAGCGCAACCATCAGGATCAGCTGAGGGCCATTTCACAATGATGATCTGCTGCCCGAAGGGGATTTCCAGATTCACCAGCAATGGCTGATCGGGCAGAGCTATGGGCTCCAGTTTTATTGGAACGAAGGCGGGCAAGGCCGGTGCCTGAAAATCTTGATGAAGAGGTATCCACTTGCGAACCAGATTGGCATTGATGCCGTGGCGCAGGGCAACGCTGGCCATCGACACGCCGGGTTGCAGGCATTCCTGGACTATCTGGGCTTTAAGGGGTTTGGGATAAGACGTTCTTCGGCGCATGGGAATCCTGACGATAAGAGTGATGGTGTCCACGTATTTTCAGGTGGAGAACATCGCCCTTATTGCTGGGATCGGGTAGGTGACTTTGCCGGACGGTTACTGGTGATCACCGAGCGCCGGCGTTTTACCTTCATTGGTTTCGATCCGGGGTCGCTTGACGCCATGCACCGGATTGCCGCCGGTGACCGCATTGCTGTTGAGCAGGTGGTCATAGAGGCTGGCCAGCGCCGCCATTTTGCGGCGGATGGTTGCGCCGGCCAGGCCCCGGCGCTCCAGATCGGCGCGCCAGGCGAGTACGTGCGCCCGGGTCACCGAACGGAATTCGTCTGCAGTCGCTAAGCCTACGAAATGACAGAAGTCCTCCAGGTCGCCTTGGTACGCACGCCGCGTGCGCGGGTTGTCGATATTGGCGAACCACTCGACGGCGGCCGGCACGGCGGCCAAGTGCTGGAATTCCGCAGCGGTTAGCCGGCGTTCCTGCTGGGTAACAATTTCAGTCACGTCACAGCCCTCGCCAGTTATCGCGATGAACCTCGCGACAGCGGTGGATCACTTGCGCTACGAGCGGATCGCATGGGGTAGCGTGTATCCAACTATTCTCAAAGGATGGGAGAGGACCTTCGGCTTGTAGCACCGCATTCAATTCCAGCGAAAGCAGGATCAGCGTTTTAAACGCGTTGGGAACCTGGACATTTTCAAACTGCGCTCGCTGCTCTTTTATCGCATTCAGCGTATCGCTGGCTTTGATCCTACTGTCCCATTCTTTGGACTTGTGATGGACCAACGCATTGCGTGACTTTATCAATGCTTTAAGTCCATTGATGGCTGGGCCATCCTCTCGAAGGGATCGGCCACAAACCAATCGCGGAATGATTAGCCATTTGCCCACTACATCCAGCTTGTCCAGGTACTTTTTTGCAAAGTGCTCGCCTAGCTGGAGGGTCGCAAATTCATACGCCGCAGCTTCAAGGGTCATGGCGGAGAAAACGATGGTTTTAATTCCCATCATTTTCTTTCTTTTTTCGTGCTCATGGTAAGCAGCAGCGTCATGTTCCAGCTCTGGGCGAATCACAGGGCTGGCTTTTTCCGATAAGAACTGAGCAAACGCCTCCTCGGCAATTTCTGCGTAGGTGTCCACCATGGTGTCCTCGAGGATCCAACCATCGCGCATTTGAAACGGTTCAGTGGTACCCATCAAGAATTCTCAGCTAATTAACGATAACGAATTTGAAGGGGAGACTCAGTTGTTTGTCCACGAGGCCGACACGCTCAGTTCCCTGCAGGCAGAAATGGACCCCACAAAAGCCGCACGAAAGAAATTCAGATACGTGGACTTGGTCTCAGTGATACCAGTGGCTTAGCTGATTGAACTGCAGGAAGCATGACGAATATTTGATGAAGCCCAATCAGGCATATGCAGCGGCGATCTGATTTCTGCCCTGACCCTTGGCCTCATAAAGCGCCAGATCCGCCGCCCTCAACCAATTCTCAGCGCTATCATCATGGACGCTGAACTCGGCAAACCCAATGCTGAGCGACACGGCTGGGACGTCGAGCCGCTCACTAAAAGTCTGCTGGAGATGTTGCTGCAGTCTCGCGAGAGTGGCTCGAATCTGTTGAATGTTCGATCCGCGGATAATCAGTCCAAACTCGTCTCCGCCAATCCGCCCGGCAGTATCGGTTGGACCCTTTACCTTGGCCAGTACCTCGCTGAAAAGTTTGATGACGGCGTCACCTGCCAGATGGCCATACCCATCATTGATCGCTTTGAAATGATCCAGATCGATTAGTGCCACTGCAGAGCGGGCAAGGCCTCGCTTGGCTAATTCGTATTCTTCGTCAAGGATGCTGCGCCAAGCGCTCTGGTTGAGTAAGCCAGTCTGCATATCCGTTCGGCTGTGCTCACGAAATGCACGTTTATGCGCCGCTAGTTTTGCGCTTAAGTGGTAGGCAGCGCCTCCGACCGCCAGTGGGTACACGGCGAGCATTGGTATACAGGCGTAAACCTGTAGAGGGGTCGTCTCCGGCGCAAATCCCGGGTTTAAGAGGCCAGTGAAGGCCAACACAGCAGTCGTCAGCGACGCGAGCGATAAACGAAGTAATAGAGGCCCCCCTACCGCAATACTGTTCATGCACAGCATGGAAATTAGCAAGGTTGTGGGAAGCAGATTGAAGTGCATAGCAGCCACCCACAACCCGCCAAAGGCCGATTCGACAAGCAAATTACGGCGTTCAACGATATAGGGTATCGCGCTCCTGCGAGCCAGCAAGAACGCTAGATGAGGCCAGACAAAGCCTTGGAAGGCCAGAAGGCCCCATATCCAGGCTGGGGTAGGGAGGGTGTACAGCACTGCGGCAACTGCCCAGAACCCAACAGCAGAACCTAGCGCCCGCGGCAAGTACAAGCGTTTGGCAAAAGATCCTGTTTTTGAGGTCATGAATTTATCGTCTGCAGGTGATCGGCGGGCATGGTAGCTCGTATTTGGTAGCCTTGCGCCACCATCCGACCGAGGGTGTAATGCTAAGTTCAATTCAAACGATCAGTTAATCCTCTCTAAACCTGTGCTTACTCATTGTTTCGACGCTGCGCATCCATCATAAATTGCAGATTGACGTGCCGCGTCTATTCGCCCGCATCACCATAAATACACGCCTGATTTACGGTCATTCCCGCAGGCCAACTAATCATGGCTCAGCGTTGCCAACCCAGCAGAACCAATCGGTGACGAGTGGCACTCTGCCATCTTCTTCGTTGTGGCTTAATATCGTATCGAGCAAAACCGCTTTGGATATAGCCCAGACAGGAGTTTGGCATGACGCCTAAAAAAGCAATGGAACACGCCCGCCAGGACATCGCGGAGTTACACACCTCTCCGACTTACGATTGCTGCGAAAAAATGCATGCGGCCATTCGCGGCTACAGTCAGGCTCTGCTGGACGGCGGCCGGATCAGCGCAGCACAGCAGAAAGTGCTGATGGCCGAGGCCGACGCGGAATTAAGAGGCTGGGAATTGCCATCCGTACCCTACGCCTAGCGTCTGCCACAGCAAGTGGACCAGGTATGAATCGAAGTAAGCGTCCATTCCATGCCCAGGACACACGAACGCATCACCGAGCAAGTAGGGTGGTCTAGTGGAATCGATCCGCCTCGCCTGAGTGCTGCATTTGCAAAGCACAACGCGGCGATCACGATCGATTATATTCGTCAGGTGCGTGAGTTAGGCATTTAGGTTGTAGCTAATGCTGTTACAGCATAGTAACCGCTTGTCTGGCTGACCCTAGGGAGTTGGTCGGGGCAATGATCTATGCTGCCTGTGAGCTGCGTAGAACGGGATATCCGTTAAATAGTCCCCCGGACTTTGCGTGAAGTCTGGGGCCTTCTGTGGAAGGCCACAACTGACTCACGAGAAAGCGGCTGCAGAAGGACGGGAAATCCCAATTTTCCGTGAACACCAGGTAGGGCCTGCTGATACCCTTGTTAGGAGGCCCTGGCCTGACTCTCTCCAGATCCAGCACGATTCCCGTGCAATCCTGACAGAGAGGCCGCATGACCACCCGCCGCGCTACTTCGCTTCGATCTGGACAATTCAAGCACCTGATCCGCGTTGCATCCGTCACTGACCGTTTGCCAGAGCGCGATGTGATGTTGTTCCATTAGCAACTTGGATCAGAGAGTCGCGTCACCTAGAAGCCGCAATAGCTGGGATTGTTCCCGTGATCATCGATCTTGAATGGTACGGAGGGGAGGCGGATACACCAGTAATCCACAGAGCATTGGAGCGGTCGAGTTTCCTGGTCTATTGGGGTTCGGCGTGATGGTATTTTTCAAGCTCGCCTTACCGAGGCCATGTGCAAAGGAAAACCTCGCTCGACTCGGCAGCCCACATAGTGCGGGCTAAGCTCAATGGTCGTCGGTAGCCTCGACTACGACAGAGTTCTGAGCCATTCGAATTTTTGAGCTCAAAGATTTTTCGCACAGATTGGCTGTGATCGGGCATCAAGCAGCGGTTCGCTGCGGAGTTGTCCATCAGGTGCAACACCTTGGTAACGGGCGCAGCCCTTGGGGTCGTACTCAATGCGCGCTTTCTGATACTTGAGTCGCGCATCAGCCGCCTGAAAGGCGGTGACCTCGGCGCTCGGTAAGCCGTCATTGCCATAAGAATGAAGGACTGTAGTAGCTGGCTTAGATTGCGCACAGCCTGCGATCAAAGCTGAAGAGAGAATAAATAACAGTGCTTTCATCAGGGCTTCCCATGGTTAAGGATGTTGCTGAACAATTTACTAGTCTAATCGATCTTGGAAGAGTCAGGCCTTGGCCTTCGTCAAGGCTACCGGAAACTGCGCTGCCACGCCGCAGCTGGGATGCTTGATTAGGGTCAGATTTACCGCTTTCCGCCTATACCCGCTTGCCAAGCAAATCCAAATAGGAAAACGCGACCATGGATACTCCGCAAGTCATTTTTTTATGGTCATGGCAACCGGCATCAAACATGGCCAGAGCCCGTTCCACTTCGTGCGTTCCCTAGTCGTGCCCATGCGGAAGAATGGCAGGGCAATTTGCTGGATTACCACATCAGCCCGCCGGATCTTCCTGCCGGGGGTGTTGATGCCGATTGGAAAGAGTACGACGCTCAGTTAAAAGCATGGCGCGATGCCCATCCAGTCGGAGTTGCCGTACCAAGCGGAGATCCTTTTTCAGCTGCTGTCTCTGCTACTCGCATGCCCATGCTGATGACCGACCCTCGCCTGAAGCGAATCCCAGACGAAACCACCATTCTCAACTTCCGTCGCCTGCGGGAAAAACACGAGTTGGCCACTGGCATTCTCGGCGTGATCAATGACTAACTGGGCCAGCGTGGCCTGTCACTGCAACAAGGCACCTCGTCGATGCCACGCTGATTCATGCGCCACTTCGACCAAGAATAAGGACAGTAAACGCGACCCGGAAATGCACCAAACGAAGAAGGGCAACCAGTATTACTTCGGTGCCAAAGCGCACATTGGTGTCGACGATGACTCGAGGCTGGTGCACAGCGTGGTGGTCACTGCGGCCAACGTGGCGGACGTGACCAAGTCGACAAACTGCTACACGGTGCTGAGAACGTGGTCTGCACCGATGCAGGCTATACCGGTGTCGCGAAGCGCAAAGAGCATGCTGGACGCCAAGTCATATGGCAGGTTGCAGCCGGGCGCAGCACCTACAAGAAGCACGGAAAACGCAGCGTGTTGTACAAAGCAATACGCAAGATCGAGAGAGCCAAAGCTCAGGTTCGCTCCAGGTTGAGCATCCATTTCGGGTGATCAAACGCCAGTTTGGTTACGTCAAGGTCCGCTATCGCGGCCTGGCGAAGAACACGGCACAGGTACTGACGCTGTTTGCGCTGTCGAACCTGTGCATGAAGCGAAGCAACTGCTGCCTGTCGTGGCCGAGATGTGCCTGTGATCGGAGGAATTGCGCGAAAAAGTGTCGAAAGCGATGGAAATTCCAACATTTGAGCGCAGCTCAGCGTGCCGATATCACATGTCTCGTCATTTGGTAGTGTTGATCAGACCATCCTTAACGCCCGGAGCGCTTGAGGAAGGTGCCCTGGCGCAGCGAGGTTTCGATTTCTTCCAACGACCGGCCTGCGGTTTCCGGTACGAAGAAGAAGATGAAGAGCACGCCCAGGACGTTGAGCAGACCATAGAACGCCATGGCGCCTCCTACCCCCAGAATACTGACCAACGATAGCGCGGTCCCGGTTAGCAGCAGATTGGAGCCCCAGAGCATAGCGGCGTGGGCGCCAGTCGCCTGATCACGGATCGACAGCGGATAGATTTCCGAGCCCACCAGCCAGCCGATGATCTGGATACCCGCCGAGTTGAAGACCATGAACAGCAGCAGCAATGTCACCACCAAGCCGCCATGGTGTTCGCCACCCAGTTGCCAGCGGAAGACGGCAGCCAGGGTCAGCAGCACGATGGCCGCCAGGGGCATAGTCACTAGCGTCAACCGCCGGCGACCAACATGGTCCACCACAAGCTTGCCGACAAAGGTCATGACTAGATAGGTAATGGCCACGCCCAATGCCGCCAACAGCGCCGAGGAATGGCCAAAGCCAGCCTCGGCAAGGAAGGTCGGCGTGTAGTAGATCATCATCTCGATGCCCGACAGCTGGGTGAACGCCGCGACGCCGAGTCCGGCGATCAGGGCGGGCCGCAACCATGGCTGCCGCAGCGCCGCCCAACCCGTGGGGGCGTCCTCGAGTCGCTCTTGGACCGCCCGGATCTCGGCGATCTCCCTGCGCACCTCGCGGGATGTCTCACGTACCTGTTCGAGGGTTTCGCGCGCCTCGGGCACTTGGTCGGTCTCCACCAGCCAGCGCGGGCTGTCAGGCAGCCAGAGCATGCCCAGGAGCAGTATCAACGCCGGCACGGCGGCCGCACCGATCATCCAGCGCCAGGTCCAGGATTCCTGCAGCACGTAACCGACCACGGCCGCCAGGAGGATGCCGATGCCGATGGACACGTTGAAATAGGCCACTAGCCGTCCGCGCTTGTCCGGCGGTGCCAGTTCGGCGATGTACATGGGCACGATCTGCGTCGAGGCGCCCACCGCCAGCCCCAGCATGAAGCGAAAGGCCCCTAGCCAAAAAGCGGTGGGTGCAAAGGCGCAGGCCAGCACTCCGACGATGTATAGCAACGCGACCAGCATGATGGTGCGGCGTCTGCCTAGGCGCGTGGACAGGCGAGTGCTGCCCACGGCGCCCAGCACGGCACCGGCGAGGATGGACGCGGTAACCAGTTCCTGAGCCTGGTGATCGAGGCCGAAGTCACGGCTGATCTGCAGCAGGGCCCCTGAAATGATGCCGGTGTCGTAGCCGTAGAGCCCGCCGGCGATGGCAGCCACGAAGGCAACGAAGATCATGTAATTGGAGGGGGAAAGATTGCCCTGAGGTTGGGGCTGTTGTCCGGAAAGGGATTGCGGTGGAGTAGACACAGATGCTCCTCTGTCAAGACACTTGCGCCACTGGAATAAGTGCACCAGATCGAGCGCATTAAGGGTGCGGCAGCAATAAAGGAAGTCAGCTCATCGAAGGGTCAGGAATTTGATCTGAGAACGAAGGCATAATGCTCAGTAGCACTGAGCATCAATCGGCCATTGTAAACAATCGGCAGCGGCTTTCCCAGTGCATTATCTCCCTTGGATACTCGACAGGCCCACTTCAGCGAAAAGCGCCAGAAGTTTCGAATAGACTTGAGCCAAATCGTCGGTGTCGAGTCGACGGGCTCACTAGACGTTCGATAAAAAGCACGGCGCATGTTAGATGTAAGTAGGTCCTTCACCCTCACGATGGATAGCAGAAAGTGGAGAAAAGCCGAAATTGGCCCTGCCTTGACGCGAACGATACCCATCTCGGGGGGGGATTCAGAGGCTCTACTGCCTACAATGCATCATGACAGGAAAATTATTCGCTCATTGAGTGCCATCAAGAGCTTCTAGAATTTCCAAGATCCAGAAAATCCATTTCCTCGTTATTAAAAAAGCATCACCGCTGCTCGCTCGCTTCTTACATGGAAATCCTCGTGTGAAAAATAACCCGAATGGGAAACGTACTAAAGAGGGCGCAAGCCAAAGCCTTGAAACCGTCCACCATGTCTTGGCACAACTATCACCTTTGTATCTGGTCCATACAATCGCCCAAAGTATTCACAGCGGAACATCATTGAGCGGATGTTTGGCTGGCTGAAAGAGAACCGAAGAATAGGGACTCGCCACGACAAGCTGGCTCGTTCAGCTTGTTTGCCGAGGAACGTGTCTAATGAGCATGTACAAATTCGCTCGCCCCAGGGAATGGGAACTTGGAAAACTGGACGCATCGCTGGGCCCTATACCGGGTGCCTCAAGTCTCGAAGCTGCGGCTGGGCCCAATGGCCACATCGAGCACGAGTGCCTTTTACCCACGCTCCGGATTGCTCGACCGCTAGCAAAGGGCACATCAGTGCTCAGGCCTGGCATTTATTGAAGAGACGAGGTTGCCGCGGGTTTCAAGAGATTCGCCCGGATCAAGTGAACGCGGGCATGATCGAACTTGCCGGCGCGTTCCAGCTCAGTGGCCATGTCCAGATGCCAGTCCATCATCGATCGAAGTTTGGCGACCTGGCCAGGGCTTCGTCCTTTTACTGTGGGCATCCTGCCCTTCTTTAGATTGTGGCTTACACTGCCACAGCATAGTGCCCACGTGCCGGGGCCCACATACGACTTCGGTATGACGTCCAACGAGGAATGCCCGCCATGCCCATGACCAATGCCGACGCCGTGGCCCGCGCGCAGGACATGATCGACACAATTGGCACGCTGTCCGACGGACTGGCACAGTGCAACGCCGCCCAGGCGCGCTACTACATTGCCTCGCTGTACGAGCTGGGCCTGCTGGAGCAATCCCAGTTTAACGAGCTGATGGCGGCCAACGTGCAGGCGCTCAATGACTGGGAAACGCACCACGCCGGCATGAATGCCGATGGCCTCTTGAATGATTGATTGCACTTACAAAATGAAGAAGACCCCGGAGCGCGTCGCTGAGCGCGTCGAGCTGCTGATCGAGGCGATCCGTGGCGGGATGAGCGACGCGTTCGCCGAGCACAATGCCGCGTTGACCATCGACTACATCAAGCAGGTGCATGAGATGGGCATCATCAATGCCGAGCAGTTAGAGGCATTGGTGATCGCACTGAATGACGCAGCGGACAGTTGGTATCCAAAGGTGGACAAAGAAGGCCTGCCTCTGGAGGGCTGACGCGCGTTACCGATATCGGGTCATTGGTTAAATAGGCCCCCGGACTTTCCGACAGTCTGGGGGCCTTTTTCATGCCTTTCGGACACCGATTTACGGTAAACGGGAAACCGATTTAGGCTAAGTCGGTTTCGGGTGCAAGCCTGCCCCCCATCAGCAAAGGACAAAGGATGAACACAGATCTGTATGAAGTCAGTCTCTCTGGTGGTCACCCTGGTTATCAGAGCGTGAGTCTGCGGTGCCGCCCAGGCTACGATAACCATGTGGTTGTCATGGTTGATGTACAAAAGTTGATTCACTACTCGGATCAGCACGAACACCAAAGCTTTGTCGTCTCACCTGTAGAGGAATGGGACCAAGATAAACGCCAGGGCATCTTTGAATTTCTGGCACCACCTGGTCCGAAGGAGCGGCACGTCGAAATGCCGATCGTTTCTTTCAACGAGGTTAAAGAAGAGTCCAAACAGCCTATCTTGAAAATATTGGGTCGTAGGTCTGAGCGCGTGTCGCGCTGGGTCGGCTACACCAATGGTCGTCATCGCACGCGCTATCTTCACTTCGCGGGTGCGCAAGAAATGCCGGTCATGTGTCACAAGGACCAGGTGGCACTTCTTGAGCAATATTGCGGCGTTTAGCTGCTGCTTAGCGCATACGTAATCATTTTCCGTGAACACCGCGCCGGGCCTGCCTGTAAGCTATTCAGGAGGCCTGCTGGCTACTCTCTCCAGATTCATCGCGATTCCCGCGGCATCCTGACAGAGAGCCCGTATGACTCCCCGCCATGCCACTTCGCTACGCCCTGGGCAATTCAAACACCTTATTCGCGTTGCATCCGTCACTGGCCGTCTGGCGACGACTATAACGGGGCGAAAGCGTGGGTCGCTGTTGACCCCGATCAGGACTAGGAAAAGCCATGGGCATTATCAAGATCGAGCAGGACAACCCCAAAACCGTGATGCGCATTCGTGACAGGATTTCCGCCGTCAGCGATGCGCCCAGCGATCTCTTGGTGAGTTACTACCATGCTTTGGCCCTAGGCTGGATTATGGCCTTGGGCCTAGAAAACGTGATCAGCCCAAGCATGAGAAACACCTTGGAGACCGAGCTGAAACAGACACATCAGGCTAGGCAGACTCAGGTCCAGCCGATCAGGCCGAGTATCTAGGAAAAGGGTGGCGGCGCAGTAACAGTAGCCTCCCTGTTTTTCTGAATGAATACCTTACGTGGCATGTCTCATGCGCTGACGGCTCCATTCCGGCGCCGGCATTGCCAGGACTCCCCACATGACTTCACCTCTTAACGTCGTCGCGATCATGAAAGCCAAGCCAGGCAAGGAAGCGCAACTGAAAAACCTACTGCAATCCGCCCTGCCGCAATTCCAGCACGAGCCTGGGTGCCAGGCCTATGCGCTGTTGACGGATCTCGAAGACCCCACCCGCTTTGTTTCCTACGAAAGCTGGGACGATGAAGCGGCATTGCAAGCGCACATGAAGGCCCCGACCCTGACAAACGCTATGCCGGTTCTGGAAAATATCCTAGCCGAGCCCATGCAGCAGATTCGCCTTAATCAATTGCCGGGCAGCACCGTCTAGGCCGTGGTATGCCATGTACGCGGGATTGACATCCGATCAAAGGGACTGAGTCATGAAACATATTTTCTTCACTTCGTTGTTTGCTTTTAGCCTGACCGCTACAGCTGCACAGCAAAGCCTCAATCTTCCAAGCTGCGACATCCAAAACCAACAAGAAATAGCCGGCGAGACCGGCGGGCAGATCAGCGATCCAGGACAAGCACATATCTCAGTAAGAGCGAATGTTCTAAATGCCGATATCAGTACCTCAAGAAAAGGCCGTCGTATTACCGAGGTTGAAGCACAGCGCATGGTGAAACGTGTAGAGAACGTCCGGAATGAAACTAATCGGTTCGTCGAGCAGCAGGGTTTCTTGAGCGCGGCAGAGAAAGCTAGCTTTGACCTTGAGTTCGATGCCATTGCGATGCAGCTGTGTAGGTAAGAAAAATTGAGTAACGCCCAATTCCCGTCACGAGTGGGGCTGTGACCGTAGAGGAATACAGCGACGCCGCGGCCAAGATTGACGCTGCATTGGCGGCCCTGCGCGCAAAACGCACCTGACACAGGAAAGCACCAGGTTCACCCCAATCCCAGCCATCGAGCTGGGCCGAGGCAGTAGGATAGGGAGCACTCGCTTTCAAAGATCGAGAAGGGAATTCGAATGCAGATCGTGAAAACCAAAGGGCACCTAATCTATAGCGCTAATCATGGAGCACCCAGCCACGCATGCCTCGGGAGTTGTCGGAAGGTTTGGTGGCCGGACGACATCCCATCGAACTTGGCAGTTCTGGCGAATCCAGCCTGTCCGCAGTGTGGCGGGCCGCTCACGATGGATATCCCATCAGGGCATTACAGGGTGATTTCTGATAATGCAGGGGTGCTGAAAAAAAACGGCGCAACGATCACAAATGCTGGCCTCAACCTCGGCAATTGATCAGTAAGGAAATTAGCATGGCAAAGAAAGTCATCGTGAAAAGCGGCACGGTTTATAACACCCTCGGCGCTGCTAAAGCTTACTTCGATGCTTTACGGGAGAGGACGGCCATCGAGGGCAAGCTCTCAGATCCTGATCGATCTGACGTGCTCGACATCTACCACCGTTATTGCCAACTCGACAGCTGGGGTGGAGAGGTGAAAGACACAGTTGATGTGGTTGCTGTCTGGGACAATAGGGCACGTGGGCCAGGTCAATACGCTCAAACGAAGGCCTTCGCAGTGGTTTCCGAGTCTGGCGAACGCTCCATTTTTAGCATCGGTCAAGCGCTGGCCAAAATAGCGGTCTGATCATCAGACCGAGAATCACGGAAAAATCCGCTGTGCACTACAGGCCTTTGGCAGTACCGGGGCGCGTCTTTCGCGTCCGAGAGTTCAAGGGGAAGATCGCTTCCAGAATGTTGCCGATGTGCAAAAAGAGATCACAGGTAGGTCATGGATGAAAGCAGAACTCAGTGATGCCCCGGAACGAATTACCCGAAGAGGCCACAGGCGTGGCGTGCAAAGTCTTGTCGCGTGCCTAGCAATAGGCAGTGTTATTGGAGTAAGCGCTTTGCTGTGGTCAACCCGATCGGAGCCCCACCGAGGAGTCGCGTCGATGGAATCCAAAGCTCAGGAGTTGAACGCAGAAGTGGACAGGGGCTCTGCCATACGCTCGAGTTCAACATCGTTGGACACGGGTCCTAACCCCGGGCCTCGGCAAACCAGCTTCAATAATCAGAACTTTGTTCCCACGGGCGCTCACAACATTGTCACCTTTCATCACAGCCCCTCTATCCCTCCTCGGGCTGAGTCTCCGCAGAAGGTCAAGCTGACGATCGTCCGGCAAACTCCCAGCATGAAGGATCGGGCGTGCTGGCCTTTCAGGCAGGGGAGTATTGAGTCCCGCAACTGTCGGCTTTCAGTGGGCCTCAAGCATCGCGACTAAAGAAAAATCGTCCGGAGGCTCAACCAATGAGTGATATTGAAAACCGACCTGTTCCATCACCTGGAGCAAGCTGTTCAGGACTTGGACGCTGACTCAATTAGCCTGGCTCACAACATGTTCGACGCCTTGCTGGAGCAGCTTTACGAAATCGGGGCCTTCACCGAGCGCTTTGAAAGATGGGGCTTTGGTCGTGATGAATCTGCGGGAGCGCAAGGCTCATGGCGTCGACGATCGGCATCTGATTTCCCCCCCAAAGGGCTGTACCGGCTACAACCCGGAAAGTTGAGGTAAAAGCAAAAATGCGGATTTTCTACTACTTTAAAAAACGTGCACTTCTAGCACGGGTTGCTGCCGAGCTAAAAGCTCAGTGCCATGACCAGGGCCTAGTCAACAAGGTGTGCTACAGCCTACCTGGTGTTCACATTACTGCCGAATTGGCGGAAGGCCGATTTCGGGTGAAGAACCGCCTGCGTGAATGCATGATCGTCACTTTTCTTCTTGCCGAAACCATGTGTGTGGTCGGTGTCCCGATCACTATCAAGGCAGCCTGTTTTGAGCTGCTCAATCAGCGCCGCGCAAGGATTCAGTCGCTGATTGACACCGGTGTTGGTAATGGTGAGCTCAATGAAACTGACATTGTTGACCTGGACCAGATCAGCGATGTTGGTATGCAACTTTTTTGGTCTGAACGCAGGGAGCATTTAGCGAGTTCGCTCATACAACCGTAGATAGGAAAATAGGAGTGACGCAAAGTGAAGGACACTGATCAATTGGAGGCGGCCCAGCACGACCAAGGGGCTAGAGGTGGGCAAACGATGCAAGGGGCTGAATCAGAGTCCGCGCCTATCACTGACGACGAGCCCAATCGTTTTGAATTAGAGCTAGCGTCTACCACAGACTTCGAACAAACAAAGATTAGCAACCTGCTGGAAACCATGGACACCCTCGAACTTTTTACGCTTGATTCTCAGTTCGGGGCTCTTTCCAGACAGGCGCTTGCCGATGGTCAGCACGGTGCATACCGAGCGTATCGGGTGCTAATGGTCGTGTGCTCATTCCATTTTTCCGTTGATCGCCAAGATGCATTCGTCCCAAGGTTGATCAGAGACGGAATGCGCACCTCTGCTCCAGCTGACATATGCGGTGAGCAAAGCCAAGTACTCGCCACCATTGCAGAAAATATCGATCATCCCCTGCTGCGCGCTAGGGTGGCTGACGTGGCTTGGTATAACCATAGAAAATTCCACCAATCCGCCAGTCTGTCGATCGAGGCTTACTGCCAGGCAATCGAGTTCTATCTCGACGACAAACTTTCTTTCAGCTATGAGCCACCCTCCGGCTTGTCCTCGAAAGTCGTTGATCTGATCCATCGGGTCTTCCATATCATCGCCAGTACGGGTAAGCGTAAAAACCCTCCTGATGCTTCTGTGGCTTCGTGGAAGCGCCTGTACGCTGAAGCCCAGAGGAAGCGGTGCTATTCGAGTTTCGTCCGACTTGCACGCTTGGCTGAGACATTCAAGCTAATTGAATGGGCACAAGTGGCTCAAGACGCTGAGGAGTTAGCAACCAATGCTGGGGCTAGTGAATACGCCATGGCGGTCAAGGGGGTGTGGGAGCTTGCCGCCCAGGCTCACCAACAATCACAAGATCATGAAGCCTTCAAGCGCTGCAAGCTCCAGTCGATCCAGCAGACCCTCAAGATGGGGGACGCTATCGAAAGCTACATGGCAAAAGCTAGTTGGACCCGAGATGCCATCCGAGAGCTTCGTTCAATCCCAGGGATGCAGGAAGAACTGAAGGTCTTGAAGGCCCAGTTACTGGAGCAGCAAGCGCAGGCTGCTCATGAATTCTCGGTCTTCCGAACTCCCATGGATCTAAGTGAGGAGCGCCAGGGAACTATCGATATCTTCAAGCACCTGACGCTTCCAGACTTCCTCTACAGGCTCGCGTTTGTCTGCGATGTGCCACAAAAAATAGCGTTGCATACCGACATCATCAAATATCGCAACGACTCGTTCCTATCTGACCTATTCAGCGGTCGGATATACACCGACGTCTTGGGGCGCGTAATTAACCAAGCACCAGTCGCCAACCTTGACCAAGCGCCGCCCCCAGAGTGGTACGAGCATGAGAGCCTGATCTATCTGGATATCCATTACCAGATGGCAGTCGAAAGTCGGGTGAAGCCCGCCGCGCAGACGTTGCTTACAAAATTTGCTTTAGACGATCGCCACCTTATGGCTATTGTATTGGCCAGCCCCTTCGTTCCTCCGGGATTCGAACACATCTACGCTCTCGGCCTCGCCCGCTTTCTCCAAGGCGACATGATGTCTGCCTGCCACCTGCTATTCCCTCAGTTAGAGAACTCGCTGCGTCATGTACTCAGCGATGCTGGTTTTGATACTTCAAAACTCGATGAAGAAATGCTTCAAGAAGACAGGTCAATCAGCGGACTGTTGAAAAATCGGCGTGATCAGTTGGAGTCGATTTTCGGAGTGGATCTGATTTACACCATTGACCTGTTGTTCAACCTCAAGGGTGGCCCCTGCCTGCGACACGAGCTAGCGCACGGCAAGTTGACTGCCGGCAATTGCTATCTTCATTCCAGTATTTATGCATGCTGGTTGATGTACTACATGGCCTGCCTACCATTGCTCCCGCACTGGAAAAGCCATATTGCACCGCATCTGGAAGAGTTAGCCCTTTGAAGGCTGGAGTGGGGAAGGCGGCTGCCGCGATTTGGGGCTTGCTGGCTGCTGCCGACCAGAGCGACAAGTCATCCCGTCCACCACCAGATCCACGGACAACGGAAAGATTTACCAAGCCCAATGCAGCAGTTCATCTGCGACCAAGGCAGGGGGGGACCAAGTTTGTTGAATATGAAGTAAACCTTTTGAGAAGTTAACGCTAGGGAGACGCTATGCACAGCAAGGAATTCACAAAACTGGCTGACGCCATCCGCACGCAAAGGGAGAATGGCTGGACAAAATCGTCGAGTGAGGCGATGCACTCTTTGGTCAAAGAGGCCTTGGCAAAGAACGAAATTACGCCGGAAGAATGTGACCAGCTCATCAGAATGATCGACGATGCGAACACGCCTCCACCGCCCCCGCCGCCCGGTGAGGAGCCAAAGTCCAAGAAACGAAAAACGCTGGGTTATCAGTGAAATTTGCCATGAGACATTTGATTGCACTGACCGCCGTCGTAATCCTCATGGCAGGCTGTGCAAGCCAGGAACAAAAGGCCGCCCAACAAGCGGCCGCCGAGGATGCCCAGTGCCAATCCTACGGAGCCACGCCGGGGACCGATGCTTACATTCAGTGCCGGCTATCGTTGAGCCAGCAACACGCACAGGCAGACCAGGCTCGGAAGCAGCGCGCGATACAGGCCCTGCAGAACTACCAGGCCCCGCAATCAGTACAGCCAATGCCAGTGAACACGTACCAGTTGCCCGCTACGGTGAACTGCACGTCAACCTCCTTCGGCGGGACGACCAACACCAGCTGCCGTTGACGCTGATCGTTTCTGCGGTCCAGCTCTCGGCCAGCGGGAAGACCGAGAGCGATCGGCGCTGGTCGACGCGTTTCCCTCTCAGCAGACGTATGGTCGAAGTTAAATAGGTAACGTTACCAAAATTTATTATAGTAACGTTACCTCAATTGAGTCAGATCCCAGATCATGGCCGACATCACCGAAGCACCTCCAGCATCATTGACCCAGGCTGCCCCTGAAAAGCGCAAGCCTGGCCGGCCATCGACCGGTCAAGCGCTGTCCCGTGCGACCATTCAACGTCAGTACCGTCAGCGCATTAATAGTAACGTTACTAAAAATACCGTTGAGTCCCTGGACGAGAACATGGCCTTGCGCGCACAGGTGCTCCAGCTGATGAACGAGCTGGAAGATGCGCAGATGAAAGCCCGGGTAGAATTCGAGTTGGGGGAAAAAGCTCGAGCGCGTGTCCGCGAGCTCGAACGACGTTTAGCCGGCGCTCAGCCGGCCGGCACCAAAAAGGCTTCATCTGAAGCGCGTTATGAGCTTCAAGCTCGAAGTGACTTTGATGGGGAATGGTTTCGAATGGGATCAGAGTGGACTTACAAGACGAAGTCCGTCGCTCTGGCAGATCTCACGCGGACTACAGAGGGGAAGGACGATTCGCCATATCGAATACTGGACCGCAAAACCGGCAAGATCCTTACGGCGTGAGCGGAGCCCCGGGTTGATTTCACCCGCACCCCACTTTGCCTTGCTGCCCGCCTATTAATGGTAACGTATTTCTTACACCTGCAAGTAAAGGCCAGTCAGCCTGATTGCGGGCAAGCCTGCTCCTTCTCAGATGACCGCGTCGACCTCTGGAAGAACGTCTCTCGGCATGAACAGCGAAAAAGTTGTGCCGTGGCCTTCCTGGCTCTCAACCGTAAGGCATCCTCCCGCCTGGATG
>NZ_JAXCIP010000015.1:0-70306 GCF_046540435.1 Pseudomonas sp. W5-01
CGGCGGCGAGTTCTTGCCAATGACCCGCTACTACGCTTTGGAAACCGGGCCCTGGACGCGGGTTAACCATGTCAATCTGGGCGAGCCAGCTGCGTATCGTCCGCAGCTGACGTCAATCCAAGCATGGGGCGCGCCAAATCCGACCGCCACGACCTCACTGCCATACGGCGGCAACGGGCTGAATCATTTCTCGTCGCTGGGCTCGACACTGATCTACGGCCCGCTTCTGGATGGGGAGAATCTGCGAGCAACTGTATACGGCAGCGGGCTCTACACCCCAGTCATGAGCAACCCGCAAAACCTCAGCGCTGCGGTGCCGCGAGACCAACTGATCTACCACCGAGTCGGCAACATGGTCACGGTAGCCGGCTGCATCACGCTGACGCCGGCGGTGGAATCCACGTTGACGCAGCTGCAGCTCTCTATCCCGATCCCTTCGGACTTTACCGCTGTGACGGACGCTGCTGGGTTCTGTGTCGGTGTTCAGGAACCGCTCATGACGGGTGTGATCTGGAGTGATGCTACCGCCGACAACGTGCTGATCCAGTTCAAGTCTACCGTGAAGGTCACGGTGCAGGTGCGTATCAGCTTCAGCTACCAAATCAAATAGCCGTTCTTTTAACGAGGCCCGCCATGCGCGGGCTTTTTTTCGTCTGGAGAAAACTACATGACCGTAACCGAGAAAGATCGTGACGTGCTGGCGCGCACACTGTGGGGCGAAGCGCGCGGGGAGGGGCTGGCCGGGATGGTGTCGGTGGCCTGGACGATCCGCAACCGAGTGGACGACGGCAAGGATAAATCGTGGTGGGGCGAGGGCTACGCCGGCGTGTGCCAGAAGCCGTACCAGTTCAGCTGCTGGAACCGGAATGACCCGAACTATCAGTTCCTGAGCGGCGCGCGTGAGATCCCGTTCCGTGAGCTGGCACAGTGCCGGATTGCTGCTGACCAGGTGATTGACGGCAAGGTGCCGGATTCTACGGGCGGGGCGACCCACTATCACGCGACCACCATGCCGAAGGCGCCGGACTGGGCTGCCAAAGCGAAGCGAACGCTGAAGCTCGGCAACCACGTGTTCTTTAAGGACGTGCCCTAAACATTCGGCTGGTGCTGGCGCCTCGGGTACCAGCACCAACGACCTAACTCACATGTGAAGCCCCGGAGGCTCAGTGCGTACAGATCAATTCGTGATGAAGTACAGCTACGGCCCGCATACGCTGTCCGTGAAAGCAAATGGCGGAAGCGTGCTTGTGGAAAAGGCAGTGGGCACTGACTGGGTGACCGCTGACACATTCAGCACTGATGGCGCGTGGCGTCTGGATCTGGGCAACTCGCCCACCCGATTCACACCAAAAGGCGGCGCGGCTTATGAGGTGGCTAAGTGACCTTGGTGATAGGCGGGGCGCCTGGAACCAAAAGACGTATCCGGCGTGGGCTTGGCCTGCTAGGCGACAGCTTTAGCGCCAACTGCCACACCATTGATCCGAAGGCCTTCGGCACCGAAGCCTATGGTTACGCCGGTGCGATCGCGGCGAAGACGGGCCTGTTTCCCAGCTACCTGGACAATCAAGGTAAGGTCGGCGACCACTCCGGCCAGTTCATGCCACGGCTGCCGTCCTGCCTGAATTCAGCGACGGCCGATTTGTGGATGCTGCTGTCGCGCACGAACGACAGCACGACGCCCGGCATGACGCTCGCCGATAGCAAGGCCAATGTGATGAAGGCCATCACAGCGTTCCAGAACACGCCCGGGAAGTACCTGATTGTTGGCACTGGCACGCCGCGCTTCGGCACGAAGGCTCTGACCGGCCAGGCGCTGGCGGACGCGATTGCTTACAAGGACTGGGTGCTGACCTACGTCATACAGTTCGTGCCGGTCGTGAACATATGGGATGGCTTCACCCAGGCCATGACCGTCGATGACTTGCACCCGAATCTGATCGGCGCAGATTTCATCCAGTCGAAGTGTGTGCCGGTGATAAATGCCAACTTCGAATTCTTCGGCGTGCCGCTGCCGACGGACGCTGCTGATCTGTATTCGGCAATTCGCCCATACGGCTGTCTGAACGCGAACCCATTGATGACGGGCTCGACCGGTGTCATCAACGCATCGGTCAACCCGGTAGGCGGATCGGTGCTGGCGGACAACTACAAAGCCTCCGGCTCAGGCCTGAACGGGATCACTACTCGGTGGTACAAGGAGCCGGCCGCATATGGAGAGGCACAGTGCATAGAGCTGTCCGGTGCAATGGCGGCCGCCGGCGGCTACATCTATGTGCAGCCAGCTGCGAACGTCACGGTGTCTAATGTGCTGGCAGGGGATGTGATCGAGATGGTTTCGGCGCCGGAGATTGTAGGCAACAGCCGTGGAATCCTTGGCTGGGAAGCGGAGCTGATTATCACCAAGCCGGTGTTCAGCACTTCCACCACCATCTATTACCGGTCGATGGACAAATACCAAGAGCCGTTCACCTTGCCGGCCAACTGGAAGGGCGCATTGGAGACGCAGCGGTACACGGGCGACTTGACGGAAACGGTGATCACTGCGCGGATGGGACTGTACCTCGCCGCAGGCATTGACCAGGACTCCAGGGTAAAGGTTGCTCAGTTTGGCATCCGCAAGGTCTGATCTCCCTTAACGCCTCATGAGCCGATCATGCTCCGCCTTCGCTGCCCTGTGCCGAGCATCCAGATATTCGGCAAGGTCATTCACGTGGACACCGCGGGCTGACTTCTGACTGTTCTCCAGCTTGACCAACGGCAGGTCGATCTGCCCGTTCGCAACCTTCACCTTCATCGCATCAGGTGTGAGGTGTGTGAAGTAGTCGGAGCAGATGCGCTCCAGGGGAATGATGATCTGGCCGTCGTACTGAGCCATGAGGAGGAATAGTGTCTTCATATGCTGGGCGGGGATGTGACTGAGAGAGGATCACAATCAGATTTGCAATTGATTGCAACGGAGGACCAGATACAAAGAGCCCGGCGCTGGGCCGGGCTTACGGAGTTCGGTCAATCTCTTTGTGAGTGCCTATCCGCCTCAGCTCAGCGATCGTTCCGATGAGTTCGAAGCTAAGTTTGTGGCTGTGGTTGGAGGTGATGTGAATTGTGTAAACACCTGGATTCTTATGCCCCGAAAGCTTTTCAAGCCTCAGTTTCTTAGGCTGTGGGTCATCAAGGAGCAGCCTGTAGGCTTCCTTAAAGGAGGCTTTTATCTCATCAGAGAGTGAGGCGTAGGAGTTTTTGAACGACTTCCGGCCCACGTCGATAGCCGTAATCCTCAGCCTCACAGAGAGTCAAGGTAGTTATCAATATCGGAAGGTTCACTCAGTATCACTGGGGCGTGAGATTCTTCCGCATCAGCATTACTTTCCAAGATCGCCCAGCGAAGAGACTCAGTAGTGCGATTGAGGGACGCCACCGCATCAAGGAAGATCGAATAGGCGTCAACGACTCCATCCTCGTCACTGAGTCGTGGATCGCTGATGGCATACCCCATCTTCTGCGTTTTTTCTGAGAAGGATTTCACCAAGCTATCTTGGAGACCCTCGAGCACAGGAATGATATCGCCCTCAGGAATAGCCTTCGCGGCCTCTCCGGACGATAGTGCCTTCTTGACGTTAGCGAAGGTTCTCTCTGCCGCTCTGAGCAACGCGGTATGGTGGGTCAGGGCGTCAATGGTGCCGTCTATGTCACGCAGTAGGTCCAAGGAACGAACGGCACCTACACCCATAAGCTCGGCAGCAGTCAGAGCATCGGCTAAAAGGTGGTGATTTGCCGCGTTCATCACAAGGCTCCTTTGATGGTTGCAGTGCTAGGGTCGCGATTATCGCTAAGCCGACCCCTCTGTCAAATGAATTCCGCGCCACGAAAACGTATCTCAACGTTTCGTGGCGCGGACGTGACTATAGGTTAGGAACTACAAATGGTCACGGGTTCAACGATTGTTTCGGCTGATAGGCCCAATTCTTTAATCTGATGAGCTGGCTCGCCTTGCAACGTTCCAACCCATCGTCCACTCGGAGTCTAGACCCAGGCCATTATGCTTTCCTGCCCCTTAGCGGCTTGGGCACATTAGGCGCGCAGACAGCTGGATCAAATTATTGCCTCGCCACAATTTCGCCCGACCTGGCCTCTACAGCCTGCTCCACCACCAGGTAAAGCGCCTCGATCGATGCAGGTTGCAGCGCCTTTAATCGCTCAACGCCAAGTACGAAGCCTTCGGCTCGGAGGCCGGCGCGCTCAGCCTGGTCGCTGGTGCTGGCGCGCTTGATATCTGCCAGCAGTATATCTAGCTCCTGGCGAACAGCAGAGGGCATGACGAGGTCATTAGTGTTCATGGCAGGCACGCTCCGAGAGGAGTGGGGCAGTGAGGCCGGGCAAGAACTCGTACCACTTTTTGTACCAATCAGTGTTCCCGGCAGGGGTTTTTAGGGTGTTCGGAGTGCGCTGGGACGCCCCTCTCAGCGCGTTCTTCTTACACCAGCTAATCCACACAGGCCATTTGAAAGGTGCGTTTGGAGAATACAGAAACGGGCCTCGGCGGGGCGGTTTTGTAAGTGTCGTTGCACGCGCGCCGAACAACAAAAGGCCCGCATTTCCCGAGCCCTTGATGCTGTAATAAGGCTCCAGCACCAGAAGCCGGGCCCCGGACCTACTAATGAGGCGCTTAGACCTTCAGAATGTAGTCGCCAATTTCTGCATAGGGGATGGTTTTTTTGCGCTCAGCCCCAATCCGGGTTGTTTCGACAACTGATTCACGATCCCCGAAAATATTTGTATAGGCGGAACCTGAGGGTTTCCGCTTAATTTCTTTGATATCCGGATCTCGCTCGACTTCAAGGGAAGTGAGCGTCGAGATTTTCTGTTGAACGTGCGTTGCAGTGACTTTGCCTTTGACAATTTCAAGCTGCTCTAATACTTCTGCGGTATCAGGATCGATGATGGTCTCACCCAGTCCCACAATCAGAAACTCTTGGCCGAGCTTCACTAGGTGGTCGGAGCCGATGTTGACCACGACGGAGTAATTATCAGGCTTAGCGACAACCTTTCCGTGATAGCGGCTATTCATCAGTTTTTTCTCATGTCCGTAAATTTAAGTAGGGCACTAAAAGGCACCACTGGGCGTATTTCCAACATCTTCAGCTCATCCGGCCCGACCGGCACAGTCCGCAGAACCCCTAGATCGACCTCAATTTTGATCTGGATGATTTTCGGCTGCACGAGGTCGACCACTCCCAGATAGGCAAGGCGGTCGATGCCGTCCTGTTGGGAGTAGCAACCAACCACGATATTTGCGAGGAAATGGTCATTCTTTCTGATGACGAAAATGCGGCCATCTTTCAGATATTTTATAGGGTTTTCAAAGGCTGGCGGAGGTCGCCCCTGCTCGACTGCATCGTGAGCAATCTTGAGTAAGATCACAATAGCGTAGGCGGCGACGGTGATCGTGAATAGCAACCATTTGACGGACAGTGCGCCGGAGACGTCCACGAATAGGCCTACAAAGGAAGACATCACGCCTATCACAGCTATGAAAAGAGAAGTACCGCTGAAGCTGAATACAGCCTTCCCAATTTTCTGCAGCATCACGATTTCCTCATATCTTGAGCATTCAGGCTCAGCTCATCCCTGTGATGACGCTGTCATTAAGCTGGCATTACGGAGCCAAAACAGCCCCAAAAGACACAAAAAAAGCACTTGCGGCGAGCGCTAAGTGCTTGATTTGTAACGCTTGTTTGGTGGAGCCGGGGGGATTTGAACCCCCGTCCGCCAGTACTCCGCTTTCGGGCCTACATGCTTAGCCGTGTCTATTAAGTTAACCCTCAGCGACCCGACGGGCAGGGTGCTTTGGGCGAGCTGTGTAAGTTTTAGCCGATTCGTCCACAGCGTACTGCACGGCGATCCTGTTCTGTATGACAATCACTTTGGGTTTACAGGCATCCCCTGGTGATTGCTGGAGCCGAAGCTACCAGAAGGAAGGCTAGCACCGCTTACGCGGCGAGAGCTTGTTCCCCGTAGGTTTCGTCATTGGCAACTATAGAAAGTTGCAACAGTGGATTTACGACTTCTGTTACCAAGTCGGCATGCCCCTAGAGTTTCATCACCGGCGTCGAATCCTAATCGGCCCCAATTCTGCTGCTCTAGCAGTCAGGCGGCGGAGTCTACCCGAATCAATGAGATACGTCGACCGTCCGCCTGACATTCCGCTCGCTACGGCTTTGGAGCCGTCGCGATTCGGCAATTACTTCGCGGCACCGCCGTCGCTGCCGTCACCGCCGGTCTTCAGCTCGGTGATTTTCTTCTGAGTGATCGAGATGCACTCTTTCTCATTACCAGCTTTTTGCGCGGCGGTGGCATCAGCAACGGTTTTTTCAATATCGGTCTTGCTGTCGCCGGCGAGGTTGGTGACAGTCGACGCTTCAGCATTCTTCAGTGCCGCGATGTTCGCGCCGCACAGGTCATCAGCAGCGAAAACCGGGGAGCCCAACAGTGCAGCGGTAAGAAACAGTCCAGTCAGTGCGGTGCGCTTCATGTGTATCTCCTTGAGCCTGTTGACTCGGTGTCGCCGCTCAATTTGCCGGTGCCCGAGATATAGGGAAAAGCGCCGAATGGTTTGTGGCGCCTAAAGAGATGGACTGCCGCCTGTCGCAGGGGTTCTATTTTTTTTTCACGATGCTGTGAAAAAGCCACGTTGCCGGATGTTTCGGGATTATGGGGCGATCTGCGCCCCATTTGTGTGCATTAAGGGGTTCTTGGTTGAGTCACTCGATCCACGAGATAGACCAGGCCGTGGTAGTCGATACCGCCGTATTGCGTAAGCCCGATCTCGCACGTCCGGCTGGTCGAAATGCCTTCATCACAGTACTGAACCGCGTCTTTCAGCGAGCGCAGCGCATGGGCGTTCAGCTCCGGTGTGGTGAAGCCTTTGTCGCCCGCGAACCCGCAGCAATGAATGCCTTCGGGCACGACCACATTCACGCTGCACATCCTCGCAAGGTCGATCAGCGCCTGGCTCTCGCCCAGGTGTTGCGTGCTGCAGGTGACGTGAACGGCGATGGGCGCCTGCTGCGGGGTGAACACCAGTTTATCCAGCAGATGGGTGCGGATGAAACGTACCGGGTCATACAGGTCGAGCCGTGTTTCCTTGAGGTCCTGAACCAGACGCAGGGTGCAGGGGCTGGTGTCGCAATAGATCGGATCAAGCCCGCCACGACTGGCCTTGGTCAGCGCAGCGAGCATCTGCTGGCGCTTGTCCTCCGCCTGCTCGGCGTAGCCCTTGGAAGCGAAGGGTTGCCCGCAGCACAGGCTGTCTTGGTCTTCCGGGAACACCACTTGATAGCCGGCTTTCTCCAGCAGCCCTCGGGTCTTGTCCATCAGCGACATCTGTTCGCGATCCCCCGCCGCAGGCCCCATGACGCGGGACACGCAGGCGGCCAGATAGACTACGCGGGGGCGCGTATCTTCAAACGGGGGCGTGAAGCGAATAGCGTGCTCGGGTTGCGGCATCGCCGGCGTCCACTGAGGTACGCGGCCCGACGACGCCTTGCTCAGCGCGCTGGAAATCTTCGCCAGCCTCGGCGCGCCAAGCAGCATGCGTGCGCCATTGGCCGCATGCAGCGTAAATCGCGCGCCCTTCAACGCTGTCGCAAAATGCTGACTGATCCAGCTGGCGGCCTTGTCATGATGCGCTTGGTCCCCACGAAGCTTTTTCACCAGTTCGCCGGTATTGATGCCGACCGGGCAACGTTGCGCGCACAAACCGGTGGCGGCGCAGGTGTCGATGCCCTGGTACTGGTAATCGCGCTCCAGCTGAGTGGTGTCGGTGCCCGCACGTTTTTTCGCCTGAATGTCACGCCACATGACGATCCGCTGCCGTGGACTCAGGGTCAGCCCTTTCGACGGACACACCGGTTCGCAAAAGCCGCACTCGATGCATTTGTCGACGATCGCATCGGCAGCGGGCATGGGTTTCAGGTGCTTGAGGTGCACCTGCGGATCCTCACTGAGCACGACGTCCGGATTGAGGATGCCAGCGGGGTCAAGCAACCGTTTGAGTTGCCACATCAGCGCATAAGCCTCGCCGCCCCACTCAAGCTCCACGAACGGCGCCATGTTGCGGCCGGTGCCGTGTTCAGCCTTCAGCGAGCCGTTGAACTCCACGGCCACCAGTTGCGTGACGTCATCCATGAACGCGGAATAACGCGCGATTTCCTGCGGGTCGTTGAACCCTTGGGTGAAGACGAAGTGCAGGTTGCCCTCCAACGCATGGCCGAACAGGATCGCTTCGTCGTAGCGGTGCTTTTCGAACAGTTCGATCAGTCGCCGAACGCCGACGGCCAGTTGCTCGACGGGGAAGGTGACGTCTTCGATGATGACGGTCGTACCGGTCTCACGCACCGCGCCGACGGCAGGGAAGGTGTCTTTGCGAATGGCCCAGAGCCGCGCGTTTTCGATCGCGTCTTCGGTGAAATCAACCTGCTTCTCGACCGGGAAATGCGCGATGGACGCCGTGATCTGGGCCAGTTGTTCGTGCAGCAACGGCCGGGTCGCGGCGCGGGCTTCGATCAACAGGGCGCAGGCGCCTTCCGACAGCTCACGAACGAATGCCGGCATGCCTGGCTTGTTCTGCACCGAACGCAGGCTGCGTCGATCAAGCAGTTCGACGGCAGCGACTGGCTGGGTCTTCAGAACCGTTACGGCGTTGCAGCAGGTTTCGATGTCGGGAAAGACAATCAGCGTCGTCGCCTTGTTCGGGTGATCGGGCACCGTGTCATATGTCACCGCACTGATGAAACCCAGCGTGCCCTCCGAACCCACCAGCAGGTGACTGAGGATGTCGAGGGGCTCGTCGAAATCCACCAAGGCGTTTAGCGACAGGCCGCACGTGTTCTTCAAGCGGTACTTGTGGCGGATCTTCGCAGCGAGTTCCGTATTTGCGCGCGTCTCACGACCCAGTTGCGCGAGGCGGTGGAGCAGCTCGCCATGGCTGACTTTAAATGCAGCGACGCTGGCGGCATCTTCCGTGTCCAAGCGAGTGCCGTCGCCGAGCACCAGCCGAATGCCGGCGAGGGTGTGGTAGGTGTTCTGGGCCGTGCCGCAGCACATGCCGCTGGAATTGTTGGCAACGATGCCGCCGATTTTTGCTGCGTGCATGGACGCCGGGTCTGGACCGATCTTGCGCCCGAACGGCGCCAGCCAGACATTGGCCTGTGCACCGATGACGCCCGGTTGCAAACGGATCTGCGCACCTTGCTCGCGTATTTCACGGCCGTTCCAGTTGTCGCCGAGCACGATCAATACTGAGTCGCTGATAGCCTGCCCCGACAGGCTGGTGCCCGCCGCGCGGAAGGTCACGGAGACTTTATCCGCCTGCGCCAGCTTCAGCAGCGCCACGACTTCGTCTTCTGATTCGACGCGGATGACCAGTTTGGGGATCAGCCGATAAAAACTGGCGTCGGTGCCAAAGGCCAGGGTCGAGAGCGGGTCGTCGAAGCGTCTTCCGGCAGGAATGAGGCTGTTCACTCCGTCCAGAAACGCGGCGGGCAAGGTCATGCGGTTTTCCTCATGGGTGCATCTCAGTGGCGGCTGCGGCCTCTGTCGGGCCGCATAGGTCGGGATCGGCGCCGTTCAGGCGCCCAGTTCGCGAACCAGCGAATCGCGAGTGATCTCGCTGATCGACTTGGCGCCGGTCAGGACCATCGCCACGCGCATTTCCTTCTCGAACAGATCCAGCAGGTTTTTCACCCCGGCCTCGCCGTGGGTGGCCAAGGCGTAGATGAACGCGCGGCCGATCAGCACGGTGTCGGCCCCGAGGGCGATCATGCGCACTACGTCCAGGCCGCTGCGAATGCCGGAGTCGGCGAGAATCTTCAGATCGCCTTTCACCGCGTCAGCGATGGCGGGCAGCGCGCGGGCGGTGGACAGCGCGCCATCGAGCTGGCGACCGCCATGGTTGGACACAACGATGCCGTCGGCGCCGAATTTCACGGCATCCCGGGCGTCTTCCGGGTCGAGGATGCCCTTGATGATCATCGGGCCGTCCCAGGAATCGCGAATCCATTCCAGGTCTTTCCATGAAATCGATGGATCGAAGTTGTTGCCCAGCCAGGCGATGTAGTCGGTGAGACCGGTAGGGTTGCCGCGATAGGCCGACACGTTGCCCAAGTCGTGGGGGCGGCCGTTGATGCCGACATCCCACGCCCATTGCGGGTGAGTCATGGCTTGCAAAACGCGGCGCATCGGCCCGCTTTTGCCGCTCATGCCGGAATGCGCGTCACGGTAACGAGCGCCCGGGACGGGCATGTCGACGGTGAATACCAGTGTCTTCACGCCGGCGGCTTTGGCTCGCTCCAGCGCATTCCGCATGAAGCCGCGGTCTTTCAGCACGTAGAGCTGAAACCACATGGGTCGCTTGATCGCCGGAGCGACTTCTTCAATCGGGCACAACGAAACCGTCGACAGCGTGAACGGAATGCCCTTGGCGTCGGCAGCGCGGGCGGCCTGTACTTCGCCACGGCGGGCGTACATGCCGCAGAGACCGACCGGTGCCAGTGCCATCGGCATGCTCAGGGTTTCACCGAACAGCGTCGTCTCCAGACTCAGCTCGGACATGTTCTTCAGGATGCGCTGGCGCAGCGCAATGCTGGCCAGGTCGGATACGTTGTGGCGCAGGGTGTGCTCGGCGTAGGCGCCGCCGTCGGCGTAGTGAAACAGGAAGGGCGGCAGTTTGCGCTGAGCGGCGGCGCGGTAGTCGGTGGAGGCAGAAATGATCATGGGATCTCGCAGATGAGTGAGCGGGGGCCACAGCCGGGCGCTAAAAACGCACCCGGCGCTCGTCTGATTAATGAACCAGCATGCCGGTGAACCAGTACGCCTGGGCGTAGGTGATGCAGCCAACGATGGTGGCAAAGAAAATGCTGTGCTTGAGGGTGAAGCGGAACAGGTCGGATTCTTTACCCACCAGGCCAGTCGCCGCGCAGGCCACTGCGATCGATTGCGGGGAAATCATCTTGCCGGTCACGCCGCCGCTGGAGTTGGCCGCCACCATCAGCACGTCACTGACGCCCAGTTGATGTGCGGTAGTCGCCTGCAACGAGCCGAACAGCGCGTTCGACGAGGTGTCGGAACCCGTCAGGAATACGCCCAGCCAGCCGAGGAACGGCGAGAAGAACGGGAAGGCGCTGCCTGTCCCGGCGAGGACCAGCGCCAGGGTGGAGGACATGCCGGAGTAGTTCATGACGAAGGCGAAGGCCAGCACCATGCCGATGGACACGATGGCCCAGCGCAGTTCGATGAGCGTTTCTTTGAACGTGGTCAGCCCGGTTTTGGCGCTGATCCGCAGCACAATCATTGCCAGAATCGCCGAGATCAAAATCGCGCTGCCCGAGGCGGCGAGCAGGTCAAACTTGTACACCGCTGGCATGGCGGTCGGGTTGGCGACAATCGGCGCCATCTTCATGACCAGTTGATCCAGGTGCGGGACGGGGAAGTTCATGGTCAGCGCTTGCAGCGGACCGCCTGCCGCGAACAGCGCCTTGAACGGCTTCAGCGTCCAGATCGTCACGACGACTGTGAGGATCAGGAAGGGCGACCATGCCTTGACGATGGTGCCCGCCGAGTACGGCGATTTCTTGGTGGTGCGCGGCTGACCAAAGCCGCCTGCATTTCCTGCGCCGCCGCCCATGACTGCGGCACCGCCTGGCGCACCGGCGATCTGCGCATCGGCTGCGCGAGCGGGCTGCCAGACTTTCAGGAAGAACGTCAGGGCCACGAGGCTGACCAGCGCCGAGGTAATGTCAGGCAGTTCCGGGCCGATGAAGTTGGAGGTCAGAAATTGAACGATGGCGAAGCTGCCGCCCGCGACCAGCGCCGCCGGCCAGGTCTCCTTGACGCCTTTCACGCCGTCCATCATGAACATCAGCCAGAACGGCACGAACACCGACAACAGCGGCAATTGACGACCGGCCATCGCACCGATCTTGAACGGGTCGAGGCCCGACACCTGACCGGCCACGATGATCGGAATACCCAATGCACCAAACGCCACGGGTGCAGTGTTGGCGATCAGGCAGAGGCCGGCGGCGTACAGCGGGTTCAAACCCAGGCCAACGAGCAACGCAGCGGTGATCGCCACCGGTGCGCCGAAGCCTGCGGCTCCTTCCAGAAACGCGCCGAAGCAGAAACCGATCAGCAAGACCTGCAGGCGCTGGTCGTCAGTGATCGACATGACCGAACTGCGAATGATCTCGAACTGGCCGCTTTTGACCGTCAGTTTGTAGAGAAACACGGCGGCGACGATGATCCACGCGATCGGCCACAAGCCGTAGAGGAACCCGTAACCGGCGGAAGCAACGGCCATGTCGGCAGGCATCTGGAACGCGAAGATCGCGATCAGTATGGCGAGAACAAGCGTGATGGCGCCTGCGACGTGGCCCTTGAGCCGGAATATCGCCAGCGCGAGAAAGAAGAAAACGATCGGAATGACAGCCGCCAGCGCCGAAAAGCCCAAGCCGCCAAGAGGTGTGTAGAGCTGTTGCCAGGTTTGCATGTATGAGGCCCCTAATTGTTTTTGGTTAGGCCCGGTGTCCATGTCTTACGTGCGCGGCTCCTGCAGGTGACAACTGCCTGTCTGTCTTCCTGCCGGCGCTGACGAACGAGTCGCACAGCTCACCAGCTCAAGCGTTCCGCCGTCGGGAAGTGCCTGCAGCGTGGGACAGCGGCAAGCCGTCCATCGCCGGCATTGTAAATTGGTAATACCAATTTACAATGTCTTGGCGCTAGGTTAGAAGCCTTGCCGATGGTGTGTCAATTTATGACGCTTAAACTTTCGTAGCAGCTCGCCCGGATTTCGCCCGCTCTTCGCCTGAGAGGGCGATTTCTCCTACATCTGCCGGGTGAATGTCTGGTTACGATGGGCGAGAATATGCGCCCCGCGGCCATGTCAGGCGGGGCAGTCGGGATGTGGAGTGAAGGGTTATGGGGTTTGATCAGGTGCGTCAGCGCCGCTTGTCCGACGATATTGTCGAGCAGCTGGAAAGGATGATTCTGGAGGGCACGCTGCGCTCCGGCGGTCGCCTGCCGGCTGAGCGAGCGCTGGCCGAGCAATTTGGTGTGTCACGCCCCTCGCTGCGCGAAGCCATTCAAAAGCTGACGGCCAAAGGGCTGTTGGTCAGCCGTCAGGGGGGCGGCAACTACGTCGTCGACAGCATTGGGTCGACGTTCAGCGATCCGCTGCTTCATCTGCTGGAAAGCAGTCCGGAAGCCCAGCGCGACCTGCTCGAATTTCGCCACACCCTTGAAGCCTCCTGCGCCTACTACGCGGCGATACGTGCGACAGATGTTGATCGGCTGCAGCTGCGCGAAGCCTTTGATGCTTTGCAGGACTGCTACAGCCGTGCGGAGGAAGTGAGCCGCGCGGAGGAGGGCGCGGCGGACGCCAATTTTCACCTCGCCATCGCCGAAGCCAGCCATAACGCCGTGTTGCTGCACACCATTCGCGGTCTGTTCGATCTGCTGCGGCGCAGTGTCGTCACCAACATTGGCGGCATGTACAAACAGCGCGCAGAAACCCGGGACATGCTGATCGATCAGCATCGTGAGTTGTACCTGGCGATTATCGAAGGGCGGGCGGACGACGCTCGAGAAGTGTCGAGCCGTCACTTGCTGTACGTGCAGGAAGTGCTGGAGGAAGTGCGCCAGCAAGTGCAGCGAACTGCCCGGGCTGAGCGGCGCAGCCGGATTTGAGGAGGTGATGTTGCGCACGATGGGAGAGGGCCGCTGATAACCAGCCGGCGCTGCTGAACGTGCATTTTTACCGGGCCTCAGCCGAGACCCGGTCTTGCCGAAACAGGCGGGAGAGACTGAGTCAGTCTTCCTTGCCCTTGTTCCGCACTGCGCGTTGCAGCTCGCGATTGGAATCGCGTTCGCGCTCGGTGTCGCGCTTGTCGTATTCCTTCTTGCCTTTACCCAGAGCAATCTCGCACTTGATCAAGTGCTGCTTCCAGTAAAGGGCAAGGGCCACGCAGGCATAGCCTTTTTGCTGAACAGACGACGTTAGCTTCTCCAGCTCGCGCTTGTTGAGCAACAGTTTACGGGTGCGTGTCGGGTCAGCGATGACGTGGGTACTGGCTGTCGTCAACGGCGAGATATGGCTACCCATCAGCCAGGCCTCACCGTCCTTGAGCAACACGTAACTGTCAACCAGCTGCACCTTGTTGGCACGCAGGCTTTTTACTTCCCAGCCAGCCAGGACCAGACCGGCCTCGAACTTGTGTTCGATGAAGTAATCGTGACGCGCCTTTTTATTTTGCGCGATGGTCCCTGTGGGATGTTTCTTGAGCTTAGCCATAGGCGACGCATTATAGGGATCAACGGGCGTCTCGGCTATGGGCTCGCACGCTGAAGCTGTGTGCTTGAGCACGTGGAGTGAATCCCGGACAATGCGCGATCTTTTTTGCGTGTTGGACGTGTCAACGATGTCGACGGACAAGGTTTCGGTTCACGGGAGTTGGGCCAGTCGCTGGGTGTTCATCCTGGCTGCCACCGGCTCTGCCGTGGGTTTGGGCAGCATCTGGAAATTCCCCTACATGGTCGGCGTCTACGGCGGCGGTGCGTTTGTGCTGGTGTTCCTCGCGTGCATCGCCCTGATCGGGATTCCGGTCATGATCGCCGAGACGCTCATCGGCCGTCGTGCGCGGCAGAGTCCGGCCAACGCGCTGCGTTCGCTGGCGCTCGCCGCCGGGCATTCGTCGAAGTGGTCATGGGGCGCGTTTGCCGGCATGGTCACCGCGTTGCTCATCCTCTCTTTCTATAGCGTCGTGGGGGGCTGGTCGCTCGAGTACATCATCGATGTCGGCAAGGGCGATTTCAAAGGCGTGACGCCTGACGGTGTCGGTGCCTATTTTGGCGAGATGATCGCTGATCCATGGCGCCTGGTCGGCTGGCACACGTTGTTCATGCTGCTGTCGGCGATCACCATTGCCAAGGGCGTCAACGCCGGCCTTGAGCGCAGCCTGCGCATCCTGATGCCGTTGCTGTTCGTGCTCATCGTGATTCTGTTGGGTTATAGCCTGACCACCGGGCACTTCATGGAAGGCGTGCATTTCATGTTCGACTTCACGCCTGAGAAGGTCCTTGATGGTCTGCTCCCGGCCATGGGGCACGCGTTCTTCTCGCTCAGCGTGGGCGTTGGATCGATCATGATCTACGGCGCCTACATGACCAAGGAGGCGTCGATCAGCGCGACAGTGGTCGGCGTGGCATTGCTCGACACGTTTGTGTCGCTGCTGGCGGGCCTTGCATTGTTTCCGATTGTGTTCGCAGCGGGCCTGAACCCAAGCGAAGGGCCGGGCTTGATGTTCGTTACCTTGCCGTATGCATTTGGTCACGTCGCCTTCGGTACCGTCATGGGCGTGGTGTTCTTTATCCTTGTCGCCGTCGCGGCCTGGAGTTCGGCCATTTCCTTGCTCGAGCCCATGGTCGCGTACCTGGTCGAGCGTACGAAGGTGCGCCGTGGCTGGGTGACTTTCTGGCTATCGTTCATCTGCTGGTTCGTGGGCCTTGGGACGGTTTTCTCTTTCAACATCTGGAAGCAGGCCAAATTCTTCGTGAACGAAGGCGGCGGGTTCCATCTCTATCAGTGGGGATCGTCGTCGGGGCTGGATTTCTTTGGCGTGATCGATTTCTTCACCTCGCGGATCATGCTGCCGTTGGGTGGATTGTGTTTCGTGGTATTCGCAGGTTGGGTGATGGGACGCGGTGCGGTGCGCGACGAGTTGTCGGTACGTAGCCCGGTTCTGTTCGCTTTAACGTTCTCTTTGATGCGCTATGTGGCGCCGATCGGCATCTTGATTGTCTTTGCCGCTCAGCTTTGGAAATGACGCTGACATGACTACGCATATTCAACGTTCCGCCCTTTTGCCGTATCCCGCCCAGGCGCTTTATGACCTGGTCAATGACGTGAGTCGCTACTCCGAGTTTCTGCCCTGGTGTTCCGGCGCCAGTGTGCTGGAGCAGAGTGATACCTCAATGCGTGCGCGTGTCGAGATCGCCAAAGGCGGCTTGAGCCAGCACTTCGTCACACGCAATACGCTGACGCCGGGGCAAACCATCGAGATGAATCTGGAGGAGGGGCCTTTCAGCCAGCTGCACGGCGTCTGGACCTTCAAGGCCCTGAATGAAAAGGCCTGCAAGATCAGTCTGGACCTGTCGTTCGACTACAGCGGCTCGATCGTCCGCGCAACATTGGGGCCGCTGTTCAATCAGGCCGCCAACACTCTGGTTGACGCCTTCTGCCAGCGAGCCAAAGAGCTGCATGGCTGAGCGGCTGATTCGCGTTGAGGTGGTGTATGCCGCCGTTGACCGTCAGACGTTGCTCGCACTGGATGTGCCTGCCGGAACATCAGTACGCGCTGCGGCTATCGCGTCGGGCATGGCCGAGCGTTTTCCTGAGCTGGATCTCGCGCAGTGCCCGATGGGCATCTTCGGCAAGCTCGTTGGCGATCCGGAGCGGCGCGAGCTGGATGACGGTGACAGAGTCGAGATTTATCGCCCGTTGCTCGCTGATCCGAAAGAGGTACGGCGTCTGCGCGCTTTAAAAGCCGCGGCTTCAAGAAAGGCGCAAAAATCGATTTAATTTTCTCATCGGCACGATTGAGAGACGTAAAAAAGCCCGGGATGTCCGGGCTTTTTTGTGCGGCTGATTCTACTGGGAAACGGTGGATCAGCGCGGATTTGTGTCCAGTGGTTCCTGGGAAGGAACGGGCACGGTCTCGACCTTGTCGACATCGTTCTGAATCTGCTCAAGCAACGAACCAGGCTTCGGCGGCTCTTCCTTCGGCGGCGGCGTCCCTTGATTTTCGGGGGTGACACTCGTGTCGCTGCTATTGCCGAGAATGGCCTCGTCGCGGCTGACGCCCGGCTTGAAGTCACCGGACAGGCTCGCCAGTTGGTCATTGCCGTTGAATATCAGGCTGACACGCTCCTGCTGGCGTTCACCACCACCAGGCTGCAGGCTGTACAGATAGTCCCAGCGTTCAGGGTGGAAAGTGTCGGTCAACAAGGGGTTGCCCATGATAAACCTTACTTGCCGACGGGTCATTCCCGGGCGTAACTGGTCTATCATGTCCTGCGTGACGACATTGCCCTGTTGGATGTCGATTTTATAAACCCCGGGGAATGAACAACCGGCGAGTGCGAGCAGTCCCACGAAGGTGAAACTGGTTAGCAAGAGCTTGGTGTTTTGCATCGGTGGGCGACTTCCACTATCTTGGCTGGGACAACGTAAACCCCGATCATACCTGCATTAAGAGAAGCTGCGAAGCAGCGTCTGCGAGAAAGCTGACCATGGTTGAAAATAGCGAACTACGCAAAGCCGGACTTAAAGTGACCCTGCCGCGGGTCAAGATCCTTCAAATGCTCGATTCTGCGCAGCAGCGTCACATGAGCGCGGAGGACGTCTACAAGGCGCTGATGGAGGCCAACGAAGACGTCGGTCTGGCAACGGTTTACCGAGTTCTGACTCAGTTCGAAGCGGCCGGATTGGTGGTTCGCCACAATTTCGACGGCGGCCATGCGGTATTCGAGCTGGCTGACGGAGGTCACCACGACCATATGGTCAACGTGGAATCCGGCGAGGTTATCGAGTTCTTCGACGAAGAAATCGAAAAACTGCAAAAAGCCATTGTGAGCAAGCACGGCTTCGAGCTGGTTGATCACAATCTGGTGCTCTACGTACGCAAGCAAAAGGTGTAAGCCTTTTGTGAAGTACGACAAAGGCGACCCGCGGGTCGCCTTTGTTGTGTCTACGTTGCGGGATCGGGATACCGCCACATCAACGCCGTCCGGCTCAGGCCATAATGATCGTCACGATTTGGACGTGACCACCATTTTCTTGGCGTGCGCGAGCGACTCCTTGGTCAGATCGATCCCTCCCAGCATTCGCGCCACTTCTTCCACACGTTCATTTTTGCTCAGCTTGGACACCGCCGTGCGCGTCACATCCGCTTCACGAACCTTGTGCACGAACAGGTGTTGATGCCCTTGGGCGGCCACTTGCGGCAAGTGGGTAACCGTCATGACCTGGCCGCGTTCGCCAAGACGTCGCAGCAGCTGGCCAACAATCTCAGCCGTTGGGCCACCGATACCAACGTCGACTTCGTCAAACACCAGCGTCGGAACCCGGGATGTCTGTGCGGTGATCACCTGTATCGCCAGGCTAATTCGCGACAGCTCCCCGCCCGACGCCACTTTCGCCAGCGCCTTGAGCGGCTGACCCGGGTTGGCGCTGACCAGCAGCTCAACCTGCTCCAGCCCGTTGGGTGACAGTTCTTTATCTACGTTCTCACGCAGCTCGATATTGAAACGGCCGCCCGGCATGCCCAGCCGCTGGATTTCGTGCTCGACCTTGTGGGCCAGCTCCGGTGCAGCGCGGTGACGCAGGTCACTCAGTTCGCGCGCCTTCTCTTGATAGTGCCGCGCGTAGGAACCTACCTCGTGCTCCAGTCTCTCGATCGCTTCATCGTTGGCGTTGAGGGTTTCGATCTCGTCGAGCAATTTCTGATGCAGCGCCGCGACTTCAGTCGGCTGCACGCGGTGTTTGCGTGCCAGCGTGTAGATGGTGTCGAGGCGCTCTTCGATTTGCTGCAGGCGGGCGGGGTCCGCTTCGAAGCGATCGAGGAAACGATTGATCTCGCCGACGGCTTCCTCGACCTGAATCTGCGCACTGGAAAGCAGATTGGTCGCTTCATTCAGTGCATCGGGCGTGTTGTTCACGCTGCTGAGTCTGTTGAGGCTGGCGGTCAGTGCGTTCAGCGCATTGCCCGAATCGCTTTCACTGCACAGCTCGACCACTTGCCGGCAGATGCCCAGCAGGCTCTCGGCATTGGTCAGCGTGGTGTGTTCCTGTTCCAGCCGCTCGAGTTCGTTTTCGCCGAGGCTCAGGCTTTCCAGCTCTTCAAGCTGGTAGCTCAGCAACTGATGCTTGGCACGCTGCTCGTCGCCGGAGTTGGAAAGACGTTCAAGCTCCTGCCGCGTTTGCCGCCACCGCTGGGAGGCCAGATGAACCTGGCGGGCGAGATCGGTGGCGCCCGCGTATTCGTCCAGCAGTCGCCGATGGGTATCGGTCTTGAGCAGTGACTGATGCTCGTGCTGGCTGTGAATGTCGATGACCAGTTCACCAAGTGCTTTCAGGTCGCCCTGGGGGCATGGCGTGCCATTGATGTAGGCGCGTGAACGGCCTTCGGCAGTAATGACGCGGCGCAGAATGCAGGGGCCGTCGGTTTCGAGGTCCCGCTCCTTCAGCCAGGCGCTTGCTTCAGGGATATCCGACACGTCGAAGGTCGCGAGAATGTCTGCCTTGTCGGCCCCTGGCCTTACCACGCCACTGTCGGCGCGATCGCCCAGCGTCAGGCCGAGGGCGTCGAGCATGATCGACTTGCCAGCCCCGGTTTCCCCGGTGATCACACTCATGCCGCGATCCAGTTCGAGATCGAGATGTTCAACGATGGCGTAGTTATGTATGGACAGGTGGACCAGCATCAGAGCGGCTCCCAAACAATTTGTCTGGTTATTTATACAGTGTTTTGGTTTGGGCTGACAATGCCCGCCCTTAGCTCGATTTGAAAGGTCGTCTCCCATTTTTAGCATCAAACCTGCATTTCGCCACCGTGCGGGGCCGTCGAACTCATGTCGGAACATTTGTAGGGTTATTCAGCCGATCCTGCACCCAAACCCCTTGAACCCGAAAATTACGACCCCATATAGCCGGGCAGAGGCGTGAGTTGAGCTCACGGATGTAATTAGAAGGAGAGAATTTATGGCTGACGAACAGAACCCGGACATGCAGGCCCAGGATCAGGCTGCCGACACGGCGACTTCTCAAGATGATCTGGCAACCCGTGTGCAAGTGCTTGAAGAACAGCTGAAGGCGGCGCAGGACCAGTCTCTGCGTGTGGCTGCGGATCTGCAGAACGTCCGCCGCCGTGCCGAGCAAGACGTTGAGAAGGCGCACAAGTTTGCGCTCGAAAAGTTTGCGAGCGATCTGCTGCCGATCGTCGACAGCCTTGAGCGTGGTCTGGACTTGTCCAACTCGGATGACGAGAGCATCCGGCCGATGCGGGAAGGCATCGAGCTGACGCTGAAAATGTTCTACGACACGCTCAAGCGCTACAACCTTGAAGCCATCGACCCACATGGCCAGCCGTTCAACGCCGAGCACCATCAGGCAATGGCGATGCAGGAAAGCGCTGACGTCGAGCCGAACAGCGTGCTCAAGGTGTTCCAGAAGGGTTATCAGCTCAATGGCCGTCTGCTTCGCCCGGCCATGGTCGTGGTCAGCAAGGCGCCATCGCCTGTTTCGCCGTCGATTGACGAGCAGGCTTGAAATTAGCTGAGTGGCCCCCATTTACAGGCCAAGCGTTTAAGAATTACCGCAATTTGTAAATGCAGTTGCGGCAACCAAATTTAAGTTTCGGGAGAGTCAAAAATGGGCAAGATTATCGGTATCGACCTGGGGACCACCAACTCCTGCGTCTCGGTTCTGGAAAACGGTAAAGCCAAGGTTATCGAGAACGCCGAAGGCGCTCGTACCACCCCGTCGATCATTGCGTATGCCAATGATGGCGAGATCCTCGTAGGCCAATCGGCCAAGCGTCAGGCAGTCACCAACCCGCACAACACCCTGTACGCGGTGAAGCGTCTGATCGGCCGTAAGTTCGACGAAGAAGTCGTGCAGAAAGACATCAAGATGGTCCCTTACAAAATCGCCAAGGCTGATAACGGCGATGCGTGGGTTGAAGTCAACGACAAGAAAATGTCCCCTCCTCAGATTTCGGCTGAAATCCTGAAGAAAATGAAGAAGACCGCCGAAGACTACCTCGGCGAGACCGTGACTGAAGCAGTCATCACCGTCCCTGCTTACTTCAACGACAGCCAGCGTCAGGCCACCAAAGACGCCGGTCGTATTGCAGGTCTGGACGTGAAGCGCATCATCAACGAGCCGACCGCAGCCGCGCTGGCTTACGGTATGGACAAAGCGAAGGGCGATCACACCGTCATCGTTTATGACCTGGGTGGCGGTACGTTCGACGTCTCCGTTATTGAAATCGCTGAAGTCGATGGCGAGCACCAGTTCGAAGTGTTGGCCACCAACGGCGACACGTTCCTGGGTGGTGAAGACTTCGACATCCGCCTGATCGATTACCTGGTTGACGAATTCAAGAAAGAATCCGGCATGAACCTGAAAGGTGATCCGCTGGCGATGCAGCGTCTGAAAGAAGCTGCCGAGAAAGCGAAGATCGAACTGTCTTCGAGCAATTCGACCGACGTGAACCTGCCGTACATCACTGCAGATGCCACCGGTCCTAAGCACTTGAACGTGAAGATCTCGCGCGCCAAGCTGGAATCGCTGGTTGAAGACCTGGTTCAGCGCACCATCGAGCCTTGCCGCATTGCGTTGAAAGATTCGGGTATCGACATCGGCGCGATCAACGACGTGATCCTGGTCGGCGGTCAGACCCGTATGCCACTGGTTCAGCAGAAGGTCACCGAGTTCTTCGGTAAAGAAGCGCGTAAAGACGTCAACCCTGACGAAGCCGTCGCTATGGGTGCAGCCATCCAGGGTGCGGTACTGGCCGGCGACGTGAAAGACGTTCTGCTGCTGGACGTCAGCCCGCTGACGCTGGGTATCGAAACCATGGGCGGCGTGATGACCGCGTTGATCGAGAAAAACACCACGATTCCTACCAAGAAATCCCAAGTGTTCTCGACTGCCGACGACAATCAGGGCGCAGTGACCATTCACGTGCTGCAGGGCGAGCGTAAGCAAGCGGCTCAGAACAAGTCCCTGGGCAAGTTCGACCTGGCCGAGATTCCGCCAGCACCACGTGGCGTGCCTCAGATCGAGGTGACCTTCGACATCGACGCCAACGGCATCCTGCACGTCGGCGCGAAAGACAAGGCGACGGGCAAGACTCAGTCGATCGTGATCAAGGCCAACTCGGGTCTGTCGGACGAAGAAATCCAGCAGATGATTCGCGACGCTGAAGCGAACTCGGACGAAGACCGTAAGTTTGAAGAGCTGGCATCTGCCCGTAACCAGGGCGATGCGCTGGTTCACTCGACGCGCAAAATGATCTCCGACGCTGGCGATAAAGTCACCGCCGAAGAGAAGACCGCTATCGAGGCTGCACTGGTTGCACTTGAAGCCGCTGTGAGAGGCGACGACAAGGCTGCCATCGACGCCAAGATCGAAGAGCTGTCGAAAGTCTCCGCGCCGGTCGCTCAGAAAATGTACGCCGAGCAAGGCGAAAAACCTGAAGGCGGTGCTCAGCCCGCTCAGGAAGAAAGCAAGCCGGCCGACGACGTTGTCGACGCCGAGTTCGAAGAAGTAAAAGAAAACAAGTAAGCGCAGGCTCACTTGATCGCCGGTTGACCACCTTCCAGTGGTCGCTGGTAGGATGTCGCCGCGCGGGAGCTTGCTCCCGCGTTGGCGTGTCTGGAACACCCGAATTTTCAAGCGCGCGATTCCGTATCGCGGGCTTTGTGGCAAAGCCGGATGCTCCTGCACTCCGGCTTGTTCAGCCGCTTTTCTCGGTCGATCGAAGGCCGTTGAACCAAGACCAGGATCGTTGAATTGACGTGAGTTGGGTCCGGGCCTGAAAGGGGCTCAACGAGTTCGGCAGACTCAGGAGGGTCATGCCGGACGTCCTCAAGAGTGCGGAAAATTTATGTCAAAGCGTGATTATTACGAAGTATTGGGCGTGGAGCGTGGCTCCAGTGAAGCAGACCTGAAAAAGGCGTATCGCCGTCTCGCCATGAAATATCACCCTGACCGCAACCCGGGTGACAAGGCTTCGGAAGACGCCTTCAAAGAAGCCAACGAAGCCTACGAAGTGCTTTCCGATGCCAGCAAGCGCGCGGCCTATGACCAATACGGTCATGCCGGCGTCGATCAAGGCATGGGTGGCGGCGGATTCGGCGGCGGTGGCGCCAACTTCTCCGACATCTTTGGCGATGTCTTCAGCGACTTCTTCGGCGGGGGTCGCGCTGGCGGTGGTGGTCGTGGTGGTGCCCAACGTGGCAGCGATCTTCGCTATACCCTCGAGCTGAATCTTGAAGAAGCGGTGCGCGGCACGACTGTCAGCATCCGTATGCCGACGCTGGTCAACTGCAAGCCGTGTGACGGCAGCGGCGCCAAAAAGGGCTCGTCCCCGGTGACATGCCCGACATGCGGCGGCATCGGCCAGGTGCGCATGCAGCAGGGCTTTTTCTCTGTTCAGCAGACCTGCCCGCGTTGCCACGGCAACGGCAAGATCATCTCCGATCCTTGCGACTCCTGCCATGGCGAAGGCCGTGTGGAAGAGTCCAAGACGCTGTCGGTCAAAGTGCCGCCAGGCGTCGATACCGGCGATCGCATTCGTCTGTCGGGCGAAGGTGAAGCGGGGACGCAGGGCGGCCCAACGGGCGACCTGTACGTCGTGATCAATGTGCGTGAACACGCGATCTTCCAGCGCGACGGCAAGCACCTGTACTGCGAAGTGCCAATCAGCTTCACCGACGCTGCACTGGGTGGTGAGCTGGAAGTCCCGACGCTGGATGGTCGCGTCAAACTGAAGATCCCGGAAGGCACGCAAACCGGTAAGCAGTTCCGCCTGCGCGGCAAGGGCGTTGCCCCTGTACGTGGTGGTGGCGCCGGCGACCTGATGTGCCGTGTTGCCGTCGAAACTCCGGTCAACCTCGGGCGTCGTCAGCGTGAATTGCTCGAAGAGTTCCGTGCCTCCCTTGAAGGTGACAGCTCTCACTCGCCTAAAGCCAGTGGCTGGTTCGAAGGTGTGAAGCGTTTCTTCGGCGATCTCTAAGGGGCAGGGCATGCGACGCATTGCAGTGATGGGCGCCGCCGGGCGCATGGGCAAGAACCTGATCGAGGCGGTGCAGGATCGTGCGCCGCTCACCGGGCTGACGGCGGCAATCGTTCGTCCCGGCAGCACGATGATCGGTGCCGACGCCGGCGAACTCGCATCGCTGGGGCGTATCGGTGTTCAGTTGACCGGTAATCTGGAGCAGGTTGCCGACGAGTTCGACGTCCTGATCGACTTCACATTGCCGGACGTCATGCTGAAAAATCTGGCGCTCTGTCGTAAGGCGGGCAAGGCGATGGTCATTGGTACCACCGGCTTGAGCGTCGAACAAAAGCGCCTGCTGGGTGAGGCGAGCCGGGACATTCCTGTCGTCTTCGCGTCCAATTTCAGTGTGGGTGTGAACCTGTCGTTCAAGCTGCTGGATCTGGCGGCGCGAGTGATGGGTGAAGATGCGGACATCGAGATCATCGAAGCTCATCACCGCAACAAGGTCGATGCGCCGTCGGGTACGGCGGTCAGCATGGGCGAGGTCGTTGCCAATGCCTTGGGGCGTGACTTGAGCAAGGTCGCTGTCTACGGTCGTGAGGGCTACACGGGTGTTCGTGAGCGCGAGACGATCGGTTTCGCCACGGTCCGTGGCGGTGACGTCGTAGGTGATCACACTGTGCTGTTCGCCGCCGAGGGCGAGCGCCTGGAGATTACGCACAAGGCGTCAAGTCGCATGACATTCGCCAAGGGCGCAGTGCGTGCAGCGCTGTGGCTCGATGGCAAGGCGCCGGGTCTTTACGACATGCAGGACGTGCTCGATCTGCGTTGAGTGGTCCGGTGCTCTGAGTCTGACAAGTAACAATGCGGGCAGGAGAGGGGCTTTCCCTGTATCCTGCCCGCAGTTTCAAGCCGTTACACACCCGCTACGCGATGTCCCGTCGCACTCCCCAGCCCTCACGGCAATTTTAGCGGTGGATTAAAAAGACCTCTTTCTGTAAGCTACAGCTTTAGTGTGTCCACTAAAAGCGCGCAGATAATTCTATGAAAAAAGCGGGGTGACGTGTCTATACGTCATTCCGCTTTTTTACAACCTGCGATCGCCCTTTCAGGCTTTATTACGGGAGGTCTTCTTGACTAAGCCAGCCATACTCGCCCTTGCTGATGGCAGCATTTTTCGCGGCGAAGCCATTGGTGCCGACGGTCAAACCGTTGGTGAAGTGGTGTTCAACACCGCAATGACCGGCTATCAGGAAATTCTTACCGATCCTTCCTATGCCCAGCAAATCGTCACCCTGACTTACCCGCACATCGGCAACACCGGCACCACGCCGGAAGATGCCGAGTCTGACCGCGTCTGGGCGGCGGGTCTGGTGATTCGCGACCTGCCACTGGTGGCGAGCAACTGGCGTAACAAGATGCCGCTCGCTGAGTATCTGAAAGCCAATAAAACCGTTGCGATTGCAGGCATCGACACTCGCCGCCTGACGCGTATCCTTCGCGAGAAGGGCGCTCAAAATGGCTGCATCATGGCTGGCGACAACATTTCCGAAGAAGCGGCCATCGCGGCAGCACGGGGCTTCCCGGGCCTGAAGGGCATGGACCTCGCCAAGGAAGTCAGCACGAAAGACACCTACGAGTGGCGCTCCACGGTCTGGAATCTGCAGTCCGACAGCAGCCCCGAAGTTGCCGCAGCCGATTTGAAGTACCACGTGGTCGCCTGGGACTACGGCGTCAAGCTGAACATCCTGCGCATGCTGGTTGAGCGTGGTTGCCGTGTGACGGTCGTACCTGCCCAAACCCCTGCCAGTGAAGTGCTTGCCCTCAAGCCGGACGGCATCTTCCTGTCCAATGGCCCTGGCGACCCGGAGCCCTGCGACTACGCCATTCAGGCGATCAAGGACGTGCTGGAGACTGACATTCCAGTCTTTGGTATCTGCCTGGGTCACCAGCTGTTGGCGCTCGCTTCCGGCGCTCGTACCATCAAGATGGATCTGGGCCACCACGGCGCCAACCACCCTGTTCAGGACCTGGACACCGGCGTGGTCATGATCACCAGCCAGAACCACGGTTTTGCGGTGGACGAAGCGACTTTGCCGAGCAACGTTCGCGCGATTCACAAATCGCTGTTCGACGGCAGCCTGCAAGGCATCGAGCGCACCGACAAGGACGCGTTCAGCTTCCAGGGCCACCCTGAAGCGAGCCCGGGCCCGACCGACGTCGCGCCGCTGTTTGATCGTTTCATCACAGCGATGGACAAGCGCCGCTAAGGCTGCCTTGCGACTGTAGCGAGCAGGTGGCCGCGCGGATCGGACAAGGTTCGATAGCCCGCCCGGCACCTGAGATGTTCAAGACGGCTTGCCGACTGACACAGGATTCGAGTGACAACCCATGCCAAAACGTACAGACATTAAAAGCATCCTGATTCTTGGCGCTGGCCCGATCGTAATCGGCCAGGCCTGCGAATTTGACTACTCCGGCGCCCAGGCCTGCAAGGCCCTGCGCGAAGAGGGTTACCGCGTCATTCTGGTCAACTCGAACCCGGCCACCATCATGACCGACCCGGCCATGGCGGATGCGACCTACATCGAGCCGATCAAATGGGCGACCGTCGCCAAGATCATCGAAAAAGAACGCCCCGACGCGCTGCTGCCAACCATGGGCGGCCAGACCGCACTGAACTGCGCGCTGGACCTGGAGCGCGAAGGCGTTCTGGAGAAGTTCGGCGTTGAGATGATCGGCGCCAATGCCGATACCATCGACAAGGCTGAAGACCGCTCCCGTTTCGACAAGGCCATGAAGTCCATCGGCCTGGCTTGCCCGCGTTCCGGTATCGCCCACAGCATGGAAGAGGCCAATGCCGTCCTCGAAAAGCTGGGCTTCCCGTGCATCATTCGTCCGTCCTTCACCATGGGCGGCACTGGTGGCGGCATCGCGTACAACCGTGAAGAGTTCGAAGAAATCTGCGCCCGCGGTCTCGACCTGTCGCCGACCAAAGAGCTGCTGATCGACGAATCGCTGATCGGCTGGAAAGAATACGAAATGGAAGTTGTCCGCGACAAAAAGGACAACTGCATCATCGTCTGCTCCATCGAAAACTTCGACCCGATGGGCGTGCACACTGGCGACTCCATCACCGTTGCGCCAGCACAGACGCTCACCGACAAGGAATACCAGATCCTGCGTAACGCCTCGCTGGCGGTCCTGCGTGAGATCGGCGTCGAAACAGGCGGCTCGAACGTTCAGTTCGGCATCTGCCCGGACACCGGCCGTATGGTCGTGATCGAGATGAACCCGCGGGTTTCTCGCTCTTCTGCACTGGCTTCCAAGGCCACCGGTTTTCCGATCGCCCGAGTGGCAGCCAAGCTGGCTGTCGGCTACACGCTGGACGAGTTGCAGAACGAAATCACCGGCGGCAAGACCCCGGCGTCGTTCGAGCCATCGATCGACTACGTCGTGACCAAACTGCCACGCTTTGCGTTCGAGAAGTTCGCCAAAGCTGACGCGCGCCTGACCACTCAAATGAAGTCAGTCGGCGAAGTCATGGCCATCGGCCGGACTTTCCAGGAATCCCTGCAGAAAGCCCTGCGCGGCCTGGAAGTGGGTGTCAGCGGTCTCGATCCGAAGCTGGACCTCAGCAATCCGGAAAGCATGAGCATTCTCAAGCGCGAGCTGACGGTTCCGGGTGCCGAGCGCATCTGGTACGTCGCTGACGCTTTCCGTGCCGGCATGACGGTTGAACAGATTTTCGGCATGAACATGATCGACCCCTGGTTCCTGGTGCAGATCGAAGATCTGATCAAGGACGAAGAGAAGGTCAAGACCCTCGGCCTGTCGGCGATTGACCGCGACATCATGTATCGCCTCAAGCGCAAGGGCTTCTCCGATGCCCGCCTGGCCAAGCTGCTGGGTGTGACCGAGAAGAACCTGCGCACGCATCGTCACAAACTGGACGTGCTGCCGGTCTACAAGCGCGTTGACACCTGCGCCGCCGAGTTCGCCACCGACACCGCGTACATGTACTCCACGTACGAGGAAGAGTGCGAAGCCAGCCCGACGAATCGCGACAAGATCATGATTCTGGGTGGCGGTCCGAACCGCATTGGCCAAGGCATCGAGTTCGACTACTGCTGCGTACACGCCGCGCTGGCCCTGCGTGAAGACGGGTACGAGACCATCATGGTCAACTGCAACCCTGAAACCGTATCGACCGACTACGACACCTCTGACCGTCTGTACTTCGAGCCGGTGACCCTGGAAGACGTGCTGGAAATCGTCCGCGTCGAGAAGCCGAAAGGCGTGATCGTCCAGTACGGCGGCCAGACCCCGTTGAAGCTGGCGCGTGCACTGGAAGCTGCAGGCGTGCCAATCATCGGCACCAGCCCGGACGCCATTGACCGTGCAGAAGACCGTGAGCGCTTCCAGCAGATGGTCGAGCGACTGAACCTGCGTCAGCCACCAAACGCCACCGTGCGCAGCGAAGACGAAGCCATTCGGGCGGCGGCGAAGATCGGCTACCCGCTGGTGGTGCGTCCGTCCTACGTACTGGGCGGCCGTGCGATGGAGATCGTCTACGAAGAAGACGAACTTAAGCGCTACCTGCGTGAAGCGGTTCAAGTGTCCAACGACAGCCCGGTGCTGCTTGACCACTTCCTCAACTGCGCCATCGAAATGGACGTTGATGCGGTCTGCGACGGCACCGACGTGGTGATCGGCGCAATCATGCAGCACATCGAACAGGCCGGTGTTCACTCCGGTGACTCGGCATGCTCGCTGCCACCGTATTCGCTGCCGGCGCATATCCAGGACGAAATGCGTGAGCAGGTCAAGAAAATGGCCCTGGAGCTCGGCGTTGTCGGTCTGATGAACGTGCAGCTCGCATTGCAGGGCGAAGACATCTACGTCATTGAAGTGAACCCGCGCGCATCGCGTACGGTACCGTTCGTGTCGAAGTGCATCGGAGTCTCCCTGGCGATGATTGCCGCTCGTGTCATGGCTGGCAAAACGCTCAAAGAACTCGGCTTCACCAAAGAAATCATTCCGAATTTCTACAGCGTGAAAGAAGCGGTGTTCCCATTCGCCAAGTTCCCGGGCGTCGACCCGATCCTCGGCCCAGAAATGAAGTCGACCGGCGAAGTCATGGGTGTCGGCGACACCTTCGGCGAAGCATTCGCGAAAGCCCAGATGGGCGCCAGTGAAGTCCTGCCGACTGGCGGCACGGCCTTCATCAGCGTGCGTGACGACGACAAGCCGCTGGTGGCAGGTGTGGCACGCAGCTTGATCGAACTGGGCTTCGACATCGTTGCAACCGCTGGGACCGCACGCCTGATCGAAGAGGCCGGGCTGAAAGTTCGCCGCGTCAACAAGGTGACCGAGGGCCGTCCTCACGTGGTCGACATGATCAAGAATGACGAAGTCACGCTGATCATCAACACGACCGAAGGGCGCCAGTCGATCGCTGATTCCTATTCCATTCGCCGCAATGCCCTGCAGCACAAGATCTACTGCACCACGACTATCGCTGCGGGCGAGGCCATCTGTGAAGCGCTGAAGTTCGGCCCTGAAAAAACCGTACGCCGCTTGCAGGATCTACACGCAGGACTGAAAGCATGATCAAGTACCCAATGACCGTTCAGGGCGCTCGCGCCCTGGAAGAGGAACACGCACACCTGACCAAGGTGGTTCGTCCCAAGCTCAGTCAGGACATCGGGACTGCGCGCGAGCTGGGCGATCTCAAGGAAAACGCCGAGTACCATGCCGCCCGCGAACAGCAGGGCATGGTCGAAGCGCGCATCCGCGACATCGAAGGCCGGATCCAGAATCAGGTGATCATCGACGTCACCACCATCCCTCACACTGGGAAAGTGATCTTCGGCACTACCGTCGAAATTGCAAACGTGGAGACGGACGACCGCGTCACCTATCACATCGTGGGTGAGGACGAAGCTGACTTCAAACTGGGCAAGATTTCGGTGGGCTCGCCGCTCGCTCGCGCGTTAATTGGCAAGGAAGAGGGCGATGTCGTCGCTGTGAAGACACCAAGCGGTGTGATCGAGTACGAAATCGTGGAAGTGCGTCACGTTTGATGATCAACACCCGCATTGCGCGGGTGTAGATTCAGACAGCGGGTTCGAAGGTCATTGCATGGCCTATCGAACCGGCGGTCGCATGTCGGGTCTGACCGGTTCGGCGCCCAACTTTGCAGCTGGGCATCGAATCTAACGGCCAGCGCGTGTTCGCCGCTGACCCGAAGAGGATCAGTTGAAGCGGTGGACGTTGGACAGCTGCTTGTTTACCTTCGGGTTCTTGCGGTGAATCAGCGCCATTTTGCCAATGACCTGCACCAGATCGGCCTTGCCGACTTCGCACAGTTCAGCGATGGCTGCCAGGCGGCTTTCGCGGTCGAGGATGTTGAGTTTGATTTTAATCAACTCGTGATCGCCCAGTGCGCGCTCCAGTTCGGCCAACACACCTTCAGTCAGACCATTGTCCGCCACGATCAACACCGGTTTCAGATGGTGGCCAATGGATTTGTATTGTTTCTTCTGCTCTTGAGTGAGCGGCATAATCTGACCTCTGCGTCTGATCTTGTAAAAAGCGGCGGCCAGTTTACCCGAGCGAGTCCGGGACCGCCCGGTTAATCGCGACTCGTCCTAATTTTTTGAGGTGCTCCGTGGCACGTTCCAAAACCAGCCATAACTGGCTTAAAGAACACTTCGACGACAAGTACGTCAAAATGGCGCAGCGGGATGGTTACCGTTCCCGCGCCAGTTACAAGCTCCTGGAGATTCAGGAGAAGGACAAGATCATTCGTCCTGGCATGACGGTCATCGACCTTGGCGCGGCGCCAGGCGGCTGGTCGCAGGTGACCAGTCGTCTGATTGGTGGTCAAGGTCGGTTGATTGCATCTGACATCCTGGAAATGGACAGCATCCCTGATGTGACTTTCATTCAGGGGGATTTCACCCAGGATGAGGTACTGGCGCAGATCCTCGAGGCTGTCGGTAATACGCAGGTAGACCTTGTGATTTCCGACATGGCCCCCAATATGAGTGGATTGAGCGCTGTTGATATGCCCCGCGCAATGTTCCTCTGTGAGTTGGCGCTTGATTTAGCCGGCCGTGTGCTGCGCCCAGGTGGCGATTTCCTGATCAAAGTCTTCCAGGGTGAAGGGTTTGACGTGTACCACAAGGACATCCGCAAGCTGTTCGACAAGGTGCAGATGCGCAAGCCTTTGTCGTCGCGAGACCGTTCCAGGGAGCAGTACTTGTTGGGTCGCGGGTTTCGCGGCATAGAAGGATCGGCAAGCGATGAGCGCCTTTGATCAAGCGATAGCTTTTTTCAAATGGCTTTATCAAGGGAGCGTAACCAACATCGCGTAGTCAAAGTTTCACAAAGGGTTACAGACGCCGCCTGCCACGCCTGTAGGATCTGTAGTACGTTAGGCCGGTATATATCATGCGAGGCACGCTCCAGCGTGGAGCTTGCTTCAGAGGGTAGCTAATTGAACGATATGGCAAAGAATTTGATCCTGTGGTTGATCATCGCGGCGGTTCTCGTGACCGTGATGAACAACTTCTCCAGTCCTAACGAGCCGCAGACCCTCAACTATTCCGAATTCATCCAGCAGGTGAAGGACGGCAAAGTCGAGAAGGTTGCCGTTGACGGTTACGTCATTACCGGCAAGCGCAGCGATGGCGACTCCTTCAAGACCATTCGCCCTGCCATTCAGGACAACGGTCTGATCGGTGATCTGGTCGACAACAACGTTGTGATCGAGGGCAAGCAGCCAGAGCAGCAAAGCATCTGGACTCAGCTCCTTGTCGCCAGCTTCCCTATCCTCGTGATTATTGCTGTCTTCATGTTCTTCATGCGCCAGATGCAGGGCGGTGCGGGGGGCAAAGGCGGACCGATGAGCTTTGGTAAAAGCAAGGCGCGTCTGCTCTCCGAGGATCAGGTCAAAACCACGCTGGCTGACGTCGCCGGCTGTGATGAGGCCAAGGAGGAAGTCGGCGAGCTCGTCGAGTTTCTGCGCGACCCGGGCAAGTTCCAGCGCCTCGGCGGTCGCATCCCTCGCGGCGTCCTCATGGTGGGTCCTCCAGGTACAGGTAAAACCCTGATCGCGAAGGCCATCGCGGGTGAAGCCAAGGTTCCGTTTTTCACGATCTCCGGTTCCGACTTTGTCGAAATGTTTGTCGGCGTGGGTGCAAGTCGTGTTCGTGACATGTTTGAACAGGCCAAGAAACACGCGCCTTGCATCATCTTCATCGACGAAATCGATGCCGTAGGCCGCCATCGTGGCGGCGGCATGGGCGGTGGTCATGATGAGCGTGAGCAGACGCTCAACCAGTTACTGGTTGAGATGGACGGCTTTGAGATGAACGACGGCATCATCGTGATCGCCGCCACCAACCGTCCAGACGTTCTCGACCCTGCGCTGCTGCGTCCAGGCCGTTTCGACCGTCAGGTAGTGGTTGGCCTGCCCGATATCCGCGGTCGTGAGCAGATTCTTAAAGTACACATGCGCAAAGTGCCAATGGGCGACGATGTTCAGCCAGGCGTGATTGCTCGTGGTACCCCGGGGTTCTCCGGTGCCGATCTGGCCAACCTGGTTAACGAGGCATCGCTGTTCGCTGCCCGCACCGGTAAGCGCATCGTCGAGATGAAAGAGTTCGAATTGGCGAAAGACAAGATCATGATGGGCGCTGAGCGCAAATCGATGGTCATGTCCGACAAAGAGAAGCGCAATACCGCTTATCACGAGGCAGGTCATGCGATTGTTGGCCGCGTCGTGCCAGAGCATGATCCGGTCTACAAAGTGTCGATCATCCCGCGCGGTCGTGCGTTAGGTGTGACAATGTTCCTGCCTGAGGAAGATCGCTACAGTCTGTCCAAGCGTGCCCTGATCAGTCAGATCTGCTCGCTGTACGGCGGTCGAATCGCGGAAGAAATGACGCTTGGCTTCGATGGTGTCACCACGGGTGCTTCCAACGACATTATGCGGGCCAGCCAGATCGCTCGGAACATGGTCACCAAATGGGGCCTCTCGGAGAAGCTTGGTCCATTGATGTATTCGGACGAGGAAGAAGGCGGTTACCTGGGGCGTGGCGGTGGCGGTCAGAACGCCAGTCTCTCCGGGGACACTGCTCGTCTGATCGACTCCGAAGTGCGCAGCATCATTGATCAATGCTACGGCACCGCGAGACAGATCCTCACGGACAACCGTGACAAGCTGGAAGCGATGGCTGATGCGTTGATGAAATACGAGACCATCGATGCCGAGCAGATCGATGACATCATGGCAGGCCGCACACCGCGCGAGCCTCGTGATTGGGAAGGTGGTTCCGGAGATTCCGGCACCCCGATCGCACCTGTAGGTCCGCGTCCGGAATCGCCTATTGGCGGCCCTGCTGCTGAACACTAAGGTCTGACATGACTCCTGCGCTTCACCCGACCCGGTTGCCTTGCGGCAACCGGGTTCTTGATTTATCCCGCACGCACGTGATGGGGATCCTCAATATCACCCCTGATTCGTTCTCGGACGGCGGCCGTTTTGCGCAGCGTGACCTTGCGTTGCGTCATGCCGAAGCGATGATGCTGGCGGGTGCGACCTTGATCGACGTCGGGGGTGAGTCAACAAGGCCCGGCGCGCGATCGGTTTCTTCTGTTGAAGAGCTGGAGCGCGTGGCACCTGTCGTTGAAGCCATCAGCGCCGAGCTCGATGTGATTATTTCGGTCGACACCTCCACGCCGGCGGTCATCCGCGAGACTGCACGTCTGGGGGCAGGGCTCATCAACGATGTTCGCTCGCTTCGCCGTGACGGGGCGCTGGACGCCGCTGCGGCAACGGGTTTACCCGTCTGCCTCATGCACATGCGCGGCGAACCGACGGACATGCAGAATGACCCTCACTACACTGATCTGGTCGGTGAGGTCAGTGCATTTTTGCGCGAGCGCATGGAGCAGTGCGTCGAAGCGGGTATTCCTGCCGAGAGAATTATCCTTGATCCGGGATTCGGGTTCGCCAAGACCCTTGAGCATAACTTGAGCCTCTTCAAACACATGGAAGCGCTTCATGCATTGGGCCGTCCACTGTTGGTCGGTGTCTCCCGCAAAAGCATGATCGGCAAGGTTCTCGACAAGCCTGTTGACCAGCGTCTGCACGGCGCCCTGGCGCTTGCCGCCATGGCGATGGTCAAAGGCGCAAAAATCCTACGTGTGCACGACGTCCCGGAGACGGTCGACGTAGTGCGTATGATTGCTGCTGTTCAGTCAGCAAAATAAGAAATCTGGAGCACCCATGAGCACCAAGAAATATTTCGGTACCGACGGTATCCGCGGTCGTGTAGGCCAATTCCCGATCACCCCTGATTTCATGCTCAAGCTTGGCTGGGCGGCAGGGATGGCATTCCGGAAAATGGGCGCATGCCGAATTCTGGTAGGCAAGGACACCCGTATTTCGGGCTACATGTTCGAGTCGGCGCTCGAAGCTGGCTTATCTGCAGCGGGTGCGGACGTGATGCTCCTGGGGCCGATGCCGACGCCTGCGATCGCCTATCTGACGCGTACATTCCATGCCGAAGCGGGCATCGTGATCAGTGCGTCACATAATCCGCATTACGACAACGGCATCAAATTCTTCTCCGGGCAGGGCACCAAGCTGCCTGATGAAATCGAGCTGATGATCGAGGAGTTGCTTGACTCGCCGATGACCGTCGAGGAGTCCGAGAAACTCGGCAAGGTGTCCCGTATCAACGACGCCGCTGGCCGTTACATCGAATTCTGTAAAAGCAGCGTTCCGACCAGTACTGACTTCGACGGGTTGAAGCTCGTTGTCGATTGCGCCCATGGTGCGACGTACAAGGTAGCGCCAAATGTGTTCCGTGAGCTTGGCGCCGAGGTCACTGTACTGTCGGCGGCCCCCAACGGGCTCAACATCAATGACAACTGCGGCTCCACCCACATGGGAGCGCTGCAGGCCGCCGTTGTCGAGCATGGCGCTGACCTGGGCATCGGTTTCGACGGTGACGGCGACCGTGTGCTGATGGTCGACCATACCGGCGCGATCGTTGACGGTGATGAGCTGCTGTACATCATTGCGCGGGACCTTCAGGAGCGCGGCCAGTTGCAAGGCGGTGTCGTGGGTACGCTGATGAGCAACCTCGGACTGGAGCTGGCGCTTGCGGATCTCAATATTCCGTTCGTGCGAGCCAATGTTGGCGACCGCTATGTCATCGCAGAGCTGCTGGAGCGCGATTGGCAAGTGGGCGGCGAGAACTCGGGCCATGTCGTCTGCTTCCGGCATACCACAACGGGGGATGCAATCATCGCTGCATTACAGGTACTGCTGTCGATGAAGCGTACCGGACAGAGCCTCGCGCAATCGCGCGAAGGCCTGAAGAAATGCCCTCAGGTATTGATCAATGTGCGGTTTGAGGGTGGAGGCGTTGATCCGGTCAAACACCCCGCCGTTATTGAAGCCTGTGACCGCGTGACCGTCGCCATGGGCGGGCGTGGGCGTGTGCTTCTGCGCAAGTCCGGTACCGAGCCGCTGGTGCGTGTAATGGTCGAGGGCGAGGACGAAATCCTGGTTCGCGGGTATGCCGATGAACTGGCAAAACTGGTTGCTGAAGTTTGCGCCTGATTTCGGCTTGCCAGTGTTGAAACTGTTGGGTAACATCTGCGCCCACTTTGACCGACGAGGTACAGCATGCGTCGCCCTATGGTAGCTGGTAACTGGAAGATGCACGGTACCCGCGCCAGCGTCGCTGAGCTGATCGAGGGTCTCGCAAATCTTGCTCTTCCGGGTGGTGTAGATGTGGCGGTCTTCCCGCCAAGCCTGCACGTGAGTCTTGTAGTTGATTGCCTGGAAGGGCAGTTGATCTCCGTCGGTGCGCAGAACTGCGCCCATCAAGCAGGGCAGGGCGCTCTGACTGGCGAAGTGTCGTCGACCCAGTTGGCGGATGCAGGTTGCAAGTTTGTGCTCGTCGGGCACTCGGAGCGTCGTCAGGTAATGGGCGAAAGTAACGAGGTCCTGAATCGCAAGTTCGAGGCTGCCCAGGCAGCAGGTCTGATCCCGATACTTTGCATCGGCGAGACACTCGAGGAGCGAGAAGCAGGCAAGACGCTTGAGGTTGTCGGGCAGCAGCTGGGCAGCATCATCGAAGAGCTTGGCGTCGGTGCTTTCGTTAATGCGGTCATTGCTTATGAGCCAGTCTGGGCCATTGGTACCGGATTGACTGCCTCGCCTGAACAGGCGCAGGAAGTGCACGCAGCGATTCGTGCGCAGTTGAGACAAGAGAATTCTGAAGTCGCACAAGGTGTGCGTCTTCTATATGGCGGCAGCGTGAAGGCGGCCAATGCGGTCGAACTGTTCGGCATGCCGGATATCGATGGAGGCCTCATTGGTGGCGCCTCCCTGAATGCAGATGAGTTCGGTGCGATCATTCGCGCCGCGGGAAACTGAAAAAATGCTGGAAACAGTCGTAGTCGTTCTTCATCTGCTGGGTGCTCTGGGCGTTGTTGCTCTGGTTTTGCTGCAGCAGGGTAAAGGTGCCGACGCTGGCGCATCATTTGGAGCAGGTGCATCAAATACTGTGTTCGGTGGACAAGGTTCCTCTACCTTTCTCAGTAAACTTACTGCTATACTTGCCGCCTGTTTCTTCATGACCAGCTTAGGGTTAGGTTACTTTGCTAAAGAGAAAGCTCACCAGCTGACTCAAGTAGGTTTGCCAAATCCAGCGGTACTGGAAGTGAAGCAAAAGCCGGCAGCAGATGATGTTCCGGTTTTGGAAGGGCAACAGAAACCAGCTGCAGTACCTGCTGATGTTCCTGCAACTCCAGAGCAAAAGTAACACCGGATTCGCAGCTGTTTTTGGGGCTGCAAAAGAGTTGTAATGCCGAGGTGGTGGAATTGGTAGACACGCAACCTTGAGGTGGTTGTGCCCATAGGGTGTAGGGGTTCGAGTCCCCTTCTCGGTACCAATTAACAAGAAAGCCCGCAGTAGCGGGCTTTCTTGTAGGTGGATGTGTCGGATTGACCCAAATTTGGATCGGTCGTATACTTCCGCCCCAGCTTTGTCGCGGGGTGGAGCAGTCTGGTAGCTCGTCGGGCTCATAACCCGAAGGTCGTTGGTTCAAATCCAGCCCCCGCAACCAGTTTTAGCGGAGCCCCTTTTCAGGGGCTTTTTGTTAGCTGGACACTTTATGACGCCGCTTTTCGCCGGCGTTTTCATGATTGGGCTTTTGCCCATTTTTTATTTGCAGCATGCACGAGGGGGTTCAGGTGTCGAGCAAGCTAGAAGAGTTGCAGGCCTTGCTGGCCCCGGTGGTCGTGGCCCTAGGCTATGAATGCTGGGGTATCGAGTTTTCGTCTCAAGGGCGTCACTCGATGTTGCGCGTCTATATCGATAAAGAAGGCGGCGTGTTGGTGGACGATTGCGCGATCGTCAGCCGTCAGATCAGCGGTATTCTGGATGTAGAAGATCCGATCAGCTCCGAATACACGCTCGAAGTTTCCTCTCCAGGCATGGAACGCCCACTGTTTACCATTGAGCAGTTTGCGGAGTTTGCCGGGGCACAAGTGAAGATAAAGCTGCGTTCACCGTTTGAAGGTCGACGCAACTTTCAAGGCCTTCTCCGCGGGGTGGAGGAGCAGGACGTCGTGGTCCAGGTTGAAGATCACGAGTTTCTGTTGCCGATCGATCTGATCGACAAAGCCAACATTATTCCCACGTTTGACTAAGACGTGCCAGATACAGCGGATCCCGCGGATCCAATGGCTTGCGAAAGGCGAGGCGTACGATGAGCAAAGAAGTACTGCTGGTTGTTGAATCGGTATCCAATGAAAAAGGCGTACCGGCCGATGTGATTTTTGAAGCGCTTGAGATAGCGCTGGCTACGGCCACCAAGAAGCGTTTTGAAGATGAAGTAGATCTGCGTGTCGAGATCAATCGTCAAACAGGCGCCTATGAGACATTCCGTCGTTGGACGGTGGTCGAAGAAGACGATCTCGACGATCCGGCGATCGAAACGTGGCCGAGCAAAGTTGCGCTGACGCACCCCGGTGCCAACGTTGGCGATGTAGTAGAAGAAAAGATCGATTCCATCGAGTTCGGCCGCATCGCTGCGCAGACCGCCAAGCAAGTCATCGTGCAGAAAGTTCGCGAAGCCGAGCGAGCTCAAGTCGTGGACGCCTACCGTGAGCGTCTGGGCGAAATCATTTCCGGCACTGTTAAAAAAGTTACACGTGACAATGTCATCGTCGACCTTGGCAACAATGCCGAAGCTTTGCTGGCGCGTGAAGACATCATTTCGCGGGAAACTTTCCGCGTGGGTGTCCGCGTCCGAGCATTGCTCAAAGAAATCCGCACCGAGAACCGCGGCCCTCAGTTGATCCTGTCGCGTACTGCGCCGGAGATGCTGATCGAGCTGTTCCGGATTGAAGTTCCGGAAATCGCTGAAGGGCTCATCGAGGTGATGGCTGCCTCTCGTGATCCTGGATCGCGTGCAAAGATCGCAGTTCGCTCCAAGGACAAACGCATTGACCCGCAGGGCGCGTGCATCGGCATGCGTGGTTCGCGCGTGCAGGCTGTATCCGGCGAGTTGGGCGGCGAGCGTGTGGATATCGTGCTTTGGGACGATAACCCGGCGCAGTTCGTCATCAACGCCATGTCGCCTGCCGAAGTGGCAGCGATCATCGTTGATGAAGATGCCCACGCCATGGACATCGCTGTAGGCGCAGACAACCTCGCCCAGGCGATTGGCCGCGGTGGCCAGAACGTGCGGTTGGCCAGTCAGTTGACTGGCTGGACCCTTAACGTGATGACCGAATCGGACATCCAGGCCAAGCAGCAAGCGGAAACCGGTGACATCCTGCGCAACTTTATCGACGAGCTGGAAGTCGATGAGGATCTCGCTCAGGTTCTGGTAGACGAAGGCTTCACCAGCCTGGAAGAGATTGCCTACGTACCGTTGGAAGAAATGCTCAACATCGACGGCTTTGACGAAGATACCGTCAACGAGCTTCGCGCTCGTGCCAAGGATCGTTTGTTGACTAAAGCCATCGCTACTGAGGAAAAGCTGGCAGACGCCCATCCGGCCGAAGACCTGCTCTCGCTTGAGGGTATGGACAAGGATTTGGCGATGGAACTGGCGGTGCGCGGCGTAATTACCCGCGAAGACCTGGCCGAGCAGTCTATTGACGATCTGCTCGACATCGACGGCATTGACGATGATCGTGCCGGCAAGTTGATCATGGCCGCCCGAGCCCATTGGTTCGAGTAAGTAGATGCGGCCTGAGGAGAGAAGTGCATGACGCAAGTCACGGTGAAAGAACTGGCCAAAACGGTCGACACACCGGTAGAGCGCCTGTTACAGCAGATGCGTGAGGCAGGTTTGCCGCACAACGCCGCCGAACAAGTTGTGACCGATATCGAAAAGCAAGCCCTGTTGACGCACCTGAAAAGCGGTCACAAGGCCAAGGTGGAAGAGCCGCGCAAGATCACTTTGCAGCGCAAGACCACCAGTACCCTGCGCGTTGCTGGCAGCAAAAGCATCAGCGTTGAAGTACGCAAAAAGAAAGTTTTCGTTCAGCGCAGTCCGGAAGAAATCGAAGCCGAACGCAAGCGCGAGCTGGAAGAACGTCGTGCGGTAGAGAATGCCGCTCGCCAAAAGGCTGAAGAAGAATCCCGTCAGCGTGCTGAAGAAGAAGCGCGCCGTCAGCCTTCGTCTGGTGCCCCGGCTGCCGAGGCTGTTGCAGCGCCGGCACCGGCACCGCAAGCTGCCGAGCCAGCCCGGGAAACTCCGGCTGCGGCACCTGCGCCTACTGCCGATCGCAAGAAAGACGAACAGCGTCGCCCTGACAAACCACGCAACGACGATAACAATCGTCGCAGCGGCGGCGGTGGTGACGGCGATCGCAAGAACGCCCCGCATCGCGCATCGGTCAAGGAAAAGGCGCCAACGCCACGCGTTGCTCCTCGTACTACCGACGAAGAAAGCGATGGCTTCCGTCGCGGCGGTCGCGGCAAGGCCAAGCTGAAGAAGCGCAACGCGCACGGTTTCCAGAGCCCTACCGGCCCTGTTGTGCGTGAAGTGAAGATCGGCGAGACCATCAGCGTGGGCGATCTTGCTCAGCAGATGTCGGTCAAAGCGGCCGAGATCATCAAGTTCATGTTCAAGCTGGGTACTCCGGCCACCATCAACCAGGTTCTGGATCAGGAAACTGCCCAGCTGGTCGCTGAAGAACTGGGCCACAAAGTGACCCTGGTCAGCGATACCGCGCTGGAAGATTCCCTGGCCGAGTCCCTGAAGTTCGAAGGTGAGACGTTCTCCCGTGCGCCGGTTGTAACGGTCATGGGTCACGTTGACCACGGTAAGACCTCGCTGCTCGATTACATCCGTCGCGCCAAGGTTGCTGCTGGCGAAGCCGGTGGTATCACCCAGCACATCGGTGCGTACCACGTAGAAACCGAACGTGGCATGGTGACGTTCCTCGATACCCCGGGTCACGCTGCGTTTACCGCAATGCGTGCCCGTGGTGCCAAGGCAACCGACATCGTGATTCTGGTTGTCGCTGCTGACGACGGCGTAATGCCGCAGACCATCGAAGCCGTGCAACACGCCAAGGCTGCCGGTGTTCCGCTGGTTGTTGCCGTGAACAAGATCGACAAGCCGGGCGCCGACCTGGACCGTATCCGCAGTGAACTGTCCGTTCACGGCGTAACGTCCGAAGAGTGGGGTGGCGAGACGCCTTTCGTCTCGGTCTCCGCGAAGATGGGTACGGGCGTTGACGAGCTGCTTGAAGCCGTTCTGCTGCAGGCCGAAGTTCTGGAATTGATGGCAACGCCGTCGGCTCCGGGTCGTGGTGTTGTCGTTGAATCGCGTCTGGACAAGGGCCGCGGCCCGGTTGCGACTGTTCTGGTTCAGGACGGTACGCTGCGTCAAGGCGACATGGTTCTGGTTGGCTCCAACTACGGTCGCGTTCGGGCAATGCTCGACGAGAACGGCAAGCCAATCAAAGAAGCCGGTCCATCGATACCTGTCGAGATTCTCGGCCTGGACGGTACGCCGGACGCTGGCGACGAGATGAGCGTTGTTGCCGACGAGAAGAAAGCCCGTGAAGTGGCTCTGTTCCGTCAAGGCAAGTTCCGCGAAGTCAAGCTGGCCCGTGCTCACGCCGGCAAGCTGGAAAACATCTTCGAGAACATGGGTCAGGAAGAGAAGAAGACGCTCAACATCGTCCTCAAATCCGATGTCCGCGGTTCTCTGGAAGCGTTGCAGGGTGCATTGAATGGCCTGGGTAACGATGAAGTGCAAGTGCGCGTAGTGGGCGGCGGCGTCGGTGGTATCACTGAAAGCGACGCCAACCTGGCACTGGCCTCCAACGCTGTACTGTTCGGCTTCAACGTGCGTGCCGATGCTGGCGCGCGCAAGATCGTCGAGCAGGAAGGTCTGGACATGCGTTACTACAACGTCATCTACGACATCATCGAAGACGTCAAGAAAGCCCTCACCGGTATGCTTGGCAGTGACGTTCGGGAGAACATCCTGGGTATCGCTGAAGTCCGCGACGTGTTCCGCTCGCCGAAATTCGGCGCGATCGCAGGTTGCATGGTCATCGAAGGCGTTGTCTTCCGTAACCGTCCAATCCGTGTACTGCGTGAAGACATCGTTATCTTCGAAGGCGAGCTGGAATCCCTGCGTCGCTTTAAGGATGACGCTTCCGAAGTACGTGCCGGCATGGAGTGCGGTATTGGCGTCAAGAGCTACAACGACGTCAAGGTCGGTGACAAGATCGAAGTCTTCGAGAAGGTCCAAGTGGCTCGCAGCCTCTAAATCGCGAGCTTCAGGAGTCATGGCTTGCGCCGCATGAAAATGCCAGGCGCCGGTCATGGACTCTAAACGCAACGCCCGGTCCGGCTCTCGCCAGGCCGGGCGTTTGCCGCTTTCAGACCACATGGCTTTTGCCATGGGTCAGCAGTGACAGGTAACAAGACATGGCAAAAGAATACAGCCGTACCCAACGTATCGGCGATCAGATGCAGCGTGAGCTGGCACAGCTGATCCGTCGTGAAATCAAAGACCCCCGCGTGGGGTTGGTCACCATCACCGCCGTCGACGTCAGCCGTGATGTCGGCCACGCCAAAATCTTCATGACCGTGATGGGGCAGGACAGCGCCGAAGAAATCGCGCAGTCGATCAAGGTGCTCAATGCTGCTGCAGGGTTCCTGCGTATGCAGCTGGCCCGTGAGATGAAGCTGCGCAGCGTTCCGCAACTGCATTTCCATTACGACGAAAGCGTTGCCCGTGGCGCGCATTTGTCGGCATTGATCGAGCGTGCGGTGGCTGAAGATGGTCAGCACCAAACCGCACCCAAGCAAGACGGTCCGGAGGAATAAGGCGTGGCTCAGGTCAAGCGTATTCGCCGTAACGTCAGCGGGATCATCCTGCTCGACAAGCCGCTGGGCTTCACGTCCAACGCCGCGCTGCAGAAAGTGCGCTGGTTGCTCAACGCCGAAAAAGCCGGCCATACGGGCAGTCTCGATCCGCTGGCAACCGGCGTTCTGCCGCTGTGCTTCGGTGAAGCCACCAAGTTTTCCCAGTACCTGCTCGATTCCGACAAGGGTTATGAAACCCTGATGCAGCTCGGCAAGACCACCACCACGGCCGACGCCGAGGGTGAGGTGCTGCAGACGCGGCCTGTGACCGTTGGTCGCTCGGATATCGAGGCGGTGCTTCCGGCATTTCGCGGGGATATCAGTCAGATACCGCCGATGTACTCCGCCCTCAAGCGGGACGGTCAGCCGTTATACAAGCTGGCCCGAGCAGGGGAAGTGGTGGAGCGCGAACCGCGTTCTGTTACTATTGCGCGCCTGGAATTATTGGCGTGTGAAGGTGAGACCGCTCGTTTGGCTGTCGACTGCACCAAAGGCACCTATATTCGTACCCTCGTGGAAGATATCGGTGAAAAGCTGGGCTGCGGTGCTTACGTCGCCCAGTTGCGTCGCACCCAGGCCGGTCCTTTCACGCTGGCCCAGACGGTAACGCTGGAAGAGCTGGAAGCCGTGCATGCCGAAGGCGGTAACGAAGCGGTTGATCGCTTCCTGATGCCATCGGACAGCGGATTGCTGGATTGGCCGCTGCTGCAGTTCTCCGAGCACAGTTCGTTCTACTGGCTGCATGGCCAGCCGGTGAGAGCCCCCGACGCGCCGAAGTTTGGCATGGTGCGGGTGCAGGATCATGAAGGACGCTTCATCGGGATCGGTGAAGTGAGTGAAGACGGGCGCATTGCGCCGCGTCGACTGATTCGGTCAGAGTGACCGGACCCGTCGCGGCAGGGTTTCCTGGCACGGCGGTACGAGGGTGGCTGTTAACAGGCATGGTCACTCCTCACATTTAAATACGAGAGTCAGCTCTCGGCCTGTTGAAACCGTCTCTCAGGAGCGGTTTCTTGATAAAGGGAATGCCCACATGGCACTCAGCGTTGAAGATAAAGCTCAGATCGTAACCGACTACCAGCAAGCTGTTGGTGATACTGGTTCGCCAGAAGTGCAAGTTGCACTGCTGACCGCCAACATCAACAAACTGCAAGGCCACTTCAAGGCCAACGGCAAGGATCACCACTCCCGTCGTGGTCTGATCCGTATGGTAAACCAGCGTCGCAAGCTGCTGGATTACCTGAAAGGTAAGGACGTTAGCCGTTACAGCGCCCTGATCGGTCGTCTGGGTCTGCGTCGCTAATAACGACTCGGATAGAGGTTGGTTGGTCGTCATGTTCCGCTGGTTTTACCAGTGGGCTGGCGGGCTCCCAGCCTCTAGTTGTATCTGGACTGCCGAAGGGTCCGATTCCCCTCGCTGCCCAAGAATTCGCAAGAAACCAGTTCCCCAAGAGCCACAAAGAAGGTAGGAAACCGTGAACCCGGTAATCAAGAAATTTCAATTCGGTCAATCGACCGTAACCCTCGAGACTGGCCGTATTGCCCGTCAAGCCTCTGGTGCTGTATTGGTCACCGTTGACGACGACGTCACCGTTCTCGTGACTGTGGTCGGCGCCAAGCATGCAGACGCAAGCAAAGGCTTTTTCCCTCTTTCCGTTCACTACCAGGAAAAGACCTACGCCGCTGGCAAGATCCCTGGTGGTTTCTTCAAGCGTGAAGGCCGTCCTTCCGAAAAAGAAACACTGACCTCGCGTTTGATCGACCGTCCGATCCGCCCACTGTTTCCAGAAGGCTTCATGAACGAAGTGCAGGTTGTCTGCACCGTCGTCTCCACCAGCAAGAAAACCGATCCGGACGTCGCTGCGATGATCGGTACTTCGGCTGCGCTGGCAATCTCCGGTATTCCGTTCGACGGCCCGATCGGTGCCGCGCGCGTTGCTTTCCACGAGAGCACCGGCTACCTGCTGAACCCGACTTACGAGCAACTGAAAGCATCGAGCCTGGACATGGTCGTTGCCGGCACCGAAGAAGCGGTACTGATGGTTGAGTCGGAAGCCAAAGAGCTGACCGAAGACCAGATGCTGGGCGCCGTGCTGTTCGCCCACGACGAATTCCAGTCGGTCATCAAGGCCGTCAAAGAGCTGGCCGCCGAAGCTGCCAAGCCAACCTGGAACTGGGCGCCGAAAGCTGAAGCCACTGAACTGCTGGGCGCTATCCGCTCCGAGTTCGGCGCAGCGATCTCCGAGGCCTACACCATCACCGTCAAGGCCGATCGCTATGCTCGCCTGGGTGAGCTGAAGGATCAGATCGTTGCCAAGCTGGCTGTTGAAGACGGCAGCCCGTCCGCCAGCGAAGTCAAAGCGGCATTCGGCGAGATCGAATACCGCACCGTTCGCGAAAACATCGTCAACGGCAAGCCGCGTATCGACGGTCGCGACACCAAGACTGTGCGTACGCTGAACATCGAAGTCGGCGTTCTGCCGAAGACTCACGGTTCGGCGCTGTTCACCCGTGGCGAAACTCAGGCGCTGGTCGTGGCCACCCTGGGTACCGCGCGTGACGCTCAGCTGCTCGACACCCTCGAAGGCGAGAAGAAAGACCCGTTCATGCTCCACTACAACTTCCCTCCGTTCTCGGTGGGCGAGTGTGGTCGCATGGGTGGCGCCGGTCGCCGTGAAATCGGTCACGGCCGTCTGGCCCGCCGTTCGGTTCAGGCCATGCTGCCGGCTGCCGACGTGTTCCCGTACACCATCCGCGTCGTATCGGAAATCACCGAGTCCAACGGTTCCAGCTCCATGGCGTCGGTCTGTGGTGCTTCGCTGGCGCTGATGGACGCTGGTGTTCCAATGAAGGCGCCGGTCGCCGGTATCGCCATGGGTCTGGTTAAAGAAGGCGAGAAGTTCGCCATCCTGACCGACATCCTGGGTGACGAAGACCACCTGGGCGACATGGACTTCAAAGTGGCCGGTACCGCCAAAGGTGTCACCGCGCTGCAGATGGACATCAAGATCAAGGGCATCACCGAAGAGATCATGGAGATCGCTTTGGGTCAGGCGCTGGAAGCACGTCTGAACATCCTGGGTCAGATGAACACCATCATTGGTCAGTCGCGCACCGAGCTGTCGGAAAACGCTCCGACCATGATCGCGATGAAGATCGACACCGACAAGATCCGCGACGTGATCGGCAAGGGCGGCGCTACCATCCGTGCCATCTGCGAAGAAACCAAAGCGTCGATCGACATCGAAGACGACGGCTCGATCAAGATCTTTGGCGAAACCAAGGAAGCTGCTGAAGCTGCACGTCAGCGCGTTCTGGGCATCACCGCTGAAGCCGAGATCGGCAAGATCTACGTCGGCAAGGTCGAGCGCATCGTCGACTTCGGCGCGTTCGTTAACATCCTGCCGGGCAAAGACGGTCTGGTGCACATCTCCATGTTGAGCGACGCTCGCGTAGAGAAGGTCACCGACATCTTGAAAGAAGGTCAAGAAGTCGAAGTGCTGGTGCTGGACGTGGATAACCGCGGCCGTATCAAGCTTTCGATCAAAGACGTTGCAGCCGCCAAGGCGTCGGGGGTTTAACCCGTCTCCTGCAGTTGATGAAAAAGAGCCCTTCGGGGCTCTTTTTTTTGAATGCAATTAATGGCTTAGGGAGCCAGACCGTCGTCGGGCGGCTCGTCAGAACATGCATCTTGCAAGCGGAACTTTCGTAAAGCGGGCAATCTGCACGACAGCTGTGGATCCATGAAAACATAAGCCTTTGATTTATAAGGAATATATTTGTGATCGTGTGTTGGCACAGCGCTTGCGACATTGTAGGTAACCCTGCGGCCAATCAGATTGGCGCAGATTCTGAGAAAAACAGGAGTTACCCGTATGAAGAAGTTCGCTATTGCTGCTGCTACCGCCACTGCTCTGACTCTGACTATGGCCAACGTAGCCATGGCTCAGACCTCTGCTCAAGCTCCAATGACTGTAGCTGCAAACGAAGTCGCCAAAACCAAAGAAGCTACTTCTGACACTTGGATCACCACCAAGGTCAAATCTGACCTGCTGACCGAAAAAGGCATTCCAGGCTCCGACATCAAGGTTGAGACCAACAAAGGCGTGGTATCCCTGTCGTCGACTGTCGCTATCACTGATGCGCAGAAAACCACCGCTGTTGCGATCACCAAGAAAATCAAAGGCGTAAAAGCTGTTTCGGCTGATGGCCTGAAAGCTGAGTAATTACATTCTGCCGAACCTGGAATATAGCCGGCTGACAGTGTGAAAGTCGTCAGGCGACTGATTCAAGGTTCATGCGAAGGGCCACAAGGATGTGGTCAACAAAAACCCCGACGTTCGCGCCGGGGTTTTTTTATGCCCTCATTTCTGCACGACCAGCTTGTTTCGCAGATGAGACGAGCAGTTGACATCTTCTCGCCACGCCCACTGAGTTATCCTCCTACGCCGCGCGCTATCCAAGTGAAGGTGTCTAAACCATCCAATTGATAGAAGTCAGTGCGGCTGTGCACAGTAATTGCATATCACGCAGCCCATTGCTGGATGGGTGGCGAATCTACCCACAGCCTTGACACTTTGATGACCTGTCATCGGCTACAGTCTGGCGTACCTTCGCTTCTCTGTGGCGAAGCTGCTTTACTCCGGGCCAGGCCTGAAACTCTTTTGCTGTGAGAAGTAGATGCCCACGATTCCCTTACTGATTTGCGACGACTCCAACATGGCGCGCAAGCAGCTGATGAAGGCCCTGCCGCCCGAGTGGGATGTGTCGGTGACCACGGCGGCCAATGGCCATGAAGGGATCGAGGCGATTCGCCAGGGTCTGGGCCGCGTTGTGTTGCTGGATCTGACGATGCCGGACATGGACGGTTATCAGACGCTGGCCGCCATTCGCGCGGAAAGCCTGCAGGCCAGCGTCATCGTTGTCTCCGGTGACGTTCAGGAAGAAGCGGTGCGGCGCACCCTGGAACTGGGCGCGCTGGCCTTCCTGAAAAAACCGGCTGATCCCGATCAACTGCAGCAGACCCTTGAGCGACTAGGCCTGTTGGGAGAGAGCGCCAATCAGTCTCTGGCCTTGGCATCGGGTGGCGATCAGGCCGCCATCAGTTTCAATGACGCATTCCGCGAGACCGTGAACGTCGCAATGGGCCGCGCCGCCGCGTTGCTGGCGCGGGTCTTGGGCGTGTTCGTGCAACTGCCGGTGCCCAACGTCAACATGCTGGAGGTGGGCGAGCTGCACATGGCGCTGGCGGATGCCCAGGCCAATGACCGGCTCACGGCGGTGTGTCAGGGCTATATCGGTGGCGGCATCGCCGGCGAAGCGCTGTTGTTGTTTCATGATTCGGATATCGCCGACATGGCGCAACTGATGAAGGTCGACGACGCCGACTACTCTGACATGGAGATGTTGCTGGACCTGTCGTCCATCCTGATCGGCGCTTGTCTGAGCGGCATTGCGGAGCAGCTCGACGTCGCCTTTTCCCAAAGCCACCCCCAAGTGCTGGGCTTGCACAGCGGCATTGAAGAGCTGATCCGTCTCAACGAGCGGCGCTGGAAGAAGACGCTGGCTGTGGAGATCAGTTACAGCCTGGAAGGCCATAACATCCATTTCGATCTGTTGATGTTGTTCACCGAGGACTCGGTCGAGCTGCTGTCGCGGAAACTCGCCCATTTGATGAGCTGATTCATGAACGATCGTATCGATTTCAAAGAATTGCACTGGCTGCTCACCGTGACGCAGAACATCGACGTCGGCGTGGTGGTGCTGGATCAAGAGTACCGGGTGCAGGTCTGGAACACCTTCATGGAGAACCGTTCCGGGATACTGTCGTATGAAGCGGCGACCCGTTCGTTCTTTTCGCTGTTCCCGGAGATCAACGAGCGCTGGCTGAAGAACAAGATCGACAGCGTGATTACGCTGGGAACCCCAGCGTTCACGATCTGGGAGCAGCGCCCTTATCTGGTTCATTTCAAGAGCTATCAGCCCATCACCGGGCAAGAAGACTTCATGTACCAGAACACCACGATGTACCCGCTGCGGTCGACGACCGGGGTGGTCAGCCATGTGTGCCTGGTGATCTACGACGTCACCGATGTGGCGACGAACCGTCTGCAATTGCAGGCCGCCAACCGCGAGCTGCAGAAGCTATCGAGCACTGACCGCCTGACCAGCCTGTACAACCGCGGTCACTGGGAAGAAGCACTGCGTCTGGAGCATGCGCGGCACGTGCGCTACGGCACCACGGCGTCGCTGGTGATGTTCGACATCGATCACTTCAAGCGCGTCAACGACACCTACGGGCATCAATGCGGAGACCGGGTGATCCAGCGGGTGGCGGACGTCGTGCGTGAACACATCCGTGAAGCTGACATCGCCGGTCGTTACGGCGGCGAAGAGTTTGCGGTCTTGCTGCCCGACACCGACAAGCAAGGCGGCGCCATGTTCGCTGAGCGTCTGCGCGCCGCCGTCGAGGCGCTGGACGTCATGCAGGAAGGCGAAGCCATTCATTGCACGATCAGCCTGGGCGTCGCTGACATGACCTCGCCGATGGATGATCACAAGACGCTCATCGAGCGCGCAGATCAGGCCCTGTACGAGTCCAAAAAGAACGGTCGCAATCGCGTGTCGGTGGATACGTCGGATTGAAGCACCGGCGGAGGGCCGCCTCGAAGGCGGTCTTCACCCGCTAGGACAACTCCGCGAAATCGCTGAGCACGTCATCCCTTAGAGAGATAAACCGTGCGTCGCTGCGATTGCGCGGGCGGGGCAGGTCGATGTCGACGATACGCCGGATCCGCCCCGGATGCGGCTGCATTACCACCACCCTATCACCGAGATAAACCGCCTCATCCACATCATGGGTGACATGGACCATGGTGATCTTTTCCTGCTGCCAGATGTGCTGCAACTCACGCTGCAATCGCGTACGGGTCAGCGCATCCAGTGCGCCGAAGGGTTCGTCAAGGAGCAGCACGCTGGGCCGATTGACCAGTCCCCGGGCAATCGCCACCCGTTGCGCCATGCCGCCGGAAATCTGGTGCGGGTACGACTCAGTGAAATCCTGCAGGCCAACCAGCTGAATGTGTTCGCGTACGGTGTCACGCTTTTGCGCGGCGCTCAGCGGTGCGTTCTTCAGGCCGACCGCGACGTTCTGCTCAACCGTGAGCCACGGGAAAAGCCGGTGATCCTGGAACACGATGCCGCGCTCAAGCCCCGTGCCCGTGATCGGCTTGTCGTCCAGCAGGATGCGGCCGTCGAATGCTTCGTCCAGGCCGAGGATCAACCTGAGGAGCGTTGATTTGCCACAACCACTGGCACCGACGATGGTGATGAACTCCCCCGGCGCGATGTCCAGCTGGACGTTGTCCAGAACGTGCAGTTGGGTGTCGGCGGCTGCATGGGTAAAGTGCTTGCTGATGTTTTCCAGGCGCAGCCCGTTGCCCTGTGACGGGGCGAGGGGCTGGGCGGTAAGCGATTGGGTACTGGGCATGAGCGTTCCTTCTGACATTCGGTTTGGGGAAGCGAGAGATTCGAGAGAGGCCGAACACGACGACCTCAGCGAGGGGCAATGCCGTACAGCCGTTGCAGGCGTCGTTCAAAAAGACGCGCCAAGACGTTAAGCCCCCAACCGACCAGCCCGATGACGATCATGCCGAACAGCACGAGGTCCATCATGAAGTGCTCGCTGCCATCGATCAGCGTATTGCCGATGCCGCTGCCCGACACCAGCAGGTATTCCGCGCCGATGGTCGCCAGCCACGAATACACCAGCGCCAGGTAGATACCGGTAAAGATCGAAGGCAGCGCTGCGGGCAGCATGACGCCGGTGATCGTCTGCCAGCGGGTGAAGCCGTAGACCTTCGCGACTTCCAGCAGCGCCGGGGAAACGCTGCGCAAGCCGTCGCACGTGTTGACCACCACCGGCACCAGTGCTGCGAGGGACAGGAACACCACTTTGGCGACGTCGCCCAGACCGAACCACACCGAGATCAGCGGGATCCAGGCGAACAACGAGATCTGTTTGAACGTGTTGAAGCTCGGGCCCACCACTCGCTCGAACAGCCGCGAAAACCCCAGCAGGCAACCGAGCACCAAGCCCAGTGTGGTGCCGATGAAAAAGCCGCTCAGGTCGCGGGCAAGACTGGCGGAAATCGCACGCCAGAACTGCCCGGACGTCACTTGCTCCCAGGCGGTGACGGCGACCTTTTGTGGCGAAACCAACAAGCCGGAGCTGCTCCAGCCCTGGCTGGACGCAAGCCACCAGACCGCCACCGCCAAGAGGGGAACAACCCAACCTCGATAGCGGTGGGTCTGGGTGCCGTGTGGGATTGTCAGTGTGCTCATGCCAACCTCCCGGTCTTGACCGGACGGCCTCGGTTTAGGCGCCGCTCGATGAATTCGAAACCGCGATCAATCAGTAGCCCGAGGGTGCCAACCACCACCACGGCGGCCATGACCAGATCCAGCTGAAACAACTGCCGACCGTAGGCGATCAGGTAGCCCAGCCCTTCGCTGGACGCCAACAGCTCAACCACCACCAGCGACAGCCAGGCCTTGGTGAATCCCAGACGCAGGCCGGTGAAGATCGGCGCGACGGCGGAGGGCAGGACGATGTCGGTGACGATCTGGCGTTGGCTGAATCCGTACGCGCGGCCCACTTCCAGCAGGCGTTTGGGCACTTCATGGAAGGCTTGAAGCGTACACAGCGTCACCGGGACCAGCGCGGCGTGGGCGATCAATACGTATTTCAGCGGCTCGCCGATGCCGAACAGCAGCAGGGCAAACGGCATCCAGCCCAGTACCGGAATCTGCACCAGCGCGTTGAACGTCGGCAGCAGATAATCTTCGACGGTTTTCGACAACCCCATCGCCAGCCCCAGGGTGATCCCCAACGCCGAGCCGATCAGAAAGCCCACCAGCACGCGCTGCAGACTGGCGGAGGCGTTCAGCCACAAGTCGCCGCTGCTGACCAGATCGCCCAACGTCTGGTAAACGAACGCGGGAGGCGGCAGTACTTGTTCCGACAACCAGCCGCGCTCCGTGCCGAGGTACCACAGGCCCAGCAGCACGATGGGCAGCAACCAGGCCAGCGCGACGTTGGCCGCGCGGGTTAGCCAGGGCTTGGTAGATGCTGGCGCCGCAACTCGCCGAGCGGGGCGGGTTGGGGCGTTGGGCAGACGCTTGACCGGCGCCAGGGTTTTCACAGGAATGTGCTGCCGATCAAGCGCTTCAGCGGTGGCTCGGGCCATGGCATCAACCTCCGTTGTTGGCGGGTTTGTCCGAAGACGCCGTCGCCGTGTTCGCGGCTTTGCCGTCCGCACCGTAGGCGGTCCAGTAGTGCTCAAGACCTTTGGCTTTCAGCGCATTGTCCAGATAGCGAGTGTCGAACCAGCCTTCGACGCTCACAGGGCGGCGAATCATCTTCTCGTCCCTGGCCTGATCAGCGACGGCCTGATAGCTGTCGCGCAGGAACGCATCCACCAGCGGTGACGCGCTGTCGCGCAAATCCAGACCACCGAAGTCGGCTTGCAGCGAGGCCAGCGGTTCGTTGGTCTTCGCCCACTCGTTGAGCACGGCGTCGCGGTTGCTGGCTTCGGATTCCCATCGCGCGGCATCGACCAGCACGTTGACGACTTTCTGCACATTGTCGGCGTGCTGTTTTTCGTAATCCCCACGGACCACCAATGCGCACTGGCGGGTATAGCGCACGTTGTTGTCAGGGTTATCGAAGATGATGTCGGCCAGCCCTTGATCGCGCAGTTTGAACAGCTCGCGCCCGCCGAATGCGGCATCGACGCCTTTGGACGCCAGCGCGGCCTGGCTGCTGCCGCTGTCCAGATTGATCACTTTCAGGTCGCGCTCGGTCATGCCGTGATCGGCCAGTAACTTGATCGACACCAGGTGGGCGTTGGTGCCACGGAACACCGCGACCTTCTTGCCCTTGAGGTCTTCGACGCTCTTGATCTCGGAGCCTTTGGGCACGGCCAGATACACATTCGAGCGCACGCCGATGGCCGCAAGCAATTTGGTGTCCAGGCCATTGGAACGGCCGACTACCGCGGGCAAGTCGCCTTCGTAGGCGAAGTCCAGTTGCTGATTGGAAAGTGCCTCGTTGACGGCCGGCCCGGCGCCCTTGAAGAAGAACCACTGCACTTCGGTGTCGGTGCCGGCGAAGGCTTTTTCAAGGAGCTGCTGGTTGCGCACGATGCCCAGGGACGAGCCGCTGAACGTGACCGGATCACCGCCACCGGCGCTGGCCACGCCAATGCGCAGAACGTCGGCTTCGGCCAAGGGCATCATCAGCAGCGCCGCCAGTGCGGTAGCTACGCGTGTCTTGCTGATTAGAGATGTTCGCTTGGGATTTGCCATAGCGTTTCTTCCTTGGAAAGTGGGTGACGCGCGATCAGGCAGCCAGGTGTTTCTTGTCGGCTTCGGTCTTGGGCGAGAGGGTTTCGGGTGTGGGTTTAATGGCCTGGCTGGCGCGTCCGTCGACGCCGACCGGAATGTCGCCTGCGACAGTGGTACGGCGCACCACGCGCTCGGCCTGGCCATAGTCGTTGACGGCGATGTGTTGAGTGGCGCGGTTGTCCCAGATCACCACGTCGCCTTCGTTCCAGCGCCAGCGCACGGTGTTGTCCAGGTGCGTGATGCGATCGTGGAACAAGCGGATCAGCTGTTTCGAGTCGTTGCTGCTGACGCCTTGAATCTGTTTGACGAAGTGGCCGAGCAACAGGCTGCGCTCGCCGGTTTCAGGGTGCACGCGCACCAGTGGGTGTTCGGTTTCGTAGACTTCGGCGGTGAACTGCTCGCGGTAGCGTTTCACGCCCGCTTCGCCGGTGTCGCGGGGTGCCGCGTAGTCGTAGACGTTGGTGTGCAGCGCGCGGAGGCCGTCGGCCAGGGTTTTCAGGCTGTCGGGGAGGTCAGCGTAGGCAGCCGCGGTGTTGGCCCACACGGTGTCGCCGCCGTAGGGCGGGATGACCACGCCACGCAGGATCGAGATTTTCGGGTAGTTGGCGACGAAGGTGACGTCGGTGTGCCACGAATTAGCCCGAGTTTCCCTGGCGTCGAGGTGCAGGATGGCGCTGCTTTTCTCGGCGGAGCGAACGGTGGGGTGAGGGACCTGATCACCGAAGCGGCGGGAGAAGCCCTCATGCTGTTCGTCGCTGAGAAACTGCTCACGGAAGAAAAGCACCTTGTGCGTGAGCAGCGCCTGATTAATGAAATCGAAATCCTGCGTGGAGACATCTGCGGAGAGTTTGACGCCGCTCACCTCGGCACCGATTTTCCCCGCAACGGGTTTGATCTGAATCGCCATGTCCTTGACCTCGATCTGGGCTATTGAGGCTCAGATCATAAGGATATAAATAGGTGCTTCGCTAATCACTATTTGGCATAAATATAGAAGGAGAGTTTATGCAGCAGATTAATCTCCGAGGCTCAAGGTCATAAGCCTTTCGTTTTGCGGCATCACCCGATCACTTCACATCTGTGGCACATCCTCCTGCAAACCCTGGTCCTTCCAGGTGCCGAGTGATCGGCGCAGCCGGCTCGCCAGCGAACTGCTGCCGTGGACGTTGTGGTAGTGAAACACCGCCGTGGCGCGCAGGGCGTCTTCGGCCACGGGCATGTTGGTGTGCAGCGAGCGATAGCCCCAGAACAGGTACAGGTGGCCGGGTTGCATGGCGATGCGGGTAAAGGCGTTGTCAGCCTTCGCGGCTTTGCTCCTGAGGCGGCGCTGCACCCAGCCGTTGTCCACGCGCACCTTGTCGAGCAGGTTGGCGAAGTAGGTGCGGCGGATTGGCCGACGGTTCGGCAGCATCAGCAGGTCGCCGCGTTCTCCGCTGGTGGGCATGCAGACCGGGAGGATGGTGGTCAGCACAAACGAGTCGTAGTGAAAGATCAGCGATTCGCGACGCCCGCCGCTGCCGGTCAGGCAGCGCAATGTCTGGGTCATGCCATTTTCGCTTGAACGATCGCCGGTGACGCCCGCCACGATGCGTCGGCATAAATCGATGAAGTCCCGGGACGAGCCCCACTCATGCAGCGGCGTATCCTGCACGGCCTGTCGGCCAGAGAGGGCCACGTAATCGTTGCCGCTATCGGCCACGGTCCGGGCAACCAGTGCTTGCAGCGATTCGAGCTGGGACGGACTGGCCCAGTCCGGCAAGACAGCGTATCCGTCACTGTCGATGGCCTTGATCAAGCTCTGAACCTGAGCTTCCGAAAAAGTCGTGTAAGGCATCTGGCGCAACCTCATGACGTAGACCGAGGAACAGCGAAACCCGTCGGACCTACTGCTTGAGATGTACCGGTTCAGCCGGGCGAGGCCAGAGCCTAGCAGCTAGCACAACTTTATCCACGCGCAAGGAAGGAATATTTCAAAATGTTAATTTTCAGCTAAAAAGCCGAGGTTTTCCGTCCATTTATGAAACAGATCGGCGAAGAACGCGCCGGATAGATGGGCGGCGAGACGTAACGAAGTTGTGTCACTGAATATGTCGACGCCTGTTCCTTCCGTGAGACAGGCCAGGATGTCTGCCAGGGGCGATAACTGAAAACGCCCTCGGAAAGAGGGCGTTTTTTAGCGCATTCACTTCACGTGACTTACAGCACCACGCTCGGCAGCCACAGCGAGATCGCAGGGATGTACGTGACTGCCATCAGCACCAGGAACAGTGCGACATAGAACGGCAGCAGCGCTTTCACCGTGGCCTCGATCGTGACCTTGCCCACTGCGGCGCCGACGAAGAGCACGGCTCCCACAGGCGGCGTTATCAGCCCGATGCCCAGGTTGACCAGCATGATCATCCCGAAGTGCACCGGATCGACGCCGATTCCGACGATCACCGGCAGCAGGATCGGGGTGAGGATGAGGATCAGCGGCGCCATGTCCATCACCGTGCCCAGCAGCAGCAACATGACGTTGATGCACATCAGGATCACGTAGCGGTTGTCCGACAGCGTCAGAAACGCCGTGGTGATCTTCATGGGGATTTCCATCAGCGTCAGGATGTAGCCGAAGCTGGCGGCGAAACCGATCAGGATCATCACGATGGAAACCGTGCGCACGGCCCGATGCATCAGCTTGGGCAGGTCGCGCCATTTGTAATCGCGGTAGATGAACATGGTGACGAAGAACGCCCAGAGCACAGCGATCGCCGCGGACTCGGTGGCGGTGAACACCCCCGACAGGATGCCGCCGAGGATGATCACCATCGCCATCATGCCCCACAGGGCCTCACCGGCAATTTTCAACGCCTTGCGCAGCGGGATCACTTCGCCCTTTGGGTAGTTGCGCTTACGGGCGAAGATCATGCACAGCACCATCAACACGGCGCTGAGCAGCAGGCCCGGCATGATCCCGGCCATGAACAGCGACGCGATCGATACGGTGCCACCCGCTGCCAGCGAATACAGCACCGAGTTGTGGCTGGGCGGTGTGAGCAGCGCCTGCACCGAACCACTCACCGTTACCGCCGTGGAGAAGTCGCGGGGATAGCCATTGCGCTCCATTTCCGGAATCAGCACCGAACCGACCGACGCGGTGTCGGCAACCGACGAGCCGGAGATGGCGCCGAAGAACGTCGAGGCGACGATGTTAACCAGCGACAGGCCGCCGCGCACGAAGCCCACCAGCACGCCCGCAAACGCCACGAGCCTGCGGGACATGCCGCCCTCGGCCATGATCGCGCCGGCCAGCACGAAGAACGGGATCGCCAGCAGCGAGAACTTGTTCACGCCACCCGCGACCTGAATCATCAGTGCGTCGAACGGGATCTCGATCCACCATGCGCCGATCAGCGCAGACAGGCCCAAAGCGAACGCCACCGGCATGCCGACCAGGATCAGTGCGATGAAGCTGCCCAACAGAATAAATGCGTCCATCATGCTGCCTCTTCGCTGGATTCGACCACGTCGTAACTCACCACCCGACGGTGACGCTGGTCACCCAGAAACAGCTTCTCCAGAACGAAGATCAGCGTCAGTACGCCACCGATGGGAATCGGCAGATAGGAGATGCCAACCCGCAGCCCCGGCATTTCACCCAGAAACTGATTCCAGGTGTTCAGGCACAGCTTCATGCCCTTGACCGCCATGAACACGCAGACCACGGCCATGAGGATTTGCACCAGCACGGCGGCAGCCTTGCGTGCGTTTTCCGGCAGGCGGTCAGTGGCCATATTCACGGCCATGTGCGCGCCGGCCCGGTAACTGGCAGCGGCGCCAAAGAAGGTGAACACCACCATCAACAGAATGGCAGTCGGTTCCGGCCAGCTGGAGCCGGTACCCAGGACGTAGCGGGCGAAGATGCCCCACGGGATGATCAGCGCCATGGTCAGCATCGACAGGCCCGCGATCCCGATGCAGAGGCGATACAGTGCGTCATTGAAGCGCAGAATCGTGTTTTTCATAGGCTCACCACAACGACGGTGGACGGCCAGGGCCGCCACCGCCGTGCTATCGGGCTGAAGGACTTATTGGACCGCTTCGATGCGCTTGATCAAGTCAGCGTAAGGCGCGCCATACTTGGCTCGCACGCCCGCTGTCGCGTCGTAGAAGGCTTTCTTCTGCTCAGGCGTCAGCGTGATGAACTCCACACCTGCCGCCTTAAGCTTCGTCTCGCTTTCGGCCGACTTCTTGTCCCACAGAACGCGCTCTTCAGCCTGGGCCTCGACTGCCAGTTTCTTCACCAGCGCCTGCTGTTCCGGGTTCAGTTTTTCCCAGGCGGCTTTGGACATCACCACAGGCTCCGGCAGGATCAGATGCTCGGTCAGGGTGTAGAACTTGGCGTTCTGATAGTGGTTGTGTTCAAGCAGGGTGGGCATGTTGTTCTCGGCGCCGTCGATGACACCGGTCTGCAGGGCGCTGAAAATTTCGCCCGTCGCCATGGCAATACCGTTGCCGCCCATCGCGTTGATGGTGTCGATGAACACCGGGTTGCCCTGCACGCGGATCTTCATGCCCTTGAGGTCGGCTACGTCGTGTACCGGCTTCTTGGTGTAGAGGTTGCGGGTGCCGCCGTCCATCCAGGCCAGGGCGACCAGTTTGGCTTCGGAGTTGGTGATTTTGTCGAGCATTTCCTGGCCGATTTCGCCATCGATAACCTTGCGCATGTGGGCGTGATCACGGAACACGAAGGGCAGGTTGAACACGTTCACGTCCGGTACCACCGGCCCGACGATGCCGAGGCTGATGCGGGTCATCTGGACGGCGTTGGCCTGAACCTGTTCGACGACTTCCTTCTCGGAGCCGAGCACACCGCCGGCGAACATCTTGAAGCTGATCTCGCCTTTGCTTTGCTCCTCCAGTTTCTTGCCCATGTTTTGTTCAGCGACAACGGGCGGATAACCTGCGGGGTGTACTTCAGCGAATTTGATTTTGGTTTCCGCCAGCGCTGTGTTCGAGAGGCACAGCGCGAGAGGGAGTGCGGCGAGGAGCAACGTGCGTTTGAATTCCATGGATGTTCTCCGGTGTTGTTATTGTTTTTTCAGATAGAACGGGGCAGCGGTACGGCGGCGCAGCGGTGGCCGAGGGTGTGGCTCAGCCGTTGAACGGGGGTTCTTCGAGGCCCTTGACCCCAGGGTTTAACGCGAACACGCCGCCGGCCAGCGGCTGGTCGCTGATGTCCCCGCCGGGGCGTATGGAGGTGACGTAAAGGGTGTCCAGGCCTGAGCCGCCGAAGGCACACATGGCCGGTTTTTTAACCGGCACCTTGAGCGAGCGATCCAGCTTGCCTGCGGGGGTGAAACGGTGGATCACGCCCTCGTCATTGCCGCAGATCCAGTAACAGCCCTCCGCGTCGATCGCTGCGCCATCAGGGCGGCCGGCGTGGTGATTCATGTCCACGAACAGCCGACGGTTGTGCGGCGTGCCGGTGTCGATGTCGTAATCGAACGCCCAGATCTTCTGCACGGAGGGGTGGGAGTCGGAGAGGTACATGACGCGACCGTCGGGGCTGAACCCCAGGCCGTTGGGCACGATCATGTCGGTGAGCTGCGCGGTCAGTGGCTCGGGCTGGCCGGCGCTGTAGCGATACAACGAGCCCACTGCCAGCGTTCTGGCCATGTCCATGAACATGGTGCCGGCCCAGAAGCGGCCCTGGCGGTCGCAGCGACCATCGTTGAAACGCATATTGTCGGTCGCGTGCTCGACGCTGCTCAGCAGTTGCGTGGCGACAGTGCCATTGTACTGGGGATGAAGGCGGAACAGGCCGCTTTCCATGCCGGCCAGCCAGCTGCCGTCATCGTAACGGGCGATGCAGGCGAGCATTTCCGGCGTTTCCCAGCTTGTGGTGAGACTGTCCTGCGGGCTCCAGCGGTGGAGGCGACGGGCCGGAATGTCGACCCAGTAGAGCGCCTGTTCCCGGGCGTTCCAGACCGGCGATTCACCGGTTGCGTTGCGTGCATCGAGAATCAGCTCAGCTTCCATGACGATCATTCCCTGATTTTTATGATGGGAGGCCGACCTTGCAGTCGGCCTGGCCGTCGTTGAGGCCTACTCGTCGCCGAACGGCCCGCTCGCCACGAATGCACCACCCTGATAAACCATGGCGGGGTCGTCGGAAGCCGGCATCGGCTGTGCTTCGACCTTGGCGCGAAACTGTTCGGAGCTGTCTTTCGGCTGATAGCCCAAGTGATTGGCCAGGCGGTTACCCCACCAGACCTTGCTGTTGTCCGACGCGCCGTAAACGATGGTGTGGCCGACGTTCGGGGTGAACAGGCCGCGCTCGATCAGTTGGGTCAGGTCGTCGTAGCTCAGCCAACTGGCGAGCATGCGGCGGTTCTGTGCTTCAGGGAATGAAGAGCCGATACGGATGCTGACGGTTTCGATGCCATAGCGATCGAAATAGAAGCTGGCCATGTCTTCACCGTAGGATTTCGACAGGCCGTAATAGCTGTCCGGGCGACGCATGGCGCTGGCGTCGATGACTTCATCCTGACGGTAGAAACCGATGACGTGGTTGGAGCTGGCGAAGATCACTCGCTTCACGCCATGTCGGCGCGCGGCTTCGTAGATGTGGAAAACGCCGCAGATGTTCGGGCCGAGGATTTCTTCAAAAGACCGCTCCACCGAGACGCCGCCAAAGTGGACGATGGCGTCGACGCCTTCGACCAACTCGTGAACCGCGTTTTTGTCGGCCAGGTCGCAGATCTGGATTTCTTCGTGGGGGCCGGCTGCCGGTGCCATGTCGGCGATATCGGAAAGACGCAGGACCTTGGCAAACGGACGCAGGCTTTCGCGCAGGACTTTACCGAGGCCGCCTGCGGCGCCCGTCAGCAAAATGCGGTTGAGCGGGGCCTGGGCGTTGAATTCAGTCATCGTGGGAAACCCTGATTCTGATGTTGTTTTTATGGTGTCATCGGTTGTCGTATGACGCTTGCGGGATTATCGACAGGGCCCACAAATTTTGTCAACGCGACGAAGGTGTAAGCCCCTTTGACGCCGGTTTGTACATGTCGTCCGAACAGCGCAGCTACCGGGAGAATGCCGTGCCTGCACTTTGCAGTGTGACGCCCGACGCTTTCCCGGCTGAAGCCGGTCCCACTGACTGCCCGGCACGACGCTTGAACGCTTACATCAGCGAGATCGGGTAGCTGACAAATACTCGGTTTTCGTCGAACTCGTTGGTGCTGTAATCACGCCGCATCGAGGAGTTGCGCCACCGGACGTTGAGGCTCTTGAACGTGCCGCTCTGCACCGTATACGCCAGCTCTGACTCACGTCCCCACTCCTTGCCGTCGGTCACGGTACCGGTGTGCACGTTATCGCCGCTGATGTAGCGGTTCATCATTGTCAGGCCGGGGACGCCGAATATCGCAAAATCCAGGTCGTGGCGCAGTTGCCAGGAGCGTTCCTTGGCGTTGTCGTAGCTGGAGTTGTAACTGTCGTTGGCCAGCGTGCCGCCGCTGGTGCCGTTGACACGCATCCACTGGTCATCGCCATAGACCTTTTGCAGGCCGAGGTAGACGGTGTTGCCCTTGTAGTTAGCGGAAAGCATCGCGTAGGCGGTCTTGTTATCCAGCTCGCCGGCCAGCTTGTTGCCGTCCTCTTTGCCGAGGAAGTAGCCCAGGTTGGCGCCCAGGGTCCAGTCGCCGATGGGTTGCTTGTGGATAACGTTGAGGAACTCCTGCTGGTAGACGTCTTCCAGCTGCGCGTACCAGAGCCCGACCTGAGTGCGCTTCTCGTTGAAGGTGTATTCGCCGCCGCCAAAGTTGAAGCGGTCCGACTTGAACGCAGCGGATTTACCGTTCATGAACATGTCTTCCATGCTCGCATCGTTGCGCGGGCTGTTGCCGCGGAACTGGCCGCCGTACAGCGTCAGGCCGGCGATCTCCTTGGAGGTGATCTGCCCGCCGCGGAAGGTTTGCGGCAGAGAACGACCGTCATCGGAGCGCAGGATCGGCAGCACCGGCATCCACTCGCCGATCTTCAATTCGGTGTTGGAAAGCCGCGCCTTCGCCGCCACACCCAGGCGGCCAAAATTGTCGGCGGGGCGCCCGTCGTCATGGATCGGCAACAACTGAGTGCCGCCCGTGCCCTTGCCGCCATCGAGCTTTTGCGAGTACAGGCCCAGCACATCGAGGTCGAAGCCGACCGTGCCCGGGGTGAAGCCCGATTTCACGTCGAGGATGAAGTTTTGCGTCCACTCTTCGGCGTAGTTCTGAGGGTTCGCCGCATTGGTGAAGTTGCGGTTGAAGTAGGCATTGCGCAGGTTGAGCGTGGCTTTGGTGTCATCGATAAAGCCTTCAGCGAGGCTCATCAATGGCAGGCTGAATGCGACGCTGCCGGCGCCAAGCAACAGCCACGAACGGTTGGTCTGGATCTTCATTTCTTATTGTTCTCCCTTTCTGCTGACAAAACGGTCCCGCACCGGAGGTCGCCGCCGAGGCGCCGAAGGCGTGGACATGGGTGCTCAAGTCACCGGTTTTGAATGAGGCTCACTGGCTGATCGAAACGGTCGTCGTCGATCAGTCCCTCGCGGTGGCGGCGTGGGCAAACACAGGCGCACGCGCGGACACAGGCACAGCGGGGTCAACAGAATGAGAAGGGGAGGTGGGGCGGATTTCTTGGGGCGACAGGCGCCGATTGACTGTCATCGTCATGGAAGCATTCCTTTTTATTTTTGTTATCAGTTATGCGTTGTCGTACAACGCGATCTTGAGTATCGGCAGAGATCTTTAGGCTGTCAACGCGCGGGGCTAGGAAACTCGCCAACGGTCGTCATGCCGGCCTTACCAACGGTCGCTGGCGGATATTGCGGCCCCCCTGTTTCTCTGCTAATTTCGAAAATGTTAACGATGACATTTCCGCTTTAAAAATAAAAACAACGGGATTTTTCGCTATGACAACTCGCCTCAAGAAGGGCTTCTCCGCCGTTCTCTGTTCCCTCGCCGTGGCTGTCGCCTGCGGCAGCGCCCTCAACGTTCAAGCCGCAGACGCCGCCAAGACCGGTCCGCTGAAGATCGGTGCGTCGTTTCAAGAGATCAACAACCCGTATTTCGTGACCATGAAGGACGCTCTTCAGGACGCCACTGCCAGCATCGGTGCAACGCTGCTGGTCACTGACGCGCGCCATGACGTGTCCAAGCAGATCAGCGACATCGAAGACATGCTGCAGAAAGGCATCGATATCCTGATCATCAACCCGACCGATTCGGTGGGCGTTCAGTCCGCGGTCAAGCAGGCCCATGACAAAGGCGTGGTGGTCGTCGCAGTGGACGCACAGGCCAATGGCCCGCTGGACTCGTTCGTTGGCTCGAAGAACTTCGACGCCGGGGTGCAGGCCTGCGATTACCTGGCCAAGAACATCGGCGGCAAGGGCGACGTCGGGATTCTCGACGGCATCGCGGTAGTGCCGATTCTTGAGCGCGTGCGCGGCTGCAAGGAAGCCCTGGGCAAGTACAAAGACATAAAGATTGTCAGCATCCAGAACGGCAAGCAGGAGCGTGATCAGGCGCTGACCGTGACTGAAAACATGCTGCAGGCGCAGCCCACTCTCAAAGGCCTGTTCAGCGTCAACGACAACGGCTCGCTCGGCGCGCTGGCTGCCATCGAGTCCAGCGGCATGGACGTCAAGCTGACCAGCGTCGACGGCGCGCCCGAAGCCATCAAGGAAATCCAGAAGCCCAACAGCAAGTTCATCGCCACTTCCGCTCAATACCCACGCGATCAGGTACGTCTGGCCCTCGGGCTGGCGCTCGCCAAGAAGTGGGGCTCACAAGTCCCGGCGACCATTCCGGTCGACATCCTGCTGGTGGATCAGGCGAAGGCGAAAACCTTCACCTGGTAACGGCCGTGGCGCTGCTCGCCTGAGGTTTTCGGTCAGGCGGGCGCCACGGGTTCTGGCCAAGGACTTAGGCCCCGGATTTTGGTGAGTTGCGCAGCGATATTCTGCTGCGACGAGGTGCCCATGAGCTGCCTTCTGCAATTGGAAAACATCTGTAAAAGCTACCCCGGCGTGCAGGCGCTCAAGTCGATCAACCTGCAAGTGGAGCGCGGCGAAATTCACGCGCTGCTCGGTGAAAACGGTGCGGGCAAATCGACCCTGATGAAGATCCTCGCGGGCGTCGAGCATCAGGACAAAGGCAGCATTCTCATTGACGGCGCGGAGCAGCATTTCGCGACCTACAACGAGGCCATTGCCGCCGGCATCGGCATTGTCTTTCAGGAGTTCAGCCTGATCCCCTATCTCAATGCCGTGGAGAACATTTTTCTTGGCCACGAGATCGTCAACGGCTTCGGCTTGCTGCGCAAAGGCGAGATGCGCGAGAGGGCCATCGCGCTGTTCGACCGCCTCGGCGTGAAGATCAATCTGGATTGTTCGGTGCAGCACTTGAGCGTGGCCGAGCAGCAGTTTGTCGAGATCGCCAAGGCACTGGCCCTTGAAGCGCGTTTGCTGATTCTCGACGAACCCACCGCCACCCTGACGCCGTCCGAGGCCGAGCTGCTGTTCGACATCATGCGCGAGCTGAAAAGCCAGGGCGTGGCGGTGATCTTCATCTCCCACCATCTGGAAGAGATCTTTCAGGTCTGCGACCGCATCAGCGTGCTGCGCGATGGCGCCAATGTCGGCGCGCTGACCGTCGCCAACAGTGACATCGACACGCTGGTGGAGATGATGGTGGGGCGGCGTCTGGAAGCGAGCTTTCCGCCCAAGCAGTCCCGGGCCCAGGGCGACGTGGTGCTGCAAGTGCGTGACATCCAGCTGACCCGCAACGGCCCGCACAACAGTTTCAATCTGCACAAGGGCGAGATTCTCGGCTTTGCCGGGCTGGTAGGGTCCGGGCGCACGGAACTGGCGCTGGGGGTGATCGGCGCGTTGCCGGTGGTCAGCAAGGACGTACTGTTGCGGGGGCAGCCTGCGCACCTCAATGATCCGGCGCAGGCGCTGGCCAGTGGCATCGGTTTGTTGCCGGAAAGCCGCAAGAGCGAAGGGCTGATTGTGGATTTCAGCATCCGCGAGAACATCTCCCTGAACAATCTGGGCAAGTACGAAGGCGCGGCGCACCTGCTTGATCGGCACAAGGAAGACACCACCACCGCTCAACTGATGAAGCAGCTGTCGATCAAGGCGCCGAGTTGTGAAAGCCGGGTCATTAATCTCAGCGGCGGCAATCAGCAGAAGGTGGTGATTGCGCGCTGGATCAATCACCACTGCGACATCCTGATCTTCGACGAGCCGACCCGAGGCATCGACGTCGGCGCGAAAGCGGAGATCTACACCCTGATGCGCACACTCACCGAACAAGGCTTCGCGATCATCATGATCTCTTCGGAACTGCCGGAAATCATCGGTATGTGCGACCGCGTGGCCGTTTTCAACAAGGGCGCCATCGTCAACGTGCTGGAGGCTTCGGCCATCAATCCGCAGGAAGTGATGCGCCACGCCACCGGGAGTCTGAACAGTGAACACCTCCATTAAACCCATGAACGCGCAACCCAACCGGATGCAGCTCAACTTCGCCCGATTGATCCGCTCGCCCGCCTTCTATCCCTTCATTGGCCTGGTGGTGGTGACGGTCTTCATGATCTTCGCCAGCGACAAGTTTCTCACTGGGGCGAACCTGGAAAACATCGCCCGCCAAGTGTCTATCAACGCCATAATCGCGGTCGGCATGACCTGCGTGATCCTCACCGGCGGCATCGATTTGTCGGTCGGTCCGGTGATGGCCTTGTCCGGCACGCTGACCACCGGACTGATGGTCGCAGGCGTGCCGGCGCCGATCGCCATCCTCATCGGTTTGCTGATTGGCGTGGGCTTCGGAGTGGGCAACGGCATCTTCGTCGCGTACCTGAAAATGCCGCCGATCATCGTCACGCTGGCGACCATGGGCATCGCGCGCGGGCTGGGCCTGATGTACACCGACGGCTACCCGATTGCAGGGATGCCGGAGTGGTTTGCCTGGTTCGGGCGCGGCACGCTGTTCGGCATCCAGGTGCCGATTCTGATCATGCTTGCGACCTACTTCTTCGCCTGGGTGCTGCTGCAGCACACCCGCGTCGGTCGCTACGTTTATGCCATCGGCGGCAATGAAGAAGCCGTGCGTCTGTCCGGCGTTCGCGCCTCGCGGTTCAAGCTGCTGGTGTACTCGATCAGCGGGCTGACGGCAGCGATTGCCGGGCTGGTGTTGTCGTCGCGGCTGATGAGCGGGCAACCGAACGCGGGCGTCGGCTTCGAGCTGGACGCCATTGCGGCCGTGGTGCTGGGCGGCGCCTCGATTGCCGGCGGGCGCGGCGTGATCATTGGCACGCTGGTGGGCGCGATGCTGCTGGGCGTGCTGAACAACGGCCTGAATATGCTCGGCGTCTCTCCTTATGTGCAGAGCGTGATCAAGGGCGGAATCATTTTGCTGGCGATCTTCATCAGTCGGCAGCGGCATAAATAAACCGAAAAGCAGCGCGTGTAGAAGCGCGCTTCTACACGCCATCCAACGATCAAAACAGGTGAACCGACATGGAACAAAACACAACAAACACCATGCAAGCCGTCGTCTGCCATGCCCCGAAAGACTACCGTCTGGAGCAGATCAGCAAGCCCGTTGCGCGGGCCAATGAACTGGTGATTCGCATCGGTGCCTGCGGGATCTGCGCCAGTGACTGCAAATGCCACTCAGGCGCGGCGATGTTCTGGGGCGGCGAGAGCCCGTGGGTCAAGGCGCCCGTGGTGCCGGGCCACGAATTTTTCGGCTATGTGGATTCGGTGGGCGAGGGCGCTGAAGAGCACTTCGGCGTGAAGGTGGGTGACAAGGTCATCGCCGAGCAGATCGTCCCGTGCGAGAAGTGCAAGTTCTGCAAATCCGGCAAGTACTGGATGTGCGAAGTGCACAACATCTTTGGCTTCCAGAAGGACGTCGCCGAGGGCGGCATGGCGCAGTACATGCGCATCCCGAAGACCGCTATCGTGCATCACATTCCCGAGTCGGTTTCGCTGGAAGACTCGGCGTTGATCGAGCCGATGGCCTGCTCGATTCACACGGTAAACCGCGGTGATGTTCAGCTCGACGACGTGCTGGTGATCGCCGGCGCCGGCACGCTGGGTCTGTGCATGGTGCAGGTCGCCGCGCTGAAGACGCCGAAGAAGCTGGTGGTCATCGACATGGTCGACGAGCGCCTGGAGCTGGCGAAAAAATTCGGCGCCGACGTGGTGATCAACCCGAGCCGCGACAATGCCAAAGAGATCATCAGCGGCCTCACCGACGGCTATGGCTGCGACGTTTACATCGAGACCACGGGCGTGCCGATCGGGGTGACTCAGGGTCTTGATCTGATCCGTAAGCTGGGCCGTTTTGTGGAGTTCAGCGTGTTCGGCGCCGAGACCAGCGCTGACTGGTCCATCATCGGCGACCGCAAAGAACTGGACGTGCGCGGCGCTCACTTGGGCCCGTATTGCTACCCGATCGCCATCGACCTGTTCGAGCGCGGGCTGGTGACGTCGGAGGGTATCGTCACCCACGACTTCGGTCTGGACGACTACGCCGAAGCGTTCGCCCTGGCGGACTCGACCAAGTCGATCAAGGTGCTGCTCAAACCGGTGAACTGATAACCCCCATTCTGTAGGAGCGTGGCTTGTCCCGCGATCTGCCGGGCACCGGCAGCAAACCTCGCCACGCGGTGAATCAGGCATACCGTGGCCTCATGATTGCGACCGGTTCCCGGTCGATCGCGGGACAAGCCACGCTCCTACAGGTTTTGCGTAGCACTCCAATAACAACTAGAGCGCACCCGGATGGATTACGTCATCGGTGTCGACATCGGCACCCAAAGCACCAAGGCATTGCTGGTCGATGGTCAGGGCCGGATCGTCGCGCAGCACAGCCACAGTTATAAGGTCGACACCCCCAAACCGCGCTGGGCGGAGCAATGGCCACAGGTCTGGCTCGACGCCGTGGAAATCTGCGTCGCCGCCTGCATGCGCAAGAGCGCGTTGCCCAAAGACAGCGTCAAAGCCCTGTGTGTCAGCAGCCTGTACGGCGGCTCCGGCATTGCGGTCGATGCGCAGATCAAACCCTTGTACCCGTGCCTGATCTGGATGGACCGCCGCGCTGAGGAACAGGTCGAGTGGGTCAATCAGCACGTGGATCTGGAGCGGCTGTACGCGATCACCGGCAATGCGGTGGACAGTTATTACGGCTTCACCAAAATGCTCTGGCTCAAGGACAAGCAGCCGCAAGTCTGGGCCGACACGCGCTACCTGCTGCCGCCCAACAGCTACGTCAATTACTGCCTGACCGGCGAGGTTGCAGTGGACCACAGCTCTGCCGGCAACATCGGCGGCGTCTACGACGTCAAGGCACGGGGCTGGTCGGCAGAGATGCTCGACGCGCTGGGCATCCCGGCGTCGATGATGCCCGAGCGGCTGGTTCACTCCGGTGAGGTGGTCGGCGGTCTGTTACCCGAATGGGCCGATCGGCTTGGGCTTAGCCCTGAAATTCCGCTGCTTGGGGGCGGGGTAGATGCCGCCATGGCGACCTTCGCCGCAGGCGTTACCCAGGCCGGCAACCACGTGGCCATGATCGGCACCAGCATGTGCTGGGGCTACCTCAATCAGCAGGTCGATGCCCGGCATGGTCTGGTCAGTTTTCCCCACGTCTTCAACGGCGCCAAAGACCTCTACATCTTCGGCGGCGCGATCACCGCCGGCGCCTCGGTCAGCTGGTTTCGCGAGCAGTTCTGCCAGGCCGAAGAGCAGCAGGGTCGCGAGAGCGGCGAAGACAGCCACGTCATACTCGAACGCGCCGCGATGAAGATTCCGGCCGGCAGTGACGGCGTGCTGTTCCAGCCTTACCTGATGGGCGAGCGCAGCCCGGTGTGGGACGCCAGAGCCAGCGGCAGCTTTGTCGGGCTGAGCCTCTATCACAGCCGGATTCACCTGTACCGCGCGGTGCTCGAAGGCGTCACGTTCGCGCTTCGGCACAACATCGAAGCGGGCACAAAAGGCGCGCAGTCCCTGGACCCTCGGCTGATCGTGGTCGGCGGTGCCAGCCATTCGGACTTGTGGATGCAGATCATCGCCGACGTCACCAACTTCCCGGTTTACACCATCGTGCAGGAAGTCGAAGCGGCGCTAGGTGCGGCGCTGCTCGCTGCTCATGCGGTCGGTCTGGTGGATGAGGCGCAGGTTCATAAAGGCTGGGTCCAACTGGAGCGCCGGGCCGAGCCTCAAGCGGAGAACGTCGAGTTGTATTCGCGACTGTTCGCCGATTACGTGGCGCTGTATCCGGCGCTGAAACCCATCATGCATCGCTTGCAGGGAGCGTGACTGTGAACACGGCTCAATTTGATTTCAGCGGCCAGCGGGTGCTCGTCACCGGCGCCAGCAGCGGCATTGGCTGGGAGGTCGCGCAGCAACTGCTGAACAGCGGCGCCGAGGTGTATGCGATGGGCCGCGATGCAGCGGCGTTGGAAAACCTGGCAGGGCAGGGCTGTGTGGCGTTGCGCGTGGACGTGGCCGATCAGCCTTCATTGGCCGCAGTGTTGGCGGACTTGCCGGTGATGCACGGGCTGGTCAACTGCGCCGGGATTTCCATACTGGAGTCCGCGACCGAGGTGAGCGCCGGGGCGTTCGATCAGGTCATGGCGGTCAACGTGCGGGCGGCGGCGATGATCGCCGGGGCGGTGGCGAAAAAGATGATCGCCGAAGGCGTGGCGGGGAGCCTCGTCAACGTGTCGAGTCAGGCTTCGTTGGTGGCGCTGGATGATCATCTGAGCTATTGCGCGTCGAAGGGCGCGATGGACGCCATGACCCGGGTGCAGTGTGGCGAATGGGGTCGCCACGGGATTCGCGTCAACAGCGTCAACCCTACGGTGACCCTGACGCCCATGGCGCAGATGGCCTGGAGCGAGCCGAGCAAACGCGACCCGGCGCTGGCGGCGATTCCCCTCGGCCGCTTCGCCGAAACCGCAGAAGTCGCGGCCCCAATCCTGTTCCTGCTGAGCAGCGCAGCGTCGATGATCAGCGGTGTGTCGCTGCCGATTGATGGGGGATATACGAGCCGCTAGAACGCAACTCGCAATGGTAGGAGCGTGGCTTGTCCCGCGATCTGCCGGGCACCGGCAGCAAAGTCTGTCGACGCGGTGAAACAGAAATACCGTAGCGTCTGTCATCGCGACCGGTTCCCGGTCGATCGCGGGACAAGCCACGCTCCTACAGGGGACCGCGTCGAGTTGGGGAGGGTAAGAGTTTCACGGGAGAGGTTTGGCGATGAGTCGATAATAAAGGCTCACCCGCTAACGCCATTCTCCAGCTCCCCGACAATCACCACCTGCGCCTTCGGCAGATGCCGATCCTCGATTCGCTCCAGCAGCAGTTTCACCGCGCTGCTTCCCGCCAGCGACGCATCGTGGGCGATGCAGGCGATGGGGATGCCGAAGATGTCGGCGAAGGGCAGCCGGTCAATGCCGCAGATGGCCACGCTGTTGTGGGCGATGTCGCGGTCGCGCAGGGCTTTCATGGCGCCCAGGGTGATGAGCTGGTTGAAGCCGAAAATCGCGTCCGGCAGCGGGTGGTCGCGCAGGTAATCCAGTGTGCTCTGGTGCGACGGCTCCAGCGTGTAGTCACCGGCAAACACATCCACTTGCACCGGCTTGCCGCTCTCGGCAATTGCCGCCTTCACGCCCTTCAGGCGTTCCTCGGAAATCCGCGAATGCGCAGGGCCGGTCAGCACCAGCATGCGACGCATCGACGGGCTTTGTGCCAGCAGGTAACGGGCGCCTTTCAGGCCGCTGTGATAGTTGTCGAGCACCACATGGCTGAACGGGCTGGCAGGCAGCGCGCGGTCCAGTTGCACCACGGGAATGTCGCCGTTGCTCAGGCGACTGAGATAGACCGGCTGGTACGCCGGCTCGTCCGACACCGGCGACAGCACGATGCCGGCCACGCGGTAACTGAGCAGCGTATCCACCGCCTTGGCCTCGAGTTCTTCAGAGCCGTCGGTGTCCACCAGCATGATGGTGTAACCACGGGTTTTCGCCTCGCGGGAGATCGCCTTGATCATCTCGCTGTAGAAGGGGTTGTCCACCGACGCGGTAATGACACCGATGATCATGCTCTCGCTGCGCTTGAGGCTGCGGGCAAAGGCATTGGGGACGTAATCGAGTTCTTGCGCCACTTCCAGAATGCGCGCCAGGGTGGCGGGCTTGACCAGATCGGGTTTGTTCAGCGCCCGGGAAACAGTGACAGGCGTCATGTTCACGCGGCGGGCGATGTCGGAAATGGTGACGGGGGTTTTCTTGCTCATGGGCGATTGGCTGCCTGAAATCCGGGACAACCTGCGGGGCAGTCGCATCCCTCCAAAGAGTGCCAAGGCTAGCACGATGGAGGGCGCCAAAGGGATGCCGATGTCGGGCCTGACAGGCAAACCGATGGCTTTATTTTCGGGCGTTGGGGGGGGGGGGGGGGGGGGGGGGGGGGGGCGGGGGGGGGGGGGGGGGGTTGGGGCTGGGGGGGGGGGGCGGGCCGAGCTGGTGGTTGGATCAACACAAAGATAGTGACCTTTCGCGCTAATATGCGAACTATTTACTCGTCGCCCC
>NZ_JAXCIP010000016.1:0-64992 GCF_046540435.1 Pseudomonas sp. W5-01
TCAAACGCCACCCAAGTTTGTGGCCCCCAAAGTTAGCCTTTTGTGGGCCGTCAAAGGAAACCTTTTGGGTTTTTTTGGGGGGGGGGCCCGGGCGCCCGTTCCCCCGCGGCCAATACGCAGGCGCCGGGTTTAGATGCTGGTTTCCATGGCCTCGGCGACGGCACGAGGTCTGGCTTTGACGGGCATGGAAATCTGCAATTCGGTGAACTCGTCAAAGCGCGAAAGCTCGCGGCGCAGTTCAAGGATGTAATCCAGCGCGCCGCTCAGGCAGATGCTGTAGGCCAGCAATTCGACGCCTTCTTCGACGGTGGTTTTCGCCAGTCGCGCGTAGCCGCCCTGAAGGATGCCGTGCCACAGCGAGCCCATGCCGAAGAGTCGCGAGAAGATCAGCACCAACAGGCCCGCCATGACGAAACCGAAGGCCGGGCGCACTGAAAAACGAGCCAACCCCGAGACCACGTCGCGCCACGCGTTCCTGTAACCCAATGCCTTATAGACGCAGGTGCCAGCCGTCAGCAGTGCAGGCCAGAGCCAGAAACTGTGACTGATCGGGTCAAACAACCCGTCCAGCTCACGGATCAGCATGCAGGCGAAGAAGCCGCCAATCAGGATGCCAACGCCACGTTGCCCTGGCTGGCGCGCCGAAAGCCAGAACACACCGGCGATGAGCGCCAGCATGACTTCCTGACTGACCTCGGTGAACGAGGTTTCGAGAATGTCGGTCTTGGCGACAAAGATGTCGATGAACACCATGCCGATACTGAAGAGCGTCAGCGTCAGCATGACGGCGAAACGCATCAGTGCTGACTTAACAAGTTGTAGATCGTTATTCACACGTTTTTCACTGTTGAGCGGGTATTAAGGCCGGGACTCTAAAGAACTTTTCCGGGTTAGCCAAACGGCCGCTTAGTGCTCTCTTTTAGTTATTCTTCCATTCAGTAACAGTCTTTTGCGGTATCCGGTATTGCGGTTTTTTAAATCTGCCCTGTTGGCCTGATTGTTCTCTCAATATTGTTGCGTTAGGGCGTTGATCCGCGCGAATGGGCGAGACGCACGCAAAGTCAAAGTGTTTAACCTGATGATGAATATTTTCACGCATACATCAAAACTGCCCTGAGCATGAGCCCCGGTAACGCTTGCAGGTCTACCTTGCCTGGCCGGTATCAGCGACACTGCGTGTCTTGTTTATACCGGTGCCCGGAGCGCTCATGTCTTTGCCTGCTTCTACCTCCACGCGCGACTTCATCTTCGCCGCCTGCGCGTTGCTCATTGCCATGGTCGGCACCACGCTGCCGACGCCGCTGTATGCCCTCTATCAACAGCGGCTCGGCTTCGACGCCAGTTGGCTGACAATCATTTTCTCGATCTACGCGGCGGGCGTTATCGCAGCGCTGCTGGCGGTGGGCAGCTGGTCCGATCAACTGGGGCGCAAGCCGTTGCTGCTGGCAGGGCTGGCAATGGGGGCGATCAGTGCGGTCATCTTTCTGTTCAGCGATTCGATTGGCGGCCTGCTGACAGGACGGCTTTTCTCCGGCTTCAGCGCGGGCATCATGACCGGCACGGCCACCGTGGCCGTCATCGAGCTGGCCCCCAAGACTTGGAAGAACGCCACGTTGGTGGCCACGGCCGCCAACATGTTCGGCCTCGGCATCGGGCCTCTGCTCGCCGGCTACACCTCCCAGTTTCTGCCGGACGCGCTGCACCTGGTGTTCTACGTGCACTTGGGCATGCTCCTGCTGGCGACGGTCGGTATCGCACTGATTCGCGAAACCGTGCAGCGTCCGGCGGTGCTGAAACTGGGCATTCAAAAGCCTTCCGTGCCGGCGTCCGTGCGCAGCGTGTTTATCTCCGCGTCCATCGCCGGGCTGGCGGGTTTCAGCGTGGCAGGCCTGTTCACCAGCATGGTGCCGTCGGTGATGATTCACGTCATGCACGAGCAAGGCGGGCTGTTGATCGGCGCGGTCATCGGCTTGTTCTTCGTCGCGTCGATCATCGGCCAGGCGCTGCTGCAGGTGCTGCCGAAGGACCGGCATATGACCCTCGGTTGCGTCGGGCTGATTGTCGGCATGATCTGTCTGGGCCTGAGCATTGCCACGTCGCAGTTGGGGCTGTTGATCGCGGCGGGTCTGGTGGCGGGTATCGGCCAGGGCATGATCCTGCGCGCCGGGATGGGCGCGGTCACCGCCAGCAGCCCGCCTGATCAGAAGGCTGCCGTGACGTCCGCCTTCTTTGTGGTGCTTTACGTGTCGATTTCGGTGCCGGTGGTGGCGGTGGGTTTCAGCGTGCGAGTGTTCGGGCTGGAGCATGTGGGCGAATTCTTCGCCTCGTTGGTGGCGGTGGTTGCCTTGCTGGCGATGATCAGCATGAAACGCGTGCAGTCCAGACAGGCCGCTCTGTCGGCGTCCGGGAGCTGAGCAATGAGCGTCAAAATCGGCTTGATCTCGGACACCCACGGTCTGCTGCGCCCTCAGGCACTGGAGGCGTTGCAGGGCTGCGATTACCTGATCCACGGCGGCGACATCGGCAAGCCGGAAATCCTCGACGCGTTGAAGGCCATCGCGCCGCTGACGGTGGTGCGAGGCAACAACGACACCGATGACGCCTGGGCTTGCGACGTGCCCTATGAGGCGGTTTTGCGGATTGGCGACGTAGGGATTTACATCACGCACATACTGGCCGACGTACCGAAATCGCTGCCGGAGGGGATACGCGTGGTGGTCACCGGGCACTCACACCGACCCTTGCAGCAGATGCGCGATGGCGTGCTGTTCATCAACCCGGGCAGCGCCGGGCCGCGTCGCTTCAAGTTGCCGATCACGGTGGGTCTGCTGCACATCGACGGCGATGAGGTGCGCGGCGAGTTGATCGAGCTGGCGCTCAAATAAGCCGCCGGGCATCCAGCTACTTCGCGATCGGGTCCAGGCCACTGGCTTTGATGGCCGGGGCCGCTGCCGATGAACTCAGGAATTCCAGAAACTGTTTCGCCTGTTCAGGGTGTTTGCTCTGAGTGACGACGCCTGCGGAGTAGAGGGTCATCTGCTGCGCCTGGTCGGGGATCAGGCCGATGATGTCGATACCGTCCACCGGCTTGAGCTCGCTCAGCTGTTGAAAGCCAATCTCGGCGTCTCCCCGTGCCACGACTTCGCCGACGGGCTCGGCGGGGATCATGCGGCTTTTGCTCTGGATCCGGTCGGCGATGTGCATCTGACTGAACAGCACACGGGACAGGTACACGCCGCTGGCGCTGTCCGAGTACGCAATGCTTTTAGTGTCCAGCAGGGTCTGCTTGAAGGCTTCCATGGTGCTGATGTCAGGGTGTGGCGCACCATGACGCACGGCCATGGCGATGTAGGATTTGCCCAGATCGACGCGGGTTTTCGGATCGACCTTGCCGTCCTTGATCAACTTGTCCAGCGCTGCACCGACCATCAACACCACGTCGGCCGGCTCATGGCGGGCCAGTCGGTTGGGAATGGCCTGGGGCGTCGCGCCCATTGACGGCGCGACTTCGCCCTGCAGCTTCACACCGGCGCGCTGTTCGTAATCGGGGGCTACTGCTTTGAACGCGCCCATGATTCCGCCGGAACTCAGCACGATCAGCTGGACAGGTGCAGGTGCCGTGGCGGCATGGGAGAAGGCGACTGGAACGAGGGAGAGGGCAGCACTGAGGAGATAAGGCAACATTCTTTTCATGGAGATAAACCCGGCGTTGAAGATGAATATGACGAAATAAAACAGCGCGGGCAGTATGTGGCAATTGTAGGATCAGTAAATCCCTTTCTTGCCAACGCACCCGCGCTGTTCGTCTTCAACCCCTTGCACCGCCTGCGCCGGGCGGCTTTTCGTCCGACGCAGATAAAGCCGGTTTACACCTTGAAGTGACTGACCAGCATTTGCAGCTGATTGCCCAGTCGTGCGAGTTCGACGCTTGAAGCGGCGGTTTCTTCGCTGGCGGCAGCCGTCTGTTCAGACACGTCGCGCACGTTGACGATACTGCGGCTGATCTCTTCGGCCACCGAGCTTTGCTGCTCGGCAGCTGCCGCGATCTGCTGGTTCATGGCCTGAATGTTCGACACCGTCTGGGTAATGCTTTCCAGCGACGTCCCGGCCTTGCGGGTCAGGGTAACCGAGCTGTCAGTCAGGTTGCGGCTGCTGAGCATGATCTCCGACACCTGGCGTGTGCCGTTTTGCAGTGCGGCGACCAGGCCTTCGATCTCTTCGGTGGATTGCTGAGTGCGTTGCGCCAGGCCACGGACCTCATCGGCGACCACGGCAAAACCGCGACCGGCTTCACCGGCACGGGCCGCCTCGATTGCCGCGTTAAGGGCCAGCAGATTGGTCTGCTCCGCAACGGCTTTGATCACGTCCATGACCTTGCCGATCTTGTCGCTTTCCTGTTCCAGCACGGACATCGCGTCAGTGGAACGGACCACTTCACTGGCCAGTTTCTCGATCTGTATGATCGCTTCGCCCACCACTTTGTCGCCTTCCCGTGCCTGCTTGTCAGCGGCGGAGGCGGCAACCGATGCCTGCTCGGCGTTGCGCGCGACCTCGTGAACAGTGGCTGACATTTCGTGCATCGCGGTGGCGACCTGGTCGGTTTCGACTTTCTGGCTGTTGACCCCGGCGCTGGTCTGTTCGGTCACCGCCGACAGCTCTTCAGCAGCGCTGGCAATTTGCGTGACGCTGTCACGGATGCCGCCGATCAATTCGCGCAGCGTGGCGCCCATGCGCTGGATGCCCATTTGCAGAACGCCCAGCTCATCTTTACGGGTCACGACCATGTTGTGGGACAAGTCGCCGGAGGCAATGCGGTCAACGACAGCCAGGGTCTGCTGAAGCGGACGGGTGATCTGACGGGTAATGATGATCGCCGCCAAGGTGCCAAGGATCAGCGCCAGAAGCGTGCCGGCCAACTGCAGCATACGGGCTTGCTGAATGTCAGCCTGGCCCAAGGTGTTCTGCAGATCAGTGAGCTGTTGTGCCAGCTTGACGATGACACCCTGTTCCTCGGTCATCTCTGTGCGCGCAGCATTGATATTGCCAGTGGCGAGCTTGAATCCCTGAACCGAGTTGCGATAGCCGATCAGCGCCGCTTCCAGCTGCTTCAGGCGCTCGGCCTGAGTACCGCCAAACATGGCGTTGAGTGGGGCGAGGCCGTCAAGGGCGACGGTCAGTTGGCTCATGGCCGCTTCCTCAGTTTTGGCCGAGACGCCGGCGGTGTAGCCGCGCACTTCGTAGCGCACCAGCATCACGTCTTCGCGGGCTTTAATGACGGCCTGGTACTGCTCGGAACGACGTTCATCCGTAGGGTCGAGCTTCATCACATCATCGTTGATCGCGGCAATCAGCTCCGCTGCTTTTACCGCGTCGACGCCCATGCTATCGCGCACCCCGGCGCTCGCCTGGTAGGCCTCGCGCATTTTTTTCAACGAGGTCTCATAAGCGCTGAGTTGCTCGCCCATCGTTTTGATGAGCGGCACATTCTGTGGGTTAGTGAACGTTTTTTGCAGAAATTGCTGCTGCGCCTTGAATGCGTCGAGCGCGGTCTGAACGCTTCGCGCGGCCACTTCGTCGCCGTTGCTGAGCATATATTGCAGGCGCGTCACCCGCAGGTCTGTGAGCTTCTGGCTGAGCTTGGTGATATCACCCACCCATTGGCTGCGCAAGCTCATCTGGCCCAAGCTGTTCCAGCCCACCAGGGCCAGCAGGGCAGTCAGTACAAGCACGACGCCGAAGCCGAGGGCTAGCTTCTTGTTGACGCTGATATTGGCCATCCAGCTGTTCATTCCATTTCTCCAGAATCCGTAATATTTGAAATCGTCAGCTGGAGGTTTTTTGTTATGGAGCCAGCAAAACATTCATGTGTACGAGTGCATCGGCAGGTTCGCGAGAATCTGAAACCGATGTAGGAATTGTCCGACAGTCGACGGCGAGGCTGGCAGCAAAGTATTGACGGGTGTCGTTGCTGCTGCGACCAGAAATCCTCAATGTGACTCATTGGTCACGACTGACAAACGCTGGCGTCAATCTTTGCGCCGTCGGATGTACCGGACATGAAATATTTCAACTGTTGATAAGCCGGCCAACCCCCTACCGTGTAAAGGCCGCGAGAATTCGCGGCCGCCAAAGGCGTTTTCTCACTCAGGACGGGGCGTTGGGCCATGGGATCAGTTCAGCGATTTACCACGCTCGACAGCTTCAGGGGCGTGTTCGCCTTGCTGGTGGTGTTCTACCACCTGCATGTCGTGGGCGCTTTCATCGAGCTGCCGTTTTTCCGCAGAGCTGACATCCTGCTTAACTTCTTCTTCGTGCTCAGCGGTTTTGTCCTGGCCCACTCGTATGGGCTGAAGCCGCAGTTCGGTTTCAAGCGTTTCGTCATCTCGCGCCTGTTCCGCCTGTACCCGCTGCACGTGGTGATGCTGTTGGTGTTTATTGGCTTCGAAGGCGTGCGTTGGGCGGCCTGGAAGAAAGGCTTCACCCTCAACAACGTGCCGTTCACCGGGCTGTTCGACCCGACAGAGATCCTGCCCAATCTGCTGCTGTTGCAAGCCTGGACGCCGCTCACTGAGACCATGTCGTTCAACTACCCGTCATGGAGCATCAGCATCGAGTTCTACATCTACATGCTCTTTGGCGCCCTGTGCCTGCTTTCGCTGAGAAGCCGTTTCGCGACGTTTGCCTGCGTGGCCGTCGTCGCGTTCACGATGATCTTCACCGAAAACGAGCCGCTGGTCTGGCGTGCGATGCTGGGTCTGTCCTGCTTCTTCGCCGGCAACATCACGTACCTGGCCTACTTGCTGGTTCGCGACCGATTCGTGCCGGTGCGCTGGCTGATGACGGTGTTCGAAGTGGCGCTGACGGGCACCACGTACTGGATGGTGATGAACGACTACAGCGACCGCTCGCCCATCGCCAGTCTGACGTTCTGCGTGCTGGTGCTGGTGTTCGCGTTCGAGGCCGGGCTGGTATCGACGTTCCTGAAAACCGCCGTGTTCAGGCTGCTGGGCAAATTGTCGTACTCCATCTACATGACCCACGCCGCGCTGCTATTTTGCCTGTCGACGGTGTTCATCGTGGCGCAGAAGCTCACGGGCCGCGACCTAGCGCCCATGATCAATGGTCAGCGTTTCATGGACACCGGGTCAGAGCTGGGCAACAACGCGCTGGTGGTCGCCGTCACCCTCGTGGCGATCGGCCTGGCTGCCTTGGCTCACACGTACATCGAACTGAAGGGCGTCGCGTTGGGCAAACGGATGGTCGGGCCTTCGCAGGGCAAGGCGCCGGTCAATCAGGGGCTTGGTGGTGGCTTGAAGCCGCAGGTCGATCGCGCGGCGTGAATCCGTGAGGGTTGCGCTGAGCCTTACTCGCGGCGCAACCAGTCAACCATTCCCAGCCCTGCCGCGCGGCCGCTGGCGAAACAGGCGGTGAGCAAATAGCCGCCGGTGGGCGCCTCCCAGTCGAGCATCTCGCCGGCGCAGAACACGCCGGGTAGGGACGGGATCATCAATTGCTCGTTCAGCGCTTCGAACCTCACCCCGCCCGCCGTGCTGATGGCCTCATTCAGCGGGCGCGGCTTGATCAGTGGCAGCGGCAAGGTCTTGATCGCCATCGCGAGCAGGGCCGGAACAGTGAATGTCGTCGCGGGGGTGAGCTCACGCAACAGCGCCGCCTTCACGCCGTCGAGCCCTAACTGGCTGTGCAGATGCTTGGACATCGAACGTGAACCGCGCGGTTTGCTCAGGGCCTTCTGCACCTCGGCGATGGTTTTGCCGGGCAGCAAATCAATCTCGACCGGGGCCGAGCCTGATCGATTGATCGCCTCGCGGATCTGCGCGGACAGCGCGTAAACGAGGCTGCCCTCCACGCCTGTCTGGGTGATTACGCATTCGCCCAGTCGAAGGGTGTGCCCCTCCAGGCCCATCGCGATGTTTTTCAGCGGCGCGCCGGCGAACTTGCTGAGCAGCAGCTCGCTCCAGGCCGAGACCTCAAACCCGCAATTGGCAGCCTGCAGCGGCGCGATCCTGACCCCGCGGTGTTCAAGCAGCGGTACCCACGCGCCGTCCGAGCCCAGCCGCGACCAGCTTGCCCCGCCCAATGCCAGCAACGTGGCGGCAGGGCGCAGGGCAAGTTCACCTTCAGGGCCGGCGATCCGCAGCGTATTGTCGGCATTCCAGCCCATCCATCGGTGACGGGTGTGGATAACTACGCCGGACTCCCGCAGCCGCTTGAGCCAGGCGCGCAGCAGTGGCGCGGCTTTCATGTCAGTGGGGAACACGCGGCCCGAACTGCCGACGAAGGTCTGGATGCCCAAGCCGTGAATCCACTCGCACAGCGCCTGCGCGCCGAAGCTGCGCAGTAAGGGCGCGATCATTTGGGCGCGTTCGGCGTAGCGGGCGACGAATGCAGGGGACGGCTCGGAGTGGGTGATGTTCATACCGCCCACGCCGGCCAGCAGGAACTTGCGCCCAACCGAGGGCATGGCGTCGTAGAGATCCACCTTGAACCCCGCCTGGCTCAGCACTTCAGCGGCCATCAGGCCGGCAGGGCCGCCGCCGATGATGGCGACTGTCTGGGTGCGTGAGGTGGCGGGTAAGGTCATGGCTGAACGGACACCGGTTGAATGAAGGGCGCGCATTCTACGCGAGCTTCGTGAAACGCGACCAGCCTGTGGAAAACTAATCGATCAAAAAACGTACAGTGCGCGCCAGGCCCTTTGTAATCAGGGGGTCGTGGCCTTGCGCTCAGGTTATCCACAGGCCGTTCCACAGCGGATGTGGGTAAGTTCTGTGGTCAATCAAAGCCCGCGCTCCACCGACACCCGCTGCGCACTGTGGTGCAGAATGCCGTGCCGCCGGGCGAGTGCTTCGCGGTCCTTGCTGTAACCACCGCCAATCACGCCCATCACCGGAATGTCGCGGCCCAGACAATGACGCATCACCGCCTCGTCACGGCGGGCAACCCCCGCGTCCGTCAGCTGTAGGTAACCCAACGCATCGTCCTTGTGCACATCCACGCCGGCGTCGTACAGCACCAGATCAGGCCGATACAGCGGCAGCAGGTAATTCAGCGTGTCGTCGACCACCTTCAGGTAATCGTCATCCCCCATGCCCATTGGCAGCGGAATGTCCCAGTCACTTTGGGCCTTGCGCGCGGGGAAGTTCTTCTCGCAGTGCAGCGACACGGTGATCGCGTCATCGGTGTGTTCGAGGATCCGCGCGGTGCCGTCGCCCTGATGCACGTCGCAGTCGAAAATCAGCACCCGGTCGACGCGTCCGCTGTGCAGCAGGTACTGACTGATGATCGCCAGGTCATTGAAGATGCAGAACCCGGCCGGGTAATCGTAATGGGCATGATGGGTGCCGCCGGCGAGGTGACAGGCCAGCCCGTGTTGCAGCGCCAGTTCCGCTGTCAGCAAAGAACCCCCTACCGCACGCACCGTACGTCGGGCCAGATCCTCGGTCCAGGGCAGGCCAAGGCGACGTTGATCCTCGCGCGACAGCGCGCCTTCCATATAACGGCTGATGTAACCGGGGTCATGGGCCAGCGCCAGGATGTCCGTTGGGCAGACCTGCGGGCGAAACAATTGAGCATCTGTTGTCAGGCCGCTGTCGATAAGGTGGTCGCGCAGAAGTCTGAACTTGTCCATCGGGAAGCGATGGTCCGGCGGAAAGTCCGGGCTGTAGTCTTCGTGGTAAATGAGGGGCAGGGGCATGGTGTGCACGCGTCTGGTTCGAAGGGGAATCTTGCCAGTTCTGACGACCACCGCACAGCGATTTGCCTGAGCGGGAGAATCGCCAGCCGGCAGGGAATTTGAAAGGCGAGGCACAGGGAGACGATCGATGGAGCCGATTCTTGAGCTCAACAGCGCACGCTTGTTGATGCGTCAATGGCGAGATGATGATTTGCCGGCTTTCGCGCAGATGTGCGCCGATCCCCAAGTGATGCGCCATTTCCCGCAGCCCTTGAGCCGCATGGAGAGCGCCAAGCTGATTGGCCGCGTGCGCGGGCATTTTGCCGAATACGGTTTTGGGTTCTGGGCCCTTGAGCGCAAGGACACCGGCGAATTCATCGGTTTCACCGGTTTGAGCGTGGTGGGCTTTGAAGCGGCGTTCACGCCTGCGGTGGAAATCGGCTGGCGCCTGGCTCGCGAGCATTGGGGCCTGGGTTACGCCAGCGAAGCCGCGTGGACGGTGCTCGGCTGCGGTTTCGAGCACCTGGATCTGGATGAAATCGTGGCGTTCGCGGCGGTCAACAACCTGCCCTCGCAAAAGGTCATGCAGGCCATCGGCATGCGCAACGATCCGGCCGACAACTTCAATCATCCCAAATTGCCCGAGGGTCATCCCCTCAGGCCCCACGTGCTGTATCGCATCAACCGGCCAGGCTGGCTGGCGACCCTGTGATTCGCTGCGGGAATCGGGCTACAAACCTCTGTATCATTTCGTCCCACTTCCATCTGCGCCGACCTTCGGCGCCCATGGCCTGATTGATGCGATGACGGTCGGCGAGACGACCGTGTGAGGAACCCTGAATGAGTCACGTGCTGGATGATCTGGTGTCGCTGTTGAGCCTGGAGCCGATCGAAGAAAACCTCTTTCGCGGGCGCAGCCAGGACCTTGGCTTTCCCCAGCTGTTTGGCGGTCAGGTGCTGGGGCAGTCGCTGTCGGCGGCGAGCAAGACGGTCGAAGACGCGCGCCATGTGCATTCATTGCATGGCTATTTTTTGCGTCCCGGCGACGCGCACCTGCCGGTGGTGTACCAGGTCGACCGGGTCCGTGACGGCGGCAGTTTCAGCACGCGCCGGGTGACGGCGATTCAGAAGGGGCAGCCGATCTTCACCTGCAGCGCGTCGTTCCAGTACGACGAAGAGGGCTTCGAGCACCAGACTCAGATGCCACAGGTGGTCGGCCCCGAGAGCCTGCCGTCGGAGCTTGAACTGATGCGTCAGCGCGAGCACCTCATCCCCGAGCACATGAAGGACAAGCTGCTGTGCCCCAAGCCCATCGAATTCCGCCCGGTCACCGAGTCTGATCCCTACAATCCCAAGCCTGCGGACCCAGTGAAGTATGTGTGGTTTCGTGCAGACGGCACGTTGCCCGACATCCCCGCGTTGCACCGCTACATGCTCGCCTACGCCTCGGACTTCAATCTGTTGACCACGTCGCTGCTGCCCCACGGCAGGACGGTCTGGCAGAAGGACATGCAGATCGCCAGCCTTGATCACTCGCTGTGGTTCCACGGCGAACTGCGCGCCGACGACTGGCTGCTCTATGCCATGGACAGTCCATGGGCCGGCAACGCGCGCGGATTTTCCCGCGGAAGCGTGTTCAACCGCGCGGGCAAGCTCGTGGCTTCCGTCACTCAGGAAGGTTTGATTCGCCACCGCAAGGATTGGTCATGAGCCTTAAACAGGTACGCCACTGGGTATTCGACATGGACGGCACGCTGACTGTCGCCGCCCATGATTTTCCGGCCATTAAACGGGCGCTGGATATCCCGCAGGAAGACGACATCCTCGGGCATCTCGCTGCGTTGCCGGCCGACGTCGCAGCGGCCAAACATGCCTGGCTGCTGGAGCACGAGCGCGCGGTGGCGATTGAGTCCAAACCCGCGACGGGGGCTGTCGAGTTGGTGAGGGAGCTGGCAGGGCGGGGGTATCGTCTGGGCATCCTGACCCGTAATGCCCGGGAGCTTGCTCACGTGACACTGGAAGCCATCGGCATCGCGGACTGCTTTGCGGTGGACGACGTGCTCGGTCGCGACGAAGCGGCGCCGAAACCCGATCCGGGAGGCCTGCTGAAGCTGGCCCAAGCGTGGAATGTGAAGCCGTCGGACATGGTGATGGTGGGTGACTATCAGTTCGACCTGGCCTGCGGTCGCGCAGCTGGGAGTCAGACCGTGCTGGTCAATCTGCCGGACAACCCGTGGCCGGAGTTGACCGATTGGCATGCGGCGGATTGCGCGGCGTTAAGAAAGATGATTGAAGTGAAATAGGACGCGCATTCAAATAGTTGGACCGGCTTTAGCCGGTAGAGCGTCTGGCAATTCACCACAAAATGAGTGGTATACGCACCGGGCTCTTCCCGGCTGAAGCCGGTCTTACTACCGGATCGCGTTTAAAGAGTAGGACCGGCTTCAGCCGGGAAAGCGGCAGGCAAGTCACCACAAAATTAGTAGTGCCCACGCTGGCCTCTTCCCGGCTGAAGCCGATCCTACTGCCGGATCGCGTTTAAAGAGTAGGACCGGCTTTAGCCGGGAAGGCGGCAGGCAATTCACTGCAAAATGAGTGGTGTACGCACCGGCCTCTTCCCGCTTAAAGCAGGTCCTGCTAGCGCAGTGCTCTCAATTCGCCTTGAACAACGCCGTCTGACCTTCAGGTGAAGTGAACATCGCTTCGCCGTTATGCCCGACGTTTTTCACTTCCACCAGGCGCTGATTCAAGCCTTCCGGATGACGCTTGGTCAGGTAATCGAAGTAGTTGTGACCACGGGCCAGACGCTGAGGCCCCTGTGCTTCGGCGCCACAATCCTTGTCCAGCGCCGGGTGCTCCGGATCGGTGTCCAGTTCGCCCAGCAGGTAAGTAATGTCGCGCTTCACGTAAGCAGCCTCAAGCTCGGCCGGTGTTTCCTTGCCGGCATAGGCTGGCAGTTTGTTAAGACCGTACTTCCAAGTGTCAAAGGTCGGGCAGCTCGCCGCATCGACCGGCAGCGGCCGGGTCGCGTCGAAATACGCATAAGAAGACGGATTGGCGATCACATAGCGCAGCTTGATGCCTTCCTTCTTCAGCAACGCATCCTCCTTGCCGCCGATCATCGCGTAACGCTGCACCACCTGAGCACCGCCGGAATGGCCAGCGATCACAATCTCCTTCAGATTCGGGAACAGCTTGCTGTCGCTCAGACGCTTGAGGATGTGATCGATGACCACAAACGAGCTGACTGGCTTGGGGCCCAACGACTTTTCGCCTGCCATCCAGTCATTGGCGTGCCAGCGCAACACCGATTCGGGCAGGCGGTGCTGTGAAATGTCTTTCTCATCGAGAAATTGCGGCGCGATCAACAGCGTTTTCGAGCGCTGATGCGACTGGTTGGCCGCGCGCTCGACGCTGCGCAGGTAGGTTTGCGCGTTGCGCAGCCGACCGTGAAAGACAATGACAACCCGCTGGACCTGCGGGCTTGGACGAACCCAGCTCTGACTCAGGCCGAGCGTGGCCTGGGTGGTCCCGTTGATCTGAAGCCGGTCGGGGCTGATGGATTTAACCGCCTGATCCGCCGCATGAGCATTGAGGCTCATCAGGGTGCCCAACAACAGGATCGAAAGCGGTTTCATCATGTGATCAGAGGCTCTTGGCGGCGAATGTATCGCATTGGTTGATTTGTCCTGCGGCAAAACCTGTCTTGAACCAGCGCACGCGCTGAGCAGAAGTGCCGTGGGTAAACGAGTCTGGCACGACCCGGCCCTGACCCTGTTGCTGCAAGCGGTCGTCGCCAATGGCATTGGCGGCGTTCAGCGCCTCTTCAATATCACCCGGCTCCAGCCAGTTCAAACGCTTTTGTGCGTTGTTGGCCCAAACGCCTGCCAGGCAGTCAGCTTGCAGCTCCTGACGCACCAGCAAACCGTTGTCACCTTCCATTTTCATGCCGCGTTGGCGGGCGGCGTCAACTTTAGCCGAAACCCCCAGCAAGGTCTGCACATGATGGCCAACTTCGTGCGCAATCACGTACGCCTGAGCGAAATCTCCCGCCGCCTTGAAGCGCTGACTCATCTCACGGAAAAACTCCATGTCCAGATAAACGCGCTGGTCAGCCGGGCAATAGAACGGGCCGCTGGCCGATGAAGCCGAGCCACAGGCCGATTGCACCCGACCGCTGAACAGGATCAGCGTCGGCGCCTTGTACTGGCTCCCCATTTGCTGGAACACCTGCTGCCACGTGTCTTCGGTGTCGCCCAGGACAGCGCGCACGAAATCAGCCTGCTCGTCATTGGCCGGCGGCGCCTGGCGCGTTTGCGGGTTGACCGCGGCGGTCTGATCCGAACCCATCTGGCCGGTGATCTCACCCAGAATCCGCATCGGGTCCTGGCCGGTCAGCAGACCAATCGCGACGATGATCACGATCCCCCCAAGCCCCAACCCCTTGCCGCCAATGCGCATCCCGCCGCCCCCGCCGCCCCCGGAATCGCCACGTGCGTCCACGACGTTGTCACTGCGACGTCCTTTTTTCCATAGCATGTGGGAATCCTCTTTTGGTCGTGTGGGAAGTGTAGACGGCGGGCGTGCGACGTCTGGTCTGCTGGACTAAGAGAGGAGAGGAGGGGGAATAGTTCGCGAATCGGATCTTCAAGGACATTGCTGGCCTGCGAAGCTTCTTGATGGAGGTTGGCAGCTCGGAACCTTTCTTTGTGCTTTTCAATCTGCCGAGAAGTAGACCCATGCCAAGGTAGCGCCGTTTGAGCGGCCTAATGAGGCGCACGAAAATAATAGAGCAGTCCGCTACTCACGCCGATGAGAATCATCGAGCCATAAATTATCCGCACTCCCCACAGCAGTCTGGGAGGCAATTTGAGCAGCTTTTGCCTGGGGATACGTTCCTGCCTCCAGAAGATCTCAGGTGCGACTGCAACCAGCATCACGAATGTTTCCCTCATTCTTCGTCCGAAAAGGCTGTCTCCGCAGACCGCTCTGTTCAATGAAAACATCTCGATATCACACAGGTAGTCTTCGATCTTTTCCAGATATATGTAGAAGAATATATGGGAGACCACAATGTGGGCGGCGATCATCAGTAGCATGATGAACGAGAGCAGCCCGGTCGAAATGTTGTCAGTCATGGCGTCCGTTCATAGAGATATTTTCGGTCTTTGTGTCACTTCATATACTCGGGGGCCGATTAATCGATGCATCGATAAAGCAGGTGCAAATTTTATCCTTAATTAAGTTCGTGAGATCTTGCACAGCCCTGTCAGATTTTTTCAGTCTAGGGAGAAATAAACCCAAGCTAAAGCGGCGCCGTTTGTATATGAGAAAAGGTAGAGCGTTTGCAGTTGAAATCTGAGCGCAGAGGACAACCGCTTATCTGCATCGAGAGGCATCTCACCCCGACTGTTCATAAGCTTATGCATGATGATAATCATCGCTACCCCGTTCAGCCTCATCTGCCTGCCAATGAGGCCCCGGCCCCACACGCTTTTGTTCCACTGGACAAGTTTTACGTCTGATAGCTGTTCCTCCATAGCCGCTAACTTATTGAGCTGGAAGTAAATCATTATGATGATATTGACGAATATGCTTCCAAAAACCGCCATCACCCACCAGACTTTCTCAATCACCATTAGTGTGCGGGCTCCATTCATAAAGTTTGGTTCCTATGAACTCTCCGCTTTTCTCACCTGCCAACCCACCTCCATACCCTCCAGCAACTGCGCCCACGACCAAACAGGCAAGTGCGACCGGGCCGCTTGTTGGACCCAATACCGCGAAGCATACGGTAGCCGCCGCTGTGCCACCTAGCGTTCCGCCTAAGGAGCCGCCGCTGACATTGCCCACCAGCTTCACGCCTTCGACGAACTTCGCTCGCGTGCAAATATCTTCCCTTCCGGTCGAGCAGGCTTCCTTAATCTCAAGCGCGGTAGATGCTAAGTTCAGCCCGATCCCAATCGCTGTCCCGTGCTTCAACAACTTCGCCACCTTGGCAATCCTCCCAACCCGCGCCGCATATCCCTGGATTTCACCTGTGTGCAGATAACTCTTGGTCGACAACCCCAGCATCTTCTTAAGCGGACCTTTTTTCCGCAACCCGGTCCCCCAGCGGGCAATGCCTTCCAGTTGCTTATCAAGCGTGGCAAACAGCGCTCTTCGCTGGTTGATGAACTCCTGCCGGGCAATGGGTGTTCCGCGCGCCAGCGACAATTTGTAAAGCCGCTCGATCTCTTCCAGGGTTTTCTTCACACCTTCAAGGTGCTTGCCCCAACTCCCGGTGGCAGCGCCGATACCCAGCGATCCATAACTGAGCATGTTCTGCAGCAGGTCGTAGTTCTCGATGAGCTGGCTGCCCGCCCCTTTCACTTGACGATGGACGTTACGCGCCAGGTTCATCAGCTCTGTCTCTTCCGCCGTGAGAGTGCCGTTTGAACCGTCGCTGACAATTACCAGTTGGCCTGGCATCACCACAACGTTTCGGATATGTGCGTTAAGCACATCGAACTTCGCACCTCCGCCCACCCGTGCCTTGAGTGTGAAATAGGTCTGTATGCGGTCATTGATAAACACATATGGTTTGGACACGGGCTGTCCTCAGCTAAAGCGCTTGTTGGCGATGCGGTCCCAGCCGCCAACTACATTGCCGGCTGCCGCGCCATCGCTGCGTTTCTGCTGGGTGTACAGAATGCGGACGCGGCCGAAGTTGATTTGCACGTGTTCCAGCGGCTCGCCGCTCTCACCGCTTTGGCTGAAGTCAGAAATGATCACCTCTTCGAGGCGCACTTCGTAGTACTTGAGCTTGTCGCCTCCCGCGCGGTACAGGCACAACGTCAGGTCCTTGATGTGCGTGCCCGCGCAACTGGCTTCAAACAACGCAGCGCTGGATTGATCCAGGCGTTTGCTGAAGCTGAAGTCGCTGAGGCTGGCCCGACCCGAGCCCGCGCCGCCGTTCGAGCTGGCGGTGGCCGAAGTACTCTGGCTAACGCCGAAGTCGTAGGCCACGATTTCGATCCAGCCCTTGTTGCGCTCATCCAGCGACTCGCCGTCGATCCCGTTCACCTTGATGAATCCGTCAAATGCCATGCTGCGTGTCCTTGCTGAGGTCAGATCCAGCAAGGATAGGGAGAGGGCATTGGGCTTTGAAGCGCGGCGAGGGGGGCTGAAAGTGATTTTCAGAACGGTCCTACACTGGTCCCTTGGCACGTCTTACGGAAGATTCCGTAACGGGTGATGTTCGCCGCAGTAGTCGTTCAAAAGGGCTGGAAACTGCCGGATTCGCGTGGCGCGCAGAGGGTGCGCGCCAACAGTAAATACCCGAGAGGGCTTACATCAAACCCGCGCCGTCTGCTTCTCGATGGTCTCGACCGGCGAGGCGTCGGCGAAGTGGTTCACCTGGCGCAGGGCCTTGAAGCCAACCATCCAGGCGCCAACGACACCCAGTGTGCACAGGCCGCCGATGATCGCAGCGGGCACGGCACCCCACAGCGCTGCGCTGCTCCCGGCGCGGAATTCGCCCAGCTCGTTGGACGAACCGATAAACAGCATGTTCACGGCGTTGACCCGCCCGCGCATGTCGTCCGGCGTCGAGAACTGCACCAGCGTGGAGCGGATGTAGACGCTGACCATGTCCGCCGCACCGGCAATCATCAAAGCGAGCAGCGACAGCCAGAACAGGGTCGACAGGGCGAACACCAGGTTAGCGACACCGAACACCGCGACGGCGATGAACATGACCAGGCCAACATTGCGATCAAACGGCCGGAAGCTCAGGTACAGACCCGTGCCGACCTCACCCAGACTCATCGCACTGCGCAGCGCGCCCAGGCCTTGCGGCCCCAAGTGCAACACTTCATGGGCGTAGATCGGAAGCAGCGCCACCACGCCCCCCAGCAGCACGGCAAACAGGTCCAGGGAAATGGTGCCCAGGATGATCGGCCGCGAGCGGATGAAGGCGATGCCTGCGGTAAAACGCTTCCAGGCCGTGGATTCGAGAATCTGCTTTTTGCCGGCGTACAGCACCGGCACGCGGATCAGCAACAGCACGCCAGCGATGAAGCTGGCCATGCACACGGAATAGGTCAGCCCGCCGCCGCCTGCTGCATACAGACCGCCGCCGACCAGCGGCCCGGCGATGGTTGCAATGCGCATGATCATGCTGTTGGTGGCGATGGCCGACGCGAGTTTTTCACGCGGGACGACTTGTGGCAGCAGGCTCTGCAACGCCGGCCCGGTGAACGCCCTCGCGCAACCGAACAAGGCGAGGGTGGCGTAAATCAGCCGTGTGTCTTGATGATGGGTCACAGAGAACAGCATCAGCATCAGGCTGCATACGGCTTGCACCGACCAACTGATGGTCAGGATCATCTTGCGATCATAGCGGTCGATCAAGTCGCCGGCCGGCATCAACAGCAGCAACATGGGAATGAACTGCGCCAGGCCGACATAGGCCAGGGAGATCGGGCTGCGGGTCATGTCGTAGACCTGCCAGGCGACAACCACTGCCTGAATCTGCATGGCGAAAACGGCAGCAAGGCGCGCGGTCAGGAAGGCGAAAAAGCCGGGCAGCCGCAGGGCGCTTTTGGCGGAAGATTCAGACGATGAGGCGGGCGATTCGGAGCTCAAGGCAAGGCATCCATCGAAGCGAAAGACGGCCGAGAGTTATACACCGGTCTGGCGCGGTTCGCCGCTAGCTGTCAGGAATTTAATGATGGATGGTGCGGGATATGCTGCGGGCGCATGGAGATCAGAAGGCCTGTTCCCGGCTGAAGCCGGTCCTACTGATGATAGTAGGACCGGCTTCAGCTGGGAACGACCGAATCGCGCTGTTAGCGGCGAACCAGCAAAACCCCCGACTCCATGTGATGGGTATACGGAAACTGATCAAACAGCGCGCACCGCTCGACCCGGTGGGTGTCGTGCAGTTGTGCGATGTTGGCGGCCAGGGTTTCCGGGTTGCACGAGATGTACAGGATGCGCTCAAAACGTCGCGTCAGCTCGCACGTGTCTGGGTCCATGCCGGCGCGGGGCGGGTCGACGAACACGCTGCCGAAGTCGTAGCTTTTCAGGTCGACACCGGCCAGACGACGGAACGGGCGCACCTCATTCAGGGCTTCTGTCAGCTCCTCAGCCGACAGTCGCACCAGCGACACGTTATCCACAGCGTTGTCCGCCAGGTTACTCAGCGCCGCGTTGACCGACGTCTTGCTGATCTCGGTCGCCAGCACCTTGCGCACGCGGGTCGCCAACGGCAGCGTGAAGTTGCCATTGCCGCAATACAGCTCCAGCAAATCATCGTCGCGGTCGCCCAGCGCGTCATACGCCCAGCTCAGCATTTTCTGGTTTACCGTGCCGTTGGGCTGGGTGAACGCGCCCTCCGGCTGGCGATAACTGAAAGTCCGGCCAGCGACGTCCAGCTGCTCGGTCACGTAATCGCGGCCAATCACCAGTCGCTGCCCTTTCGAGCGGCCAATCACACTGACCTTCAGATCAGCCGCCAATTGCTCCGCCTCGACTTGCCAGGCCTCATCCAGCGGGCGGTGATAGCACAGGGTGATCATGCCGTCGCCGGCCAGCGTGGTCAGAAAATCCACCTGAAACAGCTTGTGATTGAGGGTCTTGCTGGCCTCCCAGCGATCCCGCAGCACCGGCATCAGCGCGTTGATCTGCTGGCTGGCAATAGGGAAGTCGTTGATCAGGATCGGCGTGTGCTTGTCCCCCGGCGCGAACATCGCATAGTGACGCTTGCCGTCGTCGCGCCACAGGCGGAACTCGGCGCGCAAGCGGTAGTGCTCGCGCGGCGAATTGAAGACCTGAGGCTCGGGCGCCTCGAAAGGCGCCAGTAGCTCGCGCAGGCGCGCGGCCTTTTCATCGAGCTGAGCGGCGTAGTTTGCAGGGTCGAACGTAGAACTCATGGATAAAAGCCCAGCTTGATCACGAACAGAATCGACAGCACGACCAGCGCCGAATTCAGCTCGCGACCCCGGCCCGACAACAGCTTGATCACGGTCCAGGAAATGAAGCCAAAGGCGATGCCGTTGGCGATCGAATACGTGAATGGCATGGCCAGGGCGGTGATCACCACAGGTGCTGCTTCAGTGATGTCGTCCCAGTTGATTTCGGCAAGGCCCGACGTCATCAACACAGCCACGAACAGCAGGGCAGGGGCGGTGGCGAATGCTGGAACGCTGCCAGCCAGCGGCGCGAAAAACAACGCCAGCAGAAACAACACCGCAACCACGATAGCCGTCAGACCGGTCCGGCCGCCGGCACTCACGCCCGCCGCGGATTCGATGTAACTGGTGGTGGTCGAGGTGCCCAGCAGAGAGCCGGCCATTGCGGCGGTGCTGTCGGCGATCAGCGCACGGCCCATCTTCGGCATGTGGCCGTCCTTGCCCATCAGGCCCGCACGCTTGGCGACGCCGATCAGGGTGCCGGAGTTGTCGAACAGGTCGACGAACAGGAAGGAGAAAATCACGCTGACCAGACCGATGTTCAGTGCGCCGGGAATGTCCAGCTGCAGGAAGGTCGGCGCCAGTGAAGGCGGCATCGACACCACACCGCCGAACGGCGAGAAGCCCATCACAATCGAAATGATGGTCACGGCCAGAATGCCGATCAGCACGGCGCCGCGCACTTTCAAAGCTTCCAGGGCCACGATCAGTGCGAAGCCCAGCGCCGCAAGAATGGGTGCCGGTTTGGCCAGATCGCCCAGGCCAAGCATGGTGGCCGGGTTAGTCACCACGATGCCGGCGTTGTGCAGCGCAATCAGCGCCAGGAACAGGCCGATACCGGCGGCAATGGCCGAGCGCAGCGGCAGCGGGATGCTGTTGATGATCCATTCGCGGATGCGGAAGATCGACAGCAGGAAAAACATCACTGCCGAAATGAACACCGCGCCCAGCGCTACTTGCCAGGTGTGGCCCATGTGCAGCACCACGGTGTAGGTGAAGAAGGCATTCAGGCCCATGCCCGGCGCCAGCGCGATCGGGTAGTTGGCGATCAGCCCCATGACGGTGGAGCCGATGGCCGCCGCCAGGCAGGTAGCGACAAAGATCGCGCCCTTGTCCATGCCGGTCTCGCCAAGAATGCTCGGGTTCACGAACAGGATGTAGGCCATGGCCAGGAAGGTGGTGACCCCGGCCAGAATTTCGGTGCGCACATTGGTGTTATGTGCCCTGAGTTGAAACAACCGCTCCAGCATTTAAGGCTCCCCGGTGACGCTCCGCGTCATTTATGTAGTCGACTGAAACAGCAAAGCACAGCTCACCGAAACGGCTTGCACAAATTCTGCCAGTTGCAAAAAGCCGCGCATCATACCAGCAGCTCCGGGCGATGGGGCCTGGCGCGTGTCGTCGGATTGCAAATGTCCGGATCGGCTTGCCCCATCCGGGCGCCCCGCTGCGTCAAAACGCTCATCACAAACCCTGAACGTTTCCGAAACCGCACAAGTCGTACCCCTTAAGACGCAGATCACTGCGCTGATCGAGTACCTACCGTGAGGCTTCCCATGAGTGCAACCAATGAACAGGCGTTCGCAGGGCATTCCATCGCCCTGACGTTGAACGGCCAGACCCGACAAGTGGACGTGCAGCCCTGGACCACGCTGCTGGATCTGCTGCGCGAGCAGCTCGATCTGGTCGGCACCAAAAAGGGCTGTGACCACGGCCAATGCGGTGCATGCACCGTGCTGCGCGATGGCAAACGCATCAATGCGTGCCTGACCCTGGCGATCATGTGTGACGGCGCCGAGCTGACCACGATTGAAGGGCTTGCCGAAGGCGACACGTTGCACCCGATGCAGCAAGCGTTCATCAAACATGACGCCTTCCAGTGCGGCTACTGCACGCCCGGGCAGATCTGCTCGGCAGTCGGCCTGGCCAACGAAGGCCGCGCCAGCACCGACGACGAAGTGAAAGAACTGATGAGCGGCAACCTGTGCCGTTGCGGCGCCTACAGCAACATCCGCGCGGCGGTGGTGGAAGTCTTGCCATCAATGAATGCCGCACCGGATCAGGGAGGGCGCGGCCAATGAATCCCTTCAGCTACAGCAAGCCGTCCGACATCGCTCAGGCGGTCAATCTTGCAGGCCCTGCCAGCCGTTTCATTGCTGGCGGTACGAACCTGCTGGATTTGATGAAAGAAAACATCGCCCGCCCCGAGCACCTGATCGACATCACCGGGCTGCCGCTCAAAGACGTCCGCGCAACCGACAGTGGCGGCCTGATGATCGGCGCGCTGGTGAGTAACGCCGACCTGGCCTGGCATCCGCTGATCGAGCGCGATTATCCGCTGCTGTCCCAAGCCATTCTGGCGGGCGCCTCGCCGCAGTTGCGCAACATGGCGAGCACCGGTGGCAACCTGCTGCAGCGCACCCGCTGCTACTACTTCTACGACTCAACCGTGCCGTGCAACAAGCGCGAGCCTGGCACGGGTTGCCCGGCGAAAGAGGGCCTGAACCGCATCCACGCGATCCTGGGCGCCAGCGATGCCTGCGTCGCGACTCACCCCTCGGATATGTGCGTGGCCCTGGCTGCGCTCGAAGCCCGCGTCCACGTCCAGGGGCGCGCCGGTGCCCGGGTGATCGAGTTCGCTGACTTCCATCGCTTGCCGGGAGATGCGCCGCAGCGCGACAACCAGCTCGCCGACGATGAACTGATCACCGCTGTCGAGCTGCCAGCGCCACGTTTTCAGCAGCACAGCCACTACCTGAAAATCCGTGACCGCGCCTCTTACGCCTTTGCCCTGATCTCAGTGGCCGCTGCTGTCGAGCTTGATGGCGATGTCATCCGTGACGTGCGCATCGCCCTGGGTGGCGTGGCGCACAAGCCTTGGCGCGACACGGCCGTCGAGCAATCGCTCAAAGGTCAGCCGGTCTCGCGGGAAAACTTTGTTGCCGCCGCCGACGCGATGCTGCGCGACGCTCAGCCGCTGGCACACAACGCTTTCAAGATCAAGCTGGCCCGCCGCGCGATCGTTCGCGCCTTGAGCGATGCCACCTTGGGAGGAACTGTTTAATGAACGCCAATACACCCACCCCGGGAACGGCCTCCGCGCTGGGCCAACCCATGGACCGCGTCGATGGACGCCTGAAAGTCACCGGCCAGGCCCGCTACGCCGGCGAGTACCCGGAGGCAGGCTTGCTGCATGCCAGCGTGGTCTCCAGCACTATCGCCTCGGGTCGCGTCGTGCGTATCGATGCCTCGCAAGCGCTGGCGGTCCCTGGCGTGATCGCGGTTATTGATCACACCAATCGCCCGCACATTGCCAGCTATGACGAGGACTATCAGGACGCCGACGCCGCCGAAGGCTCGCCGTTCCGCCCGTTCTACAACGACCACGTGCTTTACAGCGGCCAGCCTCTGGCGCTGGTGGTGGCAGACACCCTTGAACTGGCGCGGCATGCCGGCTCCCTCGTGCGCATTGAGTACGAAACCAAGCCGCACCAGACCGACCTCAGTGTGGGTCAGAGTGACGCCCACACCGCGCCGGCCGAAACGCCGAAACCGCGTGGGGATTTTTCGGGCGCATTCGCCCAGGCGGCGGTCACGGTCGACAGCCACTACAGCACGCCCAACGAACACCACAACCCGATGGAGCCGCACGCCTCCACGGTGTTCTTCAAGGCTGACGGCAGCCTGGAGATCCACGATAAAACCCAAGGCACGCAGAACTGCCAGGACTACCTGCACAGTGTGTTCGGTCTGGAGAAAGAGAAGATCCGCATTCTCGCCGCTTTTGTCGGTGGAGCCTTCGGTTCCGGCCTGCGTCCGCAATACCAGTTGCCGCTGGCCGTCATGGCGGCATTGAAGCTCCAGCGTTCGGTGCGTCTGACCCTGACCCGCCAGCAGATGTTTACCTTCGGCTATCGTCCGCAAACCTTGCAGCACATGCGGCTCGGGGCGTCCAAAGACGGCAAGCTGATGGCAGTCGCCCACGACGCCATCGGTCAGACCTCGCGCTTTGAAGACTTTGCCGAGCACGTCGTTGAATGGAGCGGCATGCTCTATCAGTGCGACAACGTGGCATTGAGCTACAAGCTCGCGCCGCTGGACGTTTACACGCCGCTGGACATGCGTGCACCGGGCGCCGCTTCCGGCATGGTCGCGCTGGAATGTGCGATGGACGAGTTGGCCATTGCGGCCGGTATCGACCCCGTGCAGCTGCGAGTGGTCAACTTTGCCGACAGCAACGGCAACGAAGGCAAGCCGTATTCCAGTAAAGAACTGCTGGCGTGTTACGAACAAGGCGCCGAGCGTTTCGGCTGGAGCAAGCGCAACCCCGAGCCGCGCAGCATGCGTCAGGGCCGGCAACTGGTGGGTTGGGGCATGGCCGGCGGTGTATGGGAAGCCATGCAGATGCCCGCCAGCGCCAAGGCCAGTATCGACAGCAGCGGCAAGATCACTGTAAGCAGCGCCACCACCGACATCGGCACTGGCACTTACACGGTCATGACCCAGATCGCCGCTGAGGCCGCTGGCGTGAAGCCTGAGGACGTCACCTTCGTACTGGGTGATTCGTCGCTGCCGACGTCGCCATTGCAGGGTGGCTCGTTCACGGTGTCGTCCGTGGGCACGGCGGTGCAGCAGGCCTGTCGTGCCTTGCGCGCCAAGTTGCTCGACGCCGTGCGCATGGCGCATCCGCAACACGCGGTGGTGGACATGGCCGATGTTGTCTGTGGCGACGGTTACTTGCTCATCGACGATGAGCGTTTTGCTTACGCCGACATCGTCCGCGAGTCGTCCCACGAGACGCTTGAAGTGCAGATCGACGCCAAGCCTGACGACAAGCGCGAAGGCTATTCGACGGCAACGCACTCGGCGGTATTCGTCGAAGTGCTGGTGGACGAAGACCTGGGCACTGTCCGCGTCAATCGGGTGGTCGACGCCGTTGCGGCGGGCCGTGTGGTCAATCCGAAAACCGCGCGCAGCCAGATTCTCGGCGGCGTGGTCTGGGGTATCGGTCAGGCGTTGCAGGAAGAAAGCCAGACCGACCACACCCTCGGGCGCTTCATGAACCACAGCCTGGCCGAGTATCACATTCCAGTGAACGCGGACATCGCCGAGATCGACGTGCTGTTCGTGGAAGAGAACGACAGCATCGTCAATGACCTGGGCTCAAAGGGTGTGGGCGAGATCGGCATCGTCGGCGTGGCCTCGGCCATTGCCAATGCCATCTACCACGCCACGGGCAAGCGGGTTCGGGAATTCCCGATTACGCTGGATAAAGTGCTGTAACCAACGCCGTACCTTGTGCCCTGATCGTTCACACGCTCTGCGTGGGAACGATCATTTTCTCTGCTGTGCCCTCGAATCCCCCTCATTCAATGTCGCCCCAGTGCAAGCACAGGTCGCGCTGGTGCGCTTGTTGCTCAGGCCTGCTGCGTACCTTGCACCAACGCGGCAGCCACCGAATTGCCGTGGGTCTTCAAGCCTTGAAAAACTGCCGAAAAGAGCTGAATAAAATAACGAGCCGACCCGAGGAGCACCCATGAACTCATTTATTCGTCATATCAGTTGCGCTGTGTTGATGCTGAGCAGCAACGCCCTGATGGCTGCAGAAGCCGCCAAATGCCAAAACGTGCGCATGGGTGTGGTCAACTGGACGGACGTCGTCGCCACCAGCGCTGTTGCCGAAGTGCTGCTTCAGAACATGGGCTACGAGGTCAAACAGACCAGCGCCGCTCAGCAAATCGTCTTCGGCGGTTTGCGTGACGATCGACTCGACGTGTTCATGGGTTACTGGAAGCCGGCGATGGACAAGAACATTGCGCCGTTTGTGGCCGCCAATCAGGTCAAAGTCCTCGACGTGCCGAGCATGAGTGATGCCCAGGCAACCCTGGCGGTGCCGGATTACGTGGCGTCAGGCGGATTGAAAACATTCGGCGATATCGCCAAATTCAAGGACAAACTGGGTGGCAAGATCTATGGCATCGAGCCCGGCACCGGCGCCAACGCCAACATCAAGGGCATGATCGAGAAGAACCAGTTCGGGCTCGGCGGTTTCCAGTTGGTCGAGTCCGGGGAGGCGGGCATGCTCGCGGCGGTGCAGCGTGCGATCAAGCGTAATGAATGGGTGGTATTCGTTGGCTGGACCCCGCACCCGATGAACATCAACATGAAGATCGCCTACCTGACCGGCAGCGAAGATGTGTTCGGGCCGGGTGAAGGGGCTGCGACCGTTTCCGTGGTCACGGCGCCGGATTACGCATCGCGCTGCCCGAACGTCAGCAAGCTGATGAGCAACCTGAAGTTCACGGCCGCTCAGGAAAGCCAGATGATGGTGCCGATCATGGACCGCAAGGCGCCAACCGACGTTGCTCGCCAGTGGCTCAAGGATCATCCTGAAGACATGAAGCGCTGGCTGGATGGCGTGACAACCTTCGATGGCAAAGACGCAGCGTCCGCCGTGCAAGTGGCGGTGAACAAGTAACCAAGCACGCCTGGCCAAGGGCTCGGGCTGGAGCAGCCAATGCCCACGTCTTACCCGCTGTCCCCCGAAATGTCGGCGTTCGTGACCCATACCCTGAGTTTCAGCAGCACGTCCGAGGACATCAACGAGCAGCGCCGCGCGTATTCCCGGATGAGTGAAGCGTTCACGCCCACCCGTCCGGGGCAGCTCGATGTAAGGGACTTCGCCCTCGGCGGCGTGGCGGTGCGCAGTTACCGGCCTCAGCGGTTGTCCCTCGAACACCCGGCGCCGTGCGTGATGTACCTCCACGGCGGCGGCTGGGTGGTGGGCGATCTCGATTCCCACGACTTTCTGACCGCGGCACTGGCGGCCGACCTCAATGCCGTGGTCATCGCCGTGGATTACCGGCTGGCGCCCGAACATCCATTTCCCGCAGGGTTCGGCGACTGTCTGGCGGTCTGGCACGCCTTGCAGATACACGCGCAGCGGCTGGACATCGACCCACGCCGTATCGCCATCGCCGGGGACAGCGCCGGCGGCAATCTTGCCGCTGCAGTGTGCCTGGCATTGCGCGATTCCGGTGAGCGCCAGCCGGTGGGGCAGGCGCTGATTTACCCGGAACTGGGCGGCGCCAACGATCTGCCGTCGCGCCATGAATGCGCCGACGCGCCGCTTCTTTCTACCGCTGAGCTGGCGTATTACCGGCAGCTCTACATGACGGCGGACGAACAATCGGCCTATGCCCGGCCCCTCCACGCCGGAAATTTCAATGATCTGGCGCCTGCGTTCATTGCTGTCGCGCAGTTCGACCCCTTGCGTGATGACGGCGTCTGCTACGAGCGTGCATTGCGCGAAGCGGGTGTGCGCACCGAGTTCGATCCCGGGCTCGGGCTGCTTCACGGCAGTCTCAGGGGCAAAGGCCAGGTGCCGGAAGTGGACGCGCTTTATCAGCGGCTGGTTTGCGCGCTGTTGGGCTTTATTCGCGATCCTTTGTAGGGCCTTGCACCTGGAGGTTTTAACTGCCGTGCTGCAGATTCGCCGCTCTGCTCTGCTTCCCGTCAACTGCACTGCCCTGAAAGGTGAGTCAACTCGCCACGCGACAAAAGACCACGCAGAGCAAGTGCCGAAATGGGACTACTCTTTCCATGTCAGCTGACCTGGATCAATACCTTGGCGTGTATTGGTCGAACTGGCCGCCTGACGCATCTCCCCGGTCGCCGACCTGAGTACGAAACCACGAGAACAACGGCCACACCTCGTACTCAATACACCGTGGGGGCAGTCGCTGCAGGCCCCAAGTCTGAAGCCAGTTCCACCTGATAGAGGAAGACCTATGTTCGGCTTAGAGGCGCTCGATCTCGCCCGAATCCAGTTTGCGTTCACTGTTTCATTTCACATTCTTTTCCCTGCCATCACCATTGGTCTGGCGAGCTTCCTCGCGGTGCTCGAAGGCTTGTGGCTGAAAACCCATGACAACACTTATCGCGACCTCTATCACTTCTGGTCGAAAATCTTTGCCGTCAACTTCGGCATGGGTGTGGTTTCCGGGTTGGTCATGGCCTACGAGTTTGGCACTAACTGGAGTCGCTTCTCCGACTTCGCCGGTGCTGTGACCGGGCCCTTGCTGACCTACGAGGTGCTCACGGCATTCTTCCTCGAAGCGGGCTTCCTGGGCGTCATGCTGTTCGGCTGGAACCGTGTCGGTCGCGGCCTGCACTTTTTCGCCACGTCCATGGTCGCGGTTGGCACGCTGATTTCGACCTTCTGGATTCTGGCCTCCAACAGCTGGATGCAGACCCCGCAGGGCTTCGAGATCATTGATGGCCGCATCATCCCGGTGGACTGGTTCGCGGTGATCTTCAACCCGTCGTTCCCGTACCGCCTGATGCACATGGCAATCGCCGCCTTCGTCTCCACGGCGTTCTTCGTCGGCGCATCGGCGGCCTGGCATCTGCTGCGTGGTCGTGACAATCCGGCGATTCGCAGGATGCTGTCCATGGCCATGTGGATGGCGCTGATCGTTGCGCCAATTCAGGCCATGGTGGGCGACGCTCACGGCCTGAACACCCTTGAGCATCAACCGGCCAAGATCGCAGCCATCGAGGGTCACTGGGAGAATGTCGGTGACGAGCCGACCCCGCTGATCCTGTTCGGCATCCCGGACATGAAAGAAGAGCGCACCAAATACGCGGTCGAGATTCCGTATCTGGGCAGCCTGATCCTGACCCACAGCCTGGACAAGCAGATCCCGGCGCTGAAGTCCTTCCCGCCGGAAGACCGTCCGAATGCGCTGATCGTGTTCTGGTCGTTCCGCGTCATGGTGGCGCTGGGCATGCTGATGATCGCGGTCGGTCTGTGGAGTGCCTGGTTGCGCTGGCGCGGCGGGCTGTACACCAATCGCTGGTTCCTGCGGCTGGTCATGTGCATGGGGCCGGCCGGTCTGATTGCGATGCTGGCGGGCTGGTTTACCACCGAAATCGGGCGTCAGCCCTGGGTGGTCTACGGGATCATGCGCACGGCGAATGCCGTGTCCAGACACAGCGTTGAACAGTTGAGCATCACTCTGGTGCTGTTCGTGGTGGTGTATTTCCTGCTGTTCGGCACAGGCTTCGGCTACATGATGCGTCTGGTGCGCAAAGGGCCAAAAACCCATGAAGGCGACACGCCGGCACATGGCGGACCAGGGCAGAAACGCACCCCGGCGCGTCCTCTCTCTGCTGCTGATGAAAGCAGCACGGACCACCGTAAAGACAGCCTGACTGAGGGGAACTGAGCCATGGGTATCGATCTTCCACTGATCTGGGCCGTGATCATCATCTTCGGCGTCATGATGTACGTCATCATGGACGGCTTCGATCTGGGCATCGGGATACTGTTCCCGTTCATGAAGGACAAGACGGACCGCGACGTGATGATGAACACCGTCGCACCGGTCTGGGACGGCAATGAAACCTGGCTGGTACTGGGCGGGGCCGGCTTGTTCGGCGCCTTCCCGCTGGCCTACTCGGTCGTGCTCGAAGCGCTGTACCTGCCGTTGATCTTCATGCTGTTCGGGCTGATATTTCGCGGCGTGGCCTTCGAGTTTCGCTTCAAGGCCACTGATATCAAGCGGCACCTGTGGGACAAGGCGTTCATCGGCGGTTCGCTGGTGGCGACATTCTTCCAGGGCGTGGCACTGGGCGCGTACATCGACGGCATTCCCGTGGTCGACCGAGCCTATGCCGGCGGTGGCCTGGACTGGCTGACGCCGTTCTCGATCTTCTGCGGCCTGGCGCTGATCGTGGCCTACGCATTGCTCGGCTGCACCTGGCTGATCATGAAGACCGAAGGGGCGTTGCAAAAAGCCATGCACGATCTGGCACGACCTTTGGCCCTGGCCACGCTGGTGGTCATGGCGATCGTCAGCCTGTGGACGCCACTGGCCCATCAGGCCATCGCCGATCGCTGGTTCAGCCTGCCAAACCTGTTGTGGTTCATGCCGGTGCCGGCGCTGGTCATGGTAACGATGTACGGCCTGTTCAAAGCGGTGGCGCGCAACGCCAACTACGCACCGTTCCTGTTGACGCTGGTGCTGATCTTCCTTGGCTACAGCGGTCTGGGCATCAGCTTGTGGCCGAACATCATTCCGCCAACCGTGTCCATCTGGGCCGCTGCCTCGCCGCCACAGAGCCAGGGTTTCATGCTGGTCGGTACGCTGTTCATCATTCCGCTGATCCTGGGTTACACGTTCTGGAGCTATTACGTATTCCGCGGCAAAGTCACCCACGAACACGGCTATCACTAGCAGCCAGTGGCCCCGGGTTATTGCCGGGGCCTGACTGCGGGAGAGGAGGGTTTAGCGATGTCGGTTAAAGAATCTGTTCAGTACGAAGGTCGGAATCAAAACGAGCACAAGCGCGAGGTTGATCCAGCGCAAGGCAAGCCACTGTGGCAGCGCATCGGCTGGCTGTTGATCATCTGGACCGGCAGCGTGCTGGCGCTGTTCGTGGTCGCCATGCTGCTGCGCATGTTCATGACAGCGGCAGGCATGAAGTCGCACTGAGTTATTCCCGCTCGATAAAAAACCCGCCTCGGCGGGTTTTTTTGGCTGCACATCTGAAGTCAGGACGACGAGCGCGGTGAGCTATTTACGCGCCTTGAGGATCACGAACTTCGGCGTCGCCGCCACTTGCTCCACGCCCCGGAACAGCCGCGCCAGTTTGCTGTGGTAGCCCAGATGACGATTGCCGACGATGTACAGCGCACCGCCAGTGACGAGCGCCGAGCGCGCCTGCTGGAACATCCGCCAGGCGAGGAAGTCGCCGACCACTTGCTGCTGGTGAAACGGCGGATTGCACAGGACGACGTCCAGCGAATCGGGTTCCTGCGACGCCAGCCCGTCACCTGCGTGAATCACCGCCGGCCGCTCGCCGAGGGCAAGTCTCCAGTTCTCCTGCGCCGACTGCACCGCCATGAACGACTCGTCCACCAGCGTGTAATGCGCGTCAGGGTTGTCCAGGGCACTGGCGATGGCGAGCACGCCATTGCCGCAGCCCAGATCCGCGACCCGCGCCGAGCCCAGGCCTTTGGGCAAGTACGGCAGGAAGGCCCGCGTGCCGATGTCCAGACCGTCACGGCAAAAAACGTTGGCGTGGTTGACCAGTTCGATCTTCGGCTCGTCCAGCGTGTAACGGGTGGGATAGGGCGAAGGCTGAACGGTTTTGACTTCAGGGGTGCAGAACAGCAGCCGCGCTTTTTTCACGGCGAGGGATGCCTGCACGGGGCCGATGTACTCTTCCATCAGCTCGCCAGCCGAGCGGGGCAGGTGCTTGATCATCCCGGCAGCGACGACTTTGGCGTTCGGGGCCAGTTGGTCCTGCAAACGAATCAGCTGTTCTTCCAGCAAGGCGAGTGTCTTCGGCACGCGAATCAGCACCCAGTCGAAGGGGCCGGTCAACGGCGCGCTGGCCGGGATCACTGGCACCGCGTCATAGGTCAGGCCGTTGCGCACCAGGTTCTTTTCCAGAGCCTGGGCGCCAAGGTACGAATCCGTGCTGCTGACCACTGTGGCATGGGGCGCGAGACTGGCTGCGAGCGCGCCGAAACTGTCGTTGAGCACCAGTACCCGTGTTTGCAGCGTCACGCCCTGTTCAGCGACGTGGTTGAGCAGGTACTCGTCAGCGGCATCGAAGGCCTGCAAGGGCTCATCCGACTGTTCCGGCTGGCGGATCAGATCGAGCTGGGCAAGCGGGGTGGTAAGCAGGGGCATGGGCGGAGCATTTCCAGTCGTTGATGGCGTGATCGGCGTGCTGGCGGGAGTTGCACCTGTGCCGGCGTCACGAGGTTCGCGAAGCCGGCGATTTTACGTGTTTTTTGCCCACACGCACCGGGCTTTTCGTCCTGGCTTCGCCCCAGCGTGGCCTTATGCCTAGATCAACCCGTCTTTCGTTGCCTGAACCACTGCCGACATCTTGTTGCAGGCGCCGATCTTCTGAATGGCTTTGCCCACGTGGAAATTAACGGTGCGCGCTGTGACATCAAGGATCAACGCGACTTCGGCCGCCGTCTTGCCCGTAGCGCACCACTTCAATACCTCTACCTCTCTGATCGTCAGGCCCTTGTAGGTGAGCGTCTCCGCGCTCGTCGTGCAGCCGTCCCCCCTCTTGCCGATGTCCATCGCGTGCCTCCATGCTCAGTCTTGATCGTCCTGATCGAAGTCTAGGAAACAATCACGGCCTCAAAAGCGTCGCGCCTGGGGAACAAGCCGCAGTGGTGACTGATGAGCTACCAGCGGCATCTTTAAACGACCATAAAATCAAAAGGTTAGGGCAGCGTTAGTGCGCCGTTGCGAGCCACTTCGCGATTACACCGATAGCGAAATACTCTAAAAATCGCTCAGTCCGCTGCGGATATCACTACAAACCGACGGTGTTTATCGCGGCGGGTTTGCGGGACACTGATCACCCTTTTTTGCGAGACAGGAGCCAGGAGCGCCCCATGACTGCCAGTGCAGAGAAATTCACCCGGCAAACGCTGCTGGACGTTACGCCGCTGACTCCCAGTCTCTTTACCTTTCGCACCACCCGCGATCCCGGTTTCCGCTTCACGGCGGGACAATTCGCACGTCTGGGCGTCACCAAACCCGATGGCACGACGGTGTGGCGGGCGTACTCGGTGGTGTCCTCACCCTTCGATGAATTCCTCGAGTTCTTCTCCATCGTGGTGCCCAACGGCGAATTCACCAGCGAGTTGAGCCGGCTTCGTCAGGGCGACACGCTGATGGTGGAAAAACAGGCGGTGGGTTACCTGACCCTGGATCGCTTCACCGATGGTCGCGACCTCTGGATGTTATCCACGGGCACTGGCGTGGCGCCGTTTCTGTCGATTCTGCAGGACTTTGAGGTCTGGGAAAAATTCGAGCGCATCATTCTGGTGTACAGCGCTCGCGAGTCCCGGGAGTTGGCCTACCAGCAGCTGATTGCCGAGCTGACCCAGCGCGAATACCTGGCTGAGTACGCTCACAAGTTCACGTTTATCGCGACGGTAACGAGGGAGTCGCATCCGGGGGCGCTCAGCGGACGGATTACCACGCTGATCGAAAACGGTGAGTTGGAGAAGGCGGCCGGTGTGGAGCTGACACCCGAGCACTCACGGGTGATGATTTGCGGCAATCCGCAGATGATCGAAGACACCCGCGCGATACTGAAGACCCGCGACATGCGCCTGGCGCTGACGCGCAAGCCGGGACAGATTGCGGTGGAGAATTACTGGTAGGTTGATACAGCGGTGCAATCGCAAGACCCGCACAGAAGCGGGCTTGCTCGAGTAGATGGGGGTGCATCCGCTGAGTTTACAGCGGCCGGTATGCCGTCTTCGCGAGCAAGCTCGCTCCCACACGTCCAGCAGCGAGCGGTGATTCCGAGCCATCCCCCGATCCTGTGGGAGCGAGCTTGCTCGCGAAGCTCGCGTTCAGTATGCAGAGCAAACAGCCGGATGCTCGCAGCTCTCAGCCCTTAAACGAACCGGTCGGGCGCCACTGGCAGTGGCGCAGCCGGTTTGCTGTTCTGCTCTTTCAGCAGATCGCGGATTTCGCCCAGCAGCAGTTCTTCTTTGGACGGCGTTGGCGGCAGGGTCGGGGCTTTGGCTTCTTCGCGTTTCAGGCGGTTGATTGCCTTGACGCCCATGAAGATGGCGAATGCCACGATGATGAAGTCGATCACGGTCTGAATGAACTTGCCGTAAGCCAGCACCACTGCTGGCGCGGCACCTTCCGCAGGTCGCAGCACGACCGACAGATCACTGAAGTCCACGCCGCCGATCAGCAACCCGAGGGGCGGCATGATTACATCGCCTACGAACGACGAAACGATCTTGCCGAATGCCGCGCCGATGATGATACCGACGGCCATGTCGACGACGTTTCCTTTTACGGCAAAGGCTTTGAACTCGCTTAGTACGCTCATGGGTGTATTCCTTTGTTACAGATGTGAGGGGTAAATGTAGTGTAAGTCAGCTAGTTGCATCCCGCTTAAACCATGCAATCGACCGGGTGCGACCCGGTAAGTTTTATTTAATCCTCCAAAAGCATGCATGCCCGGTAGCGCTGCGCCCGACGGTTTGACGCATCGGGTATGATTGCCCCTTTTTACATCGGGGGTGTCATGGCCAAGGCCAAACGCATGTACGGCTGCACCGAGTGCGGTTCGACGTTTCCCAAATGGGCCGGCCAGTGCAGCGAATGCGGCGCATGGAACACCCTTGTTGAAACCGTAATCGACAACAGCACAGCGGCTGCGCCCAGCGGTCGTTCCGGCTGGACCGGCCAACAGGCACAGATCAAAACCCTGGCCGAAGTCAGTGTCGAAGAAATCCCGCGTTTTTCCACCAACTCCACTGAACTGGACCGCGTCCTTGGCGGCGGCCTGGTAGATGGCTCGGTCGTGCTGATCGGCGGCGACCCCGGCATTGGCAAGTCGACCATTCTGTTGCAGACCCTCTGCGCCATAGCCGAGCGCATGCCGGCGCTGTACGTCACCGGCGAAGAGTCGCAGCAGCAGGTCGCGATGCGTGCCCGCAGGCTTGGCCTGCCCCAGGACAAGCTGCGGGTCATGACCGAGACCTGCATCGAAACCATCATTGCCACGGCGCGCATCGAGCAGCCGAAGGTCATGGTGATCGATTCGATCCAGACCATCTTCACCGAACAGCTGCAATCTGCGCCCGGCGGCGTATCCCAGGTGCGCGAGAGCGCCGCGTTGCTGGTGCGATACGCCAAGCAGAGCGGTACCGCGATCTTCCTGGTCGGCCACGTGACCAAAGAAGGCGCGCTGGCCGGGCCTCGCGTCCTGGAGCACATGGTCGACACCGTGTTGTATTTCGAAGGTGAGTCCGATGGCCGCCTGCGCTTGCTGCGCGCCGTGAAGAACCGCTTTGGTGCCGTCAACGAACTGGGCGTTTTCGGCATGACCGACAAAGGTTTGAAAGAAGTCTCGAATCCCTCGGCGATCTTTCTCACCCGCGCGCAGGAAGAAGTCGCGGGCAGCGTGGTCATGGCCACGTGGGAAGGCACCCGGCCGATGCTGGTCGAAGTGCAGGCGCTGGTCGATGACAGCCACCTGTCCAACCCGCGTCGCGTGACGTTGGGGCTGGATCAAAACCGGCTCGCCATGTTGCTGGCCGTACTGCACCGCCACGGCGGCATTCCCACCCATGACCAGGATGTGTTTCTCAACGTCGTGGGCGGGGTGAAAGTGCTGGAAACCGCTTCCGACCTGGCCTTGATGGCCGCCGTGATGTCCAGCCTGCGCAACCGGGCGCTGCCGGGCGACTTGCTGGTGTTCGGTGAAGTGGGCTTGTCGGGAGAAGTGCGGCCCGTACCCAGTGGGCAGGAGCGCCTCAAAGAGGCGGCCAAGCACGGCTTCAAGCGCGCCATCGTGCCCAAGGGCAACGCCCCGAAAGAGTCGCCGCCGGGCCTGACGGTCATCGGCGTGACTCGCCTTGATCAAGCGCTGGACGCGTTGTTCGAATAAGGCGGCGCGGCCTATAGATGTATCAGCGCACCCAGCTCGCGCTCCAATTCATCGTGATCGGCAATGTTGAGTTCGATCAGTCGGCGCAGGTGCGTCACTGAATCGAGCTCGATGTGCTTGCAAACAAATCCCAGGTGATTGTGATCATCGTGGGTCAGTTGCACCTCCATCACGACGTCTATACCGTCCTGCAACTCGATGTCGACCATGAATCGCTGGTTGGCATCGCCCTCCCAGGGCGAGGGTTTTTCGATCAGCAGCCCCTTGAGCGACAGGTCGATCAGTTGAACCGTCCAGGTCTGCTCGCCCTGGCTGAGTTTGGTTTTCGCGTCGAATGCAACGCGTTTGAAGCGACGACGTTCATTGGGATTCTCGGTCATTACGCTACTACTCCTTCTGCGCCTCAAGCGCCCATTGCGTTGACTATAGGACAAATATCGCGCTAGACCATCGTGGGGGTAGCCTTTCGCTCCGGCGGCGCTAAACTCCGCTTGCTGAATAAAAATAAGTCCACTCAGTTGGAATCAAAAAAAATGAAAAACAATAATGGTCTGCTGCGCCACGTGCCCTGGCTGATGGTTGCCATCCTTGGGGCATGGGCGCTGGGAGTGGTTGCGTTGCGTCGCGGGGAGGCGATCAACGCACTCTGGATTGTGGTCGCCGCAGTGGCCATTTATCTGGTCGCTTATCGTTACTACAGCCTGTTCATCGCAACCAAGGTCATGCAACTCGACCCGACCCGGGCCACCCCCGCGGTGCTGAAAAATGACGGGCTCGACTACGTTCCCACCAATAAACACATCCTCTTCGGTCACCACTTCGCTGCCATTGCCGGCGCCGGCCCTCTTGTCGGTCCGGTGCTCGCCGCGCAGATGGGGTATCTGCCCGGTACGCTGTGGCTGATTGCCGGTGTCGTGCTGGCCGGTGCGGTTCAGGACTTCATGATCCTGTTCCTTTCCACGCGCCGTAACGGGCGCTCTCTGGGCGACATGGTCCGCGAAGAAATGGGCCGCATTCCCGGCACCATTGCGTTGTTCGGCTGCTTCCTGATCATGATCATCATCCTTGCGGTGCTGGCGCTGATCGTCGTCAAGGCACTGGCCGAGAGCCCATGGGGCATGTTCACGGTCATGGCAACGATTCCGATCGCGATGTTTATGGGCATCTACATGCGCTTCATCCGTCCGGGCCGTATCGGCGAGATCTCGGTGGTGGGCGTCGTGCTGTTGCTGCTGTCGATCTGGGTCGGTGGTCTGGTGGCCGCGAGTCCTGAGTGGGCGCCGATGTTCACGTTCACTGGCGTTCAGATCACCTGGATGCTGGTCGGCTACGGCTTTGTCGCCGCCATGCTCCCGGTCTGGCTGGTACTGGCGCCTCGCGACTACCTGTCCACGTTCCTGAAAATCGGCACCATCATCGCCCTGGCGATCGGCATCCTGATTCTCGCGCCAGAGCTTAAAATGCCTGCGCTGACGCAGTTCACCGACGGCACCGGTCCGGTCTGGAAAGGCACCCTGTTTCCGTTCCTGTTCATCACCATCGCCTGTGGCGCGGTATCCGGTTTCCACGCGCTGATTTCTTCGGGCACCACGCCGAAGCTGCTGGATAACGAAGTCAACGCCCGTTACATCGGTTACGGCGGCATGCTGATGGAGTCGTTCGTGGCGATCATGGCGATGGTCGCGGCTTCGGTCATCGAGCCAGGCGTGTACTTCGCGATGAACAGCCCGGCGGCGATCGTCGGCTCCGATGTCAATTCGGTCGCGCAGATGGTCAGCAGTTGGGGCTTCCTCATCACGCCGGATCAATTGACCGCGGTGGCGAAGGACATCGGCGAAAACACTGTGCTGGCACGTGCCGGTGGTGCACCGACCCTGGCCGTGGGGATCGCTCAGATCCTGCACCAGGCGTTCCCGGGTCAGAACACCATGGCGTTCTGGTACCACTTCGCGATTCTGTTTGAAGCGCTGTTCATCCTGACCGCAGTCGATGCCGGTACCCGTGCCGGCCGCTTCATGCTGCAGGATTTGCTCGGCAGTTTTGTCCCAGCACTGAAACGCACCGAGTCCTGGACCGCCAACGCCATCGGCACCGGTGGTTGTGTCGCGCTGTGGGGGTATCTGCTGTATCAGGGCGTGATCGATCCGCTGGGCGGGATCAACACGTTGTGGCCATTGTTCGGTATCTCCAACCAGATGTTGGCGGGTATTGCGCTGATGCTGGCGACGGTCGTGCTGATCAAAATGAAGCGCCAGCAGTACGTCTGGGTGACCATCCTGCCGGCCTCGTGGCTGCTGATCTGCACTGTCACGGCAGGCTTCATCAAGCTGTTCGACCCGAGCCCGGCCGTTGGCTTCCTGGCGCTGGCGAAGAAATACAGCGCGGCGGCAGATGCCGGTCAGGTACTGGCCCCGGCCAAGACGATGGATCAAATGCAACACGTGATCTTCAACGCTTACACCAACGCCACCCTGACCACGCTGTTCCTGTTCGTGGTCCTGAGCATTCTGTTCTATGCGCTGAAAGTGGGTCGCGCGGCGTGGATCAAGAAGGAGCGTACCGACAAGGAATCGCCATTCCAGGCCTTCCCGGAATCCCACTGAGTGCGCTGTAACGCGAGGAACTGTTTATGTTCAACGATCTGAGTCGCTTGGGTAAGTATCTCGGTCAGGCCGCCCGCCTTATGGTGGGCATGCCGGATTACGACAACTACGTTGAGCATATGCAGAAGACCCACCCCGACAAGCCGGTGATGTCCTACGAAGCGTTCTTCCGGGAACGCCAGGACGCACGGTACGGCGGGAAGGGCGGTCCAAAGTGTTGCTAATGATGTGACCCGTGGTCATGCAGGAGTGAGCTTGCTCGCGATGCGTTAATTCAGTCGCCGCTGTACTGACTGACATTTCGAATCGACCGCAACCTCACTCCTGTTTTTTTTCAGCGAATCGAGGTCTTTTTTTTGTTCACACCTATCCCCGTCACGATCCTCAGCGGCTTTCTCGGCGCCGGCAAAACCACCTTGCTGCGCCATCTGCTCAAGGAGGAGCACGGCCTGAAGATCGCCGTGATCGAGAACGAATTCAGTGACGCCGGCGTTGATACCCAATTACTGGGCGATGAGCCCGTGCAGGTCATGACCCTGTCCAACGGTTGCGTCTGCTGCACCATTCACACCGACCTGACCAAAGCGCTATTCCTTTTGCTGGAGCGGCTCGACAGCGGCGAAATAGCTTTCGATCGGCTGGTCATTGAGTGCACCGGTCTGGCAGACCCCGCACCGGTGGCGCAAACCTTCTTCATCGACGAGGAGCTGCGTGAGCGCTACATCCTCGACGGCATCATTACGCTGGTCGACGCCGCCCATGCCGACACGCACCTGGAGCAGACCATTGCCCAGGCGCAGATCGGCTTCGCGGATCGTCTGCTGGTGAGCAAGACCGATCTGGTGGACGAAGCAGCCTTCAATGCATTGAGCGAGCGCTTGACCCGCATCAACCGACGTGCGCCGATCCGTGTGGTCGAGCACGGCAAGATCGATCTGGCCGAACTGCTGGACGTGCGCGGCTTCAACCTCAACGCTGACATCGGCGGGATGACCTTGCGACCGGCAGCCCCTGCAGGCCGCTCCATCGACCGGATCAGCAGCCTGGTCCTGCGCAGTGACCAGCCGCTGGATATCGACAGGCTCAGCACCTTCATGAACGAGTTGCTGGAAGAGCACGGCAAACAACTGCTGCGCTACAAAGGCGTGCTGAACATCGCTGGCGAAGACCGCAAGCTGGTGTTTCAGGGCGTGCTGAAGCTGTACGGATTTGATTTCGATGTGGAGTGGGCAGAAGGCGAAAAGCGCGAAAGCGTGATCGTGTTCATTGCCGATGAACTGCCGGAAGAGAAGATCCGGGCAGGTTTTGCAGGCGTTGCTGCAGATTAGATATCGCGTGCGGGAATGGTCCGTAAGACGAGCTATGCCGCCTGCGTAGGACCGTTCCGAATCGTACTTTCAACCCCCCTCTCTACGCTTCTAAACCCTACATCCCGTCCCTATCCTCGCTGGATCTGAAGTCAAGCAAGGACGGGCAGCCTCATGTCCAAGCCCTACGTGTTCATCAATGACCGCATACAAACCTATTTCACGCTCAAAGCTCGGGTCGGCGGCAGCGCAAAGTTTGATGTGCTGAATGCGCATATTCGCAATGTGGTGGTTATGCCGGGCCAGTTGGTGATTGTCAGCGACGGTTCGATGGGCAGCCTCACGGCAGAAGAAACCGAGCTGATGAACCTGGCGCGGAACGTCCATCGCCAGGTTAAAGGCTCGGGCAGCGAACTGATCAACAACTACGACCTGATGCAGAACATGCTCAATTACGGATCGGTGGGCGTCGGCGCCGCTACCGGCAGTTGGAGTAAGCACCTTGGTGGCGTGCAGAAAACCCTCGAAGAAATCGAGCGGCTGTACAAGCTGTCGCTGTCCCGCGGGACGCCCATTGCGCGGCAGGAATTCATCAATCAACGGCGCGTGCTGTTTGCCAGGCTGGATGTTCAGCTGGAAGGTGTCGCCCGCTGGGGGGCTGGGTTGACTAAAAAAGGCCCGCTGAAAAAGATGCTTGGGCTATCGACCAAGAGTTATCTGCGCACCGGGGAGATACAAGGGTACGCCGCACGAATTGCAAAAGTCGCCAAGGTGGCGAAGTTGTTGAAGCATGGGACGGCGGTGGGGATCGGGTTGAATATCGCATCAACCGCGCTGGAGATTAAGGAAGCTTGCTCGACCGGGCGAGAGGAAGTATGTCGACGGGCTTATTACGTTGAAGGAGCAAAGTTAGCGGGTGGCGTGCTACTCGGACTTGCTGGAGGGGAGGTAGGGGCAGTAGCCGGACCGGTGGTGTGTATGGCTGTGTTTGGTGCGCCTACCTTGGGGATAGCTGCTTTAGGTTGCGGAATTATTGCCGGCGGGGCTTTAGCCTATGCAAGCGGCACAATGGGCGAAGCAGGTGGCGAACTTCTTGGGGAGAAGCTCTACGAATGGACACCCTGGTTTCTTACGACGCAGCTATTTGGTTGACGCTGATAGAGTTCGTTTTGATCTTCATCCACTTGGTCTCGTCTCATATTTTTTCTTGAAATACATGGAATGCATTGAGGATTATCTTTCCGACATCGACATGATCGGCTTACATGCAGACTATTACGGTAATACTTGGTTGGGCCGAAGAATGCGCGAGTCGTTCATTACGATGATCTTGATCATGCCGGGAGCATTTAAAAAGCAGGAAGTCATTCCCCTGTACAAGCTTCAGAAGCTTCCTGGCCACTTTCGGTTTTGGATAAAATTTTTCTTCTATTCGGCGATAGTTCTTCTTTCTGCAATGACCGTGCTCTACCTGCGTCTTAAGCAGGGCCGCGCATAGCGAGTTCTCGATCGAAGATTATTGAAATATATTTGACTTTATTTGGATGGTTTCGCCTCACCGTCTTGTGCTACTTGATAAAGATGTCACGAGAGTCCGCAATCTGACGGTCAGACATCCGAATCTATATCGCACTGGGATATACGGCTGCATTAGGTTGCGGGATTATTGCCGGCGGTACTTCGCTTATGCAGGCGGTACCCTGGGCGAAATAGCCGGTGAGTCATTTGGGGAGAGGGTCTACGAATGGATACCCTGATCTCTTACGACGTGGCTGTCTGGTTGGGGTTTATGGATTTCGTTTTGGCCTTCATTCATATAGTGTCGTCTCATCTTTTTTTCCTGAAATACATGGAGCGCGTTGAAGATTATCTTTCTGATATCGAGATGATCGGCCTGCATGCAGACTATTACGGTGACACATGGCTGGGGCGGAGAATGCGCGAGTCGTTCATAACAATGATTTTGATCATGCCGGGAGCATTTAAAAAGCAGGAAGTCATTCCCCCGTACAAGCTTCAGAGGCTTCCTCGGCACTTTCGGTTTTGGATCAAGTTTTTCTTCTATTCAGCGTTAATTCTTCTCGGTGCACTCGGCCTGATTTGCTTGCGTCTGAAAATGGGGCGGCCATAGACAGTTCTCGATTGAAAGATCATCGAAACTTTCATCCTGATTTTCCGATGATCTTTTACTCTATCCGCTTCGGTCAGGAGTAAATGGGAGGAGCAGTTCCCAACAAAAAGCCCGGCTAACAAGCCGGGCTTTTTCACATCAAACAACCGCTATCAAGCGCCGTAAACCGGCAGCTTGGCGCAGATGGCCTGGACCTTTTCGCGAACGGCGTTGATCACCGCTTCATTGTTCAGGTCGGCCAGGATGTCGCAGATCCAGCCGGCCAGCTCCTTGCACTCTGCTTCCTTGAAGCCGCGCGTGGTCACGGCCGGGGTGCCGAAGCGCAGGCCGGAGGTGACGAACGGGGAGCGTGGATCGTTTGGCACCGAGTTCTTGTTCACGGTGATGAACGCTTTGCCCAGTGCGGCGTCGGCGTCTTTACCGGAGATGTCCTGCTTGATCAGCGACAGCAAAAACAGGTGGTTTTCAGTACCGCCGGACACCACGTCGAAACCACGCTCGATGAACACGCCGGCCATGGCCTTGGCGTTTTTCACCACTTGTTCCTGGTAGGTCTTGAACTCAGGCTGCAGCGCTTCTTTGAAGCAGATCGCCTTGGCCGCGATGACGTGCTCCAGAGGACCGCCCTGGCCACCCGGGAAAACAGCGGAGTTCAGCTTCTTCTCGATCTCGGCATTGGCGCGCGCCAGGATCAGGCCGCCGCGTGGGCCGCGCAGGGTTTTGTGGGTGGTGGTGGTGACGACGTCAGCGAAGGGAACAGGGTTCGGGTAAACGCCTGCAGCGACAAGACCGGCTACGTGCGCCATGTCGACGAACAGGTAAGCGCCGACCTTGTCTGCGATGGCGCGGAAACGCGGGAAGTCGAGGATCTGCGAGTAGGCCGAGAAACCGGCAACGATCATCTTTGGTTTGTGCTCAACAGCCAGACGCTCGACTTCGTCGTAGTCGATCAGGCCGTTGCCGTCGATGCCGTACTGAACAGCGTTGTACAGCTTGCCCGAGGAAGAAACGCTGGCGCCGTGGGTCAGGTGACCGCCGTGGGCCAGGCTCATGCCCAGGATGGTGTCGCCAGCATTGAGCAGCGCCAGGTACACCGCGCTGTTGGCCTGGGAACCCGCGTGTGGCTGGACGTTGGCGTAATCGGCGCCGAACAGTTCCTTGGCGCGGTCAATGGCCAGTTGCTCGACGATGTCGACGTATTCGCAGCCGCCGTAGTAACGCTTGCCGGGGTAGCCTTCAGCGTACTTGTTGGTGAGGACCGAGCCCTGGGCTTCCATGACGGCCGGGCTGGTGTAGTTCTCCGAGGCGATCAGCTCGATGTGATCTTCCTGACGCTTGGCTTCCTGTTCCATGGCGGCGTACAGGTCGGAGTCGTACTTGGCGATGGTCAAATTGCGGCTGAACATGGCGGTCCTCGAGGATCGGGCAGTAGAAAAGGGGAGCATTCTAACCCATCGGGTTTTATCTGGCATATGAAAGCGGGTCATGTGCGTGATGAGCGCGATGCAAGGCTAAAGCCTGGCTGCAAGCCTCAAGCCTCAAGCCTCAAGCTTCAAGCCGTTAGCTTCAAGCTGAATGCGGCGCGGCTTCTGCTTGTAGCTTGCCGCTTGAAGCTTGCAACTCGCGTCAGTCGAGCATGAACAGCGCATCGTTGCTGAACTGCGCCTCGAACCGCGTCGCCGGCATGGGGCGCCCGAACAGATAGCCCTGCACTTCGTCGCAGCCGTGTTCGCGCAGAAACTCCAGCTGCTCGTGGGTTTCCACGCCTTCGGCGATCACTGACAGATTGAGGCTGTGGGCCATGGCGATGATCGCCCGGGCGATTTGCGCGTCCTGTTCGCCGGACGGCAGGCCATCAACGAAGGTGCGGTCGATCTTCAGCACGTCGATGGGGAACTGCTTGAGGTAATTCAGCGACGAGTAGCCGGTGCCGAAGTCATCGACCGCAATGCTCAGGCCCAGTCGCTTGAGCCCGGCCAGAATTTGCATGGCTTCGCTCACCTCACGCATCAGGATGCTCTCGGTCAGTTCCAGCTCGAGGCAGGCGGGCGGCAGACCGATTGCCTGAAGGATGCCGGCAATGCGCGTGCCCAGCTGACCGTCCGAAAACTGCCGTGCGGAAATGTTCACCGACACCTTGGGCACGCGAACCCGCGCCAGGTGCCACTCGCGCAACTGGAGGCAGGCCTCCTTGAGCACCCACTCGCCGACTTCGACCACCAGCCCGAGCTCTTCGAGCACCGGGATGAATTCCACTGGCGGTACCAAACCGCGGCGCGGGTGACGCCAGCGCAGCAGCGCTTCGGCGCCGGTCAGACGCTTGCCGTCGCCACTGAACTGCGGCTGGTAATACAGCGTGAACTCGCCCTGCTCCAGGGCATGGCGCAGGTCGCTTTCCAGCTCCAGACGCTCAAGGGCACTGGCGTTCATGTCGGCTTGGTAAAACTGAAAGTTGTTCTTGCCGCGTTCCTTGGCGTGGTACATCGCCGTGTCGGCGTTCTTCATCAGCTGACTCAGTTCGTTACCGTCCTGAGGGCTGAGCGCGACGCCGATACTGGCCGTGACGAAAAACTCGCGCCCTTCCAGCACGAAGGGTTTCACCAGACTGGCAAGAATCTGTTCGGCCACATGAATCGCACGGTTCAGCGCCGCCTGTTGAGTGGGGCGAGGTTGCAGCAGCAGCGTGAATTCATCACCGCCCATGCGCGCTACGGTGTCGTCTTCGTCGACGCATCCGAGCAGGCGCAAAGCCATTTCCTTGAGCATCCGGTCGCCGGCAGCATGGCCCAACGAATCGTTGATCGGCTTGAAGCGATCGAGGTCGAGGAACATCAACACCACCCACGTTTGCTGACGTTCGGCGTGCAGCAACGCGCTGTGCAGGCGATCCTGAAACAGCGTGCGGTTGGGCAGATGGGTCAGTGCGTCGTAATAAGCCAGCCGATGAATACGCTGCTCGCTGGCCTTGCGCTCGCTGATGTCGCTGAAGAAGCACACGTAGCTGGCCAGATCGCCTTCGTCGTCGAGCACCGCAGTAATTCCGACCCATGCCGGGTAGTGCTCGCCGTCGCGCCGTTTGAGCCACAGCTCACCCTCCCAGCTACCGCGCTGGCTCAGCTGTTTGAGGATGTAGCCCAAGTGCGCTGCCTGCTGGTTTTCGACGGTCAGCATCATCGGCATTTGATCCAGCACTTGCGATACGGCGTAGCCACTGACCCGGGTGAAGGCGTCGTTGGCCTGCACGATGTAGCCCGCAGGGTCGGTGATCAGAATAGCCGAGGTCGAGTGCTCGAATACCGTGGCTGCCATCCGCAGGTCTTTTTCGGCGCGCCGCTGCTGACTGACATCACGTCCCACACCGAGAACGCCTTCGAAGGTCCCGGATTCATCCCACACCAGAACCAGACGCAGTTCCACGGGAATCTTGCGACCATCAGCGCGCATGCAATCGAACAGGAACAATTGAGTCGTGACCTCGCTGCGCAGGTCTGCCAGGGTTTCGGGCTTTTTCAACGCCTTACTGATCCGCTGCAGCAGCCCATTGAAGCCGCTGAGCTGCTGAGGGTTGGCGATGATCGCTTTCCAGCCGTTCTGCAGGATCCACTCGGCGGTGTAACCCAGCACGGTGTGGACAGAAGGGCTGATGTAGTTGGCCCGCAATAATGGGTCGGTGGAGAAGATGACGTCGCTGATGCTCTCCGCCAGCATGCGGTAACGCTGTTCGCTCTCGCGCAGGGACTGACTGGCCTCCACTTGCTCGGTGATGTCTTTGGCGACGCCCACAATGCGCCGCACCTGACCGTCGTCATCCGCCGCCAGCGCCTGTTCGCGGATGTCGAGCAAGCGCCAGCCGTCATGCCGGTCACGAAAGCGCAGCTGACGATGAATCGTCTCGCCGCTGCAAGGCTCGCCATGGGTCCGGCGTAACTGCTCGTAGGCGCTGAGATCATCCGGGTGCAGCAAGACCTCCCAGAAGTATTCGCCCATCTCCTCCAGCTCGGGCCGGCTGTAACCCAGCGTCTGGCCCAAGTGGTGGTTGCTGTAGATCATTCTGCGCGTGACTACATCCTGTACGTACAAATGGTCGGGAACGGTTCGCACCACATCCGACCAGAACCGCTCCCGCTCTTGCAGCGACAGCTCGGCCTGCTTGCGGTTAGTAAAATCACTGATGCTGAGGATCACGGCGTTGAAGTCTTCGGGCTGCTCGGGCAAACGCATGACCAGCCAGAGATGCTGGTCACTGCCCTGAGCGCCGGGTAGCAGGATTTCCAGCTCCAGTTGACGTTGCCCGTCGAGGACGGCCTGAAGGATCTGCAGACCGATGCCGTTTTTGAGGCGGGGGCAACCTTCGATGAGCTGTTGCCAGACATGCTGGGCCGACTCTGCGTGCAACAGTTGAGCGGCGACCTGATTGACTTCGGTGATGCGCAACTGCTGAAGCAGATCGCTGATTTGCTCAGGCTGGCGGGTCAGGCGCGCGTTCAGGTCTTCGCCACTGTTCACGTGCAGATGCTTCAGACAGGCCGGCAGACCTGAGAGGTCCAGCACACAGAGCGCGACGCCAGAGCCTTCAAAAATGTCTTTGTAGCGGCGACGGCTTTGATGCAACTGGAGTTGGCGGCGGCGCAGGCTGCGCAACGCGAACAACGGGATGATTGAACAGAGCAGGGCGAGCAGGCATTTGCCGATCAGTGGCAGCAGCAGAGTCTGGCGAGCTTTCTGCGGGTCGAACAGGCCACGCAGTTGCCAGTCGCTGTGGGTCAGCGGCTGCAAAAGGACGGTCTGCAGTTCACTGTCAGCGGACTCATCGGCGTCAGGCAGGCTTTTGTAAAGGGGGCGGTGACTGCTGATATCTTCCAGTCGCCAAGCGGGCTGGAAATCCAGGTCGCTTTGGTGGGACAGGGATTTCAGCATGTCGGGCTTGAGCCGTAGCGCCCAGTAGCGCTCATTGCCGGTGCCGGTGCCCGGCTGCCGGATGAACAGGTAGAGCGTCGAGGCGCTCGAGTCGTTGGCATAAAAGTATGGGTGACCCTGGACGACCGAATGCATCTGGGTCAAAAAGCCGACGTCACGGGTATCGCCGTCGCTGTCAACAGCGACATTCCCGTCGCTGTCGAGCCAGACCAGGCTTTTCAGCGCCGGCATGGACTGACGCAGACTGGCCAGCACTGCCGCTGATTCGTCTGCAGATTGCGAAGCGTCGTGCGCCTCGTCGAGCACGTTCAGTGCCACCTGCGCGTTGAGGGCCATGTTCAGCCCCAACCGGTCGGCGAGCTGCACGCTGTAATCAATGCTGCGCTTGTGCTGACGCTCCTGAGACTGCTGGAACTGCTCGATCATCTGCCATAACAACAGCATCAACATCATCAGAACCAGGACCGCGAGCGCACCTCTGAGTACGCCTCTGTAAGGCACATTCGTTGCGCTATCGGATGGGCGCAGGGGTGAGATGGGTGTCGGTTTGAACAAACTGTGATCCTGACTACTGGACTGAATCAGCATGTGCGATACGCACTATAAGCCCGGTGCGCAAAAGGCGGCTAGCATGCCACCGAGCTGTGGCAAAGTGCCATCGCTATTGGGCCGGACGGTTTGCCCTGCTGCGTGCATTCGGGTAGCTTTGCGCCACGCGCGACGCGCCGGTTTCTGCACGGTGTGCTTGCATGCTTCAGAAGACTGCAAGCATTGCTCCAGCTTTAATACCGGTGCTCGGAAGTTTGTCCCCGCCGCGCCGCTTCGGCCTGATCAATTCAAGGCCCGGAATCGCGCTACGGCAAGCTGCGGCGCGAAGATAAACGCATTTTTTGCGACGCAGCACCAAGCTCGCTCCTTTATTCACCGTCTCATTCCAGGTTTTCATTCCATGGCTCAATACGTCTTTACCATGCATCGGCTGAGCAAAGTTGTTCCGCCGAAGCGGGAAATCCTGAAAAACATCTCCCTCTCGTTTTTCCCCGGCGCCAAGATCGGCGTCCTCGGCCTCAACGGTTCGGGTAAATCCACGCTGCTGAAAATCATGGCCGGTGTCGACACCGAGTTTGATGGTGAAGCGCGCCCGATGCCCGAGCTGAACATCGGCTATCTGCCCCAAGAGCCGCAGCTCGACCCGACCAAGACCGTACGTGAAGTGGTCGAGGAAGCGGTCAGCGTGATCAAGGACGCTCAAGCGCGCCTGGACGAAGTCTATGCCGCCTACGCGGAGCCGGACGCTGATTTCGACAAGCTGGCGGCCGAGCAGGCCAAGCTGGAGTCCATCCTGCAAGCCAGCGACGGCCACAACCTGGAGCGCCAGCTGGAAGTCGCCGCCGATGCGCTGCGTCTGCCGGCCTGGGATGCCAAGGTCGAACACCTCTCTGGTGGTGAGAAACGTCGCGTCGCGCTGTGCCGCCTGTTGCTGTCCGCCCCGGACATGTTGCTGCTCGACGAACCGACCAACCACCTGGACGCCGATTCTGTCGCCTGGCTCGAGCATTTCCTGCACGATTTCCCGGGCACCGTGGTAGCGATCACCCACGACCGGTACTTCCTCGACAACGTCGCTGGCTGGATTCTGGAACTCGACCGCGGTGCGGGCATTCCGTACGAAGGCAACTACTCCGGCTGGCTTGAAGCCAAGTCCGATCGTCTGGCGGCCGAATCGAAGCAGCAGTCGGCCCATGAAAAGGCCATGAAAGAAGAACTCGAGTGGGTCCGTAAAGGCGCCAAGGCGCGCCAGTCGAAATCCAAGGCCCGTCTGCAGCGCTTCGAAGAGCTCCAGTCCCAGGAATTCCAGAAGCGCAGCGAAACCAACGAGATCTACATCCCGGCTGGTCCGCGCCTGGGCGACAAGGTCATCGAGTTCAAGAACGTCACCAAGGGCTATGGCGATCGCGTGCTGATCGACAACCTGTCGTTCTCCATGCCTAAAGGCGCCATCGTTGGCGTGATCGGCGGTAACGGTGCCGGTAAGTCAACGCTGTTCCGCATGCTGATGGGCAAGGAGCAACCGGATTCCGGCTCCATCGAAGTCGGCGAAACCGTGCAGCTGGCGTGCGTCGATCAAAGCCGCGACGACCTGGACGGCAGCAAAACCGTGTTCGCGCAGATTTCCGACGGCTCCGATCAGATCAAGATCGGCAACTACGAAATCCCTTCGCGCACCTATGTCGGCCGTTTCAACTTCAAAGGCGGCGATCAGCAGAAGTTCGTGAAGGACCTGTCTGGCGGTGAGCGCGGTCGTCTGCACCTGGCGCTGACGTTGAAGGAGGGTGGCAACGTCCTGCTGCTCGACGAACCGTCAAACGACCTAGACGTTGAAACCCTGCGTTCCCTCGAAGAAGCCCTGCTGGACTTCCCGGGCGCTGCCATTGTGATCTCTCACGATCGGTGGTTCCTTGACCGCGTTGCGACTCATATCCTCGCGTACGAAGATGACTCGCAAGCCGTGTTCTTCGAAGGCAACTACACCGAGTACGAAGCCGATCGCAAGAAACGCCTCGGTGACGCAGCTGCTCAGCCGCACCGCGTGCGTCACAAAAAACTGGCCTGATTCGGGTTGGTGTCATAAAAAAAACGGAGCCTTCGGGCTCCGTTTGTTTGTCTGGCCTATTGCCGGTCAATTGAGTCAGTCGCCGGCCTCAATCCGCATGACCTCGATGACTGCATCGCCGACCGGCCGCTGCCAGGTGACTTCGTCCCCGACACTGGCGCCGAGCAACGCCTTGCCCAGCGGTGACGCCCAATTGATCAACTGACTGCCAGCATCGGCCTGATCCTCTCCGACCAGTTGCACGCGCTGCTCGGCACTGTCCTCGTCGGCAAAGGTCACCCAGCTGCCAATCTGAACCTTGTCCTCTGACGTGCTGCTGACCACTTGGGCGCTCTGCAGGCGCTGGTTGAAATAACGCAGGTCGCGTTCGATTTCCGCCATGCGCTGTTTGTCGGCGTCATCACCTTGGGCGTTCTGTTCGCTGTATTGCGCTTGCAGCTGCTCAACCTGAACGTGCAATTGATCAAAGCCGCGCTGGGTGACGTAGTTGATCTGGGCGCTGATCTGCCGTTCAACCGGCGGGTCGATTTGCGCGGCGGCGTTGTCTTCGTTGACGAAGGCGCGACTCATGGCGGGCTCCTGTTCATGGCTTGATCACATTGGGCCATAGCGAGTCCCCGATAGTTTCACGCGCTGTCCGCCGGCGCAGGCTTTCAATGAGAGCGGTACGCCTTGGCGGCGTCCTGGGTTCGCTGACGGTCCCAATCGCGGTCCCGGTTATTCCAGATGCTGTCGCGGCCCTGATCCTGGACATTGCTGTTGGCAAGTTGCGCCTGGCACTGGCGGAATCCGTCCGACCAGCCTTGCGCATACAGCGTGTCACGCAAATAGCGCGGCACGTCCTTTTTGAATTGCCCTTTCATGAGATCGATGGATTGCCGCCCGCTCCCGCAGCCATCCTGAAAACCGTCAGCGAATGCCGGTGGGTAACCTTCGGCCACTAACTGGTCGTGGGTAGACTGACATCCGGCGATGACTACAACGCACCACAGCACAGCCCATCGCGTATTCATTTTGATTTCCTCACTGCTTGAGAAAAGTTTAGAAGCGCTTCTGTGAGTTATTGGTAAAAACGCTGTAGGAAATCCATTAACTGATGCCCGGTCACGCGCAATAAGTTCCGCCTTCTTTGCTTGGCGACGATAGCTTGAAAAACGTCCGGTAATTTTCCTCTGAGCGGGCCGTGCAGATTCAAGGTTGTTAAACTGTCGCGCTGCGCAAAACCGTTTAGGAAGATTGATGAACCTCAGAACGATTCTGATCCTCGGCGCACTCAGCGCTTTTGGCCCATTGGCCATCGACTTTTACCTGCCAGGTTTCCCGGCCATCGCGTTGGCGTTCGGCACCGACGAGAAACACGTTCAGCTGACCCTGGCCTCTTATTTCCTCGGCCTGAGCATCGGCCAGCTTGCCTATGGCCCGATCGCGGATCGTTTCGGCCGTCGGATCCCGCTGTTGTTTGGCGTCGGCTTGTTCACCCTCGCATCCCTGGCGTGCGCCCTGGCGCCTTCACTGGAGTGGCTGATTGCTGCCCGCTTCGTACAAGCGTTGGGCGGATGTGCCGGCATGGTGCTGTCGCGGGCGATCGTCAGCGACAAATGCTCACCCGTCGACTCGGCCAAGGTGTTCTCGCAATTGATGCTGGTCATGGGCCTGGCGCCGATTCTGGCCCCCATGCTGGGCGGGTTGTTGGTCAACGTCGTGGGTTGGCAGGCCATCTTCCTGACCTTGACGGGATTCAGCGCACTCACCGCAGTGGCGGTATTCAGGGGCTTGCCGGAAAGCATGCCGGCCGGCCACCCGCGACTGCCGCTCTCGGGCGCGCTGGGTTCTTACTGGAACCTGCTGGGCGACCGGATCTTTCTGGGCCACGCGCTCACCGGCGGCATCGCGATGGCCGGGATGTTCTCCTACATTGCTGGCTCGCCTTTCGTTTTCATCAAGCTCTACGGCGTCCCGGCGGAACACTACGGATGGTTGTTCGGCATCAACGCTGCCGGCTTCATCCTCATCGCCCAGGTGAACGCCCGACTCGTTGGCCGCTATGGTCCGGCGTGGTTGCTGTCGCGGACTGTCTGGATCTATCTCGCTGCCGCTCTCGTGCTCTTGACCATCGCCTCCCTGCACACCGAAAAGCTGTGGCCGCTGCTGATCCCGCTGTTCATCTATATCGCCAGCCTGGGCTGCATCATCCCTAACGCTTCGGCGTGCGCGATGAGCGGGCAGGGCAAACGCGCGGGCAGCGCGTCGGCCTTGTTGGGGTGTTTGCAATTCAGTGTCGCAGCGGGCGCTGCGGCACTGGTTGGCGTACTGCATGACGGGACAGCCGTACCGATGGCGACCGTCATTACCTTGTGTGGTGTGCTGGCTGTGACGCTTGCCATGATCACTCGCCGGTCGCAGCAGAAGCGAGACGCGCAGACTCCTCACACGGATGTGCGTATCTAACCGATGTCGGCAATGTTAATGCGTTGCCGATTTTCACCGGGTTTAATGTGTGCCTGTACAAGCATGTTCAGCCTGTTGAAAAAGAGTGGGTTATATGAGGTTGTTTACTACTTCCGAATTGGAAACTTCTTACAGAGAATCACAACGCTTAAGGGAGTCGCGTGATTTATCCAGAGAAGTTCACTTCTGACATCCCCCGTCAGCAGATTATTTTCTTGAAGGGCTCAGGAGTTTCCGTTGTAGGCAATCGCCCTAGCGCTAAACTCGCGAACTGCCCTCATTCCCGCAAATGCCCGTCCTTTAAGGGGGGAAGGCGGCTATCCAGCTGAGTCTGTCCATCAAATGATATGCCGGATTATGCTGAACATTCGCCAAAACGGCCCACAAACAAAGGGCTAGCCCATGGACAAGTTGATCCGCCGATCGGCTGCAGGTCTTATACTAAGCGCCGTCATGGATCCGATTTAATTCTCATTTTTCTAACTGTATTGCGATGGCGCAGCTATCTGTATGGCCTGCAAGTTCAAGCGATCAGAGTTCGTATGAGGTGATTTAAATCAAGGTTCGTTTTCGCCTTAAACACCGATGATGGTCCACCACAGCAGCGGCCCGGCGCTTTCGACTGATTACGCCCGTGATCCCGCGCCAATGCACGCCTCGACCTGCGCACCGGCGCCGGTCCGCTTAGATAATGTTCAACAGGGAGTGAAGACATGGAATATGTACCTTGCATCAGCCAGATCGCTGCGTTGCTCGCCGACCCCAAACGCAGCGCGATCGTGTGGGCATTAATGGACGGAACATCGCGAGCGGCCAATGAAGTAGCTTCGCTGGTGGGTCTTTCCACTTCCTCCGCCGGTGCGCATCTGGCGCGCCTTGCCGCCGGGGGATTGCTGCGCCACGAAGTGCGTGCCCGCAAGCGCTACTTCAGGCTCGCTGCCCCGGAAGTCCGCACCGCCGTCCAGGCGCTGGTCAGTGCATCAATGGTCAGCGCGGATCTGATCAGCCGCAGCATGGCGCAACCGTTGCCACCACTGCCGCTGTGTCGCGCCAGTGTCTGCGCGGATCACCTGGGTGGCGAAATGGGGGCCGAGCTGTATTTGAGGATGCTGGGCGCGGGCTGGATCGAACAATCCGAGCACCGTCTCGAAGTCACCAGTGTCGGTATTTCCCGCTTTGCCGAACGGGGGATTTTTATTCCCGCGCTGGCCCACAGACGACGCGAAGCCGTGTGTGCCTGTGTTGACTGCCATGAAAGCAGGCCGCACCTGGGCGGCGCCTTGGGGGCAGGGCTGTTGCAGTTGTTCATGCAGCTGGGTTGGCTGCGGACGACGGAAGAGGCCTCTACGTTGCAGGTCTCTTCCAATGGGCAGCGAGAAATCAGCAAGATCGCTTCGGCGGCGTGACGCCTTCGGAGGAAGCGCGGCGTGTGGCGCAGAACGTCCACACGCTTTTGCTCATCAAAGGACGTGACGGATCAGGGCTTGATCAGGCGGGCGTCGAGGCTGTTTTGCGCCAGGCGCTTGGCCTGATCCTGGGTCATGCCCAGATGGGTGTGCAGCGCGTGGAAGTTCTCGGTCACGTAGCCCCCGAAGTACGCCGGATCATCGGAGTTGACGGTCACTTTCACGCCGCGCTCGAGCATGTCCAGAATGTTGTGCTGACCCATGTGATCGAAAACGCAGAGCTTGGTGTTGGACAACGGGCAGACCGTCAGGGGGATTTGCTCATCGATGATGCGCTGCATCAGGCGCTCGTCTTCGATGGCGCGCACGCCGTGATCGATACGCTGGATCTTCAGCAAATCCAGTGCTTCCCAGATGTACTCCGGCGGACCTTCTTCACCGGCGTGGGCAACAGTCAGGAAGCCTTCACCGCGAGCGCGATCAAAGACGCGCTTGAACTTGCTCGGCGGATGGCCCATTTCCGAGCTGTCCAGGCCGACGGCGACGAAGGTATCGCGATAGGGCAGGGCCATATCGAGGGTTTTCTGCGCTTCGTCTTCGCTCAAATGGCGCAGGAAGCTGAGGATCAGGCCACTGCCGATGCCGAGTTTTTCCTTGCCGTCTTTCAAGGCGCCGGCAATGCCGTTAAGCACGACTTCAAACGGGATGCCACGGTCGGTGTGGGTCTGAGGATCGAAGAACGGCTCGGTGTGAATGACGTTCTGCGCCTTGCAGCGCTCTAGGTAGGCCCAGGTCAGGTCGTAGAAATCCTGCTCGGTGCGCAGCACGTCGGCGCCGCGGTAATACAGGTCGAGAAACTCCTGCAGATTATTGAAGGCATAGGCCTTGCGCAGGGTTTCGACGTCTGCCCAGGGCAGGGCGATCTTGTTGCGCTCAGCCAGAGCGAACAACAGTTCCGGCTCCAGCGAGCCCTCCAGATGCAGGTGCAGTTCTGCCTTGGGCAGGGCGTTCAACCAGTCGTACATGGGCGTTGTCTCTTAAGGTGCAATGTCGGGCATTCTACAGAGTCAGGCGCGTGGGCTGAATAAAACCTGACCGGACGGTTCACACGGTACTTTGGCTTGCATCACCAACGGTTCAGGCGACGATACGCCGCAGTTGCCGGCGTTTATAGGCGACTGCCGGTCCTGAACACCGTCAGATTGAAGACAATTTGATGGGGCGGCGCGACGATGTGTCGCGACCCGCTGCTAACCTGTCTTGAAACCTTTGTTTACATCCACACTCTCAAGCGCTTCAGTAAACTTCACTTCATGGATGTGCGGCCAGGGTCGCAAGGGGCTAAAAGGCAGCGATGGGCACGATTCTAAAGCAGGAAAAGTTTCTTCTACTGGCGGTCATTGCGACCTTTTTCGCGTACTTCTACGAACATCAGTTGCTCAGCAATGGGAACACCATCGCGCTGATCGCGGGCATCGCCCTGGTGGGCTTCATCATATGCGCCTCGCTGCGCGTGGCTCACCATGCCGAGTTGCTGGCGGAAAAGGTTGGTGATCCCTACGGCACGATGATCCTGACCTTGTCGGCGGTGCTGGTTGAGGTCGTGATTCTGGCGATCATGATGAGCAACGAACCTTCACCCACGCTGGTGCGGGACACCATCTACTCGGCCGTAATGCTCGACATCAACGGGATTCTGGGTCTGGCCGCGTTGATGGGCGGGCTCAAGCACGGCGAACAGTCTTACAACGATGACTCCGCGCGGTCTTACAGCGTGATGATTCTGACTGCCATGGCGGTGTCGATGGTGGTGCCGGAATTCATTCCCGAAGGGAAGTGGAAGCTTTACTCGGCCTTCACCATCGGCGCAATGATTCTGCTTTATGCGCTGTTCCTGCGTATGCAGGTTGGGCCGCACAGTTACTTCTTCAGCTACAACTACCCGGACAAGAAGCGCCGCAAGGGTGAGGCCGAAGAAGCGCACGAGCCAGTCAACCTGACGCGTTCGATCGCCACGCTGGTTTTCGGCGTGGTGGTGATTGGAGCGTTGGCCGAGGTCATGTCGAAAACCGTCGATCTGGGTCTGGAAGGCAGCGGCGCGCCGCCTGTCATGACGGCGATTCTGGTGGCGGCGATCTCGGCAGCGCCGGAAATACTGACCGCCTTGCGAGCCGCGCTGGCCAACCGCATGCAGTCAGTGGTCAACATTGCGCTGGGCGCCTCGCTGTCGACGGTGATCTTGACCGTTCCGGTCATGGAAGGCATGGCGCTCTACAGCGGTCAGGCGTTCCAGATGGCGATGACGCCGGTGCAGACAGTGATGATCTTCGTCACCTTGCTGGTCTGCGCCATCAACCTCAACGACGGCGAAACCAACGCCATCGAAGGCATGACGCATTTTGTGCTGTTTGCCACCTTCATCATGCTGTCTTTGATGGGGCTGTAGACCGGTTTCGGCTTGAGGGCAGCAGTGGGGAGTCAGCAGTTTCACTTCCCCACCGCTGCAGCAGCGCATCACCCCCTGATCAATTCCGCAGCGGCCTGCCGATGGTCTGCGACCAATCCCTTCAGATCCAGTCCTTCTACCTCACCGTCAATCACTCGCCATTTGCCGCCGATCATCACCCGATCTGCGCGATCAGCCCCGCACAGCAACAGCGCCGAGAGCGGATCGTGGCTGCCGGAGAAGCGCAACTCGTCCAGCTTGAACAGCGCCAGATCAGCCTGTTTGCCTGCAGCCAACTCGCCAATGTCCTGCCGGCCCAACAATTGCGCCGAGCCCTTGGTCGCCCAGCCCAATGCCAGTTCCGGCGTGATCTTTTCCGCACCGTAACGCAAGCGCTGCAGGTAAAGCGCCTGCTTGGCCTCAAGCATCATGTTCGAGGCGTCGTTTGACGCAGATCCATCGACGCCCAGACCGATTGTCGCGCCCGCCGCAAGCAGGTCCAGCGTGGGGCAGATGCCTGACGCAAGGCGCATGTTCGAACTCGGGCAATGACAGACCCCGGTGCCCGCCTGGCCAAAGCGCGTGATCTCTTCACTGTTGAAGTGAATCCCGTGCGCCAGCCAGGTACGAGGGCCAAGCCACCCGACGCTGTCCAGGTAATCCACTGTGCGCAGGCCGAAGCGCTGCAGGCAGAAATTCTCCTCATCCAGGGTTTCGGCCAGATGCGTGTGCAGGCGCACGTCGTGCTTCTCCGCCAGCGCCGCGCTTTCAACCATGATCTCGGTTGTCACGGAAAACGGCGAACACGGTGCTAACGCAATCTGGACTTGCGCGCCGTCATCCCGCTCGTGGTAGGTCTCGATCAACCGTACGCTGTCATCGAGAATCACCTGGCCCTGCTGGACGGTTTGTTGGGGTGGCAGGCCTCCGTCTGCCTCGCCCAGGGTCATCGAACCCCGCGTCAGCATCGCGCGCATCCCGAGTTCGCGGACGCTTTCTACCTGGACATCGATGGCGTCTTCCAGACCCTGCGGAAACAAATAATGGTGGTCGGCGGCGGTGGTGCAGCCCGACAGCAGCAACTCGGTCAGGGCGACCTTGCTGGCCAGTGCGAGCTTTTCCGGCGTTAATCGCGCCCACACCGGGTACAGGGTTTTCAGCCAGGGGAATAACGGCTGATTGACCACCGGGCCCCAGGCGCGAGTCAGCGTTTGATAAAAGTGGTGGTGAGTGTTGATCAGGCCGGGCAGCAGCACATGCTCCCGTGCATCGAATACGTGATCGCAAGGCTGTGCAGGCTGTTGCCCGAGCGGGAGCATCTCCACGATAACCCCGCCTTCGACCACCAGGCCGCCGCGAGCATCGAGTTCATTGGCCGTGAAAACGGCGAGGGGGTTTTTCAACCAGGTACGGATCGCGGGCATTGGCCGGCTCCTCTGAAAGTGGGTTCAGGTCGCCAGCTCAGTGTTGCCCTGTCTGCTGATCCAGGGTCGCCGCAGCATCGAACGTGCTGCGAGGCGAGGGCGGATTTTAGAATGGTGTGGCGGGCGCGGGCAAGTCATGTCAGCTCATGCTGCCGCGACTTGCATCGCAATCACCAGGGAATCGTCTCACCCTTATAGTTCACGAAGTGATGACCGCCTTTCCCTGCAAACCGCTCAAGCTGCTCGACAATCCCACGCACGCTGGTCTCGACGTCGATATCCGCGCCTTCGCCACCCATCGCCGTACGGACCCAGCCCGGGTGCATCGATACCACGGTGGGCTTGTTATCGGCCAATTGCGTCACGAACGTGTGGGTCATTGAGTTCAGCGCGGCTTTGCTTGCTTTGTACAGCGCCATCTCTGGCGCGTCCGGCATGGTGACGCTACCGAGCACCGAGCTCATGAACGCAATCACGCCGGTCTCGGGACGGATCTGGTCGACGAAGCGTTTGGCGAGGCGGATGGGCGCGACGGCGTTGGTGAGAAACAGCTGACCCAGTTCGCCGGCAGTGGCGTCGGTGGGGTTGGGATGCATCGGACCCATCACGCCGGCGTTGACGAACAGCAGGTCATACCTCTGGCCCTTGAGGTTATGAGTCAGCACTTCGAGGGAAGACGGCTCGTCGATGTCCAGTGTCTGCAACTGAACATTCGGCAGTGCCTTGATCTCGTCGGCCTTTTGAGCGTCGCGGACGGTGGCAGTGACTTCCCAGCCCAGTTCCGTCAGACGTTTCACCAGTCCGAGGCCGAGGCCGCGTGACGCTCCGATGATCAGGGCTGTTTTAGGGGTGGACATTGAAATGACTCCTTTACAGGCAAACAAAAAATTTAGCTCAATCCATGGACAGCACGGCGCGACGGGAATTTTGTTTCTTGAAGCGCCGTGGTGCCGCGAGGCGCACACGTTAGCGCCAGAGGATGACAGAGGCTCGCGACATATGTGAGTGGACGTTTCCCACAGGAAGCTCAGGGGGCAGGATGGCGCACGCTCGTGCCTGCTGGCGGTATGTCTGTATAAAAAATATCCAATTCCGCCAATGCGTGCTGTACCCGGCAGTCGGCGAAGGCTTGCACGGGTTATCCACAGTTTGCTCCACAGGTAATGTGAGCAACTGTGGAGTAGCGACACAGTCCGCTCGAATCGGGGGTTGCATTGGCATAACTGGCGTTAACATCCTGTTTTACGACAGGTTTTACTCACAGGGCACTGTTTTGGATAAAAAGTGATCAAGCTCCGCCAAGTCATATGGATCAAGGGCTGCGGCGGTGTGTGCTCAGCTTGTCCACAGCCGGATGCACAGTAGATGTGGGCAAATCCACTGGCGATTACGGTCGTCGCGTCTCATTGCAGGACCGGCTTTAGCCGGGAAGGCGTCGATGGGTCCGTGGATCGGTTACTGCGGCCGCTGCAACACGATCCGACCGCGACTGATGTCGGACAATTGGCGCTGAAGCGTTTCGATCTGCTCGGGCCCCAGGGCGATTGAGAGCGTGACGCCGTTTGCGTTGAAGCGCTCATCCTCCACAAGCCCGTTGAGTTCAGCCACTCGCAGCTTTATCAGCACCAGTTCACTGAAGCTGCAATCGAATTGCAACGACACTCGGTTGATCAACGGCACCCGATCAGCCTGCTGCAGGCATTTATTGGCGCCTCCACCATAGGCCCTCGCGAGCCCGCCGGTGCCCAGTTGAATCCCTCCGTACCAGCGGATGACCAGCACTACGACCTGATCGAAATCCTGAGCATCAATGGCCGCGAGTATCGGCCGCCCAGCCGTGCCGCCCGGTTCTCCATCATCGTTGCTGCGGTACTGCGCGCCCAGCTTCCAGGCCCAGCAATTGTGCGTGGCGTCGAGATCACTGTGCTCCTCGATGAACGCTTGAGCATCGGCAGCCGTGTCGATGGGGGCGGCGAGGGTAATGAATCGGCTCTTGCGAATCTCTTCGCGAAACTCGCAGGGGCCGGTGAGCGTAAAAGGCATTGTAGTTCCAGACTGCGCTTGGGTTTTCAGGGTTATAAAGCAGGCGTGAGTCCGCAGCCTTTGAGGATAATGCGGATCAAGTTATCCCCAGCGGCCTCCATGTCTTGCTTGGTCAGCTTCGAACGGCCGGTGACCTGGCAAATCTGCGTGGCGAAGTCAGCGTAATGCTGAGTGCTGCCCCACAGCAGGAAAATCAGATGCACCGGATCGACCGGATCCATCTTCCCGTCGTCGATCCAGGCCTGGAAAACGGCGGCACGCCCCTGGAACCATTCGCGGTAGTCCTGGCTGAAATACTGGCTCAGGCACTCGCCGCCACTGATGATCTCCATCGCGAATATGCGCGAAGCCTGTGGCTGGCGTCGTGAGAACTCCATCTTGGCGCGTATGTAGTGCGTCAGCGCCTGTGCCGGATCGTCGTCTGCGCTCAAGTTGTTAAAGGTACTGTCCCACAACTCGATGATGTTGCTCAGCACCGCGATATACAGACCCAGCTTGTTGGTGAAGTAATAGTGCAAGTTGGCTTTGGGCAAACCGGCATTCTGCGCGATGGTGTTCATGCTGGTGCCCTTGAAGCCATGCCGAGCGAACTCGTCCTCGGCAGCCTTGAGGATCGCTTCTTCGTTCTTCTGCCGAATGCGGCTGGCCGGTTTGGTGGCGCTGGGGCTGTGAGCGGGGACTTCGAGGGTCATGTGCGGTTCCAGACGGATCATTTGGGTGCGACGCGGTGAACACATAGCGCACCCGCGATCATCCGACAAGCGTGACCTTGTAAATCAGTGCTCAAAGGATTCCGTTGCCTGGTTGTTGGCTTCGCTCGAGGTCTTGGCCTCCGGAAGTAACAGGCACATCACGATGGCCGTCAGACCGCCGCTGGTGATTGCCGAGTCAAACAGGCTCTGCACCCATTGCGGCAAATGATGCAGCAGCGTCGGCTGCGCCGCGATACCCAGCCCTACACCGAACGAGGTGGCGATGATCAACATGCTGCGGCGATCCAGCGGCGCTTGAGCAAGGATCCGGACGCCCGCCGCCGCGACGCTGCCGAACATCACCAATGTTGCGCCGCCAAGCACTGGTTTCGGAATCTGCTGAAGAACCGCACCGATCACCGGAAACAGTCCAAGCAGAAAAAGGATCGCTCCTATATAGAGGCCGACATAGCGGCTGGCCACGCCGGTGAGCTGAATCACCCCGTTATTCTGCGCAAAGGTGGTATTCGGGAATGCGCTGAAAGTCGCCGCGATCATGCAACTGACACCGTCGCCCAATACACCGCCCTTCAGTCGGGCAATGTAGCTTTGGCCCTTGATGGGTTCGCGGGAGAGCATGCAGTTGGCGGTGAGGTCGCCGACGGTTTCGATACTGCTGATCAGATAAATAAGCGCCACCGGTAGGAACGCGGCCCAGTCGAAGCTGAATCCGAACCGAAAGGGCACGGGAATGCTGACCAGCGCAACATCGGCGATGGAGTGAGGTACGAGCTTGCCGCTGAACCACGCTGCAATGCTGCCGACCGCGAGCCCGATAATAATGGCCGACAGCCGCAACCAGGGCGCGCTTGAACGGTTGAGCACGACGATCACTGCCAGCACAAAAACGCCAAGGGCCAGATTCACCGGCTCGCCGAAGTCCGGAGCGTTGAAGCCGCCTCCCAGATCCGTCACGCCGACCTTGATCAAGCTGACCCCGATCAGCGTGATGACGATGCCGGTTACCAGCGGCGTGATCACCCGACGCAACTGGCCGATGAAACGGCTCAGCACAATCTGCACGACGGCGCCGAAGAAACATACCCCGAACACCATGGCCATGATGTCTTCCGGGCTGCCACCGCGCTGCTTGACCATGAAACCTGCCGACAGCACCGCACCGAGAAATGCGAAGCTGGTGCCTTGCAGGCAAATCATGCCGGCGCCGATACCGAACGGTCGGCGCGCCTGAATGAACGTGCCCACCCCCGAGACCATCAGCGCCATGCTGATCAGATACGGCATGTAAGCACCAAGCCCGAGTGCCGATCCGATAATCAGTGGTGGCGTGATGATGCCCACGAATGCGGCGAGGACATGCTGGATTGCAGCCAGGACCGCGGGTCCGGGGTGCGGCCGGTCGTTGAGGCCATAGATGAGGTCGTTATTGTCTGGCGCTTCAGGCTGCATGCTGGCTCTCGATGTTTGTGTGGGGCTTCGACATCCAGCGTTACTGCAAAAACCTGTCCAATTGATCAGTTACCTGTTCACCGATTCGCTGTACATGCCCGTGTCTCAAGGGCTGGACGAATATGGCAGCCGGTTGACTGCGTGTTATTGAGGCGCCGACGTACTGAGCCGGCTTCATCGTGTGGCAGCCAGACTCTCCAGAAAACTTTCCAGCACCAAATGGGGGCGGCGGCCTTTGCGCGTGACGGTCACAAGGCTGAGGTCATAAAACCGCGCTTTGGGCTTCAGCGCACGCAGCCGACCTTGTTGCACCCAAAGGCTGGCGTAGTGGTCGGGCAGATAACCGATGTAACGCCCGGTCAGAATCAGAAACGCCATGCCTTCCCGATCCGACGCGCTCGCGGTGCACTTCAGCGCCTGATAGTGGGCCTGGATTTCACTCGGCAGACGAAACGTCGGCGCAATGGTTTCCTGTGCGGACAGTCGATCGTCGTTAAGCAGCGCATCATCTACGTAAAACAAGGGATGCCCGACCGCGCAATACAGCAGCGAACGTTCGCTATACAGCGACTGATATTCCAGGCCTGACAAGGCGCTGGCCTGGGGTACGACGCCAACATGCAAGCTGCCGTCGAGCACCCCTTGCTCGACTTCGTTGGGCGCGATCATGCGGATATTGATGTGCACGTCCGGGCCACGTTCTTTCAGCTGGGAAAGCGCGTGGGTGATGCGCATGTGGGGGAGTGTGACCAGATTGTCCGTCAGCCCGATGTTCAATTCGCCGCGCAGATGTCGGTGAAGACCGTTCACCTCCGTACGAAAACTCTCAAGTGCGCTCAATAGCTGCAGTGATGACTGATAGACCTCTCGGCCTTCCTCCGTCAGGGAAAACCCGGCACGGCCTCGTTGGCAAAGGCGTAATCCCAGGCGCTGTTCGAGATCACTCATCTGCTGACTGATGGCAGATCGACCAATACCCAGCGCGCTTTCCGCTGCCGAGAAGCCGCCGGACTCTACTACGCTGCGAAAGATGCGCAGCAGACGGATGTCAAAATCGCTGACTTGCGCCAGCGGGTCGTTGCGGCGGGTGCTCATAGTTTAGTGACCGGTGAACTGAGGATCGTAAAAGCAGGGTTTTCCAGACTTTATGCCCGTGACACTTTAGCTGCAACCGGCTTGCACCCGCCCGCACTTCAATGGGGAAGTCAGGCCCCCACGACCAGTGAGGTTAATTCCGATGAATATGCCCGAATCGTCCGACATGTCTCTGGCGAGCCAACTCAAACTTGACGCCCACTGGATGCCCTACACGGCGAACCGAAACTTCCATCGCGATCCACGTCTGATCGTCGCCGCCGAGGGGAGCTATCTCACGGACGACAAAGGCCGCAAAATTTATGACGGTCTGTCGGGGCTGTGGACCTGTGGGGCAGGGCACACCCGCAAGGAGATTCAGGAAGCGGTTTCCCGGCAGCTAGGTACGCTGGACTACTCGCCGGGATTCCAATTCGGACACCCGCTGTCCTTCCAGCTGGCTGAAAAGATCACCGATCTGACACCCGGCAAGTTGAATCACGTCTTCTATACCGACTCCGGATCGGAGTGCGCTGACACTGCCGTCAAGATGGTGCGCGCTTACTGGCGCTTGAAAGGCCAGGCGACCAAAACCAAGATGATCGGCCGTGCCCGTGGCTATCACGGCGTGAACATCGCGGGCACCAGCCTGGGTGGCGTCAACGGCAACCGCAAGATGTTCGGGCAATTGATGGACGTCGATCATCTGCCTCATACACTGCTTGCCAGCAACGCCTATTCACGTGGCATGCCGGAGCAGGGCGGCATTGCGCTGGCGGACGAGATGCTCAAGCTGATCGAACTGCACGACGCTTCGAACATTGCAGCGGTGATCGTTGAGCCCATGGCGGGCTCTGCGGGCGTGATTGTTCCGCCGCAGGGGTATCTCAAGCGTCTGCGTGAAATCTGTGATCAGCACAATATTCTGCTGATTTTCGACGAGGTGATTACTGGCTTCGGGCGCACCGGTTCGATGTTCGGCGCCGACAGCTTCGGCGTGACGCCGGACTTGATGTGTATCGCCAAGCAGATCACCAACGGTGCGATCCCCATGGGAGCAGTCATTGCGAGCGCCGAGATCTACCAGACGTTCATGAACCAGCCGACGCCCGAGTACGCCGTGGAGTTTCCCCATGGCTATACCTATTCAGCTCATCCGGTTGCCTGCGCTGCCGGGCTTGCCGCCCTGGAGATCATTCAGCGCGAGAGCCTGGTGCAGCAAGTAGCCGAAACCGCACCCCATTTCGAAAACTCGTTGCACGGCCTCAAGGGCAGCAAAAATGTCGTCGACATCCGTAACTACGGGCTTGCAGGCGCTATTCAGATTGCACCGCGCGACGGCGATGCCATTGTGCGTCCCTTCGAGACCGCGATGAAGCTGTGGAAGGCCGGTTTCTACGTGCGCTTCGGCGGTGACACCCTGCAATTTGGCCCGACTTTCAACAGCAAGCCGGACGACCTCGACCGCATGTTTGACGCAGTTGGTCAGGCCCTGAATCAAATCGACTGATCCCCTTTGCAGGCTCACAGGCGCCACTTCGGTAGCGCCTGCGGGCTGATATTTTCCGGAGTTATGCATGAGCACCATTCAACACCTGATACATGGCGAGCTGATCAGCGAAAACGGCCGCAGCGCCGATGTGTTCAACCCGTCGACTGGCCAGGTCATTCGCACGGTGCCACTCGCCAGTCGCGAAACCGTGCAACAGGCGATCGACTCGGCCAAAGCGGCCTTCCCTGCATGGCGCAACACCCCTCCTGCCAAACGCGCGCAGGTGATGTTCCGCTTCAAGCAGCTGTTGGAACAGAACGAGGCACGTATTGCCCGACTGATCAGCGAAGAGCACGGCAAGACCCTCGAAGACGCGGCGGGAGAACTCAAACGCGGTATCGAGAATGTCGAATACGCGAGTGCGGCGCCTGAGATTCTCAAGGGCGAGTACAGCCGCAACGTCGGCCCGAACATTGATGCATGGTCTGACTTTCAGCCGCTTGGCGTAGTGGCGGGCATCACCCCGTTCAACTTCCCCGCGATGGTTCCGCTTTGGATGTACCCGTTGGCGATCGCCTGCGGCAACTGTTTCATCCTCAAACCGTCCGAGCGCGATCCGAGCTCAACGTTGCTGATCGCTGAGTTGCTGCATGAGGCCGGATTGCCGAAGGGTGTACTCAATGTCGTGCACGGCGACAAGGTGGCGGTTGATGCGCTGATCGAAGCCCCTGAAGTCAAAGCGCTGAGCTTTGTGGGATCTACACCGATTGCCGAGTACATCTATAAAGAAGCCACCGCACGCGGCAAGCGGGTTCAAGCACTGGGCGGCGCGAAGAACCACGCCGTGCTGATGCCCGACGCAGACCTGGATAACGCCGTGAGCGCTTTGATGGGCGCGGCCTATGGCTCGTGCGGCGAGCGCTGCATGGCGATTTCGGTTGCGGTGTGCGTGGGTGACCAGGTAGCCGACGCATTGGTTGCCAAGCTAGTGCCGCAAATCAATGGATTGAAGATCGGCGCCGGGACTTCCAGCGGTCTCGATATGGGCCCCCTGGTCACGGGGCAGCATCGTGACAAGGTCAGCAGCTATATAGAAGACGGCGTGGGTGCAGGTGCGAAGCTTGTGGTAGATGGTCGTGGGCTCACGGTCCCCGGACATGAAGATGGATTCTTTCTGGGTGGCTGCCTGTTCGACCATGTCACGGCCGAGATGCGTATCTATAAAGAAGAGATATTCGGTCCGGTGCTCTGCATTGTGCGTGTGGATAGCCTTGAACAAGCGATGCAGTTAATCAACGACCACGAATATGGCAATGGCACGTGCATCTTCACTCGCGATGGTGAGGCGGCCCGTCTGTTCTGCGACGAGATCGAAGTAGGTATGGTTGGGGTGAACGTTCCGCTGCCTGTACCTGTGGCTTATCACAGCTTTGGCGGATGGAAGCGGTCACTGTTTGGTGACCTGCATGCTTATGGCCCGGATGGCGTTCGCTTCTATACCCGTCGCAAAGCCATTACACAGCGATGGCCGCAGCGCGCCAGTCACGAGGCCTCGCAGTTCGCGTTCCCCAGTCTTTAAGGCTCTGGGTGGGCAAGTCCCCAAACTTGGCCACCCCGTCAGCTATTTTTGATCCATATGACAGTTTCATTAAATTAGGGGTTGACGCCTCTCCGGATCTGTCTATAATTCGCCCCACTCCCGGCGCAGACGAAACGGAAAACTCCTTGATAATCAAAGGGTTGGACGAAGTAAGCAGCGAGGAATGCTTCGGTTCAGATGCTTGAATCGACAGCGGTGAAAAAGGCAGTT
>NZ_JAXCIP010000017.1:0-46759 GCF_046540435.1 Pseudomonas sp. W5-01
TTGATAGGTTGGGTGTGTAAGCGCTGTGAGGCGTTGAGCTAACCAATACTAATTGCCCGTGAGGCTTGACCATATAACACCCAAGCAATCTGCACAAAGACAGCAGATTGCCGTGTGTGAAGACGCATGAAGACGAAAGTTTGCGAACACACAAGCGGTACCTTGATCACATGCCCGATTTGCTGAAGCGTTCTCAGGAACGAGTCAGTACCCGAATTTCTTGACGACCATAGAGCGTTGGAACCACCTGATCCCATCCCGAACTCAGCAGTGAAACGATGCATCGCCGATGGTAGTGTGGGCTTTCCCCATGTGAGAGTAGGTCATCGTCAAGATTAAATTCCAGAACCCCATTTGCGAAAGCAGATGGGGTTTTGTTTTTGCGTGCGGAAAAAGCTGCCAACCTCTTATCGCTGCATCACCACCCATAAGGGAATGTTCGCCAGTCGCCCTAGCAACATCGAACGCTAACAAGTCCGCTCCCTCTGGTAGTCTTCTCCCTCTTTTGAAAGACCAAGGGGCGCAGCTATGCCGGTGACATCCAATCTTAACCCCGGATTTATGGTGGTCCATGGGAATCGCCTGGATGAGCTGCGTGGCCTAGTGGTGTCATGGATGCGGCGTTACCCGCTGACGCCCCTTGAGAACGAAGTGGCGCTGGTACAAAGCAACGGTATTGCTCAATGGCTGAAGCTCGCGTTGGCCGAAGATGCACAGGACGATGATCAAGGGAGTTGCGGCATCGCCGCTGCGATTGATGTGCAGCTGCCTGGTAGCTTCATGTGGCAGCTGTATCGGGCGGTGTTGGGCAAGGCCGAGATCCCGGAGACCTCGTTACTCGATAAAGCTCCCTTGACGTGGCGTTTGATGCGATTGCTCCCAGGCCTGATCAATCAGCCACACTTCGAGCCACTGCAACGATTCCTGACGGCCGATACGGACCTGCGCAAGCGTTACCAACTGTCCGAGCGACTCGCTGACCTGTTCGACCAGTATCAGGTGTATCGCGCCGACTGGTTGGAAGACTGGGCTGCTGGCAAGCACCAACTCAGGACCGGTCGGGGAGAGGCAAAGCCGCTGAAAGCAGAGAACTGCTGGCAAGCCGAACTGTGGCGTGCGCTGCTCCATGATGTCGGGGCAGAGGGCATGGCCCAGAGCCGTGCCGGTGTGCATCAGCGTTACATCGAGCGCATCAACAGCCTGACCGAGGCGCCGGCCGGTTTGCCCGCGCGGGTTATCGTTTTCGGTATTTCCTCATTGCCGGCCCAGGCACTAGAGGCGCTTGCCGGGTTGGCTCGTTTCAGTCAGGTCCTGCTCTGCGTTCATAATCCTTGCCGCCATCACTGGGCAGACATCGTGGCTGACAAGGATCTCCTGCGTCACGAATACAAGCGTCAGTCGCGAAAACCCGGCATGCCGGTGGTGCTGAATCCTGACGCGCTGCACCAGCACGCTCACCCGTTGCTGGCGGCGTGGGGCAAGCAGGGTCGTGATTACATCAATCTGCTGGACAGTCATGACGACCCAAACAGCTACCGATCGATTTTTCGCGACGGGCGCATCGACCTGTTTAGCGAGAGCGAGCCCACGACACTCCTGAACCAACTCCAGGACGATATCCTCGAACTGCGCCCTTTGAGCGAGACCCGTGACGTCTGGCCGCCCGTGGACATCAAGAATGACCGCTCCATTCGCTTTCATGTCGCCCACAGTGCCCAGCGCGAAGTGGAGGTCCTGCATGACCAACTGCTCGCGCGCTTCAGCAAGGATCCGGACCTGCGTCCCCGGGACGTCATCGTCATGGTGCCGGACATCGACAGCTACGCTCCCCACATCCGTGCGGTATTCGGCCAGCTGGACCGTGACGATCGCCGCTTTATCCCCTTCACCCTCGCCGACCAGGGCCAACGCGGCCGTGATCCGCTGCTGATCGCCGTTGAGCATCTGCTGAAAATTCCGGACAGTCGATTCCCGGTCAGTGAAATCCTCGATCTGCTGGACGTTCCCGCATTACGCGCGCGGTTCGGCATTGATGAGCGTGACCTGCCAACCCTGCATCGCTGGATTGAAGGGGCGGGTGTGCGATGGGGGCTCAATGCAGACCAGCGCGAAGGGCTGGGTCTGCCGGAACAGCTTGAGCAGAACAGCTGGCATTTTGGCCTGCGTCGGATGCTGCTGGGCTACGCCGTCGGTGCGGGTGCGGCTTACGACGGCATTCAGCCGTATGACGAAATCGGCGGGCTGGACGCGGCTTTGATTGGCCCTCTGGTGTCCCTGATCGATGCGCTTCAGGTCGCGCACAACGAACTCTCCTGGCCCGCCACACCCGCCATGTGGGGCGCGCGCCTTCAGGCGATCATGCAGCTGTTCTTCATGGCTGACAGCGAGCATGACGACTACCTGCTCAGTCAGCTGGAAACCCTGCGCGAAACCTGGCTGCAGACCTGCGAGACCGTTGCCCTGGAAGAAGAGCTGCCCTTGACGGTCGTGCGTGAAGCCTGGCTGGCCGGGCTTGATCAAGGGCGGCTATCCCAGCGCTTTCTGGCCGGTTCGGTCAACTTCTGCACGCTGATGCCGATGCGCGCGATTCCTTTCAAAATCGTCTGCCTGCTGGGCATGAATGACGGCGATTACCCCCGAGCGCAGCCGCCGCTGGATTTCGATCTGATGGGCAGCGACTACCGTCCCGGCGACCGTTCCCGGCGTGAGGATGATCGTTATCTCTTGCTCGAAGCGCTGCTGTCTGCACGTGATCAGCTGTACATCAGCTGGGTGGGGCGCAGCATTCGCGACAATTCCGAGCGGCCGGCTTCGGTGCTCATCGGGCAGCTGCGCGATCATCTGTCCAGCGGCTGGCGACTGGCCGATGCCATCGAGCCCGAGGACGATAAAAAGCGTGATCCGGGGCAACAGTTGCTGCACAAACTGACCGTTGAACATCCGCTGCAGCCGTTCAGTGCCAAATACTTCCAGGAGAACCCCGAGTTCTTCAGCTTCGCCCGTGAGTGGCAGGTGCTGCACGAAGCCGTCATGGAAGCGGGTGAAACAAAAGCGCTGCAAAAGCACCAGCAGGAAGAGCCCTTGAGCCTGATGCAGTTGCAGGATTTTCTGCGCAATCCGGTGAAGCACTTCTTTAGTCAGCGCTTGAAGATATTCTTTGAGGTCGCCGAGGCGCCATTGGCGGACGAGGAGCCTTTCGTGCTCGACGCGCTTGAGCGCTATGGCCTCAGCGACAGCCTGTTGCAAGCAGCGCTAACAGATCCTGAGCACATTCAGGAATCCCTACATGCTCAGGCAACGCGCTTGCAGGGAAGCGGCTTGCTGCCGATGGCCGGCTTCGGCACGTTGCTTCAGGATGAATTGATCGAACCGCTGCCCGACCTCGTCGCCCGTTATCACGAGCTACTGGTTCGCTGGCCGGTGCGGCTGCACAGCGCGCTGCCGGTCAGTTATCAGCATCAGGGCGTCGAGCTCGATGGCTGGGTCGATGGGCTTTATCAGAACCCTCAGAACCAGTTACTCGCGATCACCGCTATTCCCAATGCCATCGCCAGCAAGAAGACGCGCAAGTGGCATCGTCTGACCAAGCCGTGGGTGAACCACTTGGTGGCCTGCGCGTGCGATCTGCCGTTGACCACGGCGCTGGTGGCCAGCGACGAGACGCTTTTGCTGCCGCCGCTGGACAAAGACACCGCCACGCGCACGCTGAATGACCTGCTGCTGGCCTGGCATCAAGGCATGCAACGACCGCTGCCGATTGCGGTGAAGACGGCGTTTGCCTGGCTGGGTCAGAACGATGAGGCCAAAGCCGAAGCTGCCGCGCGCAAGGCCTATGAAGGCGATGGCCAGAACAGCAAGGGTGAGCGTGCCGAAAGCACCGCCCTGGCGCGTCAGTTCCCGGACTTCGACGCGTTGCTGGGCAGCGAGGAATTCGTGGGCTGGTGCGAGGCGCTGTACAAACCGATTTTTGAAGCGCCCTGGCAGGCACTTTCTCGCGAGGAGGCCGGCGCATGAGTGATGCACAACAACCATTGGCCCTGCGCTTCCCGCTGAAAGGCAGCCAGCTGATTGAAGCCAGCGCCGGCACCGGCAAGACGTTCACCATCTCGGCGCTGTACCTGCGTCTGGTGTTGGGGCATGGCAGCGAGGACTCAGGGTTTGGCCGTGAGCTGTTGCCGCCGCAGATTCTGGTGGTGACGTTCACCGACGCGGCGACCAAGGAACTGCGCGACCGCATTCGCACGCGACTGGCTGAAGCCGCGCGGTTCTTCCGAGAAGAAATTGAAGCGCCCGACGCGTTGATCGCTGGCTTGCGGGACGAGTTCGCCATTGAGCAATGGCCCGCCTGCGCCAGCCGTCTGGACATCGCGGCGCAGTGGATGGACGAAGCGGCGGTATCGACCATTCACAGCTGGTGTCAGCGGATGCTGCGCGAGCACGCCTTCGACAGCGGCAGCCTGTTCACCCAGAGTCTGGAAACCGATCACACCGATTTGCTGAGCGAAGTGCTGCGCGATTACTGGCGCAAGTTCTGCTACCCCATGAGCGGTGACGCGCTGATCTGGGTGCGCGAGAACTGGAGTGGCCCTGCGGCGTTGCTGCCAAGGGTGCGCGCGTTGTTCGGCAGTGAGCGGGGGAGCGTAACCGAAACCCCGACCGAGCTCATCGAGCAGTCGATCCAGGAACGGCGCGAAACCCTCCGCCAGCTCAAGGCGCCCTGGGCCAACTGGGCCGCCGAGCTGCATGCGATCTGCATCGACGGCGTCGCGTGCAAAGTGGTCGACGGTCGCAAGATGCAGGAGCGTTATTTCAGGCCCTGGTTCGACAAGCTGATTGCCTGGGCCAATGACGATGAGCAGGAGCAACTCGGCCTTGGCACCGGTTTCACCCGGCTGACGCCCGACGGCATCGCCGAAGCGTGGAAGAACAATCCGCCGTCGCACCCGGCGTTCGAGGCGATGGTCGAGCTCAAGGTGGCGCTGGACACGCTGCCAACGCCCGATGCGGCGGTGCTCGAACACGCAGCTCAATGGGTCGGCGCCCGCTTTGAAGAAGAGAAGCGACGCCGCGCGGAAATGGGTTTCGACGACATGCTGCTGCGCCTGGATGCGGCATTGCGCGGAAGTGGCGGCGAGCGCCTGGCGACCCTGATCCGCGAGCAGTTTCCGGTCGCGCTGATCGATGAGTTTCAAGACACCGACCCGGTGCAGTACCGCATTTTCGACAGCATCTACCGGCTTGAGGCCAACGACGAAAGCACTGGCCTGTTCCTCATCGGCGACCCGAAGCAGGCGATCTACGCCTTTCGCGGCGCCGACATCTACACCTACTTGCGCGCCCGGCAGGCCACGACCGGACGCTTGCACACGCTGGGCACCAACTTCCGTTCCAGCCACGCGATGGTCGATGCGGTGAACCACGTGTTCACGCGCGCGGAAACGAGCGAGGCCGGTCGCGGCGCGTTCTTGTTCCGTACGCCTGAGGACAACCCCGTGCCGTTTCTGGCAGTCGGGTCTCAGGGCCGTAAAGAGACGTTGCAGGTCGACGGTGAGGTCCTCGCGGCGCTCAACGTCTGGCAGCTGGAAACCGATCAGCCGGTGTCGGGCACGGTGTATCGAGCGCAACTGGCCGCGAGCTGCGCCAGTGAGATCGTCCGTTTGCTCAACGCCGGTCAACAAGGGCAAGCGGGCTTTGCGAAAGCTGGCGAGCCGTTGAAGAACCTGTTGCCCGCCGACATCGCGATTCTGGTGCGTGACGGCAAGGAGGCTCAGGCCGTGCGAGGCGAGTTGTCGGCGCGGGGCGTGCGCAGTGTGTACCTCTCGGACAAGGACTCGGTGTTTGCGGCGCAAGAGGCCCATGACCTGCTCGCCTGGCTCAAAGCCTGCGCCGAGCCTGACGCCGAGCGAACCCTGCGCGCGGCCTTGGCCTGCATCACCCTTGCGTTACCGCTGGCCGAACTTGAGCTGCTGAATCAGGACGAACTGGCGTGGGAAAACCGCGTCATGCAGTTCCGCGATTACCGGCGCATCTGGCGCACCCAAGGCGTGCTGCCCATGCTGCGTCGGCTGCTGCACGACTTCAAACTGCCGCAGGCGCTGGTTCAGCGAACCGATGGCGAGCGTGTGCTGACCAACCTGCTGCACCTCAGCGAACTGATGCAGCAGGCCGCCGCCGAGTTGGATGGCGAGCAGGCGCTGATTCGTCATCTGAGCGAGCACTTGGCGCTGTCAGGTCAAGCGGGAGAAGAGCAGATCCTGCGCCTCGAAAGCGATGAACAACTGGTCAAGGTCGTGACCATCCACAAATCCAAAGGCCTGGAATACCCGCTGGTGTTCCTGCCCTTCATCTGCTCGACGAAGCCAGTGGACGGCAGCCGATTGCCGCTGCACTTTCACGACGCCGATGGCCACGCGCAGATCAGTCTCAAGCCCACGCCGGCACTGATCGAGCAGGCGGATGACGAGCGTCTGGCAGAGGACCTGCGTCTGTTGTATGTGGCCCTGACCCGCGCGCAACACGCGTGCTGGCTGGGCGTTGCCGATCTCAAACGCGGCAGCAACAGCGCCTCGATACTCCATCGTTCGGCGTTGGGCTACTTGCTTGGCGGCGGGCAGAAGCTGGCTGAATCGGTGGCGTTGGGGCAGTGGCTGCGTTCGCTGGCAGAAGGTCATCCCGCCGTTAAGGTTGAGCCTGTGCCGCTGCCCACGACCGAGTCCTTCAGCGCGCCGCGCAGCGAGGTCGCGTTGAGCAAGCCGCGCGTGCCCCGGCGCAGCGCTCGGGAAAACTGGTGGATTGCGTCCTACAGCGCGCTGCGCATCGGTGACACCATCACCGACAGCGGCGATCAGTCGCCAGACAGCCCGCAAGCGCAGAAGCTATTCGACGATGAGCGTCTTGACCCGGATGCGCCGCGAGAGGTGATGGTCAGCGGCGGCGATATCCACCGATTCCCGCGCGGCCCCAACCCCGGCACCTTTCTGCACGGCTTGCTGGAATGGGCCGGTGAGAAGGGCTTTGCCGAAGCGGCGGCTGATCCGCTGTCGCTGGAGAAAGTCGTCGCCCAACGCTGCAACCGGCGCGACTGGAAAGGCTGGATCAACACGCTGACCGACTGGCTGCAGCATCTGCTGACCCTGCCGCTGCGTTTGGGCACAGACGTACAGCCCATGGCCTTGTGCGGGCTGGATCAGCCGAACCAGTACCGCGTCGAAATGGAATTCTGGTTCGCCTGCTCGAAGGTCGATGTGGCGCAGATGGACGCGCTGGTGCGCCGCTACACCCACAACGGCGCGCCTCGCGCGGCGGCAGAAACGGTTTCGCTGAACGGCATGTTCAAGGGCTTCATCGACCTGACGTTCGAGCACGAAGGTCGTTACTTCGTCGCCGACTACAAATCCAACTGGCTGGGCGTCGACGACGATGCCTACACCGAGCAGGCGATGGAAAACTCGATTCTGGAGAACCGCTACGACCTGCAATACGTGCTCTATCTGCTGGCCTTGCACCGTCAGCTCAAAGCGCGTCTTGCCGACTACGATTACGACCAGCACATGGGCGGAGCGGTCTACCTGTTCGTGCGCGGCAGTCGCGCAGTGAGTCAGGGCGCGTGGTTTACCCGACCGCCCCGCGCGCTGATCGAAAGTCTCGATCTGCTGTTTCAGGGCCGAGCGCCGATTACGGAAGACGTGCTGTCAGGAGACCTCGTATGAACCGCACCTTCGCTCACTTGATGCCCACGGCGCTGGACGCCGACAGCCTGGCCGACCTGAAACCCCTCAGCCGCGTGGAGGATTTGCTGCTGTTGCTGCAGCGCTGGGTCGAACGCGGCTGGTTGCGCGCGCTGGACAAAGCCTTCGTGGCGTTCCTGGCCGACCTTGATCCTGCCGCCGATTCGCTGGTGCTGTTGGCGGCCACGCTGACCAGTCACCAGTTGGGTCACGGCCACGTCTGCCTGGACCTCTACGAAACCCTGAAAGAGCCGGACTTCGCCTTGTCGTTGCCGCCCGAGGGTGATGTGTTGTCGACGCCGATGCTGTTGCCGTCCTCACTGCTCAAATCGCTGGACGGCGCAACGTGGTGCAAGGCGCTGGAAGCCAGCGCGCTGGTTGCTCACGCGGGGGATGTCTCTGAAGCGGCGGCGCAGAGGCCGTTGGTTTTATCCGATCGGCGCCTGTACCTGCGCCGCTACTGGACTTATGAGCGGCGGATCGATGCGGCGTTGCGTCGTCGGCTGGCTCAGGTGGAAACGGGGTTCAGCGATTTGCCCCAGCGGCTGGATGCGCTGTTCGGCCCGGCCAACCCCGCGCCTGACGCGTTGATCGACTGGCAAAAGCTGGCCTGCGCCCTGGCAACCCGGGGGGCGTTCAGCATCATCACCGGCGGCCCCGGAACGGGCAAAACGACCACAGTCGTGCGTTTGCTGGCGCTGCTGCAATCGCCGGCGGTTGAGCGCGGCAAGCCGTTGCGCATTCGTCTGGCGGCACCGACCGGCAAGGCCGCGGCACGGCTGACCGAGTCGATCAGTCATCAGGTGCAGTCGCTGCAAGTGCCGGAAGACGTGCGGCAGAAAATCCCCAGCGAAGTCACCACGGTTCACCGCTTGCTGGGCAGCCGTCCGGGCACACGGCATTTTCGTCATCACGCGGGCAACCCGTTGCCGCTGGACGTGCTGGTGGTCGACGAAGCTTCGATGATCGACCTGGAAATGATGGCCAACCTGCTCGACGCATTACCGCCCCATGCGCGCATGGTGCTGCTGGGCGACAAGGATCAACTGGCGTCGGTTGAGGCCGGCGCCGTGCTGGGCGACTTGTGCCGTGACGCGGAGGCGGGGATGTACAGCCCGCAGACCCAGGCGTGGCTTGAATCGGTCAGTGGCGAAGATCTTTCCAGAAGCGGTTTGCAGCAGGGCGATGATCAGCATCACGCGTTGGCTCAGCAAGTGGTGATGCTGCGCCACTCCCGGCGTTTCGTCGCGGGCAGCGGTATCGGTCAGTTGGCCAAACTGGTCAATCAGCAGCAGGACCAGGAAGCGCGTGCATTGCTCGCGGCTCGTCAGTACCCGGATCTGTTTTCCCTGGTGCTCAAGGGTGAGCAGGACCGCGCGCTGTCGCGGCTGTTGCTCGACGGTCACGGCGATGGCCCACAAGGCTACCGTCATTATCTGGGCGTGATGCACGCGCAGCGGCCGCAAGACCTGACGCAGATCGAAGACCCGCGCAGCGTCGAGTGGGCGCGGCAGGTGCTGAACGCGTTCGATGAGTTCCAGCTGCTGTGTGCCGTGCGCAAAGGGCCGTGGGGCGTGGAAGGGCTGAACCGAAGGATCACTGAAACGCTGTTCAGCGCCGGGCTGATCGAGAGTGATCATCAGTGGTACGAGGGCCGCCCGGTATTGATGACGCGCAACGACTACGGGCTGGGTTTGATGAACGGCGACATCGGCATCGCCCTGCGTCTGCCCGAGGGACCGATCGAGGAGAACCGTCAGGCGCTGCGGGTCGCGTTCCCGCGTAACGACGGCAGCGGCGGGGTGCGTTTCGTGCTGCCGAGCCGGCTCAATGACGTGGAAACGGTGTACGCGATGACGGTGCACAAGTCCCAGGGCTCGGAGTTCGCCCACACGGCGCTGATCCTGCCCGAGGCGCTGAACCCGGTGCTGACCAAGGAGCTGATCTACACCGGCATCACCCGGGCCAAGCACTGGTTCAGCCTGATCGAGCCGCGTCAGGGCGTGTTTGAAGAAGCCCTGCGGCGCAAGGTCAGGCGCCTGAGCGGGTTGATGTTGGGGCTGTGAGGCTCACGCCTCTTTGAGCGCAGGCGCTGGTTGCGTAACGGCGTGATCCAGCCCCATGAACGTGCGCACGCGCGCGCCGCACTGGTCGGCAAGAATCGTTTGCGGTGCTGCGTCGACCTGCACGATGCCGTTTTCCATGAAGATCACCCGGTCGGAAATCGACAGGGCGAAGTCCATTTCGTGAGTCACGATGAGCATGGTCATGCCTTCCTTTGCCAGGTCGGCGATGACCTTGAGCACGTCGCCCACCAGCTCCGGGTCCAGCGCAGACGTCGGTTCGTCGAACAGCATGATCTGCGGGTCCATGGCCAGGGCCCGGGCAATCGCCACGCGCTGTTGCTGACCGCCGGATAATTGATGGGGGTATTTGTGCGCGTGGGCCAGCAGCCCGACCTTGTCGAGCAGGACGTAGGCGCGTTGCTCGCTGACGTCGCGGTCGCGGCCGTGATACCGCGGCGCGAGGGTCACGTTGTCGAGGATGGTGCGGTGGGGGAACAGGTTGAAGTTCTGGAACACCATGCCAATGCGCTGTACGCCCCGGCGAATCTGCGGCGCGTTGGGGTTGTCGCCGGCGTGAATGTAGCCCTCGCCAAACAGGATGATCTCGCCCTTGTCGATGGTTTCGAGGCTGTTGACCGTGCGGATCAGAGACGTCTTGCCCGAGCCTGACGGGCCAATGATGGAAATGACCTGCCCGGCGTCCACCTCCAGATTGATGCCCTTGAGCACTTCATGCTGCCCGTAGCTTTTATGGATGTTGACCAGTTGCAGCGCCGGTGCCGAGCCCGGTCCTGTTGTCGGCTGGCGCACCACCGTGGGCTGCACGACCAGGCTGGCGCGCAGGTCAGTCAGGGCAGTGTCGTCGAGGGTCTGCGGCTTGCGATTGCTCAGCTCCAGGTGCTGCTCAAGCCAGTGAAACAGCCAGCCGAACACCGTCACGATCATCACGTAATACACCGCGACGGCCGACAGCGTTTCCATGACTAAAAAGTTTTGCGCGTACAGGCGTTGGCCCACGGTGAGCAGTTCGGTGAGGGAAATCACTGACACCAGCGAGGTCAGTTTCACCACGGTGATGTATTCATTCACCAGCGTCGGCAGGGAGATACGGAACGCCTGGGGGATGACGATAAGCCGCTGCATGCCGATCAGACCGACGCCCAGGGCGCGGCCGGCTTCTTTCTGGCCCTTCGCAACAGAGATCAGGCCGCCCCGGTGAATCTCCGCCATGTAAGCCGCTTCCGTGACCACCAACGCAAGGAGGCCCGAATAGAAGGGGTTGGACAGCACGTCGCGGGTGACCGGAAACATCTGCGGCAGGTTGTAGGTAAACACCACCAGCACCAGCAGCGGGACACTGCGGAAGAACCAGATATAAATCGACGCCGGAACGCTGATCCAGCGCACGGTCGACAGCTTGGCCGAGGCCAGCAGGAAACCCAGCAGCATACCGATGAACCAGCCCAGGGCGCTGAGCTCGATCACGGTGATGCAGGACTCCCAGAAGTCAGCGACCGAGAACAAAGAAAAAAAGTAGGACCATTCGAATTGCATACGCACCTCAGCAGGGCGGGGCCCGGCGGGATTCTCTTATCAAACACGATCCCTGTAGGAGTGAGCTTGCTCGCGATGACTTCGGCACAGCCGACCCACCTTCATCGTCTGTCACGGCCAATCGCGAGCACGCTCACGCCTACAAGGGGTAAAGCATCCAGCCGTCAGTTGGCGGGCTCTTCAAGGTTGTACTTCTTCAGCAGCGCCGCGTATTCGCCGGATTTTTTGGTCTCGTCGAAGGCCTTGAGCAAGGCCTGATACAGCTCGTCATTGCCCTTCTTCACGTAGATGCCAAGCGTCTGCTGATAGATGGAATGCTCGGTGCTGACCACCACGCGGCCCTTGGTGCGTTCGGCGATCATGCCTGCGGCGCCGTCGATTTCCACTTGCGCCTGGACGTTGCCCGACAGCAGCGCCTGGGTGACCTCCGGTGCCGACGGGAATTCGCTGACGGCGACCGGGCCTTTGCCTTTCGGCACGCAGTATTCGGCGGACAGCTTGTTGAACTGGGTGACCCACGTGGTGCCTTTTTCCAAGCCGATTTTCAGCCCGCACAGGTCTTCCGGCACCTTGGGTTTGAGCGGACTGTCCTTGAGCACCATGATCGCTGCGCCCGTTACGGCGTAGGGAATGGTCTGGGCCTGGGTCTGGCGCTCCGGCGTGATGTACATGCCCGAAATGATCGCGTCGTAGTGCCCGGCATTGAGGCTGAGGATCAGGCTGGAGAATTTGGTGTCGACAAACTCGGCCTTGAGGTCCATGTGCTTGGCGAGCAGGCGTGACAGGTCCGGGTCGGCACCAACGACGTTCTTCTTCTCGTCGTAGGATTCGAAGGGCGGGTAGGTGATCTCCATGCCGACCTTGAACTGCCCGGGCGTCACGGTAGTAGCAGCCTGGGCGGCGGTGGCAGCCAATAACGACGCGCCGAGCATGGCGGAGGCAAGCACGGTCAAGCGGACAGCAGTGTTCAGAGTGTTGCGCATCGTCGGTGACTCCACGTCAGGAAGGTAGGGCTGGGTGTGCTGATTAGTCGGGCGGGGCAGAGGGACGTACCGCATCACGATGCGTCCTGTGTCTGATTCTTCAGGTGGCCGAAGCTCGACGGCTTGCGTGCCTTTTCGTACAACTTGATTTCGCCGTTCTCGACCTTGCGCCGCAGGTACTGGTAGGTCTGCAGCGCCTGACCGAACATGTGCTCGCCGATGGTGATCTCTTCGTAGTCGGCCGTGCCCTTGTCGAACTGCGGAAGGGGCTTGATCTGGGTGTGGAAGTCGCAGGCGAAGAACAGCGGAAACGAATAGCGCTCCTCGCTGACGGTGCGTACCCGGTGAGCCGTAGCAACGAACGTACCAGCGGTCATGACCTCCAGCATGTCGCCGATGTTGACCACAAACGCGCCATCCACAGGGGGCGCGTCGATCCATTGGCCGAGGTCGTTCATCACTTCAAGACCGGGCTTGTCGGCCAGCAGCATGGTGAAGCACTCGTAATCGGTGTGCGCACCAATTCCGGGCGCGTCCTGGGCGGCGCCGTCGAACGGGTAATGAATCAAACGCAGCTTGGAGGGCGGACGGGTGACCATCCCTTCGAAGTAACCTTCCTCCAGGCCCAGCGCCAGCGCAAAGCCGTCGAACAGGCGGCGGCCCAGGGCAAATACTGCCGCGTAATACGCCTGCACCGCAGGGCGAAAACCGGGCAGGTCCGGCCATTCATTAGCGCCGATCAGCGGGGTTTTAGCGATCACCAGCGGGTCTTCGTCGCCCACTTCAAAACCGATATCGAAGGCTTCCTTGTGGTCCGGCTTGCCCTTGGCGTAAACCTCTTCGCCCTCGGGCACGAAGCCTTTGTGGCTGCGTGAAGTGCCGATGTAGTGCTGCATTTTGTAGTCAAGCGACTGGGCGAACAGCTCCTTGGCGGCCTGGCGCAGATCGTCGATCAGCGACGGCGCGATGCCGTGATTCCGGACGTACAGAAAACCCACTTCCCGCGCCGCCTTGCCCAGTTGGTCGGCGACGGCCTGACGCAGGGCGATGTCGGGGCTGAACAATCCGGCGATATCGACCACCGGGATGCTGCTGAAATTGGCGACCTTCGGGGCTGCCGCGTGCGACGGATCAGGCATGACGAAACGCTCCTTATCGGCTTGTTGTGTGGGTGAAGCGCTGGAAATGTTCGCGTTCGGTCTGGCCCATCCACACGTTCAGCGACCAGAGATCGGCCACCGGCACATTGGTGAAGGGCAGATGATGCAGATAGCCGTCGGCACCAAATTCAGGCGTCATCGTGCTGATCTGACAACCCCGCGCCTGCTGGGATTTCCACACGGCTTCCCAGTGCTGCTGATGGAAGGCCAGCTCGCGGGCGTACTCGGGGGCAGCGGGATGGGGGACTTGCGGACCCTGGTCGTAACCGACCCGAGCCTGAATGTGATGGACGCGCTCGACGAACGCGCTGAGGTCGTCTTCCGGGTCGTCGAGCAAACGCTCGCAGGTGACGATCCAGTGGCTGATGTCGCTGGTGAAACGCAGATCGGGCAGTTGGCGGATCAGCTCAAGGGTGACCCACGGGTTGAACAGCGAGCGGGCACGGTGGGTTTCGAAAGTGACCGTCTGCCCGTGCTTGCGCGCCAGCTCCAGTGCCTGACCGAAGAAGTCCACCTGCTGCGGCAATTGCCAACGGTCATTGCCGGCCAGCACGTTAACGAAACGCGGCGCCAGCTCGGTTGACCAGGCGAGCTTCTGTTCCAGGTCGGTGAGGTGTTCAGCGGTGGTCGCTGATTGTTCCGGGAGGACATCGTAGGCGGTGAAAACGGTGGCGATGTAAGGCACGTGATTGGCGCGCAGGAAGGCGCCGAATTCCGCGCGCTCCACCGGCGTCAGCGGCAGGCGTGCTTCCATGCCGTCGAACCCGGCTTCCAGCAGCTCATCCAGCGCCTGGGCCTTGCTGGAGCGGTAGCCCCAGAGCGTGCGGAAGATTTCCAGTTTCATCGAGCGTCCTCAAAGATTGCGTCGTGCGGCTGACGTGTTACCCGACACAGGGCTGCGCCGCGGCGCGGGCCGAAACGGGGTACAGCGGCAGTCACATCAGAAAAGGCAATCTTCGGGCCGTGTCTCTACTGGACGGGCTCCTTTATTGGGGCCGATCTTAGATTCGGCCGATGAACGGGAAGAATAGGAAAGCTTAAATGCATAGTTCAGAGATTTCTGAACTATGACGGGGAGGGGCCTTCTAGACGGCAAATCCTGCGCGTACCCCGTAGGAGCGTGGCTTGTCCCGCGATCTGCCGGGTACCGGCAGCAGGAGCAGCAGATGTATTTTTTCCTGATATACCGCGGGAGTCGGGACGACGACTGCGTCGCCGATCGCGGGACAAGCCACGCTCCTACACAGGCTCGGCAGGTCTAATCCACAAACGTCATCCGCCCGGCTTTACCCAACAGAAACCCCTGATTGCGCTCGGTGGCCTCGCGAATGTAGTCCCACAACAACGTAATCCGCTTCAGCTTCCTCAAATCCTCCCGGCAGTACATCCAGAACTGCCTCGTGATATCCACCTCGCCTTCCAGCACCGGTAATAGCCGAGCATCCTGCGCCGCCAGAAAGCACGGCAGAATCGCCAGCGCTCGTCCCTGCAATGCAGCGACGTATTGGGCGATGACGCTGGTGCTGCGCAGGGTGGCGTGGGCGCCGGGGAGGAGGTTGCTGAGGTAGAGCAATTCCGAGCTGAACGCCAGGTCGTCGACGTAGCTGATAAACGGATGGTCAGCGAGGTCTTCGGTCTTGAGGATCGGCGCGTGGTTGTCGAGATAATCCTGGGTGGCGTAGAGCCTCAGGCTGTAGTCGCACAGCTTGCAGCACACGTAAGGCCCGTGCTCCGGACGCTCCAGCGCGATAACGATGTCTGCCTCGCGCTTGGACAGGCTGATGAAGTGCGGCAGCGGCAGGATATCCACTGAAATGGCCGGGTACGTGTCGGTGAAGTGACTCAATTGCGGGGTGATGAAGAAGCTGCCGAAGCCTTCAGTGCAGCCCATGCGCACATGCCCCGACAATGCGACGCCGGAGCCGGACACCTGCTCGCAGGCGATGTGCAGCGTGCTTTCGATGGACTCGGCCGCGCCCAATAATCGCTGGCCTTCTGCAGTGAGGATGAAGCCGGTGTTGCGGGATTTCTCGAACAGCAGCGTGCCCAGTGACGTTTCCAGCGAGCTGATCCGTCTCGACACCGTTGTGTAGTCCACCGCGAGGCGTTTGGCCGCGGAACTGGCCTTGCGCGTGCGCGCCACTTCGAGGAAAAACTTCAGGTCATCCCAATTAAGGGCGCTCAAGGACGTGATGTTTTTTTGCATGTTGGACCTGCTTTTATGTGCGTTCTTATTAGAAGTTTGCACATCTATACTCCGAAGCGCGGCCGGATCCAACCAGCCCTTCAATGCCTGATGCAGTGCCTGAATCCAACGAGGAAACGCCCCGGCAAATCGCTCTACCCCCAAACGCCATAACACCCTGCACAACAATAAATAAGCGGAGGAGTTTATGAAGAACGCTATTACGGCGGACGCTGGCGCACTCGATGCCAGTCCCGTGAAAAACGCCCGATCCTACCGGCTTGCCGGCGCGGCGAGCATGGCTGGCACGACCATCGAGTGGTACGACTTTTTCCTCTACGGCACAGCTGCCGCACTGATCTTCAACAAGATCTTCTTTCCTGCACTGGACCCGATCATCGGTGTGCTGGCGGCGTTCGCCACCTACGCCGTGGGCTTTCTCGGCCGGCCACTGGGCGGCATTGTGTTCGGCCATTTCGGCGACAAGATCGGGCGCAAGTCCATGCTCCTCTTCACCCTGATGCTGATGGGCATTCCGACCATCATCATCGGCCTGATTCCGACCTACGAACAGATCGGCTATTGGGCCGCAGTGCTGCTCGTCGCGATGCGTTTCTTGCAGGGCATGGCCGTCGGCGGCGAGTGGGGCGGGGCGGTGCTGATGGCCGTCGAACATGCGCCCGAGGGCCGCAAAGGTTTCTACGGCAGCCTGCCGCAAACCGGCGTTGGCGCAGGGCTGGTGCTGGCGTCGCTGGCGATGGGCATGGTCGCCAAACTGCCGGAGGCCGACATGCTCAGTTGGGGCTGGCGGATTCCGTTTCTCGCCAGCGTCGTGCTGCTGGGCGTGGGCTGGTTGATTCGCTTGAAAGTGCCGGAGTCGCCCGATTTCGAGAAGCTCAAAAAAGACAACATCGCCGTCAAGGTGCCGCTGTTCAAAGTGTTCCGCGAGCACCCGAAAGAAACCCTGACCATCATCGGCGCACGCACCGCCGAGAATGCCTGGTTTTACATGTCGGTGACCTTCGCGTTGGCGTACGCCGCCAACCAGTTGCTCATCCCCCGCGCTGACGTGCTGAGCGCGATCACGGCTGGCGCTGCACTTTCTCTGGTGACGATGCCGCTGTGTGGGCACCTGTCCGACAAGGTCGGTCAGAAACGTCTGTATTTCGCCGGGCTTCTGCTGCTCTGCGCCTTCGTCTATCCGTTCTTCGCCATGCTCGGCACCCGCGAACCGCAGATGGTGTGGTGGGCGATGGTGTTTGCGGTGGGCGTGGTCTTCCCGATCCTCTACGCGCCGGAATCTCTGCTGTTTGCCCGTCAATTTCCGGCGGAAATTCGCTACAGCGGCATCTCCGTCTCGGTGCAGTTGGCGGGCGTTCTGGGCGGCGGATTCGCGCCGATGATCGCCACGCAATTGCTGGCCATGGGCGGCGGCAGTCCGCGCTACGTGATCGCCTACCTGATCGGCATGGCGCTGGTGGCTTTGGTCTGTACCGCGCTGATGAAGCGCGATCCCCCTCGCCATCGCGCTGCCTGAAATCGACTTTTTTCAGCGCGGCCAGGCCGGCGCGCTGCCTTGAATGGAGCAATGGCAATGAACGTGTCACTGAACAAACAGAACACCACCGTGGCCCGCGTGAAGCTGCTGGTCGGCGGTGAATGGGTTGAGTCGCAAACCACCGAATGGCTGGACGTGGTCAACCCTGCCACCCAGGAAGTGCTGGCCCACGTGCCGTTCGCCACGGCCGCAGAAGTCGATGCAGCCGTCGCCGCCGCGCAGAAGGCCTTCTCAACCTGGCGGCACACGCCGATTGGCGCCCGCATGCGCATCATGCTCAAGTTGCAGGCGTTGATTCGTGAACACTCCAAGCGCATCGCCGTCGTGCTCAGCGCCGAGCAGGGCAAGACCATTGCCGACGCCGAGGGCGATATCTTCCGCGGCCTGGAGGTGGTCGAGCACGCGTGCTCCATCGGCACACTGCAGATGGGGGAATTCGCCGAGAACGTCGCCGGTGGCGTGGACACCTACACGCTGCGTCAGCCCATCGGCGTCTGCGCAGGGATCACGCCCTTCAACTTCCCGGCGATGATTCCGCTGTGGATGTTCCCGATGGCCATTGCCTGCGGCAACACCTTCGTGCTCAAGCCATCCGAGCAGGACCCGATGTCGACCATGCTGCTGGTGGAGCTGGCGGTTGAGGCGGGCGTGCCAGCGGGCGTGCTCAACGTTGTGCATGGCGGCAAAGAGGTGGTCGACGGGATCTGCACCCACAAGGACATCAAGGCGGTGTCCTTCGTCGGCTCGACGGCGGTGGGCACTCACGTTTACGACTTGGCGGGCAAACACGGCAAGCGCGTGCAGTCGATGATGGGCGCGAAGAACCATGCTGTCGTGCTGCCCGATGCCAACCGTGAGCAGACCCTCAACGCGCTGGTCGGCGCCGGTTTCGGGGCGGCGGGTCAGCGCTGCATGGCGACGTCGGCGGTGGTCATGGTCGGCGCGGCGAAGCAGTGGATTCCCGATCTGAAGGCATTGGCGCAGAAGCTCAAGGTGAACGCGGGCAGCGAAGCGGGCACCGATGTCGGGCCAGTGATTTCCAGGCGCGCTAAACAGCGGATTCTTGATTTGATCGAAAGCGGCGTTCAGGAGGGGGCCACCCTTGAGCTGGACGGGCGCGACATCGCCGTGGCGGGTTTTGAGGAGGGCAACTTCGTCGGGCCGACGCTGTTCACGGGCGTGACCACCGAGATGCAGATCTACACTCAGGAGATCTTCGGGCCGGTGCTCGTGGTGCTGGAGGTCGATACGCTGGATCAGGCCATCGCCCTGGTCAACGCCAACCCGTTTGGCAATGGCGTCGGGCTGTTCACTCAGAGCGGTGCGGCGGCGCGCAAATTCCAGAGTGAGATCGATGTGGGCCAGGTCGGCATCAACATCCCGATTCCGGTGCCGGTGCCGTTCTTCAGCTTCACCGGTTCGCGCGGTTCGAAGCTGGGGGATCTAGGACCGTACGGCAAACAGGTGGTGCAGTTCTACACTCAGACCAAGACCGTCACCAGCCGCTGGTTCGATGACGACAGCGTGAATGACGGCGTGAATACGACGATCAATTTGCGTTGAGTGCGACGCGCTTTGAGCGGGCCTTGCTTGCTCGCGATCGCGTTGCGTCATTCAGCGTTGCGCTTTCTGAACGATCGCTTCGCGAGCAAGCTCGCTCCCACAAGGGGCCTGCGTCGCCGGTGGCACTGGAACTGAACAAGGAGAACAACCATGAAAATCGCCTTCATCGGCCTGGGCAATATGGGTGCGCCGATGGCGCGGAACCTGATCCGTGCCGGGCATCAGCTGCATTTGTTCGACGTCAACCAACAGGTCTTGTCCGAGCTGGCCGAATTGGGCAGCCGGATCAGCGAGTCGCCCAAACATGCGGCTCAGGGCGCCGACCTGGTCATCACCATGCTTCCGGCCGCCGCTCACGTTCGCGCGGTTTACCTGAATGAAGACGGCGTACTGGCTGGCATCAGCGCAGGGGTGCCGGCGGTGGATTGCAGCACCATCGATCCACAGACCATCCGCGATGTGGCGGCGGCAGCGGCGAAACAAGGCGTGGTGGTCGGCGATGCGCCGGTGTCCGGCGGCACTGGCGGCGCGCAGGCCGGGACGCTGACGTTTATGGTCGGTGCGAGTGTTGAACACTTCACGGTGCTCAAGCCGATCCTCGCGCAGATGGGCCGCAACATCGTCCATTGCGGCGAGGTCGGCACCGGGCAGATCGCGAAGATCTGCAACAACATGCTGTTGGGCATTTCCATGATCGGCGTGGCGGAAGCCATGGCGCTGGGCAATCGCCTGGGCATCGACACCGGCGTGCTGGCGACCATCATCAACAGCTCGACCGGCCGGTGCTGGAGCTCGGAAATGTACAACCCGTGGCCCGGCGTCGTCGAAACCGCCCCGGCGTCGCGCGGCTACACCGGAGGGTTTGGCGCAGAGCTGATGCTCAAGGACCTGGGCCTGGCAACCGAAGCCGCCAAAGCCGCACACCAACCGGTGCTCATGGGCGCGCTGGCACAGCAGCTGTATCAGGCGATGAGCCTGCGCGGTGACGGAGGCAAGGACTTCTCGGCGGTGGTTGAGGGGTATATCAAGAAGGAAAACTGAGGGTGCACATCCGCCGGCCTCTTCCCGGCTAAAGCCGGTCCCACTAGGTAATCGAGTACATCCTTGGGGCTCGCGATTCCACTAAGGTTTTGCATGCGCCGCACTACCTTGTGGGAGCGAGCTTGCTCGCGAAGAGGCATTAACATCCGCTGAAGATTTAGCGGCTGGAATGCCGTCTTCGTGAGCAAGCTCACTCCCACAGGTGCTGTGTTCACAGGAAGACGGCGGTTAAGAGACCAGCAGAAAAAGCCTCATTTCGCGGCGTCCTGTCCGAGACATTCCCGGCTAAAGCCGGTCCTACTATGCGCACGCGGTCGCACCACAATTAACCCCGCGGGCCGTTGTAATTCTTGGCCCACTGCTCCTGGGCCACCAAATGCGCCTTGAATCGCGCGATCTGCTCGGCCACTCGCACCGGCGACGTTCCGCCCCAGCCGCTGCGCGCCGCCAGTGCCGCTTCCAGCGTCAGGCTCTCCAACACCTCTGGCGTCAGGCGCGGGTCGGTGTCGGCGAGCATCTTTGGCGTCAGCTCTGGCAGCCCGATGTCCTGCGCCTCGCACAGCTGAACCAGTTGTCCGGTGATCTCGTGGGCTTCCTTGAACGGCACGCCGCGAACGGCGAGCCAGTCCGCAATTTCCGTCGCCAGGGTGAACCCCAGGGGCGCCTGACGCAGCAACTCGTCCTTGCGCACCTTCATCGTGCGGACCATGCCGGCAAAGGCAGGCAGCACCAGATTCAGCGTGTCCAGAGCGTCGAAGATGGCGTGTTTGTCTTCGCTCAAATCGCGGTTGTACGACAGCGGCTGCGCCTTGAGCACCGACAGAATCGCGGTCAGCGAACCGATCAAACGGCCTGATTTACCCCGGGCCAGCTCGGCGATGTCCGGGTTCTTCTTCTGCGGCATGATCGAGCTGCCCGTGGCGTAGGCATCGTCCAGCTCGACCCAGCGAAACTGCCGAGACGTCCAGATGCAGAACTCCTCGGCCATGCGCGAAATATTGATCCCCAGCATGCTCGCGCAGAACAGAAACTCGGCCACGTGATCACGGCTGGCGACGGCGTCGATGGAGTTTTCACACGGGCCGGCGTAGCCCATTTCCGCCGCCGAACGTTGAGGGTCGCGGGCGATGGCGGAGCCGGCCATGGCAGCGGCACCGAGGGGCGATAGATTGAAGCGCTGATCCCAATCCTGCAGGCGCTGGATGTCCCGATGAATCGCCTGGGCGTGGGCCATCAAATGGTGACCGAACACAATCGGCTGCGCTTGTTGCAGGTGAGTAAAACCGGGCGCAATGGTCTCGATATGGGCTTCGGCCTGACTGACCAACGCCTGCTGCAGATCAAGAATCGACAGGGTCAGCACGCGAATCCGGTCACGCAGAAACAGCCGCATGTCATTGGCCGTCTGATCGTTGCGCGAGCGCCCGGCGCGAAGCTTGCCGCCCAGTGCGCCGAGGCGTTCGGTGAGCTGGCGCTCGATAAAAGTGTGCACGTCCTCGTCGGCGGGAATTGGCTGAATCGTGCCGGCGGCAAAATCCTCGTCAATCGATTGCAGCGCATCGATGATGCGGCGGGTTTCGTCGGCGTCCAGCAAACCGGCGCGCTCAAGCTCGTGGGCGTGGGCCTTGGAGCCTGCCACGTCATAAGGCGTCATGCGAAAATAGACGGCGGGCGAGCGTGACAGGTTGGCCATCGCTTCCGCCGGCGCGGACTTGAAGCGCGCGCCCCACAGGCGTTCAGTTGCATCGGACATATGCATTCCCCCTCAAACACGTGATTGCTGGCGAGCCAGGCGTCGACGACGTCAAGGGATCCTAGGAAAAACCGGCTGCCGGTGAAACGTTACAAATGGCAAGTCGGGTTGGCAGAAATGGAAAGCTGGCATCAACCCGCTCTTCAGATGAGTGGCGCTGATTATTTTTCTGTTACCGCAGGTGCCCGAATGTGCTGAAGTGGCACCCATTGCACCACCCGATTTTTCCCCTCGTCGACCTTTTCGCAGGATGCGCCCATGGATGGTTTCCTATCGCTTTATCAACACCTCGGCTGGACGTTGTCAGTGCTGGTGCTGCTGACGTTTCTGCTGGCCGGCACGGTCAAGGGCGTCATCGGCATGGGGCTGCCGACGGTTGCGATGGGCCTGCTGGGGGTGATGATGCTGCCGACCCAGGCGGCGGCGCTGCTGCTGATCCCCTCAACCTTGACCAACCTCTGGCAATTGGCGACCGGCGGGCATCTGCGCGGACTGTGCGTGCGGTTGTGGCCGCTGCTGCTGACGATCGTCATCGGCACCATGTTCGGCTCCTACGCGCTGGGGCTTGGCAACGGGCACGGCATGGCGAGGGCGCTGGGCGGCGCGCTGTTTGTATACGCGCTGTGCGGCTTGTTTCTGCCGACGCTCAAGGTGCCGCCTGCTGCCGAGCGCTGGCTCGGGCCGTTGTGCGGGTTTATCACCGGCCTGGTCACCGGGGCCACTGGCGTTTTCGTCATTCCGGCGGTGCCCTACATTCAGGGCCTGGGGCTGGATCGTAACGAACTGGTGCAGGCGCTTGGGCTGTCCTTCACTGTCTCGACCCTGGCGCTGGGCGTCGGCCTGTTCTGGAACGGCGCGGTGGGCAGCGCTGAAATGGGCGCTTCCTTGCTGGCGCTGATTCCCGCGTTGCTCGGCATGATGTTCGGCCAATGGCTGCGTCAACGCATCAGCCCGTTGGTGTTCAAGCGCATGTTCTTCATCGGCATGGCGCTGCTGGGCGCGCACCTGATGATCGCCGGGTAAACCAGCCGCATTGATCGGCTTTCTCACCCGCCTGCGTGATAACAAGGATTCATTAATCACTGGCCCATTCGTGATTCCCCCGCAAAGGTATTTTGCCCGCTGCCTGCTTATTCGCTGCTCGCCTGACCGCTATTCTGCCGTCCATTCCAATTGAAGACCCTCAATCCGGTACCGCTGAACGGCGGACTGCATTGACGGCGGACGAGGCTTGATATGAATAAAGTACTGTTTCTCAACGGCGGCAAACAATTCGCCCATTCCGACGGCCGCTACAACACCACGCTGCATGAAGCCGGCATGGCGCTCCTGGACCGTGCCGGTTTTGACGTGCAGCAGACCTTCATCGACGGCGGCTACAACGTGGCCGAGGAAGTGCAGAAGTTTCTCTGGGCCGACGTGATCATCTGGCAGATGCCGGGCTGGTGGATGGGCGCGCCGTGGACGGTTAAAAGGTACATCGACGAAGTCTTCACCGAAGGTCACGGCAGCCTGTACGCCAACGACGGTCGCACTCGCTCCGATGCGTCCCGGCGGTATGGCAGCGGCGGCTTGCTGCACGGCAAGCAGTACATGATTTCCGCCACCTGGAACGCGCCGCAGCAAGCGTTCGACGACCCGGCAGACTTTTTCGAAGCCAAGGGCGTGGATGCCGTGTACTTCCCGTTCCACAAGGCCAACCAGTTCCTCGGCATGACCGGCCTGCCAACCTTTCTGGCCGTGGACGTGATGAAAATGCCGAACGTCGAAGCAGACGTGAAGCGGTATGAAGCGCATCTGGCCTCGGTGTTCGGGATCTGAGACGCGAGAAGCGAGCTACAAGCTACAAGCTACAAGCTACAAGCTTCAAGCGGCAAGCTTCAAGCTCACGGCTCGCGGCTCACTTACGGCTTGCAGCTTGCAGCTTATAGCTCGCCCGCAAGCACGCTAATATCCAGTCTCTTGTGAGCGGGAGACAACAGTGAAAGCCAGGTCGGATGAGTTGCAGGTGTTTGTCACGGTGATCGAAAGCGGCTCGATTTCTGCGGCGGCCGAGCAGGTCGGGCAGACGCCCTCGGCGATCAGCCGCACCTTGTCTCGACTCGAAGGCAAGCTGGGCACGACGTTGATCAACCGCACCACGCGGCGCATGGACCTGACCGAGGAGGGCAAGTATTTCCTTGAGCGGGCCCGGCAGATTCTGGATCAGATGGAAGAGCTGGAAGAGCGCATGTCGGTGCGCCAGCAGACGCCGTCCGGCCGGTTGCGGATCAACGCGGCCTCGCCCTTCATGCTGCATTCAATCGTCCCGTACGTCGCCGAGTTTCGCACGTTGTATCCGGACATTCAGCTGGAGCTGAACAGTAACGATCTGATCATTGATTTGCTGGAGCAGAGCACCGATGTGGCGATCCGCATTGGCGTACTGGCCGATTCGACCCTGCATGCCCGGCCCCTCGGCAGCAGCCCGCTGAACATTCTGGCCAGTCCTGAATACCTCGAAAAACACGGCACGCCGACAACCGTTCCAGCACTGAGCGGGCATTCACTGCTCGGCTTCACCCAGACCGAAACCCTCAATCACTGGCCGTTGCGCCACGCCGACGGGGATCGGCTGTTCATCCAGCCAACGGTGTCGGCCTCCAGCGGCGAGACGTTGCGCCAGTTGGCGCTGGCGGGAGAGGGCATCGTCTGCTTGTCTCACTTCATGACCCACGAAGACATCCGCCAAGGCCGCCTCAACGTCATCCTGCCCCAGGCCAACAGCGGCTATCGCCAGCCGATCCACGCGGTGTACTACCGCAACTCGCAGCTGGCGTTACGGATTCAGTGCTTTCTGGATTTCATTCAGGAGAAGCTGGCGGTGTACGCCGCGTGAACCTGCTTACATTCCCTGTGGGAGCGTGGCTTGTCCCGCGATCTGCCGGGAACCGGCAGCAAACCCTGCAAACGCGGTCTGTCTGGAGGACTTGATTGGAATGGTTTTGCTACTGCTGCGCAGCAGATCGCGGGACAAGCCACGCTCCTACAGGCAGGTATCACGCCTCACTAATCCCGCTGAACTCCGCCCGCAACATCTCCACAAATGCCTCCCGCGCCGGGTGATGTTCGGCGTTCTCGTGCCAGTAAAACAGGTTGTCGATGGAGGTCAGTTCAGGGAATTCATAACCGACCCAGCCAGAGCCTTTGCGGTACTGCTCGTAAACACCCTTGGGCACCAGCGCCACGCCAGCCCCGGCGCTGACGCAACCGACGATGGTGCCGTAGTTGGCGATGCTGACGATGGGCTGAGTCTGGCCGTCGTGCTGCAACCATCGCTCCAGCGCTGCGCGATAAGGGCAGCCTTCGGGCCACATGAAAATCGATTTGCCCTGCAGATCCGACGCGCTGCGTATCGGGCCCAGCGACTCGGCCGCAATCAGCACCAGATCCTCCCGGTACATCGACGTGCGCTTGAGCCGTGGGCGTTTGACGTCGATGGCAACAATGGCGCCATCAAGCTTCTGGTTGAGCGTCGCGTCGAGCAGTTGCGTGCCGGTGCCCGTCGTCAGCTCCAGTGATACTTGCGGGTAACGCGCATGAAAGCGCGCCAGCAGTCGCGGCAGCCGCGCCGTGGCCGAAGATTCGATAGCGCCGATGCGCAACGGCCCGGAGGGCGCGGCATCGGGATGCACCGCGCGTTTGGCTTCGTCGGCCAGGCTGAGCATCTTGCCGGCGTAGGTGAGGAAGATTTCCCCCGCCGGGCTGATGCGCAACCCGCGCCCCTGACGGTAGAACAGGTCGGTGCCCAGTTCCGCCTCAAGCGCCTTGATCCGCGCGGTGATGTTCGACGGCACGCAGTGCAGGACCTCCGCTGCGCGGGCAATGCTGCCGGTGTCGACGACGGTCTTGAACATGCGGATCTGTGCCAGTTCCATTCATCACCAACAGTGAGTGATTGCGTCATTATTGTTCGGTTGTGGTGAGCATAGGATGTTTCGATACTCGCGACCATGGGCAGGCGTCGGGCTTGTCGGTGGGAGTATCGAGATGAGCGTGGTGGCTGAGCCGGTTGTTGATTCGAATATCGCGGTTAATGGCGCGGTGCCTTGGCAGGCGATGAAAGTTGCCCTTGCCACTGTCTTTGTGGTCGCCTGCTGGGGGTTCTCGCCGACCGGCATTCGCATTGGTTTGCAGGCCTACGAGCCCGGGCATCTGGCGCTGCTTCGATTTCTGATCGCGTCGGTGTTCATGCTGTTAATCGCCTCGTCGCACCGTATCGCGTTGCCGCGCCTGAAGGACCTGCCGTTGCTCGCGGTGTTGGGTTTCTTCGCCGTCAGCCTGCACCACATCGCGCTCAACTTTGGGCAGGCCGGGGTGAGCGCCGGGGCGTCCAGCGTGCTGGTGCAATCGACGCCGTTGTTTACCGCGCTGCTGGCGCATTTCGTGTTCAAGGAGCGGGTCAGCGCCTGGCGTTGGGGCTGTGTCGCGCTCGGCTTGGTGGGCGCCGCGATTGTCGTCACCGGTGATCGCGGCATCGGCCATATGGATGCGCGCGGGCTGCTGATTCTGTTGGCGGCGTTTTCCTGGAGCGTGTATTTCTCGCTGCAGAAGCGTCACAGCCATCGGTACGACGGCCTGACCATGGTCTGTTACACGGTCTGGGCCGGCACGGTGTTCCTGCTGGTTTATCTGCCGGGGCTGATCGGCGAAATCCTCAACGCGCCGGTGCGGGTTAATGTGGCAGTGGGGGTGTTGGGGCTGTTCCCCAGCGCACTGGCGTATCTGGCTTGGGCGTATGTCTTGAAGCACATGGACGTCAGCCGCGCGTCGATGAGTTTGTACCTGACGCCACCGATGGCCATCGCCATTGCTTCGTTCATGTTGGGCGAGTTGCCTTCGCAGCGGGTGATCGTGGGGTCGATCGTGGTGCTGGCGAGTGTCTTGGCACTCAATCTGCGGCGGGAGAGGGCAGTGGTGTTTCCCGTCCGGGATCAACCTGAGCGTGCTGCGGTTTAGGGGCCTGGCCGTTTGCGTTTGTGGCAAGTTTCATCATTAATGTGCAGCCGGACCGTTAGTCTCTTCAGCCTCCAGACAGCACATCAGTAACAAGCTGTCGCATTCGTCATCAAGGAAGCCCCATGCGTGCAGTGACCCTCAAAACCCTTGCCCTGTCGGTGATCTTCGCCGCGAGTTCGCCGGTGTATGCGGTGGTGCTGGAAGGCGGCGCCGTCGCGTCCCCGGATCAATACGGTGCCCAGGTCGCCGCGCAGATTCTGAAAAAAGGCGGCAACGCCGTCGATGCCGCAGTCGCCACGGCGTTCACCCTGGCGGTCACCTACCCCGAAGCGGGCAACATTGGCGGCGGTGGCTTTATGACCCTGTTCATGAACGGCCGACCGTACTTTCTCGACTACCGCGAAGCCGCGCCGAAAGCGGCGACGCGCAACATGTACCTGGACGAGAAGGGCGAGGTCATTCCGGGCATGAGTCTGGTGGGCGCACGCGCGTCGGGGGTGCCCGGCACCGTGATGGGGCTGTGGGAAGCCCACCAGAAATTCGGCAAGCTGCCGTGGGCCGAGTTGCTGACGCCGGCCATTGGTTACGCCAAAAACGGTTTCAAGGTCGCCGACAAGCAGTACATGTATGGCGCCGAGGCGATCAAGCAGCTCAACGGCAAGACCAATTTCGCGGATTACTTTGGCGACATGAAGACCGGCGAGACCTTCCGTCAGCCGGAGCTGGCCAAGACCCTGGAACGCATCGCCAACAAGGGCGCCAACGAATTTTACCAGGGCCAGACGGCTGACTTGCTGGTGGCGCAAATGCAGCACGACAACGGCCTGATCACCAAAGAGGACCTGCACGATTACAAGGCGATCTGGCGCAAGCCGCTCCATGTGAACTTCAACGGCAACACGCTCTACACCGCGCCGCTGCCCAGTTCCGGCGGTATCGCGCTGGCGCAGTTGATCGGCATGAAGCAGCTGCTTTCTGATGATTTCAAAGACGTGCCGCTCAACTCGGCGCGCTACATCCACTTGCTCGCTGAGATTGAAAAACGCGTGTTCGCCGATCGCGCCAACTACTTGGGGGATCCGGACTTTTCAGTGGCGCCGGTGAGTCAGTTGACCGACAACGCCTATCTGGCCAAGCGCGCCCACGAGGTCAACCCGACGGCAATTTCGCCCACCGAGAACGTGAAGGCCGGGCTTGAGTCGCACCAGACCACCCACTTCTCCATCGTCGATGCCAAGGGCAACGCGGTCAGCAACACCTACACCCTGAACTGGGATTACGGCAGCGGCGTGGTGGTGAAGGGCGGGGGCTTTTTGCTGAACGACGAGATGGATGATTTCAGTTCCAAGCCGGGCGTTGCCAATGCGTTCGGCGTGGTGGGCGGGGATGCCAATGCTATCCAGCCCGGCAAGCGCATGTTGTCCTCGATGAGCCCGAGTCTGGTCACCCGCGACGGCGCAGTGACGCTGGTGCTGGGCACGCCGGGTGGCTCACGGATTTTCACCACGGTGTTTCAGGTGCTGAACAATATCTATGACTTCCACATGCCGCTCAAAGACGCGGTTGCGGCGCAGCGGGTTCATCACCAGTTGCTGCCTAAGGACACGATCTACACCGAGAAATTTGCACCGCTGGCGACCCCGGTGGCCGACGAGCTGACGGCCATGGGTTACACGGTGAAGGACCAGGGCTGGTCGATGGGCAATGTGCAGGCGATCAAGATTGACGGCGCGAAAGTCGAAACCGCGTCCGATCCCCGTGGGCGGGGCGTGGGGATGGTGGTGAAGTGAGGGCATGACGGCTGACTGATCGTTCCCACGCTCCGCGTGGGAATTCATCCCTGGACGCTCCGCGTCCGGAGTCAGGTGACGCGGAGCGTCAGGAGCGGCATCCCCACGCAGAGCGTGGGAACGATCACGTGCTTAGTGCTTAGTGATGCTCCCGCGTTGCGCGGAATTTCACGTCAGGCCAGCGTTCTTCCATCAAGGCCAGGTTGACCCGGGTTGGCGCGAGGTAGGTCAGGTGACCACCGCCGTCCACGGCCAGGTTTTCCACGGCCTTGTTCTCGAATTCCTCGAGCTTCTTCTTGTCACTGCAATCGATCCAGCGGGCTGACCACACGGTGATCGGCTCGTAGGCGCATTCGACTTTGTATTCTTCCTTCAAGCGGCTGGCGACCACATCGAACTGCAGCACACCGACGGCGCCGAGGATGATGTCGTTGCTGCGCTGCGGGAAGAACACCTGAGTGGCGCCTTCCTCGGCCAGTTGCTGCAGGCCCTGACGCAGCTGCTTGGACTTCAGCGGATCCTTCAGGCGTACGCGGCGGAACAGCTCCGGTGCGAAGTGCGGGATGCCGGTGAAACCCAAGGCCTCGCCTTCGCTGAAGGTGTCGCCGATCTGAATCGTGCCGTGGTTGTGCAGGCCGATGATGTCGCCGGCGTAGGCTTCTTCCAGCTGTTCGCGCTCGCTCGAGAAGAACGTCAGCGCGTCACCGATGCGCACGTCCTTGCCGGTGCGCACATGGCGCATCTTCATGCCCTTGTCGTACTTGCCCGAGCAGATGCGCATGAACGCGATGCGGTCGCGGTGCTTGGGGTCCATGTTCGCCTGGATCTTGAACACGAAGCCGGTGAACTTCTCCTCGACCGGCTCCACCGTGCGCTCGTTAGCGACGCGGGCCAGTGGCTTCGGCGCCCAGTTCACGACCGCATCCAGTACGTGGTCGACACCGAAGTTGCCGAGCGCGGTACCGAAGAACACCGGCGTCAGTTGGCCGTCGAGGAATTCCTGCTGGTTGAACTCATGACAGGCGCCTTGCACCAACTCCAGCTGATCGACAAAGCGATCGTACTCATCACCCAGATGAGCGCGCGCTTCGTCGGAGTCGAGCTTCTCGATGATTTTCACCTCGGTACGCTCATGACCGTGACCGGCGGTGTACACGATGATGTAGTCGTCGGCGAGGTGATAGACACCCTTGAAGTCGCGGTAGCAACCGATCGGCCAGGTGATGGGCGCGGCCTTGATCTTCAGGACCGCTTCGATCTCGTCGAGCAGCTCGATCGGGTCGCGAATGTCGCGGTCGAGCTTGTTGATGAAGCTCACGATCGGCGTATCGCGCAGGCGGCAGACGTCCATCAGTGCGATGGTGCGGGGCTCAACCCCTTTACCGCCATCGAGCACCATCAGCGCCGAGTCGACAGCGGTTAACGTGCGGTAGGTGTCTTCGGAAAAGTCTTCGTGGCCCGGAGTGTCGAGCAGGTTGATCATGTGATCGCGATACGGGAACTGCATGACCGAGGTGGTGATGGAAATGCCGCGCTGCTTCTCCATTTCCATCCAGTCGGACGTGGCGTGGCGGTCGGATTTACGCGACTTCACCGTACCGGCGACGGAAATGGCCTTGCCCATCAGCAGCAGCTTTTCAGTGATGGTGGTCTTACCCGCATCGGGGTGGGAAATGATGGCGAAAGTGCGGCGTTTCGCGACTTCGGCGGCCTGTCTGGTCATGGGAAATCGCCCGAGAGGTGATTCAAAAAAAGGGCGGCGATTATAGCCCAAACCGGAGCAATAACCGAACCGTTCAGTCAATAAAGGGTGGCCAGATACCATCGCACGTGGGAACCTTTGCGGTTAAGGAGACGTCCATTCCCTGGTATCGCTACACGCCAAGGGTTGCAAAATCAGCAAGTTAGCTTGACGAAGCTGCGCTCATGGCTTGTGTTTTCGCCGAGGTATCAACCTTTCCGGCGACCCACCCGCTGCTCTTCGCGAACGTTCGCGTGCTGCCTGAAGAGGCCAGTTCCACGCCAGACGTTCGCCGACTGAAATAAGGAGTCCGCCCGTGGCAAATCGCTATGGCAAGGGGCTGTTGGGAGGTGTGATTGTCATCGCACTCCTGGCCCTGCTGGTCCAATGGATCGGCATCAGTACCATCAGGCAATATCAGGATGATCTGCTGTTTTATCTGCAAGCCCATGTGGTGCTTGTGCTGGCTTCGATGCTGGCGGCACTGGTGGTCGGGATCCCGACCGGCATTGTCCTTAGCCGACCGAACATGGTTGGCCGCGCCGAACGCTTCATGCAGATCTTCAACATCGGTAACACCGTTCCTCCTCTCGCCGTACTGGCCATCGCTCTGGGTATTCTGGGCATCGGCAGCGGTCCGGCGATCTTCGCTTTGTTCCTCGCTTCGTTGTTGCCCATCGTGCGCAACACCTACGAAGGCCTGAAAAACGTTCAGGGTTCTCTCAAAGAAGCCGCCCGCGGCATCGGCATGACACCGCGCCAGGTGCTGTGGCGTGTCGAGTTGCCCAATGCCGTGCCGATCATCATCGGCGGTGTGCGCGTGGCCCTGGCGATCAACGTCGGGACGGCGCCACTGGCGTTCCTCATTGGCGCGAACAGCCTGGGCAGCCTCATTTTCCCCGGCATCGCCCTGAACAATCAGCCACAACTGGTGCTGGGCGCCGCGTGTACCGCGTTGCTCGCATTGTTGCTCGATGGCGCCGTGACCCTGGCAAGCCGTCTCTGGCTGGAACGCGGCCTGGCTCGATAAGTCGAGCCCCGCTGAGAAAGGAATTGGTATGAAGAAGTTATGCACATTAATCATGGGCGTCGGGATGTTGCTGTCCGGTTTCGTCCAGGCCGCGGATGCACCGGCCGAAATGCCCGTGCTTCGCATCGGCGCGCGGGTGTTCACCGAGCAGACCATGCTGGCCGAACTGACCGCGCAGTACCTGCGCGACAAGGGCTATCAGGTTCAGATCACCGGCGGCCTTGGCAGTAACCTGGCGCGCAGTGCCCAGGAAAGCGGCCAGCTGGATCTGCTGTGGGAGTACACCGGCGTGTCGCTGGTTGCCTACAACCATGTTGATGAGAAGCTCGACAGCGAGCAGACCTATCAGCGCGTCAAGGAGCTGGACGCCAAGAAGGGGCTGGTCTGGCTGTCCCCCTCCAAGTTCAACAACACCTACGCGCTGGCGCTGCCGGACAAAATTGCGCAGCAGTATCCGCAGGTCAACAACATGTCCGACCTGACCACGGTGCTCAAGGCTGAGGCCGACAAGGGCCACATCGTTGCGCTGGACACCGAGTTCGCCAACCGTTCCGACGGTCTGGTGGGCATGGTCAAGCATTACGGCATGAACCTGGGCCGTGAAAACACCCGTCAGATGGACGCTGGCCTGGTCTACACCGCGCTGCGCAACGGGCAGGTTTTTGCGGGCCTCGTCTACACCACCGACGGCCGTCTGAATGCGTTCAAGCTCAAGGTGCTGGCGGACGACAAGCACTACTTCCCGGACTACACCGCGGCGCCGGTCATCCGCAAAGAGTACCTGGACAAGCACCCGCAGCTGGCCGATTTGCTCAAGCCGCTCGCCGCGCTGCTGGATAACCAGACCATGCGCACGCTGAATGCGCGCATCGACGTCGACCATGAAAGTCCTACCGTGGTGGCGGCTGAATTCCTGCGCGAGCATCCGATCAATCCTTCCGCCGACAGCGTGCCAGTCCCTCCGGCGCCGGCGGCAAAACAGGAGGAGAAACCATGAGTTTCCTCAGCGCTTTCTCCCATCTGGACTGGAATCAGGTCATGCACCTGACCCTGCAACACATCACCCTCGTCGGCATCGCGGTGACGCTGGCGATCGTCGTCGGTGTGCCGCTGGGCGTGTTGATGACGCGCTTCCCGACCCTCGCCGGACCGTTGCAGGCCAGCGCCACCGTGCTGCTGACCATCCCGTCGATTGCCCTGTTCGGTTTGCTCTTGCCGTTCTATTCGAAGTTCGGTCAGGGCCTTGGCCCGATGCCGGCGATTACCGCCGTGTTTCTCTACTCGCTGCTGCCGATCATGCGCAACACCTACCTGGCGCTGACCGGCGTCGAGCCCGGCATTCGTGAAGCCGCCAAGGGCATCGGCATGACTTTCGGCCAGCGCCTGCGCATGGTTGAACTGCCGATCGCCGTGCCGGTGATTCTCGCTGGCGTACGCACTGCCGTGGTCATGAACATCGGCGTCATGACCATCGCCGCCACCATTGGCGCCGGCGGCCTGGGTGTACTTATTCTTGCTTCTATCAGCCGCAGCGATATGTCGATGCTGATCGTCGGCGCCGTACTGGTCAGCATTCTGGCCATCTTCGCCGACCTGCTTCTGCAATGGCTGCAACGCTCGCTGACTCCAAAAGGACTCCTGAAATGATCGCCAAACAAATGATTGAGCTGCAGAACCTCACCAAGACTTTTCAGAGCAACGGCAAGGAAGTGAAGGCCGTCGATTCAGTGAGCCTGACCGTCAATGAAGGCGAGATCTGCGTGTTCCTGGGCCCGTCGGGTTGCGGCAAAAGTACGACGCTGAAAATGATCAACCGGCTGATCATGCCGACCTCCGGCAAAGTGCTGATCAACGGCGAGGACACCACCGGTCTCGACGAGGTCACCCTGCGCCGCAACATCGGCTACGTGATTCAGCAGATCGGCCTGTTCCCCAACATGACCATCGAAGAAAACATCGTGGTCGTGCCCAAGCTCCTGGGTTGGGACAAGCAGAAATGCCACGACCGCGCCCGCGAACTGATGAGCATGATCAAGCTGGAACCCAAGCAGTACCTGCATCGCTACCCCCGCGAGTTGTCGGGCGGTCAGCAACAGCGGATCGGCGTGATTCGTGCGCTGGCTGCAGACGCGCCCCTGCTGCTGATGGACGAGCCGTTCGGTGCGGTCGACCCGATCAACCGCGAGATGATCCAGAACGAGTTTTTCGAGATGCAGCGCGCGCTGAACAAGACCGTGATCATGGTCAGCCACGACATCGACGAAGCCATCAAGCTGGGCGACAAGATCGCTATCTTCCGCGCCGGCAAGCTGCTGCAGATCGACCATCCGGACACGCTGCTGGCGCACCCGGCGGATGATTTCGTCAGCAACTTCGTCGGCCAGGACAGCACGCTCAAGCGCCTGCTGCTGGTCAAAGCCGAGGACGCGGCGGACAACGCGCCGTCCGTGAGCCCGGAAACCCCGGTCGCCGATGCGCTGGAAATCATGGACGAAAACGACCGCCGCTACGTAGTCGTCACCGATGCCGAAAACAAGGCCATGGGTTACGTCCGCCGCCGCGACCTGCACCGCCAGGCCGGCACGTGCGAGCAATACCTGCGCCCGTTCAACGCCACCGCTGCCTACGACGAACACCTGCGCATCCTGCTGTCGCGCATGTACGAGTTCAATCGCTCGTGGCTGCCGGTGCTGGATGCCGAAAATGTGTTCCTGGGTGAAGTGACGCAGGAGTCCATTGCGGCTTATCTGAGTTCCGGCCAGTCCCGCGGGATGAAGACCAGCATCGTTTCGCCGGCCGAGTTGGCGGAGCAGGCTGCGTTGAGTTGAGTCGAATGGCCTGGGTGCTTTTCGTGCCCGGGCTGGCTTAACGCAGGTGGTTCGCTTCTGCAGATGCAATGCACGTCATCTGTAGAAGCGGATTTTTATAGGCGGTGAGGTTCGCGGCAGTGTAGAAACCGCGTTTCGAAAATTCTAACCTGATGCCGATAACTACTTTTTGAATGAATCTATATATGCCTTGAGGCATCCATCTCTGTCTGCTTCGTTTTCTATTCGCGTGATATACCCTAGAGGGTATCGGCAGTATCGATCAAGTCATGGCGATCGTTATCGCTTAGCTCATGCACCGGATCGAAATCGCTATCGGTCGAGAACATGTTCTCGAATTTCATTTGTAGGGTGGGTTCTTTTTTAATAAAGAACACGGTGATGTTTTCTTCCGCCCAATGTGTGTCGTAGTAGCCGATGTTGAGGATCGCCACTGAACTCACGATCAGGGCCGTCGTAAGCAAGAGTGCGGGTCTCAGTTTAAGGCTTTTCATTTTTAGAATTCCTACAAGCCTATTCGGTCAGTTGATCCAGACTGGGATCTTGAGCTGGTCATTGCGTAGAGCAAACTAATTACTTCCCCGTGCGAGTTAAATCCATGCCGCCGTCATCTCATGGGTTCAGTAGATTTGGACTAATGAGCATTTCGGTTCGGAGTTCAGTTTCTGGAGCTGTCGTCTGATTGTGTCAATGTAATCCGGTAGCTTCTTAACTGATTGCCTTCAGTGACGTACTCTTTACTAAAATAGCGATAGACGGCCCCTTTGACTTCTATCGCTACGCCATTGGGCGTGTTTTGAATGTGGACATTATCCATGGCGCTGTCCGTGATCATGAATTCGCTCGCGTTATTGAGCTGTTTCAGCACTTCTGAATCATCGCCCTCAAGCGGTCTGCTGATAAAAAATCGCAAAGTGTCCCGATCAGTCGCCATCGCGCCGTAGCGGCTGATGTATAGCCAGTCGCCCTGAGGGAGCTGCCGTTTCAAAACTACTTCATCTGCGTCGCTTCCGAATTCAAAAAAGTCGCCGAACGATGCATTGAAAATCAAAACTGCAACAAGCAACCAGAATGCATGTTTGTAGGTGAGTCTTAATTTAGTATCCTTTGGATTTTGCATACAAGATCCCCATTTTTATCCACTTCTGGTCTTTAGGCTCATCCCCGTATGGAGGAAGCCAGAACCAATAACCCCAATTATGATCAATCTTTTGTGTTTTGGCTTGTTTTTGGGCATACCCAGCCGCTCTTAATAAAAGCTGCTCACTCAGCTGCCCAGCCGTACCCACGGCACCATAGTGAAAGTTTCCGAAGTCTTCCCAAGCAGGATTTTGCTGCTTGTAATCCCATGGACTGCGGTTACGAACCTTGTAGTAAAACCAACTCATGAATGCCCCGGTGGCAGGATCTCGGTTCCATTGCTCATTCGCGATCTTCATATGGACGTCCACATTAACACCCGGAGGAATTATAGCGGGCATTTCGTAATTCATTTTTTTGCTCCTGCAAGTTTGCTTGCGAATTACGAAAATATCTTGTTGCTGATGGCATCCCAGCCGCCGGCTATCTGCCCCGCGCCCTGTCCTGTCTGTCGACTTTGCTTTGCATAAATAAGCTGAATTCTTCCATAGTTTAGTGCGACGAGTTCGCTCGGAAAGCTACTTTCGTGATCACCGTTGCCTAGTATTGTGAATGAACTGATGATGACCTCTTCTAGTTTTATTTCGAGGTATTTGACCTTTGGGTCTCCTGCACGAAATAGATGCACCGATACCTGTTTAAAGTGCTTTCCGCTACAGCACGCTTCATGAAGTTTAGGGGTTGCGTTGTCAACCGCTTTTCGGACAAGCATATCGCTCATATAAGCCCGGCCTGAAGTAGCGCCGCCAGATGAGGTAGACGTGGCGGAGGCTGTTTGGCTGGCAGAGAGATCGAAGTCTTGAAGTTCGATCCAGTTTTCGTAGCCCTCTGACAGGGTTTCACCGGGAACACCTTCGATCTGCAAATAGGCTTCTAGTGACATCGTCAATTCCTTGAGTTTTAGTTCCGATAGATAAGGAGTCTTTAAATCACATCGGCGACTACAGACTGAATGCAGTCGACGATATCGGTCGCGCTACAAATTACGGACGCACTGCCAAGGGACGTGATTGATATAGCGCGGGTAGAAATCATTCATGAGTCAGAGCTCAAGTTGGCGCGTCACGTCGTGTTCGTAGCAAGACCGAGAGATCCCAATCGTAATGGCGGTGGTTGTCGCTGGTCTGGAGTGAAGGATGAGCGCCGGGTAAGGCCTTTCTGATGATCAGGTAGCCGACGTCTGACGGACACGTGGCTTTCGTGGCGAATCCCTGACAGGGCGCTGCGGGTGGCAACGTCCTGTCATGCAGCGGACTACCGCGTGTTCATAAAACGACGCGCACATTTGCGCACCCATGCTTGCACTCTGCGCCACAGGCTGCGGGAACGCCTCACCGGTGCTGAGACCCGGAATGTGGTTTCCGCCGGAAGAGAGCTCTGGTTGAAGATGTCGGTGACAGTGAGTGTCACCTCGTAATCTCCGGCAGCGAACACCGCCGTGCTAAAAATGGACGATCGTTTTTGAGGAAGCGCTTCGGCATCGAACGCCACGAGCACATCTCCCGGGAGAGAGCGGATTTCTATTGAGTAGCTCAACTGCGGTGGCGTCGACTCGTCATTCTTCCAGGCCACGATCACTGCTTCGGTACCCACTTGCGGTACGACGGATACGGATAAGATGGCTGCCGTCAACATCGCCGGTTTCGGCTTAGGATCAAACTGGTTGGGCTCCAACTGGATCGTGCTGTGGGTATTGCCATAGCTGCCACCGGCAATAAGCATGATGTTGGCGTCGCCAACGTTATCGCCGTCACCCACCAGCATGGCATTCCAGGTGTCAGGGTCGCCTCCGGCAGTTGCCACGTAATGAGACGGTTTTTGCCACGAACCGTCTTTGCTCATCCGGAAGTGCTGGCCGTAATAACCGTGGTAGCCCAGCGCGTCGCCGTTGAAACGTTCCAGAAATCCCGTGCAGGTAGTCCCTGAAATGGGGATATCAGGGCCGGGAACGGAAGCGGACATATAGTGCGTCCATTTCGCGTCGGCGTAGGCGTACATGAACATGCCCATGCGCGTCACCGATTCGCCGGGAATGAACCAACGTCTGATCACGATGGCGTACCACTGATTCAGGTGCCATGGCATCGGGTGCGAGGTATGCAGGCCAGTGCCCTCACCGCCAAAATGCCCTGAATACAGGCCTTCAATCCCATAATCCAGGCGGACCTCGGCTTCAGCCGGATCGGAGGCGAGGTCCCAGATCGAACAGATATTGTTGTAAGTAAAAATCTGGCCCCCCACCAGGTTATCGTTTTGGTGCTGGATGCCTGCGTATCCCCCGCGCTCACCAAAATAGAAATTACAGCCTGACCAGTAAATATGGATGTTGTCCCCGGCTGTGGGCACGTACTGCTCTACGTATAGCAGTTCGGCCTCATTTTCCGAGAACCAGGACGTTATTGACGGACCGGAAGTCGGTACATCGGCTCGTTCAGTCGGGTGGTTGATCGGCGGTGTTTTCATGGGGCGCATCCTCTCGTCATGAGGCACCAGTGTTGAGCATTTGCGGTCGTTTGAAACCTGTCAGAAATGACAGTGGACGACAGATGGCAGGGAGGGGCGTCGAGCGGTCGGGAGCACCCAGGCACCGTGTTTTTTTCGGAAAGGTGAACATCACCCTGTCACATCGGTCGGTTACTACGGGTTGATTGAACGCGCGTGGATTCCCGTCTGGCAAAAACGGGCAGAAACGCGACATTTTTAGTTGATCTCCGGCCCCTCAGGTCCTACAGTTCGCGCCGAACGTCCATGCTGGAAACGATCCATCCGGCTCAAGTACTGACGACGAGACAGCAAGGCCAACCGTGGTGTATCACCGGATGGCCTTTTTGCTTTCGGCCGAGCAGCCTTGGGAAGTAGGCGAACCAAAGTGGGGATACGGAGGACGTTCACGAGCCGCGCGCTCACACCCATTGTTTTTTACCGTTTGCCAACAGGAGTCCCCGCATGTCGATCCAGGTCGAAGACTATTTCGAGAAAAGCACCTTCGAGAAAATGAAGGCGTTTGCCGACAAGCAAGAAACCCCGTTCGTGGTCATCGACACCGCGATGATCAGCAAGGCCTACGACGACCTGCGTGCAGGCTTCGAATTTGCGACAGTTTATTACGCGGTCAAAGCCAACCCTGCGGTCGAGATTATCGACCTGCTGAAGGAAAAAGGCTCGAGTTTTGACATCGCCTCGATCTACGAGCTGGATAAAGTGATGGATCGCGGCGTTGGCCCGGATCGCATCAGCTACGGCAACACCATCAAGAAATCCAAAGACATTCGCTACTTCTACGAGAAGGGCGTGCGTCTGTTCTCCACCGACTCCGAAGCCGACCTGCGCAATATCGCCAAGGCTGCGCCGGGCTCGAAAGTCTACGTGCGTATTCTCACCGAAGGCTCGACCACGGCTGACTGGCCTCTTTCACGCAAGTTCGGTTGCCAGACCGACATGGCGATGGACCTTTTGATCCTCGCTCGTGAACTCGGCCTGGTGCCTTACGGCATCTCGTTCCACGTCGGTTCGCAGCAGCGTGACATCAGCGTCTGGGACGCTGCGATCGCCAAAGTGAAAGTGATCTTCGAGCGTCTGAAAGAAGAAGACGGCATCGTGCTCAAGCTGATCAACATGGGCGGCGGCTTCCCGGCCAACTACATCACCCGCACCAACAGCCTGGAAACCTACGCTGAAGAAATCATTCGCTACCTGAAAGAAGACTTCGGTGATGACCTGCCGGAAATCATTCTGGAGCCGGGCCGTTCGTTGATCGCCAACGCCGGTATTCTGGTCAGCGAAGTGGTGCTGGTGTCGCGTAAATCCCGCACTGCCGTCGAGCGTTGGGTGTACACGGATGTGGGCAAGTTCTCCGGCCTGATCGAAACCATGGACGAAGCCATCAAGTTCCCGATCTGGACCGAAAAGAAAGGCGAAGTGGAAGAAGTGGTTATCGCTGGCCCGACCTGCGACAGCGCCGACATCATGTACGAGAACTACAAGTACGGCTTGCCGCTGAACCTGGCCATCGGTGACCGCCTGTACTGGCTGTCCACCGGTGCCTACACCACCAGCTACAGCGCTGTAGAGTTCAACGGCTTCCCGCCGCTGAAGTCTTACTACGTGTAAACGCTGCCGTTCATAAAGAAACCCGCGAGCGATCGCGGGTTTTTTGTTTCACTGCCTTGTGTGGCTGATCAGTTTTTCAGCCAACTCAAGACGAGGCATCGCTGATTCAATCATCTCCCCAAACCGCTCAATCGAAATCGACGTGAACAGGTCTTTGAAGTCACTCAACGAGCCGGACAAAAACCTCGCCAGATTTGCATACCCCTCACCAAGGTCCCTCGTGGCGTCTGCGATTTGCGCATGCAGATTCTTCATGTCATTGATCATCGCCCTGACCCCGACAATTCTGCCGTCGGAACCCATGGGGTCGAGCTTCCGATTGTTAGCGTATGCGTTGATGGCTCCCTGCATAAAATCCACCAGTCGCGGCAAAACAAGCGATGAACGCGAATACAGATCTTTGGCCGTAAAAGCAGCGCGATCGTATTTGATCCACATATCAAAAACCTGCTGCTTCACTTGCATGGCGAAAGGGTAGCCTGCTGTCGGACTCAGTATTTTCAGGCGTCCGTTCAACTCGAAGGGCGGTTGAGATAGATCCAGTGTCGAGAGCAATTTTTTGCGTTCAGAGCGGGTGAGCGCATCAACGACACGGAAATAGTCCGAACTGAAGCGCTCAAGATCGGCCACCAGATCCGACTGTTCGTAAAAGATCCTGTAGGGCCACTCCAGTATCTCGGGCCAGTATCGAAGCTGTGCCTGTACTTGAATGTGCATGTGTTCAAGTGCTGGCTGGTGAAGGCGGATGAACGCCTGATCCGACGCCAGGCCAAGATCTGCCTTGATTCGTTCGGTGGTCTCGAATGCCTGATGCAAGGTAATGCGGTAGCGATTGAGCGCATCGAAATGGGCCCACTTAAACAGAGGTGCTGACATATCGACATCCTTGTCCTGTGCAGGCAGTGACGGCGTCCTTGCCGTCACGGCTGTGAATAGTGAGCTTTCAGCGAATGGTTTTCAGGTAATCAATCAGCGATGGCGCGATGGAGACGAAACGGTCCTCATATCCTGCTTTATCACCCAGTTCCAGATGGTCGAAAAATGCAGTAATCCCCTGATCGAACTTTGCGTACTCAGCTCGCGCGTTAAAGAAGGTCTGATACAGGGCATGAACGCTGTCGATCACCGTGATTTTAGCGGCGGTCATCTTCAGGTCGGCCGCTCGCTCATCGTGGCCGGGTTTAAACGCTGCGATTTGCTTGATCAGGCGTTCGCGCTGATCGTACATGGTGAGATAGTTAAGCGCTTTGCTGATGTCTTCCAGGGTCTTTTTCATATGCTCGACAGCGAGCCTGATGAGCTCTGCTTCGGGAGCCGCCATGCCGACTGCGGAGATGTTCTCCACGCTGAGCACGGTGTCCTTGGCGATGTCTGCAAAGTTGCGTTTCTCAAGCACCGCCATTGCATCGTTCAAGACCTTTCGTGAAACCTCCAGCGCCTCGATTTTTTCTTCGGAGGCGATCTGCGCCAGATTCAATTGCGCCAGCTCGGCGTCCAGCCCGCTTTTGTATTTGCGGGTGAGTGCCGGGTCGAACCTCACATCTGCAAGCGATTTAAAGCGTTGCTGTGCGTCCTTCGCGGCAGCGTTCATCCCCCGCTTGAGGCTAATGATCGCTTGCGCCCGGAAGTAAGCGTTATCCTCCAGATCATCGTCGGAGGCTGTTTCCGTGATCGCGCCGCGCAGGGCATTGAGCTTCTTGAGTCCTTGAGAGGCGCTCACTTCCATCTTGAGTGCCGCCTCATCCAGTGCTCGCTGGGCTTGAGTGAGCGAGCCATACAGTCCTGCCGCTTTTACATGAATCGACGGCAGATAGCGTGTTTGATCGAACGAAAAATTGGCGACGGCAGTGAGGTCGAGCATTTGCTGAATGCAGACTTTGACCACGCCAATGTCAGGCGATACGGCGTTTACATCGGTATTGAAACGAAGGATATTCATTGGGAAAACCTTAAGATTATTGATTAACGATATTTTTTGATTTCTGCATCGGCTTCGGCGAATACGGCATACAGGTCGTCCGCCTCGTCTTTAATCAGCGCCCATGGCTCGATGACCTGTTCGAAGTGGTAGGCCAGGAAGCGAACTTTCAATGCGTCGTTAATGCGTTTTGACTCTTCTTGAGAAGTTTTGATGTACAGATAAAGTTTGTTCCAGACGGTGACGAGGTTTTGGGTTGCCACATCAGCCTGAAGCGTCAGCAATTCGAGGTCCTGCATATCGCCTTTAACGTCGTTAAGGCGTCGAAGTACTGTGCTTTTGGTGCCCATCTCGGTGTTTTTAACATTGCGCTGTTTTTTAAGAGCGTTTCTTTCCTTTCGGACTTTTTCGGCCTCTACACCAAAGTAGATGGCCATGCCCAAACCAATCACATTCAGTTTGGACGCAGCGCTTAGTGAATCATTGACCATCTGTTTGTAGCTGGCGCTCTTCTCGTCGATTTGTTTATCGAAGTCTTCAATTTCTTTTTGAAGCCGGATCACGTCATCTTTGAAGTTGTTGTTGTCGATGGCGACCAGGCGAAGCGAGATTTCGGGCCGAACCGTGTTGGACAGTTCCCGAGAAAATGCGTCCAGATCCGCTTTCAAGCGATTGCTGCGCTTTTCCTCAGTATCGACGCGAGCCAGTATCCGATCCAGGAAATAGCTGACGCTTTCAACCGCGTCTTTGTCATCGTCGTTCAGTGTGATGTCCGGAAGCGCGGTGCCCATTTCCTTTTCGACCCGCTTGAGGTCTTCGAGCGTGATAATTCCAAGATCTTTCAGTGCGTCCGACGCAGAGACAGTGTCCAACTCCCGAACCACGCGTTTTCCCGTCGTGTTCATGAAGGTCGCGAAGAGTTTGAGCTCGCTGCTGATCAGTTTGATTCGCTGGCGCAGACCGTCCCATTGACTGGCATGGACCTTGATAATACTGAACGTTTTGGTGAAGTCGCTGACTGCCAGTCCACGGCCTGGCGGGTTTTGCTGGTCATAGCCAAGGTAAACACTGACGGCTTCGGCGGTGGTGGGTAAGTGCAGGCCTTTTTGTTCATAGCGATACAGATCAATGATCTGCTCTTTGGTCAGGATAAGACCCGTGGTGCGCACACTGTCGTCGTGCTGTCCAAGGGAGGCGTCAATAAGCGCTCTTGGTGCCAGCGCTGCTTCTTCGGCGGCCTTGTTAGTTGAGGTGTTGAAGGCATTGTTCAATGCATAATTCATGAAAGAGTCCTTTCTTTAATAGTGGCGCCATCCTGGTGCCGGTTACGGAGTTTCTATCACTGCTGTAATGGCAGCGATCTGAGACTAGTGGGCGATTGAGTCTTATGTCAAAGCACGCGTGCCTTCAACTGTTGTAGGAGAACTTACAGGCAGAGCTCACCACGGCTTCCGCCCCGCTAAGTCGGGGGAATGCCGTTGAATTCAAACCTGTGTCAGAACGTGTTTATGCAGCCGTTTTGGCGTTTTTCAGAAAGTGAGACAGGGCTGCTTTATCTTCAGCGGTGCCAATGGCCGATGCTTTGGTGAAGTAGTCGATGGCCAGTCTTTTAATTTCTGGATGGGGTGACGACAACAGCGTCTGGCGACTGACCCGCAGAAAGTTGAGGTTGCCATTGCGCAAAGCCGTTTCAAACCAGTGCAGCGATTGTTGAATGTCTCCTTGATCAGCCAGAACGGCCGCATGACTGAACTGACCGCGAAAGTCGCCGGACTCTGCCGAGCGTCGGTACCAATGGTGCGCGGCGGGCAGATCCTGCTCGCAGCTCACGCCTTCTTCCAGATAGCGGCCGAGCATGTTCATTGATTTGGCATGACCCATGTGTGCGGCCTTGCGGTAGCAGGCCAGTGCGCGTGCCTGATCCTTATTAACGCCCCGACCAGTGGCTAGCAGGTTGCCGTAGTTATAGAAGCCCCAGTCCAGGTCGGCCTGCGCTGCCAGTCGATAGCACTCGGCGGCCTTCGCCGCATCTGGCTCGCAACCCCAGCCATGTTCCTGGCAGCGACCGAGCATGTTGTGGGCCATCGCATGCCCGTTGCGTGCGGCGATCTGGAACCACGTCATCGCCAGCGACGGGTCCTGCTCGATGCCGGCGCCGTCGAGCAGGATCTGCCCGAGCAGCGCCTGGGCGTCGACGATGTTGGCCTGCGCGGCGCTGAGAATCGCCCGTGCGGCACTCGCCGGACTTTCTTCCAGCATGGCGCGCAGCTGGTCGCCATCGAGCACCTCTTCACGTCGCAGATTCCAGCTCATCACTCAGACCTCTACCCACTGCCGCAGCAGGTTGTGATAGGTGCCGGTGAGCTGAAGCAGCGAGGGGTGATCAGGCACGTCGCGGCTGAGTTGCTGGATGGCCGCGTCCATGTCGAACAGCAGCGTGCGGTGGCCATCGTCCCGCACCAGGCTCTGGGTCCAGAAGAACGAGGCGTACCGCGCGCCCCGTGTGACGGCGTTGACCTTGTGCAGACTGCTGGCCGGATAAAGCAGCAGATCGCCCGCTGGCAGCTTCACCTGACGGGTGCCAAAGGTGTCCTGAATCACCAGCTCGCCGCCGTCGTAATCGTCGGGATCGCTGAAAAACAGCGTCGATGACAGATCTGTGCGCACGCGCTCGGCGCTGCCCTTGGCCTGACGCACGGCGTTGTCGATGTGCAAATCGAAACTGCCGCCGCCGGTGTAGCAATTCACCAGCGGCGGGAAGACCTTGTGGGGCAGGGCAGCGGACATGAAGAGTGGGTTCTGCCACAAGCGCTCAAGCATCGCCGCGCCAATCTCTACGGCAAGTGGATGACCTTCCGGCAGTTGCAGGTTGTGCTTGGCTTTCGCCGATTGGTGCCCGGCGGTGATCTTGCCGTCGGCCCATTCGGTGTCTTCCAGCGCCTGTCGGATGCGAAGCACCTCCTCGGGTGAAAACAGACCGGGGATATGTAGGAGCATGAATCGCGACCTGCGTGAAGAATAAGGCGGCGGATGATAGTGATTCTTATTGGTCGTGTAAAACGTCGCCCGCGCGCGTGAATGGGTCGATGTGAAAATTGGGTAATGGGAAAGTGTAAAGAATGTAAGTTTTCTGCGAATGCGAAGCAGTCTCAACTATATTCCGCCGCCTTATTATTTCCTTGGGGAAGGAAGATGTCGCGCCAAGCACAACCGGTTACCGCCCACTCGCAGCGCTCCATCGTCGGCGCCGTCAGCGTCGCCCTTGCCGCGATGTCCGCCGCCCATGTGGCGCAGGCTGCGGAGCCTTCATCGGATGCCCTGAATCTCGGGGCCACCAACATCGACGGCGAGCGGGCCGACGCGGCTTACAAGACCGAAGAATCGGCCTCGAAAAAGTACACCGCGCCCCTGCGCGAGACGCCAAAGAGCGTCACGGTGATCCCGCAGCAAGTCATCCGCGACACCGCGGCCACGAGCCTGACTGACGCCTTGCGCACCACCCCCGGCATCACCTTTGGTGCGGCGAGGGCGGTAACCCGAATGCGGATCGCCCGATCATTCGTGGCTTCAACGCGGAGAGTGACGTGTTCGTCGACGGCATGCGCGATGTCGCGGCGCAAAGCCGGGAGATTTTCAACGTCGAATCGGTCGAGGTCAGCAAAGGCCCGGGCTCGGCGTTCACCGGCGCAGGCTCTACGGGTGGCAGCCTGAACCTCGTCACCAAAGGTGCCCACCTGGGCGATGCCTTCAACGGCGGCTACACCTTCGGCTCGGACCAGACCCAGCGCTACACCCTCGACGTCAACAAGCAGATGACCGACACGTCCGCCTTCCGGCTGAACCTGATGAAGCATGATTCCAACGTCGCCGGCCGCAACGATGTCGACAACAGCCGCTGGGGCGTTGCGCCTTCGTTCGCGTTCGGTCTGGGCACCGACACCCGGGTCAAGGTTGATTACTACCACTTGTCCACCGACGACATGCCCGACTACGGCATTCCGCTGACCAACACCCCCGGCCGCAGCCAGTACGTGGTCGACAAGCCGGCCCACGTCAACGAAAACAACTTTTACGGCCTGACCGACCGCGACTACCGCAAGAGCGTCAACGACAGCGGCACGATCCGCCTCGAACATGACCTCAACGACAACCTGACGATCTCCAACAGCTTCCGCATGTCGCGCTCGACCCTGGACTACATCGTCACCAACCCGGACGACAGCCGTGGCAACGTCGCCAGGGGACTGGTCTCGCGCTCGGCGAAGAGCCGCAATTCGACCTCCAGCGGCTTCGTCAACCAGACCGACCTTCAGGCAAAATTCAACACCGGTTTTGTCGAGCACAGTCTGGTGACCGGTCTCGAATTTTCGTATCAGGACACCCACAACCGCGGCTACAACGTGCTCAGCGCCAGCGGCGGGACCATCGGCTCGACCTGTAACGCTGCGCTGCTGGCGTCGGGCGACTGCACCAGCCTGTCCAACCCGTCGCCGAAAGACGACTGGAACGGCACCATCACCGACAGCCGCGCGTTCACCGATACCGACACCAAAACCAGTGCCGCCTATGTCTTCGACACGTTGAAATTCAACGAACAGTGGTCGTTGAACCTGGGCCTGCGCTATGACGATTACGACGTGCGCTCCAGCGGTTACAGCACCGGTGGCCGCGGTTCGGTGGCGGGCAGCTTCAAGCGCGAGAACACCAGCCAGCTGTGGAATTACCAGGTCGGCGTGACCTACAAGCCGCTGCCGAACGGCAGCATCTACGCGGCGTGGTCGACGTCCAGCAACCCGTCGGGTGAGACCAGCGGCAATGGCGGCCTGGAAATCGCGGCGAACAACGCCAACCTCGATCCGGAAAAGAACCGTAACTATGAACTGGGCACCAAGTGGGATTTCTTCGACGACAACCTGTCGCTGACGGCTGCGCTGTTCCGCACCGAGAAGACCAATGCGCGGGTGACCGATCCTGACAACGCGACGTTCCAGGTGCTGGACGGCGAGCAGCGTGTCGATGGTCTGGAGCTGACCTACAGCGGCAACATCACCGGCAAATGGAAAGTCTACGGCGGCTACACCTACATGGAGAGCGAGATCGTCAGCGCAACCAGCAAGGCGGACGAGGGCAATCACATGCCGAGCACGCCGCGCAACAGCTTCAATTTTTGGTCGACCTACGAACTGATGCCGAAGCTGACCGTGGGCGGCGGCGCGACCTTCGTCGATTCGCGTTTCGGCAACGAAGCCAACTCGGTGGAAGTGCCGTCCTACTGGCGCTACGACGCCATGGCCACGTACGCGCTGACCAAGAACGTTGACCTGCAGCTGAACGTGCAGAACCTGACCGACAAGCGTTATTACGATCAGGTCTTCACCACCCACTACGCCCACATGGCCGCCGGGCGTACCGCGCTGATGAGTGCCAGCTTCCACTTCTGATCCGGATTCGGACACGTCACTTGTGGGAGCGAGCTTGCTCGCGAATGCTTACTTTCAGTCTTCAGAGAAAGTGGCTGAATGTACCGGCCTCTTCGTGAGCAAGCTCACTCCCACAGGTCCGGTGAACCACCCGAAATATCGAGTCAGCCCACTATCCCGTGGGAGCGAGCTTG
>NZ_JAXCIP010000018.1:0-3301 GCF_046540435.1 Pseudomonas sp. W5-01
TCTCCAAGGACCTCCTCAAAACGCTGACCGACGGCTCGACCTTTACGCTGAAGCTGGAGGCGTCTTTTGATGGCGGTGCAACGCGCTTTCCGTTTTCGGAACAGGCGTACAGCATCAAGAGCGTGCCCGACGTTGGCGCGATTGAGATTACTAAGGTGACCGACTCTTATGGGGCGGAGATCGCCAACGGCGGAAATACTCAAGAGACCACTGTCAACCTGACTGGCACAGCCGATGCAAATACCCAACTTCAAGCAGTTGACGGGTCAACGGTATTAGGAACTGTCACTGTTAACGCCGTTGGCGCCTGGACCTATCAGGCGAACGGTTTATCGGTTTCTACGCATATTTTCACTGCTCGATATGTTGCAGGTGGCCTGACTTCAGATGCATGGACTGTTCAGGTTATAGCCATACCGCTGACCATTGACCAGTCAACGATGATTCTTGATGGCATATACGTAATGGGAAGCCCTGAATGGACGCAAAATGGCAATGACGTAGTAGGTAATACTCAAGTTAGAACACCCTTAGGAGGCACGCCACCTTATACCTACTCATCGAGCAACACACGGTATGCATCAGTTAACCAGCAGGGAGAGGTTAAAGGAAGAGGATGGGGGAGCAGCACCATAACCGTGAGCGATGCACGAAACAACAGCGTCTCTTACACAGTTAACGCCTCGAAAATGTATGCGCTCAGAGTAGCACCTGATGAGTACAGTTTCACCTACGATCAGGCAGTACAATACGCCGAGGACTGGGACTGTTTACCTCTTAGGGAGGCTCACCTAAATGTACTCATACACTTGTATGGCGCTCCATTCCCACCAGACAAGGGCCGATATGGTGACTGCTGGCTTGGAATAAAATCAGGCTGTGGGGAAGACGGTCTTGTCTGGCGGTTTCCTTCAGCACAGAAAAGATGCGCACCTGTTAATGAAATACTCAGCTGGAGAGGAATGTCCATACTAAATTCTCTGGATGACTGGCCAGACTTTCCGTGAATGATCTAGACATAGCACGACTGTAAGCATGATAAAGGGGTCTGATAAAGGGGTCTGATTTATTTAAACCGGGGACAGATTAATTACGGTAAAGCGTGTAAATAAATCAGTCCCCTTGCATTGTCCCCTTGCATTAGTCCCCTGGGGTCTAAAGGGGTCTGATTTATTTAAAACAAGGACCTGATTTATTTACGGCGAAGCGCTGTAAGTACAATTACCCCCCTGCCGGCGTCGCACTAGTGATACCCACCTTGCAAGGAGCAAAAGAAAATGAAGAACGCCATCCTCACCGCCGAGCAAAAAGACAAATTGACGGCAGCAATCAAACAGGCGCTTGACGGCACTTTATCCATTAACGCAACACTCTACCCTCGTCCTAAAGTCGAGCCTGCAGACGCATTCAACGTGCTTGATCCCAACAAGAACAACGCTGTCGATAACACCTATATGGTCATTGATAATATTCCCGCCACCTATCTGGTCAGTTTTTACTGGAACGATGATTACTCGATCGAACCGGTCGCTTCCGAGGGAACGCAAATCAGGGTCAAGGTCCCCTCTGCCCTTGTCATTGCAGCGGGTGAAACCCTCCCTCAACCCATCCTCGTCATTTACTCGGTGCTCAATCCAAATGAGCCAGACGGCGTCGCGTCTGAGCCCCTTCAACTCACCGTGCGCAAGTACGTGCGTCCGGCCTATCCAAAGCCGGTCATCACCGAGGCGCAGGGGACCGAGCTTGATGTGACGGCGTTGACGGCTAACGCCCACATGACACTGGCGGCCTGGCCTGGTCAGGCAGTGGGGCAAAAACTCTGGCTGAGCGTGGTCTCGACGCCGCAGATCACGCTGCAGAACTGGAATCCGCTGAACGTCACGACGTTGGGCGCCCAGAGCAGGGGCATCTCCAAGGACCTCCTCAAAACGCTGACCGACGGCTCGACCTTTATCCTGAAGCTGGAAGCGTCTTTTGATGGAGGGGCAACGCGTTTTCCGTTTTCGGAACAGGCGTACAGCATCAAGAGCGTGCCCGACGTTGGCGCGATTGAGATTACTAAGGTGACCGACTCTTATGGGGCGGAGATCGCCAACGGCGCGAACACCGAAGACACTACTGTCAACTTGACCGGAACGGCCGATGCGAACGCCCGTCTCCAAATAATTGACGGTTCAGCGGCCCTAGGAATTGTTACTGTCAATTCCACCGGAGACTGGACATATCAGGTGAGCGGATTATCAGTTTCGACGCACATTTTCACCGCTCAATATGTGGACGGGAGCCTGATATCAAAAGCATGGATGCTTCAAGTTGTGATGCTTCTAGTAGAGAAATTCGAAAATGTTGAGAATCAGCGTTTAGTGAGGGTCGGCGATTCTGCAGAATGCGAAAGTTTAGTGCTAACTGTTTCAGGCTATGTAACTGGAGATCAATACGGATACATTGAAAATCACACTGCAACAGTTTACGCGCAAGCTGTCGTAACCGATCCAATCTCTATGACAGCAGCATTACGACATACTTACTCCGCAGTCCTCATAGACCTAACTCTCAGAGTTTGGCAGCCTACCCAAAACGACATACTAAGAGTGGAAGCTTACAATGATACCGGAGAAAGGATTTTCTCCAGGGATTTCGACAGCACAAGTGACGCACCCTTCCCTCAAATTGTTTATATTGCAGGGCCAAAAGTAAAATATATACACTTTACTGCGAAGGCGCCGGGACACGGTGCCAATATAACCATCAGACAGCTCACTTACACCCCCTAAGAGTATCAAAACGGAAGATAAAGGAGCAAGATAAAGGGGTCTTACAAGATGATAAGAGCATGATAAAGGGGTCTCATGATAAAGGGGTCTGATTTATTTAGCATGATAAAGGGGTCTATAAAGGGGTCTGATTTATTTAAACCGGGGACAGATTAATTACGGTAAAGCGTGTAAATAAATCAGTCCCCTTGCATTAGTCCCCTGGGGTCTAAAGGGGTCTGGTCTAAAGGGGTCTGATTTATTTAAAACAAGGACCTGATTTATTTACGGTGAAGCGCTGTAAGTACAATTACCCCCCTGCCCGCGTCGCACTAGTGATACCCACCTTGCAAGGAGCAAAAGAAAATGAAGAACGCCATCCTCACCGCCGAGCAAAAAGACAAATTGACGGCAGCAATCAAACAGGCGCTTGACGACACTTTATCCATTAACGCAACACCCTACCCTCGTCCTAAAGTCGAGCCTGCAGACGCATTCAACGTGCTTGATCCCAACAAGAACAACGCTGTCGATAACACCTATATTGT
>NZ_JAXCIP010000019.1:0-2952 GCF_046540435.1 Pseudomonas sp. W5-01
CCAGATTGCTTGGGGTTATATGGTCAAGTGAAGAAGCGCATACGGTGGATGCCTTGGCAGTCAGAGGCGATGAAAGACGTGGTAGCCTGCGAAAAGCTTCGGGGAGTCGGCAAACAGACTGTGATCCGGAGATGTCTGAATGGGGGAACCCAGCTGTCATAAGACAGTTACCTTACACTGAATACATAGGTGTATGGAGCGAACCAGGGGAACTGAAACATCTAAGTACCCTGAGGAAAAGAAATCAACCGAGATTCCCTTAGTAGTGGCGAGCGAACGGGGACCAGCCCTTAAGTTGATTTGAGATTAGCGGAACGCTCTGGAAAGTGCGGCCATAGTGGGTGATAGCCCTGTACGCGAAAATCTCTTGTCAATGAAATCGAGTAGGACGGGGCACGAGAAACCTTGTCTGAACATGGGGGGACCATCCTCCAAGGCTAAATACTACTGACTGACCGATAGTGAACCAGTACCGTGAGGGAAAGGCGAAAAGAACCGCGGAGAGCGGAGTGAAATAGATCCTGAAACCGTATGCGTACAAGCAGTGGGAGCCCACTTTGTTGGGTGACTGCGTACCTTTTGTATAATGGGTCAGCGACTTATTTTCAGTGGCGAGCTTAACCGAATAGGGGAGGCGTAGCGAAAGCGAGTCTTAATAGGGCGTCTAGTCGCTGGGAATAGACCCGAAACCGGGCGATCTATCCATGGGCAGGTTGAAGGTTGGGTAACACTAACTGGAGGACCGAACCGACTACCGTTGAAAAGTTAGCGGATGACCTGTGGATCGGAGTGAAAGGCTAATCAAGCTCGGAGATAGCTGGTTCTCCTCGAAAGCTATTTAGGTAGCGCCTCATGTATCACTGTAGGGGGTAGAGCACTGTTTCGGCTAGGGGGTCATCCCGACTTACCAAACCGATGCAAACTCCGAATACCTACAAGTGCCGAGCATGGGAGACACACGGCGGGTGCTAACGTCCGTCGTGAAAAGGGAAACAACCCAGACCGTCAGCTAAGGTCCCAAAGTCATGGTTAAGTGGGAAACGATGTGGGAAGGCTTAGACAGCTAGGAGGTTGGCTTAGAAGCAGCCACCCTTTAAAGAAAGCGTAATAGCTCACTAGTCGAGTCGGCCTGCGCGGAAGATGTAACGGGGCTCAAACCATGCACCGAAGCTACGGGTATCATCTTAGGATGATGCGGTAGAGGAGCGTTCTGTAAGCCTGTGAAGGTGAGTTGAGAAGCTTGCTGGAGGTATCAGAAGTGCGAATGCTGACATGAGTAACGACAATGGGTGTGAAAAACACCCACGCCGAAAGACCAAGGTTTCCTGCGCAACGTTAATCGACGCAGGGTTAGTCGGTCCCTAAGGCGAGGCTGAAAAGCGTAGTCGATGGAAAACAGGTTAATATTCCTGTACTTCTGGTTATTGCGATGGAGGGACGGAGAAGGCTAGGCCAGCCTGGCGTTGGTTGTCCAGGTTTAAGGTGGTAGGCTGAAATCTTAGGTAAATCCGGGGTTTCAAGGCCGAGAGCTGATGACGAGTGTTCTTTAGAACACGAAGTGGTTGATGCCATGCTTCCAAGAAAAGCTTCTAAGCTTCAGGTAACCAGGAACCGTACCCCAAACCGACACAGGTGGTTGGGTAGAGAATACCAAGGCGCTTGAGAGAACTCGGGTGAAGGAACTAGGCAAAATGGCACCGTAACTTCGGGAGAAGGTGCGCCGGTGAGGGTGAAGGACTTGCTCCGTAAGCTCATGCCGGTCGAAGATACCAGGCCGCTGCGACTGTTTATTAAAAACACAGCACTCTGCAAACACGAAAGTGGACGTATAGGGTGTGACGCCTGCCCGGTGCCGGAAGGTTAATTGATGGGGTTAGCTAACGCGAAGCTCTTGATCGAAGCCCCGGTAAACGGCGGCCGTAACTATAACGGTCCTAAGGTAGCGAAATTCCTTGTCGGGTAAGTTCCGACCTGCACGAATGGCGTAACGATGGCGGCGCTGTCTCCACCCGAGACTCAGTGAAATTGAAATCGCTGTGAAGATGCAGTGTATCCGCGGCTAGACGGAAAGACCCCGTGAACCTTTACTATAGCTTTGCACTGGACTTTGAATTTGCTTGTGTAGGATAGGTGGGAGGCTTTGAAGCGTGGACGCCAGTCTGCGTGGAGCCAACCTTGAAATACCACCCTGGCAACTTTGAGGTTCTAACTCAGGTCCGTTATCCGGATCGAGGACAGTGTATGGTGGGTAGTTTGACTGGGGCGGTCTCCTCCTAAAGAGTAACGGAGGAGTACGAAGGTGCGCTCAGACCGGTCGGAAATCGGTCGTAGAGTATAAAGGCAAAAGCGCGCTTGACTGCGAGACAGACACGTCGAGCAGGTACGAAAGTAGGTCTTAGTGATCCGGTGGTTCTGTATGGAAGGGCCATCGCTCAACGGATAAAAGGTACTCCGGGGATAACAGGCTGATACCGCCCAAGAGTTCATATCGACGGCGGTGTTTGGCACCTCGATGTCGGCTCATCACATCCTGGGGCTGAAGCCGGTCCCAAGGGTATGGCTGTTCGCCATTTAAAGTGGTACGCGAGCTGGGTTTAGAACGTCGTGAGACAGTTCGGTCCCTATCTGCCGTGGACGTTTGAGATTTGAGAGGGGCTGCTCCTAGTACGAGAGGACCGGAGTGGACGAACCTCTGGTGTTCCGGTTGTCACGCCAGTGGCATTGCCGGGTAGCTATGTTCGGAAAAGATAACCGCTGAAAGCATCTAAGCGGGAAACTTGCCTCAAGATGAGATCTCACTGGAACCTTGAGTTCCCTGAAGGGCCGTCGAAGACTACGACGTTGATAGGTTGGGTGTGTAAGCGCTGTGAGGCGTTGAGCTAACCAATACTAATTGCCCGTGAGGCTTGACCATATAACACCCAAGCAATCTGCACAAAGACAGCAGATTGC
>NZ_JAXCIP010000021.1:0-1826 GCF_046540435.1 Pseudomonas sp. W5-01
GCCAAGGGGCATCTGTCGCAGCGGCACAGATCGCCCAAGAGGCCCAGGTGTTCGTCACGCAGGCGCGCAATGCCGTAGATGCTGCTGCCATCCAGGTCGAATCAGGTCGGGCGGCCGCTCAGCGAAGTGCTCAAGCGGCGGCGGCAAGCGAGGCTAACGCTGCCGCAGTCGTTACGGGCGGCACAGCCAGCTTCAACCCAGCCCCGGGCAACATCCCGATCGGCAGCGCTGAGAGCAAGATCAACGAAGACTGGCTGCCCGCTTCCGTAGCGCGGACCCAGCGAGTAAACGAGGTGGCCACCCAAGCAGCTCATGCCGAGCAGCTGGCCACTTCGCTCAACGGTAAAGTCACGACGGCGGCCGGTGCAGGACAGGTCCCACAAGCAGGCGAAGCAGGCGTTCTTGCGGAGGAATGGATGCCCCAGTCACTTGCCCGCGTCTCTGCGCTTCAGGCCCCTGATGGGGCCGACGATATCGGGTACGAAGGCGGCACGGTCAAGGACGAGCTGGACAAAGCGAAGGTTCTTCTCGATTACGTTGAGCTGCGCGCCTACAGCGGGGATGCGATGCGCGTGACCCTGACTCGGGCCGGTATTGCTGGGGATTTCCTGCGCATCGCCGCCCAGTCCGGTCGTGCGGACAACGGCGGAACCTATGTCATCGCCAGCAACGGCGCGGCATGGAGCAGGGTTTACGAAGGGAAAGTGCATGCGGCCTGGTTTGAAGGCTCCACCGACCTCGCGATAATCCAGCGCGCTATTGATGAGGCGATCGCAGTCGGGGTTCAGGAGGTGCTGATCTCCCGGCAGTACGTTTGCGTGGGAGCCCTGAAGAATCGCACCAATGTGCGCTTCGTGGGCGACGGGCAGCTTTCGGGGAATGCCAGCTACAGGGTCCGAGTCATCCCGGAATCTGCTCCAACTACCTCGCCGAAGTTTTATGACCTTGACCCGGCCCGGCACCTGAAGGCCTTTTCCAATGCTCGCGCTCCGGTTGTGGTCCTGACCGGCAGCTCGACGGGTACTTGGAATCCGAATACGGTGGATACCGGGGGCGGCGTTGCTGCGATGCTGTCGCTGCGTATCAAGCAGCTCAACCCAGAAAAGAAGATCACCTTCTTCAACCGCTGCATTGGCGGGCAGACCTTCGCCAACCTGGACGGCAAACCGTCTGCGTTCCCGGGTTGGTACGCAGATTCAAGTCGCGCGTGGATTGATTACATCTCTGACGTGAAGCCGGATGTCATCTACATCATCATGGGCAGCAACGACAGCAGCGCGATTTCGAGTGCGGCGCTTACATCGGCCGTCGCCAAAATGAAAGCCTTCGCCAAGGTGCCTGATCTGGTTTTCATCACGCAGCCCTCGGTCTGCGCAGACCCGAACGATGCATATGCGTCCTACGGCAGCTACGCGGATCAGGAAGGCCGGGACTTCGCCGCCGGCCTGGTGCGTTCCTTCGCGATCTACAACGGGCACGGCTTGATCGACGGCAATCGGATGGGCGGCATTGTTCTCGACGGCCGCGACATCCTCACCACATCGATGAAACGTTTCGCCTCAAGTGTGGATACGCCTGCCGGGCTGTATACGTGCCCCGTGGCGGCGCATGACTTCACGCTGAACCTGGCGTTCGTTGGTGATGCTGGGGCGAACACTGCGGCCTTCAGCTTGACCGGCAACCCCAATAACCCGCCGTTTGTGCGAGTGGGCGCAGGCGGCGGCTCAGGTAGCTCGGGGGATATCGTCCAAATCCGCAAGGACGCGAACGGCTTCTTCGTTTTCCAGTGCTACTGCGCGGGCGTGAACTATCAAACGATCAACACG
>NZ_JAXCIP010000022.1:0-514 GCF_046540435.1 Pseudomonas sp. W5-01
TAAGACCTTTGATCCCAAGCTTCCACGACCAAGCTCAATTAGCGAAGTGATTAACGGATTCACATTGATCACTTCTGAACCCAGCTTGTGCCGTCTGGAAAAAGCCATAAGTCGGGCTGTCATCGCACCCGCGGTCTGGGATGCGCGCAGTGCATTGGCCAGGTGCTTCTTCGCATGATCGGGCTTCTCGTTTTTAAGGTAATGCTCCGCAAGACTTGCCGAGCCCGTTACGGCCGTCAGCATATTGTTGAAGTCATGTGCGATGCCCGTGGTGAGCTGGCCTACGATTTCCATCTTCTGAGCCTGAAACCGATCGCTGATCATCTGGACCCTCTCTTCCTCACGCTGCCTAAGGAAAGTGACGTCCTGCACGCAATTAACGAAGCCGATCTGGTCTCCACCCTCGTCAAAAAGAGGCGTGACGTTTGCAATAACGTTGCGACGGCTACCGTCACGCCGCTCAACGATCACATCGACATTCAGTGCGGGCTCACCTGTGGCCAGAACCTGCACC